>CAXXUG010000019.1:0-81551 GCA_963664835.2 Chloroflexota bacterium | reverse complement strand
CCTTCGACCCAGGCCCGCACCAACTCCTGGTGACCCCGCACGCCCGCCTCGCCCATCGACGAAGGGCCGTGCTCGAAGTAGGGGCTCTTCAGGGACTTCTGCTGCTGTTCGCAGGCATAGACGTCCTCTGCCATGAAGTCACCCGAGGCCATGGGGTCGTCCTCACCACCTTCGTACTTGCCGGTGACGCGCTTGGCCCAGAAGTTCCAGGAACTGGCCACCTGCCGGGTGAACTGCCACGACGAGGCGTTGGCCATCTTCGTGCGGGTCACCACTCGCGTGCGGTCGGGGGCAAGAGGGGTCACGTGGAACAGCGACCAGGAGCTTTCAGTCTCCGCCAGCCCGATGCCGGGGAAGAGCATCGGCACCCACGCGCCGACCCGCTCCGCAGGGATCGCCAGGGGATAGGGGGAGTTCTTCTCCACGTCCTCGGCGTATTCCGGCGCCAGGGGTTCCCGGAAGGCGAAGTGGGGACCCGCGAAGCCCGACTCGATGCGCGAATGGTCGTACATCGCCAATGTTCCGGAGTGAAGGTGCGCCAAGTGATAGCCGTCGATGTAGTTCTCCACCACGATCTTCCAGTTGGCTTTGATGACGTGGTCGGTGCGGCCGTCCTCATACTCCACCAGCTTGTCCACTTCGTGCGGCCCCAAGTAAGGCTCCACCTCGCCGAACCACTCCATGATGGAGCCTGCGTTGTCTTCGGGGTGCACCCACAGCATCCCCCGCCACAAATCCACCGACGCCTTCTTCAGGCTGATTCCATTCATGTCGAGGCCGGGGAACTGGCTATCGCGGCTGGGGACAGAGATCAGGCAACCTTCCAGGTCATAGGTCCAGTCGTGGTAGGGGCAGACGATGGCCCGCTGGGTTTTACCCACGGCCCGCAGCAGTTGGGTTCCCCGGTGTCGGCAGATGTTGTGAAAGGCACGCAGCCGCCTGTCCCGGCCCATGACTATGAAGATGTTGTTTAGCCCGGCCTGCACCGCCACGTACTGACCGGGTTCGCTTATGTCCTCGGCAAAGCCGGCGCAGGCCCAAGTGCGCGAGAATATGCGCTCCTGCTCCCGGTCAAACCACTCCTGTGAGGTGTAGGCGTCGACCGGCAGTTTGGGCATTCCACTGCGGTCAGCCATTGCTCTCTCCGATCCAGAGTGGGGCGATCTCAGGGAAGAAGTCGTCGAAGATGGTCAGGCCGGCGAGAACCAGCCATGCGATGCTGATCAGCCAGAACAGGACGGGGCTTTCATCGCGCGAAACGGTCTGCACCACGAAGGCGTGCCCCATCACGATGCCGGACACGGCCCAGTACAGGAAGAATATTCCCCAGACCCAGTACCATCCGACCAGGGTGGAGTAGAGCAGTACGGCCAGAGCCACCACCGTCGGGAGCTTAGATTGGATCACAAGGTTTAGGTAGTAGCGCATCCCAGTCCCTCGTGCTTGCGAGGCCGTCCCCAAGGCCACCGGAATGCGAGAATGGGCCGTCCTTCATTGTCCCAGAAGTCAAGGATGAGCGCCTGGTGGGGCACGTGCTCGGCGAGTGCGTTCCCGGTTGAAGTGTCACTCATGTTGCCATCACCCACCCAAGATCAGCACAGTCCAGTCAGGTGCCTTGCCTTCGTCAAGTCGCTTCAGGAGTGTCCTGCGGCAGATATCCTGCGCGTTGTCTTAGCAATCGTTGATTTTCTGATCTGCCACCTTTGCACGTAGTCTTAGCCCGTTGCTCCTGGAACCTTGTCCCAGTCCAGCGTGACCTGGTTTTCGCCTAGACTCGCCCGCAGGTTTTCAAGTTCCGCCGGACGGGCCGCTGCCGCCGTACACGCCGCTACGGCATTTTTGAAACAAAAGAAAGACCGGCCACGCTCACGGCGCCGGGAACAGCCTGGGCAGTCGCAGGGCGGCTCTCAGAGCGGCCTTCTTCTCCAGGTGAAGCTCTGCTTCCCTCACGACATCCCTCGAGCTTCCGTCCCTTTCTTCCAATGGCACCCTATACTCTTCATGCTCTTCAGTCGGATGGGGCCGCACCAATTCGCTCCCCATGTCCAAGCCCTCGTACTCCAAACCCGCCTCCTAAAACCACACTGGGAGACTCCCGTTAGCAACTACGGTGCGGCAGATATTATAATCCAGTTACGTATGTAATTTATGTGCTTTAGGCTATTTTATGCGTGTAATTCTTGTGCTTTTTGCGGACTTAGGGCACAATAGTCCAGAACGGGCCTGAACGCAGCCCGGTCGAATGGAGCCAGTCGGTTCCGGGGTAGAGGCGCAAAAGCGCTCCGACGGGGGTGATGAGTTGAAGGAAGCCGACCGCTATTTGCGAGAGATCGAGTCCCTGCGGGAGCGTCTCTCCCGCCTGAGCGCTGCCAGTCTCCGAATCAACGAGAGCCTGGACTTCGACCAAGTGCTCCAAGGGGCGCTGGACTCTGCCTGCTCCCTGACCGGCGCCCGTCACGGGGTGATGACCCTCCTGGGCGACGGGGGCGCCCCGCAGGACTTCCTGTCGTCGGGGCTGAGCGACGAGGAGTCGGAGCGGCTCCGGCTGACGCCCGAGGCGCTGGGCATCTTCCAGGCCCTGACCCACATCTCCGGCCCCCTGCGCCTGCCCGACCTGGAGGAGCACGTCCGGGGCCTGGGCTTTGCCGGGTTCGCCACTCCCATCGCGCTGGGCCCGGTCTACCGCTTCTTGGCTGCGCCCATGTTCCACCGGGGAGTCCGGGTGGGCCATGTCTTCGTGGGCGACAAGGAGGACGGGGAGGAGTTCAGCCTCGCCGACGAGGAGACCCTGGTGATGTTCGCCTCCCAGGCGGCGCTGGTCATCGCCAACGCCGGTGCCCACCGGGACGAGCGGCGGGCCAAGGCGGACCTCGAGACGCTGATCGACACCTCGCCGGTGGGCGTGGTCGTCTTCAATGCGAAGACCGGGACGCCGGTGTCCTTCAACCGAGAGGCGAGAAGACTGACCGCCAGCCTGGGACGGCCGGGCCAGTCGCCGGAGGAGTTCCTGTACACGTTGACCATCCGGCGTGCGGACGGGCAGGAGACGGCGCTGCCTGAACTGCCTCTGGCCCGGATGATGAGCGCGGGCGAGACTGTGCGGGCCGAGGAGATCGCGCTGCTGGCGCCCGGCGGGGACAGCGTGTCCGTCTTGGTCAACGCCACGCCCATACGCTCGGACGGGGGAGAGGTGGAGACCTACGTGGTCACCTTGCAGGACCTGACGGAGTTGGAGGAGGTGGGCCGGCTGAGGGCCGACTTCCTGGCGATGGCGAGCCACGAGCTGCGCGCGCCGCTGACCTCAATCAAAGGCTCTGTCGCGACGCTGCGGGGCCTGGGGCCATCCCTGGACCCGGCGGAGACGCTCCAGTTCCACAGGATCATCGAAGAGCAGGCCGACCACATGCAGGGCCTCATTACCGACCTGCTGGACGTGGCGCGCATCGAGGTGGGCGCGCTGCCGGTCTTTCCCCAACCCGCCGACGTGGCCGTCCTGGTGGACCAGGCCATGAACACGTTCCTGAGCGGAGGGGGAGGGCACGACGTCCTCGTCGACCTTTCGCCGGACCTGCCCATGGTGACGGCCGACCGTCGGCGCATCGCCCAGGTGCTGGACAACCTGCTGTGCAATGCCGCTAGGCACTCCCCGGAGTCGTCCGGCATCCGGGTTACCGCCGTGCAGAGTGACAGTCACGTGGAGGTCTGCGTCGCCGACGATGGCGTGGGGATATCCGCCGAGCGCCTGCCGCGCCTGTTTCGGAAGTCCTCCAGGCTCGAAGGCGAGGACGGCGGGGGCAGGCTTGCGGAGTCGGGCATGGGGCTCGCCATCTGCAAGGGGATAGTGGAGGCGCACGGGGGCCGGATATGGGCCGAGAGCGATGGTCCAGGCTTGGGGGCCCGGTTCACCTTCACGCTTCCGGCGGTCGAGGCTTCCGGGCACGTTGCCCCGGCGGAGGCGGCGCAGTCCTCATCATCGCGGCAGGGGCGGGCCGGCAGGAACCGGGTCCGCGTCCTTGCGGTGGACGACGACCCGCAGACGCTCAGACACGTGCGCGACGCGCTCTCTGAAGCGGGCTACGAGCCCCTCGTGACCGGCGACCCGGAGGAGGTGGGCCGCCTCTTGGAAGAGACGAGGCCGCACCTGGCTCTTCTCGACCTGATGCTGCCGGGGGCCGACGGGGTCGAGCTGATGGAGAGCGTCCCCGGGCTTTCGAACGTGCCGGTGATCTTCCTGTCGGCCTACGGCGGTGATCGGACCGTGGCGCGTGCGCTGGAGGCGGGGGCCGACGACTACATCGTCAAACCCTTCTCTCCGACCGAGTTAGTGGCGAGGGTCCAGGCGGTCCTGCGGAGGTGGACGGCGACCGTGTCGCCTGAGCCGCCCGAGCCCTACGTGTTTGGCGACTTGACGGTCGACTACGCCGAACGCCGGGTCTCTCTGGCGGGCCGTCCCGTGCGGCTTACGGACACCGAGTACCGGATGCTCTTCGAGCTATCGGTCAACGCCGGCCGGGTGCTGGCCCACTGCGAGCTTCTGCGACGGGTCTGGGGTCCGGCCCACTCCGGACGCACCGGCGCGGTGCGCTCTGTAATAAAGAACCTCCGCCGCAAGCTGGGCGACGACGCCGACAACCCCGCCTACATCTTCAACGAGCCCCGCGTCGGCTACCGGATGGCCAGGTGGGAGACGGCGGCAGGGGAGGGTTCGTAGACCGAGGCGCTTGTTGAACCCTCGCGGCCCTCAGCCCTCGCTTCGGCCCCCCACCAGCGTTTTGTCCACATTCGTAGCTGCCACTGTTCGCCGCCCTCCGATTCGCCTGCCGGCGTTCTGTCCACTTTCTCTGCTGCGGCTGTCCACCCGTCGTGGAAGGAATCCCGGAGACAAAGTGCTCGCAGGCTACGTCCTGCTAGGGGGAAGTTTACGCCTACGTCAGCTTGCCCCCGACCCGGCCCCCAGCTCCTCCACCCGCCTTGTTTCCCGGTACACGGTCATCACACCATGACCGTCCCGCCATCTATCCGGCCCCGGATTATTAACCCAAATGTGACGTGGTACAATGTCTCGATTAAGACAAACTTATGAGGCGGTGGCAAATGTTCTCTTCTCTGAAAAGTCTTCGGGAGCATGCGGGCATTATCGTCGTTTTCGCCCTCGTCGTTGGCGTACTCGCCATCGCGCGGAGCGACGGCGGAGCTCAGGCTACGCAGATCGACCCACCGAGCAAGTCCAACCCCAACGCCTACGCCGTGTGGCTCGTCGACCAAGCCATTTCCTATTATGTTGATAACGGTAGAGACGCCGCGATCGAGCGTTATTCCTCGGCCGACATCCTCGATGGGCAGTGGTACACGAGCATCATCGACGGGGACGGGGTCATAATTGCTCATTTCAATAATGACCTGATCGGCGAGAGCCTACACGGGCCGTTAGGAACTGACATTACGGGCTTCAAGTTCGGGGCGCCGATGGCCGCCGCGGATGAGGACGGCCGTTGGGTCAGCTATGTGTTCCACAACCCCGCTACGGACGAACAACAGCTCAAGCACGCCTGGGCGGATCGCTACGATGGGCTGCTATTCGTCTCCGGATGGTATGAATACAGCCCGGTCGCCAACGTTTCCCTAGAACCTCCGACCACCGATCAGCCGGCCGAGTTCACCCAGGCGTATGTCCAGCGGGCCATCGACATGTACATTGCCGAAGGCAGAGAGAAGACGTTCGAGCACTACTTCTCCGAAGAAAGCGCTGTAGGACGCTGGTACCTGTTCATAGTCGACCCGGAAAACGATGAGCTGATTCTGCATCCAAACCCCGCTTTGCTCGGCGCTGCGTCTTCCCAACGACGGGACTCCAAAGGTTATTTGTACGGCGCTGAGATGCTCAAGACGACCGAGGAAGGCCAGTGGGTTAGCTACTTCTACCGCACCTACGACGGTGACACGCCGGTAGAAGAGGGAGACAAGCATACCTGGCTACAGCTCCACGACGGGCTTATATTCGCCTCTGGTTGGTACGATAACGTGGTTCCCCTGCCCACAAAATACGAGGATCCCTGGGGTTACACGCAATGGTTCGTGCAGGACGCGGTGGACGTGTACGACGTCCAAGGGTTGGATGCGCTGTTGGAGAAGTACAACGACCCCGAGAGCGTTGACGGCGAGTGGTACATCTACGTGATGGACACGGATACGAACATGCTTGCGCATCCGACTATCAAGGAACTGGTGGGACAGAGCCTGTTGGGGCCGGCAGGCATCGACCTCGCCGGCAACCGCTTCGGCCCGGAGTTCCTGGACGTGACCGAAGAAGGCAGGTGGATTCGGTCTTACTACTTCACCAATCCCGAGAGCGGCGACTGCGAGCTCAAGCATTCCTGGGCTGTTCGCAGGGGCGAGATTATCATCGGTTCGGGTTGGTACAGCACGCCCGAGTGGCACTCTCTGCTGCCCTCTAAATGTGAACAGGCCCACTTCACCGTTGCGACGGTAACGCGAGCGATTGAGCGCTATCGCGCCGAAGGCTACGACGCGACGATCGCCTATCACAGCTCCGCCAAGAGCATCGACGGCCGTTGGTACACGTTTATCGTCGACTGGAAGACCGGCGAGATTTTGGCGCATCCGGCAGAAACGTTCATCGGCCATAACGTGACGGTGGGTTCGGAGGCGTATGACGACGCGGGATACTTCTACGCCGCTGACATGATGAGGGCGACCCCGGAGGGCATCTTCGTCCGAGACGTTATAAGCGCGCCCACCATGGACGAGCGGAACCCATTCCACGCGATCGAGGAAGTTAAGCACTACTACGCCGTGCTGGAGGATGGGCTCATATTTGTCAGCGGTTGGTATACTCCGCCGCCAAAGAGTGACGACCCATCGGAGTACGCGCGCCTACTCGTTGCCCGGGCCCTGACCCTGTACGACGACCAGGGCCTTGAAGCGACCTTGGCCTACTACAATTCGCCCGAAAGCGCCGACGGCCCGTGGTATGTCTTCGTCATAGAGGACCGCGACGGCGACCTGTACACAATCGGTCATTCCACACGGCCTGATCTTGTGGGAACGACGCGCGTCCGCATTGACGCCAACGGCTACAACTACGGGGAGGCCTTTGCCGCCATCACCGAGCAAGGCGGCGGCGAATGGGTGAGCTACCTCTTCACCCACCCACAGACGGGCGAAGACGCCCCCAAACACAGCTGGATGGTGCGCCGAGGCGATCTGTTATTCGGCGCCGGCTGGTACGAGGGCATCGGCGAGTAACGCCGGCGCCCGAATCCGGATCCTTGCCCCAGGCAGGCGGTACAAGAACAGCGACCGCGGGAGGAGCCGGACGGCAAGCAACCAATCGCAGCCGTGGGCTTCGTCCCATTCGACCTCGGTCCCGCTGACGGCGCTACTACGGAAATGACATGACCAAACTCACAATACATGCCGATTGCGGCAATGCTCCCAAGAAACTCTTGCTAAGAGATCTGAACATCGCCTTCGCCCGGGGCGATGTCGAGGCCATACTTGACTGTCTTACTGAGGACGTCCGCTGGCAAATCATCGGCGAGGCCGACCTGAGGAGTGGCAAGGAGGCTGTCAGGGCGACTTTGGAATCAATGAAAACTGTTGTCACCAACGAGTTGGTCATCCATTCTATCGTCACTCACGGGGTCGACGGTGTGGTCAATGGCGTCATGAATTTCGAGCAGGGAGGGTCATTGGCTTTCTGCGACGTGTACCGCTTCTCGTCAGCAGCGGGCAAGAAGATCAAGTCGATGATGTCGTACGTAGTTGACCTCAAGAGCGGGGATTGAGATATGCAGAAAATTGTCACCAACTTGTGGTTTGACGGACGGGTCGAGGAAGCGCTCGAGCTCTACACGTCGTGTTTCCATGATGCGCGTGTCACCAGCATCACACGCTACGCTGAAGCCGGCATGGGCAAGGCCGGCGACATCATGACCGCCGTGTTCGAGTTGGCTGGGCAGGAGTTTTGCATCATCAACGGCGGCCCCCACTTCAAACTAAGTCCGGCGATGTCGCTCCACGTCAAATGTGTTAATCAAGAAGAGGTGGACAGGTTGTGGGAACGCCTGACGTCCGATGGTGGCGAGGAGAGTCGATGCGGCTGGCTCACCGACCGCTTCGGCGTCTCTTGGCAGATTGTGCCGCAAGTGCTGGGCGAGATGCTGGAGAGCGATGATGCGGCGGCGGTGGAACGCGTCACCGAGGCATTTCAGGAGATGAACAAGCTGGAGGTCGTCGAACTAGAGAAGGCGTTCAGAAATGGGCAAGCCCGATCCCAGCCGCCAACTGCCGCAGGAAATCGACGAATGCCTGGTGGCCCGGGCGCCCCAACGCACTGAAACTGTCCACGCGGGCTTTCGAGGATCACCCGCTCCGTGCGGTCACCTTGCGACTGTCACAGCGCTTCTGCGCTGCCCAAGAACAAGAGCGCCGCACGCGGAGCCGGAAGTTCGTTCTCCCCGAGAGCTAATTCTTCGACTTGATTCGGACAGCCGCCCCGTGGATGTCGCTCAGGTTCCTGGTGCCGGTCGCGTCAGCCAGGAAGGTTCGGAACACATGGGTCAGGGTGCCGGTTGACCCCCCATCACCAGAAAGCGTCACCAACCCAAACCCGGGACAACTGCCCAAGGCGGCGTGTTTCACGGTAATCGGAGTTGATCCCCTGAAGGAGACGACGATGAACTGGCCGTCTGGAGTAACATCCACTAGGTCGGGGGCAGGATCGTCGTTCAGTTCATACCCTTCATCGTTCATGTCTACGAAGGGCGACCCCTCGCCGACGCAGTGTCCTGAGCCGGTGAGGTCCACGGTGCCTACGTGCGCCACCGCCTGCTCCTCCAGCGTCGCGTCGGGATCGTTGATGACCTTGCCGATATCGAACACTTCCGCGTTGTTCTGGATTCGGTCGAACTGGTACAGGTACCGTCCATTGGTCGTGATCGTCATTCCGTGCGCATCCCGGCGCGCCGCCAGGTCCGCCTCATCGGTCATGTCCAGCGTCTTCTCTGAGTAGAACGTAATCACCGCCGGTGTATTGGGCGTCGTGATCGGGTTCGCGCCGTCGGGATAGTCCAGAGGCAGCCGATACATGATGAATGTCGAGTCATCTGCGCCGGCTCCGCTGGCCGAGACGCCGGCGTTCAGGTGCATGAAGCCGCCGCCCTCCACACCTCCGCAGCCGGCAACACTGATGACGTCATTGGTATATTCCGCCACAATGGACATCGGCTCAGTAGTAACGTCCACTACGAACAATCCGCCACCGCCGAAGGTGACATAGGCGTGCTGATTGTTGCTGCTGGGTATGGGACACACCACGACGTTATTGGCCCGCCCCGGCCCTTCCTTTAACGCGCCGCTTGGCGTGGTTGTCGGCTGGAAATTGGCATACTCGCCGCTCACCTTGCCCCCGGGCAGGGTCGAATCGGCCTCCGCTTCCATGGCGGTCAGGTCCCGACCACCAACCAAGTCCAGCGTGGCAGCTTTGTTGAAAGTGAAGGTATCGGTCGCAGCATCGTAATCTATGCGTTCCAGCAGCTTTGCGGCAAGATTGGCCACAATCAACTTGGTGCCGTCCGCGGTAAAGAAGGACATGTGATTCGAGGGAGCGGAGCCTTCCGGGCCAGTGGTGCGGAAGAGAGCCTTGCCCAGCTTTGCGGCCGCTTCTGGATCGCCTTGAATCGGCCGGCAATCTCGCAGACCGTTGTCCAACTGTTCGCACTGTCCTTCCGCGTCAATAATGCCCACCATCCCCGCTTCCGGGCCGAAGAAGTTGACGCTCACATAGCGATGCGTCGGGGGATGAATCAACATACCGTGAAGGCGCTTTACGTTCAATCCCAGTTCTTCAAAGGCAGAAGGGAAAACATCGGTAGCTTCGATTACTGTCGGTCCGTATTCCGGGTCGTCTTCGGCATACCAACCAGGCGCAGCGGCGAGAATGTCGCTGCTTTCATAGATGATGATTCGACCGCCATAGGTCCCGGCCGGATTGTCAGTGCCAATGTCGGCGCTGTCCGACTGGTCCGAGAGCCATACTTCCCAACCTCTGGATGTCGTTTCGACTTCCCTGACGACTTCAACAGTGACTTCTTTTTCTACTTCTACTTCGACAATCTTCTCAACCACCTCTGGTTCGGGGGCACAAGCCACCATGGTTGCCCCTAGAGCGAAGATTACCGCCAATAGAAACCCCGACCTTAACATTGAGCCCTCCTGTCGCAACAAAATGCGCTTGTCGTTAGTCAGCATACAGGCCAGTACGGCCCCACGCAGAATAGCGAATGCCGGTTTGGAGAATGAGATCAGAGACAACTAACCCTCCTTACCGGAAGAAAATACAAAGTATATAAATCAACTTTATACACAATGCGCAGAACTGTACCGGAGAAGAGCGATAGAGTCAAATGTTTTCGTGAAACGTAAGTGTTCAGAATTGGGTGGGCGAATCTTGGGGCTGGGTTATGCTTTAACGTGTCGACACTGCTCTACAGTAATTGTGCGGTTTGGTTCCGCCTGGGCGGATGGGTTCTCCACGACATGAGAGATTTTCTTCGCGAACTGAGTTGTTTCGCATTATTGAGCAACTTTCCGTTGAAAAGGCCCGGCAGGCCCGTGCAGCAGAGCGGCCACCCACGGCTGGAGACAAACCCCAGCCCTACAGGTTTCTGCCTGGATTGTCGGCGGCGGCGTGGGTTGGGACGGAGTCCGATCCCGTATCAGGGTACGGGACGTGCGTGCGTACCAGTCGCCTACAAAATTGGGCGCTCTAAAGTCTGAACAGTTACCGTGAAACGTAGCTCTTCAGGATTAAGTGAGCGATTGTTGGGACTGGGTTGTGCTCTAATGGGTTGACGCCGCTCAAACGTCTTAGTGTAGTCTGGATAGCTAAGGTTTCTCCGTGACAAAGAGATTTCCTTCGCGAAACGTTTCGACGAATATTATCGGCGATAAGCAGACGAAGTTGTCTGGCTGCGAGAACAAGTGGAGCAATTGGAGATCGATCTAGAGCTAGGCCGGAGTGATCGACCAGGACCAAAACCTCCATCCTGACTCAAGACTAATAGTCCTGATCGAATTGGGTCCAAACGCGCACGCAAGAAACGCCCCACGGGATTCGCGCGTAAGTGGAGTGTAGCCGACAGGCAGGTTATGCACGCGGTTGAGCGATGTCCTATCTGCGATTAGCTTCTACAGGGTGGAACGGTTGATGCTACGCGTCGGGCTACAATGGTCGACACTTGGAGAGTCCGAGGACTCAATCCTTTCCTTGAAGATCAGAAACTCCTACTTTCCCCTCAAATCTGAACAGTTACTTCGAGAGTCTAATACTTCCTTTCGCAGATTAGTCGAATCGGCCGGAACTTGGTACTCCCGGCCGTCGACGCCTTGACTTATTCGTTTCCCCTCTACCCGGGCGTAGAGAGTGAACCAGGCAAAGGAGACGAGATTCTCCCCGCCTAACTGAGTCAGCCCGTCCCCCGGCCCCTTCGTTGGAAACCTGGTGCAGTGCTAGAAATCAAGGCGGAGTGGGAGGCGGCATCCAGTCTAGCCCGCGCTCGGATCGCGGCAACGTGGAGAGGAATGCCGAGCCAATCGCCAGCGGCGGGACCGCCGAGTATACGGTGTGGAGGGATCAGATTAGCGTCGCGCCGGCGGGCCTGACGCCATTTGTTCCAATTAATTCGGCCGGCTAGGGTAAGAATCACGAGCGTATAACTTCATTACACCTCCTGAGAGCCAGTGGGCAAGTCTTGGAGTGACGAGATCTCGACAAAACTCAGGTTTCGAGGACCTTAGAGGGGGCAATGGGGGTCCTGAGATCGCCCAGAATTACCTTGGAATTGGAATAAGTTGGAGCAGATGGGCCTCGACGCCCCCGCTCAAGCCGGGCCCTACCTTCCGTTTCAGGTCGGCGAGCCACCCCGGCGTCCAGGCCATATCCCCTTGGCGGCCGGCATTCGCGGCTAGTCTAGGCTCTTGAAGCCCGGCAACTCACGCCGACAACACACCATCCAACGCTATGGCCGCAAACAAAAGGGGCAGATAGGCGAGCGAGTACTTGAACAAGACTTTCGCGCCATCGGACTCCGGGCGCCTCAGCAGCCGCCAGGCGTAGTAGATGAAGAGTGCACCCAGGACGACGGCGGCGCCCAGATAGACCGAGCCAACCGTCCGCGTCGCAAAGAAGAGTATGCTCAGAGCTACCAGCTTGATCGTGTACAACATTATCTGCATCTTGGTCCCGGCCACCCCCGCCACGACCGGCAACATCGGGACCTCGGCTCGAGCGTAGTCGTCTTTGATCATCAACGCCAACGCCCAGAAGTGAGGCGGAGTCCAGAAGAACACGATGGCGAACATGTACAGGGCCTCGATCCCGATTTCGCCTGTGATGGCCACCCATCCCACCATTGGCGGTACCGCTCCGGCAGCTCCCCCGATGACGATATTCTGCGGCGTCGACCGCTTGAGAGCCATCGTATATACGATCACGTAGAAGAGCGTCGCGCACAAGGTCAACACAGCGCTCAACGTATTGGCCAACAGGTACAGCATCCCAAACGCCGCCACATTTACCAGCACCCCGAAGACGAGCGCCTGCCTGGGCGCCACACGTCCCGCGGCTATCGGACGTCGCGACGTGCGGTCCATAACCGCGTCGATGTCCCGTTCGAAGTATTGGTTCAACGCGTTGGCGCCGCCGGCGGCCAGAGCTCCTCCCACGAGCACGGCAGCGGCTATCGCAGGGTCCGGCAGCCCGCCGGCGGCGGCAACCATTCCTGCAGCGGCAGTTATCAGAAGGGCCGATACAATTCGTGGTTTGGTGAGAAACACGTAGTCCGAGAGGAGATTCCGAGCTGTGGCCGCGAAGGTGGTCAAATCGCGTATCTGCCGGTCCGGGCATCGCCGGAGCGTCCAAGACCATGTACCTGGGTCAAGCCTTCGCAAGAGAAAGTGAGTGAAGGCCCTCCAGCGCCGCCATCGCCTAGTCCATTCGCGCGCCGGATGACGGTCCTATGGGGGAAGCGAACGCCGTCCTGGTAACAGTGAACGGCGGAGTTCGCTCTACGATACGTCATGGTGGAGCTGAGGGGACTCGAACCCCTGACCTCAACACTGCCAGCGTTGCGCTCTCCCAGTTGAGCTACAGCCCCTTGTCGGCCGGCCCGATGATCTTACCAGACCGCCCGTCTTCCGCTCAACCTTGCGCGAGCAACCTGGTTGCTTCCTCCCTCAGGCTCGTTGATACGAGCGGAGCAGGACACTCTGGGGGATACCGGCTTGATTCCCGGTTTCTTCGCTTTCCGGGTGCGCAAAATGCCCGACGCGAAGGAGATGAGATGCTCCCATGAACTGCGCCTCCGCAGTTGTGTGGGGGCTGCCGGTTACCTATAGGAGTTCCCTGTTGAACAGGAGCCGCTCGATACCCCACTTACGACTTCCAAGCACTCCGATGATGCCCGCGCAGAGGAAAACCAGTATCGTAACCTCGCCACCGTGCGCCACGAACGCATTGCCTCCGTCGGGAGGATTGGGATACAGATGCGGCCAGGGCCATACCGGGCTGAGCGCGGCGTGTACTCCAAAGTAAGCGACAATCATTGTCACGACCATAGCACCCCCTCCCAGACGGGTAAGAATGCCGAGCCCTATGAGGAACGCCGAGATGAGCTCCACCCAGCCCGCGATATCCACCAGTGCGCCCATCCCGTTCGGATTCGCCCCGGCGGGAAAGTCCCAAAGGAGGAACGCCTTCTGGGCACCGTGCAACCCCAGCAGGACTGCGAAAGCGAGCCTGAAGAGCAAATAGAATCCATCGGTGTGTGGCTGCAAGATCCGACCGAAGATGCCGGCTCCTTGTACCCTCTCCTCTGTCATAGTCCTACCTCCGTCTGGGTAGTCAGGATTCCCTCGGATCTATTGTTCGAATAATACCAGCAATACGGGTCAAGGAGCCGAGGCGATTTGCACTCCTCGCCCAAGGTGCTCGTCGTGGGGGCAGTCGCCATTCCTAGCGACCGCCGGCTAACGGTAACATACCGCGCTGGGCCGGCGACGAACGTGATTGACGCCGCCATGCTTAGGGACAGGTTATTGCCGCCTCTTAGCGCAGGGCGGTATACTTTGAGGAGTAGAGTTTCGAGTTACTGAAACGGGAGTGCGGCGTTTCACCGATTGGCGGGCAAACGACGTCCGGGTCGCTGACGACCGGCTCAGGCGCAACCTGCGAAGGCACCATGAGATGGCGCTCCATTTGCGTACGTGCCCGGACACCCCGGCCCCATAGGTACTATGACACAGTCTCTCCACCTGTTTATACGCAGCTATTGCTTGGCGAGACTCGAGATTGAGGATGTGATTCGGAACAAGCTAGAGGAAGGCGCGTTTTGATTGGGTCGCCACGTGGGGCCTCCATGCAATCGGCCGAGCACGTATGGGCCGGACCAACGGCTCAGGTTTTGTTTTCTTGGAGGACCACTTACCTCGAATACCCCAAACAGGTTCAAGTGACCCACGAGAGCCTCGCCAAACTGCTTTCCCGCGTCTGTGAGGGATTGCGCGCAAGTGTGACCCGAGTTCGAACCCACAAGATCGTAAGATGTAGGAGAGATTTCAGATCGACGGTCTGATGTGCTTAAGATTCCGCTGGAATACTTCCCAGGAACGATCTGTCGGGTCCAAGCAGAATACGGCGCGGGTCCAGCCTCCCTCGGGAAACTCCAAGGTGACCAGTTTGGCGAAGGTTCGAGATCTCAGACAGAATCTGATCGTTGGGCGGTTAACAGATAACCAATGACTAATCCGGTGTTTCTTTCGAGAAGTATAGACTACCTTGGCGATCTTGGCGCCAAGCTACGAGACCTACAGGGCTTTGGAACACTTGCGCACGAACTCATTCAGAACGCAGACGATGCGCCTGCGAGGTGGATGAGCTTCGATATACGGCAAGATGCTCTAGTTCTTGATAACGATGGTGTCTTTTCCGGTTGTGAAGACATCATGGCTTCAGAATGCGGTTGGAGAGGCAAAGACATTGATGTTCACAGGTGTGATTTCCACCGCTTCCGCTTAATCGGCTCTGGTGACAAGCGTCTTCAGGAGGGCACTACCGGTGCGTTTGGCATAGGATTCATTTCCGTTTATCAATTGACCGACCAGCCCGAGTTGATTTCCACAGGGCATCATTGGACGCTACGGGAAGAACGAAGCGAAGCCGAGCGGATCGAAGTCTGCGGGGGTTCCCCTCATTGCGACCGTTCTGATCTACCCGGAACGAGGTTCATTTTCCCGTTCGCTCGCGACGAACAGACACCTCTCAGACGGGCACTAAAGGCCGAGCCGGCACCTAAGAATGTGACAACCCGACTGTTGGAGGAACTCGAGAAGTCTCTACCGGTCGCTATGCTGTTCCTGAAGAACCTCAGTAAGATCGAAGTCAGATACAACGGGCGCGTACGACGAACCTACGAGAGGGTGATGGTCGGGGACAGACTCATTATCAGCCAAGGCGACTCCGCTGATGATCGTGAATGGCATCTCCTTCGCGGAAACTTCGAAGATGCTGCAGTGGAATTACGTGATCGGCATCCAGGTCGCATTGAGGACAAGCGTTCGTCGGATGTGGTAGTTGCCCTGCCCATCCAAGGGGAGTTGAGGACGGGAATGTTATGTGCGTGCCTGCCGACTGAGGAGAGCACGGGGCTGCCGTTTCACGTCAACGCAGATTTTTTCCCTAGCAATGACAGGAAACATGTCATCCTTGGTGATGACTATCAGTCCCATTGGAACCGAATGGCACTGTTGGCGGCTGCCAACACAGTAGCCGAAGCAACGTCACAAATGACGAAGATGCTGGGTCCCAAACGCTTCTGGCATCTTGCTTCTAATCTGAGTGCGCTTGCCCAGAATGTCCGCAGGGACGGTCGTGATGGCGTTTGGGAGAAATTCTGGATTGCCTTGGAGGCCGCTCTTCGCAAGGAAGCCGTAGTCTTCACCTCCTCAGGCACTTGGACTAACACGGACAGCGGCGTCGTGCTTCTACTTCAGCGCGAGGAGTCGGTGAATATCGCCGTGCTGGAGGGCCTAGGCATCAAGTTGGTTGCAGAGGAATTGAGACCCTATCAATGGGAATTATATACCTGTGCACACCAGCGAACGGCTAGGAGCGGCCGGTCTCTTTCAAGTAACGCCAGTCGGACTTAGCCTTTGGCGGCATCTGTAGGACGATTTCGGCGATCTCCTCTGGCGAGGCATCGGCCTTCTCGGGCGGCATAGGATACTTGACCGGTCGGCCTCTGGTGCGCTTCTGTTTCTTGGCATCCCTGGCCATGGGCATACCCCCTGTCCTCTGCGATAATGACGATGACCGCAACTAGGCCTTGGAAACCTAGTATACCGGCCGGCGGGTGTTTCCAACTTCAGCCCGGCGGTCGGCGCGGTCATTGCTTCTAGCGTATAGCCCCGCGGTGCCCGCGTCAAGAGCGCACCCCGTATTTCGTTCTTGACACATGTTCGTATTTGGTCTAAGTTGCCCCCGCAACGACATCCAGAACCTGACAGTTTTGGCGGGCCTTTGGCCTGGGTGGACCTCGCGTCCCCTTGTTGGCCCGCCTGGGCTGGATTGTCGTTGCAAGCACTCTACCCACGTCAGCAAGGGGGCTTCCATGGGCAAGCATCTACCTATCATCATCGTCCTCCTCATCTGCCAAGGTGTCATCATACCGATCAGCTTGGTGCTCGGATTTCTTCTTCTGTTCTTGGGCGTCCCATTCTTCATTGGCGGCGCAATCATGTGGTTTCTTCTCAACTTCGGGCTGTATAACCACTTCCTCGAAAAGAAGAATAAGGAAGAAGCCGAGAAGCGCCACGACGAACTGGTTAGGAAGCAACTTGAGGAGATGGAAAGGAACAAAGACTAGCCACCCGGACGACCCGACCTAACAACGAATGGAGCACACTATGGCAACCAAGACCTATCTGGTCAGGCTCGCTGGCGAAGCCGATAGTATTAAGATTCGGGCTACCAAAGTGTCCTGCAAATGCGATGGTACGTTGGAGTTCTATCGGGGCGATCAGCATGTCGGCCACGTCGAGGGCGCCGTCAAGGCGTGGTGGATTCCCAACATGACCGATCTGAAGGGTTTAAGCGTCGATGATATGCGCACACTGCGGGATATCATGGCGAAGCTCAACTATAAGAACGAAGTAACAGATCTAGCTGATGAGGTCCTGGTAGGTTAGTCGCTTGTGGGTCATACGCCGGGCCATCTGGCTCATCTGGTCTTCGGTATCCAGCGGGCGCTCGTTGTGGCGACCTGAGAACTCGTCGACGTAGCGGTGTAGGTGCTTGACGCTAAGCTGGTGGTAGGTTCCTAACGTAACCTCGCTTTAGCATTGACCAGAAGCTCTCCAGGCCATTCGTGTGCGCCTGACCTCTTACGTATTCGCCAGCGCCATGGGCAACCGCTTCGTGGTTCGGCAGGCCCTTGTATGCGGCTGATTCGTCGGTGTAGACCATCGTGCCGGGCTGCGTTCTGGATGCAACAAAGCCCTTGAGCGTTTTGCCTGTTGTGTCGGGTACTGGCGTCGCGGAAACCTGGTTAGTTTCCCGATCCTTAGCGCCTACAACGGCCGTCTTGCCAACCGTGCCTCGGCCAGCTTTCAGTTTCTTGTGCTCATGCTTATTGGACTCTTTGCCGCCTACGTAGGTCTCGTCCACCTCAACCGGGCCAGCGAATTGTTGACCCGCGTCCTTCCAGGTCTCGCGGAGCCGCATCGCCAGATGCCAGGCTGACTTCTGGGTGATGTTCAGGTCCCGGTGTAGCTTCATGCTGGATACGCCCTTGAGGTTGGTCGAGAACAGGTAGAACGCCAATGCCCAATGTCCAAGTCGAACCTTGGAATCGTGCATTATCGTGCCGGTCTTGACGGTGAAGTCTCGCTTGCAGGGATTGCATCGGTGTACAGGTGTAACCCGCTTAACCTTGCGTCGGCTGACGTTTTCGCTACCGCAGTACGGGCAGGTGATTCCGTTCGGCCAGCGTCGTTCTATGAACCAGGCCTCGGCTTCATTGTCATCGCTGAATCGTTGCACCGCTTCTATCAGGGATATGCCCTGTCGGTTGCTCTTGCCTGGCCCGCCAGCCCGCTTAGCCATCGTGCTGCTCCGTACTTGATTTATAGACATACTGTACACCACGCGGGCAATCTGGTCAAGGGTCAGATTTGGTGGGAAAACCCGTGCAGGTCTGCTATAAACGTTGTGCGGCAGACGGGCGAACGTCTGCCGCAACCAAGCGCCCCCGCCAATGGACTGGTCGGCTCACTGGCTTAGAGCTCAATGTCGGTTCGAATCCGACCGGGGGCACCCTGACCGCTACAGTATAGGTATCCGCCGGACGAGCGTCAATTCGCTGGTGTGCACAGGTATATAATTCCCCTATCAATCCATTCTCCGCACTGTCGGTGTTCCTATCCTTGATGTTGAAACCCTGTGCTCCGTACTGGCAACGAATGGACTAGACAAGCCGATATTCCCCGAGAACCTCCCCGCCTGTCTTGCCGAGAAGGCCAGTCGTACAGCACTGTGGAACGAGATTGCTGTATTGCTTGAGCGACAAGGCAGTCTTCCTAACGCGAAGAGTGCTGATGAGGAACGCCTCCGCGCTGTTTCCTTAGCTCCATCTAGCGACGGGTCCCTTCGGCCTTGCCGTGATGTGTATTCTGCAGACGTGCCAACTGTCCAGTTGTTTTCGTCCTTAGGGTTAGATATTCCCTTCCTTGACCACACAGAGTTGGCATTCGCACGTCTGAATTATCTCTGCGGTGCATTCGAAGCAGAAGATGCTGTCCAGGTACTTGAGAAAAGTAACCCCGCAACCATCCTGCGCCTATGGAAAGAACGGTGCTTCTCTCTGCCAAGAATGATTGCGTGGTTCGAGAATCAACGCAAGCAGATCGTGGACGACGAAGATATTCGCAGGCGGCTGTCTGGCCTTGCTATCTACCCTGGTGCTGGTCAGCTACACACGCTTTCAAGCCTAGTCTTGCCTGGAGGGTTCGAAGACCCCCTTGGCTTAACCAACCTTGTTGATGTGGATGCTCTCGGAGGTCGGAGAGAATTCTTGGTCGACCTTGGTGCCACTGAACTCGACTTCCGGTCTTATGTACTGGAGCATCTCTCCTGTGCCATGGAAGATGAAACGCTAGATCCGACAATCAGGCGCGAGGCCGTGGCTCTCTTGGCCGACCGCTTTGGCGAGTTGATAAATGATGACCAAGTCTGTCTGACACTTTCGGCAGTCCGTTTTGCCATTTGTTCAGACGGGGAGTATCGCCGCCACGTTGAATGTTACTTCGAAGGTTGTGTTGTCCAGGAGGTTCTAGGGGATGATGCCAAGATAGCAATCCTTCCTGAGGAGCGCAAAGCCTCCGTTCAACGGCTATTGGAGTGGCTTGGTGTAGCAAGCGTACCTCGTATACGAGACATCATACGGAGAGTACGCCGAATCTCGGACGAGCCTTGTTCTGATACATCCGTCACTCGTATGCAAAGAATCGTTGCCCATCTAGGCGGGCGATTTAAGGATGTAGAAGATACCAGTGAACTCGAAACCCTGCGGGGCATCGAATGGCTTCCGGCCCGCGGGGATAACAATCAGTGGCACATATCCGGCTCCTT
Source organism: Chloroflexota bacterium (assembly GCA_963664835.2). Classification (GTDB taxonomy): domain Bacteria; phylum Chloroflexota; class UBA6077; order FW602-bin22; family JBCLEL01. The sequence continues at coordinate 61,846 of CAXXUG010000019.1, read as the reverse complement.
GTATGCTCCCTATCGCTCCTATCTCTTCGAGAGCCAAGGAAAGATCCTCGATGCCCCATCCCCCAACCGTGACCTACTAGACCTCCTTGGAGTCCACATTGATCCCACTCCAGACCTCGTAGTCCGACATCTGCTCTATTGCGCAGAACGTGGGAAACCAGTCAACAGGGAAGTTTATCGTTTCCTCAATGACGAATCCGACGATCCCGCCATTGAAGACCTCAAATCGACGAAGTGTCTCTGGCTTGGGCAGGCATACCGATCTCCTGACAATGTTTTTTGGGGGGACCATCCCTTTGGCCAGTATCGCTGGCGCTTGGCTGACGACCTTCGAGGTTACGGAGACTTACTGGAGAAGATCGGCGTCACTGACTCGCCCGATCACGAAGACGCGCTGGATGTTCTGAATGAGATTTCTGCGGAGTTCGGCGAATCCAACAGGCCACTGCACGATGAAGCATATGCCGTTGTGATGGGTTGCTGGCAAATGCTCGAAAAGGCCCTTGATGACGGAGTCATAGCCGCCGACTGGTTTGTGAACGTCAGAAACACCAAGAGCATCCCAAACAAATCTAAGGTGCTCAATTTCCCCACGTGGCTGTTCTTTGAGAACCGAGTGGGGCTTGCGGCCAAGTTTGAAATGTTCTTGGTGAACAACGTGATTCCTCAACAACTCGGGACCGGGCGCTCATTCCTCGCCGCTGGAGTCCGACAATTGGGCTCCGCTGTGAAAGTAGAACTCCTAAGAATTGAGAATCCAGACGATGACCCTGACACTATGCAACGGTTGCGACGGCGCAAAGGAGAAATCGCTCGGGTGCTTTTCGGTCAAATTCCTCCCAATGAGGTCCAAGTTGCTCTAGAAAGATTGAGCCACCTTGGCTGCAAGTCGGCCACTTCGTTAGAACTTCGGTATCGCTTGAACGCTTTCCATCGCGAGCAGACAAGCCCGCTGGAACTTGCCACGGCTCTATACCACCCTGCCCAGCACTCACTATGGGCAACACATTCCGACGGGCAGGTTTCGTTGGCACCTTTAGCTCGTGAACTGGCTGTCGCGCTGTGTCCTGAGGAAGACCCTGGACTCTTCGCTGCAGGCTTGAAGGAAGTATTAGCAGCGAAAACAGTCGCTGAGGCGGCTGTAGTCTTGGATGAGTTGGGTTTCCCGGCACTCGACGCAACTGTTGTTGAGCCGCCACCCGTTCAGGAATCCGCACACCAGTTGGGAATTGAGTCTCCAATTGATCACCTGGAATCTTCGCCGTACCAACTGAGAGATGAGGATCAGCCTGATACAACATCCACAGACGACGCTGGCGCCTCCGCCGAATCGGAGTCTCGCGATCCGGAAGATGGGTCGGATCACCGGGGACGGGAATTCGTCTCCTACATAGCCGTGAGTCCCGACGAAAGCGACCGACCAGACCGAGACGAAATAACCCTTCAGGAGCGCATGAGCCTCGAAGAAAAGGCCATCCAGTTGATCATAAGGCAGGAGCCTGAACTAAAGCGTACGCCCACGAACAACCCCGGCTTCGATCTGACGACGCTAGGCCCCGACGGGCAGCCTGTGAAGTGGGTCGAGGTCAAGGCGATGAAGGGGACTCTCCTCGACCGTCCTGTTGGTCTCTCTCGAACTCAATTCGAGTGGGCGCAGCGTCACGGAGCATCATGCTGGCTTTATGTCGTCGAACGCGCGGGGAATCCGGAACAGGCTCGAGTAGTCCGGATCCAAGACCCTGCTGGCAAGGCGAAGACCTTTACCTTCGACCGTGGCTGGATCGCGGTCGCCAAAGACTTCAATCCGGCTGACCAACAGGTTCACGACGCGTGATGTTTCATCGATATCACGCAGTTAGGCACCAGTTAACACGAGGGATCCACAATCATCCCTTCGTGCATAATGGATTCTGGGAGTATAATTCGAACTTGAGCGATAGTGCTTAAGGCAAACCTTGTCGAGCAATCCTTCGCTACATCGGGATTTTTCAGGATGGGAGTCACACTAGTGGCCCATCGCCGAGGAGAAAGACGATGACGGCTCGTACTCCCATAATCGACTGCCAGGTTCACGCCTACGAGCGCAACCGGCCCGAGCGGCCCTGGGTAGACTTCCTGGTTGGCCCCGACGAGGTCACCGGCGACGATATGGTCGCGGCGATGGACGAGGTCGGCGTCGACGGCGCTCTGCTGGTTTCCTCATGGGGCTTGTATGGCTTCGATGGCAGCTATGCGCTGGAGGTTTATGCCAAACATGCGGACAGGTTCGGGATCATCAAGCCGATCGATCCGCACTCGGACACCGTTGGAGAAGACGTAGCGGAGTGGACCGCGACGCCGGGAGTGGTGGGCGCAAGGGTCATGCTCACAGCCCATCCCTACGAGGCGGACGATCCCGGTCTCAACCGCCTGCTCGACGCCGGCGCCAAGGCCGGCGTTCCGATCAATATAATGTGTGCCGGCCTGCTGCCTCTATTTCGGGAGCTGGCCCGCCGCCATCCCGACACCCAGTTGGTGGTCGACCACCTGGGCTTGGTCCAGCCGTTCCATCCGCCGGCGCCGCCGGAACCCTTTGCCGACCTGGAAAACGTGCTTTCGCTGGCGGAGTTGGACAACGTGGTTATCAAGATATCCGGCGCCGGCACCCTGTCCCACCAGCCATTTCCGTACCCGGACATCTGGGAGCCTTTGGGCCAAATATTTGAGGCCTTTGGCTTCGACCGCTGCATGTGGGGCACCGATTGGACCAGGGCAGTGAACCTGTTGACCTACGAGCAGGGCGTCGAAGCGTTCCGGCTCGCCGGCCATCTCTCGTACTCGGAGCGTGCCGCACTTATGGGCGGATCCCTTGAGAAGATCTACAACTGGTCGCCCGGAAAGGCCGAGTAGATGGGAACCGCGGAGGAGTAGCCGGACGGGCCGGCCTTCGCCTCCTGTCGCGTCGATTGGCCTTGAGACTTCCGCCTAGTCAGCGCCGAGCGGGACGCCTCGTCGGCTATTGAGGGATTCACAAAAGCTACTAAGCCGGTCCATTCGCCAACGACTAGGCGAACTTCACAGCCAGTCAAATCCCCGCCAGCCTGGCATGGCGGCTGCCTGCCGGACCCACGTCTCCATCTGCGCCTCGTCTAGTTCGCCTTCGTAGATGTCGATCCAGCGCGTGTCGGGGTCCTTGCCGGAGCCGGGTGGGACGGGATCCAATGACGCGCCGTTGAGGAAGCTCACCTTTACGTAACGCGTGAAGACGTGGTAGCTCACGAACCATCCCTCGCCCTCGATTCCATACCAGGGAGAGTTCCATCTCACCGCCTTGCGCACGTTGGGCACCGTGCGCACTATCAGGTCGTCAAGCCGGCGCCCCAACTCGCTTTTCCACTCCGGCATGGCCGCAATGTAGGCCTGGACCGGGGCATCGCCGTCGGCCTTCGCGATCTGAGGATTGCCGCCCGAGAGAAGAACGACCTTCCCATCATCCCGCTTGGAGCCGGCCTTCTTGGCGGGCTTCTTTGGCTTCCTGGGCATCTTGCCGGCCATTGCATTACCTCCTATACACGCTTCGCCCGGCAGAGCCGGTGAGCAGAATCCGAAAGTCAGACTCTTGTGGGCCGCCTAAGACTGAATCGCGAACTTCTCGCTGGATGGCGACTCTCTCCTGAGTCTAGTCTAGAGCGCCCTGACATGTGTACGCTATTGGAATGCCCTGGCGGACAGGTCAGCAACGACTCCGAAATGATCAGAGAGTTGCTTCCCATCGTGGATGTTGCTGATTGCCTCAGGGGGTTCAACGGCGAAATCGTCGCTCAGTGCGATGTGGTCGACGCTTCTACGCCCTTGGAACGCGAGGTCCGACGTAACGGTTCTCATGCTCGGTGGGAAGGCTGTCTGAAGTGCCAGTCGAAGTTCAAGGGGTGCGCGGCTTTCTGGCCCAACGATCTGATTGAAGTCTCCCATAACAATCGTCCGATTCGCAAAAATATCTGCGAGAACCTTGGTCAGGCCGACCAGATACTGCCGGTGGTCCTCCCACCGCATCTTCCTGTCCGACTTGCGTCTTACCTCGGTCCTTGACCCGGACCAGGGTATGCAGACTCCAACGACTGTGACCGCACCCAGGGATGTGTCTGTGACGCCGGCCACGAAGCGTCCAGGCGGCATCGAATCGATTCCCACATCATCGACTTGCACCCAGGGCGCCCTTGACCAGAGCAAAACCTTCCGGCGACCTTCCTTGATCGGGTACCCGTAGTCCGGGTGCGAGCAGATAATGTGCCCACCTTGAGGCAGCAGCCCGAGACATGGGTCTCAGTGAGACAAAGGACATCGGGAGCATGTCGGCCAATGCGCCTCAAGATCTCAGAGGTTCGCGATGAGCCGGGTGTGGCCCACTCGACATTCCATGTGACGACTGTCAGTGCCATATCCTGACGCTCCTTCGCCTACGCATCGGAACAGAGCGTCAATCCATTGGCGCTCGTTCGTACCACAGCTGGGTACAGGCTAGCAGACTTGCCGCTGAGGAGGTGTTATCGCTCCAGAGGGAGCCTCAAGGTGAAAGTTCTTGATTTCGCCAAGTCTGGTGGAGCTGAGGGGACTGAATTGCGAACTTTTTGCTGTGAGGATCCTCTATATGGAAGGGGTCCGCCACCCCCGATAGACCCTTGCGAACCTCCAGCCTATCAAGTCGGAGGCTCTTTAGTCCCCATCGCTGCAAGCAACCACGCCACTTGCCATGAGCGGACTCAGGGTAGCCCAGCCCAATAATCGGGGTTTGTCGCTGATGCTGCGCAGGTGTCAGAGGGCGGGGGCTTCCACGGACAGATCGGTGGTGATGAGAGCGAAGATGCCTCATACGTCGCGTACCGGCTCGCTGCGGCCTTGATCCGCTCGAACCGCCGGCGCCAGTCCTCCCCGGCCAGGGGCTCGGCTCACATCCGCCGTCTGCCCGCGCGCGCCTGCACCTCGACGGCGGGGTTGGCGACGACGTTGTCGTACCAGGCCGGATTGCCCTTCGACCCTCGCCCTTAGCTGTGGCCATCCTTACGCTGCATCTGAAAGTGAGTGTCGGTATCGCCCGTGATCGTGAAGCCCAGCCTCTTGTAGAACGTCAACGCCCGGGCGTTCACTTTCATTACTTGAAGTCTTACAGGCACGCCCAGACCTTTCCCTTGTTCCATGACGACTAGCATACACTTTCGGCCAACTCCCTGTCCTTGATGCTCCGGCAGAATGTATATCTGATTGACAAACACGCAATCCGACTCTACAGCGACTGACATGATTCCGATGTCGTCGCCGTCCAAATTGATGACCCGGAAGTCCTGCTGCTGGAATCGGCGGGCGTGAAGTTGCCTTTGGTGGTCTTCATCCCAGCCCCATACTAGCTCCACATACTCTTTCAGGGCGGCTCGCTTTACCTGGTAGGCGAACTCCCTGTCGTCTTGACTAGCCTCCCTTAGCTTTAGTCTTTTCATACTTCACCGCGAGGTCTCCGGTTGGAGCTTGATTGGCCGTGTCATGGGGGGCCGGTGGTAAGTCCATATTTGATCACGCACACACAGAAGTGTCACTCCTGTCGCATCGTCCAAGGCTGTTCACCTTTGGAAGTAGCAAGGACCGTATCGCTACAGCCTCGCTCGATGCCCCACTCATTGGCCTATCACAATCTCCATAATTGCTTGCCGCACCCCATTCTGGGGGCTGATGGAATCCCACTAGTACAAGAGAAGCCCAACAGGGGGATGCTACACTATCAAACTGAACTTCAACACGAAGTTTCTTGAATTCGTCAAGTCTGGTGGGCCTGCCAAGGCTGAATTGCGAACTTTTCGCTGGGAGTTCGTTCTATGAGGAAGGTGCCTATCAGCCCCGGATAGACACTCACCAGCCCTCCGCCCCACTAGATTTGGGGCTCTTCCAATTCCAACTTAGCTGGTTCCATGTCTTCATCCACTCCTGCAAATGGCTAGGGATGTGGTTCCTGCCAGCCTGGGGAATCGCCTCTTGACATGCAATCCTATGGTTGCGTATAGTCTGTGTGCATGCACACAGACCTAGTCTTCAGGGCACTCGTGGACCCAACACGAAGGTTGATGCTGGACGAGCTCTCTGAGCGCAACGAGCAGACGCTCTACGAGCTCACGGCGCGCTTGATCATGCGACACAAAGTAGCCATCTCCCGGCAGGCCTTAGCCAAGCACATTGATGTCTTAGAGAAAGCGGGGCTCGTAAGCTCAGAGAAGCGCGGCAAATTTCGGATGCTTGTCTTCAACGATGAACCCCTCAGGACTGTCGTGAATCGATGGCTCAAGTGACGCTTTGAAGAGCAAAGGAGGCCAGATTTGGCGTTGCACATTACACTCACCGGCGTTTTCGTAAGTGACCAGAACGAAGCTCTGAGGTTCTACACGGAGACCCTCGGCTTTGTGAAGAAGCATGACGTCCCTGTGGGAGAATTCAAATGGCTTACCGTCGTCTCGCCCGATGACCCGGATGGGACCGAGCTTCTGCTTGAACCAAATGAAAACCCGGTGGCACAAGAATTTCAGAAAGGGCTATTTGACCAAGGCATCCCGGCGGCATCCTTTGGCGTTACGGACATCCATGCAGAGTATGAGAAACTGAAGTCCCTGGGTGTAGCTTTTACGATGGGGCCAACAGAAATGGCCAACGTTACTGTTGCGGTCTTTGACGACACCTGCGGCAACCTGATCCAAATGATGCAGACGTAACTACGATCGACCAGACTGCCCTGTTTGGGACGCGGGTGCAGTCTAGCCCGTCCAGGCACTTGGTGGAGCTGAGGGGACTCGAACCCTGACCTCAACACTGCCAGCGTTGCGTTCTCCCAGTTGAGCTACAGCCCCTTGGCCGGCCTCTGCCAATGACCTCCCATGGCTTCGCTCTAAGGGTCCGCCAAGTCGCCTCTCAGAATTTCCCTCGGAGACAGCGTGCTCCCGTAAACTAGCATGGCGACTCATCCGATTTACGGGTGCGCGGGGCGGGTCAAGTTCATTTCTCTAACTGGTAATGAGACAGGGTATCCGCTCGTCAAAAAAACCGTTAGAATCTCACAAGTGGGATCCCGCCAATAAGTACCGGCGATCACATCCAAAGTGCATCGTGTCCAGAGGAGGTCACAGTTGATGACGCTAACGAATATTCTCACCCATCGACGTCTGGCCGTCATTCTTGCGGCAACCGGCATCGCAACGCTCGCCGTCTTGCTAGTCCGGCCGGCCGTGGCGCACGCGGCCGGCGTCGAGGAGGAGACCGCATTCGTCTTTAACACGTTCTCGTTCCTCATCTGGGGAGCGCTTGTAATGTGGATGTGCGCCGGCTTTACAATGCTCGAGTCCGGCTCCGTCCGGACGAAGAACGCGGCGATGATCTGCCTCAAGAACATCGGCCTGTATTCGATCGCCGGCCTTGCCTACTTCTTCATTGGCTACAACCTGATGTACGTTGAAGTTGGCCGGGACGGTATCCTGGGCAGCCTTATCGGCACATTCAACATCTTCTACGGGCCTTCTGCCGACGAGATTGCGCTGCTAGGCGGTGAAGATGGCGCCCTGGCAAATGTGCTGGGCGAAGGGGCCGGCTACTCTGTGATGTCGGACTGGTTCTTCCAGATGGTATTCGTCGCTACCGCGGCCTCCATAGTTTCCGGCGCCCTGGCTGAGAGGGTGAAGATGTGGTCGTTCCTGCTATTCACGCTGGTGCTGACCGCGGTCATCTACCCGATCGTCGGAGCATGGACCTGGGGAGGCGGTTGGCTGACCGAATTGGGATTCCAGGACTTCGCCGGATCGACGATAGTCCACAGCACCGGAGGTTGGGCTGCGCTCGCCGGCATGTTGGTGGTAGGACCGAGGCTGGGCAAGTTCCGCCGCGACGGCTCCGCCAGAGCGACCCCGCCTTCGAACATCCTGCTGGTAACGCTCGGGGTCTTCATCCTGTGGTTTGGTTGGTTCGGATTCAACGGAGGGTCGCAGCTGGCGCTGGCCAGCGCCGCCGACGCCGTGTCCATGAGCATCGTGCTTGCCAACACCAATCTCGCCGCGGCAGCCGGCGTCATTGCCGCGTTAATCGTTTCCCGGCCCATCCTGGGAAGGGTCGACCTGTTCGCCGGGCTCAACGGCGCAATCGCCGGACTAGTTTCGATCACCGCCGGCCCCACCTCGACGGATATTTTTTGGGCTGTCATTATCGGTGCGATCGGCAGCGTCGTGTGCGTCGCAGGGCTCAAGCTACTTGAGATTATCAAGCTCGATGACGTGGTTGGAGCGGTGCCCGCCCACCTGTTCGCCGGGATTTGGGGCACGCTGGCGGCGTCGATTGCGGCCGGCGCTATGATACACATACAGCTACTCGGCGTGGTTGTTGTTGGAGCGTTCGTCTTCGTGGCCTCGTTCGCCTCTTGGAAACTGCTGGATCTGATAGTGGGTGTCCGGGTATCGCACGACGTCGAGCGTCTCGGCCAAGACGCCGGTGAGTTGGGCATGGAGTCTTATCCGGAGTTCGTGCTGATGCCGGAGGCCTTCGACGACGAGGAGTGATTCTTTCATCTTCGTCTTTTTAGGGCACGCCGCAGGGTCGAGCCAGTAGCGCGGTCCGCCGGCCGCTCCCGTTTTTCGGAAGTTGGGCGAACAAGGGTCGTGGTACGCTTCCGGCCGTCGTGAGTCCGACATCTATTGGCCGCGCGTCCTGCTAACCCAAGACCGCCGTGTGTGGTTAGTCAGTGTCCACTTGGCCGACGCGGAACCAGATTATCTGAAGGGCCTGTCATGTATACTTTGAGCCATTGCTGGAGACCGGAATCCGCGACCTCGAGTACCACCACACTCTGACGACTGCGACGGTCTCCCCCTCAGCGAGTTTTCAAGGAGCGGTCAGCATGGCTACGGCGAATCCAAGCGTCTACGAGAGCCTCGGAGTCCGGTCGTTCATCAACGCTTGCAATAACGCGACCGTGTTCGGCGGGTCTGTAATGGCCACAGAGGTCGTGGAAGCAATGGTCCAAGCTAGTACCGAGTTCGTCGAACTGGCCGGCTTGCATGCCGCGGCCGGCCGCAAGATCGCCGACACTGTAGGTGTCGAGGCGGCCCACGTATCCAACGGCGCCTGCAACGGCTGTGCCCTGTCAATCGCCTCATGCATTACTGGGAGTGACATCGAGCTCGCTCAGCGTCTGCCGGATACCTCAGGCGCGAAGGACGAAGTCGTCTGCTACCGCCATGCCCCCTATCCGAACTACCTCTACCAGGCCATCGAAATGATCGGAGGAAAGCTGGTCAAGGTCGGCGAACCCGACAGATTGACGTCATCAAGTTTCAAGAACGCCATCGGCCCCAAGACTGCGGCGATCTTCTACGTGGTAGCCTTCAACGAACGGGCGGCAAACTCAGCCGAGGACGACCCCGCGTCGGTCGCTGCCGTCGCCGAGGCAGCTCGGCGGGCCGGCGTACCGCTGGTCGTCGACGCGGCCGCCGAGCTGCCGCCGACGAACAATTTCCGCCGATTCCTCGACGAAGGCGCCGACTTGGTCGTGTTCAGCGGAGGAAAGGCTATACGAGGCCCGCAGTCCACCGGCTTGATAATGGGCCGGCCCGACCTGGTCCAGGGATGCGCGTTAAACCACAACCCAAACTCGGCGATCGGTCGGGGCAACAAGGTCGGCAAAGAAGAGATCGTCGGGTTGGTCAAGGCCGTAGAGCTCTTCGTGGAGAGGGACGAGGATGCGGAATTGGCGGAATGGACCCGGGTGTGCGAAGTCATCGCCGGCGAGCTCAATGGGATACCTGGCGCGGAAGTCACGGTCGAGGGCAGCGGCCACTGGCGTTTCCGGCCTCCAATAGTACCGAAGTGCATAGTTCAAGTCGATGGCTTGCGCGAGCGCGTCGCCGGCGCCGATCCTCCAACCGGGTTCCTGCGCGGCGGCGCTAACCTGTTGGTAGGCGACGATCCGTCGGTGATGTTCGGAGTCTCCGAAGATACTATTCTCATCCATCCAATCGCATTGAAACCAGGAGAGGAGACCGCCGTCGGCCGGCAACTCAGGCGCGCCCTGGCCGGCCAGGGCTGAGCGCTCCAGCGGTCCACACACATATCAGGCACGAGAGGTGATGAATCATGGCTCAAGTTAAGGCAACCAGCATCAACGAGGAGTACACCCGGCGTACGTCCCGCGCCCGAGACCTATACGCCCGTGCCGGCAAAGTCATTCCCAGCGGGATCACTCACGACACCCGCTACATGGAGCCTCACCCAATCTACGTCGAACGTGCGGCTGGCCCCCGCAAGTGGGACGTCGACGGCAACGAGTACGTAGACTACGTCATGGGTCACGGTGCGTTGCTTCTGGGGCATAACCACCCGACCGTGCTAGCCGCTGCAAGCGAGCAGATCGGCAGAGGCACTCACTACGGCGCCTGTCACGATCTGGAGGTGCGTTGGGCCGAGCTTGTGAATCAGATCGTGCCGTCGGCCGAAAGGGTCAAGTTCCGTCAACTCCGGCACCGAAGCGACGACTGATGGCAATGCGATTGGCCCGGGCATACACCTGGCAAGAGCAAGATCATCAAGATCGACGGCCACTTCCACGGCTGGCACGATTAACGCAACCGTCGCGATGAAACCACCTTACGACGTGCCGGACTCGGCCGGCGTACCCAAGGCGGCTGGCAGATACGATACTGCACGTCCCATTCCAGGACGTGGAGGCGATTCGCCAGGCGCTGGACTCAGACCCAGACGTGGCCGCTCTCATTCTGCTCTGCAACGAGGCCGGAAGCGATTACCTGAGGCAGCTGCGCGATCTCACCCGCGAACGCGGCATCGTGCTGATCTTCGACGAGGTAGTGACCGGCTTCCGATACGCTCCCGGCGGGTGCCAGGAGTACTTCGGCGTCACGCCGGATCTGACCACGCTGGCCAAGATTCTGGCCGGCGGAATGCCCGGAGGCGCCGTTGCCGGCCGGGCGGACATCCTCGCGTATTTGGAGAACCGCGACGACGACCACTGGTTGAGGTTCGACCGGATCTATCACCCCGGCACGTTCAACGCCAACCCACTGAGCGCGTCCGCTGGTGTCGCGACCCTTGAGATAGTCAGGGACCCATCCATTCAGAAGCAGGCCGGGGAAACTGCCCACGACCTCCGGGTCGGTATCAACGACGTGTTCGAACGATACGGGGTCAACGGCAACGCCGGTGGCGAGGTCTCAATGATTCCGTTGTCCCTGTCCAGCGACAAGCTGCCCAGCCGGCACTTGATATGGCGCTTTCGCGCGGCAATGCAAATGGCGGGAGTGGACCTGATGACGTCGATGACGGTTTTCGTCAGCTACGTCCATACCGAGCGCGAGATCGAGGAGACGATTCGAGCATTCGGCCAGGCGGTAGCCAGACTACAGGCCGAGGGCGCCCTTTAGCTCGCGAAAGTCGGGCTGGATAAGCCCTCAACGCGACCTAGGTAAGCCGGCGACGGACGCTACGCTTCCCAAGAATCGTTGCGCGCTGGCCGCGACCCACCGTGGCCAGAGGGAATGGAACCAACGCACGCCCAAGTCGTAGTATCGCTGTAGCTCGGCTTCTTCAGCGAGGAAGCCGGCCGTCTTGCCGGCGTCGACGATCTGGCCGATGGCCTGGTCGATGGCTGCCATCACCTCGGGGTGCCTCCAATCACCGACGTGCCCCATGCTCTGGGCCAAGTCGTTGGGCGCGACCGAGAAAACGTCGATGTTTGGCACCTCGAGAATCTCGCTCAGGTTCGCGATCGCCTCGGCCTCTTCGATCAGAATTCCCACCAGCGTTTCCTCGTTGGCGTAGTTGAAGTAGTCATCCACTCCGAAGGACCGCCGGCAGCCGGTGTAGATACCCCGGTGGCCCAGGGGAGCGAACTTGGCGGCTTCGGCCACAGTTCTGGCCTCGTCCGCGTTCGAGATATGAGGAACAATGATGCCGCTCGCACCCTGATCGAACGTGCGGGTGATAATCCACGGCTCCGAGGTCGGGATCCTTACGATTGAAGCCGTGTTCCAGAGGTCGCAAGCCCTGGACAGGTCGCCAATCTGGTCCCAGGTCACTGGGCCGTGCTCGCACTCGATCCAGATGCCGTCAAATCCGAACTGGCCGAGAAAGTCGACCATGTTGCTGTTCGTCGGGTGTCCGCCGACTATGGTAACCGGCTTCCCTTCCGCTAACTTCCGTTTGATCTGGAGATTTGCCATGTATCATTACCTCGCGTCTGGATTGTTCGGATCGAAGGAGCTTCAGGAGCCGGCGCACTGGAGGATCTAGCAGATCGCCACCGGGTTGATCGGGCTGCCAATCCCGTTTATGAGCTTCAGGGGAGTGGCCACAAACAGGAACTCATAGACCTTGTCAGCTGCGAGCTCTTCCAGGTAAAGGAACTCGAGCAGATAGCCGCCCAGATCCCGGATCACGCCCAAATGCAGCGGCCGCAGTGTGCCGGCGGTGCTCTCAACCGCTACGTTATCCGCGCCCATCGCGCAGATCTGATGATCGTTGAACCAGGCAACCACGTCCCCGTTCGGCCCCGGCGATCCTGACTCGTAGAGGTCCCGGTTCTCTGAGAAAACCCTGATCCATCCGGTCCGGACCAACACGATGTCGCTGGGCATTATCTCGACGCCCTGGGCCGCCGCGCTGGCGTCCAGATCATCAGGCGTGACCTCGTCGGTCATCTGTAGATGTTCCACTCCACGGTGGCCGGCAATGTCGAGCAAGACTCCCCGGCCGATGAGGAAGCCGATGTTGTGTACGCCGTTTCTCCGCGAGCCCGACGTTGGATGGATCGCCTCATCTACGCTGTAGCCGTTATACATCTGGTTCTGATAGAACACGTGGCAAAGCGCGTCCACGTGAGTCGTACCGTGGGTGTGCATGACGATGACATCGTCAGCCGAGCAATGCAAGGGATTTGGGCGCAGGGTGACCGAAGTGCGGTGCCATAATGGGTTACGTGTTTGGGCTACCGGACCATCCTTGTCCAGGTCCAGCATCAAGCTATAAGCCTTGCCCTGGCGAACCAGGCCGGCCGCCTGCAGAATGTTCTCCGGCGTGATCAGGTTGAGCGTGCCACGCTCGTCATCGGGTCCCCACCGGCCCCAGTTGGACGGCTTGTTACTCACCATATCTAGAAATCTCCTGCTTGAGTTAGCTCAGACTACCTGTAGCTCCCGGCCCTGGTCGCCGTAGCCTTCGCAGCCATCGACCGTCACTGCCGCGGCGTCTTCGAGCTTCACCGCGCCAACCTCTGGATGCATGTACTCGGTCTCAATCGAGAGCACCATGCCCGGCGCCAGCGGCCGCTTGTTGTTCGGCTCTATGTAGGGATGCTCGTGCGAGACCATGCCCATTCCGTGGAAGTCGAAGTTGCCGTATTGGGCGAAGGGGCTGCTGCCGGCAGCCTCGAGAGCGGCGTGATAGATCTCGTTGCAGGCCACACCCGGCTTGATCAGGCTCCTCACCTTGTCCTGCACCTCCAGGCAAGCCGCGTGCAACTCGGTTGCGAGCTGCGATGGCCGGCCCAGGCAGCCCATGCGGCATATGTCGGCGACGTAGTCATCGATCTCACCGCCGCAGTCCAGATGCAGGACGTTACCGGTCGTCCACTGGGCTTGCGATGGCGCTTTCATGAAGCTTGGCCCCGCTCCAGTGAGCGACCATACGAACCGCATGCCCCGCCCTTCAATCTCCATCCTCACCGCGTCGGAGATCTCTCGGGTGGTGATCCCATCCCTTGCCTTCGCGAAAGTGGCGCAGATAGATTCCGCTACCTGGTCGTTTATGTTGCGTATCAGCGCCAACTCGCTTTCGGTCTTAATCGCCCGCAGTTCGTCGAGCACCGGTTGCACGTCGACGATTGTCGCCTGTGGAAGGTTCGTTTGGAGCGTGACATAGGCATCTGCCGGCAGGAATCCCATCTCGACGCCGATTCGGCCTGAGCCCAATCCAAGCGCTTGTATCTGCTGCGATGCCTGTTCTGCCGCACCCACCACGCTTCTGGGCGATTCATGTCGGTTCTCTACCCAGACCCCTTCCGACTCCATCTGGCCCATCTCGTAGACGATGCCGACGTAGAACGAGTCCGCGAAGTTGCCGGCGGGCAATCCGAGCAGAGGCAGGTACTGGCTCAGATCGATCCTGGTGAAGTTCTGGTGAAAATGGAAGTAGTAGTTGGTGAGGTAGCGAAGATTGTGCCGGCTGTTGACCAGCGCCAGGTCCACCTTGGCGCTCTCCAACAATGCGGCAAGCTTCTCCTGATCGAATGGGTACATTTGCCCTCCAGTCATTGTCATTGGGCAAGCCTAAGGCCGGCGAAGGGTACACCGAGCGACTCGCATTCGGCATTGGCCATGGGAGTCGGGCCCAGCCTAATCGTAGATGATAGTCGTGTCGATGGGGCCGTCGGCCATGAAGATCGCCTGGTAGTCCGCCGTAAAGGTGAACGGGCCGTGTACGTCGCCGGCCGGCGCGTACCAGTACGTTCCCTCGGACACGAGTGTTTCGCCGGTATCGGCGTCAAAGATCGCCCCCTTCAGGACGAAGATGCCGTGACCAAGGTTGTGCTTGTGCTTCGGCTCACGATATCCGGCCTTGATCCAGACCCGAGTTATGAAACGGCCGGTCTCGTCGTCCTCGAAAAGGGGCCGCATCATCACGCCTTCGTAGTATTCCTGCTCCTCGTCAGTCAATCCGGCCATCAAGCCGACGGCAGACATCCACTCCAGGTCATTCTCATTGACCTTTACAACCTTGGTTCCCATTTCATCCTCTCCTTGGACTCTAACTGGGTCCGGTTCAGGTAGCTCGACCCTCCGCTCAGGTCAGCCCCGCCTGGCGGCGGCGAACTTGAAACTAACAATAATCCCGGCCAAATGGAGTGTCAACAAGCCGGCACTTATAGAGGCCGGCGTTTGCTGAAGGCCCTTTATTCCCTCACCCGCCGACGGGTATCGCCAGCAAAGCCTCAAGCCGGCGTTTGACGTCCCTGGTTACAAGCGCGGGATCCCATTCGGCGTGGTGCAGGCTGTATACCTCGGCGGTCCAAACGCCGTCATATCCTGCCTCCCGAATCGCGGCGATACCTTCCCGCAGAGGCACCACTCCGTCACCCGGCAGACATTGCCGCGGCTCGTTGGTCCAGAAATCGCCGGCTCGCGGCATCGAGTCGTCCACGTGGACCAACAGAATGAGTCGTGGGTCCAGCGCTCTAACCTCGTCCCAGGTCGTACCGCTGGCCCAGAGAGAAAATGTGTCGGCAACGATTCCCAGGTTGTCCCGGCCGGCCAGATCTATGACTTCGAGCGCCCTGGCAAGATTGTGGACCGGAGTCGCCGGAATGTTCTCGAGTGCGATGCGGACGCCATACGCGCCGGCGATGTCGGCCAGTTCAGCCAATGAATGCGCCACTTGCGCCCTGACGATCGGCCACTCAACGTCCACCGGCCCGCCCGAAGCCCAGGCCTCGACCTGCAACGTGCGACACTCAAGGACCTGGGCGGCGGCGCACAATTGCTGGCACCGGTCCAGCAGTCTCCGATATTCGTCCGGCCGATCGAAGACCAGAGGAAACAGCGCCGGGATATTGTTCACTCTTAGGTTGCCCAGGGCCGGCAGAAGCTCTTCGACGGCGAATCCGGCATTCAAGTACCGTTCGAGCTTGGGCGCGTGCATCTCGATCGCGTCAAAGCCGGCCGCCTTGACATGCCCAATGTCGGCGACGACGTTGGAGTGCATCGTCGTCAGGCCGTGTAGTCCGAGCAGCAAATCAGTCTGTCTCCCCGGTGCGGCGACCCAATTTGCCGGCGTCAGCCGGTAGCCTCTTCGAGGTACTCTCGTATCTTGGCCGCGCCGGCCGGTAGCTCGACCTCTGGGCCGGCAAGGTCGGGATGGTCTTGCCTCTCCCACTCGTATGAGATGAACCCTTCATATCCGGCCTCGATCAGCGTACGAATCGACTCCTTGATAGGAATCTCGCCCTCTCCCATCGGCACGCCCTCCCAGGCGTCGACGTCGTGCGCAGTCACTTTGGGTTTAGACTCGCCCGGTGTTGCCGCGTCAAACGTTCGCCGCGCGTCCTTTACGTGGACGTGGACCACCCATTCAGACAGGTGCGACCATACTTCGGCGACCGATTGTCCGCCGCGAAAGGTATGCTGTGTATCCCAAAGGGCGACTACGCGCGGCGAGTTCACCTGCTCCAGAACGCGCCGGAGCGCACGAGCGTTTCTGAAGCAATCGTGAGTTTCCAGCGCGACCGTGGCGTCGCACTTCTCCGCTACCTCGGCCAGCCGGCCGAGCCCGTCCGCGACCGTGTCTACCAGCCACTCCTCAGACGGATTCTCCAGCGCCCAATTTCCCATTACTCGAAGGTAGTCGGTGCCCAGGTCGCCAAGGAGTTCCAGGTATGCCCGCGCCTCGGACAGGGCGGCGGTACGCGCGGCGATACCATCGAGGGCAAGCTGCACGTGGCTGAGCATGACCAGAGGACGGCAGCCGGATGTTTCCGACAGCCGCCTGATCCGTCTTGCGTTTTCCTTGAGCATCCGGGGAGTGGCGAGCCGGTGCCCGTCCATCGACTCGATCTCTATCCCCCTGTAACCGTACTCGGCTCCACGTTCGAAGATCTCCTCAAGGGACCAATCGGGACATGCCAGTGTGGTAAAGGCCAGTTTCGTCTTCTCATCATCCATGTGTTTCGCCTGCGCCCCCTTTCTAGAGTCGTGCCCATTTGGCATAATTATGTCACAGCATGAGCCACCACCATTTGGAGTCGCCGACGATGAAAGTAGACCGCGAACAGTTTATCGATCAGGGTTACCTGATCCTCCGCGACGTGATCCCGCCGGCCAAGCTCGAAGAGCTTCGGGCAACCAACGAAGTCTTGGTCGAAAGGCAGAGGGCGGTCTGGTCGCGCGACCGCGCCCCCGGCGACCCGCCGGGAGGCGTTTGGGAATCCGCACCTCAACCGCGATTGGGCCTGCACAACTCTCCCGAGTTGATCGACGAGAAGACAGCGGATGCGGTCGAGTTCTGGCTGCACGAGAATACGCTGGGCGTAAGCGCGCAGCTGATCGGCCGGCCGGAAACGGCGGTCAACGAAATGATGATGATGTGCAATCCTGTCCGCGACCATGGGCCGGCGGAATGGCACCGCGACATCCACCCGATCGACACCGCGCCGCTGGAGGGGTACGTGGGCGACTTTCTGGATAACGGGCCGCGACAGGTGCAATGGAACATCCCTATGTACGACGACGACGTACTCTGGGTGATGCCCGGCAGCCACTGCCGGCTCAACACCGACGAAGAGAACGCGCAGCTTCTCGACAATCCACGGGGCCCATTGAAGGGAGCGCTGACCGTCGAGCTAGGAGCCGGCGACGGCGTCGTCTACGCCAGCCCGATGATCCTGCACTGGGCAAGCAACTACAGCAGCAACCTGAGACGCACGCTTCACGGGACCTATGGCATCCACACGATTTACGCCGACCTGAGCTACACCGAGCACCTTTCCGAGCCGGCCAGAGCGATGTTCCAGCGCTGGGAGGAGAGGAGCGCAAGCATGAAGGACCTCACCGAGTCCGTGCTTCGCGCCGCGATCCAACGAGACGCCCAGGGTTTCCGGGACAACATGGAGCAGCTCCGGCCAGGCGCCAGCGAGCGAGGCAAGATGTTGTTCACGGTTTACCTCGCCAAGGCGGCCTGCCACATCTTCTATCACAAGCACCCCGAGCGCGACGACATCCCGGCCGACCTCCGGAGCCGTGGACAAGGCCCACACGCGACCACACTTAACTGGGGCCCCAAATTCGCCGACCGTTTCTCCCTCGAAGAGGCAGATGCTCTTTGGCAGCGCTTCAAGCCTCTCGACGACCGGCTCCAGGCCGACGACGTGCATTTCTCGCCCGGGTTCCAATCCGGACCGATGCGCTACTACTTCAACGAGATGCCGGCCGGCTACGGGACGGAAGACTTCATAGCGAATTGGAACTGAGGCGCGACTCCGCGGCAGGGGGGCCACCTGCGACTGGGGACGGCGGCCGAGCAACCATCGGCGCGCCTCTCATGCAATTGGGGGTACTGAGTTGACGCAAGATTCTCAATTCGTCCGGATGACTCCCGAGCAAAGGCGCCGGTGGGATGAGGAAGGGTACCTGATTCTCGAAGGCGCCCTGTCCGACAGCGAGGTGGAGGACCTTACCGCGGAGGTCGACAGGCTGGACGAGGAGTCTCAGCGGCTCGGGCGCGATCCGAACTCGCTCCTCCACGCCGTCAATATCCTCGACTGTGCAACGGAGGGTGTGTACCAGCCGGATCCGACCGTTACCGGCCGGGTTCTGCGTCCAGGGCCGTCGGACACGTTCCTCAACCTGATCGATCACCCCAACCACTTAGGCATTGTCTGCGACCTGATCGGGCCGGCAATACTGCTGTCCTGGGCTGAGGCGATGGTCCGCCCGCCGAACCCCAAGCCGTCGAATCGCTGGCACAAGGACGGCTCCAAGCCCTACTACTTCCCCCAGGTCGAGGGCAGGACGCCGCTGCTGTGGGCCAGGATCGGCTTTTTCCTTAATGACCTTCCCAGTCCGGACATGGGCAGCTTCACAGTCATTCCCGGCAGCCACCGGACCGGATTCCCGAAGATAGCGCAGGGAGTCGACCACGCCCTCACGATCACCTCATACACCCGGTTCACCGAGGTGGAGCGGATCGACGAAGGGGTTCCCGGCGCGCGGCAGATGGTACTCAAGGCCGGCGACGCGGTAATCTTCCACAACGCCCTCTGGCACTGTGTTCCGCGCAACATTTCGAATGTGCGCCGCAAGAATCTCTGGTACATCTACGCGCCGATCTGGTTCCGCACCGGCGACCGGACCGAGAACTCGCCGGAGCTGCTGGCAAAGTGCGGCCCCGTCCGCCGGCAGCTTCTCGGAGAGCTCGCCGGCCCCAACACCAACGGCGGCATCCATCCCTTCGATGAAGGCGTACCGCTGCTGCAACTCTTCGAAGGCAAGAGCTTCCGCGATACTTGGGACCACGTGGACGAGAAATACATCCGCGCGACGCAGGTGTAGCCGGCGACTCAGGCCGCTTCCACCGCGACAATATTCCCCTTACCCGAAGACGAGCTCCGGTCTCAAGACCGGGATCCATTGAGGTGTTGACACCAGCGGTTGAGATATCCGGCCCCTCGGTGAGAGAATTGAGCGGTAATCTGCCAACGAGACTAGAGGATCGATGAGATACAGCGACGAAGATATCGGCCGCCAACTGACCCTAGGCGAAGACAGCGGGTGGGAGTTCAAGACGGTCGAGTTCGCCGGCAGCCGGCCTGTAAGCCCGCGTCGCGACGACTGGGCGGACGAGATCGCAGCCTTCGCCAATGCGGCCGGAGGCGTGTTGCTTTGCGGCGTCACCGACGCCGGTGAAGTGCAAAACATGTCGCGTCAACAGATCGTCGAGCTGGACTCTCTTCTAGTAGAGGTCAGTACTGATTCGATCAGGCCGGCAGTTCGCATCCGCACCTCTCACCGACAGCTATCCGATGGCCGGCGGTTGCTTCTCGTCGACGTGCCGGAAGGCGATTCGCAACACGACAGCCCCGGTGGGAGCTACGTCAGAGTTGGTGGGTCAAAGCGAAGAATGACGAGCGACGAGCGGCTTCGCTTGGCCCAACGGCGGGGACAGGCTCGGTTCCGCTCGTACGACGAACAAGCCGTTCCGGGCACAGGTTTCAATACTCTGGATGCCGCGCTTTGGAAACCGCTATTGAGCGCGGAAGGCGCGGCGGAACCGGAGTCGGCGCTTGAGAAGTTGGCGCTACTGGCCAACGATCAAGCCGGAATCCGTCGTGCGACGGTCGCCGGCGTGTTGCTTTGCACTCAACACCCCGAGCAGTTGCTTCCAAACGCTGGAATTACGGCTACTCGATACCGAGGAATAGACCGCGCTTCCGGCCAGATCGACGCGCAGGAGGTGACTGGCCCGCTAAATCGACAAATTGGAGACGCTGTAGGCTTCGTCGTGAGAAACATGCGCGTTGCCGCCCGCAAGGAGCCGGCCCGCGTCAATCTCCCCCAATACAGCGAGAGGGCGCTTTTCGAAGCTATAGTAAATGCCGTAGCGCACCGCGACTATTCGATGCGCGGTAGCAAGATTCGCATTTCGATGTTTGACGACCGGTTGGAGATTCAGTCTCCGGGCTCGCTGCCAAATAACTTGACTGTGGAGAGTATGGCGGCGCGCCAAGCAACTCGCAACGAGGCATTGACTTCGGTGCTGGCGCGAGTGTCGGTCGCGAGAGTGCGGGGTTCGGAGGAAAGACTATACTTCATGGAGCGGCGCGGCGATGGCGTCCCAATAATCCTGCGGGAGACTCAAGAGCTCTGCGGAAAGCTGCCTGAGTTTCGGTTAATTGATGACTCGGAGCTCCGTCTTACGATCCCGGCGGCTGCCGTCGAGCGGAGTCCGGCCCGCGTAGTCATCACTGTGCGGTGCGCCGGCCGGCCCCTGTCTGGCGTCGACCTCCTTGCACTCTTCCCAAATAAGACTTGGAAACGCGCCACGACGGACGATTACGGCGAGGCGCGGGTCGAGTTACACTCCTCTCACCTGCCCATGACGGTGTTCGCATCAGCTCCCGGGTATGCCGCGTCTCTTGAACGGGAATGGATACCGAGCAGTGGAGCACTCTCACTAGAGCTTCAAGCCCTGCCCGCCGGCGGCAGCATCATATTTCCCGAGGCGACCGGCAACCTTCCGGTGCTTACCGGAAGGTTGAATCCCAAGCGCGATACTCACGACCGAACCTATCTTTATGCTTCCAACATCGCCATCGACGGAGGCAAGCAACAACCAGTGCACTTCGTCTTTGGGGAACAACTGCATCTCACCGACGCCGACGGCCGCGAGGCGATGGTCCGCGTCATTGATATCTTCGGCCGGTCGGCTCTGTTGGAGTATCGCCCGGTAAGTGGGGCCTAAGCAATGTTGAAGCGTGTCGTTCATCCCGGTGAGGTTCTGAGAGACGAGCTTGCGGAGTTGGGCATGACCCAGTCTACTTTCGCACGGCAGATCGCCGTGCCTCCCAACAGAATCAGCCAAATCATCGCCGGCAAGCGTTCCGTGACCGGCGATACCGCCCTGCGGTTCGGGCATTGGTTCGGCGTCGATCCTCAGTTCTGGATGAACCTCCAGACGCACTTCGACCGCGCCGGCGCGGCGGTTCGTAAATTGCCCACAGCGGCTCGGAGCAATTAGCAAGAGCAACTGATTTAGATCGAGTTCTAGGTGGTACGGTCTCAATTGAAGGTCGGGGGCTGAGAGGTGAGGCGCAGGCTCTCCATCCGGCCCCTGCCTCCATAAGCTATAATCGGTACCCTATCACCGGCTATGACCAAGATAGGAAATAAATAACCGTTGGCAGCATATCTTCAGGTCGCCCAGATACTGCTCTCGATCCTGCTTATCATCATAATCCTCATGCAGGCCAGGACCACCGGTCTGGGGTCGACATTTGGCAGCGACTCGGCCGTCTTTCGCACGCGACGGGGACTTGAGAAGACGCTGTTCGAAGTCACCCTCATTCTCGCCACGATCTTCATCCTGCTCTCGATAGCGAACGTCATCGTCGCGCGCTCCTGAGCGGTTCTGCCTTCGTCTATGAGTAGATCCGGCTCCGGGACGAGCGGCTTCGCCCAGCAAGTACCGCTACTTTCTGTCATCGCCGGCCTGATCGCCCTGGCCGGTGTTTACGTCCTCGACACCTTGTCGACCCAGACTGAGCTGGTGCCGGCCCCGGGCGGCATCTACGGCGAGGCGATCGTAGGCCGGCCGAACTACATCAACCCGCTCCTGTCTCAGTTCAACGAGGTGGACCAGGATCTCACCGCCCTCATATTCGAGGGATTGACCCGGGTGGCGCCCAACGGGACGATTCAGCCACGCTTGGCCGAAAGTTGGGAAATCTCGCCGGATGGTTTGTCCTACGTATTCAACCTGCGTAGAGACGTCATCTGGCACGATGGCTGGCCATTCACCGCCGATGACGTTGTCTTTACCGTCAACGCGATCAAGGATCCGAACTACCAGGGAAGCCCGGCAATGGGAGATCTGTGGCGTACGGTCAACGTGGCAAAGCTCGGCGAACATCAAGTTCGATTCGAGTTGCGGCAACCCCTGGCGTCGTTCATCGAGTTCACGACAATGGAAATAGCGCCGGCCCACCTGTTGTCCGCGGTGCCGGCCGAAAGGCTGCCCCTGCACCCATTCAACGCCAATCCCGTAGGAACCGGACCATTCATGCTCAAAGAGGTGACCCTTGAGAGGGCAGTGTTGGAGACGAATCCAAGGTACTACGGCGACCCTCCCTTTCTTCGCGAAATACGTTTCCACTTCTTTTCGAGCTTCGCCGAAGCGCTCGCAGCGCTCGATAGGGGAGACGTCCAGGGCGTGCGGTCGCTGAACCCTGAGTTGCTCGCCGAGACGCGCGCGCGGGCCCGCCTTTCGATCTACTCGCAAGCCGACTACTCGAAGCTCACGCTGTTGATAATGAACGACCGCTCGAAGTTTTTCGAGGACGAACGCGTCCGGCGGGCTCTGGCCCACGCCATCGACAAACAGGCCTTGATCGACGCGACCCACGAGGGCCAGGCCCAAGCCGCCGAAGGACCAATATTTCGCGCGTCCTGGGCCTTCGATCCCAACGTGGATCGACCAATATTCGATCCCAACGCGGCCAGCGATCTGCTGGATGAGGCCGGCTGGACCGACAGCGATGGGGACGGCCTGCGCGACAAGGGCGGCGAGCCGTTCAGCTTCGTTCTGCTCACGAACGACCGGCCGGAGCGCATCGCGGTGGCTCAGGAGATCAGCCAGCAGTTGGCCTGGCTCGGAGTTCAGGCCGAAGTGCAGAAGGCCGGCTGGACCGACCTGATCGAGAACTTCCTGGTCCCGCGCAACTTCCACGCCGTCTTGGCCGAGCAATGGTCGCCGAACTCGGACCCAGACGCCTATCAGTTCTGGCACTCCTCCCAGATCCAAGGAGGGCTGAACTTCGCGTCTTGGGCGAACCGGAGGGCCGACGAGCTCTTGGAAACGGCACGCCGGACGAACGACTACGACGAGCGGAGGAGACTCTATTCCGAGTTTCAGCAAATATTCGCGGAGTCGCAGCCGAGCATCCTGCTCTTCTACCCCAATTTCCTCTACGCCGTGCACAGCGAGGTAAAAGGAGTGCGAATTCGGCTGATCCTCGCGCCAAGAGACCGCTTCGTCTCGGTACAGGACTGGTACGTCCGCACGCGACAGGTTCCGCGCAGCTCCTGACTCCACTCCGGCTATCCGCCTGATCACCAGCCGGCCTTCCATCGCATCTGTACCGGTATTGCAATGTTATTGACTGTCATATACTCAACTTGCTATGATTTGGATGCTGACTGAGGCCCATTTGCGGCTCCCATTCGACATCGCTCCACCAGAGAATCGAGGTTATGAGCCAAGCCAGCAAGGCCGCCCTGGAACGGGTGGCGCAACCCAAGCGCGGTCCTGAGGACGAGCCGGTTTACACGATCAGCATCGCAGCTCGCATGGTGAACATGCACGCCCAAACACTGCGCTACTACGAGCGAGTTGGTTTGATCAAGCCGTCCAGGACCAGCGGACGCATCCGGCTCTACTCTGCCCGAGACATCGAGCGCTTGAAGCTGGTACAGGGATACATAAAGGATCTTGGCGTCAATCTTGCCGGCGTCGAGGTGTTGATCCGCATGACCGAGCACATCAACCAGATGGAGCGGCAGATGGCGACCATGCAGGCTGGCTACGAGGAAGAGTTGCGCCGATTGAAAGCCCGGTTGGGCGAGCCGATCGAGGCCGAGGTAACCATCCTGCCAACAAGCGAGTCCGAGGTAGAGGAAGTGACCGGCTAGGCCCGGTCCGACGAACTAACCGGCGTCGCCGTTCAAGCCAACGGGCGGTAGCCTCCGCCATCGACCGACGCTGAGGTCGTACGCATATCCTCTTCAAACTCAATTAGGGATAGCAATGTCGCACCAAACCCGTGAAAGTCTCGCCCGCGACCTGAGAGCACTTGGGGTCGAGCCGGCGGACACCCTGTTCATCCACTCCTCGTTCAAGAGCCTGGGGAATGTCGATGGCGGCGCAGGCACCGTCGTCGATGCCCTGCGCGACGCCGTCGGAGAGGAGGGGCTCATCCTGATGCCTTCGTTCAACCTCCTCGACGGCAGGGAACTACGGGCAAAATCATGGAACATCGAAACCACGCCCTCGTCCGTAGGCTGGATCACCGAGTACTTCCGCCTGATGCCGGAGACCGTACGCTCGGATCACTACTCCCACTCTGTCGCGGCGCTGGGCAGGGGAGCGACCGAATTCATTTCCGAGCACCTGAGACGCGAGGGCTACGATTCGGTCTGGGACATGGACCCTTGGGGCAAGATGTTCGGCACGTACTCGCCAATGTTCAAGGCCTATCAACTCGACGCCAAGCTCCTGATGCTAGGTGTCGAATACGACTCGTCAACCTACCTCCATTTGGTGGAGACAATCTACCGGAACGAACGGCCGGATTTACTATGGGGTTCCGTACCGTGGCGCATAGATCGTCCATTGGCCGGCGAGTTTTGGGACCGCAGCGGGAATCTCGAGAGAGGCAACGTGGGTGACGCTCCCTGCCGGCTCTTTCAAATCAAGGAGTACGTTGACACGATGTTGGCGGAGGTCAAACGAGAGCCATCATTCTATTGGACCACCCGCCCAGATATCTGACCCGGCGCCGGCCGGCTTTGCTACTTCACCCGATAGGGTGCCAAACCCTCGTAGTTCGGTTCTATGCCGAGACCTGGCCGGTCCGGCGGACTCACGGTACCGTCCACGTTCATTGTTAGCGGGTGTTTGAATATCTCCCGCCAGATCGGGAAAACGGCCTCTCGGTATGTCTCCAGGTAGGTGGCGTTAGGCGCCGCGGCCACGAGGTGCACGTGGACTTCTTGGCTGCCGTGGGGCGAGACGTCCAGGTCGTATGCCTGCGCCATCGCAACCACTTTCATGAACTCAGTAATCCCACCCAGGATCTGAGCGTCGGCATTCAGAATTGCCGCCGATCGGTTGTCGATCAAGTCGCGGAACCCGTAGCGAGTGTACTCGTTCTCTCCAGTCGCGATCGGAATCGTCGTTTGCTCGGCCAGCATCGCGTGGCCCCGATAGTCGTCCGGCGCCACCGGCTCCTCAAACCAGTAGATATCGAACGGCTCGATCTTCCGAGCGAACTGGATCGCCTCGTAGTAGCGGTAACCGCAGTTGGCATCCACCATCAGATCGACGCCAGGTCCGATCGCCTCTCGGACCACCCGGACTCTCTCCACGTCTTCGTTAATAGGGACGCCGCCAACCTTCATCTTGACCGCGGTCGCGCCGGCCTCGACGTTTCCAAGCATCTCTTCAGCCAGATCGTCCAGGGGCTTACCTTCCAGGTAGTAGCCGCCGGCGATATACGCCGGCACTCGCTCTCGGAAACCACCTAGCAGCCGGTGCAGCGGCTGATTGACCACCTTGCCCTTCAGGTCCCATAGCGCTATATCGATCGCGCTGATCACGCGGGTGGCGAGGCCCCGCCGGCCCACCAGCTTGGGGACCCACATTTTGTGCCATAGGCGCTCGACGTTCATCGGATTTTCGCCGATCAGCTCGCGCTCCAGGGCGCCTACCAGAGCCGGGCCCAAGAGACTGGCGGCGCCTATTCCGATACCCTCGATTCCTTCGTCAGTATGCACCTTGACAATCGCCAGAGTCGCGTGGGTAGAGACGTGCTTGCCGGTCTTGAGCGGCGTAGCGTGAGGGTAGCTATACTCTTCCCAGGAGACGCGTGTAATCTTCATTTCGACGTGTCAGAGGTTCTTTGCATTGAGTTCCCACGGGTTTGTCAGGGGCAATACTATCACTAGACCGCTGGTTTTTGGATTGCCAGAAGACTCTCGCAGCAGAATCGACAGAGTCCTTGACAGGCGAAAACAGTATAGGCTAAACTCTTTTTTAGACCAGCCGAAATCAGAATTGCGTAGGTCCTGCATAGGACGCCTTTACTTAGGAGTAGAGACCATGAGTTTGGAACTATTAGGATGAGCGCCGGCATCATACATACCGAAGGGCTGACCAAGACTTACGGCAAGAATCGCGGTATTGTCGATGTGAGCCTGGACGTCCGGCCGGGCGAGGTCTTTGGGTTTCTCGGCCCCAACGGAGCCGGCAAGACAACCACGATCCGCACGCTGCTGGACTTCATCCGGCCAAACAGCGGCGTCGCCCAGATATTCGGCCTGGATGTACATGAGCAAAGCAGGGAGATCCGGCGGCGTATCGGCTACTTGCCCGGCGACTTGTCCCTCTACGAAAAACTCAAGGGCGCTGAGATGCTCCGTTACATGGGCAATCTGCGCGGAGGCGTCGATTGGAGCGGCGTCGAAGAGTTTGCGGAACGACTCGACAGCGACCTAAGTCGGCCGATCCGAGCGCTCTCTCAAGGGAATCAGCA
This sequence comes from Chloroflexota bacterium, assembly GCA_963664835.2. Lineage (GTDB taxonomy): Bacteria > Chloroflexota > UBA6077 > FW602-bin22 > JBCLEL01. The sequence goes on along the minus strand of CAXXUG010000019.1, from coordinate 35,268 downwards.
GAAAATCGGGCTGATCCAGGCTCTTATGCATAAGCCGGAGTTACTTATCTTGGATGAGCCGACCAACGGTCTGGACCCGCTCATACAGCAGGAGTTCTATCGACTAATCTCCGAGATCGAGGAGCAGACAGTGTTCCTCTCATCGCATAACCTCCCCGAGGTGGAGCGGGCGTGCGATCGCGTGGGCATCATCCGAGAAGGGCGATTGATCGCGGTCGAGGAAGTCAGCGCTCTAAAATCCCGCGCGTTGCGTCAGCTCGAAATCCATTTCGCCGCACCTGTGCCTGAATCGGCGTTCGCCAACCTAGCCGGCGTCAGCGACCTGGCGGTGGAGCAAAACGCGCTCCGCTGTAGCGTGAAGGGGACCTTGGACGCGGTGATCAAGGCCGCCAGCAAGTTCGAGGTTATCAACGTGATCAGTCACGAGCCCTCCTTGGAAGAGATTTTCCTGGCCTACTACAACCGAGGTGAAAATAATGCTGCGTAACGTGTTGCTGAAGTCTTTGCGTGACACGCGTCGCGCTATGATGTGGTGGTCTATCGGACTGATACTGCTCGCCCTCATGATGATGGCCTTCTATCCGAGCATACGCGAATCGGCCGAGGAGCTTGAGGGATACGTCGAAGCTCTGTCCCCCGAGGTCATGGCGCTGTTTGCCGGCGAAATCACAGACATGACCTCGCCGGAAGGATTCCTGAATTCACAGCTGTACTTCCTGATGCTTCCGCTGCTATTCCTGATATTCGCGATTTCGTACGGTAGCGGCGCCACCGCTGGAGAAGAGGACAAAGGGACCCTAGATCTGCTCCTAGCCAATCCAGTGACGCGAGTTCAGGTGGTCTTGGAGAAGTTCGCCGCGATGGTACTTGCGACTCTGGTATTGGCGGTTGCGTTCTGGGCGGCCCTGGCAATCGGAGCAGACGTGGTCGATATGGAAATCGGTCTGGGAAGACTCGCCGAAGCCACTTTCAGTGGGGTGCTGTTAGGCTTGATGTTTGGTACGCTTGCGCTGGCCGTCGGATCCGCCAGCGGCAACCGCGGTCTGAGTATCGGCATCTCGAGCGCGGCCGGCGTCGCGAGCTACTTTCTCAATGCGCTCGCTCCGATCTCGGAGTCCATAGAACCCTTGAGAGTGCTATCGCCATTCTATTACTACATAGATGCTGATCCGCTGTCTAACGGTCTGAATATCGGCCACGCCGGCCTGCTGCTGGCGCTGACCGCGATATTGCTGGCAGCGGCGTTGGTCACGTTCGACCGGCGCGATCTGGACGTGTAAATCAGGGAACACGGGCTAAGATTCCGCTCTCCTGTCGGGCTGATCCGGCTCAGAACGCCGTCGAGGAGCCTTGGGCCACCTGCGGGCGGACCGCGCTCTCTCCGACGGCACACTCGGCCCTATTGAGGCGTTTGTTATAATCGGGGCACTCAACCATATTCGCCTCAGGAGGGTTAGAAATGTCGGCCCCGCTTGCTTCAACGGCCTATTTCGACGGCAACTTTGTGCCCTTGGCCGAGGCGAATGTAAATGTAATGACCCACGCCCTGAACTATGGAACCGCTTGCTTCGAGGGCATCCGCGGCTACTGGAACGCGGACCAACAGCAGCTGTATCTGTTCCGCATGCGCGAGCACTACGAGCGGCTGGTCAAGTCCTGCCGGATCCTCAGCATGGTCCCTCCCGGTACGCCGGAAGAGTTGGGACAGATCACCCTCGAGATGCTCCGGCGCGACGATCCTCATCACGACGTATACGTTCGCCCGCTGGTCTACAAGAGCTCATTGGCTATCGGCGTCCGGCTCCACAACGTCGACGACGGGTTCGTTCTCTTCTACGCTTTGCTCGGCAAATATATCGACAATCAGTCCGGTTGCCGCTGCTGCACTTCTACCTATCGCCGGGTGGATGACAACGGCATCCCAGCCCGGGCAAAGATTACCGGAATATACGTGAACTCGGCGCTGGCCAAAAGCGAGGCCGAGCTGAACGGCTTCGACGAGGCCATAATGCTCACCCAAGAGGGCCATGTGTCCGAGGGCAGCGGCGAGAACATATTCCTCATCATCGACGGTAAACTGGTGACGCCGGCCCCCTCCGAGAACATTTTGATGGGAATCACCCGCGCCTCGGTTATCGAGTTGGCGAAGAACGAGCTTGGAATCGACACTATCGAGCGTCAGGTCGATCGGACCGAGCTTTACATCGCGGACGAGGTCTTTATGACCGGCACCGCCGCCGAGATAACGCCGGTCGGCGAGATCGACCGCCGGGACGTCGGCGCCGGCGGAATCGGCCCCATCACCGCCCAGTTGCAGGACCTGTTCTTCCAAGCGGTAAAGGCGGAGTTGCCGGCCTACGCCAGTTGGTGCACTCCCGTATATCAGCCGGTAGCCGCCTCGAGCAAAGGATAGGCGCTCGGGCCCTCCAGGCGATTTGGATCTTCCTCACATGACACTTTGGTCCGACCGCGCGGCGATGTTCTTGCTGACCCTGGGCTCTCTTGCGATCGCCGCTGGACTAGCCTACATAATGTGGTTCTTCCAAGACCTGCCCGGGATGGTCCCGCTTCACTTCAGCGCCGACGGCACGGTCGACCAATTCGGTGACAAGTCGCAACTGTTCCTGTTGCCGGGAATCGCAGCCTTCCTGCTCATTTTCAACACGGCCCTTGCAGCTTATCTGCACCGACGAGAGCGTGTCGCCGCTCGATTGCTGGTGGCGGTCGGCACCGGCGTAGGTGTTATGTTCCTCGCCGGCGCCATCAATATCGTCCGGCTAGCGTTCGACCTCTAGCGTTCGCAAGAATCGATCTAAGACCCACGAATCAGGAACTACCACTACCCCCTCCAAACCCGAGTAGATATTGGGCGTTTGAACCTACCGGTAATGCTGTTCGTCTATCTCCTCTGGAATCTTGACGCTAGCCTGACGACTCCTGGCGCCTACGTCTTAGGAGATGCCACAGGACATTCAATATCGTAAGTAAGACGACGCCCAACGCGACTGGTCCATACCAATGTAGTGTCACCAACGCGATTGGTGGGGCGACAGAGGCCCCAATATAAAGAAAGGAGAGTGCGAGGCCTACCCAGGTCCAAAGGCCCTTGCGTCGATTACACCAGATGCTCCAGATAACCATCACGCACGCGGCGACTCCAACCAGGCCAATGGAGGCGAGAGCAGCGCCCGTGGGCAAATCGTCTGGTCGATACGCCAGTGGTACAGCAACGAAAACCACACTGATGGCCGCAGAGAGACAAATTCCCACCCCAGCACCTACGGACAATGCGATGCGAACAGCTATTGATAGAGATTTAGTTGGCAATGGGCAATACCAAGCAAACCGTGTGAAGCGGACCTCATACATGTCCTATACTTCGCCATTTCGCTCTCGCCTCGAGGGATTGAATTGATGAGCATCGAAAGCTCACGAATCTCGAACTACTACTACCTCTTCGAAACCCTCGTCGACACTCGGTGGCTCGAGCAGGCGGTAAAATCGTTTGACCACCTCCGCCGGCACCTTGCGCCGGCGCCGGCGGTTTCGAGCAAGCGCAATCTCCATCGGCGTATCCGTGAAGACCGCAACGGCCGGCAAGCTGAACTCCTGGGCAAGTGCCAGAATCGGCGACCGTCGCCCCCGGCTCACGTTCGTAGCATCGTACACGCAGTCCCGGCGCCACTCCTTCAACCTGGATAGCGTCGTCCGCATGAGGGCGTCGCCCAAAACGGAGACGATCCGCTCATAGCGCAGGTCGAACGGCCGGCCGGACAACATGAGGCGCAGATCGTCCAGGGATACGCGCAACGCTTCCGGAAGATACTTGCGGATATACGAGGACTTCCCGCTGCCCGGCGGTCCTACCATCACGTAAAAGACTGGCCTGGGCGACTCGGATTTGGCGAGTGCCATCAACGAATCGTGTAACTAAGCGATCTGGGGCTTGGCATCTCGGCGGAGAATCAGGCTCTTATCAGCTAGGATGGCAGTAAGCGTACCACTCCGAGGATGGCGGCGAGAGTGAAAATCATGTTGCCTATTACCAAGCCAGCCATCCACTTGATCAGGCGAGATTCCGTGGCGTTCAAATCAGCCTTGGTGGCAACGTGTTTGAACTCGCCTTCCAATTGCCCAAGTCTTGTGTCAACACTTGCTGCCATCAGCCTTTCCTTTACTGAGCCGGAGGGACTGATACGGGTCCGTAAATCAACGACATTATACTGCAAGGAACACTTGTCAAATTCAAGCTGATACTCTACTAGTGGCCCAAGCCGAAGCTCCTCGACCGCTCTAGGACTCTTCGACATTTTGCTGTTCGTTGGTCAACGAGATCTGAGTCGCGGAGGATCGAAACTACCCACGGTTTCTGCCGACCAAGCGCCAACCCCTGTGGCATAATTTCCCCGAGCCATAGATCGGAGGGAGTCATTTTGATAACGTTGCATCCCGACCTGCCGGCGCTGCCAATTCAGCCTTCGGCCTGGCGATGGCTCCAGGACTACGGGGTCGAGCTTGTGGTCCGCGATAGGCACAGCACCAGGGGTGGCGGCGCCTGGTGGCCCGGCAGAAAGCTGGTCGAACTGCTCACGGTCCAGGAAGAAGCGGCGATCCACGAGCTCGCCCACGCCTGGTGGCAGGAGCGCCGGCTGGTCGGAACCACCGCGGCCGAACTGATGGTCGCCTGCGTAAAGCTGAGCGAGGAGACGGATCCCCGTTACCGCCGGGCGACCGAACTGGCCAATCACTACGTCTACGGACTGCGACATCAGAGGGACGAGAACAGTCCGACCGGTTGGTGGATGGGGATGTACGTTGGCCTCGGCGCCGACTGGGAGATCTTCGCCGGCCTGGCAAGCGGCGTCTTGGGAGACCTTAGCCTGCTTCCGCCGTACGTCAGACGATTCTACGAGGGATTCTTCGACGAGCCGCCGGCGTAGCTAGTCAAATGCATTTCCGACGGGTCAATCGCCGGCAACGGCGCGGGGTTCACAACCTGCCACCATCTGGAAGGCTTGCAAACATCCTCTGGTTAACGGCAGCGCCAATCCTAGGCCGCAAACCACCACGTTTAGGCGATCCGTGAGCTTAGTCTACTCGCTTGGTACGAAAATGACTGTTCCTGCACTCCAGAATGGTCAGTCTGGCGCAGGCCGGAATCCAGGAGGGGCGGGGAGGGGAAAATGTAGCGCGGGGGCTTGTCCCCCGCTGGGGTGGGGCCTGGGCATGGCAGAATCCCCCGCGCGAATTCGCCGCACAAAACCTGGACTCCGTGTTTTTATCCCTTGGAGTGCCGGCGCCAGCCGGGATGGGTGATTGCTATGCAACTGAGCATCCTAAAGCACCTTGATGATGGCGACCATAGCACCAATCAGGACACCCGTTTGCAAGATGAATAGGCCGGCCATTTTCCAGCCAATTGCCTGCACATCCGCTTTCGTCGCAAGATGCTTCAACTCGCCCTCAATCCGGCCGATTCTGGTTTCAACAGTATCAGCGGCCATGGATGCTCCTTTTCCACTTGGATAAGCTTCACTACCGAGCACTCTCCGCCGTTGGTTTCGGGTGAGCCCGGTAACGCAATTATAGTACACCCAGAGAGTGGCGTATGCTATACATAGTCGCGCCACACAATCTCGATCTGAGACGCGACACATCGGTAAGGTTGTGGAGATCAGTTGGCTTGTGGATCAGATAACCCAATTATGAATACGTCCAGCGCCCAAAGAAAGGTCGCCGGCTTCGTCGAGGCCCACGGGATGGAACTATCGCCGGAGTATCGCCTTCTAGACCTGGTCTCGGAAATCGGTGAGACGGCCAAAGCAGTGTTGAAAGAGACCGACTACGGCCGGACGCAGTTCCAGCCCACAGCCGAGTGGGCCGACGAGTTGGGAGACACCCTGTTCGCCCTCATCTGCCTGGCCAACGCCACCGGCGTCGACCTCGAGGAGGCGTTGGACCGAGTATTGGACAAGTACCGCGATAGGCTCGATGCAACCGGCGACGCAGGCTCGGGTGGTTAGACTCGACTAGCCGCCGATCTGCGACATGCTCCGCGAGGCTCGCTGGAACGCCGGCCCCTCGTTGATCTTGTGCTTCAACTCTTTATGGTCGACCGCCCCCTGCAAAATGCGGCCCAGCTCGTCGTCGGTCGCGCCGGCGCGCATGGGCGTGCGTAGATCGGTCTCTTCGATGGAGAAAAGACAGGTACGCACCTGGCCGTCGGCAGTGAAGCGGATCCGATCACAGGTGGCGCAGAAGGGCTGGCTGACAGGGTTGATAAACCCGACCTCGCCTTTGCCGTCAACGAACCGGTAACGGCGCGACGTCGAGCTCGGGTCGCTCTCGACCGGCTCAAGCGGGTAGACCGCGTCAATCATCTTGTGTATTTCGCGCCCGCTCAGAACCTGCTCACGGCGCCAGTTGCCGTCGGCGTCCAGCGGCATGAACTCGATGAAACGCATAACGTAGGGATTGTTCCGGGCCAGTCGGGCAAAATCGAGTACCTCTTCCTCGGTAAAGTCGCGCATCGCCACCGCGTTGACTTTGATCGGACTTATTGTCGGGTGCTTCTCCAGCTCTTCCAGCCCGGCCAACACTTGGTCCAGGCAGTCCCGCCGGGTTATGCGGTGGAACTTCTCCCGCGACAGGCTGTCGAGGCTGACGTTTATGCGCGTAAGGCCGGCCTTCGCCAGTTTCCCGGCGATCTTCGTCAAATTGAAGCCGTTTGTCGTCAGGCTGAGACTCTTCAGGCCGTCAGCTTGCAAAGCGGATATTCCGGCGATGATGTCCGGCAGGTCCGGCCGGATGGTTGGCTCGCCGCCGGTCAGCCGGATCTCCTTTATGCCCATGCGAACGGCAATCCCTGCGAGTCGTACCAGCTCATCGACGCTCAGCACCTTCTCCGAAGGCAGCCAGGGCAGACCTTCCGGCGGCATGCAGTACACGCACCGGAAGTTGCAGCGGTCGGTGATCGATATGCGCAGGCTCTCTATGCTGCGGTCAAAGCTGTCTATTAAAGGCTGCACAATACCTCTCGGCCCAGCAAAACAGGGCTATTCATTCTTTGAGTATAGGTATACGCGGGCGAATAGTACAGGTTTAACGCCGGCCGCTTCGCAATCGTTCCTGCAGCCAATTCTCGTTCGCCTGGAAGTCGCGCAGACTGTAGCCGGTCTGTTGAAAGACGTTCGTCGGTCCGGCGAACGCCCGCGCAAGGGGCTCGGCACGCTCACGGTCGAATATGCCACCGTCCGGCTGGCAGTTCAGAAGCGTTTCCGACCCAATCATCGGTGCGAAGAACAGGGGATCGAAGTATGCCAACGTGCCGGCTATCCTGTCCGCACGATCAGGGTAGGTCCGAAAGTAGTCATTAAGTTCCTCGAGCGGGTACTCGTCGGTGCCGGCGCAACGGGCGACCGCGTCGTAGAGAATTGGCGCCGTAGCCATCAGGTACAAGACACTCGGGTGCAGCGCTGCCGCCGCGATTGCTGTGTCGCTGCCCATCAAGACGATATTGCGCTGGTCTACCTCCGGCCTGTCCAGAAGGAAATCTATCGCACGGCAGGTGTCCGCGATGATGCCTCGATAAATATATGTGGAAGGATCCTCGATTCCCTCCGTCAGCAGTCCAGGGTAGGCGGCCGCGAACGGTTTGTCCGACAGCCTCTGCCCCCGCGCGCCCACTGAGAGGCAGACGAACGAGCGCCGTTCCTCGTAGGGCGGCACCAACGTGACCGAGGAATACTCAGGACAGCGAACGATCGTCGGAAATGGTCCGCCGCCGTGAGGCACGCTGTAGTAGCAGAAGATGCGGTAGGGACCGATGCTGGTCAGGCTGAGCCCGTACATTGCCGCGAAGTCGGTGCCACGCAGGGGAATGGCTTCAATCTCCGGTGCGACCGGAAAACCGGCCAACTCCGACATGGCATCGTGCCAGAAGCCATCGAAGTCTTCCGGCCGCGACACCGACGTCATGTAGGCGCTCTCTTCCGTCATCGAGGCTTGATTCACCATCTGAATCTATGGGGGCCGAAGCCGAGATCCGGCTGCTGGACCAGCCGCCGGCCAGGAGGGAAAGCCTCATCTATGCGGGCTCGGTCGTCGGCCGATATCTCTACCTGCAGAGCGCCCAGATTGTCCTCCAACTGTTCGACCGTCCGTGGACCGATGATCGGGCTGGTAATCGCCGGCTGCTGAATGTTCCAGGCCAGCGCCAACTGGCTGGTCGTGCAACCCTTCTCTTTGGCAATCTCATCGAGCGCCTCGACCGCCGCATACTCCGTATCGGCAAATGCCACCCGGTGACTCTGGGATCCCTCCAAGCGCGCTATTCGAGCGAACCGGCCGTCTTCCGGCCAGGGACGGTCGCGCCTGTACTTGCCGGTTAGGAAACCGCCGGCCAGCGGTGAGTACGGTATGATTGCGACTCCGTAGGTCAGGGCCATTGGCACCACCTCCCGCTCGATCCGGCGGTCGAGCAGGTGGTATTGCGGCTGCTCGCACACGAATCGGTTAAGTCCAAGCTCCTTCGACGCCCAGAAGGACTCTACGATATGCCAAGCTGGGAACGAGCTGGTGCCTAGGTAGCGAACCTTGCCGGCACGTACCAGGTCATCCAACGCCCGCAGCGTCTCGTCGATCGGAATATCCGTTTGCGGTCTATGGAGCTGATACAGATCTATCCAGTCGGTCTGCAACCGTCTCAGCGACGCATCGCACTGCTCCATGATGTGGCGCCGGCTGATGCCGCGGGCGTTGGGATCGTCATCGGCCATCACACCGTGCACTTTGCTCGCCAGCACTATCCGGTCTCGTCCGCCGATGCGCTTGAGCGCCTCGCCGATTCGCAGCTCGCAACGCCCGCGGTTGTAGCTGTTCGCCGTATCGAGGAAGTTGATGCCGGCATCGAGGCCACGTTCCAAGATTCTTGCTTCCTCCGCCTGCTCGTGCGGCTGCTCGCCAAACATCAAGTTGCCGAGGCAGATGGGACTTACCTTTACGCCTGTGCGTCCAAGATTGCGATAGTCCATGACGAACTCTGTGCCCTCCTTACCACCTGTATGGGTGCGGCCCGAAATCGGCCTCGTAGAATGGAGCCGAGAACCCACCCGGAGGCGCCACCTGGTCTAACGCAGCCCGATCCTCATCGGTTACATCGACACCAAGCGCTCCTAGATTGTCGTCGAGTTGGGACATCGTTCTGGGACCGATTATCGGGCTGGTGACATGCGGTTGTTGCATGCACCAGGCGATCGCAAGCTGGCTCGGAGTGCAACCCTTCTCTCCGGCAATCCGGGTAACGGTATCCAATACATCGAAGCTCGCGTCGGAGAAGAGCGACTCAATCAGATGACTGACTGTCGCCCGTCCCAGCTTCGAGTCCGCTGGTATCGCTTCGTCCCGCTTGTACCTGCCGGTCAGGAAACCGTAAGCCGTCGGCGACCATGGGATCAAGGCGAGGTCGTAAGTAACCGCGGCCGGAATCAACTCGCGTTCGATACGTCGGTCCAGCAGATGATAGGGCGGCTGCTCGCTGACGAAGCGGTTCAGGCCGAGCTCTTTCGCCGCCCAGAGCGACTCGACAACTTGCCACGCTGCGAAAGTGCTGCAACCGATGTAGCGAACTTTGCCGGCCCGTACCAGGTCGTCCAGCGCCCTCAGGGTCTCGTCAATCGGCACCTCAGATTGGGGCCGATGTATCTGGTAGAGGTCGACCCAATCGGTCTGTAGGCGTTTCAACGACTTGTCGCACTGGTCGATGATGTGCCGGCGGCTATTGCCCTGAGCGTTCGGGTCATCGTCATCGATCCGATAGTAGACCTTCGTTGCCAGCACGATCCGTTCGCGTTGCCCATTGCGTTTGAGAGCCTTGCCAATCGTCGTCTCGCTGACTCCGCGACCGTACATGTTCGAGGTATCGATGAAGTTAATCCCTTGGTCGATGGCGTGATCGATCATGTCGAACGAGTCTGCCTCAGGCGTCCTGGTGCCAAAATTCACGGAGCCCAGGATCAACTGGCTGACCTTGACGCCGGTGCGCCCAAAATTGCGGTATTCCATACTCGATCAGGCCTCCTTGTAGGTCACCAACGGTAGGGATGCGGGCCGAAATTGGCCTCGTAGTACGGGGCCACCACGCCGCCTGGCGGGACCAGACTGTCAAGTGATGCTCGGTCCTCGTCGGTCAGCTGAACCTCCAAACATCCCATGTTGTCTTCGTACTGCGCCAACGTGCGAGGCCCGATGATGGGGCTGGTGATGCCAGGCTGTTGCCGGCACCAGGCTAGCGCCAACTGGCTTGGCGTACAACCCTTCGCTTGAGCCAGTTTCATCACTCCCTCAAGCACATCGAATCCGGCATCTGAGAAAAGACCCCTCGTTCGTTCAGGTTGATAGCCCGATTTCAGTCTTGATCCGGCCGGGCTGCCCTCGCCCCGGCGATATTTGCCGCTCAGGAATCCGCTGGCCAGCGGCGACCACGGAATAATCGCCAGCCCGTAGGTAATCGCCATCGGAACCAGCTCCCGCTCGATCCGGCGGTCAAGCAAGTGGTAAGGCGTCTGCTCGCAAACGAAACGGTTGAGACCAAGCTCTTTGGACGCCCAAAGAGCTTCGACAACCTGCCAGGCCGCGAAGGTGCTTGAACCGATGTATCGCACTTTGCCGGCCCTTACCAGGTCGTCGAGTGCCCTGAGCGTCTCGTCGATCGGGATGTCCGGCTGCGGTCGGTGCATTTGATAGAGATCGATCCAGTCGGTCCGGAGTCTCTTCAGCGAGATCGCGCCGTCGCCGTAAACGTTCGCGGTATCGAAGAAGTTGATCCCAGCGTCAATGGCACGATCGATGATCTCCGTCGACTCGGCCGGATCGGTCTTGCTCCCGAAGGTCATGCAACCCAGGCAGAGGGAGCTGACCTTCACGCCTGTGCGTCCAAGACTGCGGTATTCCATTTCGTTAGCTACCTCGGTCCTCATTCGGTGTCATCCCAAATGAATGCAATTGCCCGCGCCTCGACCTGTGCCCCGCGGCGGGCCCGTTAAAAGGGCCCCGTTGCATTGCTGCCTGCAAGTCCTACAACCATTGCGAGGCGTGGGGCCGCGCAAGGGAATTCTAGCGCCTTGTGGGTCATCGCGGCTACTCGCCAGCCTCATTGTAAGCGTTCAGATTTTGGCCGTATCTGCACGGCATGAGCGTAGCATCGAGCCAATAATGGGGAATCGTAGGCTTAGGTGACTCCGGACGTGGATAAAGGTTGGTGTAGCCCACTCACCCGATGGACAGTTGCGATTGATCGCTCACCTCTTGGAGATAGCCAATCACGATCAATGGCTCACTTGGTGATCGCGGCTACTCGTCGGTATTGGTTCGTGAACCTCTTGGCCAGCCCGAAGCAGCATGCTCTTACGCTCAATAGGAGGCGTAAAATTGTCGGTACAGTCGAGCCTTGATGGTCAGTGGGAGGGTGCTTATACTTTAGCCATCAACTGGCATATTGAATGAAAGGATCGCCCAAAGAATGGCGACGTTGGAACGTGCGATGAGCGCGACAGATTATGCCAGGCAAGCCAAGGTTTTCCTGCAACAGTCCGATGACGAGTTTGCCAGTGGCGATGACTTGCAGGCTTCGGAAAAGTTATGGCGTGCGGCGACCTACGCTATCAGGGCGGTGGCAGAAGAACGAGGTTGGGCTCACGGTAAGAGTAAGCACCGGCGTGAAGCCATACGCTTATTTGCCGATGAGTGCCAAGAGCCTTGGTTAGTCGTAGCCTATGGCGCTGCACTTCAATTCCACGCGCACTTCTACAACAACTTCATGGAAGATGATGATATTGAGTTTCAGCGCCCCTTCGTGCATCAACTTGTGAATATACTATTGCCCGGCTAAAGTGGGCTGGCCGCGACCCATAGACTCAGACCTCGACTCTCTTCCGGCCCGGTGGTTTGACGTTCCTGGCCACCTCTGTCATCAGTAATGGGGACGATTTGAGAGGCCCACTCAGCGCGTCTAACCCTACAAATAGGAGCCGTTGGTCGCCAACTGCCGGCGTTGGGTAGTAAGTAGCGCCAGATTTACTGTGCCGCCGGCCGGAACCCTACATCAGTACTTGGAGACGTTGAACTCTTCCATCCGGCCGGTGACCATAAAGGCCACCCTCTCGCAAATATTGGTCGCCCTGTCCGCGATTCGCTCGAGGTTGTGTGCCACCCACATCAGATAGGTGGCGCGGGTAATCGTACGCGGATCTTCGATCATGAAGCTGAAGAGTTCGCGAAGCACCTGGTCGTACAATCCGTCCACCACGTCGTCTTCGTCGGCGATCTTCCGCGCGGCCTCCGCGTCTCGTGCAATCAAGGCGTCGAGCGAACTCCGGATCATACTACGAGACTTCTCTGCCATACGCGGCACGTCGATAAGCGGCTTCAACAGCCTCTCGTCCCCGTGCATTATGACGATCTTCGCTATGCCTTCGGCGTGGTCCCCAATCCTCTCCAAGTCGACGATGATATTCAGCACGGCCGCTATCGCTCGCAGGTCGCTGGCCATCGGCTGCTGCGTCGCGATCAACCGCAGCGCCTGCTCCTCAATCTCAAAACGCTTCCTGTTTACGGCCAGATCCTCGCGGATGATCTTTCTGGCCTCCTCTGCATCCAACTCGCTGAGAGCCTCCACCGAGCGGGCTATGGCCTTGTCCACCATGCTGCCAAGCTCAATTACCTGTTGCTCCAGGACTTGAAGATCTTGCACGAATGCTTCACGTGGCACGGCTCTTCCTTTCGAACATATGCTTATGGTCGGATGCTGCCAGACCTATCCGAACCGTCCGGTGATATAGTCTTCCGTCCGAGAATCATGGGGATTGGTAAACAGTTTGGCCGTCGGCGCGAACTCGATCAACTGGCCGGTGAGGTTTTCGTCCGCCAGCAAGAACCCCGTGTAGCTCGAGACCCGCGACGCTTGCTGCATGTTGTGGGTAACTATCACAATCGTATAATGTTCTTTTAGCTCTGCGATAAGCTCCTCTATCTTGAAAGTGGCGATCGGATCGAGAGCCGAGCAAGGTTCGTCCATCAGCAGAACCTCCGGATTCACCGCCAACGCTCTTGCGATACAAAGCCGCTGCTGTTGTCCGCCGGAGAGCTCGAAACCACTTTGGCTCAGCTTGTCCTTTACCTCGTCCCATAGCGCCGCTTGCCGGAGCGACTGCTCGACCAACTCATTCAAATTGCCCCGATAGCCGTTGATCCGCGCGCCAAACGCCACGTTCTCATAGATTGACTTTGGGAACGGATTTGGTTTCTGAAAGACCATCCCGATTCTGCGGCGAACGAGCACCGGATCGACTTCGGGAGAGAGGATATTTTCTCCCTGAAACATTATCTCGCCTTCGATGCGAGCGCTCGTTACCAGGTCGTTCATTCGATTCAGACAGCGTATCAGCGTACTCTTGCCGCATCCAGACGGCCCAATGAGGGCGGTGACCTGGCGTGACAAAAACTGAATAGTAACTGGACCCAGGGCGTGATGAGACCCGTACCAAGCATTCAGCCCTCTGATGTCAAAGCCCGAATCTGACCCGTTGGTCGATGACTGCTCGCTGGGTGTGCCGGTTGCGCTTTGTTCCTCTCGAGCCATTACCATCTGATTCTCCCGCGGTAGTGTGAGCGTAGAAGGACCGCTGCCGCGTTCATGCTCAAGAGCACGACCAGCAACACTATAATCCCGGCAGCCGCTATGTTCTGAAATTCCGCCTGTGGGCGCGACGCCCAGTTGAATATCTGGATTGGCAATACGGTGAATCCATCCATCGGGCCTTCCGGCACGTAGGCTATGAACGTTAACGCGCCAATGGTAATCATCGGCGCCGCTTCGCCAATTGCGCGAGAAAGCGCCAGAATCGTGCCTGTCAAGATGCCCGGTATCGCGTAAGGAAGTACGTGTTCCCAGATGACCTGCCAGCGGTTAGCCCCAACCGCGTAGGCTGCTTCTCTGATCGAAGGAGGCACTGCCCGCAGAGATTCCTGGGCAGTGATGATTATTATCGGCAGGATCAAGAGCGACATCGTCAACGCTCCTGCCAGAACGCTCCTATCGAAGGCCAAGATTCGAACGAATAGCGCCAATCCCAGTAGACCGTAGACTATCGAAGGCACGCCGGCCAGGTTCGAGATGTTTGTCTGGATTATCCCCGTAATCCAATGACGCGGCGCGTACTCCTCAAGGTATATCGCAGCTCCTACGCCAACCGGGAAAGAGAACAGAGCCGTCAGACTGATCACCCATAGGGTTCCGAACAGAGCTGACTTGAGCCCAGCCTGCTCCGGGAATCGTGAGGGAAAGGAGTTCAAGAAATCCAGGCTGAGCCATCCCAAGCCTTGAGACAGGACTTCCTTCAGCAGCAGCACTAGGAAGAATATCCCAATCAGTGTGGCGCCGAAGCAAATGGCGAGGAATACCACGTTTACCCGACGACGGGCCATCAGCTGGCCAAGACCAGCAAATCTCTGGTCGCTCATTCGTAGACCTCACGGAACCGCCGAACCACGTAGCGGCTCAATATGTTCAACGCTAATGTGATAAGGAAGAGAGTAAAGCCGACTGCAAAGATGGTCTGGAATTCTACCGTGCCGTGCGGCGCATCGCCCAGGCTCACCTGCACGATGTAGGCCGTCATCGTTTGGATGCTCTCGAAAATGTTCAGCGTGAGTTTCGGTGTACCGCCGGCCGCCATAGTAACGGCCATCGTCTCGCCGATCGCCCTCGATATGGCGAGGATGAACGACGCCAGGATGCCCGACAGCGCCGCCGGCAGGACAACTTTGAGTGAGACTTCGAACTTCGTCGATCCAAGCGCATAAGCTCCCTCGCGCAGAGACGTAGGGACCGCCGACATAGCATCCTCACTCAGCGAGGAAACCATCGGGATGATCATTACGCCAACGACTATTGCCGCGCTCGCGGCATTGAATATCTCGGTCGAGGGAATGATCCCTCGTAGTGCCGGCGTCACCGACGAAAGGGCGAAGTAGCCGTAGACCACCGTAGGTATTCCGGCCAGCACCTCGAGGACTGGCTTGACTATTTCTCGCACTCTAGTGGGAGCGTACTCAGATAAGTACAGGGCGCTGCCCACTCCCACCGGTAACGCTATTACCATGGAGCAGAACGCGACCAACAGCGTCCCCGTCAGCAGCGGCAATACTCCAAAGTGCTGCGGTATGAACAGGGGCGTCCATTTGACCCCAGTCAAGAACTCAATAATCGAAACAGCGTTGAAGAAGCTGATCGTCTCAAAAAGCAGGACCGATACGATACCGATCGTTGTCAGCACCGAAACCAGCGCGCACACGAACAGCAAGGGACGAATCCAGGTCTCGACGCTGAATTTGGCTCGCCGCCTGAGTATTGACTCACGCTCCGGCCAGAGGCCTATCCCACTAGCGGTTCGGGTCAACGCGGTCTCTTCATGTGCCAAGCTCTACTCCCAACAAGAATGTGCGCCTTTACGAATAGGCGCGAAACTAAACGACAGCTTATGGTTTTCGTGCCAAGTCGGTAAGGAGGTATCGGTAAACGTCAGGTTAACGTTTTGTAAACGAAATCCGCCGCCGCCTTGAAACCCCCACGACAGCGTACTTGCGCGTCGGTCAGGTCAACCAATACCTGTCTCGCCAGCAGGATCTAGCCTGGGTACCGGAGTTTGCTGTATCGGTCGATCCAGTCGTCCAATACCGGTGGTCTGCCGTTCTGCTCCTGAAACTCCACGCTCCACGCGTGGTCTTCCATCTCCTGGTCGCTCGGCGACCGATTGTGTTTGAGGAAGAACGCGGTGAGCCATGCGGCGTCCCTGAACGTGGCCGTGTCGAACCGACCAATGTCGGTGTGGCAAAGTCCATGCTCAACGGCAGACAAAATCGTCTGGGTCTGACCTGCCTGGATTCCCTGATTTTCTGGATTGCTATCTATCTCTTTCATCAAAGTCAACGTCGTGTTTCCTCGAATACGCGCGGGATTAGCTGATAGATGCCTCAATCCCCATCCGCGATTCTCCGTTCTTGCATGCCGGCATTCTGTCGCAATTGTTCTATGGCGCCGGCGCTTCCCGGATCGATTCAAGTCCTACTCTCCACTCAATTCTCTTTTCTTCTAATTGAACATTCTGATCGATCGATGTAAACGCTGGGACGGTCGTCAGTAAAGGAATTGTTAACGTTGAGTAAACGTACCCTTCTAAACCTCCGCTCGACGAATGGACGTACCGGGTGTTCTGTGCAAGTTGCCAATCTTCCATTTCTGTGTGTCTCCGAAGATATCGAACGAGAGTTGACTCGACTTCATCCCCGGGTTAGCTAGTGGCCAAGTTGTTCCATTCCGATCAAGTGCAGAAGGGTCATTTGGCGAGGACCTCCGCCTCCAGCTCGGTTATCAGCGATGAGATCCTTGCAGCTATCGAGTCGCGGATTCGGCTTACTTCGCCCAGGCTACGGTAGGCCGGATCAGGAAGCGGCCAGTCATCGACATCTGAGATGACCAGCGCCGGACAGGCTTCGGAGTCCACCGCGCATCCCATCGTGATTACGCGAAAGGCGCTCTCAACCATTGTGTTCGTAACCGACTTTGGCGCGATCTGGGATATTTCCAGGCCCAGGTCTCTCATCACCGCCGCCACGTTATCGTGAACCTGGTCGGCCGGCTTTGTGCCGGCGGACTCCGCCCGCAGTGTCAGCCCACGTTCACGCGCCATTTTGTTGAACAGCGCCTTCGCCATCTGACTCCGACCTGCATTTCGTACACAAAGAAACAGAATCTCGCTCATTCAGAACTCTCCAGCGCGCCGGCCACATCGCCCTCGGCTTCCTCCGCCTGAACGGATTCCCCCAAGTGGCGTCTTGGTCTCAGCGTGAAATCATGAACTAACGCACCCACTGGCCCACCGACCAATGGCCCTACTACGTAGATCCAGAAGCCGGACGATGGACCCGGGATCGCGATTGATCCCCACCCGGCGAAATACGCCACCATCCGAGGGCCCAGATCCCTTGCCGGATTCCATCCGGCCTGGGTAAGTGGCGCGAAGACGCCGATAAGTACCGCGACGGTGAATCCTATCAATAGAGGCTCCAATCCCCTATGGGCCAACCCGGCAACCCTCTGATCGGCCAGTGAGAAGATGACCAGCACCAGAATTGCGGTGCCCAGTCCCTCGATCACAGCAGCTCCAGCCGGCGAAATCAGGTCACCGTGAGTGGGAGGCGGAAACATATCCGGATTGGGGAAATACTGGCCAAAGACCATCGC
This sequence comes from Chloroflexota bacterium, assembly GCA_963664835.2. Classification (GTDB taxonomy): domain Bacteria; phylum Chloroflexota; class UBA6077; order FW602-bin22; family JBCLEL01. Next base: position 17,969 of record CAXXUG010000019.1, on the reverse strand, counting down.
CGTACGCTCGCTGCCGGCTTCCCCTCGAACAATTTCCCGCTCTTCTTCGAAGCGCGCAATCACCGTACCGAAGGCGCAGAGAATGGCCAGCCCGGCCAACGCCGCTCCGACCAACTGCGCCGCCCAATAGAACAGCATATGAGTGAATGGGAACTTCGCCCGGCGGAACAGGGCGAACGCCAGGCTGACCGCTGGATTCAAATGGGCGCCGGAGATGGCGGCCGTTACATAGATCGCTAAGGCTATTCCCAGTCCCCAGATCGCCGCGACGTGCAACAGTCCTGCCCGGGCGTCCGTGAGAGTCGAGGTCGCAACCGCTCCGGTGCCGATTAACACAAGTAAAAATGTGCCAATGACCTCTGCGATAAACTGCCGACGCAATTGCTAAGCCAACCCTCCGTAAACCCAAATAGAGAACCGCGGTGGTCGACCGGCGCTGTCAACCACCGCGGATGAAGGAGAGGGGTGATGGGTGAGAAACTGTCTAGTCAACGGTCACTCTCAGGGATTAGGTCACCGCTATGCGGTCTCACGTGCCTAGCCAAGCTGTTTGGGCGAGAATGCGAAATGATCGGACCGACCCTCAGCGAACAGGCTCCGACGCACTTCCTAGGGCAACACCGGAGCCGCGGACAAGTCCGGCGCTCCAGGGTCCCCTGAATGATTCACTACAGAACTACTTAGCGATTATCAGGCGATCGGAAGATCCGCTCGACTATTCTACTGCCGCCTTGACCTTCTCCCAGCTCTCGGCGTAATCCGCGTCAGGAAGTTGGATGTAGCCGACCTGCGGTACCAGCGCGGGTCCGTCCATCAAGTAGAACTTGACGAACTCCAAGACCTGGGGCTTGTTGATCAGCGAGTTGATGGACGGATAGATGAATATCGGCCTGGACAACGGCGCATAGGTGCCGGTGTTGATCGTCTCAGGTGTCGGAAGTACCGGTCCGTCGCCCCCGTCGATTGGGACCACCTTCAGCTTGTCGGTGTTCTCGATGTAATAGGCGTAACCAAAGTAGCCGAGCGAACCCTTGTCGCCGGCGATCCCCTTTACCAGGACGTTGTCGTCCTCACTGGCGGTGTAGTCGGAGCGGCTCGCGCCTTCCTCACCGTTGATCTCATCAGTGAAATAGTCGAAAGTGCCTGAGTCGGTGCCCGGCCCATATAGCTTTATCTCTAGATCGGGGAATCCGGGCCTCACGTCCTTCCAGTTGTTTACCTCGCTCTCCGGCTCCCAAATCTTGTTCAGTTCCTCGACTGTAAGATGATCGACGAAGTCATTGTCCGGGTTCACCATTACCGAAAGACCGTCGAACGCGACCGCCAACTCTATGAACTCTATGTCGTTTTCGGTACAGATGTCGCGCTCGTTGTCCTTTACCCGCCTTGAGGCATCCGAAATGTCGGTCTCACCCAGACAGAACTTCTTGAAGCCACCGCCCGTGCCGGACACTCCGACGGTAACGCGCACGTTCCTATGTACCTTCATGAACTCTTCCGCGACCGCCTCGGAAATTGGGAATACAGTGCTGGACCCGTCAATCTTGACGTCTCCCTTGAAATCCATAGATTTTTCGGCCTCGACTGCATTCTCTACCGCCTGCGGTTGGCATGCCGCAAGCAAAGGCATCGCTGCTGACGCACCCAACGCCGCAAATGCTCCAACCAAGAATCTACGCCGATTTAGCTTGAACTGACTCAATGTTCCTCCACCAGTAGTATTTGTACTCGTTATGGTTCTGGAGTATGGGCGACCGATGTAAACAAAAACTCAGCGGTCAGTAAATGGACTGTTAACGTTAGGTAAACGGCTGGGAGTGTTGGCCGGCTGGCCGCGGAGGAACCTTGTAAGCTGCCCGAACCGAAATCGCAGCATCAATTGAAGATCTTGCCAGTCATTATTGTTGTGTAATGTACAATTACGTACACTGTCCGACCATATTGGGTAAGGAGGCGGAAATTGGTAGAGCGCTTGCCCGTGCAAAAAGTTATCCCGTCGACCGAAATGAGAAACAATCTGGGAAAACTCCTCAACCAAGTGCATCTTAACGACCAGCACTTAGTTGTGGAGAAGCTCGGCATTCCAGTGGCTGCGATCATAAGCATGAAAGACTACGAGCAGTATCGTCGCATGTTCGCGGCACACCAGCTGAATGCATTTGGTCGAAGGGCAGGCGCGGAGGCAGATCGCAAGGGCCTCACAGAAGAGCAACTACGCGAGGAGCTTGAGGGGACTCGGAAGGCAGTATTCCGCGACGTCTACCCCGACCTTGCTCAGTAAGACTAAACTGCGTGTGATGGTCGATACCAACGTCCTTTTGGCCGGTATCGTCTGGCCACGCTTTCCTCATGAAGTGCTGCAGCACGCCCTACGCGGCGATTTCCAACTGGTTCTTTGTCCCTTCGTTCTTACCGAGGCACATCGCAAGTTTCGGGAGGTTTTCCCGGCCTTCACCGAAGAGTTTACTGAGTTTCTTGTCGATGTCCCATACGAAACGGTTTCCGATCCCGTGTCCTCTAGCGTTTTGGCGAACCAACAGCTTATGCGCGATATCACTGACATTCCGATTGCCCTTGCCGCAATCAATGCCAAGGTCGACTACTTCGTCAGCGACGATAAGGACTTCACGGATCCTGATCAACCCATCCATCGACGGTTATCCGTCCTCCAGAGCGGGACGTTTCTCAACGAGGTAATGGGGCGCGGTCGCGATGACCCGGGTCGGATCAAACGCCGCACGTGGGCAGACATTTCCGAGGAGTAGGTCTCGCAAAAAACATTGCTAGGACCCTGTGGTCGTCCGGCCGGCCACCCTGGCTAGCCGGCTATCGGTACGCTGAAGAAGAAGGTGGAGCCCTTGCCTACCTGGCTATCCGCCCATACGCTCCCACCGTGGGCCAGGACCACGTGTTTGGTGATCGCCAATCCCAATCCGGCGCCACCGGACGAACGCGACCTGTCCGCCTTGTAGAATCGTTCGAAGATACGATCGATCGTTTCCAGGGGAATCCCGACGCCGTCGTCGGCCACGCTGAACACGATCATCGACCCTGACTCTCGCGCATCCAGCGTAATTTTCCCGCCTGGATCGGTGAACTTTATCGAGTTATGAATCAAATTGATCAATACCTGTTCGATTTTCTCCTGTGCCACCAAGGCCGGCGCGACCTCTCCCACTGCGAGCACCTGGATTCCCAGCCCGGCCCGCTCGGCCTGGGCTTGAAGCCGGCTAGCCGCCGCGACTAGCAGTTCACGCGGGTCATGCGGCTCGAATCGCATCGTTTCCTGGTTCGATTCGATTCGAGACAGCTCGAACAGCTCCTCGACCAATCGTGTCAGGTTATCCACCTCGACCTGCATCTTGTCCAAGAACTCGCGGGCAACCTCACGATCCTCCAGTGCACCTCCTTCGAGCGTCTCGACCAGGGCATTCAGCGTCGTAATCGGCGTGCGCAACTCGTGCGAGACGTTGGCAACGAACTCTTGCCTGATCGTTTCGGCCTGGCGCTGCTCGGTAATATCGCGCAAGATCAGGAAACCGTGTCCCGTCGAAGTTTCGGCCCCGACCGGCACCGCCACCGCTTGGATCTGACGCCGTCGCTCGCCAAAGCGAACCAACGACGACTCCGGCGAACCTTGCCCGATCGCCTTGTCATAGAGCTGTGCCAACTCGTGATCGCGCACCACCTCGACCAACGGGCGTCCAACCAGTTGCTCGGGTGTGTGCCCAATCAACCCGCGCCCGGCCCCGTTGACCAATCGAACCATCTTTCGCTCATCGGCTACGATGACACCATCGGTCATGCTTGTCAGCACCGCTGCCATCAGATCGTGGTCCTCGGCCAATCTCGCCATCTGTTCGTCGATTCGTTCACTTGTGTGCCTCAAGGCGGATGCCAGGTCGGCCAGCTCATCTATATCTAGGTTGCTGTGCTTAGACCATTCGCCGATCTGACCCTCAGAGAGATTGCGCGCCCTTTCGGTCATCCTGATGAGCGGCACACTGATTAACCTACGTGCGACTACACCGACCGATATCCCGCCGGCCGCCGCGATCACCAGAACGATGACGACAATCCCAATGGAGCCTGAGTCTAAGGGAGGATTTTGCGCGACGATGCCCGTCGCCAAGAGGCAAACCAGGAGGATGCTGCCAAATAGAACCGATACCCGCCACTGCAACCTGGAGAGCATTATTGCTAGCCAACCAGCCGGTAGCCGACCCCGCGAACGGTCTCCAAGTAGGTTGGCTTCGAGGGCTTTTCCTCGATTTTCTCCCGCAGCCAACGTATGTGCACATCGACGGTGCGAGTGTCGCCGCCGAATTCGTAACCCCATACCTGGTCAAGCAACTGATCGCGGGAGAATACCTGACCTGGATGGCGCAGAAGAAAAGCCAGAAGTTCAAACTCTTTCGGTTTCATGTTGATCGGGCTGCCATTCAGCATCACTCGATGTTGGAGAAGGTCCATCGCAATCCCGCCTACTGCCAATCTAGTCTTTGCCGCTTGCCCGGCGTTCATCTCGCCCTTCAACATCTCCGACCTTCGGATCATCGCCTTCACCCTCGCCACCAACTCACGCATGCTGAACGGCTTTGTTATGTAGTCGTCGGCACCTATCTCCAGTCCAACTACCTTATCGATCTCACTGTCCTTGGCTGTCAACATTAGAATTGGTACGTTGCTTTCGCGACGGAGTGCCTTGCACACCTCGAACCCGTCGAGCTTCGGGAGCATGACATCGAGCAAAATCAGGTCCGGCTCATATTCGCGGGCCTGATCGATCGCTTCCTCGCCATCTCCGGCCGTCCTGACCTGATGGGCCTCTTTTGTAAGGTTGTAATGCAAAACATTCCGGAGAGTCGGCTCGTCGTCCACTACTAGTATCTTTGCCATTAATGCCTCAGTCCTGCGCCTAATTCGACCACATTATATTTGAGTGTCCGGCAAAACTGTTGGAAGCGTTGCAGGTCTCCATACGCTCTGCCCTACGGATTTCGCTCCGACGCGACTTGTCGACTCCCCAGAGCGGAGAGGCGACGTTAGACTCAGCTGGGTCCCGAAGAATCAGGACATAGCCCGAAACTCCACCTGTCCCACGCTGGGCAAGCATCGTTCGCGTCCGGGCTCACCCATCCGATTATCGCACTGGCGCCCGGGTGGCTGGCCCCTTCTTACGATTCCTGACCGGACTTCGTGACGATACACCGGTAACGCTCGCCGGCCCTCAGCCTCGTTACCCGTGTTAAACTCTAATACTGAAGCGGCTGCTGTTAATCGCGGTCGCCAGTCGAGCCTGACCTCAACTTCTCGGCGTAGGACTGATCGATCGATAAATGCTTGGGTGGCTAACGAAGATCGTTGGCGACAGCAACGAACGCGAAATCGAGCGCCTGTCACCAGTTGTTGCCGACATAAACGACCTCGAACCGTCAGTAACGTCCCTTACCGATGGTGAGCTTCGCGACAAGACCGATGAGTTCCGCCAACGGCTGACCGAGGGCGAAACCCTCGACGATTTGTTGCCAGAGACGTTCGCCGTAGTGCGAGAGTCCGCCTGGCGGCAGCTTGGAATGCGCCATTTCGACGTCCAACTGATGGGCGGCATCGCGCTTCACCAGGGAAAAATCGCAGAGATGCGGACCGGTGAAGGAAAAACTCTAGTCGCGACCTTGCCAATCTACCTGAACGCACTCACCGGCGAAGGCTGTCACCTCGTAACTGTCAACGACTATCTTGCGAAACGTGACGCGGTTTGGATGGGGCCCATATTTGACGCCCTTGGCCTCTCTGTCGGCGTAATCCAACACGAGTCTGGATACATATACGATCCGGACCATCCCGGTGAGTCGATTAGCCTCCAGTTCCTCAGGCAGGCTAGCCGCAAGGAAGCATACGATGCCGACATCACTTACGGCACCAACAATGAATTCGGCTTCGACTACCTGCGAGACAACATGGTGGTCGATCTCTCCCAGCGCGTTCAACGGATGCGCCACTTCGCAATCGTTGACGAGGTAGATAACATCCTGATCGATGAGGCGCGCACGCCACTGATTATCTCGGGTCAGGCGGAGCGGGCCACCGACCAGTATCAACTATTCGCTCGCCTCGTCCGCCGACTAAGGCCGGAACAGCACTTCACAATCGACGAGAAGTCTCGGACCGTATCGCTAACCGAGCCGGGAATCGAGGCCGTCGAATCGGCGCTGGGACTCACCAACCTGTACGCCCCCGACAACTTCGAATTGACTCATTACCTGGAGCAGGCTCTTAAAGCGCAGTTCGTCTTCGAGCGTGACGATGACTACGTTCTTTACTTGGATGGCGAGGTGCTCGGCGGAGGCCAGCATCATCCAGGGGCCGAAATCGTGATAGTAGACGAGTTCACCGGTCGCTTGATGATAGGCAGACGCTACTCGGATGGACTGCATCAGGCGATAGAAGCCAAAGAGCGGGTCAGAATCCAGCGTGAAAGCCAGACCATGGCCACCATCACCTTCCAGAACTACTTCAGGATGTACGAAAAGCTGGCCGGTATGACTGGCACGGCGACCACCGAGAAGGAGGAGTTTGCCCGGATCTACAACCTCGAAGTCGTTTCTGTGCCCACCCACCAACCGATGGTGCGGGAAGACTCCCCCGACCAGGTTTATAAGAGTGAAGATGCCAAGTACAAGGCCGCGGTCGAAGAGATCATCCAGCTAAATGAGCAACAGACTCCTGTACTTGTCGGTACTACTTCAATAGAGAAATCCGAGCATCTGAGCGGCCTGCTCAAGAAACAGAAGGTTCCACATCAGGTCCTAAACGCAAAATACCATGAACAGGAAGCCCAGATAGTCGCCCAGGCCGGCCGGCCTGGCGCCGTCACAATAGCGACCAATATGGCCGGGCGCGGCGTCGACATACTGCTGGGAGGCAGCCCTGAGGGTCTGATCGATGAGTACCTTCGCGGCGCCGGCTTGAGCCGTGAGCAGGCTACCGAGGGCCAAATTGCGGATGCTCTGAAGGCCGCCCGCAAAGACTGCGAGCGCGACGGCCAAGAGGTACGCGACCGCGGCGGTCTCCATATCATCGGTACAGAGCGTCATGAAGCTCGTCGGATAGACAATCAGTTGCGCGGGCGCGCCGGCCGGCAGGGGGACCCTGGCTCCTCGAGATTCTACCTCTCATTGCAAGATGAGCTCATGCGCCGATTCGGGGGCAACAATATCGCCGACCTGATGAGCCGGTTCGGAATGCAGGAAAACGTACCGATCGAGCACGACCTGGTCACCAAGGCGATCGAAAATGCACAGACCAGGGTGGAAGGCCACAACTTCGACCTACGGAAACACGTTGTCGAGTACGACGACGTCGTCAACAAGCAACGGGCGATCATCTACTCGGAGAGACACAAAGTACTCTCGGACGAAGACCTTCGAAGCATCATATTGAAGATGGCCGACGAGGTAGTCGACGAGTTGGTCACGATGCACACGGTCGGTAATGACACCGCAGACTGGGACCTGGAGACACTGGCCAACTCGATAACGGCGCTCATGCCCACGCCGCCAGAATTCTCCCCAGATTCGCTGGCTCCCCTGAGCCGAGACGAGTTGAACGAATATCTCAAATCGATCGCAAATTGGGCCTATGAAACGCGTGAGGTCGAGCTAGGCGCCGACATGATGCGTCAGGCAGAGAAGTTAGTTCTTCTCAATGTCATCGACCGTAACTGGGTGGGACACCTGACAGCAATTGACGAGCTGCGCCAGGGCATAGGTCTCCGCGCCTACGGCCAGCGAGACCCGTTGGTCGAGTACAAGTCCGAAGCCTTCAAAATGTTCCAGGGGCTATTGGCTGGCATACGCCAAGAGGTAGTCCACGCCATTTTCCACGTTGCCCTACAGCCAGCGCCAGCACCCCGACGAAACCGCCGCCTGTCCACAAACGCCTCCGAAAACGGGGGCGCCAGGTCGACTCTAGGCAAGAAGATTGGCCGCAATCAGCCCTGCCCCTGCGGCAGTGGAAAGAAGTACAAGCGATGCCACGGGCGCGTTCAGCGGTGATGAATCTCTCGTTCGCATGGGAGCCACGAAAAGCTTGGAGCGCGAACGGGATTCAGTTCGCGGTCCTCGCAACCTCTCTCGGTTGGCACGGCGTCTTGGTCCGTCGAGGCCAACTGGTTCGGTTGAATCCTCCTACCGAGTCTGCGTATGCGGTTATCGAGTCCGTCGGACGCGAACCCGACCATCATCTCGAAGAATCGAACCTGGTCCTCCTGCGGCGCATTGAGGAGCAGTTGAACGAATACGCGGACGGACGCCGGCTGACATTCGATCTCCCGCTCGCATTAGAGGGCACCGCCTTTCAGTTGGCGGTATGGCGGCAACTGATGACCATCCCAGCCGGTCAAACTGCGACCTATCAGTCGGTCGCCTGCGCCATCGGTAACTCTCGCGCGGCCCGCGCCGTCGGAAGCGCAGTTGCCGCAAATCCAATCGCGATCATGATCCCTTGTCACCGAGTGATAAGAAGCAATGGCGCCTTGGGCGGATACGCCGGCGGCAGCTGGGTGAAGGCAGTGCTCCTCGAGCTAGAGCAACTCCACTTGGCCGGCGGCTAGCCTCGGCTAACCCCAGTAGTGTCTAAGCGTGAATTTGACCGAAGGTGTCGGGATTAACGCCAAACTCCTGGGCTTGTGGGCATTGCACTTCTGGTTTTGGTGTCGCCGAATCGTGAGCAGTCTTAACACTTGCTCAGGTAGCCGGAGTCTTCGAGTTTGCCCTCCTCGATGCAGCAGCCTAGACCTCTCCATTGCCAATGTCGCCTCCCTGCACGATACTATCGCTCACCCTGACTTTGTTGCTCGCCCTAGACCGAGATTTGTCTTGTCAACAACCCCCAATCCCATATCAGCAAGGAAACAATAGACCTTGTTGCGCACGACAACCCTGACCCGCGTGTCTTCCTGTCTTCCTTGGTTCGTGCTTCTGGGTTGGCTTACCAGCGTGTCATGGTTTCTGACCGACGATGCCTTCATCAGCTTTCGCTATGTCCGGAATCTCCTTGAAGGCCACGGCCTCGTCTTCAATCCCGGCGAGTACGTAGAGGGCTATTCCAATTTCCTCTGGATTCTCGAGCTGGCCACGATCTGGGGCATACTCGGCGTGCGGCCAGAGCACGCCGCTCCATACCTGTCCGTTGCCTACACGATTGGCACCATAGCTGTTATGCTGTGGTGGATCGCCAGATCCCCATTGCGGCACGACAGTGGACTCATCGCCTGGATGAGCCTCGGCCTCCTTTGCTCCAGCGCCACGTTCGCCGTCTGGACTTCGGGCGGTGGCCTCGAAACTAGGCAGTTCACTTTCTTCGTACTTCTCGCCGTCGTCTGCTTGGCTGTTCATAACGACAGTCGCAGGGGATTGCTCCTAGCCTCGCTCAGCCTCTCCGCGGCCGCCTTGACCAGACCCGAAGGCCCACTGATTGCCGCCTGCTGCTTCACCTGGTTTGCCGCTCAGCGCTTCGTCGCGACCCGACGCCTGGATTGGCGCGAACTAGCCGCCCTGGTGGCGCCATTTGCCATCTTGGTGGCCGCCCATTTCATATTCCGCTACGCGTACTACGGCGAATGGCTACCCAATACTTACTACGCTAAGCACATTCGACCCTGGTACGAGTCCGGGTTTCGCTATCTTGTAGCCGCCGCGCTCGAGACCGGGCTGTATATACTCTTGCCGCTCACATACCTTGCCCTGCGCGTTCGTTGGAGAATCTACAAAGATTCCATTTACGGCCTCGTGCTCCTCTGCTTGGGGGCCCACATGGCCTACATTCTGCAAATTGGCGGCGACCACTTCGAGTTTCGCCCCTTGGACTTCTACTGGCCTCTATTGGCCCCTCCCGCGGCCGAGGGCATTGCCCACCTTGGCTCCCAGATTTCGGCCGGTGTTCGGCAGATCCGAATTCTGCGTTGGCGATTAAATCCGCCATTCTACGCAGTACTGTTGTTCGTGCCCATTCTGTTCTATTCCAGTGCGCTTCAGGGCGTCGTGCTGTTCGAAGGCGCCGCGATGATGGTTCGTGAGCCTGTCGGCCGACTGTATGTCGATCTCGATGAGGAGAACGCCGGATGGTTGCTCTCGGCACCACTTATGCCAGTATTCGTCGCCATTTCCAACGACTTGCGAAGGCAGTCGGGGTTGCAAAGTGTAGGCGTCCGGATCACAGAACACCGCTACGTCGCTAACGAGCGAATAAGCAAGTGGATGCCTTATGAGGAGGCATCGCGCGGGATCATCCCCGACGATGCCCTAATGGCCAACGACGGCGTGGGAATCCAACCCTATTTCGTCCCAGACCTAAAGGTCGTCGATTTCCATGGGTTGACTGACGCGACCGTGGCGCGTAATCCAGTGATACTCGAAAATTCCCAGCGGCAAATGGCCCATGACCGCTACCCACCTCCCGGATACTTGCGAGAGCGCGGCGTCAACTTCATGCTCTTCCCTCCAACCCCCAGCGAGGCTACGGCGCTTGACCTCGCAAACTACGCACTGAAACTGGGCCCCAACCTGTGGATGCCCTTTGAAGTCGCCGACTCTCGCTGGGCCATTCAGCGTTTCGCCGATCGCGACCTCCGTACCAGATCGGTGATCGAGCCTGTCGATTTGTGGGGTATTCTGGGAAGGATAGGAGCTCCGCTCGGAGTAACATTCGTTGAACGCGCCGTGGAAAGCGATTATTCGGTCTCGGTATCGAACGGTACGGTAGCTCTTGCCAACGCGGAGGGTCACGTCATCCCAGTCGTTCCTGGGGCAGTGGATGGCACCGTAGACAAGGGAAAACTGGAGACCTCTAAAAGTGGTGTCACAATGGCGTTCATCACGGGATGGGCCGCCGATATCGAGCAGTCACAGCCCGCTGCGGAGATCCTGGTACTTGCTAATGGAAGAGTCATTTACGCGGGACCCCCAAAGTTCGCCCGAGAGGACGTAGCAATCCACTTCGATGATGATGCCTTGATCAGGTCCGGGTTCGAATTGATGTTTCCACCTAAAATGCTTGGGGAGGAGTCGCCCGCCCGTGTGGAAGTTCGAGTATTCGCAGTGTCCAAAGGAGGCGTCGCTTCAGAATTGAAATACGGACCGGAGTTTCAGTGGCGCAAATGAATACTCTAATCCGCCGGCGTATCGCCGTCACGAACGAGCCTCGCTCTCCAATTGTTGGCTTGCGGCGCCGCACCTGACCTCAATCGGACTTGTCTAGGCTGACACAACCGGTGATCTTCAGATTCCAATTGCGCTTCTGATAGACCACCTACCGGCTTCATATGCTAATCTAACAATTGTCTGGCATCATTGCTGTCAAATAAACATGCAGTCAGCGCACACACCGAAGTCGCTGCCAGAAAACTGGTCAAAGGAGTATCTCAACAATGGCAAAGGAGTTGCGTCCGCTCGGAGACAGGCTGGTTGTCAAGCCGATGGAGCGGGAAGAAACAACGGCTAGTGGGTTGGTATTGCCGGATACCGCTGCTGAAAAGCCCCAACAGGGAACTGTCGTCGCAGTGGGTCCCGGACAAGTTACGGAAGAGGGAAAGACTCTTCCTATCGAGGTAAATAAAGGCGATACAGTAATCTATGCAAAATTTGCCGGTACTGAGTACAGTCTCGGTGACGAGGAAGTCCTAATTCTCCGCGAATCAGACGTACTTGCCGTCGTAGAGTAGCAAGGACACGAATAACCGACCGATTGGAGGGTCTTGATAATGGCGGGCAAACAACTAGTATTTGATGAAGAGGCTCGGCGCGCACTCAAGCGCGGAATCGACCTCATGGCCGACACAGTGAAGACTACCCTTGGCCCCAAGGGGCGTAACGTTGCAATCAGCAAGAAATGGGGCGCTCCCACGGTCAGTCACGACGGTGTTACCGTGGCCAAGGAGATCGAGTTGCCGGAGCCGTTCGAAAACATGGGCGCTCAGCTGCTCAAAGAAGCGGCCACCAAGACGAACGATGTCGCCGGCGATGGCACCACGACTGCAACCGTCCTCGCACAATCGATGGTGACCCATGGCCTGCGCAACGTGGCGGCCGGCGCGAATCCGATGCTTCTAAAGAGGGGTATCGAAAGCGCGTCGAACGTCGTCGTAGAACGGATCAAGGAAAACGCCAAGCCGGTAGAGGGCAAGGACGACATAGCTCACATTGCCTCTATATCCGCCGCCGACAGGGAGATCGGAGACCTCATCGCTGAGGTTATGGATCGGGTCGGCAAGGATGGCGTAATCACAGTAGAAGAGTCGCGTGGACTCCGCTTCGAGACCGAGTTCGTCGAAGGGATGTCGTTCGACCGAGGCTACATCTCCCCATACCTGGTCACCAACCAGGAGCGGACCGAAGCGACGCTGGAAGATCCCCACATCTTGCTCACCGACAAGAAGCTGACCGCTATTGCAGATGTTGTTCCCGTTCTCGAAAAGCTGATACAAAGCGGTCAAAAAGGGCTGTTGATCCTCGCCGAGGACGTCGAAGGCGAGGCGCTCGCGACTATGGTAGTTAACAAGTTGCGAGGGACACTGAACGTACTCGCGGTCAAAGCCCCTGGCTTTGGAGACCGGCGCAAGGAGATGTTGGCAGATATCGCCGTGTTGACCGGCGGCCAGGTACTCTCCGAGGAAACCGGCAGGCGTCTCGAATCGGCGACGCTCGCCGACCTGGGCCAGGCCAGGCGAGTCACCGCGACCAAGGATGAGACCACCATTGTCGAGGGCAAGGGTACCCAGGAAGAAATCGTCGCCCGAATGAGTGCCATCAAGGCCCAGGCTGAGGAGACCACCTCGGACTACGACCGGGAAAAACTGCAAGAGAGACTGGCAAAGCTTTCCGGCGGAGTCGCTGTGCTCAAGGTAGGTGCGGCCACTGAAGTTGAGCTCAAAGAAAAGAAGCACCGAGTGGAAGATGCACTCTCCGCTACTCGTGCCGCGGTCGAAGAGGGAATAGTCACCGGCGGCGGCGTGGCTCTGATCAACGCCCTGGGCTCCCTCGATAGTCTGAGCTTGGAGGGCGACGAAGGAGTTGGCGTCGACATAGTTCGACGTGCTCTGGAGGAGCCCCTGAGACAGATTGTCGCCAATGCCGGCTTGGACGGATCGGTCGTTGTCGAGAATGTGCGCCGTCTCCATCACAATGACGGTAACGAGACCCACGGCTATGACGTGGTCTCCAATCAGTACACCGATCTGGTGACCATGGGCATCATCGATCCTGCGAAGGTCACCCGCAGTGCGGTAGAGAACGCCGCGTCGATTGCGGGGATGATCTTGAGCACAGAGGCTCTGATCACCGACATTCCCGAGGAAGAGGCACCTCCCGCGGCAGCTCACGGTCACAGCCATGGGCCAGGCCCCATGGGTATGGGAATGTAGCTACCGTCTCGAACATCGACCGATACGGTCTCGTTCGCGCGATTCATACAGCAGCGTAAATCGGACGGGGGATCGGATCACAATCGATCCCCCGTTTGTCATTCTTGGATGACGGCCATCAAGCTTAGTGACGGCATGTATCCTTGGCTTCAGAAAACCCGGATCCGTCGCACATTGACTCTACAGGCGGACGTGAGAGCTGGCCTAGCCGCTCCCGCGGGACTCTGTCCGGTGCTACGCGCCCAATACCAGAAACCGGCCGCAGCTGGGACAATTGACTTGGTCGTTGTTACGCCGGACCCTCTGAACGATCACGACTGGAAGCGCGAGTCTGCAACCACCGCAATTGTTGCGATCTATGGTTGCGACGGCTAGGCCTCTGCGAATCTTGCGTAGCCTTTCGTACGCCGACCTTGATTGAGCCGGAATCTGGAGTAACAGTTGACCACGCTCCGACGTTAGGTGCCCGACGCGCTCGCTGACCCCTGATTCTTCTTCGTTTAGATCTACTTGATGGGCCTGCCACCGGCCCAGTATCGTGACAAGCCGCTCTCGCGCCCGAACTTGTGCGCCTTCTTCGTCTTCTTGAGTGGCCATGCCATCCAGAACCTCGTCCTCCAGCCTGCTGCGCCGGGCCCGGTCGATCTCAACCTCCCGCCTGAACCCGTCTAGCTCCTTGGGATTCTGTATCCTGCCCCCATATAGCTTGCCTTCATTGCGCTCGATCTTGGCCGTTAGGTCCGACACCGTCCATTCGAGGTCCTTTAGCGTAGCCTCGAGTTGCCGTAATACCTCGTCCCTCGCTTCTACCTCGTTACGGGCACGGACCAATTCATCGCTCTCTTCTCGGCTCGCCCGGATCTCGGTGAGCCTCGCATTGAGCAGGTCAAGATCTGTGTCGAGCTTCTGCAGGCTGAATAGCTGTTGTGGTAACGGCATCTCGAATTCGTTACTGGCTTGTATGCATAGCGAACGTCATTCACCCGAACTTGATTAACCGGGGACCTCTCCCAGAGTCGATGTTAGCACCACGTCGCGAGCAGGCGCAAACCCGGAGGAGTAGGTTCCCGGAGCCGCCGGCTCTATGGAACGAATTGCGATCTCTCCAAGACGAGGCGTGTAGCAATCTCCTCGGACATAACTCAGTCCGGCGCGGAGTATCGTACCGAGATTTGTCGCCTCGGTACCCGCTGCGTACAATCACCACCAGATCGAACACTGGGTTCGGTGCCATTGACGAAACAGTTAGATAGGTTCCGTGAAAGAATCTCCCGCATCCAACTCCGGCCGGTCTCCCGACGATGATTTACTTGCCCTTGCGTTGATGGAGGCGGACAAGGCCCGAGGGCGCACCGCTCCAAATCCCCCGGTGGGCGCGGTGATAGCGAAGGACGCCGAGGTTATCGCGGTGGGCCACACTCAGCCAGCCGGCGAAGACCACGCCGAGATCGTCGCCCTGAAACGCGCCGGCCCCCGGGCCCGAGGTGCTCATATGTACGTGACGCTCGAGCCCTGCTGTACTCACGGCCTCACGCCCCCTTGCACCGATGCCATAATCGAAGCCGGCATAGCCCGCGTCAGCGTGGGCATGATCGATCCCAACCCGGCGGTAGGGGGCAAGGGCATTGCAAACCTGGCCGAGGCTGGCATATCCACCGACATCGACGATGGCGCCCGCTTTCGCCGGCCAATAGCCGGCTACGCCAAGCGCCTATCGGTCGGCCAGCCCTTCGTAACTAGCAAGTGGGCTATGAGCCTCGACGGTAAAACCGCAACGAGCAACGGCCAAAGTAAGTGGATTACGTCGAGGGAGTCTCGCGAACTGGCACACGATCTGAGAGACCACGTAGACGCCATTGTCATCGGCGTCGGTACTGTGTTGGCAGACGATCCTCAGTTGACTCCGAGGCATCCTAGACCCCACCGGCCGACGCGTCCAAACCCGCTCAGAGTCGTGCTTGATCCCCGGGCGCGTACGCCAGTCGACGCTCGATTAGTCCGGTCGGATGATCAAGATCGCACCGTCATAGCCTTCGGCCCCAATGCTCCGAGAGAAAGGCTGGACCGGCTGATCTTTGCCGGCGTCGAGTTTGTCGCGGTACCATCCGATGAACCCTCGACGGTCGCCTGCTGGATACTAGAATGGCTGGCTAAGCAGGGCGTGAACGAAGTGCTGGTAGAAGGAGGAGGCGAAACCCACTGGAACTTTCTCGCCGCCGGACTGGTAGACGAGATATGGGCCTTTGTAGGCGCCAAAGTCATAGGCGGTCGAATGGCAGTGCCAGCGGTAGGCGGCGAGGGATTCTCTTCGCTCGAACATCTAGATGTATCGAAGGTAACAGTGAGGCAGATAGGGTCCGATGCTTTGCTTGCCGCCGAAATTGGATCTGAATGGCGGAGGACGCATTGGCATTCACCCGAGCAGTAGGGGAGGCGGGGCCGATACCTGGATCCGACGATGACCTTGTGTCCGTGTCACTTGACCGCGGCGGGTATCACCAAGATGTCTTCAAAGCAGGCTGAGTGCGTTACACTTGGAAATTATCGAACACGGAGATCGGAGCCATATCAGTTCCAGGTAAGGCTGGCTGGATTTGGTTCGATAGGGCGTCTGACCCGCCTGAGATCGGAGCTTAACGAATGCCAACGGCCACAATAGAGCAGGCCCTGGAAGAATACAAGCAGGGAAAGCTCGTGATAATCGTCGATGACGAAGATCGCGAAAATGAGGGCGACCTGGCGATCGCCGCCGAGAAGGTCACGCCCGAAGCCATCAACTTCATGGCCACCCATGGTCGTGGATTGATATGCGTCGCCATGCCCGGGGCACGCTTGGACCAGCTCCAAATCCCACTGATGGTGCCAGACAATACCTCGAAATTCTCAACAGCGTTCTGCATCTCGGTCGAAGCAAGGGGCAGGGTGACCACCGGCATTTCCGCCCATGATCGGGCCGCCACAATCAAGGAGTTGATCGACCCCAAGTCCGGCCCGGCGGACTTCCTGCGTCCAGGACATACGTTTCCGCTCCGTTACCGGGAAGGTGGCGTGCTCGTGCGCGCCGGCCAGACCGAAGCTTCGGTCGACCTCGCAAAATTGGCCGGCTTCTACCCCGCCGGCGTCATCTGCGAGATCATGAACGACGACGGCACGATGTCGCGCATGCCAGATCTGGAACAGTTCGCGGCCAAGCACAACCTCACTATTGTCAGCGTCGCCCAATTGATCGATTACCGGCGCCGAAGAGAGAAGCTAGTCAACCGGATCTCACATGCCCGGTTGCCAACCGATTACGGTGAGTTCTCCATCATTGGCTATCAGGACATCATCAATGGGGACCAACACGTCGCGGTAGTCAAAGGAGAAATCAACGGAGACGAGCCGACACTGGTCCGGGTTCAATCCGAGTGCCTCACCGGCGACGTGTTCGCTTCCAGGCGCTGCGATTGCGGCTCTCAACTGCGCCAGGCCTTCAAGATCATCGGCCGAACTGGTAAAGGCGCCATCGTCTATCTCCGGGGTCACGAAGGGCGGGGCATCGGCTTGCACAACAAGATCAAGGCTTATGAGCTCCAGGACCTCGGCCGGGACACCGTCGAGGCCAATGCCGAGCTTGGATTCCCGGCGGACATGCGTCACTATGGTATAGGCGCGCAGATAGTTGTCGATCTCGGAATTCGCCGGATGAAGTTGCTGAGCAATAATCCACGCAAGTTCACCGGACTCCAGGGTTACGGACTCGAAGTCGAGCGGATTCCTCTGCTCACTCCGACGAACTCCTCCAACAGGGAGTATCTGAGGGCGAAGAAGGAAAAGCTCGGCCACCTGTTGGAGTTGGTCGAGCAGGTCGCCGCGGAGGAGGAAGAGGTCCTCCGCTCGCGCCAAGACGGCGTTATCTAGTCCCGGCCGTCTACTGGTCTTCTCCCCGGTAAAGCTCCAGGTCCGCGAACCTCGTCTGCGACTGGAAGAATCGCAATGGAATCTGTCCGGTTGGCCCGTTGCGGTGTTTCGCGACTATTATGTCCGCGATGTTTCGCTTCTCGGTGTTTGTATCGTAAAGCTCCTCACGATGGGTGAACATCACAATGTCCGCGTCTTGCTCGATGCTTCCGCTCTCTCGCAGGTCGCTCAGAATTGGGCGGTGGTCTTGTCGCGTTTCTACCGCCCTAGAGAGCTGCGACAACGCGATGACGGGTATGTCTAACTCGCGGGCCAACGCCTTCAGTCCGCGCGAGATCTCCGACACTTCCTGCACCCGGTTTTCCCGTGCGCGACCCTGCATCAGCTGCAGGTAGTCGACGATGATTAGATCGATGTCCTGCTCCGCCTTGAGCCGGCGCGCTTTCAGTCGCAACTCCAGCACCGTGCTATTCGCGGCGTCATCGATGAACAGTGGTGCCTCCGACAGTTCGCCGAACGCCTCCGAGATCCGGCTCCATTCGACTTCGTCGATCAACCCAGATCGAATTCTGTGGGAGTCGACTTTAGCCTGCATCGACAGCAACCTCTGCGCCACCTGATCGACCGACATTTCGAGGCTAAAGATTCC
>CAXXUG010000018.1:0-4661 GCA_963664835.2 Chloroflexota bacterium | reverse complement strand
CGGCTGCGGCACGATGCGAAGGTAGGGCCTGGGAGCCTCCCATCCTTCCGGAAATTTCTCCTTTGCCTGCTCATCCGACACGGTCGGAACGATGATGACGTCCTCGCCCTGTTTCCAGTTCACCGGCGTGGCCACTTGATGCTCGGCCGTGAGCTGGCATGAATCCACGAGCCTCAGGACCTCGTCGAAATTCCGCCCCGTGCTCATCGGATAGGTGAGCATCGCCTTGATCTTCTTGTCCGGCCCGATGACGAACACGGACCGCACGGTGGCGTTGTCCGCCGGCGTCCGTCCTTCGGAGGTCACGCCGGCCTCCGCCGGCAGCATGTCGAACTGCTTGGCGACGCCGAGGTCGGGATCACCGATCAGGGGATAGTTCACCGCATGGCCCTGGGTTTCCTCGATGTCCTTGGACCACTCCTTGTGGTTGGAGACCGGATCGACGCTCAAGCCCAGGATCTTGCAGTTGCGCTTGTCGAATTCCGGATTCAATCCGGCCATGTAGCCGAGCTCGGTGGTGCATACGGGCGTGAAATCCTTGGGATGCGAGAACAGCACCGCCCAGCCGTCCCCGATCCACTCGTGGAAGCTGCCGATGGTCCCTTCGGTGGTCTCCGCATTGAAATCGGGTACTTCGTCGTTGATTCTGAGTGCCATATCTCTCTCCTGTCGTGACTTCCTCGGAACTTGGGTTATCAAGCAGGCGTCATTTCCGTCGACGCTGCGGACGTGGTTCTGTCGTATGCACGTACATGTGAACGGCCGTGTGCCTTGGCAACCGAAATTCACCGTCAGGGAAAAAAATATGTTCCCGATTTGCGGGGTCGGGAGGACATTCCCGACTGGTGGCATGATGCTTGGCGGTTACCTGGTCGGACGCGGGCGAGGGCGGCTAATCGTCGAACCAGGAGAGGGTCAGACAGAGAGGTACGAAGCAACAGTGGCTAAAGAACAGACAACGACAGAAGAGCTGAATGCGCTGCTCCGCAAAGAATTCGAGCGCTATCAACTAGGGTCAGAACCAAACATACAGTCCTGGTGTGAAATCATTCCTGTCGATGTGGACGATGAAGGAGCGAATTGGACGGTGAGCCACGGCCCAAAAGAGAATCCTCCTGGGGATATCTGGAAGGCGGTAGAGCGCGCGAAGTCGACGCTTCAGAAGATATACGATCTTCAGTAAACCTCGTGACTGGGCCTGGCGACCAATCTTGTTGCGGCCAGCTGGTCGCGCCGCATTGAAGACAATTGCATGAAGTGTAACGTGGGAATGTATGATATTATCATACATATTCTTATTATCCGTTGGGAGGCAAGATGACGCTGGTCAGGAAGAGCATCACGGTGACCGACAGGCAGGACCAATGGATCAAGTCTCGGATCGCGAGCGGCGACTACGGCAACGACAGCGAATACGTCCGCGATTTGATCCGCCGGGACCAGGAAAGGAGCGTTCAGCTGCGGGTTCTGGAAGAGGAGATCCGGGCGGGTCTGGAGAGCGGCGAGAGCGATGCGACGGTAAAGGAGATCTGGGCGGCGGCCGAGCAACGCCACACCGCGCGGCATGGCTGAGTACCGCCTCACGTCCCGCGCCGGCGCCGACCTTGCGGGAATCGCGGATTACACCATCGAGACTTTCGGCATCGAGCAGGCGCGCCGGTATCGGGATGAGTTGGAGGCGTGCTTCGAGAGCCTCGCGGGAAACCCGAGACTCGGGCGCGACGCATCGCGGCTCGTGCCGGGCCTGCGGCGTTTCGAGCACCGGTCGCATACGATCTTTTTTGCGGAAGAGGCGGCAAGCGTTCTGATTGTCTGCATCCTACGGGCCAGCATGGATGCCCTGCGCCACTTGTGAATACGACACTCTACTCTCGATCCTTTGGCCCGCCCCGTTCGTGATGGACGGGGCCGCCACGATGGCAGAGAACTGCGATGAAGGTCGAAGGAGGGGCTCAAGCAACGTCTTCACCCCGAAACTGTACTGGGAGGGCGCCTGTATCGGCCAAATGTTCGTCAGGGGAAGCGTCATCGTAGATCGATCTCCGGTAAGGCCTTGCGGTTCCAAGACCATGGCTGGTGCGGGCAGGGGACCCGGGGCGGCCTCTGCGAAAATCGATCGACAGGCCGGTCCGAAGCGGTAGCTGTCAACGGCGGCTGGAATATGCACCGTTGCGGCGGGCTCAGGTGCACGGCATCGTCCTTGCCTGCGGCCCCGGATATTGGTCAGATGCTTACTCTTCAGTGGGTTGACGTCGAGGTCTTGCGGCCGCGTGTGCCGGCCGATGATCATGCCGCCATAGACCGGCATTCCCGGCTCTATGAACAGCGTCCCCCGCTCCTCCAGGTTCCAGTCTGCCCGTGGAGACGGATGCTGACCCAAAACGGACTTTATGACCGCGACCTCCAGTGAAGCCGAGACCCTGCCGCTTTTCCGGCAGGTGATGCTTTTGGTATCGCTATCGCTTGGCACCCTCATCTTCGGCATGGCAATGACCGTGGTTAACGTCATCCTGCCTCAGATTCAGGGTGCGCTCTCAGCCACTCAGGATCAGGTCGCCTGGGTGGTCACCTTCCATATCATCGCTGTTGCAATAGCGACACCCTTGACCGGCTGGATAGCAGGGAAGATTGGCCGCCGCCGCTTCATGACCACGAGCATCGCGGGGTTTACCGTTTCCACTGTCCTCTGCGGCGCCTCGGATAGCTTACCTGAACTAGTGATGTGGCGCTTTGCTCAAGGCCTCCTTGGCGCTCCAATGTTTCCTTTGGTTCAGGCCATTCTTTTGGACGTCTTTCCACGGAGGCAACACGCCTTCGTCATTACGTCATGGGGTCTGGTGGCCGTATGGGGTACAGTCATTGGTGCCGTTTTCGGTGGCCATATTGGGGAGGCGATCGACTGGCGCTGGGCATTCTACCTGATCGCTCCTATCGGTATTCTCGCTTGGTTCGGATGCAATTTCTTTCTGAGTGAAGCGTGGCGCGGGCGCACTCAACACTTAGACTGGGTTGGATTCCTCTCACTGGTCGTCGCTATCGGCTCCTTCCAGCTCATGCTAGACAGGGGATTGCGGCTGGATTGGTTCGAGTCCCCGGAGATCATTATCGAGGCCGCCGTCGCGGGCCTCGCTTTCTATGTATTTCTCGTCCATAGCCTGACTGCACCGCACCCTTTCCTCAACCTGCGCCTACTTCTGAACCGCAATTATTCCATCGGCCTGATGTTCGGATTCCTATTCGGTATGTTGTTCATAACGCCGATGGTCCTATTCCCGCCGTTGCTTCAGGACTTGAGGGACTTTCCCGAATCAATCATTGGTACGCTGCTGTCCGCACGCGGACTCGGGAACTGGCTGTCATTCGCAGTAGTCGTGCCACTTACCAAATTTAGTCCACGACTCGCTGTCGGGATCGGGTTCGCGTGCCACGTGATTGCTGGCGTCGGCATGGCGCACCTCGACATGAATTTGACACTTTGGGATGTCTTTTGGACTAATTTCATTCAGGGATTCGCTCTTGGAATCATTTATGTTCCAGTGACAGTGATCGCGTTTTCGTCCTTGTCGAGCCGAGACTTTGCAGAAGGCGCAGCCGTGTTCCATATGTTGCGGAACGTGGGGAGTTCCATCTTTATCTCGATTTGCGTCACGCTAGTGGTCACCTCGACAATCACGAACTATGCCGGCCTCACTGAATTTGCGACATCGTTAAACGAACTGTTCCGTTATCCCGGACTGGCCGGGATGTGGAACGTTGAAGGTCGGGCAGACTTGATCAATTTGTCGACAGAGATGCAGCGGCAAGCAGCGATGATCGGTTACATCAATGCCTTTTACCTCTACACGCTTACGGCTTGCCTCGCATTTCCACTATTGCTGCTCGTCAAGACCGGTGGCGACGTAGATATGCGACACTGATCGAACATGGCTATTGCTCACTGCTGCGAGAGGCGGTTCCAAAGCATGGTGCCAGATCCGGCCCTCAAAGCATGGCGCCGATGCGCACAACCTTTGATCCGGTACCGGTATCGCTGCGAACCTCGCTGAACTTCCGGAAGAAATAAACGCCGCGTCACCTCGCGTGGCGCGGCCTGTTCCGGGTAGGGTGGAGTGAGGGCTGATAGTCGTATAGTCGATGGATCGAAACGGAGCTGTAAAGTGACACAGGGCGATCCAACTCTTAGAAAGTCGAGACGGTTTCAGAAATTCCGCAGCCAAATCGGGAGCCAGGCGTGACGTATGTACTCCATGGAGCCCGGGGCTCGGGGTCGTGCGCGGTGGAGTGCGTGCTCGCCGAGATCGGGGCCGAGTACGAGCTTCGCGAGCTTTCCCTCCGCGACGATGAGCAACAGGGCGAGCAATACGCCGCGGTTAATCCCCACCGCAAGGTCCCCTCCCTCGTCGTCGATGACGGACCGCCGCTGACCGAGTCCGTCGCGATCCTCCTCACCCTCAATGAACGACACCCGGAAACGCCCCTGTTGCCGGCGAAGGGTACGCAAGGTCGTGCCCAAGCCCTTCGCTGGCTCCTTTTCGCGGCGACGGAGATCTACCCGATCGTGGAGATCAACGACTATCCCGAGCGTTTCGCCACTGACCCTGACCAGGTCGATGCGATGCGCGAGCGCGCGAGGGAGATCTGGCGGGCGAGGTGGCTCGTCG
>CAXXUG010000017.1:0-47180 GCA_963664835.2 Chloroflexota bacterium | reverse complement strand
CCTCTCACTGGACCTTGAAGTCGGTGTCAAAGACCGTCGCATCCGTGCTTTCGCAGGAGTACGCCCGGACACCGGACAATCCCTGACGTTTCCTGTAGCGGGAAACAGCCTCGCTGGTGGATTGGCCAAGTTGGACGACCTTGCCGGAGGCACGGAGTTCCTGTTGGGCCACAACCTCATCGAATTCGACTTGCCGCATCTAAAGGCTGCGAGTCCTAGTCTGGGGCTGTTGCGGCTGCCAGCCGTGGACACGCTCAGGCTCAATCCCTTGGCCTTCCCGCGCAACCCCTACCATCACCTTGTCAAGCACTACCAAGACGGGCAACTCAAACGTGGGCGCAGAAACGACCCGGAGTTGGACGCCAGATTGACACTTGAGGTCTTCGCTAGTCAGCAGAAGGGACTGCGCGACACGCCGGATGACCTGTTGACGGCCTGGCATTGGCTCACCACGTGGGAAGATGGCGCGGGATTCGACAGGGTATTCGCCTCAATGCGTCGGGCGCGAAGACCATCCGACGCAGAGGCGCATGAAGCAATTCGGGCGCGTCTGACCGACACCGCATGTCAGACACAAACACGCGAGGTCATGGCGAATGCATCCCGACACGGTTGGACGTTGGCCTATGTGCTGGCATGGATGTCAGTGTCAGGGGGCAACTCGGTAATGCCTCCCTGGGTGCGGCATCAGTTTCCCGAAGCGGGTCGGCTGGTGCGCCGGTTACGCGACACTGCCTGCGCCGATGCCGCCTGTGAATGGTGCCGGGAACGACACGACGCCCGCAAGGAGCTTGCCCGCTGGTTCGGCTTTGACGGCTTCCGTCCTGAGCCGGCGGACAACAACGGACGGTCCATACAGCAGTCCATCGTTGAGGTGGCGATGGCAGGGGGACATGTGCTGGGCATCCTGCCCACTGGGACTGGTAAGTCGCTCTGCTATCAGGTCCCAGCGCTATCCCGTTACCACAAGACCGGCGCTCTAACGGTGGTGATTTCGCCTCTGGTCGCCCTCATGGCAGATCAAGTGAAAGGACTTGAAGCGAGGGGCATTGGTTCCTGCGTCACCATCAATGGGCTTCTGCCCATGCCGGCGCGATCCGACGCTCTGGACCGGGTGCGGCTGGGAGACGCCGGTATTCTCATTATTTCGCCGGAGCAGCTTCGCAGTATCTCCGTGCGCCGCGTCCTCGCACAACGCGAGATTGGCTCCTGGGTGCTGGACGAGGCCCACTGCCTCTCCAAGTGGGGCCACGACTTCCGGCCCGACTACCGTTACGTGGGACGCTTCATTCGTGAAAGAGCGGGGCAAGAGCCAGTTCCGCCCGTGCTATGCCTGACCGCGACGGCCAAGCCCGACGTGAAGGCCGAGATCGAGGATTACTTCCAGGAAGAACTCGACATCAAGCTGAAGGTCTTCGATGGCGGCGCACAGCGTACCAACCTGGAGTTCGTGGTGGTCCAGACGAGCAGCGAGGGGAAGTTCGCCGACATTCATCAAATCATAGAGGCCGATCTGCCGACAGAGGACCCAGGCGGCGCCATAGTCTACTGCGCGACGCGACGGCAGGCCGAAGAGGTTGCGGAGTTCTTGCGGGCAAAGGGGATGGTCGCGGACTACTTCCATGCAGGACTGCTGCCGGAAACCAAGAAGAACGTCCAGGAGAGTTTCATTCGCGGCGACCTGCGGGCCATAGTCGCCACCAACGCCTTCGGCATGGGCATAGACAAGCCGGACGTGCGGGTCGTGGTCCACGCCGACATCCCGGGTTCCCTGGAGAATTACCTTCAGGAAGCGGGGCGCGCTGGACGGGACCAGCAGAGGGCGCGCTGCGTGCTGCTCTACACAGCGGATGATGTGGAGAGGCAATTTGGCATGTCGGCCCGTTCCCGGCTCACGCGACGCGAAATTCACGGCGTACTGAGGGCGCTGCGGAATCTCGACCGGAAGAAGCGCTTGGGCGGCGAGGTGGTGGCCACTGCAGGGGAAATCCTGGGCGAGGATCAAGAGAAGGCATTTGAGCGAGACTCGGCCACCGACGATACACGGGTGCGCACCTCAGTGGCATGGCTGGAGGAAGCGGTGCTGCTGACACGGGAGGAGAACAAGGTTCAGGTGTTCCCGTCCTTCCTGCGGGTGAGTTCGGTGGAAGAGGCGAGAGCCAAGCTGGAAAGGGTGCATATCGCGGATGCCTATCGCCGCCAACTGCTGACCATCGCCGAGACGCTCATCGAGGCTGATGCGGACGAAGGCATCTCAACCGATGAGTTGATGGTCGAATCGGGCCTGACACCTGAGGGAGTGCGAGACGCGCTACACGATATGGAGCGATTGGGCATCGCCAGCAACGACACTGTCTTGACAGCCTTCGTACATGCAGGGGTGCAGCGCGCCTCCAAGCAACGGTTTGAGCAGGCGACGGAACTGGAGCGAGGCCTTATCGATTTCCTGCGGGAGCAGGCTCCAGACATGGAAAAGGGTGACACGTTCCCACTGCATCTCCGCCTCACTACCCAGCAGCTGAAGTACGACGGCCACACCTGCGCACGGCCGGAACTCCTAAGGCGCATCGTACACAGCATTGCAGCTGATGGTCGGGGCGAGGGTGGCGGCGGGGGAAGCCTTGGAGTGCGCGGGCGCGATGCGGAGACCATGCAAGTGACGTTGCAACGCGAATGGAAGGCGCTGGAGAAGACGGCCGAACTGCGACGTACGGCCGCGAGGCATCTGTTGGACCATCTGCTCGCTTGCCTGCCGTCGGGAGCCCGAGGTATTGACTTGCTGGCCGAGACGACTCTGGGCAATTTGCTGAAGGCCATCGAGTCTGATTTGATCCTAAAGAGCGAGGTCAGGAACCCCGCCAGGCTGATGGACCGTGCACTTCTGTGGCTGGACGAGCAGGAAGTCATTCGGCTGAACAAGGGACTGACCGTATTCCGTCCAGCCATGACCATCCGCTTGAAGCCAGGAAAACGCGGCTTTGCCCAGGCCGACTTCGCATCCCTCAAACTCCACTACGACGAGCAGGTGCTGCAAATCCATGTCATGGCCGAGTATGCGGAGCAGGGTCTTGGCTCCATGGCCGACGCTCTGGGTTTGGCCATGGACTACTTCAGCTATAGCCAAGAGGAGTTTCTGAGCCGATGGCTTCCCGATAGAGAGCGGGAAATCTCGCGCCAGACCACGCCGGAATCGTGGCGAGCAATCGTCGAGAGCTTGAACAATCCCATCCAGCGCGGCATCGTCGCAGACGACCGGGAGCATACGAACGTGCTAGTGCTGGCAGGCCCAGGCTCCGGCAAGACGCGAGTGCTGGTACACCGCGTCGCTTACCTGATTCGCGCCAGGCGCGAGAACCCTAGCGGCATCCTGGCTCTCGCCTACAACAGGCATGCAGCGATCGAAGTACGTCGACGCCTAGCGGACCTTATAGGCGACGATGCCAGAGGCGTGATGGTGCTCACCTGCCACGCGTTGGCCATGCGGCTGGTCGGCGCAAGCTTCTCTGGGCGGGCAAATCGACTGGAGGACGGGGAATTCCAGGAGACACTCAAGCAGGCGGTGGCCCTGCTGCGCGGGGAGGGACTGCCGCCCGATGAAACGGACGAGTATCGCTCTCGATTGCTGGCAGGCTTCCGCTGGATGCTGGTGGATGAGTACCAGGACATCGGCCCAGACCAGTATGAACTGATCTCCGCGTTGGCAGGTCGAACCCTTGCCGAGGAGGACGATAAGCTGAGCCTCTTCGCAGTGGGAGACGACGACCAGAACATTTATGCTTTCAACGGCTCATCGGTGGAGTTCATCCGACGCTTCGAGGCGGATTACGGCGCAAAGCCCACTTTCTTGACCGACAACTACCGCTCCACGGGCCACATCATCGCAGCCGCCAACGCGGTGGTCCAACCGGCCCGGCAACGGATGAAGACCGGGCATCCCATCAGCATCGACAGGAACCGCTCCAGAGAGGCACCGGGCGGCGCCTTGGCCGCGCTAGACCCTGTAGCCCGTGGGCGAGTCCAGATACTGTCGGCCGGCGACAATCCCATCTCTCAGGCGCAGGTGGCGGTTGCGGAGCTTCAGCGGTTGTCCGGTATCGACCCGAACTGGGAGTGGTCTGCCTGTGTGGTGGTGGCGCGAGACTGGCGCTACCTGGAACCAGTGCGCAGCCTCTGCGAACTTCGAGGGATCCCGGTTGAGATGGCGAATGAGGACTTCTCGGGTTTCTGGCACTTGCGAGAGACCAAGGCGCTTCGGGACTGGCTATATGAGCAGGGTCCTAAGTTGGTGCGCAGTGGGGACATGGCCGACTGGCTGCGTAGACAACCTGCAGGCCCGTGGATCACGCTGCTTCAGGAAGCTGTAGCTGAGTACGCGCTGGAGACAGGCGGAGCTGAAACGTCGCTGGACTACTTCATCGAATGGCTTGCCGAGTGGGGACGGGAGTTTCGTCGCCGGCAAGACGGATTGCTCCTGACCACTGCCCACCGCGCCAAAGGGCTGGAGTTCGATCACGTGGTCATTCTGGACGGCGGGTGGGATCGCATCGGCCGCGGGGAGGATCGGGACTCCCCCCGGCGGCTGTACTATGTGGCAATGACTCGGGCACGTCAGACTCTCACCATGATGCGCCTTCCAGGACTTCACCCCTTTCAGGAAGTCTTGCACAACAATCACTCGGTGCTGCACCGCCCAGCGCCGGTAGGGCTCCCGCCCCCTGCTCCTGAACTGGGACGTCTCTATCGGAGGCTTAGCCTTGGCGACGTCTTCTTGAGCTACGCGGGCTACAGGTTGCCTAGCCATTCGGTGCATCGAGCCATTGCAACTCTCTCTACCGGGGATCTCCTCCAAGTGCGGAAAGTGTCGAACCGTTGGGAACTACTGGACAGCGAAGGCGCCGTCGTAGGGCAGCTCGCCAATAGCTTCAAGTCCCCCACTGACATGCACGTAGCTTTTGCCTCGGTCTTAGCAATTGTAACCTGGGACCGAGAGCGTTCGGAGCCGGAGTACCGTGAGGGACTTGCCTGCGATATGTGGGAGGTAGTCGTACCGGAATTAGTGTTCGAGCAGTATCCATGACCAATCTGGCTACGGCATCAACCATCCCAGTACACTCCAGTCCCACCACCCCACGCACACGGGTCTCTACAGCTACATAGACTGCTTCCCGGCTGTTCGAGTCCCGTATACGCGTCGCCTCAGTGGCAGTGCTCGACTTGCCCTTCGGTTGGCCCGGAGACTGGCCTACTAGTGGGGTAAGCAGTTCATTGGGACGGCACAGCTGAGCAGAGGGCCAAGAGGGGTATTTTGGCAGAAGTGCGCCCTAGGGGATTCCGTTCAGCAATCTATCGCCCCTTCTTCCGCCAGCACTCTTTTATCGTCTACAACGATTGGATCACGCTCGCGGGCATTCCTGCCGAGGCCCACGAATACGTTGTGGGACCTCGTTCAGCTCTGGAATGGCTGATCGATCGCTACCGGGTAACAACTGACAGGGCCAGCGGGAACGTCAACGATCCCAACGATTGGGGATTGGAGAAAGGCGATCCGCGCTACATCATCGACCTGGTCAAGCGCATCACGACGGTAAGCGTGGAGACGGTGTCTATAGTCAGTGGGCTAACGTCATTGCAAGAAGCAGGTTAGATAGAGAGCAAGATAACGGTGGCGGCGCGACCCGGAGTTATTGGCGGGAATTGCCCCGGATATGATTTAATACCACCACCGCGTTTCGGCAATTATACACTTTCGGGCGAAAGTACACGAGCACCGCAGATAAGTGGTTCCGCCCCGGCTGGGCGGATTATCTTTCGACCCGCTGCGCTCACGAGCCGTTATTATACACGATTCGTGCCCCGATGTGTCGTTTAGAGTCGCATATATCTGCCCGCAATTCAAGTTGCATTGCGGGGTTGTTCCCAGGCACCGGCTGAATTTTGCGAGGAGTGAGGGAATGCCACCCGCGTCGTAGGTAGCCGAAATCGATTGTGGCCCCGGTGATGTTAGACGAGACCGCCGTAGGCATTCTCGGTGCCTCAACTTCCGAAACTGGCGCCTCGGCAGAGTGGTGCCGCACTCGCATCGAGTTGAAAGGCGGGGGCGGTCCCTATGGACTCGTCCAAGCCAATCTGTCGGTCTCAACTTCGAACAACAGCTCCTATGGAAGCTTGAGGTGAGAGACCCCGGCTACACGACTGACGCCCGGTCCACCAACGCGTACGCGTTTTCCCGATAATCGGAGGACAGGGCCACGATAGTGTGGCCGGCCTTGCGCTCAATGATGCGCAGGCGCTGTATATTCACACCGGCCCCTACTCCCCGCCGTGCCGGCGGTGTATCTCCTCGATCGCCAAGTCGAGCTCGTCCCACTGGCGCTGTACCATCCCGCGCAGGCGCATGTTCTGGTACGCGCCCCAGACCGTCATCGCCGGCGGCACAACCAGCACTGAAACGATCAGCGAGTAGGCGATTGTGATCGCCGCCGTTATGCCGAACTGCTGGGACGCCGCCAGCGGCGAGGCCGCCAGCACTCCGATCCCGAGCGTCGTCGTCAGCGCGGAGCCCAGCAGCGCCGAGCCGGTCGTCGCCAGCGTCTGAATCGCCGCTTTTTCCGGGTCGCGCAGTCGCGTGAACTCCTCGCGGTAGCGATGGATCATATGGATCGTGTAGTCCACTCCGATCCCGATCGACAGCGCCGTGATTATCGACGTGATGATCGTGTAGGGGATGTCCAGCAGCGCCATCGTGCCAAGCACCGAGATGAGGACCAGCACGGTCGGCCCCACCGCCACTATCGCCAACGGCGCCTGGCGCACCGTCAGCCAGAAGAAGAATGAGAGCACGACTACGGCGACCACGATCGTCGTCAGGATCGACTCGGTCTGCCGGTCCCTGATCGCGTCCGTGACCGCAAACGAGATGATGGTCTCGGATGTCGCCGTGATCGCGTCGTCGTCGCCGGGCCAGATCGCCTCGATGTCTTCCTGCAGCTTCCTCGACGCCTCCGGATCGCCGGTGTTGGCCGAGAACTGGACCAGTATCGTGTCGATTCCGTCGGGATCGTTGACCAGGGCCAGCGAAAGGGACGGGTCCCTCTCTTCGAGCTTGTCGATGAACTCCTGCATCAGCGTCGCATCCAGCCGGACGCCGGCGGAGGCTTCCCGGAAGAGCGCGGCAAGCTCGGGGTCGTACCTGTCGCCGGGTATCCCGCTGTCCGTTATCCAGTCCCCGACGATTATCTCGTAGGAGGTGGTGATCGGCCCCGATGCCGCCGGCGGCCGGCGGTCATCGTCGAGGAAAGCGTTCCTGAGGTCTTCCAGGTTCAGGAGGGTGCGGGTATCCGTCGCCTCAGCCTTTAGCAGCACACTGGTGATCTCGGTTGAGCCGCCAACGGCCGTGTCCAGCGTGTTCAGGTCTTCCAGCACGCTCCCGCCCCTGGGCAGCAGATCGCGGATGCTGAACTCCGACTTGATACCGGTGGCCGCATAGCCGAGACCGATCGTCACCGCGACCACGACGATTATGTAGGGAGCCGGCCGGCGGGTGACCTCTCTTCCCAGCAGTTCCGCGACCCGCTCTATGCCGGGCAGTGCCCTCGATATCGGGCGAGGCGGTTTTAGCGTGCCGCGTGCCTCGCGCCGGCGGTCGATGATCGCCCGGCCGGCCGGAATCAGCGTCAGCATCACGATCAGGCTCAGACCTACGCCAACGCCGGCGACGACGCCGAAGTCGCCAACTATCTCGAGCGGGGAGAACAAGTTCGCCAGCATGCTGACGATGGTTGTCACGGCGGCAAGCACAAGCGGCACCGTCACGTTTCGCAGTCCCGTGCGCACGGCTCCCATCACTTCCAGGCCGGCTGCCCTCTGCTCGCGGTAGTGCGACACTGCCTGGATCGCATAGTCGACAGTGAGGCCGATCACGATGATCGGCACCATCGAAGTCAGCGCATTCGGAGGGCCGGTGAGACCCAGCCCGGTCGGCCCCATCCAGCCCTCGGCGCCCATGATCCACATGATCGACATGAGCAGGCCCACAAGCGTAAGCAAGAGGTCCGACAGCGTGCGCATGAATAGCAGGATGAGGCCGGCGATCAGCAGCAACGACAGCCCGATCAGCGGCATCATTCCCGTTTCCGTGGCCTCCCGGGACTCGTCTTCGATCACCACGTACGAGATGCTGCTCACCCTCAGCGGACCTTCGTCCGAGGTCGCGAGCTCATCGATTCTGCGTTCGGCGTCCTCGACCTGCTCATCGCCGGTGTCGCGCAGCCGGATCGACGCGACCGCGACCGAGGTGCCGTCCGCGTCGGTCCCGGTCAACCCGTCCAGCAGGGCAAGGAACTCCGGCGGGCCGCTGACGTTGTCGATCTGCTCCTGGGTCACCGACTCGAAGTCGGGCACCTGGAGCAGCGTCATAATCAGTAACGAAGGCGCGAGGATCGGATCGCTCGGCGCCAGCAGCTCCTCCACACCCGGGTCGCTGACGATGTCGTCAAGAAGGTCGTTCATCTGCGCGAGTCCCTCGGGCGAAAGCGCCTCGCCGCGGAAGAGGAGGGTTACAACCCTTACGTCGCCAGATTGTCCGAAGAGTTCGTCAATCTCGATCAGGGCTTCAGCGACTGCGCTCCCCTTGGGAAGAGTCGCAGCGGTCTCCGGCGGCGGCTGCCGCAGCGAACCCCCTGCCGCCATTACGACGGTAACTATGAGGAGGACTGCCAGCGTGATCCACGGGCGCGCTGTGACCAGCCGGCTTGCCCAGGAGAGCATGTTGTTCATGACTTGCCCTGCATCTGAAAAACCCGAAACTTGTGACAGATCGAAGGAGTGGCGAGAGGCGTGGTGGCCGTCTCTGTACTTCTTAAGTGTCTTTGTCGTTACCGTTTGTCACGAACGCTACTATATCAAATGACTTTGCCGGCCTATCAGGCGGGCCGAGCCGCACCGCGAAGGCGTGAGCGTCTGTCGATCCGGTGGGCCGATCTATCTCAAAACTGAGGTGAATCGAGGACCTGCGCCTTGACGTTCGTCCTGAACGATCAACCAAACCTCAACCCTGCGCTGTCGTGCGAAAGACGAGCGTCGATACTGAGTGCGGAAATGACGCTCACGGCCGCGCCTGGCGATCTTTTGCGAATCGTGTGACGTTCGCCGGCTTCGAGCCGATTCCGGCGCTTGTTGACTATTGCTTTTGGGTGCTATGCTGCTAGGCGCAAGCAGGAGCGTCGACTGCGGCATAACCGACGGCGGCTCCAAGACACCTGGACAAAGGGGGCAGATATGACAATCAGGTACGCGGGTTTCGCGTTGATGGCCGGTGTGGTTCTTGCTTTTGTGGCTCCACTATTAATGCCGGGGTTTGTTTTCATAGACCCGGTGGACCAGACCGACTTCGCCGCGGCGCGGGACGCCTTGGGAGAATCGCCGATCTTGGCGCAATGGATGACGTTCATCACGCTCATTTCGCTGTTGCTAATGTCATTCGGCGCACTGGGTCTCTACCCTGTGGCGAGCCGGCAACCAGGGCTGGGAGGAAGGCTCCTGCAGTTCGGCATCGTTGCTACGATCATCGAATGGAGCATCCTCATCATCGCCACCGGAATGCGGCACTTCGAGATCCACCTAATTCAACGCGGCAATCTGGCCGCCGACGGGTCTGAGATGGCGGCAGTGTTCAAGGACGCAGCCCTGGCCGTGCACATCGAAATGACGGCGGTGAATTTGGCATTTGTGGCGCTGGCCCCGCTGGCGTCCAGCATGTTCGGCCTTGGGCTCTCAATCCGGTTTTCCTCGATGAGCCTCTTCAAAGTTGCGGGGCACCTCCTGGTGGCAGGCGGACTCTTGGGGCTGGTCAACTTCTTGTTTGCAATGAGCGCTCCGGAGGCGGGCATCCAATCTCTGCTCCTGGTAAATACCATAGTCCTCTACGTCCAGGGAATTTGCCTGATCGTAGTCGGGCTCCGAATGTACCAGGGACGGAGCGAACTCTATGAGGCCGGCGCCTCCGCCTAAGCCCAGACCGATTGATCTGGCCGACCGGGTGAGGCGCGTCTGGCGCAGTGGGAGCCGGACAAGACGCACTCCCTCCGCCGGCCCGTGTCGATCAGGAAAGGTCTGGAGAGACCGATCAAGCCGGCCCGATCCGAGACGCTGTACATGACCTTTCTGCCGCTTGGACCGACTCCCTGCTTGGGATGGCTACCATCGGCCAACTCGCGTATCATGTGACCCCATGAAGATAACGAACGTAACCGTCCACCTGGTCCAGACCACCGGCGGCACAACTCTCTGGGACCTGGTGCCGCTTCCAGGGATGAGGCGCGACGTATGGAAGCACGAACCCATCTCGACGGAGTCCGGCGTCATGCCGGTGATGCGCGTCGAAACCGACGAGGGCATCGTGGGCGTGTGCACCGCCGAACGGGGGGCCTCGGCGGACCTGACTTCCGCCACGCTGGCGCAGCTCCGCGCTCTCGTGGTCGGCGAGGACCCGCTGGAACGCGAGCGGCTTTACCAGATTCTGCACACCGGCACGCGCTGGGTGTACGAGCTGCCGGGATGGCTGGGCGCGTTCGACAACTGCCTATGGGACATCCTGGGAAAGACCGCCGGCCTCCCGGTCTATTCGCTTATCGGCCGCGTTCGCGAACGGGTGCCGGTCTACATGAACATCGGCGGCGAAACGAAGGAGGAGGCAGCCGACGACGCCCGCAAGGCAGTCGCCGAAGGCTTCCCCGCGGTCAAGGACCACTTCTACCAATCTGTGCGAGAGAACCTGCAGTGGTTCGAGGCCGTTCGAGACGCTGTCGGTCCTGACATAGAGATCATGCACGACCCGGTCGGCATCTATACATTCGAGGAGGCGCTGCGCATCGGCCGGGCGCTGGAGGCGTTGGACTACCGCTGGTTCGAGGAGCCTCTGCCCGAGCGCCACCACAACAAGCTGAAGGCCCTCTGCGACGCTCTCGATGTGCCCATACTCGGACCGGAGATGATGATGAACGATGTCGACCTTCAGGCCCAGTGGCTTATCTCCGGCGCAACGGACATGATCCGGGCCAACGCGCGCCACGGCGCCACCGCCGTTCTAAAGCTCGCCCACCTCGCCGAACTGCACGGTACCAGCATCGAGTTGAACGGCGAAGGCGGGCTCTACGGGCTCGTCCA
Source organism: Chloroflexota bacterium (assembly GCA_963664835.2). Classification (GTDB taxonomy): domain Bacteria; phylum Chloroflexota; class UBA6077; order FW602-bin22; family JBCLEL01. The sequence continues at coordinate 36,017 of CAXXUG010000017.1, read as the reverse complement.
TGCCCATCTCCTCGCGTCGATTTCGAACACCAGCTACTACGAGACCTTTGGCGAGTTCCGGCGTCACGCCGGCCGGTCGTCCACCGAGATAGGCATGTTGAACCCGCTCGACGTCGTCGAAGGCCACGTCGCCCCACCTGCCGGCCCCGGCTGGGGCGCAGAGTGGGACTGGAGCTACTTTAGAAAAAGGGTCGTGGGCGAGCTCTAGGGGCCCTGCCTGGCCGCACTGTACATCGTTGATGGTCCGACCTATGCCGCTCGGTCTGCATACAACTGCGAAGGCTCCGTTCACCCGTGGAGTTCGTCTGACGTACCCAGGTGTGACGGTTCCTATGTGCGCTTGATGACCCCGCAGGCTACGCGAGTGCCGGTGTCCGTCTCTTCTTCCCCATAAGCGTCTGGGTGTTCATGCACAATGATGGCTGAGCCGTCGGCGTCAAATACGGAATGGTCCATTTCCACGTCCAGGGTCACGCCAACGGTAAAGAAGTCGGCGCGCGCGGAACCGTCAGATGCGGCGTAGATATTGGGCAGGTCGCCGCCATGTCCTCCACCCGGCTCCCCACTCTTCCAGGCCGGATGGATAAAGCCGTGTTCCGTATCCGCGGGATTGAAATGGTCACCAGCGGCAGCAAAGTCAGGATCACAGGCGCCAACCTCGTGGATGATGAATGCGTGGCCGCCCGGGGCTAGTCCCTTCACGTCTGCCATGACCAGGACTCCTGAGGCTGCCTGCAGAAATGAAACGGTCCCCATGGAGTCACCGCCCGGCGATTCAAGCGCCGCCTCCGCCGTCAGGCCCACGCTTGGTTGGCGCGCCTCACCTACCCGGACGATCAGCAAGGCCACGCCGACGACCACTATGAAGAGTATGATAATTGAAGGCACCAGCAGAATAGGCAGATCCGGTCTCCGAATCATTTGGGTCACTTCCTCGCTTATGCTGCTTTGATGACAGCCGAGTCCTTTGCTTTCCCTTCAGGAACTTGGAGATCTGTTTCTATCCATCCACGCTATATGGCTAATTCTAATGGGCTTGATGATATCACATGTCAATAAACCTCCAATTGGTTGGGCCGGCGAAAGGCCAAGGCAGAGTGTCGGAGAGCCGGTGTTTTTTCCTAGGCCCGGTGACTTGATAGAGGTAGAATATCGACCCTATTGATATTTCGAATCAATAGAAACTAGCCTGACACGGCACTGGAAGCATGGTTGAGAATGAAGACAGGAGTACTGAAGCGGCCGGCGCTGATCGCAGCGGTGACGATTCTAATGTCTGCGCTGAGTTTCGCGTGTGTTTCAGAGCCAGTGCCGGCTGCTGTCCCCACGCCCGGAACAGCCGTGGCGTCCGCCGGCGAAGCCGCTCAGCCGGACACGCCGGCTGCCTCGGGGGAGCCATTCGTGATTGGAGCATTGGTCTCCCTAACCGGCGTTGGCGAAACCTACGGAGTCCCCCTGTCCCAGTCCAAGCTGATTGCCGTCGAGGAAATCAATGCCGCCGGCGGCATCAACGGCCGGATGCTGAAGCTCATAGTGGAAGACTCCAAGTGCACCGCCAACGATGCTATTACCGCCTACCAGAGGCTGACTGACGTCGAAGGCATCAAGATCATTCTGGGCGCCACCTGCAGCGGAGGCACCCTCGGCGTTGCGCCTCTGGCCGAAAGAGACGGCGTTGTACTGCTGTCCCCGTCGTCCACCAGCCCAGACGTAACCTTTGCCGGCGACTATATCTTCCGCACGGCGATCAACTCGTTGCAGGTGGGTACCGACATCGGAAACACGCTCTGGGCAGACGGCGCGCGCAAGATCGTCACCATTACCGAGGCCACCGACTACGTCGAGGGCGTTCGCCGCACTGCGGTGGCGCAGTTCGAGAAACTTGGAGGCGCCGTCATCGCGGCGGAGAGTTACTCCTCTGACGTGATCGACTTTCGCACGCTGTTGACCAAGCTGCTCAACGAGAACCCCGACGCGGTCTTGCTCGGAGCTCAGAGCGAGCTATCCGGGGGCACCGTCGTCAAACAGGTCCGCGAGCTTGGTTACGACGGCCCAATTTATTCGGAAGTGGTGCCCACGGGCTCCAATGCCCTCGAGATAGCCGGCGAAGCCGCCACCGGCCTGAGAGCCGTAGTGCCCAACCCGGACTTGACCACCTCGGTCGGCAGTGAGCTACTGGCGGAGTACAGGTCTCGCTACGGTGTCGTTGCCCCGTGGCCCTGGTTCCAGGGCTCCGCCTACGACGGCGTCTACATCGCCGCCGAATGCCTGAGACGGACCAACGACGACCAGGACGCCGATGGTTTCCGAGACTGCCTCTACGAGCTTACCTGGAGCGGCGCCATCGGTGACGACTATAGCTTCGACGAGAACGGCGACATTGTCGGAGTGTCGCACGTACTCATCGAAGTCCTGCCCCTGGCCGAACGTACGGAGGAGAACCTGGGTTTCCGTATACTGGGGCCGCCTCCCGCTCCGTAAGCCTCACGTCTAGCTACAAAGTTGCCGCCGCCCTGGGCGCCATCGGGCACCGGCCCGCGTCCGCCACGGATAATGGAACCGGTTCGTATTCTGACACGTCCAATTGGCCGGATGCGCTCGCTCACGAGAAGAATAAGATGAAACGCGGCGGATTTGTAAATTCCGATACAGTCGTGTTCTTATGACCACCGGTTCGCCTCCCCAGCGGAACTTTCTCTCGAGTCGATACGTCCTACAAACTGAGGGCCGACTCAATGGTGGACCCGAACCGCGCCGCAGAAAAGAAAAGCGTCGAGTCGCGACGGATTCTCCAGATAGGGAGCAGGATGACCCTTTCAACGAGGCTTGAACGCAAGGAATCGGGATTGAAGCGGAGCTTAGGAGTCAAGAGACTCGCCATCGCCGGAGGACTGTTGGTTCTCCTGATGACAATGGGCGTTGCCTGCGACGAACTGGTGGCCAATATCACGGAGGAACCTACGGGCCAGTCGCCAGAACCAACCAGCGAGGACTTGCGCTCGGCGAAGAATCGAGCCGCGCCGGCAGCCACGGATGCCGAGTTGGCGGACTTGGTGCGGGGCAATAGCGCCTTCACCTTCGACCTGTACCAGAACCTCAGAGAGGAAGAGGGTAATCTTTTCTACTCCCCGTACAGCATCTCTCTGGCTCTCGCCATGACGTACGCCGGCGCCAGGGGAGACACCGAGCGACAGATGGCGGAAACTCTGCGGTTTCTCCCCGCCCAAGAGGACCTGCATCCGGCCTTCAACGCCCTGGACCTTGAACTCGCTTCGCGCGGCAAAGGCGCTGAGGGCGATGACGATCAAGGATTCAGTTTGAACGTAGTCAATGCGATTTGGGGACAGCGTGGATGCAACTTCCGCCCCGAGTTCTTGGACGTGCTGGGCGAAAGCTACGGAGCGGGATTGAGGCCCCTGGATTTCCTGGGTGCGCCCGAGTCGTCGCGGACGACCATCAACGATTGGGTCAGTGAACAGACCGAGGGCAGGATTGAAGACCTTATCCCAGAAGACGTGATCAGCCCAGAAACGGTTTTGGTGCTGACGAACGCGATCTATTTCAACGCCGCGTGGCTACACCGTTTCGATCCGCAGGATACGCGCGACGGGCAGTTCCATCTGACCGATGGCAGCACCCTGAACGTGCCGATGATGAGCCAGACGGAGATGTTCGGTTATGCCAGTGGCGACGGGTATCAGGTCCTTGAGCTCCCCTATGCCGGCCGCGAGCTGTCGATGGTCATTCTGCTGCCGGACAGGGGGAGATTCAGCGAGTTCGAGGGTTCGCTCGACGCCGATGTTGTCAATGGCGCTGTCAGTAGATTGAGCCCCACGTCCATTTCGTTGACCATGCCGAAGTTTGAGTTCGAATCGAGCTTCAGCCTAGTTGAAAGCCTCAAGGCAATGGGGATGTCAGACGCATTCGACAAGTCGACGGCGGATCTTTCCGGCCTGGGCATAAGTGAATGTCCTGGCGGTGGCGGCAACCCGTTCATCTCGGATGTTGTACACAAGGCGTTCGTGCTGGTAGAGGAGGAGGGTACCGAGGCGGCGGCTGCGACAGGCGTGGTGGTGGAGGCGGAATCCGCACGTCCCCAGCCGATCGAGGTCTCGGTGGACAGGCCGTTCATCTTCTTGATTCGGGACAGGGAAACGAATTCGATCTTGTTCGTTGGCCGCGTGCTGAACCCTGAAGAGTAGCGGAATGGTTCTCTGGCAACAGCGCACCGCCCGATAGGAGGTAGAGGCCCAGCCGGGTATCCGGGTTGGCCCAGCGAGTCGGGAATTCGACTCGTCCAACCTGCAACTTGCCGCCCCACGAGTTCTCCTGCACACGCGCAAAACGCCCCGAACGGCCCCGCGAATTCCGCGCTCCGTAAGGGGGGCTGTGCGCGATCCCGTGTCGCCACCTGCAAAGGACTGGCTGTGCGTTGAAAACAACACAAGTGTTGTGCAATGATGTGAAAGGATGAACGCACGAGAGCTTCGGCGCTGGCTGAGAAGGCAGGGCAGCACCTTCCAGACCCATTAGGCCGGCAGCGGGCATCTCACCGTCCGACTCGGAGACCGCACCAGCCAGCTTCCGATGCACGGAGGCGGCAAGGAGCTGGGACGGGGACTCGTAGCAAAGATCAAGAAAGACCTGGGGTTGGACCAATGATTGCCTATCCGATAACTCTTGAGGATGATGACGGTACCGTGCTGGCGACCTCCCCAGACTTCCCCGAGCTGACCACCTTCGGGGAAGACCGTGAGGAGGCCATCGCCCGCGCCGGCTACGCGCTGGAAGAGGCTGTAGCGGCCCGCATCCACGACCGCAAGGACATTCCCGCACCATCAAGGGGCGAGACCTACGCCGTACTGCCGACGCTGACTTCGGTGAAGGTGATGCTGTATCAGGGGATGAGAGAGCAGGGAGTCGGCAAGGCGGAGTTGGCCCGCCGGCTGGGGTGGCACATGCCGCAGGTGGATCGGGTGTTGGACGTTCAGCACCGGTCCCGTCTGGACATGATGGACGCGGCCCTGGGAGCCATCGGGCGGCGGTTGCACGTGACAGCGAGGGTTGACGCGGACAGGCAACCTCTATCGGAGATGGTCGAATGAAAGCAAGGGTCGCCCATAGCTGAGGTGGCTGCAAGTTCTTACTTTAAGTTGAAGGACAGCAGCGCTCAACGAGAGTAAGAGCAGAGATCGAATAGAAGGATACCGGCTGGGATTCCGCAATAGACGGCAACGAACCGAGAGCAACAGCGTGTTTGCTCCCATCCGGCCGGCTCTACTCGGCTTAGCCTCCGCTCAGGACCCTGAAACCGTAGTTCTCGTCCGTCCTCTCGGCCGGCGGCAGGACCTCCACGACCGCCCTTGATAGCCCGACGACCTCGCCCTGCTCGTCGAAGCTGTAGTTATCGCCTATAGCGCCGCTCCAGGTGATGTCGTAGAGGCAGTCCCTGAACCCGTCCGCGTCCTGGTCGTCCTCGATCTGCTTGAGACACTCCGCCGTGATGTACACGTCGTCGTAGGCGGAACCCAGGTGCCAGGGCAGCGTGAGGTACTCATAGCGCTCCCTGAAGTTGTCCAGAACTTCCTGCGCCTTCGCGTTCTTTGGGTCGGGAGTGGCGGTGATCGCCTTCATACCGGTCGCCGCGTCGCCGGCGATTTCAAGCGCGGTCGTTCCCACGGTAATCGTCTCGCCATAGATGGGTCCGTTGTAACCCAGCTCCCGGGCCTGCTTGACGATTGTGCCGGCCGCGAACTCGGACTGGGGCGCTACGTGGAGCGCGTCCGCGCCAGCGTCGAACAGCTTCGTCAACTGCGACCTGAAATCCGTGGTGTCCGGCGCGTACCGCTCAGCGGCAACCACCTTGCCGCCGTTTTTCTCGAACTGCGCGACCGAGGTACGCCTCACGCCCTCTGCGTAGTCGGTCTCTTCGGTGATGGTCGCCAGCGTGCGTATGCCGTCCGCCCAGAGCACGTTACCGGTGTTGATTCCCACCTCTATATCGCTGATCTGGGTCCGGAAGATGTAGTCGCCGGCGTTGGCGATGTCGGGGTTGCTGGCTAGTCCGGAGAACAGAATCACGCCGTCCCGCTCGGCAAGCGGCGCCACCCCAAGCATCGCGCCGCTGCACGAGGTCCCAAGGATGATCTTGACTCCATCCACGTCGGTCAACTTGTTATAGGCGTTGATCGCGTCCTGGGCGTTACACTTCGAGTCTTCGACGACCAGCTGCAACATGCGGCCGTTGATCCCGCCGGCGGCATTGATCTCGTCCATCGCCATCGTCTTCGCCTGGACGGCGACCGTGCCGTAGGTCTCGCCGGCGCCGGTGAGCGATTCCATCACGCCTATGCGATACGGGGTCTGTTGCCCCTGTCCATCCTGTGCGCACGCTACGGACACCTGCAGCACAAGCAGCAGCAACATTACGGTGACAACTCGTTCGAAGAACGCTAACCGCATCAAGTACTCCGTTCACACCTGGATTTGGCTCATTAGTTTACACAAGCTATGCAAGATGTTGCAGACGGCGAGGCGATGGTCTCTCGGCCGGGACGCGAACCCGCATTCGAGTTGGAGGGGCCCACCGGCGGAGTTCCCCTCCGATACGATAGACATTGACAGCGCCCCAACCACATTGATCTCATGAACTGGACCAACTCACCGGCGACCAGACCTCCACGTCCGCCGGCGAGGGTGAAAACGGGGTTGCATGTTAACAATCAAGCAGTCGATGGAATTGGCCGGCAGCAACCTGCTTCGATGCCTCCGGCCGGGTGATCAGTTCCGCCCATTGTGGGGAGTCGATATCGAGCCGGATCTCCGGGCGCAATGCCGGCGTTCCCGCTTCGAGCACAACGTCGGACGGTGGTGGGATGCGGTGCTGCGGCTGGAGGCGACAACCGGGTTCGAAGTCCCGGCCGAGTTTGAAACGGCAATGCTGCTCAATCTGCGAGCCTGCCTCGACAATCCGTTGTCCGTTTGTGCGCCCGTAGATCCGGCGGCAAGCTGCTTCGACGGTCACTCTCAACGAGAAACTCTGATGGCGCTCGCGGCCCTGGCGCGCTGGCGGGACGACCGCTGGGCGAAAGAGGCAGGCCACCGGATGATCCTGGCGCTCGAGCGCTTCCTGAAGCAGAATGGCGAATGGGACCTCCAGTCGATGAACGCGGTCGCAGCGCGACAGGGACGACACGTCGATGAGGCGGCAGGCTTGGACGGCAGCTTCGGTGTTGAGTCGACGCGCACCCATGGTCGAATGATCGAAGGGCTACTGGAGTTCTACCTGTCAACCGGTGACACCGCGGCCATGCGACTCGCCGCTCGCCTGGCTGAGTTTCACCTGGAGACGAGCACCCGTCCCGACGGATCCTTTCCGAAAACGGACAAGTACGTCCATACACACTCGCTGTTCGGAACCTACCGTGGACTGCTGCTCTACGGCAAATTGACGCGCCAACAAGCGTACGTTCATCGAATTGCCAAGACCTACGCCAACACCGTCCGTTCAGCGGTCAAGGGATCCGGCTTTATCTCCCACGATTGGGGCAACGACGACACTGGCGAACCCACTTCGCCGGGCGACGCCGCCCAACTGGCGCTGTGGCTCGCCCGGGTAGGGTACGCTGAGTTTCTCGATGACGCGGAGCGAATCGTCCGCGCTCGCCTATTGCCTTCCCAGATCACAGAGCCCCTGGGCTTGGGGCCGTTGGATGCCGACGATGCGCCGGCCGACCTCGACGGTCTGGCGGTCGGCGCATTTGGCGGTATGCACGCACGGACTCACGGCGGCAAACGTCCAACCACAGACATTACGGCTGCAATCCTGCACACGTTGTGTGACATCCACTCGCACATCGTGGAAAAAACGGCCTTTGGACTGGTCGTCAACTTCCACTTCGACTACGAAGACGCTCGCATGCGGATTGAGACTACGCGCGAGGACGTCGGCCGGCTAGTAATCGAGCCAAAGATTAGGGAGCCGTTGTCAATCCGCATGCCAGCCTGGACGCCAATCGACTCTGTGAAGGTTGCCCTAAACGGCCGGCCGATCGACTTTACGCCGGTCGGTCGATTCGCGATCCTGCCACCGCAGGATCCGCCGGCCCGGATATCGGTGGAGTACGCGCTACCCGCTAGATCGATCGAGGAGCATACGGATGGTGTGGACTATCGTATATTCTGGCGGGGCGACGACATCATCGGGATTTCACCGAATACCGAGTTCCTTCCCTTCTATGCTACTGCGCCCGAGTAGAGGTGGGTTGCTGCGCGATCCAGAAGCTGTGCAAATCTAACAACGGTGAAGGGATAGCGGGTATCCTCAGTCGGAGTGAACTCCCCGGCCACTCGACACTCTTGACGATCGTCGCGCCTTCCACAATTGGGGCGGGCGCGCTGCCCCTAAATCCAGTCCAAGATCTCCTACCGCCTCATCTGGACCGCGCAATTAGCAGAGATTTATGTTGCCGGCTCGTACTCTTCGTGGTCCGGCGCGCTCTTTTCCTCGACACGCCAGATGTACCACAGCAGCAGCAAGGACGCTACGACGCCACCGAGCGCGAATCCCAGGACGAATCGAATCATTTCCGTTCTCCAACAGGGCGATGCAACGTGTTTCAGTCGATTTCGGACTCGGACGCAAAATTCCTTGCCGTCGTGTGACTAGTGGCCAAGCGGCCATTTTCGTGTTCCCAGTCCTAGAATAAGTGTAACTTGCTTCGTCCAGCGATCTACGCCAATTCAATACACAGAGCGCCCGAGTGCCGCTGCGCCGCGAGCCAGTTCCTGAGCGCGCCATCAGCCTGGGCGGTTTCCACGTGCCGGCCCAGAGTTGAGGCTCCTAGCCGCTTCGTATGCTTCCGTCCTCGGATTCGGGGCAACGCAACAGCCGTCCAGCCGGCCTGCAACTCTACGTACCCTTCGACCGGATGCGGATATCTCCCCAGCCACACCATCCTCCAGTCGCCGGCCGCCGGCTCGTATCCGACGGCCCAGGTTCCGACGCTCTCGTCCAACTGGGAGTGATCGATAATCAGCCGAATCAGCGTCCGCTTCGAAATCGAGAGAGTTGTGAATTGAATGGGCATTGCGCTCCGATAATCTCTATCTTCCGGCCGCCATTGTGCGCACGCCATAACGCGGGATTCTCTCGTCTTCGGTGACAATGACGAGGCCTTCGGCCTGGGCCTGTGCTACGAGCATTCGATCGAAGGGATCTTTGTGGTGCATTGGCAGGTTGCCCGCCTGTTCGGCGTGAAAGAGGGTGATGGGAAGCTGGGCTAACCCCATCTCTTCAACCTTCGTGGTCAAGTTATCGGGGCTCCGAAGTTTACCCAGCGAGCGCTTGATGGCGATCTCCCAGACATTGGCGGCGCTTACAAAGACCTCGTTGCGCCGGTCTACAACGGCTTTTCGGGCGTTGTTCCCCAATTCAGGACTGTCTTCGAGGGCCCAGAGCAGGACGTGGGTATCCAGCAGCAGCCGCTGCACTATTCTCCGATGCCCTCGAATGCGTCGATCACCTCAGCGGGCGTCTCATCGAAGTCCGGCGCTACCCATATCTGCCCCTTAAGCAAGCCCAATTTGCGATCGCCCGTTTGCGCCCGGTGTGGTACCAAGTCCAGGTACGGCTTGCCGGCTCTGGCAATTACGATCTTCTCGCCCTGCCAGGCCAATTCGCCCAACCGCGAGAGCTGTGTTTTCGCCTCGTGCATGTTTACTTGCATTTAACCGATCCTTAAGCGATTAGCTAAGCTAGACTAAGCTAAGGGTATATAGGACACCAAAGTATGTCAAGCATCCCATCAATGGATTTTTTGGGCCGCCGCATCGGCGAATGGGGCGGGCTCTACCGCCGGCGACCGCCCATGCGAAGCCGGGTGGCTGAGCGCTCTGCGGCCTCGGTCCACTCCCAAATCGTACGCCAGTGAGGCCTGGAGTATTCTCGACCCTCGAGGATGAAGCCGGGCAGTCCCTCGAAGACACCGTTCCAATCTTCGAGATCGGACCTCAGCTTTACCGAAGCAACCGATGGGTTGTATGTGCGCAGCATCTCCCGGATCAGCCGGCGGACGTGGCCCACCTGGAGTTGCTCGCCGGTTGTGCCAGCGTCTCGGATCGTTGCGGTCCCGTCAACTTTCATGTGCCATTCGAGGAAGGCCTCGATAACCTCTTCACCCTCTGCCGGATCGGAATGGACGAAGACCAGCATCTCGCGACGATCTATCGCGTCGTTATATCGTTTCCGCTGGGCGCGCCCCTCGGGATTCGACATCGTGCGCCGAAGATTCTTCCTTATCTGGGCAATATCATCCGGAGCGGCAAGTCTGAGATGATATCCTGTCTCGGCCATGCCAGCGTCCACCTCATCTGGTCGTTCACATGTCTTCCTCAGGCATTGAGGAGACCTTCAAGGCCCGCCTGAGTCCGCCGCTCCTCAGAATGGTTGGTCGTCCATTCCAAGCCTACTACTGGCATTTTATAATCGCTCGTCAATTCATGACAAGCCATACGCACGCGAACTAGTGATCTGTATAGACGAGGCTTTGAAGGGCGAGGCCGGTCAGGCGATTATTAATAACAAGACCGGTGAAATGGCGCTGCTATGCGCGGCCCTGATGGGCTGGATGGAGTAGGTGCCCGCTCCGTGTTGCCTCAAAACTAGAGATTACCGAACTGGTATCGTTGCCTCAATTGGGAACCTTACCCAACTCATACGCCGGATTACTTAAGACGCCAGATCCTTTACGCTTCTCATGGGTGGGGAGGGGCGTTCCCTAAGTCTCCATAAAGCCTGGATCTCCTCCCCAATCTGCCGGCGTAGCGAGGCCGGCCCCCAACTCTTGTGTTCCAATTCGAGCAGCGCTCTCTCTTCTGCCTGAAGGACTTCGGCGGCTAAGATCCGTCTGTAAGGCGTTAGGGCGGTATCGTATCGCTTGGTGAGCTTGCCACCGTTCCTTTTCTTACCAACCAACTTAAGGAGTGGCTGCCAGTGGTTTACCCACAGTCTCACCAGATCGTAGACTCGGTTCAATTGTTCCAACGCCGGTTGAGACTCGAAGCGATCATAGCCGATTAGCTTTCTAACAACAGACCAGTGCTTCTGTTCTACGTGGGCCTGATCGTTCTTCCAGTAGGGACGTGAGCGGGTGAAGGTGATGTTCTCAGAGCGACAGTACCGTAGTAAGTGAGCGTTTAGGAACTCTGATCCATTGTCCGAGTCGATACCCAAGAGAGGAAAAGGCAGTCGTTCTCTTACCAGCTCCAAGGCGGCAAACACGCCGGCTTGGCCTTTCCCCCAAACCCCAATAGGCTCGGTCCAGCCGCTAGCCACGTCGACAACGTTTAGGGTGTTGAGGTAATGCCCGGCTGTGGAGGTGGCGCAGTGAGCTACCAAGTCAATCTCTACATAGCCCGGTCTCTGTTCCTCCCAAGGAGTATAGGTCTGGACCGGTATCTGTTGTTTCAGCAGTGAACCTGGCTTAGTCGTAGTGTAGCCACCTGGGCGTTTGTGTCGCTTGAATAGACGCAGACGCCGATCGATAGTAGCTGCGCTCATTGTTATCAACTGCTCTCTCACTTCATCATCAATCCTCAGTGCTCCCTCTTCCTCCAGGGCCGGCACAAGCTCTTTAAGGAACGGAGCTAGTCGCTTCCCGCACATCCAGCCACTGAGCTCTAGTACACTTCTCAGAGTTCCTACTACCACCGAGGAGTACTTCCTTGGTCTGCCTCTACCTTTCCCCTTAGGTTTGGGTGGCCCGTCGCACAATAATCGGGTCGCCCATTTGCGGTGATAGCCGGTGGTCGCCACAAACTCATCCAACAACCTACTTTTTTCCCGGCGAGTTCCATTCTTATAACGAACTCTTAGAGCGTTCGCCAACTCGTGTTTGCTTTGTTGTCGCACTGCCATAACCCCTGCTCCTTACGGTAATGTGAGTTATGAGGCAACGTATAGTTCTTCGGTAAGTTTATTTATGAGGCAATTCGCGCTCTTGACGCGGGCACCATGGGACTATAGGCTAAGATGTAATGACCGCGTAGACTCGCAGGTCCGAGTGGTAAGCACCTGCAAGTCGTTTTGTGGGGTAGGTGAATCCCCGACGCGGTCATTTTCATTATTGCAGACCCGCGAATCTATGTAGAGAAATGATATCTCGAATAGGCCACAAGAAGGTCAGGAGTTATCGAAACCTGCCTCTTGATGAGGTGTTCAGGACCATCGGCGAGGGGCTACGCAACGACTGGCGGTTGGACTAGCTGTCGTCCTTGCACCGGAGGCGAATAGTAGGAATATCGCTCAACTCAAAGATGATGCGCGTCTGTCTGATCATGCCAGCATTGTGCAGCAGGGGGCGACCCGTGTGAATTGCGCTTCGCAGTTTTAAACTGAGATACCACCGACGCCAGTAGGCATTCATCCATTTTTGCCGGCGTGGGCCAAAATTGCCGAAGAGTGCTAGGCACCGAGTTGCGGCGACAGCGTACCTACTTGCGAAACCGGCGGCAAGATTGCCGCAGCCTCCATCCCCTGGCGCGCACCCCTTGCCGCCGAATTCCCATACTAAAGCCCCAAAAGCATCCCTCCCGCGTCTGGCCGGACTGATAGAATTAACCCATTCTACAGTGGCTCAGTTGGATTGATCGGCTCATCTAGGTGAGGCCGGAGGATGTCCCAACCGTTGAAGGTCACTCGTATCGACACGATAACTTGCTCGAGCTATCGTGTGATGGTCTGGGTCCAGATACACACCGACGAGGGCCTCGTCGGATTGGGCGATACCTGCTACCACGAGCCCCAAGTCGCCGATTACATTCACGGAACCGTGGCGCCTTACCTCCTCGGGAAGGACCCTCGCACGGTTGAGCAACACCATCTTGCCCTGCGCGCGCCGCTGAACTTCGGCCGGCAGAGTGGGCCTGTCAACGGCCTGTCGGCAATTGACATAGCTCTGTGGGACCTCTACGGGCAGTCGGTGGATATGCCGATCTACGAGCTGCTGGGCGGGCCGGCACGAGACAGTATCCGTGTCTACAACACCTGCCACGGCACCACTCACGCCTTTCACTGGCAGCCGGCTCTCGAACCGCCGGATCCGGGCGACTACTCGGCCCGTTGGGTGCGACACACCGCTTTTGACGAGGACGAGGTGATGTGGAAGGAGCAAGGCCGGACTGGGGAGTTGGCCCAATCGCTTCTCGACATGGGCATTACCGCAATGAAGATATGGCCCTTCGATCCGCACCGAATGGGCACCGATGGGCAGCACATCACCCAGGCGCAAATCGAGTTCGCAATGGAACCGTTCCGCCAGGTCCGGCTGGCCGTGGGAGCACAGATGGACCTGCCGGTCGAGTTGCACGGAGGGTGGTACCCGCAAGCGGCAATTCGCATCGCCGAGGCGCTCCAAGAGATTCGTCCGTTGTGGATCGAAGACCCACTGAGCAGCCGCGACAATATCGACGCGTTCGCGGAAGTGGCAAGAAATACGCCCATACCGGTCGCAATCTCCGAGTCGCTGTGCGGGCGGGCTATCTTCAAGGAGATTCTGGAGAAGCAGGCGGCCGGCATCTTGATTATGGACATTGGCTGGGTTGGGGGCATCAGCGAGGCCCACTTCATCGCCCAAATGGCGCAGATGTACGACCGGCCATTCGCAACACACGATGCCTCAGGTCCCGCCACCTTCGTCGCCAGCTCGCACCTCTGTGTGGCGGAGCCGAATGCGCTAATCCTGGAGGGTATTCGGGCCAGCTATCTGGGTGGCTGGTTCTACGATGTCCTGACCGAGCTTCCCGAGTTCGAGCGCGGATATATGTCTCCGCCAAAGGGGGCCGGCCTGGGTACCAACCTATCGCCAGAATTCCTGTCCCGGCCGGACGTCGCTGTCCGCACCTCCGAGATTTAGCTGGATACTGAGTGGAACTGTAAGGCCTTGAAGACGGCAGGGACGGAGAGGACAAATGAAGATCACTGGCATCGAAACTCTGACCAGTTCAATCTATCAGGACCCGGAACCAACCTGGGTCCTGATACGCCTCGATGAAGGTCTGGTAGGTCTAGGCGAAACCTGGTACTACCAGGATGAGGCGATAGACTACATTCACAATACGGTCGCGCCCTACCTGCTAGGCAAGGATCCCCGGCAGATAGAAGGCCACCACCGCGCTCTCAGGAGCCAGATGAACTTCCGCCATTTGAACGCGGAAGTCCACAGCCTTTCCGCGGTCGACGTGGCGCTGTGGGACCTTCACGGTCAAATCCTGGGACTGCCCATATACCAGCTCCTGGGAGGCCCTACACGCGATCGAGTGCCCGTATACAACACCTGTCACGGCTACGCTCTCGAGTGGAAACCCGATTCCGTCTACCGGGACGATGAGGCGATGTGGCGAGACGAGGACCGGGCCGGCGAGCTTGCTCAATCGTTGCTCGATATTGGCATTGGAGCCCTCAAACTCTGGCCGTTCGACCCGTTCGCGGCCGGCGGGGGCGGTCAGCACATCACGCCGGCCCAGATCGACGAAGCTCTAAGGCCCTTCCGCCAAATTCGGGAGACCGTTGGCACCCAGATTGGCATCCACGTAGAGTTCCACGGAGCCTGGTACCTGCAGGCGGCGGTCCGAATTGCGGAGGCCCTGGAGGAGCTTCGGCCAGTGTGGATCGAAGACCCGCTCCGCAGTCGAGACAACATAGATGCGTTCGCCGAGTTGGCCCGAAAGACACGAATCCCGGTCGCCGTATCGGAATCGCTATGCGGACGGGACGTGTTCAAGGAGATTTTGGAGAAACAGGCCGCCGGCATTCTCAATTTCGACATTTGCTGGGTAGGCGGGTTGACTGAGGCCCACTTCATAGCCCAGCTCGCCCAGACCTACGACCGGCCCTTCGCCTGCCATGCCCCGACCGGCCCGGTAAATTTCACCGCGAGCACGCACCTGTGCATGGGTGAGCCCAACGCGATGATCCAGGAGGGCATCCGTCTGTGCTACCTTGGCGGATGGTACCGGGATGTAGTAACCGACTTGCCCAGGTTCGACAGGGGCTACCTATCCGCATCCGACGCGCCGGGTCTCGGCACTCAACTGTTGCCCGACTTCGCCTCGCGGCCCGACGTTGCAGTCCGCGTATCTCGTCTATGACCTAATGGACGGGGCCGTTCGTCTGGGGAGTGCGAACGGACGCGGCGACAACCCGTCCCGGCCCGACTGAGCTATTGCTCTTCGCCTAGCTTAACCGCGCCTGGCAGGTTCATCCGCCGGATGAGCCACAGGATACCTCCGATGCCCAACACCAACATGATCCCAACGACGACGTACAGGCGGCCTATATCTTCCCAAGCAGTGGTGATCACAAAGGGTGGCAACTCGTCCTCGACGCCCAGTCGAAAGAAGGGAATGAACACGTAGGTTGCCAACATGCCGAGAGCAGTACCGGCAACGGCTCCGATCACTATGAGGAATGCCTGCTCCAAAACAGTTAGCGTGACAAGCTGCCGCAACGACATTCCAATGGCGCGCAGTATCCCCATTTGGACCAGGCGGCGCTCGAACGTCAGGAACGCGTAAAGAAAGAAAGATAGGACGGTCAGCACTGCTCCCAGGATGAACCCAATCGAGAGAACACCGAATATCCCTGTCCTTTGAGGATGCGTCCGGCCGAGACCCAGTTCAAGCCGGCTGTCGCTGATCTTCGTGATGTGGAACCGCTTCGCGTGCAACTCCTCTACCAATCCTTTACTACGGACATCCTCATCGACCTTGAGCCAGACTTGGTACGGTTCTTGTCCGGCGATTTCGTAGAGATAGTCGATATTCGCGACAAATATGAAGCCCTCTCGGGGATCCAGGCCAGGGAAGAAGTCGATCGATTCAACTATATTGAACTCGATTGATTGATCTTTGTAGCTCAGCGTCATGCGGTCGCCGAGTTGCAAGCCATACTGCTGAAGGAACTTGCGGTCCGCCAGTATTCCCGATTGACCTACGGCGAGCGCATTCATCAATGCGCCCAGCGAGACCTCGGCAAAATCTGAGCGCCACCACGAGATTTTCGGAAGCTGCGTGCGGTCCACCGCAAGCAGGCGGGACTCTTTTCCCCGTTGACTGCCGAACGCTGGGAAAACCTCATACTCTCGGACCGTCACCGCCTCCTGAACACCGGGTACGTAGTGATCGTAGAAGGGTGGTTCCAACCAACTCTCCGTTACTTCGTTATAAGTCCAACGTTCGTGGAGGACGAGATCGCCAGGGACGCGGTACTGGACCTTCTCACGGAAATTCCGGTCGATAGTATGCGAGGTCGACGCGTTATAGGTGCCGAGACCGATTGTGACGATCAGAAGCAAAATCAAGGGGCTGTACTGGCCCGGTAGCCGTGCCATCTGCCGAAACACCATCACGATCGACGGCCCGGATGCGAACGAAGCCAAGTGAGTCAAGCCGGCCGCCAAAACAGGCAACGAACGTATGAAGATCATAGACGTCGCAACGATTGAGATGGCCGGGGTAACGAGAAGCAAGGGATCGACAATTAGCTCGGGTGTCCCGTCGATGAACTCGAAGGTTTGCCTCTGATGAAGCAACAGGTACCCGTAGCCGGCGGCGGCCAGCAGCAAGAAATCGAGGAAGAATCTCTGCCAAAAGGGCTGGCCGGCGCTGCGGGTCGCCTCCCTCTTGTAGGTGACTATGCTTCGCCGGGCCGCGAATATCGCCGGCCCAACTGTCGCCAACAGCGCCACGGCAATTCCGGCGGCGGCGAATTGGATTACCTCCGCGGTAATCTCCATATTAAGTGCCGGTCGCTGAGCAAATAACAAGAATCCATAGGTCTGTCCCGTCACCTGGGCCAACTCTCGGCCAAGGAATGGCCCAGCGCCGAGCGTTACACCACCCATCAGCAACCATTCCACCGCGTAGGCGCCAGTGACCTGCACCGGACTTGCGCCGCGGCTCTTTAGCAAGGCGATTTCACCCCGTTGTCTTTCTAGGACCATCTTGAAGGATACGGCGATGTAATAGATGGTCACGGCCAAAACCGGCAACCCGAGAATCAACATCAGCAGGTTGAGAACCCATATCTCCGGCTCTATCGTGTTGAGCATGTCTTTCAATGCGGTCCCTCGCAGCTTGGCCTCTGGCAAGTATTGACCCACCCTGCGTTCCAGGAAGATCAACCCACTCCGGACCCGGTTCGCGTTAGAGACGGTGATGTGGTCGACATCGGCCAACGCGTACCAGCTGAACTCGCGTTGAGCCTCCGGCAGTTGGCTGAAAACCACCTCAAACATTGCCTCTTTGCCGATAAATACCGCCTTTTCGTTCAGGTATGTGTCGTAGCTCCAATAGGGATCGTTCGAGTCGAGTACGTCCCAGATCCCAACTATGCGAAGAGGGACTTTCGCTGACTTGAGCGGATCCCGTCCGGCAAACACATATCGGTCGCCTACTGTCAGGGACAGATCGGTAGCGACATCGGTGTGGACGATGGCCGGAATGCCGCCGTCCAAATCGAACTCTCCCGACGGAAGCGGCCCTCCATCGAGGAACCTTATGTACTGGTCCAGGTCGGACTGAAACCAAAGCTGCGCCGCCCGCCGGTTAGAGTATCCGACCGATGCTCCTTCGTCGGCCGGCCACAAGAAATGGGTGTTGGTTCCTATGTAGCTGACCAGCTGTTCGATCGGGAGATCGACCACATATTCGAGGTTCGTTCGAATGTACTGCTCGGCGAGTTGGTATTCACTCAGAGCGACTCGCGGGTCGTTGAATTGGGTCCAGTGGACAATCCAAACGGTTTCAATTGGCCTGGCCGATTCGATTAGCAAACTGTGGCGCAAGAGCCGGTCGACTGTCCCGGCCGCGAAAAGAGGCAATGAGCAAAGAAAGGCTACCGCGAAGGCCAATCCCAAGAATCTTGCAATTGTCAGGTAAGCGCTGTTGCGCAGGCGCTTTGCGACCAGCAGAAGAATCGAGGCAGCGATTGTGAGCGGGCCGCTAATCATTTGATAAACGATTTCCAGCGATTCCGACTGTCTTGGCACTGCGAATGCATCCCTGACCCTACCGGCCGATCGCGGACGGACCTAGGTCTCACGCCTACTACGAGAATGGAAGATCCCTCGCCGGCGAGGGCAACAAACGGCGTCTCCTCGAACTGACTCTTTGGAGAATACGGCCAAAGCTTATCAATCCTGGAGCTATTTGGTATCGGACAGCTAAATGGGCCCCCAACGAAGCCCTGCGCTCCGTTGCAAACCGACTTCAGAATTGATATGTTTCCATAAACCAATGCGTTGGATCTCAACGAGGTACGGTGTGAATGATCCCAACCATCCCGGTTCGCCCCAACCCTTGGAGCACCGTGCCCTGCGGCCCACTATTTCTGTTCAGGCACTCACGGCGAATTGTCCTGATTCGCCAGAGCGGTGCCGGTAACATCATTCGCCTTCAATAATCGGAGGAGTCGGCGTATCGGCCAAAGTAGTGGCCGAGATTGCCGAGAAAGGGGGATGACCCGAAGTTAAACCGAGACCGCAATGTTGTGGACTCCAATCAGTTTGGAAACACGGAGGAGAAAGAGCGTGTTGGACAAAGTAATGAAGAACAGATTCTCTCGTCGCTCATTTTTGGTGGGCGTTGGCGCGACATCGACACTTCCAATCCTGGCCTCCTGCCAACCCCAAGTCGTGGAGGTTGAGAGAGTCCAGGTAGTCGAGAAAGAGGTGCCGGTAGAAAGGGTCGTCACCCAGATTATCGATCGGCCGGTCGAGCGGCTGGTCACGGTTGAGGTTGAGAAGGCGGTCGAGGTCGAAAAGATCGTCACCATCGAGGTCGACAGGCCGGTGGAGGTTGAAGTTGAAAGAGTCGTGGAGAGGCCGGTCGATAGGGTAGTCACCGTAGAAGTCGAAAAGGCGGTGATCGTCGAGCGAGAGGTTGAGGTCGAAGTTGAGGTTGAGAAGGAGGTGGAGGTTGTCAGGGAAGTCGTCCTGGAGCCGACTGAGATCCCGATCAGAAAGGTGGGACCCGACCTCCTGCATCCGACGCCCGAGGGCGGAAAAGTCATCCTAGACGTTTCCAAATACCCCACCACGTTTGGTGAGTCGCCGATTTTCGCAAAGGAGGTCGCGGCCGGCAATCTTCCTCCAATAAACGAACGCTTGCCGGTGCGCGAGGACCTACTGGTTGTCGAGCCCGTGTTCGAGATCGGCAAGTACGGCGGGACGATCCGCCGCGGATTCACCTCGGCCGGGGACCGGCAAAACCTGGGTCGGTTTGCCGCCCACGACATGTTTACCTACTGGGACTTCGCGGTCGAGAACCTGATACCCAACGTCGCCAAGGGATGGGAGTTGTCCGACGATTGGACGACGACCACACTGTTCCTCCGGCGTGGAATGAGATGGTCGGACGGGGCGCCGGTCACGGCCGACGACATCATGTTCTGGTACGAATACATCTATAACAACCCACTACTGATGCCGATCAAGCCGATCCAGATGTTCGTAACCGGCGCGGACGGAGAGCAGATCGAGGGAACGATCGCCAAGATCGACGATTACACTGTCCAGTATCAGTTCGCCGGCCCCTACGCGAGCTTCCCAGAGCAGCTCGGAGTCTTGAACGCTATCACCGGTCCGTCCGAGACCTGGGGGCCGAGAGGCGCCTCAGGCGGAATCGCGCCGGCCCACTACGTGCAGCAGTTCCATACGGATTTCGCAGATCCAGCGGACTTGGACGCGCTGGTCAGGGCGAACAAAGTCGACGATTGGGTGGCTCTGTTCCGAATCAAGAACGACTGGTACCTCAATCCCGACTGGCCATGTTTCACTGCCTACAAGACTGTCAGCCCAATCAACAGGAGTACCTGGGTCGTCGAGCGCAATCCTTACTTCTACCAGGTCGACACGGAGGGCAATCAGCTTCCCTACAACGACCGCATTGTCCTGACGCTGGTCGAAGACATCGAAGTAATGAACTTGCGCGCGATAGCGGGGGAGTACGACTACGCCGACCGACACATACAGCTGTCTAAGCTGCCGGTCTTCCTGCAGAACGAGGCCAGAGGTGACTACAAGGTCTGGCTCGACCCGGGCAGCTATGGGTCCATCGCCGGTGTGATATTCAACAACAGCTACGAGGAGGACGACGAGATCTCCAAGTGGATCCTCAACATCGATTTCCGCAAGGCTCTTTCGATGGGGATGGACCGCGACCAGATCAACGAGGCGTTCTTCGCTGGGTTGGGCACTCCCGGTTCCGGTGTACCCCTACCCACCAACCCGTTCTACCCCGGCGACCAGTACAGGGACGTTCCCTGGGTCCAATACAATCCCGACGAGGCCAATAAAATCCTGGACGACTTGGGCCTGGACCAGAGGGACTCGGAAGGATATCGACTGCGCACCGATGGCGGTGGTCGACTCCCACTTCTGGGGCCCCATGCCAACAGGCGTCGCACTTGCCGATATGTGAGATCGCCGAGTTCATCGGCCAGCAGTGGAAGCAGATCGGTATTTCGTTCGAAGGACAGGGTCATGCCGGGACCAGAGGTCCAGACCCTTCTTGAGAACAACGAGGTAATTGCCACGATCTGGGAGAACAACAGTAGCGAGGTGATGTTCGAACAAGCCGGCAACTACATCCCAGTAAACTTCCCCAACCCACTGGGCCCCGCCATTGCGCGGTGGTTCGACACCGGAGGCGCGGAGGGCAAAGCGCCCCCAGGTCACAATGGGCATGGAGAGGGTCGTAGAGCTCTGGCGAGAGGGGCGAACGATCCCCAGAGAGTTGCGCGTGCCCTTGGGCAAGGAGATCTGGACCTATCTCGTCGACAACCTGTATCACATAACCACGGTCGGTTTCGTGCCGGTGATTCTTGGTATGCACATCGTCAAGAACAAGCTGGGCAACATCCAGAGACGCACGGCAGTGAGCTCGTCCGGTCAAACGCCGGGCAACGCTCGTCCCGAGACCTACTTCTGGAAGGAGTTCTAGCCTCGCGCGTCACAGATACGGCCCTGGGTCATTCCCAGGGCCGGTCTCAGTTTTCCGACCCGTATCTTCTGGCTTTAGCGCCACACCCGGACTGATAAAAGGTGTTGGCGTACGCCGGCCGGCGGTTACTCATGGCTCTCGTAACTACCTGGGCCATTACCGTGATCTCGTTTGCAATCATCGAACTGCCGCCGGGTGACTTCGCAACCTACTATGTAACCCAGTTGCAGGCCACCGGCGTTCAAGCCACCGAGGCCTACTCGTTAGGCGCCAGCCTTCGCGAAGAGTTCGGCCTGGACCAGCCGGTCTACGTGAAATATATCAAATGGCTTGGGCGGATAATCCGGGGAAACTTCGGCTGGTCGATGGACTGGCAACGGCCTGTCATAGACCTAATCGGCGAACGCTTGGTCATGACGGTTATCGTCACCTCGGCGGCATTGGTCTTCACCTGGGTGGTCGCGCTCCCGATAGGCATCTATTCGGCGGTCCGGCAGTACTCCCCTGAAGATCACGCCTTTACCTTTGTAGGATTCATTGGTCTCGCGATCCCCGACTTTCTGCTGGCTCTGGCGCTGATGTACTTCACCTGGTTCTGGCTTGGTGGAAGCATCGGAGGACTGTTCTCGCCCGAGTATATCGATGCGCCCTGGAGCTTGCTACGGGTGTGGGACCTGATCAAACACCTTCCCATACCGGCTATTGTCCTCGGCACTGCCGGCACGGCCGGCCTCATAAGGATAATGAGGGCGAACCTGCTTGACGAGCTACGCAAGCCCTACGTCGTGACCGCGCGGGCAAAGGGCGTGGTGGAGGCTCGTCTCATAATGAAGTACCCTGTCCGCGTAGCGCTAAACCCATTCGCGAGTACAATAGGCTATCTGCTGCCGGCCATCGTGTCCGGTAGCATCATCGTATCCATAGTGCTGAGCCTGCCCACGGTTGGCCCGCTCCTGCTCAGGGCCCTATTGGGGCAGGACTTCTTCCTTGCCGCAACGATTATCATGATGCTGGGATTCTTGACGGTGATCGGTACGCTCATCTCAGATTTCGTCTTATTGATTATCGACCCACGTATACGGATGGAGGGCCGCTGATGGCCGAGGCCGCTGCTCCAATCGCCGGCAAGGAAGCGATTCCTGCTGCCGTCGATGACGAGCGGATCCTGGTAGCCACCCAGTGGCAGCTCATGTGGTGGAGGTTCCGCAAGCACTACCTGGCGCTCGGCGGCACGATCGTCGTGATCCTCTTCTACCTGGTCGCGCTTAACGCGGACTTCCTCTCATACTCGGACCCGTTCGATTCCCACGCCGATCGTTCCCACACGCCTCCGCAGCCAATATATTGGTTCGAAGATGGCGAATTCAGACCCCACGTTTACCGAGTGAAAGGAAGTCGCGATCCGAAGACCTTCACCCGCGTCTATGAAGCCGACCCCAACGATAGGATCTATCTTCGACTGTTTGGGTCCGGTTTCCGCTACAAAATCCTGGGACTCATTGAAACGGACATCCACCTCTTTGGTGTCGAGGGTGAACGGCCGGAGGAGACGTTGTGGTTGCTGGGAACCGACATCCAGGGACGGGACCTCTGGTCGCGCCTCATCAACGCGACACGGATCTCGTTGTTCATCGGCCTGGCCGGCGTCACGATCAGCCTGTTCCTCGGCATTCTATTGGGCGGTCTGTCAGGGTTCTACGGCGGAATCATCGACACGATCATTCAACGGATAATCGAGATTCTGCGATCGATACCGACCATCCCGCTGTGGATGGGACTGGCAGCGGCAATGCCGAGGGACTGGGACATTCTCAAGGTCTACTTTGCCATCACCATCATTATCTCGCTGATCGGTTGGACCGACCTGGCCCGGGTCGTTCGCGGCAAGTTCCTGTCGATTCGCGAGGAGGACTTCGTAACGGCCGCCGAGCTCGCCGGCGCCAGCCGGCTGCGGATCATCTTTCGCCACATGGTTCCGGCGTTCCTCAGCCACATAATCGCCTCCATTACACTTGCGATCCCATTCATGATCATCGCCGAGACTTCGCTCAGTTTCCTGGGACTGGGGCTGCGACCGCCGGCCATCAGTTGGGGTGTACTGCTCCAGGACGCGCAGAATATCCAGGCCCTCGCGATAACTCCCTGGTTGCTGATACCGGCAATTCCGGTCGTCATTGTCATCCTGGCGTTCAATTTCATGGGCGACGGGATTCGAGACGCGGCAGATCCCTACAGCTCATAGAGATCGAACGATGGAAAACGGTCGCCGGCCACTCCTGTCAGTACAAGACCTGAAGACCTATTTCTTCACCGATGAAGGCGTAGTCAGGGCAGTCGACGGCGCCAGTTTCGACTTGGTGCGCGGACAAACCCTCGGTATCGTAGGCGAAAGTGGTTGCGGAAAGAGCGTAACGGCTCGATCTATTCTTCGCATTGTCGAGCGCCCTGGCCGGATCATCGAAGGACGGGTCTTACTCCATCGGAACGAGCACGACGGTCCGGATAAAGGTACTGATCTGGTCCAACTCGATCCCAACAGCGAAGAGATGCGCTCGATCCGGGGCGCAGAGATTGGCCTGGTGTTCCAGGAGCCCATGACCTCGTTCAGCCCAGTACATACGGTCGGTAGCCAGATCATTGAAACGATCAGGCTCCACCGGGACGTTAACGCTCAGGAGTCGAAAGATCAGGCGATTGACTTGCTCCGCATGGTCGGAATCCCTCGAGCAGAGTCAAGAATCGACCAGTACGCGTTCGAGATGAGCGGTGGTCTGCGCCAGCGCGCGATGATCGCGATGGCGCTCTCCTGCGACCCTGACCTGCTCATCGCCGATGAGCCAACGACCGCTTTGGACGTGACGACCCAGGCACAGATTCTGGACCTGCTCCGCGACCTGCAGGAGCAGCGAA
This sequence comes from Chloroflexota bacterium, assembly GCA_963664835.2. Classification (GTDB taxonomy): domain Bacteria; phylum Chloroflexota; class UBA6077; order FW602-bin22; family JBCLEL01. The sequence continues at coordinate 12,107 of CAXXUG010000017.1, read as the reverse complement.
ACCTGTCCATCATCCTGATAACCCACAATATGGGCGTCATAGCCGAGATGGCCGACGACGTGGCCGTGATGTACCTGGGGCGCGTTGTCGAAAAAGGGCCGGTCGACGACATTTTCCATGCGCCGAAACATCCCTACACGAAGGCCCTGCTGGAGTCGATTCCAAGCATCCACTCGCCGCCCCGGATCAAGCTGCCCTCTATCAGCGGCTCGGTCCCGCATCCGTACAACAGGCCGGCGGGATGCCCGTTCCATCCCCGCTGTCCTTCGTTTATTCAGAACGTCTGCGAGACACGGGAGCCAAACTCGGTCCGGGTCGGGGCCGGCCAGGAGGCAGCCTGCTTCCTTTACGAGGGGGCGTGACACTAAGCGACCCGCCATTTTGGAGGGATGCGGACCGGGCCCTTGCTACTCCTCTGCCGGATAGATGTACTCCGGCGGATGCCGGCGGGCCGGCGGATCGATCAGCTCGAATATCGTGCTGACGTCGCCCTCGGTGCTGAGATAGGCATAGTGTCCGTCGCCATCCGGTCCGAACCCGTCGCCGCTCTGGATGACCTCGTAGCCGGCTGCCTCCGCCTTTCCTAGCGCATCGTCAAAGTCGTGCGCGAACACGCCCAGGTGCTGCAGGCCTTCTCCGTGCCGGTCGATGAACCGCTGATAGATCGTATCGCCCTCCAGCGGCTGGACAAGCTCGAACTGAGGCGTAAGTCCGGGCGTAAACGCGAGTCGCATTCGGTAGGGCTGGACCTTTCCCCACAATGTCATGTGCCGCACCAGGGGTTGTTGATAGGTGTAAATCCACCAGGGGCCGATGCCCAGATTGTGCCAGTAGCTTCTCACCGCCTCGTCCAGATCGCGAACGACGACGCAGATCTGACCTATCCGGCCCAACTCGGGCAGGTTTAGCTTGGGAAGCGACATCTCAGACACTTACGTCGTAGGCCTGCGAACTTGGGTGAACTCATACTTCGGACCCTTGGTGTACGTCGCGCCGTAACCGAGTCCCCATAAGTGTTCCCCTTCGCCGGCCTGCGCTTCAGCCCAAGCTTTGAGCGGCACTGTTTGCCAGCCATCAAGACTGAACCAGTGCTGAGACGACGGAGCGTTAACCGGGTCCTTGCCGAGCGGGTGGCTGAGATCGCCCATCGCTCCCAACAGCTGCCGGCGGATAGGTGAACTGCGAGCCAGCAACTCTGGGTCCTGGTCGATGTAACAGCTGGGCCTCACCCACCTCGGCGTGTAGCTGATGTAGGTGGCTTTGCGGAAGCTCTTGGAGAGGTTCGGAGTAACTGCGTGGAGTGTGGTGGGCCGCCACAGCAGTGCGCTGCCGGCCGGCACCCTCAGCTCGAAGATTTCCTTCGGATCCAGCCAGGATTCCCAAGTCGCTCTCTGTTCGGGGGTCCACTTGTAGCTCCCCGGCACCAGCAGAATCGTCGCGTGGCCGGGTTCGGTGTGATCGGAAATGTACCATCCCACTTTGAAGTCGATCAGGGGCATGCGTCCATCGAGTGTTATGCCGGCGAACTCCTCTTCGTAGTCGAAATGCCAACCAAGCCCAAGAATGTCGGGGTCCGAGTCGCTCGGCGTGGGCGCCTGGCAGCCGAAGGTGCTGTCGCGATTCTGGATGTTCCATCCGACTGCATCCACCACGAGCGGTAGGACCTTAGGATGATCTATCAGGTCTAGAATTGCGTCGTGCAACCTCAGGCCATTGCGCGAACCAACCGACTCGTCCGGCCCCAGTCCGTGCTCTTGACGGAGCCTGTCGGCAACCTCGTCCCAGGCAGCGTCCAGCCGTTTAGTCTCCTCGGGTGTAAGGACGCTCTCCAATACCGTCCAACCAATTTCGTTCAACTCATCCCGCTGTCTCGCGGTCATAGCAATCATCGGCCGATCCTCCCCTATGTCGGTATCAGGCTCTACCTTCAGCGCCGGCGGCGCAAGCCCGTGTCCCTAGCCAATAGGATATCAAATCTGCATTCTCGAAAAGGCTCGGAAACGCTTGCCTGGACGCAGTCCTCGAAACAGCGGGTTGATGTTGTTGACACCCAAGCCCGCGATGTTGGAACATGTTTCTCGACTTAGTGAATAGGGTTTGAAGAGATTCATCGGAGGTGTTGCTAACAGGCCGACACAACACAATCGCCCAATCGGAATTTGTGTTGGATTTAACCCAGAATACCCATCAGTGAGAGAGGATCGACAAGACAGTGAAGAATTTAATAGTACGCAAAATCGGACGCCGCTCATTTTTGGCCGGATTGGGGGCCACAGCCGCATTGCCAATTCTGGCGGCGTGTCAGCCTCAAGTGGTCACAGAAGAGCGAGTGCAGGTTGTCGAGAAGGAAGTCCCTGTCGAGCGGGTCGTAACCCAGGTAGTCAGGGAGGAAGTCGAGAAGATAGTCACCGTCCAGGTAGACAGGCCGGTCGAAGTTGAGAAGGTTGTCACAGTCGAAGTGGACCGGCCGGTCGAAGTTGTGAGGCAGGAGGTTGTCGAGGTAGAAAAGGAAGTCGTCGTAGAGCAGGAGAAGGTGGTCGAGGTCGAAGTCGAAAGGGTCGTCGAAGTCGAGGTCGAGAAGGTTGTCGAGGTAGACAGAGAGGTCGTTGTGACCGCGACGCCGGAGCCAGCTCCCAAGATCGACCCCGAACTCATCCGCAAGCTGGAAGGACCCGAGATCATCCTCGACCAGTCCCAGTATCCCACGAGCTTCAACGAGTCGCCTCAGCTAGCCGCGCTTGTAGCGAATGGTCAGCTGCCGCCTGTCGAAGAACGACTACCCGATCCGGAGGACATTCTCGTAATCAAGCCTGTTCACTCGATAGGCAAGTACGGCGGCGCGCTGCGCCGCGGCTTTACCGGACCGTTCGACACTGCAAACGGGATGCGAAATGCCGGGCCCGACCACACGTTGTTCTACGACTACGCGATGACAAAGCTCGTGCCGAATATCGCCAAGGACTGGGAGGTCACCGATGGTGGCCAGACCACGATCGTCCACCTCCGGCGCGGTCTCAAGTGGTCCGATGGCCAGCCCTTCACCGCCGACGACTTCCTATTCTGGTACGAAGACGTCTACTCGAACCCAGATTTGGTCGCCACCCCGAATGTCAATTTCGCCATCCAAGACCAACCCGGAACCCTGGAGAAGATCGATGACTACACAATCGCCTTCAGGTTCTCGAGTGGCTACTACATGTTCCCCGAGTTTCTGGCAGGCTTCTTTGGAATCCCGGGAATGCAACCTGATGGAGGCGGGCTGGGACGCACATCGTACCTACCAGCTCACTACCTCAAGCAGTTTCACGCCAACTATGTAGATTCGGCGGATCTTGACGCGATGGTCAGTGACGCAAAGCTGGAAAACTGGGTGGGTCTGTTCAAGGCCAAGGCCCGGTGGCAGACGAATCCCGACCTCCCAATGGTCTCGCCCTGGAAGACCTCCAACCCGATCAACACGCCGGCCTGGGTTCTTGAGCGCAACCCCTACTATTGCGGCGTAGATACCGCTGGCAACCAACTCCCATACACCGACGCCATCGTGATGACTTTGGCGCCAAACCTGGAAGTGCTCAACCTTAGGGCGATCTCCGGCGAGTACGACGTGCAGGGCAGACACGTTTCGCTTGCCAAGCTGCCGGTATTCCTGCAAAACCAGGATAGGGGCAACTATAAGATGCACCTCGATCCGCCGGGCAGCGGCGGCGAAGCCAATGTCGTATTCAACGTGGACTTCGACAAGGACCCCGAGATCCGCAAGTGGTTCCACAACCGCGATTTCCGTCGAGCGCTATCTCTGGGAATCGACCGGGACCAGCTCAACGAGGTCTTCTTCATAGGACTGGGCACCCCGGGATCGCCAATCCCGGTTGCGACCAACCCTTACAACCCCGGCGAAGAGACCTACCGTACCCTCTGGCACAATCACGATCCCGGCCAGGCGAACGAGCTGCTGGACGGTATCGGATTGGACCAGAAGGACTCCGACGGGTACCGGTTGCGGAGCGATGGCCAGGGCCGGCTGCAGATCCAGATCAGCGCCAATACCGCCTGGTTCCTCCCATTCCCGGAGATGGCGGAGATGATCGGCCAGCACTGGAAGCAGATCGGTATCGACTTGGCAGTTGAAGCGGCAGAGCCTTCACTGATCAACACCAAGATGAGGGCCAACGAAGTCCAGATCTGGATGACCTCCAACTACGGCACTGATCGCCTGATGACTTGGCCGGGCACAGCATTCAACTTCGGGCCAGAGGCCGACAAGTGGTTCGCCAGCGCCGGAGAGCAGGGCATCGCGCCGCCCGAGCCGCTCCAAAAGGTCCTGCAGCTGTGGAAGGATGCGAGAACCGTCCCGGTCGAAGAGCAGAACAGGATTGGCAAGGAGATCTGGAAGACTCTCGTTGAAGAGGTCTGGGCGATCGGTACTGTCGGGCTCGCGCCCGTCCTTCTTGGTGTGCGGGTCGTCAAGAACAACGTTGGCAACGTCCCAGGACGGATCATTGCCGGCGTCGACAGCCTCAACCCGGTCAACTCTCACCCGTCGACATACTACTTCACTGACTAGGTTGACGAGTTCCTGGGCGCCGACTCCGATTGGCGCCCAGGTCCCACGTCTCACCCGCTCTCGCTTTAGCGTCATGAATGCACCGCCTAGATGCTAGCCTTCGTAGGCCGCAGGCTGCTCCTTGCCGTGTTTACGACGTGGGCAATCACTGTCCTTTCTTTTGTAATCATCCAGCTACCTCCTGGAGACTTTGTCACCGCCTACGTTGCCGCGGTTGAAAGCGCGGGCGATAGAGTGTCCGACCAAGAAGCGGAAGCGTTGCGCGAGGAGTATGCGCTCGATCAACCGATCTACGTCCAGTACTTCAAGTGGATACGTCAGATCGCCCAGGGCAACTTCGGGATTTCGATGTCATATCGAAAGGCTGTGATCGACGTCGTGGGCGAGCGCCTGCTGATGACTGTGGTCGTCACATTGGCCGCGGTGCTGTTCACTTGGGTGATCGCCCTGCCGGTGGGCATCTACTCAGCCGTCCGACAGTACTCCCCCGCGGACCACACATTTACTTTCGTTGGCTTCCTGGGCCTGGCGATACCGGACTTCCTGCTAGCATTGGCTCTCATGTACTTCATTTGGCAGTGGTTTGGCGGCAGCATTGGCGGTTTGTTCTCCCCCGAGTACTTGCAGGCGCCCTGGTCCCTCGATCGCGTATGGGACCTGATCAAGCACCTGCCGATTCCGGCTATTGTGCTGGGCACCGCAGGCACAGCCGGATTGATCAGGATAATGCGGGCGAATCTTCTCGATGAGTTGTCTAAGCCATATGTAATCACCGCTCGGGCGAAGGGACTGCCAGAAACCTCGCTCATATTGAAGTACCCTGTGCGCGTCGCCCTCAATCCGTTCGCCAGCACGATTGGCTACCTTATCCCTTACGTAGTGTCAGGGAGCGTTATAGTTTCGGTGGTTCTCAGTCTTCCTACGGTAGGGCCTCTTCTGTTAACCTCCCTAATAAGCCAGGACATGTTCCTTGCGGGGAGCATTGTCCTGCTGCTTGGCTTCCTGACGGTAATAGGAACCCTGATATCGGACTTTATATTGTTATTGATCGACCCACGGATTCGGATGGGAGCCCGCTAGGATGCAGGTACCGCAACGAACAATGGAGCCTGGAAACGGGGGCAGCACCCCCCTCCTGGAAGTCAACGGTCTGAAAAAGTTCTTCCCGATCCAGAGCGGCATATTGCGCCGAATCAAGGGCCACGTGCGCGCGGTAGATGACGTGTCCTTCCACATAAACAGGGGAGAAACGTTGTCCCTTGTAGGTGAAAGCGGATGCGGTAAGACCACCACTGCCCGATGTATTCTGCGCGCCTTCCGGCCGACCGAGGGACAAATCCTCTTCCGGCCTGGTGGCGATACGGAAGTGGATCTCGGCTCAATTCCTGACAACCGGCTGCGGCCGCTCCGCCGGCATATGCAGATGGTATTCCAGGACCCCTTCTCGTCGCTCAATCCGAGGATGACCCTGCTGGACATCGTCGGCGAACCGCTGCTCGTCAACGGGATCAGGTCTCGCCAAGAGCGAGTGGACAGAGTGGCGGATCTGCTTGGACTCGTCGGACTACGTCCAGAGTTCATGCAGCGATTTCCGCACGCCTTCAGCGGCGGCCAACGGCAAAGAATAGGCATAGCCCGCGCCTTGGCCCTCAACCCAAGCCTGGTAGTGGCGGACGAACCGATCTCGGCGCTCGACGTTTCAGTCCAAGCCCAGATCCTGAATCTATTGCTCGAGCTTCAGGAGAAGTTCGGCCTCACCTACCTGTTCGTAGCCCATGATCTGAGTGTGGTCAAACATGTCAGCGACCGGGTTGCCGTAATGTACGTCGGCAAGCTCGCGGAAGTGAGTGAGACCAAGAGAATATTCCAGGTTCCCAAGCATCCCTACACCGAGGCGCTTCTCTCCTCGGTACCCATTCCAGACCCTCGGCTGCGCTCCAAGAGGATCATCCTGGAGGGGGACGTAGCCGATCCGGCGAATCCACCGTCGGGCTGCTACTTCCATCCCCGATGCCGCTACGCGGAGGACGTCTGTCGAACGACCGCTCCCCAGTTGGAGGAAGTCGAGCCGGGCCACTTCGTGAGTTGCCACCGAGCGAAGGAACTCACCTTGGCCGGCGTGGTGGGCAACCAGGCGCCAAGCGGCGGCTAAGGACCGGGGTGGTCTTACCGCACGACTGGCAGTGACCCCGGTATTGGGATATCCCCACCAATCAACCCTCGATGCCGGCTCCCCAGGCGCAAAACGTGCCTAATCGCAATTCCATGGTCGATGGCGGAATCAAAATCAAAAAAATGTGGCGCGGGGCTTGTTCCCCCGCTCCTGGCAGGCCGGTAACCAACCCTAGCCCCGAGCCACCATACAGAAGTCCCGCCAACCTGTTCCCCGACTTTCGTACCCTGATACGCCGGGCCCTGCCTACATAAGCGATTGGCACGAGGATGATATTTCGCGGCCCCGCGAGTGCCCGCATTCAACCGCTCCCGCACTCGTCAACCTGGTCTCCCGTTCTTCATTCCGTACCCCGATACTGGGCCGGAATCCAGTAGGGGAGGTGAATGATGGCTCCAATGACACGCAAGCACGTCCCGCACCCACACCTCGATTTTGCATCATGCCAAAGAGATTGGATAAAATGGGCGATGGTCAACCTGCTTCCACGATCAAGACTTGTTGACTTGAATGCTGTGGTAATATTCCACGCGACGAAGACACGTAACGTGATGGGAGTCGAATGAGCGCAAAGACCGCGGCAATACCGAAGCAAAGGGGCATGACCCGGGCTGCTCGCATCGAAGAGCTATGGGGCTACCTGTTCATCAGCCCTTGGCTGATCGGTTTCATCGTGTTGACCGCCGGCGCCATGCTTGGCGGACTCGGTTTGAGCCTCTTCAAGTACGACATCATCACTCCTCCGAAGTTCATCGGGCTGGCCAATTACGAGAAGATGCTTTTCGACGATTGGCTCTTCTGGCACAGCATGAGGTTGACTGGGCAATACGCGGTCTTCAGCGTATTCCTTGGGATACTGAGCGGTTTGGGAGCGGCGCTGCTCCTCAACCAGAATGTCCGCGGCCTCACTGTCTACCGGACGATCTACTATCTGCCCTCCGTAGTGTCGGTTGTTGCCGCGGCGATGATGTGGGCCATCGTGTTCCACTCCGAGTTCGGCATCGTGAACGGTTTCTTGAAGATCGTTGGCATCGAGGGACCGCGTTGGCTCAGCAGTACGCACATGCCGGTCTGGACCTTCATTATCATCGCTAACTGGAACGTCGGTGTCGGCATAGTGATCTATCTGGCTGCGTTACAGGGTGTTCCGACAACACTCTACGAGGCGTCGATCATCGATGGCGCCGGCCGGTGGCGCAAATTCTGGCACATCACCCTGCCCATGATATCGCCGGTAATCTTCTTCAACTTCGTCATGGGCATCATCGGCTCGCTCCAGGTATTCACCCTCGCTTTCGTACTCTCCGAGGCCGGCTCCGGGGGGGAAATCGGTGGCCCGGCGAACGCGAGCATGTTCTTTGTGCTGTACCTGTATATGAGTGCGTTCAGATTCCTCAAGATGGGATATGCATCGGCGTTAGCCGTGGCACTATTCATCGTTATCTTGACCCTCACGTTGATCGTGTTCAAGGTCTCTGGCCGTTGGGTCTACTACGAGGGAGCTCTGAAGAGGTAGATTGACGATGAGCGAAAGTGCTGCCGTGGTTGCCCAAAAGACCGAAACGCGCTACAGACATGGTCGGTTCCGCCGCGAGATCTTCCCCACCCTCAGAACGCACGCTGTCCTTATCGCGTTCAGTTGCGTGCTCATCCTGCCCTTCCTCTTCATGCTGAGCACCTCTATGAAAGCTACGAGCGACCTGCTGGGCTTCCCTCCCTCTCTCATCCCCAGGGTGTGGGATTTCGAGCACTACCACATAATCTTCGCTACTGGGTTCGACCGGGGCGATCACATAGAGCATTTCCACTGGTACTGGTTCAAGAACACCGCGATTCTCGTGGTGCTCGGTCTGATTGGCACCCTTCTGACCGCGTCTCTGTCCGCCTACGCTTTCGCCCGGCTGCGCTTCCGGGGACGCACCGTACTGTTCATCATCGTCTTGAGTACCATGATGATTCCAACGTACGTCACTCTCATCCCGACCTATATCATCTGGAAGGAGCTCCGCCTGCTCGGAGGCTACATTCCACTCGTCGCGCCGGCCTTCCTCGGAGGAGGCCCTTTCTATATCTTCCTGATGCGTCAGTTCATCATGACTCTGCCCCACGAGATGGACGAAGCGGCGCGCATCGACGGATGCGGCTGGTTCGGAGTATACTGGCGGATCGTCCTGCCGCTGATGAAGCCGGCCATGGTTGCGATAGCGATCTTTACGTTCTTGGCCACCTACAATGACTTCCTGATGCCGGTTATTTTCCTCAACGACCCCGAGCTTTATCCGGTCTCGATCGGCCTGAGACAGTTCGGAAGGATGGTGATGGGGCTGGCGCCGATCCAGGCGGTCATGGCGGCCTCCACCGTCGTAATGCTGCCCACGGCCATCTTCTTCCTCTTCACCCAGCGGTACTTCATGCAAGGGGTAGTGATTTCCGGCGTGAAAGGCTAGAATACGACAGCCAGCGTGGCATCTCTGTTGCGGCGCGGTTCGATCATTTGGAGGTGATAGATAGGAAAACAATGGCGTAGAGCCTACGGGGCACAGCCCACGGGGTTTGGTACAGAAAACGTATTTTTCGCTCCATTTAGGAGGAGGTTCAAAGTTGCTTGACAAGTTAGTTCGGCGCTCACTCTCGAGGCGTTCGTTCCTCGTAGGGCTTGGCGCGACTGCCGCGTTGCCGGTGATCGCCGCGTGCCAACCACAGGTCGTCGAGAAGGTTGTTGAAAAGCCGGTCGAGGTCGTGGTTACGCGCGTCGTCCAAGAGGTCGTCGAGAAGGAAGTCGTCGTCGAGAAGGCCGTAGAGGTCGAGAAGGAAGTCACCCGCGTCGTCCAAGAGGTCGTCGAGGTAGAGACTGAGAAGCTCGTCGAGGTCGAGAAAGAGACGATCGTCGAGGTCGAGAGAGTCGTCACGGTCGAGGTCGAGAAAGAGGTCTTCAAGGAAGTTGTCGTCGCTGCCGCCGGCGCTCCCTATCTGCCGCGTACGGATGCAATGCCGGCCGGCGAGATCAGGTTCGCCACTTGGGGCAACGCGATGGACGAGGCAGTCGAGGCCTGGAACGAGTTGTTCCCGAACAACCCGGTCACCCACGAGATCACGCCTTACGGTGAGCACACCAACAAGGTCCTGATCGAAATGGCCGCCGGCACCGCCCCTGATGCAATCCTCATCTCCGGTGCGTTCTTCCACACGGTCGCGGCCAAGGGAGTACTGTGGGGCTACAACGACGCGATCAGGTCCGACAAGCTCGATCTCGAAGGTTGGGCGGTAGACCAGCGGCACTGGTCCAGCTGGCCGCGCGGCGGTGAGATCTACGGGTTCCACCACCACGCTCCGGTTATCGACACCGTCTACTACAACAAAGAGATCATGGCAGAAGCCGGCGTTGGGACCACCATCGACCACTTCTGGAAGCTGAGCGACTATCAGGAGTTGGCTACCGCGCTGAACGGCAATGCGCCCGATGTGTGGGGTAGCAACGGTCTGGGCTCAACTCGTACTTTCCACGGCTTCCTTTCTGGTCTGGACGGGCAGTTCTTCGTCGACGAGGACGAGTCTGCCGTCAACATGACCTCGGACGAGTGTCGTGAGGCATTGCGCATCATTACCGCTCCGTACAGGGAGTGGGGCGTCGCGCCGGACTCGGAGGCCGCCAAGCTATTGGGCGAGTCCCCATTCGCCAATGGTAAGTACGCGCTGTTCACCGGCGTTGGCACCGCCTACGTGATGGTCCGCGTGTACGGTCTTGTCGACGAGCCGTTCGACTGGTGGTGGGCCGATCCGCCGACACCGGACAATGGCAGCAAGGCTCACGGTGGTATTCCGCACCACTACACCGTCAACCCCGGCAGCGGCATAAGAGACGCGGCCTGGGAGTGGACCAAGTGGATCTCGATGGACACCGAGGCCCTCAAGATCATGTCCAAGCAGATCCCGCCGGGATACAATCCGCTCGGAATCTTCCAGTTCGAGACGGACCCCGACATCAAGCGCTACAACATCGAGTCGCTCGCTCGGACCGAGTACTTCGTCATGGAGTGGTGGGGCGCGAAGGCCGCACCTCAGATGACCCAGATATTCCATTCCGAGAGGTCGAATGTGATTCTGGGTGAGAAGACTATCGACGAAGCTGCCGCCGATATGAAGGACCAGATGGATAAAGCGCTGGCCGAAGCGGAGTAGTACTGCAGCATAACGAAGAAGAGGTCTAACGCCTCTTTGGGATCGAGTGGCGCGGTCGGTAGCCGGCAATAGCCGGGCCGGCCGCGCCATTCTACTGTCCGGCGATATTGCAATTAGGAGAACGTATTTTGAAGGTCACCGAGCAACAGAAACATCACTTCGACACCTTTGGTTTCTTGGTATTCCGGCAGCTGCTCACGCCGAGTGAGATGGAGGCGTTCAGCCAGGAGTTCAATGCCGGCCTGGATTCATGGTTGCCTCCCGGAACCAAGCACGACGGCAAGGCCCGCCACTATGCGTCGTTGATGGAGAAAACTACCCCGTTCATCGCCTCGTTGCACGACGACCCGCGGTTCGCCGGCGTCGCCGAACAGCTGCTCGGCAAGGACGTCTTGGGTATAGCCGCCGATGGCAACTACTACGTTGGAACAACCCATTGGCACCCCGACGGCCATCCGATAGGCCTCGATGGCAAGCCGGAAGACTACCTCGCCGTCAAGTTTACGATCTACCTGGAGCCCCAGGACGGGACGAATGGGGCCTTGCGGGTCATACCCGGCTCCCACAGGCAGCCATACCACGGCTGGCTAAAGCAACAGTTTTATGAGCACCCCAACGAGAATCGGGACAAGAAGACTCCCGAAGAAGCCTTCGGAGTGCCGGGAGACGAGGTTCCAGCCTACGCTTTCGAGTCAGAGCCTGGCGATGTGTTGATATTCAACGGACCGCTCTGGCACGCCGCATTTGGCGGCAGCGATCATCGCCGGATGTGCAGCATCGTCTACTACGACGACCCGGACACGCCGGAGGCCACGGCCGCAATCCAGGACGTGATGAGCCGCAACCACCGAATGTACGCCAACAAGGGCCGGCAAATGTACACCGATTACTACCGGAACAATTCGGCCCCCCGGCACCAACGCTGGGTCAGCCGCATGGCCGAGCTTGGCATCCTGGAGACGCCGCCGCTCGCCTCCTGATTGTCAGGCTGCGTCAATCCGGCCCCCGCTTCGTCATTTGTATGTTGAGAATGCCTCACAAATGGGGCCAAATTGTGGGGTATGGGTGAGGGAGGTGTCGCTAGTCATTTGGCGGGCCGGGCAGTTGCACGGTGGCGCCGGGCCGGAGTAGGACACCCCTCACCTCAATACCGGATCCTCCGAACAGATACCGGGGGCGTAATGGCCCGCA
>CAXXUG010000016.1:0-63651 GCA_963664835.2 Chloroflexota bacterium | reverse complement strand
GGTGTTTTCGGTGCAGTACCATCCAGAGGGTTCGCCGGGCCCACAGGACAATCAGTACCTGTTCGACCATTTTCTGAAGTTGACCGCGACTAACAAGTCGAACTCCGGCGCTGAACGTTGAGGTCGATGGATATTCGACTCGATTGGAATTACTGGTCGGGTAGGGACTGCCGGCGATCGGGACAGATGTTGGGAGGCCGGGATTGGTGAGCGATTCGGCTGTCAAGAAGGTGCTGGTGATCGGCTCTGGCCCGATAATAATCGGCCAGGCGGCGGAGTTCGATTACGCCGGCACCCAGGCTTGCAAGGCCCTTCGCGAGGAGGGTGTGCACTCAGTTCTGGTCAACTCCAATCCCGCTACGATTATGACCGACCAGGGGATCGCGGATACGGTCTACATCGAGCCGCTCACGGTCGAAGTCATTGGCCGGATCATCGAACGTGAGCGGCCAGACGGGCTTCTGCCTACCCTGGGAGGCCAGACCGGCCTTAACCTTGCGGTGGAGATTGCCGATGCCGGCCTGTTGGACCGTTACAACGTCCGTCTCCTCGGTACGCCTCTTTCGGCCATCAGGAAGGCAGAAGACCGGGACCTGTTCAAGCAGTTGCTGCAGGATATCGGGGAGCCTGTGCTTCCGAGCGCATCTGTGTACGATCGCAAGAGTGCGCTGGAGCTTCTCGACACTCACTCGCTTCCGCTTATCGTTCGACCCGCATATACGCTGGGTGGAACCGGCGGAGGAATTGCCAACACGATGGAGGAGTACGAGGAACTGGTCGTACGCGGGCTTCAGGCGAGTCCCATTCGGCAGGTTCTGCTTGAGCAGAGCGTCGCCGGCTGGAAGGAAGTAGAGTACGAGGTGATGCGGGACGCGGCGGACACCTGCATCACGATCTGCAACATGGAGAACTTCGATCCGATGGGCGTCCACACCGGCGACTCGATCGTCGTGGCGCCAAGTCAGACGCTGTCGGACAAACAGTACCAACTGCTTCGTACCGCCTCGATAAAGATCATTCGGGCGCTGGGAGTCGAAGGCGGTTGCAACATACAGTTTGCACTGGACCCCGACTCCGACCAGTACTTCGTGATCGAGGTAAATCCGCGAGTCAGCCGGTCTTCGGCTCTGGCTTCCAAGGCTACCGGTTATCCCATCGCGAGAGTGGCTGCCAAGATCGCAGTTGGCCGCCGGCTCGATGAGATCGTCAATGCGGTCACCGGCAAGACTACGGCCGCATTCGAACCGACCCTGGACTACTGCGTCGTGAAGATCCCTCGCTGGCCCTTCGACAAGTTTCCCTATGGAGACCGTACGGTTGGGACTCAGATGAAAGCTACCGGCGAGGTGATGGCAATCGATCGGTGCTTCGAGGCGAGTTTGCAGAAGGCGGTCCGTAGCCTGGAACTCGGAGGAAGGAGCCTGCTTTGGGAGGATTCGGAATGGTCGAAGGCGAACGGGTCCGATATCACGGATGACCTCTGGCAGGCTATTGACGTTCCGAACGATTTGCGACTTTGGGCGCTAACCGCGGCGCTACGTCGGGGCGCGACGGTGGAGGAGCTGCATCGCCGAAGCCGGGTGGATCCCTGGTTCTTACGCCGGCTGTCGATTCTGGTGCAGATGGAGCGCCAGCTGCTTTCCGAGCGGATGTTGCCCGATCTGATGAGGCAAGCGAAACGGTATGGGTTCGCCGATGCACAGATCGCGATTCTTGCCGATATGTTGCCGGACCAGGTGCGCTCGATCCGGAAGGCCTGGGGCATCGAACCCGTGTACAAGATGGTGGACACGTGCTCGGCGGAGTTCGAAGCCGGTACTGCCTATTTCTACTCCACCTATGAGATCGAGAACGAGGCACCGCCGTTACAGGGGCCCAAGGCGGCGGTGATCGGTTCTGGACCGATCCGAATAGGTCAAGGGATCGAATTCGACTACTGCAGTGTCCACTCGGCGTGGGCATTGCAGGAAGCCGGCTCCCGCAGCGTGATGCTCAACTCCAATCCGGAGACTGTGAGCACCGATTTCGACACATCCGACCGCCTCTACTTCGAGCCATTGGACGAGGAGGCGGTTCGGGACGTCCTCGAGAACGAAGAGCTAGAGCAAACGCCGGCCATAGTCCAGTTCGGCGGGCAAACAGCGATAAACCTGGCCGATTCGCTGTGGAAGAGTGGGAGCTCGATCATCGGCTCCAATGTCGATTCGATCGACCTGGCCGAGGACCGCCGGCGGTTCGAGGACTTTCTCCAAAGGCTGGGTATCCCGCAGCCGCCGGGTGGAGGCGTGACCACAGTTGAGGATGCGGTGAGAGTTGCCGCCCGGATAGGCTACCCGGTGTTGGTCAGGCCGTCTTACGTGCTTGGCGGCCGGGCGATGGAGATAGTCAACAGCGACGACGAACTGCGCCGGTACGTATCCGCCGCGGCCCAATTCTCCTCTTCGCACCCGATTCTGGTTGACAAGTACCTGGAAGGCAAAGAGGTAGAGGCCGACGCGATCTGTGACGGCCACGACGTGTTGATTCCCGGACTAATGGAACACATAGAACGTGCGGGCGTGCATAGCGGAGACAGCATGGCGGTTTATCCTGGGATCAACTTGAGCGACCGAGAGGTGCGGGCAATCGTCGACTATACCGTGAGGATTGGGCGAGCTCTGGGCGTCGAGGGCCTGATGAACGTTCAATATGTCATCCATCAGGGCGAGGTCTACGTCCTCGAAGTCAACCCGCGCGCCAGTCGGACGGTGCCGTTTCTCTCCAAGATTACCGGCATCCCAATGATCGAGGTTGCCACCAAGGTAATGTTGGGCACTCGCCTGGTGGATCAGGGATATAAGTCCGGCTTGGGGAAGAGACAAGACCTAGTCGCCATCAAAGCGCCGGTCTTTTCGATGGCCAAACTTGTCGGAGTTGATACGTCGCTGGGGCCGGAGATGAAATCCACCGGCGAGGTGATGGGCGTCGATCGGCACTTCGTTCCAGCAATGACCAAGTGCCTTATGGCCGCTGGGTTGATGCTGCCGGCGAACGGATCTGTGTTGTTGAGCGTGGCGGATCGTGATAAGGCTGAGGTGGCGCCTTATATCCGGCGACTGGCAAAGATCGGCTATGGGTTGTATGCGACCGAGGGAACCGCGGCGATGATACGGTCGATGGGTCTATCCGTCGAAATGGTGACGAAGAAACTCCGCGAAGGCCATCCCAACGTCGTCGACGTAATCGAGCAGGGACTGGTACAGGGGGTGTTGAACACAGTCACTGGTGGCCGTACAACGTTGCAGGATGGGATCGCGATCCGGCGATCAGCGGCTGAAAGGGGCTTGCCATGCTTCACAAGCATCGATACATTCAACGCGGCCGTTGAGTCGCTGGTTGCTCCGCCCAGCCGCTACGAAGTTCTGCCAGTCATCGAGTATCTGACGACGGACCAAGTGGAAACCGGTGTAGCGGCGAGTTCAGGAACCGCCTAGGGGGCTGGTTGTCTTAGTTCCGAAGAAATGAAACAGTTGCTGGCCGAGGTCCGGGCGAACTACCTGGTAGCGGAAGACACCTACGTGATGGAGATATATGCACCGGAGATCGCTCCGCACATCCGTCCGGGGCAGTTTCTTCACCTGCGCTGCACCGACCAATACGATCCGCTGCTTCGCCGGCCGTTGAGCGTTCTTCGGACTCGACGGAGCAGTTCGGCGGCGACGTTGGCACCTGACGAGCTTGACATTTTGTATGAGGTCGTTGGCCGGGGTACTGACCTGCTTTCCAGAGTAGCGCCGGGCGACTCGGTAGATGTTCTCGGCCCCTTGGGAACTGCATTCGAGGTCCGTCGGCGAAGCCAGCGTCTGCTTATGGTAGGCGGAGGGGTAGGCGTGGTTCCACTGGCAGCGTTAGCCGAGGAGGCGGTAGAGAAACACCTCGACGTTACGATAGTTGCCGGCTACCGATACGTCGAGCGGGTCTATCCGCCGACGCTGTTTCCCGCTCAAGTTGACTACGTCGTTACTACGGACGACGGCAGTGCCGGGCGCTTGGGCCGTGTCACAGACAATCTGCGCGATTTTCTGGATTGGCCAGACCAGGTGTTTGCTTGCGGCCCGGTTCCAATGCTTAAGGCAATGAAGCAGGTTGCATTCTCGGCTGGATTGGAAATCCAAATCGCGATGGAAGAGAGGATGGGTTGCGCAATGGGAGTATGCCTTGGTTGCGTCATTCCGACGCGCCGAGGGAATGAGCGGGTGTGTCGAGATGGTCCCGTCTTTGATCTCGAGGACATGCTGTGGTAGCGGATTCCCGTGCCATCAAATCAGGGGAGTTGAGGCAGAATCCCAAGCTGGAGGTTGAGCTCGCGCCGAAGCATCCGTTGGGCTTGAAACTCAGGAACCCGGTAATGACTGCATCCGGCACGTTTGGCTACGGCACCGAATACTCAAGCCTTATTGATGTCAGTGTCCTTGGCGCGGTTGTGTCCAAGGCGATAACGCTCCGTCCTCGGAGCGGAAATTCCCAGCCACGCATTGCTGAGACGCCCGCCGGCATGTTGAACGCGATCGGCCTGCAGAATATCGGGTTGGAGGCGGCAATCCGAGAAAAATGCCCGGTTTGGGCTCGATGGTCGACGCCGGTGGTGGTAAACGTCGCCGGATTCACTGTTGAGGAGTACGTGGAAGTTTCGCGCCGCTTGGCGGAGACGGCCGGTGTTGCGGCAATCGAGCTGAATATTTCTTGTCCAAATGTTGACTCGGAGGGTGAGCAGTTTGGCTTACACAGAGAGTCGGCGGCGGAAGTGACGCAGGAGGTCCGGCGGGCGATTGAGGTGCCCTTATTCGTTAAGCTGTCGCCGAACGTAACCGATATCGTTGAAATCGCCGAGGCGGTGTGCCTGGCCGGCGCGGATGCCCTCAGCCTTATCAACACGATCCCTGGAATGACGATCGATCTCGATAAGCGTCGGCCGGAGCTGGCCAACGTCACCGGCGGCCTGTCGGGCCCGGCGATCAGACCTATCGCGGTCCGAATCGTTTACGAGGTGGCACAGGCCGTTGACGCGCCAATCATTGGGATCGGCGGCATCTCGAATACGGAGGATGCCCTTCAGTTCATAATGGCCGGCGCCAGAGCGGTTCAGGTAGGGACCGGAACGTTCTTTAACCCGAGAACGAGCCTGGAGATTGTGGAGGGCCTGGGAACATTCCTAGCCTCGGAGGGCGTAGACGACATCAACGATTTGGTCGGTGTGGCGTGGAAATAACCTAAGAGGCGCCTAAGCTGCATTTGACATTCGCTAGAGGCGCCGGGTGGAGTCTCTAGTCGGCCTGTGGGATCTATGCCTCTTTTCGTCAGTAGGGATTGAGGGTCAGGTCGCCAACTGTGCCTTCGTTCAACTGTGACTCCAACTCGGTTGGGAAGGAGATTGTCTTCGGATCGCCATCGCTGACGTAACGTTCCTCCGGACGCTGTTCGAAACGACCGAACACACGGTCAATTTCATCCTGCGTCGCTTGAACGCGTGGAGTGTAGAAGGGGTCGAATTCGATGTGGTTTGGGGCCGGCGCGGGGTCGGCCCCTACCATCAGAATCATCTCGTGCCGGTACTCGGTGCCATCGAAGCTCCCCGATTTAGCCCAGGCCACCTCCTGGGGATATCCGCCGTAGGGCAAAGTAAGAATGCGCAGGCGATAACCCTTGACCAGATTTTCGACCATCGCCTGCGCCCGGCCGAGTTGCTCTTCGACATCAGCCTTCGAAAGAGCACGAAGGTCGGCGTGCCACAGAGTGTGGCTGGCCAGAACGTGCCCTCTCTCCACCAGGTAGTTTAGCTGGGCACCGTTCAGGTCAGGCTGCCCAAATAGATCATTCGGTGGATCTGCCCCCGGCAGGACGCTGAACGTTAGCGAGTGCCCGAAATCTGGATACTCCTCGATGAACTGCTCAAATATGCCGACCGCCGTGTCTGGATCGGCGACCCATTCACCATCTGAGCCTATGACCAAGTGGAATTGCGAGCGGTTTGAGTCGTCGAAAGTTATTACGACGGGGGTGAAGCCGGCTTCCACTTTGATATTGTTGTCCAAGTAATCTAGGATGTTGATGAGGCGGTAGCCCTGCTCGTACAGCATCTCTAGGTCGCGCCGGAAGTTCGAGCGTGTCCGGCTCCAACGACCTTCTTCGTCACCCACCACGTGATATTCCAAGATGACGACCTCGCCCAGTTCATTTGGGCGCAGGCCGGTCGTGCTCGTTTCGGCCGGCGTTGTGGGTTCGGGTGCCGCCTGTTGATCGGTGGCGTCCGTTGGGGACGGAACTGGCGTCAATTGGGCTTCAGGCAGGGGCGGAGTCGGGGTTTGCGAGGGCGCGACCACGGCTTGTACCGGGGCTCCACTGAATGTCGCCGGCTGAGAATTCAAGTGCTCTGCGAGGCTGGTTGCGCCAACCACGAACGAGGCGACTGACAGAATGACCAGGCCGAGTGTGATGAGGTACGAGCGGAGCCGGCGAAGGCGTCGCTCACGGTAGTTTTGTTGCAAGATTAATGTCCCGATGTCCGGGCGGCACTTTTCTTATGCGTTATGCACTGGTAGCTTGAGTCCAGATGGATTATTGGATTATAAGCAAATGCTGAAAGGCCAAGCTGAAAGCTACCGCATTTTTAGCGCCTCCAGAGATCGTCATGATAGCCGACCCTTCGACGATGGGTCGCATCAAGATTACAGGATTGCCAGTTTGTGACGCTCAAACTTCACAAGATTATCCCGGCGCGCGCTGCTCGACGGACTCCTCCGCTTAATTTGTTAGTAACCGTCGCGGCAGCATTTCTGTTTGTCGCCTGTGCCGTCAAACCTTATGGCGTCAATGTCGTGGCCTCCGAGCATCACACGCCGACTCCAGACCTTCCGGCTCCCGATTTCGAAGTTCGTGGGCAAATCTACTTTGTCTCGGGCGACCACATAGTCCGTTGGTCCGCCGGATCGGTCGAGCAGTTTAGCGGGAGCACGGGATACGAGAGTCCGCGCGTTTCGTCGGACGGCCGCCAGATGGTAGCAGTAGAAATGGGGCTTAATCACTCGGAGTTGGTCCTACTGAACGGCCTGGGGGAGCGCATCGCCCTGCTTACGAATAACCTGTCCCCCAACAGGGTGCAGGACTCGGCATGGGCGCGTTCGCCGGCATGGGCACCCGATGGCAGATCTATCGCATTCGTTGCCGATTTAGGGCGATGGGATCTCTCAATTTGGCGGATACCAGCCGGGGGAGGCCAAGTGGAGTTGGTTCACGGATTTCCGTTGGGTTCCGGCGGTGGTGACACGCCCACGTGGTCGCCAGACGGCACCAAGATCGCGTTTACTGGTACTAGGGGCACATCTACCCAGATATTTGTGGCAGACTTGAATACAGGAAACTCGACGCAGATTACGAATATGGCGGACGGCGCCTACGACCCGGCGTGGTCGCCGACCGGGGACCACGTAGCATTCGTAGTTCGCGAAAATCAAGAGCACAATATTTGGATGGCGGCTCCGGACGGCTCCGGCGCAAGGGAACTCTTCGGCGGCGGCTTGAAAAGGTCACCGACCTGGTCGTCCGACGGTGAATTGTTGATCTATTTTGGGCAAGATGAAGACAGTTTCGAGCTTTTCGCAGCCCGAGTGTTCAAGGGAGAAGTGCTCACCGTTAGCCAGTCGATAAAGTTGACGAACGACCTGGAGATCGACGTCAAGTCTGGATTGTCCTGGCGAGATTGATCTATGGAGTTGTATGTGATTTCGGCGCCTAGAATTGTGAGGGAGAATACCCCTGAAGCAGAGCGCTACGCCTCATTAAGGCTCGTTGCTTATCTCACCCAAACCGTACTGTTCATCGCTTATTCGATACTCTGGATCGCACTCGGAATCGCCACGCCGATCATAGAGTGGAGCGGTGGCACTCCACCACTGGGCCAAGTGGCGGTGATTGCGGTGCTATTCGGCGGGGGACTGGTGGTGTTGGCCTTTCCTCTAAGAGTGTGGGCCGGTTGGGTCTTGCCCCGGTCCTTTGGTCAATCGAATCAAACACTTGCAAATTGGGTGGTCGACTGGGCCAAATCAAATGTCTTAGCCGGCCTTTTTAGACTCGTTGTGATATTCATCGTCTATGGATTGATTTGGAACCTGGGCCCGATTTGGCCGCTTGGAGCGGTCTTGGCCGTGACACTAATGGGAATCGTGACGAGCTTTGTTCTCCCAGTGTTGATTCTGCCGATATTCTTTCGCCGCGCAACCCTGCCCGATGGAGAGCTGCGGTCCAGTATCTTGGATTTGGCGGCCCGGGCCGGCCGAGGAGCCCCTGAGATAGAGACAATCGACTTTAGTCGGCGGACGCCGGCCGCGAACGCGGCGTTGGTAGGACTGGGATCGACGCGCAGGATCTTGCTCACAGACACATTGATTTCCCGATTCTCAGATGACGAGGTGCTCGTGATAGTGGCGCATGAGTTGGGCCATCAGCAAGGCCGTCACATAGGCAAGCAAATCGCAGCCGGCTCCGCTTTAAGTATAGTGGCGTTCTTTGGGCTGGATTGGCTTGGGACCGTGGCCGCAAACAGCTTCCCGGTGCCGGGCTACGATACGCCGGCGGGCTTTCCAATGCTCGTCCTGGTGCTCAGCCTAATGTGGTTTGTGCTTGGGCCTGTTAGCGCGTGGATTTCCAGGCGGTTCGAATTTGAAGCCGATCGGTACGCGATCGAGCTGACCGGGCGAGCCGACTCATTTGTTGCCGCAATGAACCGGCTGGCAGAGACGAACCTGGCTCGATATCGCGTTCCCGATTGGGAAGAGGTCCTATTGCACACCCATCCTTCGATCCATCGACGAATTCACAGGGCTGAGGCCATCAATTGATAGTAGAGAAACTGGCCCCGCGATTCGGGATAAGGCATTTGTTCCTAGCGGGCTTGGTGATTGTTGTGGCCCTGGTTCTGGTGTCGTTTGGGCGCATAATGTGGATCGGGTATGAGTTGACCCTGAGAGCTGATGAGATCCGCGGCCAGATCGTCCAACTTGAAGACGAGAACCGGCAACTTCGGGCAGAGCTCGAATATCTGATGACGGACGAGGCGGCGGAGGAACTGGCTCGTGAAAAGCTGGGCTGGGCTCGACCGGGAGATACTGTGCTCGTGGTGAGTTCCGAAGGGGCTGAACCAGTTGCCGCCACAAAACCGGCCCCCTCGGCGAGGCCGACGCCGGCGGAACCAATCTTGCAGAGATGGTGGCAGGAATTGTTTCCAAGAGACGTTAGGGAAGGGCCTTAAGCCTCGCGCTGGTTCGGCAGAGTAGGGAGGCATTGGCGATTTTGGTATTGGACTTGGTTGTGGCTCAAGTGAATTGAACCACCGTTGCCGGCGGTGAATCCTCGGCTGCGTTCGGAGGGAACTGCGAAGCCTTTCCCAGGTCCCTGGAGTGCGGAAAGGGCCAATCGTACCCACACTGAAGAGTTCTATCAGATAGAGAGGTAGCCTGGACTGTAAGTGAGTTGACGCCTCAACTAAGGAACTGGGAGAGGATCTATAACGAGGTCAAACCTCACCAGGCCCTGGGCTACCTGAAACCCGCCCAGTTCATCAGCAACTGGAGAATTGATCATCCCCCGAACGAAGAAAAGGGAACAGCGGATCTGACTCCAACTGTTCCCTCGCCCTCTTAGCGAATACCATTCTAACTCATCAGTGGAAGGAGGCATGTGTCCTGCATGTACTGAACCCATACACCGGCTGGCATTGCCGGGCAATTCCTGATAACCTATACGGGCCCGGGGATGTAGCTCAATCGGGAGAGCGCCTCCCTTGCACGGAGGAGGTCGGGGGTTCGAATCCCCTCATCTCCACCGCACCTTAACAACCTAATAGAGCTTATGCATAGCCAAGAAATTCCACTTCGATTTTGCCCAAATGAGGGCGAATGAAGCGGCGTATAGAAGCTACTAAGGGCCTACGGTGGATGCCTTGGCGTCGAGGGCCGATGAAGGACGTAGCCGGACTGCGATAAGCTGCGGGTAGCTGCCAAGCAAGCTCTGATCCGCAGATCTCCGAATGGGGTAACCCGATGTGGGTCATGCCACATCATCCCGCCATCCGGCGGGAAGGTAAGTGGGAGAACTGAAACATCTTAGTATCCCGAGGAATAGAAATCAACGAGATTCCCCCAGTAGTGGCGAGCGAAAAGGGATCCAGCCCAAACGGCTAGCTCTCAGTGGCCTATCGGCCTATGAGCTAGCGGTGTTGTAAGCCGGCTCGATCAAGGGGCGATAGACCCTTGCAGGAGTCACAAATGTTCCGTCTAGCCGAACGATCCTGGGAAGGACGGCCATAGAGGGTAAAAGCCCCCTAGGCGAAAGGCGGTTCACTCCTGCGGGCCGACTTGAGTACCGGCGGACACGTGGAATCCGCCGGGAAGCCGGGGTGACCACACTCCAAGGCTAAATACCCTCGACGACCGATAGCGAACCAGTACCGTGAGGGAAAGGTGAAAAGAACCCCAGTGCGGGGAGTGAAATAGAACCTGAAACCGTATGGCCTACAAACGGTCGGAGGGCTTCAGACTCCTGCGCCTCATCCGCCGATGTTGCTGCCTGGCAGTGACTCCCGGCGCTGAGGCCCACTGTCTGTGCCTGACGGCGTGCCTATTGGAGAATGAACCGGCGAGTTGATCTCGGCAGCGTAAGGTTAAGCGTGGGAGACGCGTAGCCGTAGCGAAAGCGAGTCTTAATAGGGCGTCCCCTGTTGCCGGGATCGGACCCGAAACCGAGTGAGCTAGCCATGGCCAGGGTGAAGGTCGCCTAACAGGCGTCTGGAGGCCCGAACCTTCCTGTGTTGCAAAACAGTTGGATGAGCTGTGGCTAGGGGTGAAATGCCAAACGAACTCGGAGATAGCTGGTTCTCCCCGAAATGCATTTAGGTGCAGCCTTGATCCATTTCGCCTTTGCAGGTAGAGCACTGGATGAGCTAGGGGGCACAAAGCTTACCAAACTCAACTAAACTCCGAATGGCATTGGCCTCGGATCAGGAGTGAGACTGTGGGGGATAAGCTCCATAGTCAAGAGGGAAACAGCCCAGACCATCGGCTAAGGTCCCCAAGTATGGACTAAGTGTCAAAGGTTGTGGGGTCGCTTAAACAGCCAGGAGGTTGGCTTAGAAGCAGCCATCCTTTAAAGAGTGCGTAATTGCTCACTGGTCGAGTAACCCCGCGCCGATAATGTAACGGGGCTCAAGTCCATCACCGAAGCCGTGGCGTCTCCTCTTATGGAGACGGGTAGGGGAGCGTTCCCTGGCCGGAGAAGGTCGTCTCGCGAGAGCGGCTGGAGTCCAGGGAAGTGCGAATGCCGGTATGAGTAGCTATTAGGCGTGTGAGAAACGCGCCCGCCGTATGCCCAAGGTTTCCGACGCAAGGAAAGTCCGCGTCGGGTTAGTCGGGCCTAAGCCGAGGGCGTAATAGCCGTAGGCGATGGACAATCGGTTTATATTCCGATACTGGTGTGTGTACGTTCCCATTCTGCCGTGTGCGCGGCAGGGTAGGCGCTGCCTGGCGCTGGAGTTGCCAGGTCTAAGCCTGTAGCCCGCCTCCTGGCGGGTGAGGGGTGAATGTAAGTCGGCGGCTTTTTGCCAATGACAATTGCGCTGAGCCCACTCCGCCCAGAAAAGCACGGCCGATAGTACACCGCCACCCGTACCGCATTCCGACTCAGGTGGGCGGGGGTAAATGCCCCTAGGCGAACGGGATAACCCTCGTTAAGGAACTCGGCAAATTGATCCCGTAACTTCGGAAGAAGGGATGCCCCCAGCCGTGACTGCGCTTGCCGCATCAGCGGCCAGGGGTTGCAACACAGCGGCCCAGGCGACTGTTTAACAAAAACACAGGTCCCTGCAGAAGGTTAATGCCTACGTATAGGGGCTGACGCCTGCCCGGTGCCGGAAGGTTAAGGCTAAGGGTCTCACGGCTCTGAACCGAAGCCCCGGTGAACGGCGGCCGTAACTATAACGGTCCTAAGGTAGCGAAATTCCTTGTCGGGTAAGTTCCGACCCGCACGAATGGCGTAACGATCTGGGCACTGTCTCAACGAGGGGCCCGGCGAAATTGAAGTATGAGTGCAGATGCTCATTACCCGCGACAGGACAAAAAGACCCCGTGGAGCTTTACTACAGCTTGGCATTGGGCCGAGGCCCTTGATGCGTAGAATAGGTGGTACCCGTTGACTCCCGAGTTTTGGCTCGGGCCGAGGGGCCCGTGAAATACCACTCTTCTTCGGTCTTGTCTCTAACCCTTTACCCGGAACAGTGCCAGGTGGGTAGTTTGACTGGGGCGGTCGCCTCCTAAAAGGTAACGGAGGCGTCCAAAGGTCCCCTCTGGCTGGATGGAAATCAGCCTTGGAGCACATTGGTAGTATGGGGGCTTGACTGCAAGACTTACAAGTCGCGCAGGGACGAAAGTCGGGCAAAGTGATCCTACGGCCCCGTGTGGAAGGGCCGTGGCTTAACGGATAAAAGTTACCCCGGGGATAACAGGCTTATCTTGCCCAAGAGTTCACATCGACGGCAAGGTTTGGCACCTCGATGTCGGCTCGTCGCATCCTGGGGCCGAAGTTGGTCCCAAGGGTTGGGCTGTTCGCCCATTAAAGCGGCACGCGAGCTGGGTTCAGAACGTCGTGAGACAGTTCGGTCTCTATCCGTCGTGGGCGTAGGAGGTTTGCGGGGCCCTGCCCCTAGTACGAGAGGACCGGGGTGGACGAACCTACGGTGTGCCGGTCGTCGCGCCAGCGGCGCTGCCGGGTAGCCGCGTTCGGCAGGGATAAGCGCTGAAAGCATCTAAGTGCGAAGCCCTCCCCTAGACCTGACCTCCCTCCCCGCCGTTCATCTGGCGGGGCTAAGGCCGCAGGCAGACCACCTGTTCGATAGGCGGTAGGTGCAAGCGCAGCAATGCGCTCAGCTGAACCGTACTAATCGGCCGAAGGCTTCTAATTTCTCCGCTTCTATCGCCCTTATTTTGGCAAAATCACCCTAACCAAGCATAAAGCTCTTTACTCATCCTCAGCTCCCATCAGCTTCCTGGTGGTTTATGCGATGTCGTACCACCCGTTCCCTTCCCGAACACGGCAGTGAAAGGCGTCAGCGCCCACGATACTTGGCCCCAAAGGGCCTGGGAAAATAGGTCATCGCCAGGAAGCTCTTTTACTTTTTCCTCTATAATCTGCGTTGACAGCCGGCCCCCATCGTCTAGAGGCCTAGGACATCACCCTTTCAAGGTGAAGATCGCCGGTTCGAATCCGGCTGGGGGTACCAATCTGGACGTAATCACGAACGTTGGTGCTAAGGTTCAAGTGGACACCGAGCGGCCTTGGCGAGACTCTTGGAGGGCCGCCGGACATGATTGATCGTTGACCTCTCGAGACGCGCAAAAGCTACTCGCGGCATTTGACCGCGGTGAGTTGGTACGACCCTCTGCCGATGCGCTAAACCTGGTCGATCTTGCCCAAGCGACGGCGTCATATGCCGGCGTCAGCAACATAGAGTTGAAGGCCGGCGGGCGCCGTCTGGTCGACCTAATCGGACCATGCGAGCACCTCGTATTCATCCTGGTGGACGGATTCGGCATGAACTTCGTCGAAGCAATAGACGACGGATCCTTTGCGCCCCGGCATCTGGCTGCCGAACTTCAGACCGTCTTTCCCTCTACGACGGCGGCAACTCTCACAACGCTCGCCACCGGCGCGTGGCCCGTCGAGCACGCCGTGGTTGGCTGGTTTCTATACCTCCCAGAGGTTGATGCGGTGACCATGATACTGCCTTTCATTCGACGTTCGGACGGAAGGAGCCTGACGGAACTGGGAGTGGATCCGGAGCGAGCGTTTCCGCAACGACCAGTGATGTCTCTGATTCAGCGCGAATCGCTCAGCCTGTTCCCCGACGACATCGCTGGCTCCGCCTACTCCAACTACTGCATCGCAGGAACACCAGGACATGGGTACAGGGACCTGAACTGTGCGGTGGACGCGGTCATCGCCAGGCTTGACAAGCCAGTAAAGCCTACCTTCACTTACATGTATTGGCCCAATATCGACGCAATATCCCACGAGCTTGGAACCAGACACGCCGCGACGACTTCCGCGATCAGAGAGCTGGACCGGGAGCTACACAGGCTTTCGATCAACGTGCCTAGCTCGACCCGGATCCTGGTGACAGCGGACCACGGGCTGCTAGATGTCAACCAGTCGCAATCACTCTCGATCGAGCCCGGCGACGCCATTGCATCGTGCCTGACCAGGGAGCCGTCCGGCGACTCGCGTGTCATGTATTTCTCGGTGAAAGATGGTCAGGAGGCGCGCTTCCGCGATGAGTTCGCCAGGCGCTGCGAGGGCCGATTCGTCCTCCTAACCACGGATGAGGCGCTAGACCTGGAGTTGTTCGGACCCGGGAGGCCGTCATCCCAGATTAAGGAGCGCGTGGGCGACTTCGTCGCGGTCTCGCTCGGCGCCGAGGCAATACGGTTCCTGTACCCACGCTCGGATAGGGAGCATTCCACCACGTTCCCGGTATCCACTCACTCAGGACTCACTCCCGATGAGATGCGGATTCCTCTGATCTTGATTTAGCGGCGCGGGCCGGCGTTTTGTTTTGCAAAAAGTACCTTTTTCGGCAGAGGCTCGGCTCGCCGATTGACAGGCAGTTTGTTTTGCAAAAAAGTACCTTTTACCGCGAGGGGTCGGCCTGACGGTTGGTCGGCAGTTTGTTTTGCGAGTACTCGCTCCTTGTAAGTGTGGTCTGGTCGGTTCGCTCAGTACCGGACATTTGTACTATAATTGTAGCCCTTCCTCGACGTTAGCTCAACGTGAAGATTGTTGAGACGAACGCGGTGGGACAGCACGGGGAAGCACCCCTGGCGGGTTTGAAACCCGTCTCTACGGGAACTTTGCCTGTTGGAGCGAGCTGACGGGACGAGGGTGATTGCGTACTGAATGTGGATTCGGGGAACCGGATTCACGAATCGATGAGCCGGCGGGGACGCATCGTCTGTCCCAAGACTATGGCCTTTGCGTGGGTTCGTCACGAGAATATGGTGACGCCCAATTTCGGGCCAATGAGACATTTAGACGAAGGACCGTTCGGGTTTGCCGCACCCAGCCCCGGGGCGATTCGTGAATCTCCGCTACGGTGAAGCTGGAGGTTGGAGGGACACCGGTGGGATTTTGCCGGGCCGGCGAAATTTCGGGGCGCCCTGAGCGGGGGACAAGCCCCCGCGCTACATTTCCCATCCCCGCCCCTCCTGGATCCCCGCCTTCGCCGGAGTATCTGTGTCGCAGGTGAAGGATTCTGACTCGGCCGGCGAATACGCCGGCACAGGCGGGTTTGAAACCCGCCACTACGTGAATCTTGCCTGTTGGAAGGGGCTGACGGGACTGCCGTGACTGTGGACGGAGTGTCGACTCGGGCTACCGGATTCACGAATCGATGAGCCGGCAGGGACGCATCGTCTGTCCCAAGACTATGGCCTTTGCGTGGGTTCGTCACGAGAATATGGTGACGCCCAATTTCGGGCCAACGAGACATTCAGACGAAGGCCCGTTCGGGTTTGCCGCACCCAGCCCCAGGGCGATTCGTGAATCTCCGCTACGGTGAAGCTGGAGGTTGGAGGGACACCGGTGGGATTTTGCCGGGCCGGCGAAATTGCGGGGCGCCCTGAGCGGGGGACAAGCCCCCGCGCTACATTTCACATCCCCGCCCCCCTGGATCCCCCGCCTTCGCCGGAGTATCTGTGTCGCAGGTGAAGGATTCTGACTCGGCCGGCGATTACGCCGGCACTGGCGGGTTTGAAACCCGCCACTACGTGAACTTTGCCTGTTGGAAGGGGTTGACGGGACTAGCGTGACTTTGAACGGAGTGTCGATTCAGGGAACCTGATTCGCTAATCGATGAGCCGGCGGGGACGCATCGTCTGTCCCAAGACTATGGCCTTTGCGTGGGTTCTTCACGAGAATATGGTGACGCCCAATTTCGGGCCAACGAGACATTCAGACGAAGGCCCGTTCGGGTTTGCCGCACCAAGCCCCAGGGATTCGCGAATCGCCCCTACGGTGATGCTAGAGGTCGGAGGGACACCGGTGGGATATTTGCCGGGCCGGCGAAATTTCGGGGCGCCCTGAGCGGGGGACAAGCCCCCGCGCTACATTTCCCATCCCCGCCCCTCCTGGATCCCCGCCTTCGCCGGAGTATCTGTGTCGCAGGTGAAGGATTCTGACTCGGCCGGCGATTACGCCGGCACTGGCGGGTTTGTCACGATATAGATGTGACGAAATTGGTGCCAGGAGTATTTCGCGATGATTCAATGGCGCTGATCCACGCGGTCCGGCTGATTGACATAGCGTGGATCTAACGGTACCATCGTCGCGGTCGAGACTAACAGGAGGTGCGCGAGAGTGACCCGACTATATCATCCCGCAATCGATACGCGCCTCCGGATGGGTGTGCCTTGAACTAGAAGCATTGAGATCGTTTCTGAACTAGAGGGCCACTCCGGACAGGGAGTGGCCTTTTTAGGTTTGGGACAAAGAGTCTCGAGTCCTTTCTGTCCCTGTTTTGACAATCCAAACAAGTCGAACAGGACCCCTTTTGTCTCGGCAAAGGTATGAGTGACAAGCCTTCTTGCGCAATGAGTATTGCGCAAAGCAGTTAGAGGATTGGAAACGAGAAATCGACAAGATGGGAAACTTATACGCGATTCGCGGGGCGTTCATAGCCCAGTGGAAGCTGATGATGTACGGGGCGAGCTACCTCACCTTCTTGGGCACATTGCCATCGGTCATAGCGATTGCCTGGATCGCCCGGGCGAGCGGATCATCGGCGCTTATCGCGCACGTGACCCTGGTTGCGTTCCTAGTTGTCGCGTGGAATCACTGTGTATTCCGGGTGGGATGGACTCTCAGGGCAGAGATGTGGCAGGGAACCCTGGATGCGAGCCTTACGTCGCGGACACCGCTAATACTAGCCATCTTCGGGAAGGTTCTAGGGTACGTGGCGTTGAGCCCCATCCTCGGAATAATCGGAGTGATAACGGTCCTGATGGTGACTCAGCAGACCATCACGGTGACCAGCCCCCTCCAGCTTCTGATCTCGGCCGGCCTAGCGATAGTTGCCATAATCGCGGCAGCTTTCTTCTCCACACCCTTCATGGTGCTTGTCGGGGTTCAAAGTGGCGACGCCTACTACGACGTGGTGCGCAACCTGATCATGATCTTCAGCGGGGTCGTCTATCCGATCGCGGCGATGCCATCCGTGTTCCAGCCAGTAGCGCGCGCACTTCCGATCTCCTGGGCTGTTGATGGGTTGTTGAGCTCGGTGCAAGGTCAGGGTTCGGCCGCGAGCCTTTACCAAGCTTGGGCGCTGACTCTGGCCTTGTCCGCATTCTATCTCGGAGTAACGTACCTTTTGTTCAGGTGGGCAGAAGCGAAGGTGAAGGCGGGATGACCGGTCGACCCTTGCGTATTGATGAGAGGTTGAGCAATCTGCTAGTCGTATCGATCTTGCATTACAAGGGGCTTTGCATCTCCTGGCAGGGACGGGGGTACGTCGCGAGAGCGTTTGTTTCGCCTTTGCTTGTCGTATTCTTTGTCAGCCTATTCGGAAAGTTCGCCAGCGATGGCGAGGCGGCTCAACGGTATGCGCTTGGAATGGCGGTGTTCTCGATGCCCTTCGTTATTGCCGGCGGGTTCTTCGAGGCGGCGGCCTTCGAACGGACATTCGGAACGTTATCGGTGGTGCTGGTGACTCGCGCAAACCGCCTGATGCTATATCTGACTCGGGCAGCCGTTCATTGGGTTAACGGAATCGTAACGATGGCCGCCTGTCTGTTATGCGGATGGATTCTAATTGGTCTCGATTTCTCCAGGGTCGACCTGCTGGGCACCGCCTGCGCGGTAGTGGCGTTGTTGGTATCCAGCGTCGCGTTCGGGCTGCTGATGAGCAACTGCACCACTGTGCTATACAACATGACATACGTATACCAATTCATGTACAGCGTGTGCTGGCTGCTCACCGGCGTGATCATCCCGGTCGCCAATCTGCCCCCTGGGCTTAGGGAGATCAGCTCGTTCATACCGATCACCCATGGTTTCAGCGCGTTCCGGCAGTCGTTTACCGGCGCCGGGCTTGAGGTGGTGGAAGAGGAGGTTCTGCTTGAGATCGTGATTGGGCTCTGTTTCGCGGTGGCCGGCTTTTTGGTGTTCCGATTTATGGAGACCATGGCGCGCCGGCGCGGTTTCCTGGAAGAGGCGGAGGCAGCCTGAGTGGGTCACCTGTACGCAATGCGAGCCGCCTTCATCTGTCAGTGGAATCTGATGATGCGGGAGCAAAGTTTCTGGCCGTTTCTTGGCACGCTGCCCTACGTGATCGTGTTGGCCTGGATCGCCCGGGCAAGTGAACGTACCGAGGTCGTATCGTACATGTTCTTTGGCGCGTTTCTCATCGTCGTCTGGAATTTCGTCGTTTCCCGGATGGGCACCTCCTATTCTGAGGAGTGGTGGCTTGGCACATTCGATTTCAACATGGTTTCCAAGACGCCTATGGTGACTATCTTGGTGGGAAAGATCTTAAGTTTCGCGGTGTTTGGCCCCATTTTGGGCCTGTCGGGATTTCTGATAGTCGTCCTCCTGTCCGAGAGAACAGTACCGGTTCCACACCCATTCGCACTGGCGGTGTCGCTGGTCACAGCGCTGGTAGCGATGGTCGCGGTGGGCTTCATATCCGCGCCCCTCTCAGTACTGGCCGGCGGCCGGCACTTCAACTATTTCGAGCTGGTTCGACCATTGGTGATGGTCTTCAGCGGCCTGATTTACCCCGTGGCTCTGATGGCGCCGACGCTACAGATCGTTGCAGGCGCGCTGCCCACGTCTTGGGCGATGGAAGGACTGCTGCGTACGGCCGAGGTCACGGCATCGATCGAGGACGTTGCTCAGAGTTGGGCGCCTGCGCTGCTGGGATCCTTGATCTATTTTGGGCTGACCTATTTCTTGTTCAGGGCTGCAGAGACGCGAGTCAGAATGACCGGTGTTTTTGGGGAGTATTGAGGCGGGCTGTGTGATGAGAAATCTCTGGCGCTTGGCCTGGCTGTCCTACAAGGGTCTTTATATCACCTGGCAGGGACATGCCTACATTTTCACGGTATTCGTGACACCCATCCTCTGGGTACTCATCATTAGCCTCTTTGGGAAGTTTGCGGCTAATCCCCGGATTGCCGAAGGCTACATTGTGGGGATGGCAGTTTTCTCGCTCCCCTTTGTGATAGTCGACGGGATTGTTGGAGCGTTTCAGGGCGAGCGCAGGTACGGAACACTCTCGATTCTCTTTGTATCGCGAGTCAACAGATTCAAGTTCTTCTTGACGCGAGGTGCGGTGCACTGGGCAAACGGGATAAATACAATGGCGGCAAGTCTTGTCGCCGCCTGGGTTATTCTGGAATTCGACTTCTCGGAAGTCGCTTGGGTGTCGGCATTTTGCTCTGTTCTCGCGTTAGCAGCAGCGTCAACTGGGTTCGCGTTGTTTCTGGGCAACGTCACAATAGTATCCGCGCGCCGAGGGTACATATTTCAGTTTGCCTACGGAATCGTGCTGCTATTGAGCGGAGTAGCAATCCCCACGTCGAGTCTGCCGCCTGTGCTGTATGAGCTGAGCCAGATCATCCCCGTTACTCATGGCCTCGCTGCCACCCGAGCCTCGTTCGCCGGAGCCGGCCTAGCCGAGGTTGGGGGTCTGATCCTGACGGAGCTTCTGATAGGAGTTACCTACGCTCTTGTGGGAGCGGTCTTATTTCGAGTCGTAGAGTTTCAGGGGAAGCGTCTGGGCAATCTGGACCAGGTCGGGGACGGTATCTGATGAAACAACGGTCGAGAGAATAGTCGATGGGCTACTTCTACGCAATGCGCGCGGCCTTCATATGCCAGTGGCACTTGATGATGCGTGAAGCGAGTTTCTGGCCGTTTCTTGCCACTCTTCCCAATGTGATCGTCTTGTCTTGGATCGCCCGGGCCAGCGAAAGATCCGAGATCGTGACCTTTATTTTCTACGGAGCTTTCCTCATCGTGGTCTGGAACTTTGTCGTTTACCGAATGGGTGTCTCCTACACTCAGGAGTGGTGGCTGGGCACCTTCGATGTCAGCATGGTTTCCCGAACCCCAATGTTCACTATTCTAGTGGGAAAGGTCATGAGTTACGCGGCGTTCGGCCCCGTATTGGGTCTGTCGGGATTTCTCATAGTCGTACTCTTGTCGGAGAGTACTGTGCCGGTACCAAACCCAGCGACGTTGGCGATTTCGCTGTTCACGGCGTTGGTAGCAATGGTAGCGGTAGGATTCATATCGGCGCCTCTTTCAGTCCTCGCCGGCGGGCGGCATTTCAACTACTTCGAGCTGGTACGCCCTCTCGTTATGATCTTCAGTGGTCTGATCTACCCGGTGGCCTTGATGGCACCGGCACTTCAGATGGTTTCCGGAGCACTCCCAACCTCCTGGGCGATGGAAGGGCTGCTGCGTTCAACTGAGATCACTGCTTCGATGGAATACATAGTCGAAAGCTGGGCACCGGCGCTGCTGGGATCGCTCATCTATTTTGGGATCACTTACCTGTTATTCAAAAAGGCAGAGGCACGAGTTCGAACGACCGGTGCATTTGGGGAGTATTGAGGACAACTGTGTGATTAGAAATCTCTGGCGCCTGGCTTGGCTGTCCTACAGGGGTCTGTATATCACCTGGCAGGGGCGTGACTATATTTTCAGAGTGCTCGTGACACCCATCCTCTGGGTGTTGATAATTAGTCTATTCGGGAAGTTTGCCGCCGATCCCCGGCTTGCGGAAGGTTACATAATTGGGATGGCAGTTTTCTCTCTCCCGTTTGTAATATTCGATGGGATAGCGGAAGCGTTTCAGGGCGAGCGGAACTACGGGACGCTGTCGCTCCTATTCGTGTCACCGGTAAACAGATTGAAGATCTTTCTGTGTCGCGGCGCGGTTCAATGGGCGAACGGGATCGTTGCGCTAGCCGCGAGTCTTGTCGCTGCTTGGGCGATTCTCGGACTCGACTTTTCTGAGGTGGCTTGGGTGTCAGCGTTTTGCTCGATTCTGGTGTTGGCAGCCGCATCAACCGGATTCGCGCTGTTGCTGGGCAACGTTACCATAGTATCCGCGCGCCGCGGAAATATATTCCTGTTTGCCTACGGGGTCGTGCTCATATTCGGCGGAGTTGTCATTCCCACGTCGAGTCTGCCGCCGGTCCTGTACGAGATCAGCCAAGTCATCCCAGTAACACACGGCCTCGCCGCGGCCCGCGCCTCGTTCGCCGGTGCCGGCCTTTCCGAAGTTGGAGGACTAATCCTGACCGAGCTTCTGATAGGCGTTACCTACGCTCTAGTGGGAGCGGTGCTATTCCGAGTCGTAGAGGCGCAGGCGAAGCGTCTTGGCAACCTAGAGCAAGTCGGTGAAGGTCGTTGATCAAACGTCTGTCGTGGCATCGATTGCTCCCAACCCCTCAGTACTCGTTGGAGAGATTAGATTGACAATGGAAAAGCAGTTCGCGATTGAATGCGACAGTTTGGGCCGAGTCTTCACCACCGGCGGACTCTTCACCAAGAAGAAGGAAACGGTTGCTCTTGTGGACCTGAGTCTTAAAGTGCCACAGGGTATCGTGTTTGGACTTCTGGGTCCAAACGGCGCCGGCAAGACTACGACGGTGCGCATCCTCTCAACGCTTCTGACGCCCACGAGCGGCAGCGCCAGAGTGTTGGGATTCGACGTAGAGCACGAAGCGAGCGAGGTCCGGCGGCACATCGGCCTCATATTGGGCGGGGAACGCGGCCTCTATGGCAGACTAACCGGCAAGGAAAACCTGCAGTATTTCGCGGCGCTCAACCACCTGAGTCCGAGAGACGCCGATCGGCGTTCGGAAGAGCTATTGGAGCAAGTGGGACTTGCCGGCCGGGGCGGAGACATGGTCGAGCAATACTCGCGGGGAATGAAGCAGCGGCTGCACATAGCCAGGGCGTTGCTCACGGACCCCACCATTCTGTTCATGGACGAGCCGACGATGGGTCTCGACCCGTTCGGCGCCCAGGAGCTCCGCCAGCTAGTACCTGAACTGGTGAGCCTTGGCAAGACGATATTGCTTACCACCCACTACATGTTCGAGGCTGATCAACTGTGCCACACGATCGCGATGATCAATGAAGGCACTCTGGTCGCTATCGGGACGCCGGCGGAGATCAAACGAGGTTTCAGCAAAGTAACGGTCGTTGAGGTAACGGTGAAGCAGACGCGGGCCGGCCTTCTGGACAGTCTGAGGCAATTGGACGGTGTAATCTGGGTCGACGCCGGCACCGACGGTCTGCTTCCCAAGTTTACGGTGCAAACGGGGATAGACGCCGATCTTCGAGATGGGATTATCGGTATCATCGGCGCTGACAACGTGGACGAGATCGCTGTCCGCGACCCGACTCTGGAGGAGGCCTACCTCAATATTCTGAAGTAGGAATCACCGTGGCCTGGGCCAGGCCGCATCAGAGGGTGGGAATCTTGGGATGCCGGCGTTTCTCCACTGGATGAGGGTCGTACGGCTCCCATCTCCTTCTGGGTTCCCGCCTTCGCCGGAGTATCTGTGATGCTGCCTGCAAAGACAAATTGGGCAGGTCAGCGGGCGTTGCGGTTGCCCCAACCCCAGGGCGCCGGCGAGGGGCGTTCGACGTCTTGGTCCGGGCCGGCGGGATTTGGGGGGTTTTTCCAGACGGCACCAGGCGGGTTCAAAACCCGCCTCTACGGTGATTTTCGGGCCGACTGAAGCGTCGGCCGGTCTGCCGGTTTGTAGGCACCTTCACTCCCGGCGATCGGCGATTGGTGACGGTCGAGGGACCCGTGTGCCGGCAGGGGCCGGCACACCAAGGTATGAAGAGCCGGAGGTGCGGCCTAATACACAGAATTGGCGCGGCGGATTCTGCCACGCCCCGCGCCCGCCCTGAGCGGGGGACAAGCCCCTCGCCTCGCGTAGTCTTCGACCGCGCTACATTTCCCTTCCCCGCCCCTCTGGATTCCGGCTTTCGCCGGAACGACGAATGGAGTGGCCGGATATATGAGTGTGGGAGCGTTGGTATGGGGGCACTAACGAAGCCGCGTAAGGTCATTTTCGTACCAATCGCCCATCCCGGCTTGCGCCGGCACACCAAGGTATGAAAAAAATCAGGGTGCTGATTGGACGGACTTCTCTACGGAGGCTCGGAACTCGGCTCGGCTAATGACCCGCCTGCGGCTGGGGACAAGCCCCAGCCCTACAATGTCCACTTCCGGCTGGAAACGAAGTCCCAGTTAAGAGGAAGTTAGCTAGTCCGGCCATTTTCGTACAATGACGAAGGGGGGCCAGAATCACAAATGGACGGGCTGGAAAATCGAGTGCTGGAGACTTGGTACGCGCGTACTCTCGGGTCCACGTTAGATCATTTTCGTATCAATCGCTCATGCCTGAAGGGGTCGGCAGGATTTGCGATTTCTCACACGATCCCAGGCGGGTTTAAACCCGCCTCTACGGTGGTTTTTGGTTCAACCAAGCACCGCTTATCCGGCACCCGTAGTTTAGTTGGCCCAGTTGGTGCTGCGTATGTTTAAAACGTCGAGGGGCGATCCTCTAGTTTGAGATTATCCCTTGGCCCAGCGCGGTCTTTATGGCTTCAGAATGTCACTGATCGGTTCTGTAGAGGTAGCGAACGTCCCATAGCGAGTACAGGGTTGGCGTCGTGTTGCCGAAGACGTTTCGCACTGCTGCCAACCGCTCGGATAGTGTCGTGTAGATGACCGGCACGTTATCGGCTGCTATTTCCTGGGCGCGACGGTAATGCTCTACACGCTTGTCGCGGTCCAACTCCTGGCTGCCTCTGACATATAGAGTGTCAATTGCAGCCTCCCACTCGGTCGCTGGCTTGGATTGGTTGGGATGCCAGAGGTGCAAGGGCGCACTGGAGTGCCAGAAAGTGATCCCGCCGTACGGGTCAGGTCCGCCGGTGAACCCGATGACCATTGCCTCCCAGTCATATGATGCGGTTAGCTGGTCTACCAAGACGCCAAAGTCGATCAACTCGTAATCGACCTTGAGGCCGATCAGCTCCATTCCGTCGTGAATCTTCCTAGCGACCTGGTCACGTACGCTGTTGCCGGAATTCGTTACGAGCGAGAACTCGATCTTGTTGCCATCTGTATCTTCACGTATCCCGTCCCCGTCGGTGTCGACCCAGCCCAAGCTGTCCAGGATCTCGTTGGCCCTGTCAATGTCGTACTCATACCTCCGTACATTCGGATTGTGGAAATCGCCTGTTGCCGGACTGATGGAGGACCACTGGGGATAACCGGCGCCGTGAAGGATGTCCGCAATGATCGTGTCCTTGTCAAACGTGTGCGCGACAGCCTGCCGGAAATACTTGTTGCGGAACCACTCGAGCTTCTCCGGCGGTAGATACGATTCGCCGGTGTCGGCGTTCACGCCCGGGTTCATATTGAATCCCAGGAACGTAGTACCGAAAGCGGGGCCCCGCTTGAAAATGGTGAAGTTTCCTTCTTCCTGCAGCGGTTCTAGCTGGGACAGCTCCTCTCCGAGCACGCCGTGATAGTCAGCTTCCCCGGACAGGAATTTCTCCAGCTCGGCGTCGAGGTCGGGGACAATGACGTGAATCACTTCGTCCAAGTAAGGCAAAGCGTTGCCGGCGGAGTCCTTCAGCCAATAGTCCGGGTTCCGCCGCATCACCACACGCTCCTCTGGAACGTACTCCGCGATGGTGAATGGGCCGGTTCCTATGATCTCGGCCGGGTCGGTATCGATGTCCCATGTCGAAGCAAATGTGCCGTCATCGACATGCTTTTCGAGGATATGCCTCGGATAAATCGCGGTACCCATCGAGCGGAGGAACGGGGCAAACGGGACGGGCAAGACGAACTCGACCGTGTAATCGTCCAGTACGGTGACAGTCATTTGCCCTTGCTGCCACTGGCCGGTCTCTTCATCGATGAAACGGAAGTTGAACGCCGGGCGGCTGCTGGCGGGGATGTCGTCGTTGTAGATGATCCGGTTGAAGGTGAAGCCGACGTCGTGGGCGGTGAACGGCTGCCCGTCATGCCACCTCACATCCTTCCGGAGATTGAATATCCAGGTCAGGCCGTCGTCCGACCGCGTCCAAGACTCAGCCAGCGAGGGCTCAACCTCATCTGTGAGCCACGAGGTCTCGGTTAAGCCATCGAAGACATATGACAGCACACCGGAGGAAGAGGCGTCATTGGCAATGGCGAGATTGAATGTGAGCGGTTCTGAGATAGTTGCAAAGGTTAGCGTGCCGCCCGGTTTACCTATTGCGTACTCAAACTCCTCAGCATTCTTTCTGAGTTGAGCAACTATCGAGGCCTGATCGACCGTCCTTGGCTCTGGTGTTGGCTCCTCAGGCACCGTGGTGGCGGTGACAACCTTTTCGACTTCAACCGTTACCATCCGTTCCACTTCGACGGGCATTTCCACCTCAACTACCCTCTCCACCTCGACAACGGCCACCTTCTCAACTTCGACCGTTACGACTCTATCCACCGCCACAGGTCTCTCGACCTCGACCGTGACAATCGTCTCGACTTCAACAGGCTTTTCCACCTCGACGG
Organism: Chloroflexota bacterium; assembly: GCA_963664835.2. Taxonomy (GTDB): domain Bacteria; phylum Chloroflexota; class UBA6077; order FW602-bin22; family JBCLEL01. Next base: position 37,973 of record CAXXUG010000016.1, on the reverse strand, counting down.
TAATGAGCTTATCTATCTCTTTTTCGACTACTTGCGTCACTACCCTCTCGACCGGAACCTCCCTCTCTACTACTACTACCTTCTCTTCGGTTACAACCTGCGGCGCGCAGGCAGCCAGAATCAGTAAGGTCGCTAACGCGCCAAAGCCGGCCAGAAATGATGGCCGCCGGAGCCTGTAGTTCACGATCGTGCTATACAATTTAGACTCATCCTCCAATTTGCCCGAAGTCCGCCATAGATGCCTTCCATATAGATAAGGAACCAGACCGTTTCAACATACTCAAGTGAATACGATCCAGTCTCTAGAGTATAGTGTGACAGCGGTCACAATGATACACAGTACAAATATCACTTTCCTTCAGGGTACACGAGAGGTTCAAGATCTTGACCGTGCGGACACAATGGGTACGAGCCTTAAGAATTTAATGTACCGTCGCTTAACTGCACATCGTCCAGTAACTGTTCGGATTTGAGTGTTTTTCTCCTCTATGCCCGTGAGCTAACACGGCTTAATCGTCGCACGTGATCTCAGCCCGCGGAAAGGGGGACTTGTGCAGTGGGGGACACCCGCATGTCCCCCGTCATCCGCCACAGGCGGATTCCCCAGGCAATCTGTTCCTTGCTTCCGAGAATAAGAAGTCGCCGGCAGCGGTAGGCTTTGATCGATGCGAGATTACGCCATAGGGCAGGGACCCCTAAATCTGAACAACTTACTGTGCGAGGTGTGTCTGAACTTGTACTGGTCCATTTCTAAACGAATAAAACAGCAGCCGGCACCTGTCGACGAGTCGAGCCTGAACTATGAAATCCTGAACGTGTGTACACCGTAGGGCCGAGCCTCAAAGGTGAACTCACCGTCAACTACAGGTACGCTTTCCAACGGTTCCTCGATGAGGGTAGCCTCAACGGCCTCCCGGATAGGCCCTCGAACCGTAACCGGTCCGCGATGATTGTGCGCCTCGTAGAGTCGTAGAACGGCACCTCGCCCATCTTCGGCCGGCTTCAATGCGCTCAGAATCGCGTGTGCGCCGTCCACTTCCAAGTAAGAATGTGCCTTTGGGCCATCGCCGGCCAAACGCGCCCGCAACGGCATGTTCAGAGACATCGCCTCGCGCACAACACCGCCGTCCTGGTAGTCTCCCAAATGGGGATATAGGGAGTACACGAGACGATGTTCGCCTCGGTCGGCTACCGGATCAGGGTAGGTCGGAGCCCGCAACAGCGACAAGGACATCACGCCATGTTTCACCGCGTAGCCGTACCTGCTGTCATTGAGCAGGGCGACCCCATAGCCTTCTTCCGACAGGTCAGCCCATTTTTGCGCCGGCACCTCAAACTGGCTTTGATCCCAAGACGTATTGTCATGAGTTGACCTCGCAACTGCGCCGAACTGAATTTCGAAAGTAGCGCGTTCAGAGTTTACGTCCACGGGGAAATAGACTCGCAGCAACCGCTCATCCTCGTGCCAATCGATCCAAGATTCAAAGTCTAGACGCGCCGTGTGGGCGTACACACGAATCTGCTGCACAAGCCGGCTGCGTCCAAATCTGTAGGCGCATCGCCACGCGACCCTAAGGGGGCCCTTTTCCACGACTGAGACGTCTTCGGCAAGGAGAGTCTCATATTTCTGTCGGTAAAACGCATTGATCTCGATTCCGTCCAACGACCCGAACAAGCGAGGGGCAGGGATGTCTTCGTGGAGGCGCAGCTCGTTGCCTACGGCTCCGCTTGGCAGCACTTCGCGATTCGCCCGCAAATCGTAAAGGGAGACGAGTTGTCCGGACTGGTTGATTTGCGCTCTGATAATTCCATTTTCTGCGCTCATCCCATCACTACCGAGGCGAATGGATGGTACAACCTGCTCATTCGCGGTTCGACTTGCCGGCAATCGACGATAGCCAACGCCCGGAACATCCGTAACCAGCGCGATGCTTCCTTCACTCGTGCCCTGGGTAAGGAGCTTGAGGCCGTTGGGCAGTTGCCACGAGGTATCGTCAGCTTGGGCAGGTAAATCGACAATCTCCGATCGCGGCCAACTCAGTTGGTTCCAAACGAAGAGCTGGTCACCTGCGCCGGCGAGAGAGGCTAGGCATTCATCCACCGCCGCTCCGGCCTGGTCGACGATCTGCTCGAGTGCACGGCGAGCCTCGACGTTCACCTCGGTCATGCTGTTACCCGTGACGATGTCGTGAAAATGCTGTAAACAGAGCGACCGCCACCACGCGTCGAAATTGGCGGCGGGTATTCGGCCGGTGAGGACAGCCAGAATCTCTGCCTCGTAGAGAGCCTGCTCGGCTCGCCGGCTGAGGCGCTTGGTTTCGGCCTGGTGGGTCAGGGTTCCCCTGTGACGCTCGAAGTAGATCTCCCCGCGCCACACGGGGAGGCTTTCAGGGTTCGCCGCCATTTCGTCGAAGTATTCCTCGGCGTTCTGCACGCGCACTTTGGGCAGGCCGGCCAAGTCCTTCGTCTGGGTCATTCGCTCGACGCTCTCCTCGGTCGGACCACCACCACCATCGCCCCATCCCCATGGACGTGCAGTCCTGTTTATCTGCCCGTGCTGGGGAAATCGATGCTCGACATCCAGCAACATCTCCGGCGATAACTCCTTTTCCATGGGACTGGGGGGCGCGTGAGCCAAGACCCGCGATCCGTCAATCCCTTCCCACCAGAACCAAGCGTAGGGGAAGCGATTGTCCTCGTTCGTGTGGATTTTCACTGTCATGAAATAGGGTACACCGGCCTTACGCAGAAGTTGGGGCAGGGCCCCCGAACATCCAAATACATCAGGCAGATAGAGTAGTCGGCTTGAGCTACCGAATTCCTCTCTGGCGAAGCGGTTTCCAAGCAACAGTTGGCGCACAAGCGACTCGCCGGCCGGCAGATTGGAGTCCGGCTCAACCCACATGGCTCCGGTATAGTCGAGCCGGCCGTTCCGCACCGCATCCCGAACCCGTTCGTAGAGTCGTGGGAAGTGGTCCTTGACCATCTGCATCAAGATAGCTTGGCTGAACAGGAAACGATAATGCGGGTATCGGTCAAGAAGGCGTAAAGTGGAAGTTAGCGTACGGGCGGTCTTGCGAACGGTCTCATCGAGGGCCCACATCCACACCACGTCCAAATGCGAATTGGGCAGCGCATTCACTACGAATCGACTGGGCGCACCTGGCTCCTTGAGAACGGGCTCCAGCAGCATCAGCGCCTCCGCAGCCTGCTCCGCAAGCTCTTCTCCATCAGCCAGAAGATCCAGGCGATCCACCGCGGCGTCCAACGTGTGGAGAATCTGCTCAGCGCGGTATGGGCTCTCAGGCACGGTTGGAGCAAGCTCGTAGTAGAACTGTTCCGAGAGTTGATCCAAGGTGCGAACGGCTTGGCTCCGCTCGATGAGGGTGGTGGCCAGCTCGTAGAGCAGGCTGGCCGCGCGCCGGAAGGCTCGCACGGGCTTATTAACCACAACTAGGTCTGCTTCGGAGAACAGAACCTCGCTTGCGCCGGTATCTTTCGGCTTGGGGCGAGGGATCTTTCCGCCCCAGTAGTCCTTGACCGGATTGACCTCGACCATGAGGTTGAATTGCTCGCCTCCATCAGCCGGGTTGGCTAGCAGCACCTCCGGGTGAGCCCAGTCGGCGCCCTGCCACGGTTGTCCGTCACGGAAGCACAATCCTTCGCCGCCCGTGTCCAAGAGTAATCGCACTTCCTCTCCGGCCATGTCGGCCGGCAGGGTGAAGCGCAGGTGAAAATAGCCCTTCGCGCCGTCGGCTCCCCAAAGAGTGCCCGTCTGAAAAGAGGAGAAGAGCGAAAGGTCCAATTCACGGTATGGAACATAGTGGGGCGCAAACCACGCAATGATGTCGGATATCGGAAGGCGCGAAGAATACTCCCGTTCTGACAGGCGCTCCAACCGGTGCTGAATCTTTGAACGAACCAACCAGTGAGTAGGCAATGAGCATACTCCAAGTGAGTTGGATTTCTTCCTATGCTAAGGCAAAGGTTGCGTTCTTGCCGGCTGATGAAATGGCTAACCCCTACAGGTCACGGGTTGTAGGAGAAACTACCGCTCATAGGCATACTGGCGAAGAATCGTCCCATCGATGCAACTGCCCATTTTTGTTACCGGCAAGCCGCGTTCGAGCCTGATGCCATAGATCGGCCCAATCACGCCAGTTGTGCAACTCACTCGCCGGATTCTCTCGGCTGCGGACAACAAAGCCGGGAAGCCAAGATCGTCCAGTCGGCTGGCCAATCTTGGTGTAACGAAAGTCGAAGCTCCACCGAAGGTCGTCGCTGTTGTTCGGCAGCGACGAGTGCATTAGCCGGCGATGGAAGAAAAGCGCGCTACCCCGCTTCATAGGCATCGGTATCGCTCTATCCAAAGGCACCAACTCCTCAGGAATGTGAGTCATATCTTTGCCCTTGCTCTTGTTGGGGAGGCAATGCTGCGCAAGCCCGTCGTGATGGCTGCCCGGTACGATGACCAGACAGCCGTTTTCAATCGTTGCATCGGTCATCGGGAACCAGACCGAGATCATATCCGTGTCATCAGCCTCGGATAGAACGACACCCAAGTCCTGATGCCAGTCCACCCTGTTAGTGACCCCGTCCCAATAGGACTCAGGCACCATGTTCTCGGGAACCTTGAGCCTGACGAGCTGCAGGGGATGGCTGTAAATCTCTGGACCGATGAGCGATTCGATCACATCAAGAACTCGCGGACTGCGCAACAGGTTGAAAAGTGCCGGACCGAGGTGAATTGGGAGGTCCCCTGACACACCGATAACGGAAGAGATCGCTCCGGTTGAACTCCGCTTGACCGTTTCGGCAAAAGTGGGACGGAAGTACTGGTGGCTATCCAACCCGGCCTCTACCAGCACCTTGGAAATGCGCTTACCGAACGGGTATTCACCGTACGTCGACCTCAGCTTTCCCTCGGCATACCATTTGGCGGCAAGATAATCTAGTCGCGCGGCATACTCTTCCTCCACCGGCCTCAAGTCGAGCTCGGAATCGAGGAGATTCTCGACCACAAAATATCCATCTCGGTTGAATTGATCGATTCTGGTTTCATCGAGCACAAGCACGTTCGGACCTCCGGGACAAGTCACTCCCAAGCCAAAGGATCAGATCGCTTCTTCGACCGCCATTTGATTAATCCTAGGATAACTCTTTCTAGTTCCACACTCCACCCTTGTTCCGCACCCCAACAGGGTCGTCCGTTTCTCCGCCCAAGGCGGGACCGAGAGCCGGCTTTACACAGGATTTCCGTGTGCGCGGGGATGACGGCGCCCGCCGGGAATGGCGGGAGGCAGCGGTTTTTCGGCCGCCTTGGGAATCAACAGGCCCCGCGTATGCCACTATAAATCTCGCGCAAGGTTCCTAGGCGACTTCTATCGGGATGCCTTCCGCGTCTGCGGAACGGTAAGCCGCATCAAGGAAGTTGACAGTAGCCTGGCCGACTGTGCCCGGCGAAAGGTTGCTCGCCTTGCCCAAGATCACGTCCGCCAGGTTATTGGCAGGAGCGAAACGCGGGTACGTGGCGTCGGCCGGCAATTTCGGCGACGACTGGACCGCTCCGTCGTGGGACCGTACGAGCATGGTACCGGCGATCAAGTCAAGCATAAGATACCCTCGACTACCATAGACGGACAGCGTGTGTTGCCCGCCATCGCTTGGTCCCAGATTGGCAGTACTCGACACCGTGCCCACAGCTCCGTTGCTCAACCGCATACTGATGGCATCCACCACATCCACCGCCAAATCCAAGCGATGCATATAAGCGGACACCTGTTTTGCTTCCAGGCCGGTTACCCAGAAACTCAGCGCCGCCGAATGTGTTACCTGAATATAGCCTTGCCCGCCGCCGCGACGACGACTGGTATTCGTATCGGCCATGGGTGGTGTCACCGGCGGATCGAAGGCAGGATCATTCTCAAGAATATCACCGCGCAGGGTCGGGTAAGCAGCGGAAGTGAAAATACTGGACATAAACTGCACTTCGCCCAGTTCGCCGGCAAGCACCAGTTCACGGGCCCGTTGCACATGCGCAGTGTAGTGCCAAGGGTGGCTCATTAAGATCTCAAGCTTCTTGAGCTTTGCCAAATCGACTAATTCTCGGGCTTCGTTCGGGTGCAGAACCATGGGCTTTTCAATGAGCGCGTGACAACCCGCCTCCAAGCCGGCGAGGGCGATCTCGTAGTGAGCATCCTGAGCCGCCGAGACTACCACTCCGTCCAGAGATTCTCGCTCGAACATCTCATGAAAATCCGTGTAGGCACGCTTCAGGCCATAGTTGTCTGCTGCTCGGCGAAGTCTGTCCCGATCGCTGTCCGCGATTGCCACAACCTCTACATCCGGACGAGCCAGCAGTGCCGGTAGGTGGGTATAGGTAGCCCACCAACCTGTCCCAGCGACAGCTACGCGCGCCTTTCGCTCTTCTGCGACCAAGGTTTGCTCCTGCTCAGGCGATAATGCCATCGGGGTGGCGGACCAGCACCTCGTTGTCGTGCATAGGCACTACTATGTCCGCTTCCTCGCGGATGCGGGCGAGCGCATCATGCCATTCGAATATGTTCTCGACGACCCCGATCGGGATGCCCTCCTCAAAGTTCTCATAGCGAAAGATCGAATCCGACAATACAACTGTTCCTTTGGTCGTCTGAATGGAGAGAGCCATCGAGCCACGGTGGTGAGCCCCGACCCAGAACATCTTAATCCCTGGCAGCACCTCTTGCTCGTTCCCCACCAGATGCAGCCGATCAAACGCCTCGGTCAGCAGGTAGGTGATGGTCGCGTCGGTAAAGACTACCTCTCTATTAAGGCCCGACGGCCGCTCAGGGGCAAGGAAGTCTATCCAGCCGAGCCGCGAAGTATAAATCTCGGCGTTAGGAAATAGCTCGATGTTGCCAGTCGCATAAGCCTGCATTGAGATGTTCAGGACGATATCTACATCGGCCGGCTCGACGCCAACCTCAGCCAGGACATCCTGAGGAGGCCAGATATGGCCGGGCGCGAAGAAGTTTTGGGGGTGGGCGGATCTACAGGCGTCGTTCAAAATCTCTAGATCCTCCGGATCCTGGGGCAAACCGGTGTTGACCAAGATCGTCTTACCACAGCCCTGGACCAACCAGATAAAGTGGGGAGCGTACTGAAGCTCATCCCAGTGGCCCATGAAGAACATTATGGGGCCCACGGCCATCGATTCCCCGATCTTAAGTCCACGTACAGAGTACATTACGGCGACCTCCCATCATCCAGATGCTTGCGCTTCCTGATCGGCCGCGTAGCCCCAACGCACCCGCCAAGGCGCCACTCTCGGCTTCGAGCGGGAATCGGCCGCGGCCCGGTTTCGCTCCCAAAGGCTGACCCACTCGGGGTAGGCGAGGACTTTGTCCGGATCCTTCTGGCTGCGTGCAATGAAGCCCCTGAGATCGGGCTGACCAGTCGGTTTGGCCGGGTCCTGATAACGAAAGTCAGCACTCCACCTAACGTTATTCGACCTGTTGGGAAGAGTTCCATGGCACAGATAGTTATTGAAAACGATCAGGCCTCCCGCCTTCGTGGGCAGCGGAGTAACATCTCCGGGGGGCAACTCTTCTGGCGGGATCATGAGGTCCAACTTTTCGGGTCTCGGTACGTGTCGGCGGATGCCGTACTTGTGACTGCCCGGTATAACGACCAGGCATCCATTCTCTTCGGTGGCGTCGGACAACGCTATCCAGACGGTCAAGATGAGGGTATCGTCGGCTTCGGGATCGAACACGCCCGAGTCCTGATGCCAACTCAGCAATTCGCCACCTGCGTCTTTGCCAACATAGTAAGAGAACTGGCTCGGAACGCGATCGGGCATGCGAGGCCGGAGGAGAATCGTTGGATGCGACAATATCTCCGGGCCGACCAGCGATTCCGCGATTTGGAGGATTGTGGGGTTGCAGATCAGTTGGAACGCAGCCCGACCCAGAGTGTGTTGGGGGAATAGGTTGGCGGAGATCTCCGGGGCTTCCTCAGCAATCCTGAGGATACGGCGGTTGAAGGGCTCGCGTTCGTGAAGGGAGGTAGTCTTTCCCTCGGCGTACAGCTTGCGAGCCCGTCGATCCACTATACCTTCGTATTCCCATATGACCGGGTCGATATCGGCCGGACCCAATGCGTCATTAATATGGAGATAACCTTGTTCCTCGAATGTATCGAGTTGTGATCGACTCAGCTTCATTGCGCCTTACCTTCACCTTTCCTTGCGGTTTGTTCTATCTCTTTGCGGCGAAGTACGTTGTTGCTGCACAGTCCGCCATCGCGTTCATGGCGACCACTAGAGTAAAGGCTCGATTACGAACAATGGACCTTGAACGGTTTACAATAATACCAGACATAAATGCTCCTATGGGGATCGACGGCGTCGACTGTGGCGCACTAAAAACTGATGTGTGACCGAAACAATCTCGTCGCTGGTGGGTAATACAGACCCGGGTATTCGCAAATACCTTCGATTGCGGCGATCACCCCACCGATATTTCAGCGAGCAAGGAGAGAACTATGAGTGAGCCACGAACGTCCACTTCGACCAACTTAACCGTTGATGACCAGAAGCGGTATGACGTGATGGGATTCCTCGTGTTCCGCAAGCTATTCTCGTCAAGCGAGATGGCAGACATCGAGGCGGCTTTCACGCACGTAATGGAGAAGGCGGCGGCCGAGACCGGATATGATAATACGAGAAGCCTGCACGTATACCCGATAACCGAGGGTGATGACCGCTTCGACCAACTCATCGACGACGCCAGGATCAATGACATCGTGGAAGGGCTGTTTGGCGATGACTGCATCTACCATAGCTCCGGCGGACACCTTTACGTAGGCAACAGTGGCTGGCACAGCGACGCTGGAGTTCCCGGCCACCCAGGCGCTCACATGGCTTTCTATCTCGATCCGGTCAGGGCAGGTTCAGGCTGTCTCAGCGTCATCCCAGGTAGCCATCACCGCGAGTTTCACGAAGCAATGATCAGAGCAAGAGATTCAGGTATCTACGACTTCAATTCGCCTGACATACCCGGATCTTTTCCGCTCGAATCTGACCCCGGCGACGTTGTCCTGTTCCGTCACGAGCTCTTGCACTCGTCGTGGGGAGGGCATGCCGGTCGAAGGATGTTCGGCCTCCACTTCGAAGCCAGTCCGACCCACAATTGGCAGAGATACCACCTAATGGGCGTGAACGAAGCACACCTACCGTATTGCAAGGCAGGACTTCGACTATATTCCGACCGTTTGGTCGATACAGCCGGCCCGCGCCGGATGAAGAGGCTGCGAAAGTTCATTGACATGGGATATCACGACGAATCCCGGCCGCCTCTCACGAATCTTTACTACGCATACACCGGCAACAAATACGGCGAATCGGCTAACGAAGGGCGGCTATCGGGGGTGAAAGTGGCACCCTGACAAGGTCTTAGAACGTTGATGGGAGACGTTTGCGAGCTGAATGCTCCAAGCTGTTTATCCCTTCAATGCGCCGGCGGTCAACCCACTCGCGAATTGACGCTGAAGAAGAAAATAGAAGACCAGGGGCGGGGCCACGATCCAGGTCAGTGCAGCAAATCTATTGAGGTAGATCCATGCGAGAGGGGCGGTACGCATCTCCTTGTCGGTCATGAAGACCATCGCCAACAGGAACTCATTCCAGGTCGCCAGGACCAGGAATATAGCCACCGCAGTGAGGGCCGGCATGCTCATCGGTAGGACGATGCGGTAGAACCTCTGGAGGCTTGATGCGCCATCCATAGTCGCGGCTTCCTCAATTTCGCGAGGAAGCGTATCAAAATATGCCCGCATCACCAAGATAGCAAACGGCAGGCTCAATGCCGTGAGCGGGAGAATCATCGCCGGATAGGTGTTGAACAGCCCGAGAATACGAACAATCCTGAAAAGTGGGATGATCAGCGCGACAGTGGGCAGCATCAATCCCAAGAGGAAGGTCATAAGGATTACACGGGAGCCGAGAAACTTCCAGCGCGAAAACCCATAAGCCGCTAGAGAGCCTAGCAAGAGCACGGTCGAAGTAGTAACGGTCGTGATAATGACGCTGTTCCTCAACATCGTCCCGATGGTGGCCGTTGACCAGGCCGCTCCAATGTTCGCGAGGGAGAGTTGGCGTGGAAATATCAACAGGAAGTCTGTTGGGACGCCCGGCTTCTTCAGTGCATCGCCAAACAGCGCAAGAAGGGGGAATAGCACTACCAAGGCGGCGAATAGTAGCATCAAGTGGATCGATAGCCGGAGAGCGAATCTGCGGACTCCAACGCCGTTCGATACGGTCACCGTTACAACGCCACAAACCTGACTGACGGAACGGAGTCTGTTCGGTGGGACCTGGCTTCTATGGTATTGCCGTACCTTTGATCAAGCTGCTGATGGAGTCGTCGGATATTTCAAGCATCGGCTGAGACTCTTCGCCCACCGCATATTTGCAAATCTGGCCGAGCAGATAGCGTCCTTCGGCCAACGACTGATCAAGTTTGAGGGCGCACAAGATTAACGATCCCTGGCCGAGCGAACACTCCACCAGGTACGCCAGCGGCCGGCATGCTGGATAGCTGTGCATAACCCGAATTGTCGGCTCGCCACTATTGAGGCCCAAGGGCTCAAGATCCAGAGGCGCCGAGTCGCCAATCATGCGGAAAAACTGCAGGTCGGCAAAATCGTCGTGCGGCAGGTCGCCGAGCATAGGATGGTCCTCGATAATCGTCCCCGTGTGACCGTGCTCAAAGGGAGGATCGTTCGCGGTAAAACCAAAGAAATAACGTTCCTGTTCAGTCATTCTTCTTTGAACGAATGGACGCAGCAACCCTTCGGACGCTGCGAGGATGACCCGTCCCCCCTGGCGGGCAAACTGGACCATGTTCTCGTCGATGCGTTCGGTCAGGACCGCACGCGCGCCTCTATTGCCGGCCGGCTCCTCCATTACCGGCAAGCCGGTGACACCCTTGAGCCACGTATGCTGGGGCTCGCCGTAGAGGTACACCGACGAAGGTAAATGAGTTTCCTTGGGCAATAGCCACAGGTCCCAATGGTTGGTAAGTACTCGCCCACCCTCGCGCAATTCCGCTTGCACCGTGGCGGTTCGTGGGCTGGGGACGTCGGGAAGGGTCACCTCCACTTGGCCGGCAGGACAAGTCAGATAGGGCCGGTGCGAATATGCAATTTGTCCCGCAGCCAAGACTTCACCGTCTGATACGAGCTTCCATTCGAGTTGCGGGCGCTGGAGCGGCGGATGCGAAAAGTCCGACACTGATAGATCACATTGCAACTTGTCGCCGGCGCTCAAGACCCGGTCATCAAATCCCAAGCTGGACAATATCACGGTATCGCCGTTGGTTTCCAGCCACAGCGAGCTGTCAGCATACTTGCGCTCGTAGAATTCGTCGAAGATGCCCTGCGGCGACATGTTCAAATCCATAGCCATGAAATGGCTGATGCCCGCCATCCGGGGATTGTCCCGCCGACAAGCCTCCATCTTACCTTTTGCTTCGACCCATTGGAGTCGCTGACTGGTGGCGGCGGCTCGGGGCAAGACGTGGGCAAGGCCGTGGCGGGCAGCAGCCTCATAGGCAGTTTCGGCGGCGAAAGGCCGAACCGCGCCGGAGTACTTGTGACGAATTCTTACGTCCGGATATGAAACCCACCATCGAAACTCGTGCTGGATCACCGGTTTCTCGGTCCGGTCATCCACACCCTCGCCACCTCTGGCACTGCGGTACACGGCATCAGATGCCTCGTCGTTGACGAAGTCTGCTGGCAGATTCTCATTCCACCCGCCATCGGTCCAAATCACGAAAGCCGACGGTCTGATGGCTTTCGTATCCCAATAGGCCTGCCAAGCGATGCGTGGATACAGAGTGTCGGCACCCAACTCATTGCTCATGCAGTAAATAATGGCCGAGGGGTGATTCACATCGCGCATTACCACTCGATCCCATTGCCACTTTAGAGCTTCGTGATTGTCCGGGGTAGGTTGCGGCCACTGTTGCACGTGCCACATGGTCTGTTGTCCCCAGGGACCCAAGATGCCCATTTCGCTCTGGATCAACAAACCCACTTCATCTGCCACGTCCAAATACTCGGGCGAATATACGAACGATTGGCACCTGACTTGGTTGTATCCGTATTCGCGTAATGCGGACAGTTTCTTGCGCCATCGGCCGCGATCGGTATCCGGAGACCCCGTCTCGGGACTAGAGACGAAATCACCGGTACCGCGGATAAAGTAAGGCTCGTTGTTGATCAGGAAATGTTTGCCCTCAGTCGACAGCTTGACAAACCCAATGCGCTCGCTCCTTGAGTCCAACACCTCGTTGTCCTGAGCCAATTGAGCATCCACGCGGTAGAGATTGGGCGCGTCCGGACTCCATAGCTCTGGTGAAGGCACGGACAGGCTCAGATCGCTCCGGTCAGTGTTTACCGGCACTTCGGTGGTCACTGCCGGTGAAGCTCCTGATACAGGCCGGACTGAGACTCGCAGTGTCAGCGGCCCCGGCGAGGAATCCGGGTCTGCAGTCCAGGCTTTCATCTCAAGGCGTTCCTGGTCTACATCCGGATGTATCCAAAGCTGGTCCAGAAAGCTCGCTCCAGTAGCGGTCAGTTCCACGCCCCTATAAAGGCCGGACCAATTCCCCTGGTAATTGTAGGCCAGTCCCATGTCACGGCGTCTTTCGTGCACGCGTGCGACGAGCACGTTTTCTGCGTTTAAGGTGAGCACGTCCGTTATCTCGAAGCCAAAGGGGACGAATGGTGCGCTATGTTGCTCGCCCAATTTAGTCCCATTCAACCAAACATCAACGCTTGGATGAACGCCGCCGAAATTCAGCCAAACCCGCAGACCTTGCCAATCATGAGGTATCCTGAATCGACGAGCATACCAGCCGGTGCCGGTGTAGGTAGCGCGGAACGTCCGAACTGGCAGTCCATTGTTCCAAGGCAGCTCGACGCCGTCACCACCGAATCCTTGGCCCTGCCATGTGCCAGGAACCTCAATAGTATCTGGAAGGTCCCCGAAAGTATGCCACCGCTCGGACAGGCCCTTGTCCTCCGGGTCCAGGCGGAACTGCCACGAACCGTCCAGCGGTATGCGTCTTTCGGCGGGATGCAGCAGGACCGGATTCACGGTCACGGGTGCGCGTTTGCAAATCTCCATCATTGCTCCTTTGCGGGAGTCGGACTCCCTAACTACGCTGCTTCGGACACGGTGATTCGTTGATTGACGGGGAGGTCAAGCAGAGTCTGGACCACGCCGCTCGGCCATCGAATCTCAAGTGCGTCGATACGATTTATCTGGCCCAGACCGAAATTAGCTGCCAGGCTGTGCTGGGAAAGAAAGGAAGTTCCGCTCAATATCTCGCGGATCTGCCGCTTGCCGCCGGCAGTTAAAGTCAGCCTAGAACCAATGCCATCTCTATTACTTCGCTTGCCTACCAGCTCGACTTGCAACCACCGATTGCTGTTGCCGGAGTTTCTTAGAAGAGCCGGCCGTTGATCGATATTAGTTACAAGCAGGTCCAGAAAGCCATCGCCATCAATGTCTGCCATAGCGAAGCCGCGGGCACAGCCGGTGTGGTCGGTACCTGTGATCCTCGATACGTCACGGAACGATCTGTCGCCGGGGTTACGGAAAAGAGCGTTAGGTTGGTCGGGTGGATAGCTGCCCATCCGAGTTCTTCTCTGGGTAAATCGTCCCGGCCACGAAATAGAGATCAAGCAAACCATCATTGTCGAAGTCCAAGAAGCCGGCCCCCCAACCAACCGACTTCTCACCCCTGACGACGCCGCGTCCGACCCAAGCTCGGTTAGTAGTCTCATCAAACGTCCCGTCGCCAAGGTTGCGGTAGAGCACGTTATCTCCCCAGTTCGTCACATACATGTCCAAGCGACCATCCGCATCGTAGTCGCCAACCGCCAGTCCCATGCCGTGGAACCCGGCATCGACCCCGGCCGCGAAACTCACGTCAGTGAAGTTCCAGCCGGACTCACCGGGACCTTCGTTGCGAAACAGAATATTGGGCCGGACGTGTTGACCAAAGTCATTGACTACGTAGATATCTGATCGTCCGTCATCGTTGTAGTCGAAGAAACCAACCACGAGGCCAGCGCCATGATTGCGATCTGGTCCTAAATAGTCGGTGGCATCGGAGAATATCCCATCGCCAAGGTTTCGGAATAACCGATGTTCACGCGCCACTGCCTTGTAATAGCGGCCTTGGGCGTCGGGCGTGTAGTAATCGGGTGGCGACTGGTCGATCCAATAGCTAACGTATAGATCCAGATTCCCGTCGTTATCGAAGTCGCCCCAGGCAGCCGAAGCCGGATGTCCACCTGTCACTAAGAGACGCGCCTTTTCGGTCTCATTTGTGAACGTACCATCGCCATTATTGTGGAAAAGCTTCAGCCCGGTCATTGTGGTCACCAACAGATCGCAGTGACCGTCGTTATCGTAGTCGGCGCACGCGACTCCGACGGCGATCCCATCAGGGTCTGCCAGGCCGGCTTCAGCGGCGACATCGGTAAAAGTTCCGTTTCCATTGTTACGGTACATCGCGTTCGGGCCGCTGGCGTTGGTGAAGAATATGTCGGGCAGACCGTTGCCATTGAAATCGAAAAAGGCCGCGCCGGCCTGAACCGCATCCGCGCGATCATGCGCCTGGTGACGGAACGTGATGCCGGCGGCGGAGGTAACATCGGCGAATTCTGGCAAATCGAGTTCGGGACGCCGGACTGCCACTGAATACCGAGCGGCCCCAATAGCGCCTGCGCCGGCCATTGCAGCTGCACCGATCAGCAAAGTGCGTCGCGACAACGCGGGCGCTCCCTCCGAACGTTCCCGTGCAGCCGGGCGTCCACCCAGTTCGGCCCAAGCCGCTCGCAGATCAGCCCCAAGATGACGTTGGAACCCGCCAACCCAAAATGCAGCTGCGGCGGGCAAGTAAGCTAGTGTATTGAGTGCGAAATGTAACCAGACCAGATGAAACGCATTGCCGAGAATGCCCGGTGTGCCGTCCCGGCCGGTGTCGATAAACTGCCATATCTTGAATAGGTGCTCTACGACGTGATAAGCCTGAATGAAAACCGCTATGTTGAGCAACCACCAAGCCGTCATCCCACGGGTCCACAGGTCAGGTCGGTGAGCACCGCTCAATCTGTACACCATTAGCAGCAGCAGGAGGAACGGCAAATTGAAGGCGAGGTGAAGGGGTTCCAAGTCAAAATGTTGGCCGAGCAGCCCCTTGGCCTCTGGAATGTTGAGTATGGCGTGCTGCACGACCCGGACAACATGTTCGATCTCGTGTCCACCTTGGATGATCAACACGCCGATAAACGCAACGGCGAGCACCGGAGTGCGGGTTGTATTCTTCGGGTGGACGCGGCTCAATCGGCCGTCAAGTTCAGCCATCCGGCAATCGATACCCGTCGGTTAGTCTTCGGCGTTTCTCAAAGATCTTTTGTCGCGCAATTCATCGCTCGACCCTGCCGTACGCGGTATACACCCGCAACTGGATAATCGTCAGCAAGATTGTTGCTATCATCAAGACCACGGCAATCGAAGAGGCATAGCCAAACCTGGCGAATAGAAAAGCCTGGTTGTATATGTGCAATGAGATCAGTTCACTCTGATGGGCTGGTCCGCCCCTGGTGAGAACGAAGAGCAACTCAAACTCGCGCATGGTCCGAATGACACCCAACATGGTCAGAGTGACTGTCATGGGCGTTAGCAATGGTATTGTGACATATCGGATCTGCGCCCACACGCTAGCGCCGTCGACCCGCGACGCCTCGTAGTACTCGGCGGGAATCGACTGCAAGGCGGCCAGATACAGGACCATCGTGAAGCCGACGAACCGCCAAGTGTTCACAACAATTGCAGCAAAAATGGATGTATTGACGTCGCCCAGCCAACCGTGGGCCAAGTGGCCAAGACCGATCAGGGCGAGTATTTCGTTGAACGTCCCCAGATTTGGGGGGCCCAAAATTCTGCCCCACACGGCGGCGATTACCGCTATAGAGATCGTCGCCGGGGAGAAGAACACGCTGCGGTAGAAGGCTCGCCCTCTAATTTGCTGATTCAACAGAAGCGCCAGGATCAGCCCAGCTACCAACTGTAGAGGGACAGAGAATACCATCCAATAAATGGTGTTGCGTACTCCGATCCAAAAGATGTCGTCGTTGGTGAACATCTTGATGTAGTTCGCAAACGCAACGAACTTCTGGTCGTGGACACCGTCCCACTTGAACACGCTGAGCCGCAGAGTCTCCACGATCGGATACATTACGAATCCAGCGTACACGAGTAAGGCCGGCAGGACGAAAAACATCCCATCGTTGATGCCCATCCGGCGCAAGCGGACACCTAAGGACCGTGATCGCGCCTGGGTGGTCGCTTGGACGGGTTCAGCCAATTCGGCGCCCCCCTCGGTTTGTTGGATCAGCGCAGGCACTTTTCTGCCGCATACTAGCTAATCTCCCCACAGATGGGCGTCTTTTCGCTGGAGTGCCTCGAACCTGATCGCAGGTCTGCCGTCTAAATCCTCCCGAGTGCCGAACAATCATCAGTCTACGCTGTGGGTCCGGGCGAGCCAGACATCTCGCTCAGCACTTGCCGGGCAACTCTCCGCTTCTCGTGATCAGCGTATCCCGAGACGACGTGTTGTAAGATCGACAACGCACGGTCATTGCCCTTTCTGGCAAGCTGCCACGCCTCGGCTTCAACCTTTTCTTGGAGGCCGCGATCACTCCGGACCGTGCTTAGCTCAAGGTCTTTCCAATAGAATTGCAAGTCCGTGGTCTGCCAGCCCCTGTAAACCTCCTCCCAGTCGATTTGGCCCCCATGCGGCAGTAAATTGTGCACGGCAATCGGCTCGCTCACTGCCTGGTAGCGATGATCTAGGGAGAGCCGGAGTCGATCGGGCGTCAGGTTGGGCAGCGATTTGTGTATGGTAAGACTGTGGAAAACAAGCGCGTCGCCGGCTTCGTAGTCTGCGGTTAGCCAATCGTCGTTCAGTTGTTCACTATCTACCCCTAATCCGCCGGCGCCGAGCGCAAGATGGTATTCGTACGGCTCGGAAATGTGCGAACTGGGCTGTATCGCCAACCCACCGAGTTTAGTTGGGCACTCACCCAATGGCATCCAACAGCTGTATGTTTCCGTAGTGCCCTGGATGTGCACGAAGTCCTGATGCGGCGGCGTGCTGTAGGTGTTGTTCTGAGGGAATATGATCCGGCAGATTTTGCTCGGGTGGGGCAGCACGTGCTCGCCGACGAGCCCTTCAATCAAGGCCAATATGGCGGGCGAATGGGACAGTTGGTGAAAGGCCTCCAGACTCTGTACGTTGTTGTAAACCTTAACGTACTCGGGCTCCCACTCAACGCAAGTGCGAGATGGTTCGGCCAATCCTTCGGCCACTGGCGCACCGGTATGAAGCCAGCCACCATCCGCCAGTACCTTCAATACTTGCGAGCGCAGTTCCCAGACTTGGCGCGGCTCTACCAAACGTCGGAAGAACAGATAACCGTCCTCGCCGATGCGCCGGCGAAGTTCCTCGGCATCACCAAGAGCATCATTGGAGACCGCCAACTCTCTCAGTTGCGTTACCAACTAGGCAGACTCCTTAACTCTCACAATCCATGAGTGGAGGATTAGGGTTCATCCTTTCAAGGCGCCGGCCGTCAATCCACTGACGAAATGACGTTGCAAGATGAAATAGAACACCAACGGAGGCACCACAATCCAGGCCAGAGCGGCGAATAGCTCTTCTTGCTGTTCAGCGCCAAAGAAATACGTGAAGTAGATCCAGGCCAGCGGAGCGGTGCGCATGTTCGTTTCAGTCATAAACAGCATCGCCAGCAGAAATTCGTTCCAGGTTCCGAGAACCAGGAAGATCGCGACGGCACTAAGAGCAGGCGTGCTCATCGGCAGGACGATCCGGTAATAGATCATGAAACTCGATGCGCCGTCCATGATTGCCGCTTCTTCGATTTCGTATGGAAGAGTGTCAAAGTATGCCCGCAGTACCAGAATAGTGAATGGCAGGCTCAATGCTGTCAGCGGCAGAATCAAGGCCGGATAGGTGTTGAAGAGCCCCAGAATGCGCACGATTCGGAACAAGGGCACTATTAATGCGACTCCAGGGATCATCAGGCCCAAGAGGAAGGTCAGGAGGACTACTTTCGATCCAAGGAAATCCCAGCGCGAGAACCCGTATGCGGCCAAAGAGCCCAAGAAGAGTACAAGTATCGTGGTAACAGCGGTGATGATGGTGCTGTTCTTAAGCATCACGCCGATGGGAGCGTCGGTCCAGACCTTGACGATATTGTCGAGAGTAAACTCCCGGGGAAGCATCGCCATGATTTCCAACGGTGCACCGAAGGGCTTCAGAGCGATCCCGAACATCGCAATGAGAGGAAAGATCGTCACAAAACCGGCGGCCAAGAGCATCAGATGTGTGAAAACGCGCAGCAACATGCGGCGGACTCTTGCATTTCTGCGCGTAGCCGGACTGATGGCCTTAACTTGCGCTTGCACGGTTACTCCTGGTATCCGCTTAGGTTAGGCGGGCCGCATGGAGTGTAATCAGAAACATCAGGGCAGGGCCGATTGCGACATCGACCTTACCCTGCTTAGAGTAATTGACAATGCGCCAGCGAAACCTGACGCCTGCTTCTTTGAGGAGCGCTTACTACTGCTCCCTGTTATCGAAAGCGTCCTGGATGTGTTGCATGGCCTCCTGCGGCGTCTTGGAACCGAGGATCATGAACTCGACGGCGTCCAGTTTGGCTTCGAACACCTCCTGATATCTTGGCATCCTCGGATGGGCCACGGCCATCATTTCGACCATATGGTCGTACTGGGCGTCGAAACCGGCGTTGCCGGTCGGGACTTCAGGGAACCCTCGGACGGCTGGCGTGAATATCTTGGCCGAAATCTTTTGGGCCTGATCGCTGTCAATGAAGGTCGTCGCGGCGATCGCGCCGTCCTTATTCTTACCTCCCGTGGGCGCAGCCAACCCGTACATAACGTCAAAGTTAGGTCGAGAGGACCTCAGGGTACCTGGCATTTGCGGAAACGCCATGACCCTCCACTTGTCGAGCAAGTTGTTGTTAACCGCATGCCTCTTCATGATTGAGCCGCCGTAGAACATGGCCACTAGCTCTTCGTCCCTCATTCGACCGATCTCTGGCGGAGTAACCGCCAATGGATCATCATAAAGAACGCCATCGTCGATCATCATCTTCCTGTAATTGGCCAGAGTTTCGACCAACACAGGTTCTGTAAACTTGAGCTCACCAGCTTCAGCCTGATCAAGTGGCCATGGAGAGGGACCAGCAAGCATGCTCAAGAAGTTATTGTAGATATCGCCATTTTGTCCTCTTTCCTGGGCAGGATAGGCGAAGCTCTGGATGCCTCCATCCTTGAACGCCTTGGACGCATCAACCAACTCATCGTAGGTCATTTCAAAACCGTCGGGTGGTTTCACGCCGAACTTATCGAAAACAGCCAGGTTATAGAACATGAATCCCCACGCCATCACGCCCGCCGGCGCGAACACGAAGTTCGACTTGTCTGCGTCGTAGTCATATGGCAGGTCGAAAGCCGGCTTGATGTAACGCTTCGTCCAAGCAGGACCATGCTGATCCTCTAGGGCGTCCTGGAGCGGCTCCCACTGATCCGCCCAAAGGCGTGTTTCGCTACCATTCCAGACACCGTGAAAATCTGGTCTTTGGCCACCGGCGTAGCCGATCCTCAGTGCATTTCGGAACTCGGTCCAAGGCGTCAGGGTGACTTCATAGGTCCATCCGGGGTTCTCATCTTCGAATACGTAAAGTAACTCTGTTTCTTCAGATTCTCCCCAAGGGTACCACCAAGTCCAATAGCTGAGCTGTTCCCGAGGAAGCGGCGTGGGAGTGACAACCCTCTCCTTCTCGACTACAACCTCTTTTTCTACCTCGACGATTTCTTTCTTGACGACTTCGACCGCCTTCTCAACCTCGACGGTAACTACTTTCTCGACTTCGACCGCCTTCTCAACCTCGACGGTCACAACCTGTTGCACTTCTTTTTCCACGACTTGGGTCACGATCCTTTCGACCGGGACCTCTTTTTCAACAACTACCACCTTCTCTTCCGTGACGAC
The DNA here is from genome assembly GCA_963664835.2 of Chloroflexota bacterium. Classification (GTDB taxonomy): domain Bacteria; phylum Chloroflexota; class UBA6077; order FW602-bin22; family JBCLEL01. The sequence continues at coordinate 17,814 of CAXXUG010000016.1, read as the reverse complement.
CTGCGGCTCGCAGGCAGCCAGAATCGGCAAGGCAACAGTTGCGCCAAGGCCGGCTAGAAAAGAACGACGCGTGAACCTGCCAGTGATTTTGCCAAACATCTAGTTCTTCCTCTCACTCTGTGGCTAATTGTGCCTCAATCAGACCACTCCAAATCGGAATGTGTCGATGCGTTCGTCAACACCCCCCTTTTCCCATGGGATTTGCCGTACGGGTCACGTTCGCCGACGATTACATGGGTTCTGCCTTCGAGTTGAACGCCCGGTGCTCAATCTATCATCCACAAAATTGCGTCGCGTCACCCAAGGGCACAAAGATAGACTACGAGCAGGAAGACATAACGCCGGCATGTCGGTAGTATGTAGCATATCTGCTGAGGTGTCAACATCCCGAATTGCCCAATAACCCCTGCTCCTTACGCTAACGTGAGATATGAGGCAAACCGGGGCGGCTTCGGAAAGGCCCCTCACAGTCTCATGCACAGGTTTCCAATACTCCACGGGCCGGGTGCCTTTCACAAAGCGAGATGCTCTCCCGCCGATGGGACATCAATTGATACGCGAATAGGGCCGTGATAAAACAAGTAGCGGGCACGATCAGGGGCGAATTAGCTGTGTTCACGACCCGCCGCGCACTGGGGAAAATGTGAATCCAATGGCGAACTTCGAAACTCGCACCACAAAGCCGCACGATTATGACGTAGTTGTGATTGGAGGCGGGCCGGCGGGCTCAACTGTCGCAACGCTGCTGTCAATGTGGGGACGCAGAGTCTTGCTCCTGGAGAGAGACTTCTTTCCACGTCACCACGTGGGCGAGTCCCTATTACCAGGTACAGAACACGTATTGAAACGACTTGGGGTGTATGACGAAGTCAACCGGGCCGGCTTCACGCCGAAATACGGGGCCAGCTATGTTTGGGGCAGATCCCGAAAACCGTGGACGATCTACTTCCCTGAGGTCAGCAGCGAGGGCCTAGCGGGCGCAACTCGGCCGGATCATTCTTTCCAGGTGGACAGAGCCAAGTTTGACAACATTCTCCTAGACCACAGCCGGGACAGCGGCGTTACCGTTTCCGAGGGATGCCGGGCGACTGGGGTCGTGCGCGAAAGCCAGGATACGACACTCGTCAACTACTTAGACCACAAACAAACCGCACAGACCGCCACCTGCCGGATAAGCGTAGACGCTTCAGGCCAGAACTCGATTCTGGGCAAAGATTTGAGGCTCCGCAGAGCTAATCCGTCATTTAGAAACATTGCTGTGTACGGATATTTTCAGGACGGAAAGACCGTACTGGACCTAGAGCCGGGACTGAATCCCAAGAATGCGGGCAACATCTTGATTGTAGCCAACGAAGCGGGCTGGATTTGGTACATCCCGCTAGAGGGTAATAGGTTCAGTGTTGGGCAAGTGATGGATGCGGCCTTCGCCACTGAAATCAATCGGGTCGGTAGCCAGAAGTTTCTCCTCGATAATATCGACGCTACCCCTGAGACCTCGTTTCTTCTGAAAGAAGCGCGTTTGGAGCCGGACGTTATTCGCGTTGAAAGCGATTGGTCATACATATGTCGCGAGTTTCATGGGCCAGGATTTCTACTGGTTGGCGACGCGGCCTGTTTTATCGACCCGGTCCTTTCCTCGGGCGTCTATCTCGCGATGGAAAGTGCGCTGAAAGCAGCATTGGCTATCAACACCTCGCTTGGTCGACCTGAGTTGACGGACCAAGCGATGCAATGGTACGAGGAAGAATACCGGATCGTGGCAACCAATTTTCTCCAGATGGCCGAGCATTGGTATGCCGGCCATCGTAGTCGGAAATCCTGGTTCTCGACAGCGAGAGGGTTGATAGATCCAAACAAGAATCTGTCGATCCGCCAAGCATTTATTCACTTGGTCGGTGGTCACACGGGCCTGTCGGGTCAGCCGGACCTGTTGCCATTTGGGGGTTGGTCCCCACCTGAACTTGAGACGATGTACGCGAACCTGGAACGCGTGACCCCTGGGAAATCAAATGCAAAACGACGAATCTCAACACCCGATCCTCAGATCAAGGTTAGGAATGTGGCAGAGAGTATTCCGCATTTCGAATCGGGCGTTCGTTATGGTCCCTACATGGTGGAACGCGGCAATAGCCTGACGCCAATTTTTCAGGTCGCACACGAGGTGCATGGAATCGTCGCAAACAGATTCTTCTACCAGCACCCTGGGATTTCACTAATACTGGACAATATCGATGGCAAGCGCTCGGTCCGAGATATTTTCGATGAGTTGGGGATTCAGTCAGATGGAAGTGGGCAACCTGGAGTCAAGGAGCGCCAAGAGTATGTCACCAGGGTGATCCAGGACCTTTATAGTCGCAAACTATTGGCACCCGAACGGAGCCGACCGCAGAAGGCGGCGACAGGACGGATAAGAAGGAACCTGGCCGGTCAGACGCCGGCAAGCAAGACTGGTCGCAACGACCCCTGCCCTTGCGGAAGCGGAAGGAAGTACAAACGGTGCCACGGAAGGTGAGAGGTAAGCCAAGGGGGACAACCTAGCCGATCAGGATAGAGTGTGAACTCGGCAAGCGACCCACCCGCTGGCACCGAAAGATGTTGAATAGTTCTCAAGGATGAACTATCACTCAACTTCAAACCGCCCGTAGTGTTATCCGAACGGACGCGGCGACTGCAACTCTCATCGCATCATCTGGGATGACAATCGGAAGCCTGAACTAGGAACGCCAGTTACCCTTGGGGAAAGCGGAGGAATTCAGGCATACGATCTCGACGGTAAGTTCAAACTCGCCTTCGAGTTGGGAGTGGCTAAGAGTCCCGATTGAAATAGCGGCCTTCGTCGAGCATCACGGTGCACAGCTCAACGAAACGTCCATTCGAGCCGGCTGAGCCGCCGGTAGCACTTCACTAGGGTCCGAGCTTGCTAAAGAAGGTCCTTAGTCAGGCTTCGCAAGAATTCTTCGTTATTGGGCGCCTTGCCCAAACGGTTTAGCAACAACTCAATTCCCTCGTCATGTCCTATCGCCGCAATCATTCGGCGCAAGGTCCAAACTTGCTTCAGAGTCCTACTCTCAAGCAGGAGCTCTTCTCGCCTTGTGCTCGATCTTGGGATGTCAATCGCAGGGAATATGCGCTTCTCGGATTGCTTACGATCTAGGACCAACTCCATGTTGCCCGTTCCCTTGAACTCCTCGTATATCACCTCATCCTGCCGGCTGCCGGTATCAACCAGGCAGTTGGCGATTACGGTGAGGCTCCCGCCCTCCTCGATATTGCGAGCGGCGCCGAAGAATCTCTTTGGCGGGTAAAGAGCAGCCGGGTCCATTCCACCTGAAAGGGTGCGCCCGCTGGGGGGCACTATCAGGTTGTAGGCCCTCGCCAGGCGAGTGATGCTGTCCAGAAGAATAACTACGTCGAGGCCACCTTCCACCAATCTCTTTGCACGTTCCAGAGCCATTTCGGCGACGATTCGGTGGTCTTCAACTGGTTCGTCGAAAGTTGACGATACGACCTCTCCTCTCACGGAGCGTTTCACGTCGGTGACTTCCTCAGGACGTTCGCCAATCAGACACATCATGATATGAACGTCGTCGTAGTTCACGGAGATGCCGTTGGCAATGTTCTTGAGCACGGTGGTCTTGCCGGCCTTGGGCGGCGACACGATCAATCCGCGCTGACCGCGACCAATCGGCGAGATCATGTCAATGATTCGCTGAGTCAGATTATCTTGGGTGGTTTCTAGCTTGAACTTCTCGGTCGGGAATATGGGAGTCAACGAGTCAAAGTGAGGACGACGCTTACCAGCTTCAGGATCCATCCCATTCACGGTCTCAACGCGCAGGAGTCCGTAGTACTTCTCGCTCTCTTTGGGATGACGGACCTGTCCGGTTACGTCGTCACCGGTCCGCAAGCCAAACCGCCGCACCTGGGACTGGGATACATAGATGTCGGAAGAGTGAGGAAGAAACCCATTCTTGCGGAGAAAACCGTAGCCGTCGTCCACGATCTCAAGGACTCCACCACCGTACAGGATTCCCTGCTCTTCAGCCTGAGCCTGCAACACGCGGAAAATCAACTCTTGTTTTCTAAGGGTCGACGGACCTGTGATGCCAATATTATTCGCGAGGCGCTCCAACTCCTGACGACTCTTGCCGCCGAGCTCGGTTATGTTTAATACCATTGTTGGCTAGTGTCACTCCTATTGGACGCATCGGAGGCCGCAAATAAGGCCAATGTATTTCTCACCTAAGGGTTAAAGCTATTCTGCGGCGACCTTAAATGTCGTGCCGTTAAACACTCAATTGGCCACCAAAAAACGTCGATTCCCCTCGTTTCTCCATTCTCTAGATTCGGTCAGCATCGTGCGTATTTCCCGGCTGACAGGGCGCTCTTGTTCAAGCGGGTATAAGGTCGCCTGGCGAACAGTCTATTGCCCGGCCTCTATTCGAATACGCAATGAGCGCAATATCAATTGCTAGTTCGCAGACACGTCCCAAGACCGAAGGTGATCGACGCCACAATACTCTCTTGTGACGGCATCGCAGTCAGCCAACAAATCCGGTAGAGAAATGTTGCGACAAAGATTTAAAATCGTGAGGAGATAAAAAAGAAATGGAAGAGTACGAACAGACCTTTCAAGCTTGCCCATACTACCAAGGGAAACAGCGTTTGTCAACACCGTGATTCAATTGTTACTACAGGGAAGTCTCCGCGGACATCGCCAACAGGCCCGGCAGCCGGCCGACTGTATAATGTGAGCAGTATGACCATTCGTCATCGAGTTGGACAGTTCCATGCTAGGTGGCGGCCCTCAACCTAATTCCCGACGGCGTGCGAAAGCCTATCTACTCGCCCTGGGCGTGGTGCGAACAGAGTTGATTCCCGGAGAAAGCAAGTCTATTGATCAAGATTGAACATCTCTCCAAACGATACGGGCCAATCCTTGCACTTGACGACGTCAGCTTTACGGTCGCAGAGGGCGAGATACTGGGGTTTTTGGGCCCAAATGCTGCCGGCAAGACCACCACGATGCGAATACTCGCCGCCTACCTGGCACCGACTTCGGGGCACGCGTCCGTCGCCGGCTACGACGTTGTGAGGGAGCCGCTCGCGGCGCGCCGGCGCATCGGGTACCTTCCGGAGACCGTCGCTCTTTACCCGGAGATGACAGTCAGGGAGCACCTGAATTATCTCGCGACCATCCGGGGCGTCCAGCCGGACGAACGAGCGAGCCGGGTTCGTTTCTCTCTCGAAAGATGCAATCTCGCGGACGTGACGGAGCGTCTCGTCGGCGGGTTGTCGCGTGGCTACCGACAGCGTCTTGGCATCGCCCAAGCTATTGTTCACGATCCACAGGTGCTGATACTTGACGAGCCGACTGTGGGACTCGATCCACGGCAGATTGTAGAAACGAGGGCTCTGATCAAAGAGCTCTCCGAGCACCACACGGTGCTGCTAAGCACCCACGTCTTGCCGGAAGTGAGTATGACCTGCAGTCGCGTGCTGATTATCGACCGTGGTCGAGTCGTCGCCGAGGATGCCCCGGAGAGGCTGACTGAGCGCCTGGCCGGAACCGGCCGGGTGACTCTGAAGGTACGCGGACCGATCGACCCAATAAACGACGCACTGGGCGAGGTGTCGGATGTGTTGTCGGTGCACTCGACCGTGGCGGACGGCTTGTTGGAGATCGAAGTGGAAACTCGGGCCGGTAGCGATCCGCGGGAGCACATCGCGCGGTTGATTGTAGACGGAGGCTGGGGGCTTCTGGAAATGCGGAAGGCAGCAGCCAGCCTAGAAGATATCTTCGTCCAACTCACTGCAACCGATGAGGAGGTTCGAGAGGAGTGAGGCAGTTCTGGACCAATGTCTTCGCGATTGCCGGCCGCGAACTAGGCTCCTACTTCAAGTCATTCATTACCTATGTTGTCTTGGCGCTGTTTCTGGTGGTGATCGGCGTTGTGTTTTCGCTCGTGGTGTTGAATGGGTTCACGACCGATCTGCGGCAGACTCTTTTCGTTCCAATGTTCCAGGTTCTGCTGTTAATGACGCCACTGATGACCATGAGGCTGATTGCCGAGGAGAGACGCTCTGGCACGATCGAGTTAATCTTGACCTCCCCGGTTCGCGACTGGGAGCTGGTTATCGGGAAGTTCCTCGGAGGTATGGGGTTCTTCGCCGCTGGCATTCTCGGAACGCTGTTCTACCCGCTTGTGTTGACGATGTTCGCAACGCCGGATTTTGGCGTGCTCCTGAGCGGCTACCTGGGGATGATTTTGTTCGCCGGTGCCGCCGTGAGCATCGGCCTGATGGCGTCGACGCTGACTTCCAACCAAATCATCGCGGCGGCTTCTACGTTCGCGTTACTGATGTTTCTAGGCTTCGGCCTCATAGAGTTCACGGGCGACCTATTCGGCCCCGAGGTTGGGGCGGCGACGCGATACGCCGCGCTATCCACCCACTTCGGTGACTTCGGCAAAGGAATACTGGGAACCTCCAACGTCGTGTACTTCCTATCGGTGATCGCGGCATCCCTTTTTATCGCGACTAGAGCTCTGGAGTCCAGACGATGGCGATGATCGGCCGAATTGCATACCGCGTTGCGCCAGCCATGGGCGTTCTGGGCGCATTGCTACTGGTTGCGGCGGCCGGCGTGTGGCTGGTGACAGGCAGGACCGATCAATGGATGATCACGCTTGTTGTAGCCGGACTGGGATTTACCGCGTTCTACGGGCTCGAACGGCCACGGCAGGTGGGTAAGTTCCTAGCGGCGCGCCAGTTCCGGTATGGCACCAACACGACGGCAATGTCGATCGCGGCGATAGTTATAGTCGTCCTGCTAAATGTGTTGGCGAGCCGCTACAGCGCACGCTTGGACATGACCGCCGACCGAGTCTATTCGCTATCGGAACAAACCCTTGCAATCCTTCGGGAACTAGACCGCCCGGTGCGCTTTATCGGGTTTCAGCAACGGGGCACTCAACGTCACGAACGAATGGAAGACTTACTGGAAGAATACCGCAGGCACAGCCCGTTGATTTCCTTTGAGATGGTTGACGCCGGCTTGCAACCTGGACTGGCGAGGCAGTATGGAGTCGAAGTCTATGACACAACTGTAGTAGAGATGGGAGACAGGAGCGCCCTGGCGGTTGGCGCCGACGAACGCGAGCTGAGCGGCACCATACTCAAACTGTCGCGGTCCGAGCCGAAGTACATCTATTGGATAACTGGGCACGGAGAGGCCGATCCGACCGACGCCGGGCCGGTGGGCGCAAGCGAGGCAAGGGAGTTGATGGAAGCCGGCAACTACGAGGTGATTCCTCTGAACCTCGCCTCAACCGGCATGGTGCCGGAGAGGTCCAATCTAGTAGTCCTTGCAAATCCGACCACGGCGTTGCTGGACGTGGAGCAGACCGCCTTGATCGACTACGTTCGAGATGGTGGCCGTTTACTCCTGTTGCTCGAGCCGAATGACTCGATGCATATGTCCTTTCTATTGGACGAATTGGGGCTGCGGAGCCGGGAGGGGGTCGTGCTAGATGTGGCACAGAGTTTCATGAACGATCCGTATTCTCCGCTGGTGACTGGATATCACCTAAGCCCGGTGACCAAGAACCTGCCCATGGTCCTGCTTCACACCGCCACCGAGGTTTCACCAGAAGCGGGAGCCGAGTCGGAATACGTGGTGTCGACGCTGGCCGAGACGACGGTTGAATCGTGGCTTGAGATCAACCCGCGCGCACCCGCGTTCGACGCGGGCGAAGATGTGCCTGGGCCGTTGTCGGTTGTTGCGTCGGTGGAAGAGCGACAACCACTTGGCAATGGGTCCGAGGATGGGAAGAGTACGCTTGTAGTCGCGATCGGTGACGCGGACATCATTACGAATCAGATGATCAGGTTTGCCGGCAACCATCAGCTAGTCTTGAACTCGGTAAACTGGCTTGGCGAAGAGGAGGTATTGCTTGGCATAGAGCACCGGCAGGCTGGGCCGTCGCCGCTCTTCCTCACCAACACGCAGGGGAATCTCCTCTTCCTATTGTGCGTGCTCGTGATGCCGGCGGTCGTTCTTTTGATTGGCGCAACCGCCGCGTGGAGGCGGCGATAGGTATTGAATACCCGCCTTACCCTGGTTCTTGTACTGACCGCAACCGCACTGGCAGTTGGCGTCTTGCTGACACAGACTCGAGAGGAGACCCCGGCGCCCGCCGACCCGACTCATCGCGTCATGAGCTTTGATCCGGATGATGTTGTGTCTCTCGAGCTTGAAAACCGACACGGTGACAGGGTGGTTGTCAGAAAGGACGATTCGAAGTGGAGAGTAATCTCGCCGGAAGAGTCGCCCGGGGATGACAATTACGTAGAGGCATTTTTGAGCCGGATGGGGAACCTGTTGGCAAAGGACTCTTTCGAGCCGGAGGAGCCATTGTCAGAGTACGGTCTGGACCCACCAAACCTGACCGTAGACATTGGCATGTCTGACGGCGTCCGCCACCGTCTGCGGGTTGGATCAAGGACCGTGGACCGAAGTTCGACCTATGGAGCGACAATCAGCCAGACGGAGGTCTTTCTCCTGCCGAATCTGATTGTGGACGACGCGATGAGGATGATCAATGAACCGCCACACTTGGCGCCGGCCGCTAGGGAGACGCCCTAGCGAGAGTCTCCGTAGCCCACTTGCAAAGTAGGATTAGAATAGACAACAGGCTCCAAGTGCCTAACAGACAGTGGGGATTATTGGATGGATATTGTGTGGCTGGGCCACTCATGTTTTCGGCTGAAGTCGCGTGAAGGGAGCGTGATCGTCGACCCCTATCACGAAGACTTGGGTGTCAGCCTCGGAAAACTGAAAGCAGACGTAGTCCTGGTCACCCATGACCATGCCGGCCACAACAACGTGGACGTTGTTTCCGATTCCCGCAAGGTAGTCCGGGGGCCGGGCGAGTACGAAGTACGCGACATAATGATTCATGGGATTCGGACCTACCATGACGACCAGAAGGGTGCACTGAGGGGCAAGAACACCACGTATTTGATCCGAATGGACGGCATCGTCGTGTGCCATCTCGGCGACTTGGGACACTCGCTCAGCTCAAGCCAGGCGAACGAGATGGATGAAGTGGACGTGTTGTTGGTTCCGGTGGGCGGCGAATCCACGATCGGACCGGGTGAGGCCACCGAGATCATAAGCTCAATAGATCCTCGCATCGTCATTCCGATGCACTACCAATTTGACGGCATTAGGCCGGACCTTGACACTTTGGATAGATTTCTTCGGGAAATGGGAGCCACAGGTGTCCAAGCGGTAGCCAGGCTAGTCGTCAATCGCTCAAACGTTCCAGAAGACACCAAAGTAGTTACACTTGAACGACGAAGACAATAGCGGAGGCCGGTTGATACGAATGCACGCGATGGCTCGCGTTGGTCCGCCTGCCGTCAACTATTGTGAATATTCGTACGCCTAAGGAAGCCTAGCGCGAGAGGTTTAAGGGTCCCCATGGGCAACATCGAAAGCTCAGCCGGTTCGCAGTGGTACAAGGACGCCATAATCTACGAGGTCCACGTGCGGGCGTTCTTCGACAGTGACGGCGACGGAATCGGAGATTTTGCCGGGCTTACCGCCAGGCTTGACTACATTCAGGACTTGGGGGTCACGGCAATTTGGCTATTGCCGTTCTACCCTTCACCGCTGAGGGACGACGGGTACGACATAGCCGATTACATGAACGTCCACCCGTCGTACGGGACGTTAGACGAGTTCAAGACATTTCTGCTTGAGGCCCACCGTAGGGGTCTCCGCGTAATCACTGAGTTGGTGCTGAATCACACGTCCGACCAGCACCCGTGGTTCCAGCGCTCACGTCGGGCGGAACCTGGCAGCCAATGGCGCGACTTCTATGTCTGGAGCGACGATCCAGACAAGTACAAAGACGTCCGCATCATCTTCAGAGATGTGGAGCATTCCAACTGGGCATGGGACCCTGAGGCCAAGGCCTACTATTGGCACCGCTTCTACAGTCACCAGCCGGACCTGAACTACGAGAACCCAGCCGTATTCAAAGCTGTTTGCCTGGTCCTGGACTATTGGTTGAATCTTGGAGTGGATGGATTCAGGCTGGACGCCGTGCCCTACCTGATCGAGCGAGAAGGCACCAGCTGCGCGGACTTGCCGGAGACACACGAAATACTGAAGAGACTTCGCCGGCACGTCGATGCCCGATTCAAGGACCGCATGCTATTGGCGGAGGCTAATCTGTGGCCGGAGGACGCGATATCGTTCTTCGGCGATGATGACGAATGCCACATGGCATTTCATTTTCCCTTGATGCCGCGCATTTTCATGTCGGTGTACATGGAGGAATCCTACCCAATACTCGACATAATGGCGCAGACCCCGCAAATACCAGACTCCAGCCAATGGGCTCTTTTTCTCCGGAACCACGATGAACTCACCCTGGAGATGGTCACCGATGAAGAGCGGGACTACATGTACCGAGTTTACGCTCAGGATCCCCAAGCACGAATTAACCTGGGAATCCGTCGGCGTCTGAGCCCCCTGATGAGGAACAATCGCCGGCGAATCGAACTGATAAACGGGTTGCTGTTCTCGTTGCCGGGCACGCCGGTGATCTACTACGGCGATGAAATAGGGATGGGCGACAATATCTATCTAGGAGATCGGGACGCCGTCCGCACGCCAATGCAGTGGAGCGCCGACCGGAACGCCGGCTTCTCGAGAGCCAATCCTCAGCAACTGTACATGCCTGTCAACATCGACCCGGAGTATCGGTTCGAAGCAGTCAACGTTGAAGCACAGCAGGTCAACCCTTCGTCGCTTCATTACTGGATCAAGAGGATCATAGGTATTCGGAAAAGGTTCAAGGCATTCGGCCGCGGCTCGTTCGAGCCCCTACACACCGAAAACCGTCGAGTACTCACTTTCATACGCAGGCACAAGGAGGAAGTGGTACTTGTCGTCGCCAATCTCTCCCGGTACAGCCAATACGTGCAACTAGACCTCGCGCAGTTCATTGGCAGGGTCCCCGTGGAGCTGTTTGGTCATGTTGGGTTCCCGGCGATCGGGGAATCGCCCTATCTTTTGACGCTAGGGCCTCAATCCTTCTACTGGTTCTCCCTGGAGCAACCCAGAGTCGAGCAAGTGCGCTTGGGACAGGCCCCAGTGGATGCGCGGCAGCCGGTTATTTCCACAACGGGGTCGTGGGAAAGCGTATTCGGTGGCACGGCGAAGACGGCGCTCGAAGAGTCCTTGCCGGACTACTTGCAGGTGCGCAGGTGGTTTGGCAGCAGAAACCGACGCATCGTGTCGGCAACCTTGCTAGACGCGGTGCCCATCCCCCACAACTCGTCAACAACCTACGTTGCCCTCTTTGGAACTAGATACGACGACGGCAGCCCGGAGAGGTATGTGCTAACTATAGCGTTCGCGACCGGCGAACGGGCGGCCGAGATCAAGATGAGACACCCCCAAGCAGTCATAGCACAACTGCGCACCAGGGCTGATGATGGACGGGAGATCGACGGAATACTCTTCAACGCGCTGAGGGACCCAGCTTTCACGCAAACACTCCTAGACGCATTTGCTGAAGAGCGCGTCTTCAAAGGCAGCAGGAGCGAAATCGTGGTGTCGAAGACCACAGAGTTCGACCGGGCGCGCGGTCCAGTGAGGAACGTTCTTAAGCCGACGATTTGGCAGGCTGCGGAAACCAGCACTTCGGTGATCTACGATGACAGGTTGATCCTCAAGCTGTTCCGGCGCCTCAGCGAAGGGGTTAGTCCTGACCTGGAAATCGGACTGTATCTCACCGAAGAGATTGGATTCAACCAATCGCCATTCGTGGCTGGAGCAATGGAGTATCGCTCGGATCTAGGAGACCGGTTAACGCTAGCCGTCTTGCACAACTTTGTTCCAAACCAGAGCGACGCTTGGGAATACACGCTCGACTATCTCACCGAATACTACGAACGCGCGCTCACGCACCAGCGCGAGGTTCAGGCTCTGAGGCTACAGTCGAGATCATTGACGGAGTTGACGGCGAAAGACGCTCCTCAATTCGCGGTCGAGACGGTTGGTCCCTACCTGACGCTGGCGAGCCTATTGGGCGAGCGCACGGCCGAGTTTCATCGGGCCCTAGCCTCGCCCACCCAAGATCCGAATTTTGCTCCTGAGCCCTTCTCAAGTGACTATCGGCGGTCAGCCTACCAGGCGATGAGATCGATTGCCAATCGCACCCTACGGCTCCTGGAAGGTCGGAAGATGCGTCTTCCCAGGGAAGTTCGGGCGGACGCCGACGAGGTGCTCGGGCAAGAGGACCGGATCGAGGAACGCTTCCGGTCCATATTGGACCGCGAGATTACTACTTATCGCATTCGATGCCACGGCGATTTCCATCTTGGCCAGGTGCTGTACACCGGCAAAGACTTCTACGTAATCGACTTCGAGGGTGAGCCCGGCCGCTCGCTGAGCGAACGACGGGCAAAGGGCTCGCCGCTGCGAGACGTTGCCGGCATGCTTCGCTCTTTTCACTATGCAGCGACGTTTTCCCTCAACGAGTCGATAGAGAACGGATTGATCAGGGAGGAAGATCGCGAGTCGCTTCAATCGTGGGCGCGACTGTGGCAGACGCTTACCTCAGCCGAGTACTTGAACTCTTATCTTGAATTGCTCGGGGAATCCCACCTCTTGCCCCCATCGCGAAAGGATACGGAGTTCCTCCTCAATATCTACACCCTGGAGAAGGCGATTTTCGAGCTTGGTTTCGAGTTGCAGAGTCGACCGGAACTGGCGTGGATTCCCCTTCAGGGGATTATGCAGGCGTTGGAAACCCCAACCTGAGCACGGTTGACCTCGTAGAGTCTCCCTTTTTGGTGGGCAGTCTATCGAAATCTGGATAGGGGTTCGTCCACAATCGCAATTGAAACCGCGATCGAGGGTTCGGCAGGGATTCAGACTGCCGCGGAAATCCGCACTAGCGAGATTCTGAGGCCGTCGAGCTCGTCGACTTGCATAACCGTTCCGTCCACCGTTGCCTGATCGCCTATCGTAGGACGCCGGCCGAGTTGGCCGAGCAGCAGACCGCCGATCGTGTCGAACTCCTCAGAATCAAGCTTCAAACCCAACCGCTCGTTCACTTCCTCTATCGAGAGCAAGCCGTCCACCAGGTGGACTCCATCGGGGCCGGCCTGAATCTCAGGCCGCTCAACGTCGAACTCGTCGCGCACTTCACCGACCACGTATCGCAAAATATCGTCGAGAGTCACAAGGCCGGCGGTGCCACCGTATTCGTCGACGAGAATTGCCATGTGGCTTGCGCGACTCCTCAACTCCGCGAGCAAGTCTTCTACAACAAGAGACTCCGGCAATACGAGTGGCTCACGCATCACCTCGGTCACAGGCGGGCGTTGCGGTCGGTGTCGGGTCGCTCGCATCAGCCGCAGAACGTCACGGGCATGAACAATGCCGACTATGTTGTCCAAATCGTTCTCGAAGACTGGATAGCGGTCGAATCCCTTGAGGCTGACCAATGAAAAAAACTCGTCGGAAGCAACGTCAAGCGACACGCACACCATCTCGGTACGCGGGACCATGATTTGGTGCACTCGCACTTCCGAAAAATCGAGCACCCGCTCGATCATTCCCTCTTCGCCTTCGGACAACAGGCCTGCCTGCTGACTCGCTATGACCATCAATTTCAACTCTTCGACCGAATGCACCAGATGGATTCCCGGCGCCGGCCTGATACCCAACGAGCGGAGGGTTTGGTTTCCGGCGGTATTCAACACCCAGATGAAAGGCTTGAATACTGTGAGGAACGCTTCGATCGGCCTGACCACGATCAGGGAGGTACTCTCGGGACGCTGTAAGGCGAGGCTCTTTGGGGCCAATTCGCCAAAGACTATATGCAATGTCGTGACAAAAAGAAATGCGACGACGACGGCGATTGAATGGGCGCCGACTTCGACAATATCTTCAGGCAGGAGCAAACCAAGAACCGGGATGAGCAACGAAGCAACCGCCGGCTCGCCGATCCAGAGTAGGGCGACGCTGGCCATGGTGATACCAAGCTGGGTGGCCGCGATGATGGGATCGAGGTTGCCGATTGCCCGGAGCAGGGTGGGCCCTAGTGGATGGCCCTCTTCGGCTAGTTGCTCGGCCCTGGTGCGCCGGACCGTAACGAGCGAGAACTCGGCAGCTACGAAGAAACCGTTAGCCATAACCAACAATACAACCGCTACGAGCCGAGCAGCTATAGATAAGGCAGAATCCTCCATCGAAGGGCTACCACCTCCCGGCAGAACTATAAGGCCGCCGTTTTCGGTCTGTCAAACCAGAATAGGACCCACGGATGGCGATCAGGAAAATGCCAATACGCGCTCCTCAATCGCCGGGACGGCCAATGGCCTTGTCAAGGCCAGATAAAGGGGATGAATACAGCGGCATGTGATTTTGACGGGTGTATAGCGTTGCGTCCCCTCTGAACTCCGGCCCCCCATCGTGGTGCGGGGCATGCTTTTGCCCGCCGGAGTGACGATTATTGGCGCCGGGTCGCACAAAGTGCTGTCGAGAGTCGTTACCGGAGTCTATATTCATAGTAATCGCTCGTGCCGGCGGGGGCCGGCGGTGCTTCATCACGGTGCCTCGGGTCTATGGTTTGTCGACGGACTGCCGGGAGCGGGGGACAAGCCCCCGCGCTACATTATTTCGTTCCGCCATCGTCCGACAGTTTGCAATCCGGCGCGTTACGGCGGTGGAGAGCCGCCATCACAGTTTATTGCATGCTTGCTTAACCGTGCCCAATCATGCGTACGGCATTTTGGTGTTGGTAGAGGCGGGTTTGAAACCCGCCTCTACGGAAATCGTGATGCATGGGCTGCCGGACAACCTCCAGATTTACTCCCGAATTGGAATAAGTTGTAGCAGATCGGGACATGCCCCCCGCCTCGCGTAGTCTTCGACCGCGGTACATTCTTCTTTTCCGGCAAGGAATGACGATGAGTGAAAAGAGGTTAGCTAGCATGCCCTTCTTGGGACCGATGGCTCTCGAGCGTGTCACGGGAGTTCGGTGAGTATACTGGCTGCTTTTTGGCGCTATACTCAATTTCGTGAGGAAGCACGGGTACGTCGGAACGGCGCTGCCGATAAGTTTAGTCCTACCGTCGGCCCCGAGAGTGACCGTGCTTCGCCTGATAGTGTTTTGGTCCTCGCAGTGCTGACCGGGGTCCAGTCGTCGAGACAATCGCCCCGGTGCGCGCGATAGTTGAAAAGTAACTCAGATCTAACGGGAGACCATGTTAGAAGAGGTTTTGTCTGGCGGGATAATCGCCGCCGCGCCACAATTCTACGACGTAGCTCTCATAATTCTGTTCGTTTTCGGCGTGATTACCGGGATCCTGGCTACTAATCAGCGCAGGCGATTCTGGTTGTGGTTCTGGGTGGGTTTCTTGCTGGGACCATTCGGCTTGATGCTGACGTTACGGGTGGTGGGTCTCCGTCCTCGTCCGCCGGAATTTGCGTGCCTCAGCTGTGGACGGTCGGTACGCACACGGGGCTCTCGATGCCCAGAATGCGGCAAGCTATTGGCGGGACGCGAGAGCGATCGGGCGACCAAATTGGGCCGCGAGGCAGCCGGCGCCGCGTTCCTCGTACGTCGCGCGTTTAACTCGGCGCGACGACGCCGGCCTGAGCAGCCAAGAAGAGCCGGCCGCTAGCAGGTTAAGCACCTCCGACAGTTGCGCTCTTGACCGTCGCATCGACCCTACGCCCCACTTGGACGCTATAGTCGCATTTGCGCGGTGCGAACCCTGCGGGTAACGCGGTCAGTGGTCAGATAAGAATCGATAGCTGGTGGCTAGCTATGCTCGTCGCCCTGCGCTAGACTTTACAGCGGTCGTTGCTCCCAACCCTCTCTGAGTTTTGGCGAAATCCGTACCATCAAGGTCAGCTTGACTTGTCTACACTGCTCCGAATTCTGAGTTACGTACTACGACACCCGGTCGTGATGACGCTCGCCATCGTCAGCCTGGCAATAAGCGCCGGCTCGGCGGCCGCGGTTCCTCAACTACTCGGACTGTTCGTGGACCGGGGCGTGAGCGAGGGCGACTTCGATTTCGTCATGCTGATGGCCGGCGCGATCGTAGCCGCCAGTCTGTTGCGTGCCGGCGGTGAGTTCTCGCGAGCGTTTATGGCGGAACAAATCAGCCAACTCGTCGCGCGCGATTTGCGAAACGAGCTATTCGCCCACTACCAGAATCTGTCATTCGGCTATCACGACCGAGCCAGGACCGGCCAACTCATGAGCCGGGCAACCAGCGACGTCGAGTCGTTGATGCGTTTCACCGGCATGGGCGCCACGATGATGCTCCAGGTGATCGTGCTGGTAACGATCACCATAGTCTTGATGGTCCGGATCGACTTGGCGCTTACCTTGCTGGCAATGGCAACCGTGCCGGCCATCGGTGGGTTGGCCGTCATTACCGGGTCGTCTCTGCGGCCGCTTTTTCGGACTATGCAGGAGCAGACCGCAGAACTCAACACAGTTCTTCAGGAGAACCTGACCGGTCATCGCGTCGTGCGAGCATTCGCCCGCGAAAGCGAACAGATCGAGAAGTTCGACGGGCATAACCGAGCGCTGCAAACGGCCTCGATTCGAATCATGCGGATGTTCGCGGTGAGAGGCCCCTTGATGACCGCGATAGCCGGCCTCGGCACCGTAGCGGTGCTCTGGGTTGGAGGAACCAGGGTGATGGCCGGCGACCTGTCGCTAGGCGTGTTGGTGGCGTTCAACGCATACCTGCTGACTCTGGTGCTGCCAGTTCGCATGCTGGGATTCATGGTGAATATGAGCGCCCGGGCTATTGCGTCAGGTGAGCGCATATTCGAGATTCTGGATTCGCGGTCTCCTGTCCAAGAGAAGTCGGACGCCATTTCTATAGGGCAGCTTCGTGGTCATGTGAGCTTTGATAACGTCACCTTTCTCTACGACCGTGAACCGGTACTTCGCGAAGTCTCATTTTCTGCCCAGCCGGGCCAAGTCTTTGGAATTCTCGGCATGACAGGCTCGGGCAAGACTTCGCTCATCAACCTGATACCTCGGTTCTACGACGTTCAACGCGGCGCCATCAGAATCGATGGCCATGACCTGCGCGATCTTCAACTCGAATCTCTCCGCCGGCAGATTGGCATAGTCCTTCAGGACACCTACCTTTTCTCCGCAACCATCAGGGAGAACCTCTCCTATGGGCGCGCAGGAGCCTCGTTCGACGAGATTGTCGACGCGGCGAAGGCGGCCCGAGCTCACGATTTCATCATCGACACCCCTGACGGATACGACACCCTGCTCGGTGAGCGAGGTCTCACTCTATCCGGGGGCCAGCGCCAGCGCATCGCAATTACGCGCGCCCTGCTCATGGATCCGAGGATTCTCATACTCGATGACGCTACGTCGAGCGTCGACGTCCAGACTGAAGTCGAAATCCAGCATGCTCTCGAAAGACTGATGGTGGGCCGCACCACATTCATCATCGCCCAGCGCCTCAGCTCTGTCCGACAAGCCGACCAGATCATCGTGCTCGAACAGGGCAAGATCCTGGCCCAAGGTCACCACGACCAACTTCTGGGCGAAAGCGAGCTCTACCGGGCGATGCTTGGCCAACAGCTGCAACTTGCAGCAGAAACCCAAAGGCAACAGGCCGGCCAGCTGCGAGCGAGGGTAGCGACATGATGCGCTGGGGCTCGGCAGGTTTGGAGGGCAAAGCCTTTAGTGCAATCACAGTGAAGCGATTAGCTGGATATCTCCGGCGCGACGT
>CAXXUG010000015.1:0-45927 GCA_963664835.2 Chloroflexota bacterium | reverse complement strand
CCTCTTCGGAGACGCCGGCCAAAAGATCCTCGAGATGGGCCTTGGCACTCTCAAAGGCTGCTTCCGCCGCTGCTATCTCGTCTTCGGACGCGGGCGAGGTGAGTTGCTCGAAGTTTAGCTTGGCCACTCTCAAGGTGGATTGGGCCTGTTCCAGCCTGAGCTGCGCCTGTGAAGAATCGAGCCGGGCCAACACCTGACCTTCCTCGACCAGGTCGCCTACCTCGACAAGGACCTCCTTCAGGACACCGCTTGCCCCGAAGTTTATGTCGGCGAGCTTGCCGATGACCGTGGTCCCGGTGGAGGTCACCTTGGTCTCGACCGATCCCACGCCGACAACGATGGTCTGGCCGGTCGGCTCCACTTCCTCCGGCTGCTGCGTCTGACGAAAGACGATCCAGCCGGCGCCGGCCAGGATTATTACAACCAACAGGCCTGCGACGATTCGAAAAGTGCTTGACCCAAACATATGAACCTACCCCGAACGATCCTAAACTGGCAGAGTATCGCAACTCGTTTTGCGGATGGCTTCGATCAGGCCCGCCAGGCAAAAGCGTGACTGACCAAGTACGCATCCCCGCTCAACCAAGCTTCTCGATAAACGCCCAAATGAGCGTGTTTCCGATGATTTTGATCTTAGGTCAGCGTTATGAAGAACTCGTGAAGAAAATATGCGCAAGCTTCAAAAAACGTAGTTGCCACGTTCGGGGGAGGGACGGAAAACTGCATGCCGCGACAGGGATTGGGTGAGCAAGCGCGTCTTGGACCTCGGGCCCGGATCGTCAATTGGCGGTTAGAACGAGGTCGAACTCCCCTCGCTCGTCACCCTCGCTGGGATAGTGCTGGGTGACAAGAGGTCGATAGCCCGGCGCCGAGACTCGAATGTGGATGTGTGGAGGCCGGCCGGCGTAGGGCACCGGTACGTGGGACTCGAAACTGTAGAGGCCGTCGCTGTCAGAAATCATGCTGGCACGATAATCGTCGCCGTAATCGCCCTGAGGACTAGCCATCCAAAACTCAACCAAGGCGTCAGGAATAGGTCTGCATCCGTCGACTGCCAACACCTTGCCGAAAAGCACGTATCCGCTGCCAACCTGTGATCTGAACGGGGCGTTGGGCTCGTAGAAGGGCCCCATCTGATCGGGTTCGGTAGCCTCACACCGGATCGATGCCGTATCGGACACCGGGTTGCAGGCCGCCAGGGCCAGCACAAGACCGGCCACAAGGAGTAAGACGAGCGCCCTAACCAGATCGCTTCTCGACATCCGCCGGCTTCGTTCAGAGGGGGACTTGTTTTGCAATTCTTACTCGATCTGTGTGACTTGAATTTGTACCTTACCACGCTGCTTGGGGGATTGTGGTGCTTATGACAAGTGGGGCGAACATCGCCTCTTGGCCGCAACGCTGTGGGCAGGCAACCGAAGGAGGGTTATCGGAGGTATGGCTCGGGCCGAACCTGGGATCCGGCCCGAGCGGAGAGACTAGACGCTGGTCTGTGGGTTGGGGGCTTCGGGAGTATTCTCCGGTGATGGACGGTGCCACTTCCACTTGTGGCGACCGCCGTCGGTGGATCCGGATCTGTCGACCCAATTGGAAATGTTCTCCTCGAAGTAGGTGAGCTTGGTATCCGCTTGTTCCTGGGTGAGTTTGCCGTCCTGGACATACTGGTTGAGTTTGTCTCTCACCGCATCGGTGAGTGCGGTGATGAGTCCATCCCTGGTTTTGCCCTCGGCCTCGGCGATTTGGGCGGCCGACTCACCATTGCGCAGCCGCTCGATGAACGCTTCCTTGTCAAGGCCCACGTAGTTTGCCGCCGTATCAAGGAACATCCATCCGCCCCACCGACCTCGGCGTCCCCATTTCTTGAATCCGCGATGCCTGCCAAAGCCCTTCGATCCATCATACCCCTCTTCCTGGAGTACCTCGAGGACGGCCTGTCGCAGGTCGGCCGGCTCGACCCCAAGTTTCTCGGCGACTCGGGAGATCAGACTCTCGAGACCGCCGGGCAACTGAGGAGGTGTCGGAGTGCCTTCCTGGGCCAGCGCGGTGCCGGCGGTGACGAGCGCCGTGGCGCCCAAGCCGGCGAGTAGCCAGCGGCGGCTGAACTTGCGGCGGGTCGGCTGTTTTTCCGGATTCTGCTCTGTCATTCTTAAACCACCTTATGTAATTCTAAGGTATCAGCCACTCGTTTGGCTGATTCTGCCTGTCAATTTGATATTAGTTCTGCGTTGTGAAGGATTGGCTAAGGAGTTATGGAGAGAATGTGGGGAAGTTGTGAAGGCAACGGGGAGTACGGGAAGCCGAGTCGAACGGGTTGGGCCGGCCGGCGGTCACGTCGATGATGGCCCGCCGGGAGCGGGGGACAAGCCCCCGCGCTACATTTCCCCACCTCCCCACCCCTGGATTTCGGCTTGCGCCGGAATGGCGGACAGGGCATTTCACCCTCACCATACGGACGGGAGGGACTGGCGGGGCTAGGACGGTATGGCGAAGGTGAACTTCGATCCTTTGCCGGCTTGGCTTTCAACCCAGATGCGGCCGCCGTGGGTTTCAACCAATTCTTTGGCGATGGCCAGTCCTAGTCCGGAACCGCCGGCCGACCTGCTGCGCGATTTCTCGACGCGGTAGAAGCGTTCGAATACGTGGGGCAGTTCATTCGCATCAATACCGGGGCCTGAATCGGACACGGATACCTCGGTGCCGGCGTCGGACTGGCGGATGGCGACGGTGACTGCGTCGCCGCTGGCGACGTATCTCAGCGCGTTGCTCAGGAGGTTGGCGACTACCTGGCTCATTCGCTGAGGATCAACGGTGACTTTGGCCGACCAAGCGGGGATCCGGGTCCGCAAGTCCACGCCCCGCTCTTGAGCAAACGGCCGAAAGTTATCGACTACACCCTGTACCAACACACCGAGGTCCGTTTCGGATCTCTCCAGGCGTAGCTGTCTGGCCTCCGCCAGCGAGAGGAGGCGCAAGTCCTCGACGAGCCGGGACAGGACCAGGGTTTGATCGTAGGCGGTCGCCACCTGGGCGGGCTCAAGGGGCAGCACACCATCGAGCATCCCCTCGAGATTGCCCTGGATCGTGCTGAGCGGATTACGCAGCTCGTGGGCTATGTCAGCCAACATCCGGCGCCGTTGAGTCTCTCCCAACTGCAGCTTGCCGGCCATCTCGTTGAAGGACTCGGCAAGCTGGCCTACCTCATCGCGCCCGGAAACGGACACTCTTTGATCCATCCTGCCGGCGGCTATGCCCCGGGCCGCGGCGGTCAGGCGCCTGATTGGAGACGTTAGCTGCCGCGACAACAGCACAGCGACTACGAGCGCGATCACTATCGTGCCCAACGCGGCCAACGCAAGGCCCTGATTCACCCGATCGAGAAACTGCTGCTCGAGATCGCCCTGATCGAACTGTGCAATCACAAGTGAGCCAATCGGCTGATTCCGAAGCAGCAACGGCACCATCGACGGTCGTACGTCCTCGCCCAATTCCTGCCCGGTCATCTCGTCTTCCGAGTCGAATACGATGCGATTTCCGGCATCGGCGAGGATCATGCGTTGTCCGGCAAGCCACCAAAGCAGTCCGCCGCCGGGAGACCTGCCAAATGGCCGGCGGGCTGGACCCTGGGCGGTCCGGCGCGACGCGTCGGAGCGAACCCCCTGGGTCAAGAATTCTCCGATGCCGGCCCAGGAGTATTGCTGAGCATAGTAAGCAACCAACACCGGGGCTATACGACGGGCGTGGAGCTCGGACCCTCGGTCGACATAGAGGCTCAGCCCGCCGGTCGCGCTCCTATTGGCCAAGAATGCCATGAGGGCGGTTCCGGCCAAGACGACCAGGATGAAAGCCAGAGTGAGTTTGAGAAAGAGGCTAGCCCGCACCTGGAATCTCGACAAACTTGTAGCCGACTCTATAGACGGTGCGGATGTAGCGCGGCCCATTGGAGTCATCCCTGATCTTTTGACGGATATTCTTGATGTGGGCATCTATTGTACGCTCGTAGCCCTCGTAGCTATACCCCAACGCCTTGTCGATCAACTGAAGCCGGGTCATGACTCGGCCGGCATTTTCCATAAGGACGTTGAGAATGGCGAACTCGCTTGGGGTCAGGTCTACCGGCTCGCCGCGAACGCTCAAGGTGTGTGCGGAGCGATTAAGGACCAGTCCATTGGCCCGCAAGACATCGGAACTCAAGGGCCTACCCTGGACGCGGCGCAACACGCTCCTGACCCGGGCCACCAACTCACGCGGGCTGAACGGTTTGGTCACATAGTCATCGGCGCCTAGCTCCAATCCAATCAGCTTGTCGGTCTCGTCAACGCGGGCGGTGAGAAATATGATGGGGACTTCGCCTCTCTGTCTGAGGGCACGGGCGATGTCGAGCCCACTCATGCCCGGCAGCATGATGTCCAGAATCACAAGGTCGGGCTGGTGGAACTCGAACTCGGCTATCGCGGACGCGCCGTCGTGGGCGGTGGACGCCTGGAAGCCGGACTGTTCCAAGTAGGCTTTGACCGTCCTGACGATCTCCCTGTCGTCATCGACCACCAGAACTCGGTTAGAAGTGTGATTCATCGTGATCGGAACCTACGGGACAGGCAATGGCCTGGGTCGTTTTGAGGAAACGGCTCAGCCTTGGCCTTCGACCAATGCCGCGCGAAAGTCGATCTCAAGGTCTATTTCGTCTTCGATACTGAGGACCGAACCCACAAGTGGCAGCTCCATTCCGAAGCCTGTTATCGTCACTTTGGTGACGGCGGTTCCGATTAGCTCCTTGCCGGATATCTCCGCCTCGACATCCCAAGTCGTCCGATTTGTGACCCCATGAACGGTCAGATCACCGATAATCTGAAAATCGACCTCGCCGGAGGTAGGCAGGGGACTCGACAGCCCCTTGGCCTCGGTCAGGACGAGCTCAGCAAAGGGAAACTTTGCAGTCTCCAAAGTGCGCCGCTGTATGAAACCATCCCGCCGGCTGGAGTCGCTGGTCAGACTTCGAAGATCGACCACTATTCTCGATAGTCCCGGAACGAGCGATCCATTCTGACGGATGACGATGGTGCCGGTGACGTCCTTGGTGGTGCCGACCGCAATGTTGAACCCGATACGCGCCAATTGCTCTTCAACTAGATACCGCGCTTCGTTCTGGCCCTCGACCAGAGTGAACTCGAACTCACCCATGTCGTCGGGAGCCACCTCGGCCGAGGTAGAGGTCGCTTCCGCAACCTGGGTGGCGGTTGGCTCAGCAGCCATCGCTTCCGTCGGGGTAGGAGAGGGAGCCGGCTCGGTCGCAGTGGAGGTCGGCTCGGCGACCCGGGTTGCCGTTGGCTCAGCCGCCATGGCCTCGGTCGGGGTAGAGGTCGCTCGGGCAACCTGAGCGGGGGTGGGGGTCGGGGCCGGCGCCGGAGTTGAGCACGCCGGCAGCATAAACATCGCAGCAGCCACGACTGCCAGGATCGTCGAACGCGGGTCAATACGGGTTGGCATTATGTTCCTCCGTTCTCGGTTTCAAGGGCGACCCTCCGCGTTTTCTACAACTGCGTCGATCTTAGTTGCGCCTTATGAAGGAATCGTGAAGAGAATGTATAAAGATCTTGAAGGACGACCTGGCGGTAGGGCCGATTGGTATTACTGACCTAGGGTCGCTAGACACAAAAAAGTATAAGTTATAATCTTGCCGTTCGAAACGCTTTGCGCAACCCAGTCGATACTCGCAGGATGTACGATACGCCGATGAAATACTACATCTGGACCGCCGGCTGTCAGATGAACGTGGCTGACTCGGAGAGATTGGCCCGTGAGCTATCTGACCGAGGGCACCGTTCGACTGACAACGCCGTGGATGCGGACCTGGTCGTGATGAACACGTGCAGCGTCCGGCAGGCGGCCGAGGAGAAGGCGTTCGGCCGAGCCGGATCGCTCAAGCCGCTAAAGGAAATTCGCTCCGACCTGATCGTCGCATTCGGCGGCTGCATGGTCGCCGACGACACGGTACCCGAACTCAGGCGACGCATGCCGTACGTAGACCATTTCTTCAAGCCGGCCGCATTTGGCGACCTGCTTACGACGATCGACGCCCAACACGCGTTATCCGCGAACGGAGACCACTTTGGCGACGGTTGCCTCACCGGAGGTACCAGCGGCCACGAGATCTTGGCCGGCGAGCAGGCAAGGGTCGCCCGCTGGGTGCCGGTGATGACCGGTTGCAACAGGCGTTGCACATATTGCATCGTTCCTTTCCGACGCGGGCGCGAGGTGAGCCGGCCGGTGAAAGAGATTGTGGGCGAGACCGAGAGGCTGGTGAAGCTAGAGGGCGCCCGTGAGGTGACGCTACTCGGACAGATCGTCGACCGCTATGGGCGCGACCTGCTGCCGGACCGGCCGGACCTGGGATTCCTGATGGGCCGGCTGAGCGAGATCGAGGGATTGGAGCGGATCAGGTTCCTGACTTCGCACCCACGCGACTTCAGGGAGAGCATAATCGACGCGGTTGCCAACATCGACGAGGTGTGTGAGCACATCAACATCCCGGTCCAAGCCGGTGACGACGACGTGCTCCACCGCATGAGGAGAGGGTACACGGTCGACGTCTACCGCGGCATCATCGAGCGCATCAGGGGCAAGATCGCGAATTGCAGCCTAGCGACGGACATTATCGTGGGCTTCCCCGGCGAGACCGAGCAGGAATTTCAGCGCACGTTGGACCTGCTAGCGGAAATCCGTTTCGACGTGGTCCACGTTGCTATGTACTCTCCCCGGCCCGGTACTCGTGCCTTCGCGGAAATGCCGGACGACGTGCCGGCAGCGGAGAAGAAAGCCCGGCTGCATCGGGTGGAGATCCTGCAGCGCGACATTGCCGATAAGATCAATGCCCGGCTGCTGGGCAACACGCTCGAGGTGCTGGTCGAAGAGCTTTACAAGGGCAAGTGGAAGGGACGCACCCGCACGAACAAGCTGGTGTTCTTCGAGGACAACCGAAACTGGCTGGGCCGGCTGGCGAAGGTACGGATCACGAAGACCTCTCCCTGGTCGTTGCAGGCCGAAGTAATCGGGGGCGAACAGCCGGCCTCTCCTCGGCCGCAGCCCATCGCGTTGCCGATGGCAGCGGTTGGCTAAGGGTATTCGCAGGGGCCCAGGTTCCGGCTCTGGCCGGAGCGCGGTGGACAATTGCCCGAAGCAACTGCCTCGATAGTAATCCCCAACTGGAATGGCGCCCATCATCTGCGCGTCTGCCTGCCGGCGCTGCGCCAGCAGAGCGAGCAGTCGTTCGAACTGATCGTGGTGGATAACGGGTCCACCGATGACTCGGCAGAGGTGGTCCACCAGGAGATTCCCGAGGCCCAGTTCGTCAAGCTGAGCAGGAACTTCGGTTTTGCCCGGGCCTGCAACGAGGGGATCATCCGGGCGCAGGGCCGGCACATAGCCCTGCTGAACAACGATACGGAGCCCGAGGCCGGCTGGCTGGCGGCGCTGGTTGGTCGGCTGGACAGCGACCCGCGGATTGGGTCGGTCGCCTCCAAGCTGCTGCTGTTCGACCGCCGGCACCTGATCCACTCGGCCGGCGACTTCTACAGGATCAACGGGGTACCGGGGAATCGCGGCGTCTGGCAAGCGGATGGGCCGGAATACGACGAGCCGGTCGAGACATTCTCGGCCTGCGCCGGCGCCGCTGCGTACCGTCGAGAGATGTTCGACCAGGTCGGGTTGTTCGACGAGGAGTTGGTCAGCTACTGCGAGGACGTGGACCTCGGTTTTCGGGCGCAGCTGGCCGGATGGCGTTGCATGTTCGAGCCGGCCGCGCGCGTGTATCACCGGATCAGCGCAAGCGGTTCGGGTGAGCTCGCAAGCTACTACACCGGACGGAATTTCCTGTTGGTGATGGCAAAGAACTATCCCAGTTCACTTCTGCGCCGCAACCTGGGACGGATCGTCGAGGCCCAACTCGGGTTCCTTTTGGACTCGCTGCGTCACTGGCGAGAGCCCGCCGCACGGGCCCGGATCCGCGGGCAACTGGCCGGACTGACCGGAATTCCGAGGGTGATGGGCAAGAGGCGCATCGGCGAACAGCTACGCCGGATCAGCGACGAAGACCTGTTGGCAAGGATGTGGCCGGCTAGGTAGTGAGGGTCCGGGGCCGGCATGATTAATTGGCCGGCCGGTGAAGTTGGTGGTTGTTGGGAGGCCGACGCGGCGATGGCCGGGGGCGTGCCCAGCGCTGCGAGGTTTGCCCTCACCTCAATCCTCTCCCAGGGGTAGAGGAAGTGGCATCCCTCCCACCCCTCTGGATTCCTGCCCCGTATCGGGGTACGTGGCAGGCTCCGCGCGAGAATGACGCATTCAGGGAACCGGAGTTGTGGCTTGGCACGGCTAATTCTGCCCCGCCCCCAGCCCGGCCCCAGCGGGGGACAAGCCCCCGCACTACATTGACTGCGGGGGGACGCGGAGGAATGGAAGGTCGCGGCGGGTAAGGGGACCTCCGTGACGCCGGCCCTCGTCCCCAGCCAGACCCTAACGGGGGACGCGCCCGTCGCCTCGCGTAGTCTTCGACCGGGCTACATTTTTTGTCTTTCGGCTCTCGGCCGGCGTTGTTGGGTGATGGTGATTGGCTTCGACGGCGGGCTTGGGGCGCTTGTCTGAGATTGCAAGGTCTATAATGAATGGGGTGTAAGTCCTTGGCTTCCCTGACCGAATCGGACTACCCAACGAAAACTGTGGAGAAATAATCCATTTTTCAGAGTGACAAGCGGCTATTCGACCCCCAACAGTCGATACCCAACACGGTGAGAAATGGCCCTCCCATCGGTTTCCACAGGGTACAGAGTTGAATTCGGAAGACGGCGTTCTGCTCTCGATCGTGGTCCCAGCCTATAACGAGGAGCGAAGACTTCCCGACACCCTGGAGCAGATCAGGTCGCATCTGGCGGAGCAGGACTTCCGCTGGGAGGCGATCGTCGTCGACGACGGGTCTATTGACGGGTCGGCTTCTACGGTAGAGCGGATGACCGCCGGCGACGACCATTTCCGACTGATCAGAAATCCCCACGCCGGCAAGGGCTACGCGGTTCGGACCGGCGTACTCGAAGCGAGAGGCGATCTCATATTCATGGCCGATGCGGATCTCTCGATGCCGATATCGGAGATAGATAAGTTCGTTCCGCTGGCTCAAAACGGCGTCGACCTGGTGATCGGGTCGCGGGAAGCGGATGGCGCGAAGAGGTTGGACGAGCCGTTCTACCGTCATCTGATGGGGAGGGTATTCAACCTTCTGGTCCAAGCGGTGCTGGTGCCGGGAATTAAGGACACCCAGTGCGGGTTCAAGTGCTTTCGCCGGCCGGCCGCCCAGGCGATCTTCCAGAACCTTCGCCTGTATAACACTCCAAAAGAGGTCGTGGGACCGATGGTCACCGGGTTCGACGTTGAGGTGCTGTACCTGGCACGCAAGTGGAGGCTTCAGCTAAGGGAGCTCCCGATCATCTGGCATCACTCGCCGACGGAGAACGTCAACCCGGTTCGAGATACGCTGCGCATGCTCGGCGACATATTGAGGGTGCGATTGAACGACCTGGGAGGCAGGTATCCTTCCGCCCCGTCGGAGCTAGGCCATAGGAATCTCTTATGAATTTGAGAAGGCGACGCCAAGCGTTGAGAACGGGGATACGGGATTCCGCCCATTTCGTTGCGGTACAACCCCTCCCCTCCTGGATTCCGGCCTTCGTCGGAATGATGAATGGGGGGCCGGAACGACAAGTGCAGGCGAGGGGGAATGCGGTCACGCTCGATGCCGCGCAGCACCATTTTCGTACCAATCGCTCATCCCAGCTTGCGCCGGCACACCAAGGAATGGAAACCCGGAGTTGCGGTTTTGTTCGGCGATTTCGCTCGACGATTCTGCCATGCCCAAGCCCGACCCCAGCGGGGGACAAGCCCCCGCGCTACATTTCCCATCCCCTCCCCTCCTGGATTCCGGCCTTCGCCGGAATGACACATGGGAGGTCAGATTGACAAGTGCGTGAACGGTGATATGCGGGCACTCTCGGGATCGCCTAGGATCATTTTCATACCAGTGGCGAAGTGGGGGCCCGAATGACGATAGTGGGACGTGGGAACCATCAACTTCGTACCAATAACCGGCGCTAACGGGGAGATCTGGGCGAGAGTCGCGGCCACCTTCGTTATTGCGCTGGGCTTCGCGCTGTCAAGCCACTACGCCATTCGTACGCCGGCGTGGCAGTATCCGGACGAGCCGGCCCACTACAACTACGCGGTAAACCTTGCTTCGAACGGCCAACTGGTCGAGATCAAGGCCGGCGACTGGGACCAGGAACGGCTGGAGCGGCTGAAGGCGAACCGGTTCCCGGCCGGCGAGGATCTGGACTGGATCCAGTACGAGAACCACCAACCACCCCTTTACTACCTGCTGGTGGGATGGCTATCGACGATCGAGCCGGCGGCATCCTTAGAGCAGAGGCTATATGCGCTGCGCCTGATCACCGCGTTGATCGGTTGCTTGGCATTGGCGCTGGCCTACCGGTTCATGGGACTGCTATTCCAATCGGACATCTGGACCAGACTGTTCGCCACGCTTGTATTCGCAGCGGTGCCAATGCACGCGGCGATGTTGGGCGCGATCAACAACGACGCTTTGGCCGAGGTTATCGCCGGCGGACTGTTGGTGGCCACGTCGACCGCGCTGATGGGTGGAGTCACCTACCGGAGAACCGTCGTAATCGGCGTTCTGATCGGCTTGGCGCTCTTGACGAAGGTGACGATATATCCGGTCGCCGGCGTTTGTGCCCTCGCCATCCTTTGGAGGATATGGAAGCGCGGCGGGCAGAACTCCCGGTGGGGGTTGACGCTCGTTATTGCCGCAAGCTCGATCGCGCTGTCCGGCTGGTGGTTCGTGCGCAACATGATCGTGTACGGCGTCGGGGACCCGTTGGGGTTGGCCCGTCACGACCTGGTGGTGGTCGGCCAGCCGCGAACCGGTCCAATCACCGGCGAGGCGATCAGCTATTTCGTAACGACGATGTTCAACAGCTTCTGGGGACAGTTCGGCTGGATGGGCGTGCCAATGGAGCGGCGCGTATACCTGGTGCTGCTGGTCGGGACGGCATTGGCCGCGATCGGGCTTGCAGTCGCGATCGGACGGCTTGGGCTGGCCGGCCGGCTTCGAATCGCGGGCAACGCGCCGTGGATACTGGCGATCGCGGTATTGGGGCTGACGCTTGCAGAGGTGGTCTATTACAATCTAACTTACATTCAGGCTCAGGGGCGCTACCTGTTTCCGGCGCTGACCGGCTTGGTGGCGCTGCTGGCGGTGGGCTGGCGCGAACTGCTGTTCGTCGGCGTCAGGCCGGCGGCATACGCATTGGCTTCGGCCGCGCTGGTGGCGTTGAATTTCGTCGCGATCTATAGATACATCATCCCAGCGCTGGGACAGTAATTCGAGGAAAGAGTATGGGCTTTTTCGACAAGCTAATGGAGTGGTTCGGCGGCGCCGGAGCCGGCGGCGATAACGCATTGTATTACTATGTCAAGTGCGACCACTGCGACGAGGTCGTCCGGCTGAGAATCGGCCGGGGGTCGGACCTGACCCAGGAGTTTGACGGCGCGGGCGACAGCATCAGCGGTTACAGCGTGAACAAGGAAGTGGTTGGGTCAAAGTGCTTTCGCCGAAAGTCGGTCTCGCTGACCTTCAACAGGTCGTTGCGGGAGGAGTCGCGGAACATCACCGGCGGCGATTTCGTGGAGGAAGCGGACTACGAAGAGTACCAGCAAGCGACGGCGCCCCCCAGCAACGAGTCGGCGTAGAGACCAGGGCATCGAGCCGGCGGGCTGGTGCTGGGAGATGTTGCGCCGTGAGCGAATCTGAAACACCTGTCGAGAAAGAGATACTGGCGTATTACGCTCTGAACGACGAAGAAGAGCGACTCATCACCGAAGACGGCGTCCTCGAGTTTGCCCGCTCGCAGGAGCTAATCGGACGGTACTTGTCTCCCCCTCCAAGCGTGATCCTCGACGTTGGCGGCGGACCCGGGCGCTACTCAATTTGGCTAGCGAACGAGGGCTATGACGTTCATCTCATCGACCCGGTTTCCAAACATCTGGATCAGGCAAGGCGTCGTTCCCTGGAGCAATCAAATCTTCCTCTCGCGAGCGTGAGTATAGGAGACGCCCGGGATTTGCCGCAGGAAGATGCTAGCTGCGACGGCGTCTTGCTACTTGGCCCGCTTTACCATCTGACGAACCGTGAGGATCGCCTGACGGCCTTACGTGAAGCGCACAGAGTGCTGAGACCTAGCGGATTGATCTTCGCCGCAGCGATCAACCGCTATGCTTCGCTGGTTAGCGGCCTAGCAGGCGGGTTGGTCAGCGATCCGTACTTTCTAGGGATTGTTGAAGCGGATCTCGCGAACGGACAACACCGCAACCCAAAGAAGGTGCCGAGGTACTTTACGACGGCTTTCTTCCACAAGCCGGCCGAGATGGAATCTGAACTACGGGACTCGGGGTTCACGACGATGGATTTAGTCGCGGTCGAGGGCCCTGCCTCGTTGACCAAGGACTTGGACAGATTGTGGCAAGATCGTGATCAGCGAGCCCAGATTCTCAACCTCGTGCGAGCTGTGGAGAAGGAGTCGACACTTCTGGGGATGAGTCCGCATTTCATGGGAATTGCGAGAAAGTGAGCCTTGCGTTGACCAGTGACGGGCAACTGAGCGCATGTGTCAAAACACGCGATAGAGGCGGGTAGTTTCTCAGCCCGTCAATTAAGAGATAGTGTGTGCTAGGGTGGATCGGTGCGTATCGACACAACCCAACATTGACCGATTACAAAGATATAGATCGACTCGGACACTCCCATGTACATCCGAATTCGGCCGTTTGAAGACAGCGATCACGACGCAAATGCGCGTGCGTTCACGGAGGTTTTCCCGGACTTCCCCTTAAGTGCCGACGACAGCCGGCGAGTAGACGCGAGTCGGAAAAACCGCACAAGCGTTGTGGCCGAGAGCCGGCGTGACGGTCGTGCGGTTGCGTTCGGAAGCGTCTGGCAGGACCTCCACATGAACTACCCCGGCAAGTACTGGATCTGGGTGTTGGTCGAGCCGGTTTGCCAGGGCAGGGGAATAGGCTCCAAGGTCTACCGACACCTGATGGAGAAGCTCTCGAAAGTCGGTGCGGTAACGGCCTGGGCAAACGCCCGCGACGACCGCCCTCGACACATGGAGTTCGTCCGCCGGCGTGGGTTTCGGGAGCTGTGGCGGAACATCAATCAACGACTATCTGTCGGGCATGTGGACTTGGACCGGAAACACCAATTGACCGCTCAGGCGAGCGAACAAGGGATCGCGATTGTCACGCTCTCGGAGGAGGCTCGCCGGAATCCCGACTACCTGCGATGTCTACACCAACTCCACAACCTGATCCAAATGGATGTACCCAGGGCCGGCTACTTTACGCCGGTCAGCTATGAGGAGTTCGCACTTGAATTCCGGCGCGGCACTCATCTGCCGGACGGCTACTTCATCGCCAAGGAGGGAGAGCGGTACATTGGCCTGAGCTACCTGCAAGCGATGAACGGCGATCCGGATACGGTGGAGGTTGGTCTCACCGGGGTCCGGCGGGAGTACCGCCGGCGAGGGATAGCCGCGGCTTTGAAACTCCATACGCTGGGTTTCGCCAAGGAGCGCGGGTTCCGGACGATCGAAACCGGCAACGACTCTAAGAACGAGCCGATCCTAGCGCTCAATGAGAGTGTGGGATTCCGGAGGGTCTACGCTTGGGTCACGTTTGAGAAACAGCTAGGGTTGAGGGGCACCGCCGGCGGGTTCAGCGCTGACACGCCGGCGGAGAATGAGCCGGCGGGCAATCAGCGCGACGGGGGCCGAGACTAGCGCCACGACAGTAGACCCAATGAACGCCATCATCACAGGACCCATAGAGACTAGAAGCAAGCCGAGGATTGAGTCCCAAATATAGTCGGGAACACCAGACCAAGATGATGGAGCCGGCTGCTGCAAAGCCCACCGGAAAAACAGCGTTAGATAGAGGATCGCAATCGCTCCGGTGCAGGACGCTACACCTGTGATCACCCAATTGAAAACCCAACGTATCGAAGACAGTCCGTGTCTCAGCATGACGTTGGCGAGGAAGGTAGCAATCAAACTCGTACAGGCGACTATCGCGATGAGAACCGGCCAGTTGACTTCGTAGCCGCCCACTGGCGAGAGAGCATACCGCAGGTATGAAACCCAAACGGCAACGACACTCCAGAGTATGCCCAGCGGAAGGAACCTCAGCCGGCGGGGGAGACGCGCGAAAGACAACGGGCGGTGGGTTCTCCTTGCAGTGGTACTTAAAGGATAGCCGGGCGTGGCAACCGTTGGCTCGATCCGCGTGGGCGCGGGAGGCGCGACCCTGCCGGCTGGTCATCCAGGCAGTGGAACTGGGCTGGCATTTGTGGCTTCAGGGTTGGGTTCGAGAGATGCCGCCGGCAGGTACGGTGATGGGACGCCGGCGGAGGATGAGCCGGCGGGCCAGCAGCGAAAGAGGAGCCAATAGTAGAGCCACCACGGCCACCTCGATAGCGACCACTATCCCAATCATTAAGGTAATGATAGCCGTGGGGTAAAGGCTCTTAATGCTGTCGATGACCTTGGTAACGGTGGACGGCACGACGACGTACTCCACCTTGGAAGGTAATGGAGGAGGCGGTTCGATCCAGATCATCCAAACCACTGATCCAAAGGAAAACACAAGCACGAATAATGCTACTCCTACTCCGCAAGACACGGAACCGGTGATAATCCAGTTTGCGATCCACTGCCTGCTTGACAGCTCGCGCTTCAGCATCTTGCTGCCGAAAAAAACAGCGACCAATGCCGTGCACGCCATTGGCCCAAATGCCATCAGGAGCGTCCTGCTATCAGTCAACAACAGTGGTAACCTCAACAGGACATCAATCCATTTAACCGGCTCGTCTAGATCTCCGGAGAACACTATGAAGAGGTCAAGTAAGCCAACTACGCCGGCTGTCATTGCCCAAAACAAGCCTAATGGGACGAACTTCAATCTACGAGGGAGGCGCGCGAGTGACAACAGTCGGCGGCTTCTCCTTGAGGTGGTACATAGAGAATAGACGGGCACGGCAACCCTTGGGCCGCTCGATTGGGCTGCCGGAGGAGTGATCGCACCGGCCGGCCTTCCAGGCAGTAGAAACTCGCCGGAATTCGTGGCTTCAGAGTTGGGTTTGAGAGGCGCCGCTGGTGGATTCGGCGATCGGGCGCCGGCGGAGGATGAGCCGGCGGGCAATCAGCGAGAGTGGACCCAACAGCAGAGCAGCCAGAGTAGACTCGACAGCTATCAACATCGATGGCAATAAGGATAAGAACATCCAGACGAACAACACGGATCCAATGTATTCCGCAGGATCTAACCTTGAATACATTTGCGTTTCGAAGAAGGCCCAGAGACTGTAGGCAAGAGAGCTTGCGCCAACCCCTACGACGCAAGATGCGGCGCCTATGACGACCCAGCGCACAATCCATTCCAAGGACGAGAGCCCGAGTTTCAGCATAGCGCTGCCCATAAGAGTTGCAGTTAGGCAACCTACCGGGATCGGCCCTAGAATCACAAGGAAGAATGGTGAGTCAACCAACCGAAACAAACCTGGCAAGATTGTCGACAGGTCAACCCAACCAGGTTCTTCGTCATACACAAGGGCGAAGTTGTACAGGTTAAGCACGCCGGCAAGCGCACCCCAGAACAAGCCTATTGGGAGGAATCGCAACCTAGGGTCGAGTCTGGCGAGGAATGACAGGGGCCGGATCCTCCTTGCGGTGGTACTTAAAGAATAGACGGGCGTGGCAACCCTTGGACCGCTCGATTGGGCTGTCGGAGGAGTGACCGCACCGGCTTGCCTTCCAGGCGGTGGAACCGGGCCGGCATTTGTGGCTTCAGGGTTGGGTTTGAGAGGTGCCACCGGCGGGTTCAGAGATGGGACGCCGGCGGAGGATGAGCCGGCGGGCGAGTAGCGACAGCGGAGCCAAGACTAGAGCCACCACAGCCAACTCGATACCTATCAATATCCCGAGTCCAATGGGCAAGAACAGCATCGCGAGCAATGCCAATCCTAGAGTTCCAGCAGGGGGAGGCATCCACAAAATTGCCCAAACAAAAAATATCAGCCAAAAGATCGCAATGCCTGCGGCGCCAGACGCGGACGCGGTGATCACCCAGTTCAAAGTCCAGCGTGTCGATGTTAGTTCACGTTTCAGTCTAGCACTGCATAGTAGGGTAGAAATTGGACAAGTTACAGCCGCGCCGATAATCGAAAAGACGACAAAAGCCCAGAGATCTATCCCGTGATCTCGGGGGTTTGACTCACTGAGCCAGCGCGACTGGTAGAAGTTAAGTCCGCCCGCAACCAAACCCCAGAACAGTCCCAACGGAAGGAATTGCAGCCGGCGGGGGAGACGCGCGAAAGATAACCGGCGGTGGCTTCCCCTTGCGGTGGTACTCATAGAATAGCCAGAGCCGGCATTTGTGGCTTCAAAGTTGGGTTTGAAAGGTGCCGCCGGCGGGTTCTGAAAGGGTTCTTCCTTGGAGAACGATCCGGCGGACGACCAACCCGATAGGTATCGATGAGATTGCCACCACTGTGGATTGAGTCACGATCGGCGTCGAACCAACCGAGAGAAAGAGCCAGCTAACCAACGCGTATGAAATTTGAGTTGAAAGTTCGCCATAGAGGCTCGAGGAACCCTTCATCAAGATCCACACGCTGGGCCAAAAGCTATACATAAGGGGAAACACCAAGCTGGATGCCATCACGCCACCTACAGTTGACGTGACGCCCGCGACAACCCAATTGAAAGCCCAAGTTGTGGCTGAACGCTCTGGTTTCAGTATAGCTCTGCCCAACAACGTCGCAATCAGGCAGGTGTAGAGGAACGGGCCTACTATCACGAAGATCGATCTCTGGTCAGCCGACCAATAAAAGGGCTCGGTATCACCGAAAAGCCAATGGTTAGCGATATTCTCGTGGTTGAATGCGACGCCGACCGCTGCCCAAAACATGCCTAAGGGGAGGAAATGGAGCGTACGAGAGAGAAGTGTGAGAGACAACTGTCGCCGGCTTCTCCTGGGAGTAGTAATTAAAGCATAGACGAGTCTGGCAACCGATATGTAGATCCGAGTGGACTCCCTGCCGGCCAACTCCTTGGCCGGAGGGATTAAGCCGGCTTCCGTTGCGTCAGACCTGGCCTTGAGGGAAGCCGCCGGCGCAGAATCAACCGGCGGGCTATCAGCGAGAACGGGGCCAAGACTAGAGCCACCACAGCGCACTCGATACCTATCAATATCCCGAAGATTAGGGAAAACCCCATCCCCATAAGCATTGCTATCGACAGGCTCGCAAACAAATTTGCGGGGCTCGGCGATGAGTAAAGGTAGGTAGGCTGCAAGCCTGCCAAGAAAAAGAGTGTCGTATAGAAGATTGCTATCCCTCCAACACAGGATGCAACCGCTGTGATCAGCCAGTTAAGAATCCAGCGTTTGGATGACAACTCGCGTGTCAGCAAGACTCTGGCCAAGGGCGTAGCAATCAGGCAGGTGCCGAGCACAGTCACGACGGGAACAATCCAACTGACCTGATCGTCGACGGAACCCATGTCGGCGATATGGTAAGTGTGGAAGCCGCCTGCTATTAGACCCCAGAACAGTCCCAGGGGAATGAACTTCAGGGTCCAGTTGAGTCTAGGGAAGGGCAATGGTCGCCGCCTTCTTCTTGCAGTGGTACTTAAAGCATAGCCGGGCGTGGCAACCGCGACGTGGATCCGCGAGGGCGCGAACTAGCGACCCGCCCTGAGCGGGGGACAAGCCCCCGCGCTACATTTCCCCCTCCCCACCCCGGAGGCCGGCACCGAATCAGGGTACGCGACCCTTTTTCGATCGCCAGATTAACGGAATGGACCAACGGTGACGGCGCGCGGCTGCTATTTATACCGCGAGACGTGGCCGCCGGGCTGTGGGCGTCGCCGGCCCATGGAATTGTCAATCGATAACATCCAATCCCGGTAGCAGGTTAAGTAGCAGTAACCAGCTTGCCGCGAAGGCAATCAACGATACGAGCATCAAGATTACCGTGGTTCTTGGTCTTTTGTCCCCGCCAAGCTGATCTATGACTTTGGCGCGTTCGTTGGCCAAGTGGATGAAGTAGGGTATCGGAAAAAGAGAAAACAGGCCGAACAGAATGTATGAAGCAAAAGCAACGAACACGTCTGCCGTGGCATGGAACGCCAGCACGCATGCGACAACGGCAACGGCCTCAAACAAGAGGAGAGAGCCGGCGCTCAGCAACCACCAGACCACCAATAAGGGGGCGGAGCCGGAAAGTCGGCGGACGGACGTGACTGAAAATCGCAAGTGGACCAGAAATACGCCGATACCTATCAGGGGCGAAACCATGAACAACAGGGCCCAGGGATTGAACAATTCTTGCTACCTCAGATGCGCGTTAGGTGATTCGATGGGAGCTGCCGGCCCGAAATGGGTCTCTGCGTTTGCACGCGCCATACGCCGACGGAGTGAATGATACGAAGCCGGAGTCAGGGCAGGGTTGAGGCTTATACGACCTGATGTTAGGTTACCTGGCCCGAAAAAAATGCCCGCCAGGCGCATATCGCTTGATTCGTCAAGAACACCGAGTAAATCGGTGTGCCGAACAACATTGTCCCATACCAGATTAGGACGGCCGGAATCCAAAGAACCAACGAAATAACATCGACAAATAGCGCGCCAGTTTCGCCAGGCCAGAATGTGGCGTACGTCCGCATCACAAAGTCCGCACCCATGGCCAACAAGGAGACTCCGAAAGCGATTGCCGCGATTGCCCAAACACCCAACTCCATGTCTGTTTTTCTTCGAAACGTATCGAGGCCTACCGTAAGCGCGCCGGCGAATAACCAATACTCCAAGACGTCCATCAATCCTTCACCGAGAAAGTAGTCACCAATGTCGTGCTGAGAGACGTACCAACTTCTCAGCGCCAAGGCTATCGGCAAGCCAATCCAGCCTATACAGGCCAGGAGAGTGACGTAAAGTGGGTTGGCCGGCTTTGGTTCGTGGTTCGTCACTCTGCTCCGAGTATCAATGTACAGTCAGCCAAATGGGCGTCATTAGGTTAAGCAGTCCGAAGATATGTCCACCAAGAGCGTATAGCTCGAACCGTCATAAACAGCGTAAGAGCCGGCGTACCGAGCATCACTGTCACAAAAAGCGGAGCCATTAATGCCGAAGCCGGAAGCACAAGGATCACGCCGATAAAACCCGACCCTACGCCGATTGCATCCAATCCAAGCGCTACGGCGAGGATTGAGACCAAACCACCTACGCACAACCCGAACGAAAACACCGCGATTCTCCAAATACGCTTCTCCGAGTCCGACTTTCTTCGAAACGCATTGAGGGCCACCATGACCACGCCGGCGACAAACCAAGACATTAAGACGTCCGCCTCTCCTTCACCGGGTATTTCATTAAGGAAACCGTGTTGAGATACATACGAGTTTCTCCGCGTTATGGCTATCGCCAGGCCAATCCAGCCTATACAGGCCAGGAGCGTCACATAGAGGGGGTTGGCCGGCTTTGGTTCGTGGTTCGTTACTCTGCTCCGAGTATCAATATGCAGTCAGCCAAATGGGCGGCATTAGGTTAAGCAGCCCAAAGATATGTCCACCACGACCGCAGGGCGCGGTATGTTAGGTACAGCGTGTAAGCCGGCAACCCGACTGCCGATATGGCAAGAAGCAGCATCAAAATAGGCGAACTCAAAGTCGAAACAACAACAATGAGAAGATAAAAAACCGCCTCACTCCAAACCAACCTGAGCCCTGACAGTAGCAGTCCGCCGAATAATCCTGCACAAACTGTGCTCGCTCCGAACGCAATTGCGCAGATCTTCCAAAAACGCTGTTCCCACTCCGCCTTTCTTCGGAATCTATCGAGAGCCACCACTACCACACCGGCAACAAACCAAGCCATCAAGAAATGAAGAACTCGATCTACGCGTAATTCGTCGAAGAGAATGTGTTGAGATTCGTACCAGATTCTCCACGCAATGCCTATCGCCATGCCGATCCAGCCCATACAGGCTAGGAGGGTGACATAGAGCGGCTTCGCGGGTCTTTGGTCGTCGTTCGTTAGTCTGCTCCAAGGGTCAACATGCAGTCAGTCTCCGGTTTTGCCTCCTGTGCCCAGTAGCCTGCGGCCGGCGGCCTCGGCGAATGCAGGACTTGCTCGTCCTCTCCACTTTGGACTCCGCCCCCGTCTCGGGGTACGGACCTCGCGTTCAAGCAAATTGCGGCACGGAATCGACACCGTTGCTGCCAAATGGGCGAACATCACGTTAAGCAACTCGAAGATATGTCCACCACGACCGAATGGCGCGGTATGTTAAGTACAGCATGTAAGCCGGCGTCCCGATTGCCGAAGTGACGAGAAACAGAAAAACAAATGTGTTGGCAGGGATGTCCAAGATCAACCCGACAACGGTCAGAGGGATTAAGCTTGCGCCGAGCCCAGTCAATACGACCACCAAAAGTATTCTTGCGGCGTACAAGCAGGCACCAACCACAGTCAATCCGAACGCAAGTGCCGCGATTCTCCAAACACGTTGCTCCGAGTCAGACTTACTTCGAAACTTATCGAGTGCTACCATCGCCACGCCGGCAACGAACCAAGCAACCATGACCAGAATGGATCCTTCGTCTATGAATTCGTTGGCCAAGTCGCGCTGAGGTTCGTACCAGATCCTCCACAGGATGGATAATGCCAGGACAATCCAGCCTGGACAGGCCAGTAGGGTGACAAAGAGGGGATGGGTGGGCCTTTGCGCTTCGTTCGTCAAGATTCTCCGAGTATCAAGAAGCGATCGGGCCCAGAGTCCGGAATGTGTGGGTGGTTAGGCCAATCCAGTTTGTGCAGCCAGAGATCGGAACAAGACCGGCTCCAGCGATTCAATTCTTTGCTCGACTCATCGGGGTGTATCCGCGCCTTTAAGTAGTCGCGTCCGTCCCTATAAATGATATGGGTCGCGGCAAGTGTGGACGTTGGTGAGATGCCGGCTGCCACCAGCGCATCGAGGCATGAAGATCCGCGCCTCCCGCACCCAATCCTGGATTCCGGCTTTCGCCGGAATAGCAGATTCAGTGAGACCGGAGTTGTGGCTTGGTACAGCGAACTGGCGTGGTGGGTTCTGCCGCTCCCCTCACCCCGACCCCAGCGGGGGACAAGCCCCCGCGCTACATTTTCCCCTTCCCGCCCCTCCTGGATTCCGGCCTCCGGCGAAAGACGGTAGTGGGTGGCGGTATGACGGTTAACGCGAGAACAGCCTAAGGCGTAAGCTCGACTTTCATCGACTCGCTCTTGCGCTCGGTGATCATGGTGAAGGCCTCCTCCCACTGATCGAGCGAGAACTGATGAGAGATGAGCGGACGGACATCGATGAGCCGGTTCTCCATGTATTCAAGCGCCCGGGTGAAGTCGACGGTGAGCCATCCGAGGATGCCTATGATGCTCATTCCGTTGACCAGCACGTCGTGAGGCGATATCTCCGCCATCTCGCCGACTCCCATGACCCCCTCGATGGCTACACGGGAGTACATGCCGGCGAGGCTCATCGCCAACTCGAAGGAGCTCCGGGTGCCGGCGCACTCCAACACGACATCGGCCCCGCCTGGGCCGACTATCTCCCTCAGCTCCTGCTCGGCTCCAAGCCGCTTGATATTGACTGTGTGGGTGGCGCCAAGTTTCTCTCCTAGAGCCAATCGCTGGTCGCGGGTTCCGACCAGAACGAGAACGCTCGGATGCAGAAGCTTGGCGAACTGAATCGCGAGCAACCCTATGGGCCCGGGCCCGATCACGACGACCTTGTCGCCTGGCCCAACGCGCGCCTGCCGGACGGCAGAGTGAGCGTTGGCGGCCGGCTCGGTCATCGCGGCTTCTTGAACGGTGATGTGATCGGCGATGGGGTAAAGACATCGCGCCGGAACGGAAAGGTACTCGGCGAATCCGCCGTCTCGTTTCGAGCCGCACTCGTCGATATGATCGCACATCGGGATCAGCCCAAGCCGGCAGGCCTTGCACTGACCGCAGGGTATGATCGTGTGGATCGCGACCCGGTCGCCGGGTTTGAGATGGCGAACGCCGGGGCCGCATTCTTCGACCACACCGCTGACCTCGTGGCCGGGAACAACGGGATAGGTGACGTGCGACGCGACGCCCTCCCTGATGATTACGTCGGTGTGGCAGAGGCCGGCGGCGGCAACCTTGACAATGACTTCCTCCGGGACCAAAGCGGGGGCCGGCCTCTCCACCAGACCAAACTCGCCGGGCGCGGAT
This sequence comes from Chloroflexota bacterium, assembly GCA_963664835.2. Taxonomy (GTDB): domain Bacteria; phylum Chloroflexota; class UBA6077; order FW602-bin22; family JBCLEL01. The sequence continues at coordinate 23,526 of CAXXUG010000015.1, read as the reverse complement.
GTGTATAGAGCCTTCATGACTTCTCCTCGAGCTACCGTCGCACCGTCGTAAGGCCAACCAACCCGAGACGTCGATCGAACTACGCGCCGACGGTGACGTGGCGATTTGTTGATAATATGAAAAGGAACCTATTACTTGTCAACAAGCGGAGAGCATAGACCTTGCCATTCGTTGATTGGTTCACCTGGCCGGCGACGCTGCTGCTGGACCTGGCATCGGGGTTCCCGGCGTTCCAGAGCTTGCCGCCGATCAGCCAGACTTTCTTCGTTCTCTACCTGCTGGGCTTCGCTCTTTCGTTCATCGGTACGGCCGGCGGCCGGACGATCTTTCACCTAACGGCTCTCTGTCTAGTCTTGCTGGCGGTGGCGTACGCCCTGACGTCGACGCATAGCTGGGTGGTGTTCTACGTCTGCTGGGAGTTGGCGGGATTCATCGGATGGGGGCTGGCGCGGCTCAGCAGCGAAGACGTGCGAAGCGAATCCGAGGGGCCGTTCAACCTGTTGTGGGCGCTGTCGTCGGGGCTGATGCTCTACGCTATTTTCCTTTCGCTCGAGCCGGGCGCGAGCGTTCACTCGATATCGGCGCCGGTCGATGTCGGGACTTTCGCAATCTTCGAAGGCGCGGTCGTATTGGCCTGCGTCTTACGCGCCCTCGGACTTTGCAGGGCCACCTGGAGGGTCGGCGACCGAGAGCAAGGGGGCTTCCACTACGGGTTGGGAACGGTCGGCAGCTGCGTGCTACCGTTGGCGGCGATCTTTCCGGCGGCACGGCTGCTCTCGCTGCGGGTCGACCGTCCTCAGACCACGCTGCTGCTGGAGCTGGCCCTGGTGCTGATGATTGGGGTCGCCGTCGCGACGATTGCGGAAACCGACCCATCAAGACTGCGCTCGCTGGCCCTCTTCGGGGCTTGCGCCGCGTCGGTTATAGGAATCTGGGCGATAGGGGACTCGTGGATAGTGCCGGCGGTGTACGGTTTGGCAGTCGTGGTGGATAGTTTTGCCAGTTCGTCGCTGCGCCTGGCAAATGTCGGCCGGCAGAGGGCGGGTACGCAACACGAATCCGGTTGGTTGACGCCGGACCGGCTGACCGCTTTTCTGGGAGGGCTGGCGCTGGCTGGGGCACCCCCATTTCTGAGCTTTCTCGTCAGGCTACAGATAATCGTGGACGCGGCGCAAGCGCTATCCGTCGCCTGGCTAGCCGTATTGATAGTTTCCCTGGTCCTGTTTTCGACCGCTGCTCTTCGGCAATCCAGCGTTAGAAGGACCGGTTGGCGGCTGAGTCCGACGTCGTGGACCCTGACCACCGTGGGCTGCGTGATTGCGTTGACTCTCTCGGTCCTGTTGGCGACCGAGCCACTGGTCGCATCGACCTGGCTGGGACAGCTTCGAGCCGGGTAGGGATTGCCGATGAGCGCCGCTTTCAGAAGCATTCTGGCACCGTTCGCCTCCGCCGGCGGAACGCTAAAGGTGGCCCTCAGTCCGCGAACCTGGACGGGCGCTGGCGGCCGGGCCATTTCGAAGTGGATGGGCCAGCCGGCTACCGCCTTTGCAGCTCGGCGGATCGCGATGGTGCTGGCCGTGGTCTTGCTGTTGACGTTCTGGTTGCTGACGGATTTCAGGCAAGTCGGTCAAGCGCCGATAATCGAGCTGAATGCCGAGTTGGCCGTGTGGCAATTCGGAGCCGAGGTTGGGCAGCCCGATCTGCTGGCGTTGCTGGTAATGATGCTGGCAATAGTGGTGGGACTTGCCAGATTCGCCGGCGATGACCTGGTAGGGCGAATATGGGTTGGCGCAATCCTGGTGGCGGCGTCTTTGCCGCTGGCGCTGGCAGACGTCCCCCTGGCACTCCCGGCGGCGTTTGGCCTGTTGGCGCTGGCCGGAACGAGCGCCCAAAGACAGATCGCGGACGGAATCGCGATCTGGGCGCCGCTGGTGATGTCCGCGGCGATTCTGATCTTGGGGTTGTCTTTCCTTGCGACCGGCTCGTTCGACGCTAGCCTATCGGAGTATCTGGCGCCGCTCGAAGAGGCAGCCAAGCTGGCGATGATTGGGGCATTGCTCCTCAGCAGCTTTGCCATACCTGGAATGCCCGGCCGTTTGGTCAAAGACCTGGGCGATGGAAGGGGCGGCGGCGTTGCCATATTGGCCGCCGTTTCCATCGCGAATGGATTCCTGGCCAGCGCGGCATCCGGGTTGGGCGGATCGCCGCCCCCCGGCCTGGGGATCATTCTCGGGCTCATGATATTGGCTACGCTGATCCAGACACTTCGCCAAGCGTGGCGCTCCGAAGGAGGCGCCGGCCAAGTAGCCTATTACTGGAGTCTCTCGCAGATACTGCTGGTGTCGACAGTTCTGGCGGAGGTATCAGTCCCCGGGAACTGGTACATTTTCTACGGGGAGATCGCTGGCCTCTCCCTCGTGTTCCTGTACTGTTGGAGCGGCAACGAAGGCGAACGTGCCGCCGTCCCAACCACGACGGTGGGCGCGCTGATCATGGTAGTCGGATGGCTCGCGGTACTTGGAGCACCGGCGACCGCGGTCTTCAATGCCCGATGGCTGATGGCCGCCGGTCTACCGTCAGCGGGATTCGAGCTGTATATTGCTTGGATAGTCGGCCTCTTCTTGGCCGGCGCAGGCCAGGTGATGGTCGCCGGGCGGGTATTGAGGGCCGGAGCCGCTCCAGCCAACCCGGTTGAAACGCGGCTGAGGCCCGACAGGAATATGATGAAAGCGGCGGCATACGCAGCGGCCGGTGTGCTCGCGTTCTGGGCGATACCTTCGTTCGGGTACCAGTACGCCGGGTCGATCGGGGTAAGCAACTTGCCCATCGACGCGCTTGGGGCCTGGGCCTTCCTGGTCACGGCCGCCGGATTCTTGCTCGGACTTTACCTTGCCCTGAGCGCCGCCGGCGAACCCAACGCTCATCGCGCCGGCGGTGGAGCGGTCAAAGAAGGCTTCGCGTCAATCTTGTCCTTCTTCGACAGGCTCGACCTTTGGGGCTGGATATCCGCCCTCGTCAGCTATCTGGCGAGTCTGGTACGTTGGCTACTGTACGCCAGCCTGCTTCGATCGACTGAGGTCAACCGGACTGGTGGCAAATGATATTGCGGACAGACAGCTTGAGTGAAGCAATGACCTGCTGCGACGGTGATCGGACCTGAGCGTACAACGTCTGTTGCGCGCCCGGCGAGAGCGTTGGCTTGCCGCCGGACTGATCGTCGCTTTTTCGCTGCTGTGGCTTGCCGATCCTCTTTTCACCGGGCGCGCGCTGCTCCCCCTGGACAATCTGCTCCAATGGGCTCCCTGGCGCGCAGGCACCGAGACCTATTGGCCATATAACGGACTGCTCAGTGACGCCGTCCTACAGAATCTAGCCTGGAAGACTCTGATACGCGACTCGCTGTTGAGCGGCCAGTTGCCCGTGTGGAACCCATTTGTCCTGGCCGGCGTACCGTTGCTGGCGGCCGGCCAAGCCGGCGCGCTGTATCCGCCGGGGATCCTGTTCGTCCTGATGGACCTCTACGCCAGCTACGGTTGGTACACACTGCTGCACCTGCTGCTGATTGGGCTGGGCACCTATCTGTTCGCCCGGAGACTCGGCCTGGCGCCGTCCGCAAGCCTCGTCTCGGCTGTAGCGTTCGAGTTTTCGCTGCAAGTCACCGTCGTTTACCTGTGGCCTATGGTAGTGGGGGCGATTAGCTGGTTGCCTCTGACCATGTGGGTGACCGATTTTCTGATCGAGCGACTGCTGGCCGGCAGGCGTAGTTGGGGGCCGGCCGCCGCGGGTGTGGCCGCCTTCATCGGACTTCAGATACTGGCCGGGCATCTCGAATACGCCGGTTACTCGGTGGCAACGGTCATCGTCTACGCACTGTACCGGACGATGTTCGCCGAGTCAGCGCATTGGCGCCGCCAATTACTCGCGTTGGGCACATTTGCCGGGGCTCTCGGCGTGGGGGTACTCTCAGCGTCGGCCCAGCTAGTCCCATTCTTCGAGTACGCCAGCACCAGCAGCCGGGCCGCGGCAACGCCCTTGGCCGAAGTGCTGAGCTATGCACTGCCCAAGCGCCACCTCATCACTTTCCTGGTACCGGATTTTTACGGAAATCCCTCTCACCATTACGTTCTCAACTGGCCGGCGCTTCAATGGACTAACCTTGGCGGCAACTTCGACGGATCTGGGTTTGGTCCAGCACCATTCTGGGGGATTAAGAACTACGTAGAGGGCGCCGGGTACGTTGGCGTGGCTACGTTGGCATTCGCGCTCTTGTCGGTGTTGCGAGCGCGGAGAGCGACCTGGTTTTTCCTGGGTCTCGGACTGATTTCGGCGGCGATGGCGTTTGGCACGCCGATTCTGTACGAGGTCTTCTACCGGGTCATCCCCCTGGCCGACCAACTCAGGACGCCGTTCCGCTGGCTGCTTCCGCTCAGCTTCTGCCTGGCGATGCTCGCCGGCCACGGGTTGCAGGCGCTTCTCGACCTGACCCGGAACGACGGCACCGCGTCGATGCGCCGGCTATCGTTGCTGGTTGGGAGTGTTTGGACGCTGGCCGGACTTGGGTGCGTCGCGGGATTCGCAGCGGCGCTGCTGTTCCGGGACGCAGCGCTCGCGCGGATCGCCGAGGTAGCCACCCGGTTTCCGAGGGCGCTGGAGGCTTACCCAGACCTCGCAACACTGCTGGACTATCAGCTCCGGAATCTGCTGCTGCTGGGTCTGCTTGCCCTTGCCACCGGCGCGATAATCTTGTGGATACTGCGCCGGCCGGGCCGGTGGGTGGTCTGGCTGGTGCCTCTGCTGATATTCGTCGACCTCGCCGCTTACGGATACAGCTTCAACTCGCGAATTTCACCGGATGTCCTTGGCGAGGGCGGCGCGCCGCAAGCACAGTCGGATTGGACCGGACGTGTAGCCGCGTTTGGGCCGGTTGACGTCCTTCCGCCGAATACGGCCGTGTTGTTCAGCGTAGAGGACGTGCGTGGCTATGAGTCGCTCATTCCCGAGCAGTACGTGGAATACTGGCGGGCCATCGAGCACCCCGGAGCCTTGAAATTCAATCGCTTGGACCGTCTCTATGACGTAAGGTCGCTGGACAGCCGGCTGCTGGACCTGCTCTCGGTGCGAACCGTGGTGTCCGGCCAACCAATTAGCCACCCATCGTTGCGGGAAGTAAGCAGCGGTGGCGGCATTTGGACATACGAGCGGATCGATGGGCCGGCGCGCGCATTCTTCGCAGACTCGGCGGTATCGGCACGTGACCAAAAGGACGCGATCGAGCGCACGTTGGCTCCGGAGCTAGATCCCTTCCGGACCGCCGTATTGGAGGGCGCGCCCCCGTCACTTGTAAGCACAGGGGCGACACCCAGTGCGAATGTGGACGTCATCGTGCGACGGCCGGGCCCCCGTCACGAGTATCCCTAACCGTGGATGCGCCGGCCCATGGCTACGTCGTCCTGCTCGACAGCTACGCCCCCGGCTGGGAGGCAACGGTCAACGGCCAGTCGGCCACGATCTACCGGGCGTACGGCAACTTCAGGGCGGTCGAGGTGTCGGCCGGCCAGAGCGAGGTCGCATTCCGCTACAGTCCGCTGTCGCTGAGGGTCGGACTGCTCCTGTCGACCCTGGCCGGCTTATCGATCCTCGTGCTGCTCGCGGCCGGCCCGACCATCGCCCTATTCCACCGCCGCGCGGATGACTCCGCCCTCCAGAACGTCGCCTGGAACAGCCTGGTACCTACCGCCACTTCGTTCCTGAACAAGGGAATCGACTTCGGCTTCGCGCTGATAATGCTGCGGATCCTGGGGCCTGAGGGTATCGGCAAGTATTCCTTTGCGATCGTGATCGTCGGCCTATTCGAAATTCTGTCCAACTTTGGTCTGAACACCTGGTTGATCCGCGAGCTTTCCCGCGCTCGAGACGGGAGGGGAAGCCTGTTGGGGATGGGCATCGCGTTGCGCCTGATGCTCATCACCGTCCTGGCGCCGGCTCTGCTAGTGATCGCGCTGCTCTGGCGGGACGCTTTCGGAATGGCTGACGACACTCTCTTGGCGCTCTTGATCCTGGGCCTCGGGCTGCTGCCTGGAACGGTCGCAAACGGTTACGCATCCCACTTCTACGCGGCAGAACGCCTGCAGGTGCCGGCGCTGATCAGCGTGGTCATCAATGTTCTGAAGGTAGTTGGCGGAGTCGCTGCACTGTTGACCGGGCAGGGAATCGTCGGATTGGCGGTCGTATCGTTCGCAATGAACCTGGTCAACGCGTTTATCGTCGGCGCGATGGCGATCAGCGACGCGGGTTGGCAGAGGCCGTCGGTCAAACTGAGCCAGGCACGAAGCATCATGTTCGACTCGCTGCCACTGATGCTGAATCACCTGCTGGCGACCGTGTTCTTCAAGATCGACGTGCTGATTATCGAGTCGATTCAAGGCAGCCGGGAGCTCGGGTTGTACAGCGCCGCTTACAAGTTCGTAGATGGGCTGTTGATCATTCCATCTACCTTGACATTTGCCCTGTTTCCCATGCTTTCACGGCTCGCGAACGCTTCTCCGGCCGTAGCCATGAGGACCGTCCGTCAGGGTATTAGGGTGCTGCTTATCCTGGCCTTCCCCATCGCCACCGGCATCACACTGCTGGCCGACCAACTGGTTCTCTTGGTTGCCGGCCCGGACTACTTGCCGCATTCCGCGCAGGTGCTGCAAGTGCTGATTTGGTTTCTGCCGTTCAGCTATGTCAACGGCCTGGTCCAATACTTGTTGATCGCCTTGGAAAAGCAGCGATTCATCACGATCTGCTTTCTGGGGGCCGCTCTATTCAACATCGTAGGCAACCTGATCCTGATACCAATCTACGGAATTGTTGGCGCCGGGGTCATCACCGTTCTCTCCGAACTGGTCATACTCGTCCCGTTTGCCCGCCTGGCCGGCGCAGATTTCAGGATTCTGACGGCTATGGCGTCGTTCTCCTGGAGACCAATTGTTTCTACCGCCGTGATGGGGATCGCGGTCTGGCTGGTACGCGACAACGGACTTGTGTTGGCAGTGTTAACCGGAATGATCGTGTACCCGCTCGCGTTGACCGCCATGGGTGGGTTGGAGCCGGCCGAACGACGGGCTATTGGGCGTAAGAGCGCGGAGTTTTTGGGCAAGTTGCGCCGCTAATTCGGCGATGCTAGACTGACCCGGTGTTGCGGGATGTAGCGCAGCCTGGTTAGCGCGCAGCGTTCGGGACGCTGAGGTCGCAGGTTCAAATCCTGCCATCCCGACCGCTGGAGCCGGGTTCGTTCTGAACCCTTGAAAGCGCCTATCAAAGGCGGCTTCACCCTGGCTCTGGACCAGAGGACAAACGTGTAGATTCACGTAAACCTGGAGAAGTGTAATGACGATGCTGGCCGATCAGGTATCCATACCGACTGACAAACTGCTCCATATGTACCGGTTGATGTACACGATAAGGGTGTTCGAGACAAACGCCATCGACCTGTTCCAAGAGGGGTTGATACGCGGAACGACTCACACCTACATAGGCATGGAGGCCGTTGGCGTGGGCGCCTGCGCGGCACTGGAGCCGGACGATTACATCACCAGCACACATCGCGGACATGGCCACTGCATAGCCAAGGGCGGCCGGCTCGACCTGATGATGGCGGAGCTGATGGGAAAGATCGATGGCTACTGCCGGGGCAAGGGCGGATCGATGCACATCGCTGACGTGGACAGGGGGATCCTTGGAGCCAATGGCATCGTCGGCGGCGGCATGGGAATCGCCACCGGAGCGGCGCTCGCATCTCAAATCAAGGGCACAGACCAGGTCGCGATCTGCTTCTTCGGCGACGGCGGCCTGAACCAGGGCAATCTTTACGAATGCGCGAACATCGCGTCACTCTGGAAGCTGCCGGTGGTGTACCTGTGCGAAAACAATCACTACGCAATGGCCACTTCGATCGAGCGAGCGACTTCTGTGGCATCAGACCCGGCGGTCAGAGCGAGGGCTTGGAATATTCCTGGAGTCAATGTTGACGGGATGGACGTTCTTGCGGTGTACCAGGCTGCAAGCGAAGCCGTGAACCGGGCTCGGTCCGGAAGCGGTCCCAGTCTGCTAGTCTGCGACACCTATCGCTTCGAGGGCCACAACGTCGGCGACCCTCTCAACTACCGGACGGATGACGAGGTCGATGCCTGGCGAAGCAAGGATGCAATCGAACGATTTGCGGCCTACCTGACCGAGCAGGAGGAGGTCTCGGGCGATCAGCTGGCAACTATCCGAACGGAGGTTGAAGCGCAAATAGAGGAAGCCATCGCATTCGGCCGGAGTAGCCCGGAGCCAAGCCTGGACACCTTGATGGAGGACATCTACGCATGAAGCGACTTAACATTGCCCAGGCATTGAACGAAGCTATGGACGAGGAGATGGGGCGAGACCCCACAGTATTCGCGTTTGGCGAAAACGTAGCGGACTGGGGTCAGGGCGGAATCTACGGTGTAAACAAGAACTTGGTAGACAAGTACGGAGCGGACCGCTTTCGCGATACGCCAATTTCGGAGGAAGCCATAGTAGGACTGGCGGTGGGCGCCGCCGTTGGGGCCACCCGCCCGGTCGCAGAGATCATGTACGTGGACTTCATTGGATTGGCGATGGACGCCCTGGTTAATCAGGCGGCCAAGATGCGCTATATGTTCGGCGGCAAGGCCACGGTCCCGATGGTAATCCGCACTCAGGAGGGCGCCGGCCGAGGCACGGCCGCGCAGCACTCGCAGAGCCTGGAAGCCTGGTTTGTACACATACCGGGCCTGAAAGTTTGCGCTCCCTCTACGGCGGCAGACGCTAAGGGCCTGCTGAAGTCGGCGATTCGCGATGACAACCCGGTCATGTTCCTCGAACACAAGCAGATTTATTACGTCAGGAGCGATGTGCCAGAGGACGAGGACTACACGATTCCCCTCGGCTTGGCCGACGTGAAACGCGAAGGCAGTGACGCAACCATAGTCACCTACCATGCGCTCCTGGGCAAGGCCCTGGAGGCTGCCGAGGAGCTGTCCAAGGAGGGGATCGAGGTCGAAGTCGTCGACCCGAGGACGCTATTCCCGCTCGACATCGATACGATCATCGAGTCGGTCGAAAAGACGGGACGGGTCCTGGTAGCTCACGAGGGCTACGAGCGATGCGGCGTCGGCGCCGAGATCGCCGTCCAGATCATGGAGCAAGCCTTCGACTACCTTGATGCGCCGGTTAAGAGAGTTTGCGCCAAGAATGTGCCGGTCCCATACAACGCCGGGCTGGAGTTGGCGGCGATCCCTCAGAAGGACGACCTGGTCAAGGCAGTACGGGAACTGGTCGCGTAACCCGGGTCCCCGCAGACCACTTGGTCAGGCGACTCAGCGGGTAGCCTCAATCGACCATCTGCTTCAGAAGCGATTTCAGTCGGGGCGCTGCGGTTAGGGCTTCGCGCAGGCCGGCGATCTCATTCTGGCCAACTATGAGCGGACTGCGTTGGAACCGGCCGGCCAAATTGTAGTAGCAGAACCTGATTTCGATCTCTCCGTCTTCAAACTCCAGTAGCTGAAGCGAAGCTTCGTGGTGCTCACCGGCATGAGTGGCTTCCTCGACGATCTGACCTCCACCCCAATGTAGCTTGAATGGACGGGGAACCGCCCTTCGGGCTCCTATGCTCATGTCTCAATCTCTCCGCTATGTTCGATCCGCCCGCTCCGTCCGCGCCGCGACGCGGGCATCTATATGTTCGATGAGATCCAGCGTAGCGCGGCGGAGGGCAGCCTCCAGGTCGACATCTCCGCCGGCGCTCACACATATCTCGACCAACCGCCGGCTGCTTTCGTCTCCGGCCAGCTCTAAGCGCTGGGCCATTTCGCTGACCGGGATGCCGTGCCGGCCGGCCCTTCGAACGACGATCTGGAGCATATGCAGGGCCGGCAGCGATTTCGGCAGGCCGGCGAATATCGACCGTTCGGCTCCTCGCTCAACCGCCTTGATCTTCTCCCAGGTGGCCAGCACGCCGTCGGCGGTCGCGATCGATACATCGCCAAAAACGTGAGGGTGCCGGCGGATCAGCTTGTCAGAGACCTCGTTGATTACGTCTTCGATCGTGAACTCGCCGGCCTCGCGAGCGAACTGCGCGTGCATCACAACCTGTAGCAATACGTCGCCCAGCTCGCCCATAAACGCGCGCCTGTCGCCGGTGTCGAGTGCGTCGACCGCCTCATAGGACTCTTCGAGTAGGTTATGTCGAATTGACTCGCTGGTTTGCTCGCGGTCCCAGGGACAGCCCGCCGGCGAACGCAGAAGGGCTACGACAGAGCGGAGAGTGCCGAAGTCACCGCGCGGCAGGATTGGATCCACCGGCGGGACGTGCAGGACCAACTGCCTGCCAACCGGCGCGTAGCTGTCCACAGATTCGAGTTCGCCTGACCAAACGCTCTCGCAATCCAAGCCGGCGTCGCAGACCAACTCGACAGGACTGTCCGGAGGGTAGCATTCCAGCAGAGCATTCTTAACGGCTTCGAGCGCCTGATGGCCGTCGATCTGCGGAACCAGTAGTGGCCTGGTCGGCTCGTAGGGGCGGTAACGGCCGGCGAACGGGTCCGTGGGGTTCGTTTCGGAGCCGTCACCAACCGCAGAGATTAGTGTCGACGCCTCCAGCACCTGGAGTCCATCGGTGAGTGGGTCGAGGCCTAGGGCGTCGCAAACCGGCTCGATAAGGCTGACGCCGTGGACGATCTGGCAATTTATCGACTCGGCCTCAGCCCGGCGCAGGATCAGTTGGCATATCGTGTTTCCAATCGAGGGATCGCCGGGCGCGGCGTAGACGACACGCGAGACCCTACCCTGGTCGACTACCATTTGCGCGATTCTTCGATAGGCGGCATCCGCAGTGTCCGCCTCTTCGAAGATGTTTTCCAAGACATTGCATCGCGGATCTTGGGCAAATTGGTAGGCTAGCGGATGCCTCGTGTCGGAGAGGTATATGCGCTGCGCCCGGTCGAGCGCTTCCCGCGCCTCCAGGGTGAGTTGCTCGGGCCGGCCCGGTCCGAGTCCGACTAGTTGGATCATGTTCATCGCGGAGTGATTATACTAGGGCAGGTTCCAGCGGGCATCGTGCTTCGGTCCGCCGGGCAATATACGTGCAGCCTACCGAGAGCTGTCGACGCGGTGAGGCTGATTCAAACAGGAAATCGAACGTTGATTAAGATTGCGTTTCCTATCAAATTGATCGTGGCGGTGTTGGTGGCCGTAGCAACGCCTTTGATGGTACTTAGCTGGCTGTTGCTGGCGATGATATTTGATCCCGGATTCTATCTTGAGACACAGCGACCACAGCAAGTAGACCTATATAGTGGCTTGGACTGGGACGACGTAAAATTGGTGAATGAGGGCGTCGCCCTGTTCTTCCGTGAAAACCAGTATTCCCTCGCGGAAGCGTTGACTCAGACTGGCGCGCCAGGCGAAACGTTCAATGAGCGCGAGACCCTGCATATGGACGACGTGCGCGGGATCGTGAACCTCTTCGTGACGCTGCGTACGTTGACGACGATCGTCGTTCTGCTCGGTGGATTGCTGCTGATTCTGTCGGGAGACGCAAGAACGCTGGCGCGGTCGATGGCGGATGGCTCACTCGCGATCTTGCTTTCGATATTGGTCCTGGCCGCGGCCGCTATCGTGGACTTCGATTGGCTGTTCACCCAGTTCCACCTGGTATCGTTCACGAACGACCTCTGGCAGCTCGACCCGGTGCGATCAAGGCTGCTGCAACTGTATCCGCTGAATTTCTGGTACACGGCGACGATGGTGCTGGCGGTCCGGCTGATAACCGCGTTGGCATTGATCGGCGTTGGCGGTTTGGTTGCCGGCTATGTACTGGGCCGGCAGAGAAGGCGAAAATTGGCCGGCCGGGAATAAGCGTAGGGACAGGCCGGAGGCGTGTTCCTCTCGGTGGCAGGCGCGGCTCGTTTCAAAATGAACACGCTCAGCCGGGCTCGCTATGGGCGACCCGCGACCGTACCTGCCGATCCGGCTAGCGGCAGCCGCAGCTGCCTCCGCAACAGGAGCCGGCGCTTCCGCTGAACTCGGGCATGGTCCCACAGGCCGGCTCGGACGAGGGGCCGGACCGCGCTACAGCGGCGATAACCGGCACCTGCCGTTTAACGTTGGTTGAGTTGCAGCTAGAGCAGAATCTGCCGGTGTCGGCCGAGGAGAAACTTGTCAATTTTTCGAAGCTTGCGCCGCAGTCGAAACACTTGTAATCGTATATGGGCATTAGATTGCTATCCTCCGATCGCACTTCCAACCGGTCCTTGATTCTAAGCCCAGCATGAACAGGCAGTCAAGAAGCGTCCGGACGTTCGCGGCACTTGGCCGGATGTTGCAAGAATTTATCTTCCCGACCCGGTGCGTGAGTTGCTCGTCGCCGGAAAGCTGGCTGTGTGCCCGATGTCTTAATACCACGGGATTGCTGCCGGTCGACCGCTGTTGGCTGTGCGCCACGCCGTTCGAGGACGAGGTCCTGTGCCGCAGGTGTACACACTTTCAGCCGGCATTCGATCGCATCCTGGTGGATAGACCCTTCAATGGTCCCCTGCGCCACGCTATCCACCGGTTCAAGTTCGAGAGAGGCCGCAGTCTGGCGGCGACGCTAGCAACAACCATGTCAGGTGCAATTGGTGAGCTACCAACCGACACGACAGTAGTGCCGGTCCCGCTGCATCAAAATCGTGAGCACGAGCGCGGCTACAACCAGTCGAGCCTGTTGGCCCGAGTATTGTCTGCCGAACATGAGCTTCCGTTTGCCGACAACATCGCTGCGCGTATCAGGGACACCAAGGCGCAGATGAGCCTGCCGCCTGACGAGAGGCGTCGGAACATTCGGGGCGCATTCGGTACAGTTGCCGGCGTCGAGATGCCAAAGTACGTGCTGCTCGTCGACGACGTGGTAACCACCGGAAGCACGGTCGACGAGTGCGCGCGGGCCCTGAGGCTGGCCGGCGTCGAAAAGGTTACGGTGGCAGCAATCGCCCGAGCGGTCTAGAGCCGGCCATGGCGCCGATACCACTCGATTGTCTCGACCATACCTTCGTGGAAGGGAGTTTCCGCGCTTATGCCGTGTTCAGCCCCCACGCGGGAGGGATCGCAAGTCCAGGCCGGCTGTCGGAAGTCGCGGACCTTGTAACGATCCATCATCAGGCTATTGCCGGTCAGCGCGCCAAGGGCCCAGCCGGCCCAGCCGGCTGTTTCCAACAGCGCAAGGGGGACCTTCACTTCAACCGGCCGGTGTCCCAAATAGGCGGCCATCAGCCGGCTGAGCTCGTTCAATCGAAGTTTCTCGTGATGGGCCATGAAATAGACCTGGTGCCGATACGAGGAAGCCTGGGCCAATCTCCAGATTCCGTCGACAAGGTCGCCAACCAGAATCATGCTCAACAGGGGATCCACACCCTGAGGCGTGATCACAAGACCCAAGTTTGCCAGCCTGAACAGCGGGAAGGTTTCCGAGTCGCGCGGGCCGTATATCGAGGGGGGCCGAACGATCGCGATTTCGAGCCGGTCTCTGTACCTTAACAGGGCCTCTTCGGCGCGCAACTTACTCCATCCGTATGGTGTCACCGGCGCGCTCGGGTCGTCCTCGCGCCTCGGCCGGTCTGGCGTGCTGGAGCCGGCCGCTGACAGGCTGCTGACGAGAATGAAGCGCCGACGCCGGCCGTCCGAGGCGGTGGCCTCGGCCAAGGCGGCGGTGGGCATCAAGTTTCCGCGGTAAAAGGGGCCCGGCACGTGGCTCTTTGTCAGGCCGGCGACGTGGAAAATAGTGTCGCGGTCGGCGACCAGGGACCGCAACCCTTCATGGTCACCGTAGCTTGTCTGGACGATTCGGGCGTCCAGGCCGGCGGCCCAGCGGAGCCGGTTGGCGTTGCGCACCGGCGCGACAACATCGACGCCCTGACTGACCAACAGCTCCGCGAGATGGCTGCCGACGAAGCCGGTTGCGCCGGTGACTAATGCTCGCATACCCTTTATATTACAGGGAATGGGCGTGACTAGGCCGGCGCTGGGCCGGCCTATGCCAGAGTGAGGAACCCCAGTGCTCAAGATCAGCGCCAGCAACTTCGGCCCAATAATCGAGGGCACGGTCGAGCTAAAGCCGCTCACCGTCTTCGTGGGGCCGAACAACTCTGGAAAATCATATATGGCAATGCTGATTTACAGCTTGCTGAATCAATTCCCGCAACAATCTAGCAGTGCAAAGCGGCGACGTTGGGCCCACTTGCTACCACCATCATTCGATGAAATGTTTGAACAGCAAGAAGCGTACAAGAATCAAGTATTCAATTGGGCAAATCGTCTTTCAGGGAAACCCGGAAACGACGTGCAAGTAGCCTATAAGGAGCTGCCAGATCTCCTTAGAGTTCAAATAGAGAACGCTATTAATGAACTCATCGACGGCTACGTATCCTCATCGAGGAGGCGTCTTGAGCACTATTTCAGAGCCGGTGTCTCAGATTTGCGGCGAACCTCAAAGAAGAGACGCGCGTTTCAAATTACCCTGACGCACGCAGAACCGCATTGGCGCCTCGGACTTAAATCCAGAGCCGACAAGCTCGTCAACTCCGAAAGCAAGTTCGATATGTCCAACTTGGTGACTCCTGTAAGCCGGCGACTCCTACCAGTACCTTGGGAGATTCAGCCAGCATTGTTTGAGGTGCTTGATAGCCAATTTAAGCTCCCGATACATGCTTTTCTTCTTTCGGAACTGCTAGAGACCGTATTCGAACAACTCTTATCAACTATGTTTGAGCAGAGCGATCATGCAGTTCATTATCTTCCCGCAGCCCGGAGCGGGATTCTCCAAGGTTACAAGCTTCTCGCAAGCATGGCTGTTGGAGGGGCAGCCAGAATAGGAATGGAACCGTTGGAAGCGACGCCTTTACCTGGAGTGGTATCAGACTTCATTAGTGAGTTGCTGATCATGGAACCCCACAACTCAAGTAGAACCGGCGGGATGCCCAATGGACTGCTCGCGGTAGCCGAGCATTTGGAGACTACCGTACTGCGTGGGGAAATAGATCTGCAATCCAGCGAATTACCTTATCCCGAAATCCACTACCGGTCCAGAGCGGGCGATCTGCCACTGGTACGCACCTCGTCAATGGTGTCGGAGATGGCACCTATCGTGCTGTGGCTGAAGCATGTTGTAAATCCGGGCGACCTGTTGATTCTCGAAGAACCGGAGTCACATCTCCATCCGGCTAGCCAGAGAAGGTTGGCCGAGGCTTTCGCGATGTTGGTGCGATCCGGTGTGCAGGTTCTCATCACAACACATAGCGACTATCTTTTGAGTCAACTGAGCAACCTGGTTAGGCTCGGAACCTTGGATGAGAAAAGGCGAAACGAGTTCGGCTATGGGGAGTACGCATACCTGAAAGCCGACGACGTGAGTGCTTACTGGTTCGATTATAGCTCCGAAGTGGGCGGCACTAGCGTGAAGGAGCTTCCGATCACCGTCGAAGACGGTATTCCAGAGGTTGCGTTTACCGAGTTCGTGGAGAAGCTTTACAACGAGAGTGTTGAGCTACAGGACCTCACAAGCAATCGCCTATAGTGGACTCCTCGCCATACAGATCGAGCGAATTCGAACGATGCCGCACATCCACTTGTCAACGAGAAGGGTGCGCTCTACGTTTTACAGGGTTAGGTAATAGTGATCGAATCATCATCGACTGCGACAAATGCGACCATCTGTTCGCTGGCGAGCCGACACAACGAAGACCGGACTTCCTTATCTTCTATCAAGAATCTCAGCAACTGACAGTCGCAATTGTGGAAGTGAAATCTGGCCGGCCCAAGGTCAGCGATGCAGCGGCCCAGATTGCGGCCGGCGCGTGGGCCGCGGACAAACTTTTGGGCTGTGGCGCAATCAGCAAACTCTTACCAATTCTATTATGTGGAGGTGAACTCCGGCGGGCAGACAGCAAGATCTTGCAGACCAAAACCATCACGCTGAAAGGTCACGTCAGCCCCATACGTTTTGTCCGTTGCGGAAAAAATTTCCGCGAACTATTAAATCGAACCTGGTATCGATAGGTCGGAGGTCGGCGCCTTAAGGAGACCGTCCCCGGAGGCCGTCGATCAGCATCCGGGCTGAGGGCACCACGCCGGCGGCGACGGCGATCTTTAGCGCATCGCCGATGAGATAGAGGAGCATTCCTTTTTCGATGGCCACCAAAACCCCCGGCCCCGACAAACACAGAAAAGTAAAGCCAGGGGACGCCCAGCAAGTAGATAACCACATTCCCAACAACCATCGCCACTGCCAACCGCCAGATTCGGTCGCCCCAGCCACGCTCTACCATCAAACCGGTGACAAATGCTGCGGCGACGAAGCCAATCACGTACCCGCCGGTCGGACCTAGCAACCATGGCAGGCCGGAGTTGCCGCCAGCCCCAACGGGCAGGCCGGCCAACCCCTCGGCTATGTAGACCAACTGGGCCAAGGCGCCTGCCCGCGAGCCCAGTAGAGCACCGCAAAGTAGTACGGCTAGCGTTTGCAAGGTAATAGGGACTGGGGAGTAGGGCTCCAGGGGTATCGATGCATTTGCAGTGACAGCCGTAAGATTCGCGAAGGCCACAATTAGGATGAACGAAACGACCAGCGACGACGTGGTTCGCTCGCGTGGCTGCCAAAGTTCCCTCGTGTAACTGATCATTTAACTCTCCGAAATTGGTTGGTGCCGGCTAAGCCGGAGCCTTGGGCCGGACTAAGTCCGGCCCAAAGTCAGTATTAGTAACACCGGCGAAAAGCCAAAGTTGCGCCCATCACCACCCATATCGCTTTCGGAGGCTGGCCGGCGCAATCTGGAAATGCAATTTCATCCGATGATCCAGTGGCTCAGCGTTCGACAACAACAGCACCAATTGCCCGTAATACCGATCCGGCCTTGACCAGTGTCTCGGCATACTCGCCTTCCGGATCGGAATCGGCCATAACCGCACCTCCAACCTGGAGATGCAGCTTATTGGAGGATTTGATCAGCGTTCTGATAACGATGTTTGTGTCCATATCACCGTTGAAACCAAGGTAGCCGATAGCGCCGCAGTAGATGCCTCGGCGGACGGGCTCCAGCTCTTCGATAATTTCCATCGCCCGAATCTTGGGACAGCCGGTCACCGATCCGCCGGGAAAGCAGGCTTTGAGCAGATCGACCGCATCCTTGTCTGGAGCCAACTCGCCGCCGATCGTACTGACAAGATGCCAGACATTCGGATGAGCTTCCAAGCCGGCGATTCTGGGCACTGCAACAGAGCCGATCCGGCAAACGCGGCCGAGGTCGTTTCGCAGCAGATCGACGATCATAATATTCTCGGCACGGTCCTTCTCGCTGGCGGCAAGCCGGCGGGCCAACTCCCGGTCTTCTCGATCGTCCATGCCACGGCGGATGGTGCCCTTGATGGGCCGGGTCTCCACCCGGCGCCCACGCAAGTGCAAGAATCTCTCCGGTGAAGCGCTCAGTAAATCCAGATCGCCAAAGCGGAGATATGCCCCGTGCGGCACCGGCGCCAGATGCCGGAGGGCACGATACAATCCCCAGCCCTCGCCGTGATAGCCGGCGGTCAACCTCTGGGACAGGCACACCTGGTAGATGTCGCCGGCAAGAATGTACTCCTTGGCGCGTAGTGCGGCTCTGAGGTACTCGTCGCGGGAAAAGTTGGATCTAAACACTAGAGGGCCGGACTGTGAAGAGGTTTCGGTGACAATTGGCTGGGCGATCGCGTCGGACAGCCACTCCAGCCGAAACGCGAGGCGCCGGTCGAGATCGGCGGGCGGCCCCGCGACGATCAGCCAGCTTCGGCCGGTCTTGTGATCGGCGCCCAACGTCCAGTCGTAGAATCCCAACTGCATGTCCGGCAGACCAAGGTCGTCACTGGCTCTCTCGGGCAGCCGCTCCAACAGCCGGCCGAGGTCGTAGCCGAAATAGCCAACTACGCCTGTTTGGAAAGGCGGCAGGCCGGGCGCGCTCTCGATCCGAATTCGGCGCAGCAGGCCTTGCAAAATGGCCCAAACATCGCCATGAAGCGTACGGTGATTGCCTCGGCCGGCCAACTCGACCCGCCATCCCCAGTTTCTTAACGTCTGGAATGGATCTGCTGTGAGATAAGAGTATCTCGCTGTATCGACGTCCCGTCTTGTGGAATCGAGGAACGCGAGTTGGCGCGCACCCCGCAATCGGCCGGCGATCTCATCGAGCGTGAACCCGAATTCGAGCTCGGTCGCCCGAACGCTCCAGTCCCCGCCGAAATCAACTCCGACAATTGCCGCGTCAGATTGCGGCAGGGTCATAGGCTCAATCATCGATTCCCATGTATACGTTCTGTTCGCAGGTATATCTCCCTGCCGCCGTCCCTCATTCCCAAGCTGATTAGGACGTTGACCATCTGTGCCCTGATCGGTGACGGTACTGCCGGCCCTGTGGAATGAAGTTAACTGCGTTCGATTCTGAACAGGCAATGCTCTGCCCGTGAGATCCTGAACTGGCGCGGAATTGCGGCTACGTTGCGGTGAATCCACCATCAACCGGCAGTGTAACGCCGGTGACCAGCGACGCGGCATCCGAGGCCAAAAAAAACCGCTGGCCCGACCATGTCTTTCCGGCTCGCCCAGCCGGCCCATCGGGACCTTGGAGATCATCCTGTTGACTTTCGCCTCGTCCTGCATGACGCCGGCGAGCAATGGCGTTTTGGTCCAGATAGGTGCGATTGTGTTGACCCTGATATTGTGAGACGCCCACTCGATCGCGAGCTCGCGCGAAAGGGCCGCCACTGCTCCCTTGCTGGCTACATATGCGCTGTTTCGTCCGTCCTGGCTCGCAACCAACGAGTTGATCGAGCCGACGTTGATGATACTGCCTTTTTTTTGGGACATCATCACAGCGCCGACGGACTTGCACACAAGGAACACGCCGACAAGATTGACTTCGATAGTTCGGCGCCAATCCTCCGGGTTTGCGTCCAGCGCCAACGCCGGCTTACTCACGCCGACGCTATTGAAAAGCACGTCAATTCGTTGAAGCTCGGCGACAACCCGATCGGTCACGGCATTGAGCTGCGCCACGTCGGTCACGTCACATTCCGACGCGATGGATCTCCGGCCCTCCCTCCGGACCAAGTCCGCGGTTTCCTCGACTGCATCTCCATTCACATCAAGGCAGACCACATCCGCTCCGTGCTGGGCGAATCCAACGGAAACGGCGCGTCCTATGCCCGAGCCCGCGCCGGTGACAAACGCGACGCGGCCAGTAAGATCGAATAACGTATCCACGGTAACTCCTCGAATTGGTGAGGGAATTATATACAACCGTGTACGTTCGCCGGCTCATGATGCCCGCCGATGTGACCTGTATGGTTCCGCTTATCCGAAAGAGGTGTGGGCCCCCACAAAAAGTGTACGCCGGGCCAGGAAGTGCGGTGAATTGATCGGCGCCTCGAGGCCACGGCGCAATGAGCAGGGCAGCGTCTCAAACTAACGTAGTTCTACCCGGGGAGCAAGAGCGATCCCTAACCCTCTGAATCGGCGCCCGCCTTCCAGAGGTGACCGCCGGTCGCCAGGGCGATTACGACGAACAACGAGTCCATGATTGGGAAGTAGATCAGGTGAGATGTTACGGCATCGCCGGTCTCGCTCTCAGGGTTCAACGTCCAGAACCACTCCCAGAAGAACAACATTGTGAGCACGATGGTCCCGTAGAAGGCGACGCTGGTTCGCACGTAATCCAGAATACTCGCGTCCTCCGTGAGTTTGTGCCTGCGCGAGAGGTTCACTACAAGGGCGATAAGCACCCCGGCTGCCATGAACCAGTTCACTATGCGCCATAGGGGGTAGTCGGGCGATCCGTCGTGGTACAACGGTGTAAATATGAGGTTGAGAGCGACCACAACCCCGATGGCCACGAGAAAGACCGCCAAAATCCGTTTTATCACATCCACTGTAAACTAGTACCTCCCTCTCCTGCTGTTCCTTGTCATCCGACCGCCTATTGTTATCTTACGGCAGAGTACCGCGCGGCAAGTTGCGAGGCTAAGCGGCGGTATGTCCGCCATCAACTGGCAAGGTCACGCCAGTGACCAATGAGGACGCGTCGGAGGCAAGGAAAACTGCCGGCCCGACCAACTCCTCCGGCTCGCCGAATCTACCCATGGGAATCTTCGCCGTAAGCCGGCCCATCACCTCGGGGTCATTTAGGATTGCTGAGACCAGCGGCGTCTTCATCTGGACCGGCGCCAGAGCATTGACACGGATGTTATGGGGAGCCCACTCGATCGCCAACTCACGGGTGAGGGCCGCGACGCCACCCTTGCTCGCGGTGTAGGCCGTGTTCCCCCTGCCCATGCCGCTGAAGGCAGAGATCGACGCCATGTTTATGACGCTACCGCTACGCTGGGAAATCATGATCTCGCCAACAGCCTTGCAGGCGAGAAACGTCCCAACCAGATTCACGTCGACTACCCATCGCCAGACGTCCGGCGCCGCCTCCTGGACCGGTATCCGCCTGGTTACGCCGGCGCTATTGAACAACACGTCAATCCGGCCGTAGTGGTCGACCGAACTCCGCACTGCCGACTCCATCTGATTCAACTCGGTGACATCGCAGTGGAAGGCGAGGGCCTGCCGGCCGTGACCCCGAGCGACGGCGGCGGTGGCTTCGGCGGCCTCCTGATTCACGTCCAAGCAGACAAGGTCCGCGCCATGCTGGGCAAAACCGAGCGCTACGGCCCTGCCCAGGCCGGAGCCGGCACCGGTCACAACCGCGACTCGTCCGGAGAGATCGAATAGTTCGCTCAACTCAAATACCCTAATCTTGGGAACTAAGAGGCAGAAGGTCTTCGTGCCAAGTCACCGCGACCTAGATTGCGGCGAGACTCAGAGTTTATCCAGAAACCGCCTCGATCATCCCGGCGCGCGCTTCGATGCCGGCAATCAGCTGGTCGAAGGACTGGGTGAACTGATCGACGCCTTCCACAAGCAGCTGCGCGGTGACAGCATCCATGTCGATTCCGGCATCGGCCAATTCTTCAGCTACTCGACGGGCCTCGTCGAGATCGGCGTCGAGAGTACGCGCAACGGTGCCGTGGTCCTTGAAGGCAAGCAGCGTTTCGGTTGGAACGGTGTTCACGGTGTCCGGTCCGATAAGGGCGTCAACGTAGTAGGTATCCGGATAGTTGGGGTTCTTGGTGCTGGTACTGCCCCAAAGCAAGCGTTGGACCCGAGCGCCGGACTTGGCTAACCCTTGAAACCGCTCGCTGCCAAACTTGTCCCCGAAAATCTCGTAGGCCAGCTTGCAGTTGGCAATGGCCGCCCTCCCCAACAGCGGCTCAAGTCTGTAGCGCTGGTTTCTCCCATCGCTCCGGTCGAACGCCGCGGCGAGCTGGCCATCGACGTTTGTATCGACGCGGCTGACGAAGAAGCTGGCAACCGACGAGATATGATCGATCGGCAGGTTGGCCTCGACGCGTCTTTCCAATCCCGCCAGGTAGGCTTCGGCAACCAGTCGGTAAGCTTCAAGGGAAAAGATGAGAGTGATGTTGATGTTGATGCCTTCGGAAATGAGCTGCTCGACCGCCGGAATACCCTGCCGAGTCGCCGGCACTTTTACCATCAGATTGGGCCGGTCGACAGCCTCCCAAAGCCGGCGTACCTCGTCGAGGGTCTCCCGTGAATAGTAGGCCAGATGAGGCGACACCTCCAAGCTAACGAGGCCGTCCAGTCGATTGGTCCGTTCGTACACCGGTCGAAGAAGGTCGGCGGCGGCTCTGATGTCTTCGATCGCCAGCGATTCGTAGATTTCGACCGGCGACTTGCCGGCCTGGACGAGCCGGCTGAGCGCCGCATCGTAGCTAACGCTGCTCGAAATCGCCTTGTCGAATATCGTTGGATTCGAGGTCAAGCCGACGACGCCATCCTCTTCGATCATTCGGCGCAACTCGCCGGACTTGATAAGGCGGCGTTCGATGTTGTCGTACCAGAGGCTCTGACCCAGCTTTTGCAACTCGACGTTGGGATTGGTAGTCTCGGGCCTAGCTACCATGCGACTCTCTCCTGAACCAAAGGCAGTTCATCGTCACGCTACTTCCACTTAGTTTCAAGGGCGTTGACCTTGTCCAGTCTCCGAACGTAGCGCTCTTCAGGATCGAACTCCGCCTCAAGGAAGGCCCGAGCCAACTCCAACCCAAGACTTGAGCCAATGACTCCGGATCCGAGGCAAAGGACGTTCATATCGTCGTGCTCGACGCCTTGATGAGCCGAGTAGATGTCGTGACACACCGCGCCGCGAACGCCGGCAAGCTTATTCACCGCGACGCTGGCGCCGACGCCACTGCCACACACCAGGATACCGCGCTCGCTCCGGCGACTCTGGATCTCTCTTCCAAGCGCGATCGCCACATCCGGATAATCAACTGGATCCTCGCTCTGAGTCCCAAGATCGATCACCTCGTAGCCTTCGGCTGCAAGGTTGTTGGCGACGTGCTCCTTGAGTCGAAAGCCTCGGTGATCGGCGGCTATGACTACTCTCAATAGCGTCTCCTGACTGTGCTTTCGCGCGCCCGGTTGCCCCACTGGACTGGCATCAACCCACTGATGATACACTGTTGAATCGGCCCGCCAAACCTTTATTCAGCGCCTATTGGGCCATGCTCATTCCGTTCGCCAACCAGATAGCGAGGACCTATGCGCCAGCTTTTTCCGGAGAGCCGGGACATCGAAGATGAGCTCTCGATTTATGACGGATTGGCATTCCCAGCCCCTCCGGACGACCGCCCATATATCTTCATTAACATGGTGACTAGTGCCGACGGCAAGGCGCAAAATAGGGTCGCGGGGCCGCCGGCCTCGGAAGCGAGTTGGACCGAGGCCTGATGTTGCGTATCCGCGCGCTGGCCGATGCGGTGATCCAGGGAGCCGGCACCGCGCGCCAGGAGAGAATCTATCGAAAGCTGCCGCCAGAGTTACGGGACCGACGGCTGGGAGCGCGGGCAAGAGCCGGAACCACTGATGGCGATAGTGTCGCAAAGGCCTGGACTTACCGACGGGACTCGGCGGTTTTTCGGAGGCAGTCGCCCCGGACGGTGGTGTTCCGTTCGGAGACATCTCCTGCCGATCGGGTGAGGCAGTTTCAGGCGGTTTCGAACGTGGTAGTCAGCGATCAGGTCCGGCCGGAGGTCGGCAATGTAGTCCAAGCTCTACGTCGGGACTTCGGGGTACGATATCTGTTGTGCGAGGGTGGACCGACACTGAATCGCTCCTTCTTCGAGGCCGGCTTGGTGGACGAGTTCTTCCTGACGTTCGCGCCAAAGATGGTTGCCGGCTACGCGAAGACGGTGGTCGAAGGACCGTCATTCGCGCTTGGAGACCAGCCCAAGTTGAATTTTGCTATCCATTTATGAGGAGGACAGCGAGCTGTTTCTTCGCTATCGGCTTCGGAGGTAACCCGGCCGAACTGCCGCACCCGACGGGGCCGATGAGCGCGTGGAGACGGG
>CAXXUG010000014.1:0-223936 GCA_963664835.2 Chloroflexota bacterium | reverse complement strand
GCTGAAGTCCGGCTCCGACATCAAGGCTGCCGAGGCGTCACTCGAATCGGCAAAGTCCAACTACCAGTCGGCGCTGAGCAATCTGGCCGGACTCAAACTCGGCATAAGTGAGGCCGACATCCAACAGGCCAACGGTCAAGTCTCAAATGCCAAAGTCGCTCTGAACCAGAAACTGGGTTTGATCAGCGAGACCGACCTGTCGCTTGCCGAGGAGCAGGTCAATCAGGCCGAAATCTCGTTGAGGCAGGCCGAGCTCGATCTCAGCAACACGCTGCTGCTGGCGCCGTTCAACGGATTTGTCACCACATTCTTGCCCAATGTCGGTGAGCAAGTAGGAGGCACCTCGGCGGCGGCCACGATCTCCGACCCAGCCTCGCTGCGCGTCGAAATAAGCCTCAACGAGGTTGATGTACCGCGGGTTTCGGTTGGTCAGGCCGTCGAACTGAGGATCGATGCGTTGCCCAACCTTCCATTGACCGGTACGGTCGTTTCGATTTCGCCGGTGGCTACCTCGCAGCAGGGCGTGGTCAGCTATCCCGTGACGATCGAGCTTTCCGCCCCTGGTCAGGCCTCCTCCGATGGAAACCGAGGTCAGGGGCAACCACAGGTTGGTGACCGACCTCAGCGGCCGGCGGGCGCCGGCCAGGCCGGGCAACGTCCGCAATTTGGAGCTGACAACCCTCGGCGCGGATCCACCGACATCGGCGCCAACAGGGCGCAGTTCGCCGCCGCAGCCGCCAATCGCGCAATGCAATTGCCTGCCGGCATGACAGTCGTCGCCGACATCATCATTGCCCGTCAGGCCGACGTGCTAGTGGTCCCGAATGCCGCCATCATCCGCGAAGGTCAAGACCAGTTTGTGAATGTGGTCACGCCGGACGGCACCGAGAGACGTCTGGTCCAGACCGGCATGCGCAGCGAGACGGTCACCGAGATAGCCTCTGGTCTCTCAGAAGGCGATGAAGTGTTGATACCATCGGTTGCCTCCGGCGGTCAGGGCACGGGTGCCGGTGGTGGGTTCAGAGGCCTTGGCGGCTTCGGCGGAGGCAGGCCACCAAGATGATAACGCTCAAAGACGTGACCAAGGTCTACCGAATGGGCGACATTGAGGTTCATGCCCTGCGCGGAGTGTCACTCGAAGTCAGGTCGACCGAGATGGTGGCGATTATGGGCCCATCAGGCTCTGGCAAATCAACATTGATGAACATCATCGGATGCCTCGATCAACCCACCGCCGGCAGCTACGGACTAGCTGGCGACGAAGTATCCGAGCTCTCGGATGACCAACTCGCAGAGGTACGTGGCAAGAAGATTGGGTTCGTGTTCCAAAACTTCAACCTGCTTCCGAGGATGACCGCGGCTGAGCAGGTTGAGGTGCCATTGATCTACGCGCGTGCGTCGAATAGGGGAGAACGAGCCGCGGAAGCTCTGGAATCGGTTGGATTGGCCGACCGAATGCACCACAAGCCTACCGAGTTGTCCGGCGGGCAACAACAAAGGGTTGCCATCGCTCGCGCAATCGTCACCGATCCTGCAATCATTCTAGCCGACGAGCCCACCGGCGCATTGGACACCACAACGAGCAGGGAGATTATGGACACCTTTCGACAACTGAACCATGATCGCGGCCTCACGACCATCTTCGTGACACACGAACGTTCTGTGGCCCAGAGCACAGATCGTATTGTCGAATTAAGGGACGGCCTTCTCGTTGCGGACGAGACTGTCAACCAACGGCGCGTCTTGGCACAGCCCGCCACTTTGGGAGGTTAACAAGTGGTCTTCTTTACCACGGTTCAGGTCGCTCTCAGGGCGATGTCCGCCAACAAGATGCGTTCGATTCTCACCGCACTCGGAATAATCATCGGCGTCGGGGCGGTCATAGCCCTCGTATCCATCGGCCGCGGAGTCAACGCAAGCATCACCGAAAGAATCCAGTCTTTGGGCTCGAACCTACTATTCATTCGGCCGGGCTCGTTCCAGCAGGGTGGGGTAGCGAGTGGGGCCGGCGAACGTCCGACGCTGACCTACGGAGACGCTCTAGCCCTCAGCGATACGGTCGCTGCCCCGGCAATCAGCGCGGTTGTGCCAGAAAGCATCTCACGGGCCCAGATAGTCGCCGGCGTACAGAATGTCTCGACCCAGGTGATCGGTACCACGCCAGAGTATGAAGCCGTCAGAAACCATCCGGCCGAAATCGGTCAGTTCATCTCGAATGAAGACATGGAGGGTCGTACTCGCGTGATGATATTGGGCTGGACCGTCGCTGAGGACCTATTTGGAAGTACCAATCCTGTCGGCCAAGAGGTCAGGGTCAGCATGTTCGACCAGCGCGGCGAGCCGTTTACCGTCATCGGCGTCCTCGAGGAAAAGGGCGGAACCGGCTTTGGCAACCAGGACGACCGCGTGATAATTCCGATCACCACCCTTCAGTACCGATTGTTTCCTGACAGAGCTTCGAATGGTGAATTCAAGGTATCCACCATCTACGCCCAGGCCATTGACGAAGAGTCCACCGACGCGGCGATCGAGCAGATAGGCCTGATTCTCCGGCAGCGCCACCGTGTTGCCCAGGATGACTTCACAATCTCCAACCAGCAAGAGGTGCTCGGCGCCTTAAACGATGCTACTGCGGCTCTGACCCTTTTCCTTGGTGGAATAGCAGCTATCTCCCTTGTGGTTGGCGGTATTGGGATCATGAACATCATGTTGGTGTCGGTTACGGAAAGAACTCGTGAAATCGGCATACGCAAGGCCCTGGGGGCCAAACGACGCGACATTATGATTCAGTTCCTCGTGGAGTCAGTCACCGTCAGCGTAATAGGGGGCCTGATAGGAACTGGACTCGGCGTCGGCATCTCTCAACTGGTCGGCCAGATTCCGCTGGGCAGCACTCAGATTTCTGCCCTGGTAGCCGGCGACGCCATCCTGCTGGCGTTTTCCGTAGCCCTTGCCGTAGGCCTGTTCTTCGGCATTTACCCCGCAGTCCGCGCGGCCTCATTGAATCCTATCGACGCGTTGCGCTACGAGTAACGCCGGCCCATGCCCGAACTCCAGGTCAACCTCATCGAGCCCGATTGGACGCCCACTTGATGAAGCCGGCGTATATCGAGAGGCCAACGTCGCCACTCTTTTCCGGGTGAAACTGAGTCGCGATCAGGTTTTCCTTCGCGACAATCGACGGAAAGCGAACCCCATAGTCGGTCCAGCCGGCCACGATCGACGACTCCGTCGGGTCGGCGTAGTAGGAGTGCACGAAATAGAAGTACTGACCGCTGATCGCCTCCGGCAGCGCGGGGTGCTCCCGGGCGACGTCGACCCGGTTCCAGCCCATATGCGGAACCTTCAGACCTTCCGGCAGCCTGACGACGCTCCCTGGTAGTACGTCTAGACACCTCTGGAGCCCGCCCTCCTCGCTGACGGTCATAAGGGCTTGGAGTCCCATGCAAACACCCATGAAAGGGCGACCGGAGGCAATGTAGTCTCTGATTGGGCCGGCCAGGCGCCGGTCCTGAAGATTGCGCATCGTGTCCGCGGCCGCGCCTACCCCGGGCAGCACCACGATACCCGCATCCCGCACCGCATTCGGCTCCGATGTGATATGCACAGCTCCGCCCACGTGCTCCACCGCTCGCTCCACGCTGCGCAGATTGCCGGCGCCGTAGTCGACTATCGTCACTTCTGGTTTGGTCAACTCATACCTCTGTAAAGATCTCGCGCCCATCGAATCCGACGGTAATATATCGTACCCCATCTGCCAAATCACTCTTTCACCGTGAGAGGATCTACCGAAGCGCATTCAGTGTAAGGGGCCGCCGGCGTCCATTCGCTCCAACTAATTCGTACGGTCGGCCATGAGGAAGGGCCAATGTAGGGCGGTCGAAGACTACGCGAGGCGAGGGGCTTGTCCCCCGCCTGGGGCGGCCGGTGTTCGTCGCCGGCGCGTTTCGTTGGTGGGTGGGTAGTTTATCGCTGCTACGCCTCTGGATTTTCTAGTTGGTTTACCTCATGCGCCCCCAAATTACGCCACATTGTCGGACGTGAGTAAGGAGAGAAATACATTGGCCCTCATTCGCACCCCTCGATACGCTAACCGCAAAATGCTCCAGGCGCACCGCAAACACCCTGAAACCCAATTGGTTGGAGCAATTGCGCCGGCGTCGCGCCCGCCGGCCCCGCGTCTGGCCGATTTCAGCGGCCGTTGATATCATTTGCGCGGAACGGGAAGATGTCGACCCAGTCGCAGCGAGGTTGCGGCGCACAAACCCTTGCGAAACAGAGTCCGACGCCGGCTCAACATAGGGAATCAAAGCAGACATGAATGTTCGCGAACTGCCGACAGTATCCAGTCACCCGACGCCAGGCCAACTTGAGGCCGGCCTCGAAGACATCCGGCGCTCGCCGGCAGACGGCGGTGCCCTTCGGATGATCGTTCAGCGACCCGCCGTGAATGAGCGCGAGGTCGTAGCCGCCGGCGAGCTCAATGTCGACGTCGGCCTCGTTGGCGACAGCTGGAAGACGCGCGGCAGCCGAAGCACGCCGGACGGCAGCGCTGATCCTGCCGCTCAGCTAAACATTATGAACTCCCGCGTGCTGGCATTGTTGGCGCAGTCGGAGGAGCGATGGCAACTGGCCGGCGACCAGCTAATCATCGACATTGATATGAGTGTTGAAAACCTGCCGCCCGGAGCCAGGCTCTCGATTGGATCGGCGGTCATCGAGATAACGGAAAAACCGCACACCGGCTGCGCCAAGTTCGCCGAACGATTCGGTAAGAACGCGCTGAGATTCATCAGCACCCAGACCGGCAAACACCTCCGGCTCCGAGGCGCCTGCGCCCGAGTCGTTCAGTCCGGCAATATCCGCGTGGGAGATTTGGTTTCCAGGGTCACCAAGTAGACCGACTCAATCCCGGCGTCCCTCAAGGCTGCGTGCTCGAGCAACCTGCCTAAACTTTCAACTCGTTTTCGCCTTGTCCGTGTCTTCCGCCGGCTGCTGCTCTCGTCTTATGTGGCGCGTCAGCGCAACCGCCACGAGCGCAACCAAGACAAATGCTGAGATCTTGGCGAAGGTCAGACCGAAATCCAACTGCACCCACGTCAAGAACACCAATATGACGAGACCATTCATCCCGGCGAACGCCGCTATGACGACCCTACGACGTCTGAGATGTCGCCAGGTCATCCGACTGGCCGCGATTGCGAAAAGGATGGGCACAATTACAAAGACTGCTCTTAAGAAGCTGTCCAGGCCGGCGCCAGCTCCGCCATGTGGAAGAAGCGTCATGCAGGAGACAATTATGCCGACGATGCTCAAAGACAGAGCCAGTCCTTGAGTCGTTGTGCTGTCATTCGGCACCAATGCCACAAAAATCGCAATCCCAATAGCTATGAACGGAAGCACCGAAATGGCTGCGAGTAGTATGTCGTTCGGCTGGAAGACAGTCCAAAGGAAAGGAAGTCCTATGAACAGTACAAGAGTAGCCACAGTCACACCGATTCCCAAACGGACGGTTTCTCGCCGATACCGTGCCAAGACGAGGGAGATAGCGGTCATGGAGGCAGACAGAGATATAGCGGTTGTCCAAAGGCTGGTAGTCGCAATCAATACCAATGCCTTGCTGAGGGGAGAAAAGTCAGTTGGTAAGTAGTGATCTACCGCGACCCGCGACCACCCACTATCGGGAGTCCCTACCAATACGCCCTGTAATCCCACAGCTACTATCAGGTTCCCGCTGCGTTCGTCATATATGATGCTATGTGGACGTCTCCCGAGTTCCCTCATTCCGAAATGGGTCGTCGCCTGTCCCTGAATCCAGAGGTTGGCCTCTTGTTGCAGGTACGCCGCCGAATAGACCGCCGTCCATTCTCCATCAATGGTCTGCACTAGAATATCGGAGTCTTGAATTCTGAATTTCCCTCTGGGAGTTTCTTCCTCGGAGCCTCCCCACCTGATAATTGGACCGCGGTAACCTGGGATCCAGGTCAAGCCGCCATCCTTGCTGTAAAAATGGGATGAGCTCTCCTCACTTTGGGAACCCACGATAATTCCGTTTGGAGCAACACCCAGACTTTTGATGCCAAACTCCCAGTTGTAGCTCGTCGCCACGGTGGCAAAAGTAGCCACGCCGGCCGCTAGGAGCGCGAGGCGCACACGCAGATAGTCCCGACTTACCGGCCGCCGGCGCCATACCCAAACCGCGATTCCCAAGCCAAGTGGAATGACCAGCGAGTCGGTAGGATCCAAAGGCGAGCCGGCAGTCCCGCCCGCTACCAGCGACAGCCCCCTCAGTATCCAATCGTGCAACGGCTTGAAGGTGTTGAACGCCGCATATAGCGCCGGCAGCCCAACGTAGGAAACGAGGACCACAGCCCGTCTAGCGAACGGTAGCCTGCCCAGGAACAGCGACAGCACGAACGCCAGCAACGGTGAAGCGAACACCATCCAGGCCAGGTCGCTCAGCTTGCCGGTAACCCAGGAATCCGGCCAAAGCGACTTGAACAGCGCGTCGTTCAGCAGCAGTACGACGACCGCCGCGACGGTTACCGGGTGGGTCAGCGCCGATGCGCAGTGGCGCCGGAAGCTTCGGCTATCGCCGGACATCGTATTCATGCAGACTTGCCAATCCACGCTCCGATGAGAGGTTCATCCGCAGTTATTACCCCCGCGTCTGCTTCTGACTCCGCTTCAAGTGGACTGTCAGGACGATTGCCACTAGCGCAACCAAGACGAATGCCGAGATCTTGGCGAAGGTGAGCCCAAAGCCCAATTGCACCCACATCAAGAACACCAGAATGACGAGGCCATTCATACCCGCGAACGCCGCTAATGCGGACTTCCGAGATCTAAAATGACCCCAAACTACCGACACTGCTGCGATTGCGAAAAGGACGATTAGAATAGTAAGGGCAATGCTCAACAGGTTCGCGATGGTTAAGAAGAGGAAGTCTGATGCATCGAAAGTCGCCAGAAGCGAACCAGAAGAAATCACGCAGATGAACGCCATGGCTAATGCAAAATGCTTCGCCGTCCTTATGCCTTTGCGTGCGTATGGCAGGTACATGGCTAATAAGAATGTGGTACCCATAAGCACCCATATCAATGAGAATAATGCCTCATTCAGTCCGAGTTCCGACAACACGTAAGGAATACATGCAAATAGGAGCATCGTAGCCAGTGAGACAGCGACTCCCAAGCCGGCGTTCTCCCTCCTATACTGTGCCGACACAAGCGAGGTCGCGGTGAAGGCAGTCGAAAGACTTATCGCGATAGCCCAAAGTCTTAGGTTTGACAGCAGAACACCAGTCTTGCCGGCGAATGAAAAGTCTGTAGGTGAGTAGTAGCCTAATGCGACCCGCGACCACTCACCATTCGGTGTGCCTACCAGAACACCCTGCAATCCCATAGCCACAATTACGTTTCCGCTGTGTTCGTCGTAAACGATGTTATATGGACGCCTCGCGATTTCCCTCAATCCGAGCCCTGCCGTCGCCTGTTCTTGGATCCAGACGTTGGCCTCTTGTTGCAGGTATGCCGCCGAATAGGCCAATTCCCATTCTCCAGAAGCAGTAGATCTCAGAATGTCGGAATCTTGAATCTTGAACCTCCCTCTCGGGGTATCCACCGTAGAAATTCCCCACTTGCCTTTGAAACCCAGGGAACTTGACGTCCAGTTCAAACCGCCGTTCCCGCTCGTGAATTGAAGTGAGACCTCCTCATTACTGCTGGAAGCCACAACAACTCCGTTGCTTGCGATACCCACCCTATCGATGCCAACGTGGGTTGCCGGATAGGTTGTTGCGACCGAAGCGAACGTGGCCACGCCGGCCGCCAGCAGGGCCAGCCTAACCCTCAGCTTCTCAGAGCCAACCGGCCGCCGGCGCCATACCCACACCGCGATTCCCAGGCCAAGTGGAATGACCAGCGAGTCGGTAGGATCCAAAGGCGAGCCGGCGGTCCCGCCCGAAACCAGCGACAGGCCCCAGAGTATTCGGTTGTGTAGAGGCTCGGAGGTGTTGAACGCCGCATATAGCGCCGGCAATCCAACGTAGGAAACGAAGACCACTGCCTGTTTAGCGAACGGCAGCCGGCTCATGAACAGCGACAGCAAGAACGCCAGCAGCGGCGAGGCGAAAACCATCCAGGCCAGGTCGCTCAGCTTGCCGGTGACCCAGGAATCCGGCCACAGCGACTTGAACAGCGCGTCGTTCAGCAGCAGCAATACGAGCGCGGCAATAGTGACCGGGTGGGTCAGTGCCGATGCGCAACGGGCCCGGAGGCTATGCGTATAGCCGGACATCGTATTCACGCAGACTTGCCAATCCACGCTTTGATGAGAAGTTCACCCGCGGTTATTACCCCCGCGCCTGCTGTTGACTCCGCTTCAAGTGGACCGTCAGAACGATTGCCACTAGCGCGACAAGGACGAATGCCGAGATCTTGGCGAAGGTGAGCCCAATGCCCATTTGTACCCACGTCAAGAACACGAGAATGACGAGGCCATTCATCCCCGCGAACGCGCTCAGGAGGGTCCTCTGGAATCTGAGTTGTCGCCAGAAAACCAACATTGCTACGAATGCGAAAAGGAACGTTAGCCCGGTAAGCACTAGGTAGACGAAGACAGATGGTTCCTGGATGGGTACTCCAAAGGAGAGCAACAACATGCTACAGGCTGCCAAAGACATGATACCCGAGGCCGACGCGACACCTAAGGCGACACCCCTCATCGCCCTCCCACCCTTAGGTTCAGACTTCAGAGCGATCGCTGACCCAACTACGGCGCTCGCAAGTAGCAACACCACTGCCGCTGATTCTACGCGCAGTTCCAGCAATCCCAAAACGTAGGGGAAACCTATCAATGACGCGAAAATAGCAAGTGTGACACCAATTCCCAAGGCAGTGGCCTCTTTCCGATACTGCGCCAAGACAAGCGAGATCGCGGTCATCGACAGTGAAAGACACAGTGCGGTAAGCCATATCCTCAAGTTTGTGAGCAGAACGAAGGTCTTGCCGGCGAACGAGAAGTCTGTCGGCGAGTAGTCATCTACCGCGACCCGCGACCACTGACCGTCGGGGGAGCCCACTACCACGCCCTACAATCCCAAAGCCACTATCAAGTTTCCGCTGCGTACATCGAACGCGATGCTGTAGAGCTTGGTCCCGATCTCCCTTGGTCCGAACCGTGTTGTAGTCTGTTCTTGAACCCAAACGTTCTCCTCGCCTAGGAGATATGCTGCCGAATACACAACCAGCCAATCTCCGTCTACTGTGAGCACAAGGACGTCTGCGTTACGAATCAAGAAACTCCCTCTAGGCGTTTCTGTGGTCTCGCCGCCCCATGCGATATTGGGCGGCCAGTAGTACGGTTCCCAGGTCAACCCACCGTCGCGGCTACCGAATTGCAAGCGGTCTCCGCCATCATTAGCGGCAGCTACAATAGCCCCATCCTCTGAGACGCCCACGCTTCTGACGCCAGTTATCGGTGGAGGCGCGCTTGTCGCCACAGTCGCAAACGTCGCCACGCCGGCCGCAAGCAGCGCCAGCCTAACCCTCAGCTTCTCAGAGCCAACCGGCCGCCGGCGCCAGACCCACACCGCGATGCCCAAGCCAAACGGGATCACTAGCGAGTCGGACGGGTCCAACGGCGTGCCGGCGGTCCCGCCAGCTACGAAGGACAGGCCCCGAAGTATCCAATCGTGCACCGGCTCGAAGGTGTTGAATGCCGCATATAGCGCCGGCAGGCCGACGTAGGCAGTGATGATCGCGGCCCGTTCAGCGAACAGGCGCCGGATGGGGAAGAGCGAGAGGACAAACGCCAGAAGTGGCGACGCAAACACCACCCAGGCCAGATCGCTCAGCTTGCCGGTGATCCAGGAATCCGGCCACAGCGACTTGAACAGTGCGTCGTTCAGGAACAGCACGACGACTGCCGCGACGGTGACCGGATGGGTCAGCGCCGATGCGCAGTGGCGCCGGAGGCTATGTGTGAAGCCGGCCATAGGAATAGTGCAAGGGCTTTGGTCCGTACTCAACTGACGGGTTCATCGGCATTCCCTAATCTCTGGTCGTCATTCTTTGTCGCTTCAGTTGGGTTATCAGGGCGAGCGCTGCCAATGCGACCAACGTGACTGCGGAGATCCTGGCGAAGTTCATCCCGAATCCCATTTGTTCCTGCAACACGAATACTAGAATGACTAGTCCGTTCATCCCGGCAAAGGTCGCTACAACCGCGACTCGATGTTTCAGCAGTTGCCAAGGTATCCGCATAGCGGCAACTGCCAGGAGGACGATAAACGCAGCAATCGCCAGATTGACTATTCCGTCCGGCGACTCGACCGTCCCACCAAAAGATCGGAGAAGCGCGCCGGTCATAATCATGCAACACGTAGCCAAAGCGAACCCGTTCATTCTCGTCGCGCTTGTGTCCCTTGCGTCTGCCAAGTACATCGCCGTTGCGATCGCTGCGGCAAAGAGGAGCACCAATAGAGAGACTACGAGTTCGCTTGACAATTCCAGCGTTTCTGAAAGCTCCGGAAGTCCTATTAGAAAGGCGAAAGCGACCAAAACGACGGCGAATCCTGAGAGGGGGTTCTCTATGCGAAACTGCGAAAGGGTTAGCGAGAACGCGGCCATCGACGCCGAAAGAGCTATCGCGATTGCCAACAGGCTCATGGTTGAATGAAACTCACGAGACTGCTTGAGGGATAAAAAGTCCGTAGGAACGTACTCACCTACAGCGACCGTCGTCCACTTTCCATCGGGTGAGCCTACCGCAACCCCTTCGCGGCCCATAGCCACGACCAGGTTGCTGCTACGTGCGTGATAGACGATGCTGTTCGACTTGCGATCGATTCTACGCCCAACCGGACTCGTTGGAGTAGGTTGTTGCACTCGCAAGCTGGACCGTTCTTGTGGATACGCGGCCGAAAAGACGATCTTCCATCCTCCGGAAACGGTCAGGACCGAAATCTCTGGGCCTCGAACCCTGTAGGTGCCTCTCGGAGTTTCTACCTCGTCGCGTCCTCGTTTAATGTTGTTCCTCGAATTGTCTGACATCCACGTCAAACCGCCGTCGGCACTTATATAGGTGACCGAATGATCGTTCACACGCGCAGTTGCCACGATCGACCCGTCGCTTGCAACACCCACGGTCTCGATGCCAGTGTCCTCAATAACTTCGGGGCTTGTCGCAATCGTCGCGAACGTTGCCACGCCGGCCGCAAGGAGCGCGAGGCGAACCCTCAGCTTGTCGGGACCCACCGGCCGCCGGCGCCAGACCCACACCGCGATTCCCAGGCCAAATGGGATCACCAGCGAGTCTGTCGGGTCAAGAGGCGATCCGGCGGTTCCGCCGGCTACGAGGGACAGGCCCCGAAGTATCCAATCGTGCACCGGCTGGAAGGTGTTGAACGCCGCGTATAGCGCCGGCAGGCCGACGTAGGCAGTGATGATTGCGGCCCGTTCAGCGAAAGGGCGCCGGATGGGGAAGAGCGAGAGGATAAAGGCCAGCAGTGGCGACGCGAACACGACCCAGGCCAGGTCGCTCAGCTTGCCAGTGACCCAGGCATCTGGCCAGAGCGACTTGAACAGCGCGTCGTTCAGGAGCAGCACGACGACCGCCGCGATGGTTGCCGGATGGGTCAGCGCCGACGCGCAATGGCCGCGGAAGCTACGGCTATCGCCGGACATCACGTACATCCAATTGCATCAACCCGCACCTGAGGGTCTGGAGCAGCCGCGAGCGCGATCCGGCCCCTTAATCCGCAACATCGGCCAGTAAGTCCTGGCGCCAGTATAATCGCACATGACGTTAGTGGATACTTCGGAGGTGCCATTGGCCAAGGTTACGACCGGAACCGGCGACGACGGATATACTGGCCTGCTTGGCGACGAGCGTCCCCCAAAATATCATCCCCGAATCGAGGCCCTCGGCGATGTTGACGAGGCAACCTCCCTGTTGGGAGTCGCACGCTCGCTGGTTGGATCGGAGTCAATCGCGGATCCGATTCGAGACCTTCAGTCTGGTCTCTACCTTGTGATGGCCGACATCGCGGTAGCGCCAGGCGCTGGAGACCGATTCGAGCCGCGGGTGACAGAGGAGTTGGTCGGGCGAGTCGAAGAGAATATTGAACAGATGAAACTGCGGGTCGATATAGGCAACCGATTTGTCGTGCCCGGCGATTCAACCGCCGGCGCCGCGGTCGATCTGGCCCGCGCCGTGATCCGACGGGCTGAACGTTCCGTCGTCCGGTTGGCCCACGGCGGCGAGCTCCACAACCCACATGTAACCACGTACTTGAATCGAGCCTCCGACCTCGCGTTTGTTCTCGCCCGTTACGTTGACGAAAGCAGCGAGCAAGAATGATCGCTAGATTCAGCCGGCTGCTCGTACTGTTGGGACTCGCCTTGCTCTTAACGGTGTCCTGCGGCGACCAGCCACAGACCGTCGACGAGCCGGCCGATGCACTCCCCGTACAACCTCCCGTCGAGCAGCCCACCATAGTTTCGGAAGGCGCCTTCGCCCTGCTAATCCAATACTCAGTTGTACCGGTGGATTCGAACGCAATTCTGTCCGCTGGAATCGAGAACATACGGCACGAGCTGAGCATGACCGGCGTAGTAGCGCCAAACGTCAGAACTCCCGTATTTGGCAGCGATCTGCAAGCGAACCTAGTCCAATACAGGTCCGTGGTTGAGTTGGCCATAGAGCAGTACGGATCTAAGCTCAGTCCGGCCGCGATTAACCATGCTGCGATTCGTGGATTCGTAGAGGAGATCGATGACTGCCATACGACGTTCCTCGACCCTGACCAATTCGCCGATCAGTTGGCCTGGCTGAGTGGGGAAATCACTTTTGGCGGAGTTGGAGCAATGCTCCGAAAGCCGGATGACTCCGACATGACAATTGTGGTCCACGTGTTCAAGGACGGTCCCGCCTCCGCGGCCGGCCTCAGAACCGGC
Organism: Chloroflexota bacterium; assembly: GCA_963664835.2. Lineage (GTDB taxonomy): Bacteria > Chloroflexota > UBA6077 > FW602-bin22 > JBCLEL01. The sequence continues at coordinate 210,976 of CAXXUG010000014.1, read as the reverse complement.
GACCGCATCGCTGCGGTCGATGGCGAAAACGTAACAGACGTGAGCATTCGCCAGGTTGTCGACCTGATTCGCGGAGTTGAAGGCACAGAGGTAGTCCTGACGGTCCTTCGCGCCGGCGAACGAGAACCGATCGAGATCCGGATAGTTCGCGCCAGCATCAGTCCACCCGGAGCGGAGTATGAGATTATCGATGACCGGCTCGGCTACGTTCGCCTCTACAGCATTTCGCCGCCGGCCGCCCAGGATTTCGATGCCGCGATTCGGGAGTTCAGCCGGCGCAATCTCGCTGGCTGGATCATCGATCTACGCGGCAACTCCGGTGGCTCCCTTGCGTCCGAAACCGTGATCCTATCCAGACTGATTGACCAGGGCTTGCTGTTCTATATCTGGGCGAAGGACGGCCAGCGCGAGGACTTCCACGCAGATGGCTCGATCATTGTGGAGCCGCCGCCCATCATAGTTCTCGTTGACGAGGCCAGCACTTCCGGCGCAGAGATAATGGCCGCCGCCATACAGGAGCAAGGGTTGGGGGCCGTCGTCGGCACCAGAACCGCTGGTTGTGTGGGCATTGGTCGCCTATTCCAACTGCCGGACGAGTCCGCCCTGCAGGTCACCGTTGGTCGTCTCTTCACCGGCGTGAGAAACAGCGATCTCAACGGAGTCGGGGTGGTGCCGGACTTCGAAGTTGAAATGCTGACCGAACACATAGTCGCCGGCATCGATCCTCAAATGAGTAAGGCGCTGGAGCTCCTTAAACCGGCCGCAAGGACAGCGTCCTAGTTCCAGTTCATCGGATCTCGTAGGGTGATAACCCGCTCGCGAGAGCCGCCCACCGAGATCATCGCAACCGGCCGTCCGATCAGCTCGGCAAGGCGGTCTACGTAGGACCGGGCAGCACTTGGCAAGTCTTCGTAATCTCGCACCTCGCAGGTGGAAGACTTCCATCCCGGCAACTCCTCGTAGATTGGCTTGGCCCGTGCGAGTTTGCGTGGAGAAGGCGGCACTATTTGAGTGCGAACGCCGTCAATTTCATACGCCACGCACACTTTGATTGCCGGCAACGCGTCAAGCACGTCCAGCTTTGTGATGGCAAACGAGGTCAGGCCATTGATCCTGACGCAATATCGGGCCAGCACTGCGTCGAACCAACCGCATCTGCGCGGCCGTCCGGTTGTCGTGCCAAACTCGTTGCCCAATCCCCGAAGTTGGTCGTGCTCCGGGCCTTCCAGTTCCGAGGGGAACGGTCCGGCTCCAACTCGAGTTTGGTACGCTTTGAATGCCCCCAGAGTGTGATCGACAGCCGAAGGCGGGATCCCCAGTCCGGTACAGGCTCCGCCGGCCGTTGTCGAGGAGGAGGTAACGAACTGATAGTTACCCAGGTCAACGTCCAGCAGGGTTCCCTGGGCTCCTTCTGCCAGTATCCTGCTGCCGGCCTCTAGCTCGCGATGGATCAGCTCGAAGGTATCGGTTATGAACGGCGCCAGACATCGACCGCCTTCGCGCAGTTCCTCGAACACCTCGTCCTCTGATAGTTCTACGCTGCCGTCAATGCCCCTTAACAGCGCGTTCTTGATTTTGCAGTTGTAAGCCACCTTCTCGCGTAAAGTGGTGTGATCCAGCAGGTCACCTATTCGGATTCCGTTGTAACCGTATTTGTCCGAGTATGCCGGCCCGATGCCGCGCATCGTTGTGCCCACCGCCATCTCGCCTCGCGCCATTTCAAGTACGCGGTCCTGCTGCTTGTGGTAGTTGGCGACCACGTGCGCTCGATCGCTGATGAACAGATTGTCAGTCGAGATACCGAGTTGATTCAGGTCTTGAATCTCATTGATCATCTCGGTTGGATTGACCGCCATCCCTGTGCCCACAATGCACTTCGCATCCGGGTTGAAGATGCCGGAAGGCACCAGGTGGAGCGCGAATGTCCCAAAGGGGTTTATAACGGTGTGGCCGGCGTTGCTGCCACCTTGGTAGCGCGCGACGACTTGCGCTCGGTCAGCCAGCACATCGATTATCTTGCCCTTGCCTTCATCCCCCCACTGTCCTCCGACGACAACCGTGACCGCCATGATTGGTGAATCGCCCTCCTCGCGGGCACGTTCCTACGAACGTTTTCAAACACAAAAAATCGGCAGCTCATCTGTCTGGCGCTGCCTCGAAAATGTAGACGCAGTTTTTCGGCCGGCCACTCGCAGTGGACGACATGCGAGCCCGATTATAACACAGGCGTGCGATAAATTAGAGTCTCACACTACCCACCCCGCCGCGTTGGAGGAGATGCACCGTGTCGACGAAGCGTATCTTGCCCGTTTGATAGCTCATCACCAGCGAGTGAGTTCGAGCGCCTCCCCCGAACAGGCGAACTCCCTCGAATAGATCGCCGCCGGTAACTCCCGTGCAAGCCACCAGGATATTCTCGCCGCTCGCCAACTCCTCAGTCCGATACACTTTGTCCAGATCGATCCCCATGCCTGTCGCTCGTTCGGCGTCTTCCTCGTTTCGAGGCTTGATCCGGCCCTGAATCTCGCCGCCTAAGCAGCGAATTGCCGCCGCCGATATGACACCCTCGGGTGCTCCGCCCGTGCCCATTACCGCATGGTCGCCGGTGCCGGATACGGCAACGGAGATGGCTGCGGTCAGATCCCCATCAGGAATTAGCTTGATCCGTGAGCCGACCTGGCGGACCTCCTTGATCAGTTGCTCGTGCCGGGGACGGTCTAGAATCATGATGGTTAGATCGGTGACGTGTCGATTGAGCGAGTCGGCGATTATCTGCAGATTCGCCTGCACCGGGTACTCCATATCCACCTTGCCGGCAGCTAGCGGTCCGACAATCAGCTTTTCCATGTAGGTGTCCGGCGCGTGCAAGAGCCCTCCACGCTCGGAAATGGCAATCACCGAAATCGCGTTTGCCGCGCCCCTTGCGACCAGATTGGTCCCCTCAAGCGGATCGACCGCGATATCGACCTGCACGTCCCCGTTGTGTTGGCCGACTCTTTCGCCGATGAACAACATCGGCGCCTCGTCTCGCTCCCCTTCACCGATCACGACAACGCCATCGATCTCCAGTTCGCCGAGTGATGCGCGCATCGCCTCAACCGAGGCTTGGTCGGCAGCTCTGTTATCCCCTTGTCCCATCCACCGCGCCGCGGCGAGAGCGGCAGCCTCGGTGACCTCGACGAGATCCAGGGCTAGCAACCTTTCCATATCTATGTTTACTCCCAAAGTTCAGATCCGCATTCCGCAGCTTGATCGCCGATGCAGAATCATATTGTGTCTCCTCCGAGCCAGAAGATTCCGTCGTCTTGCAGGCAGGCGGATTCGATCATTGTCTCGTCCAACGTCGCGACCCCAATCTCTACGGTCCTTCCCAACTTGTGGTTGAAATGATTCTTGACGATGCGGTCAATTGCCGATTGCCATTCCTGTTCGCCTTGGTCCGGTAGGAACGCGACTCCACCACCTTTGCGCAGATACCTGTCACCCCAAAGGAGGTATAGCGTTTCGAATGCCACGACTCGAAATGTCCGCATTCCCTGCAAAGTGCACCGTCTCTAATTGTTCTGAAGCGTGCCTCCGCCATACGCGTGGCCTAGTTTACAGCATATGGATATGTGGCTGGGGCCGGTTGGATACCGCCGGCCGAAGCCCGGAAACTCCTAGTACGCTCCAAGCTCCCTCAGGCGTTGATCGCTGATGCCGAAGTGATGCGCAACTTCGTGCAACACGGTCCGGCGCACCTGGCGTACGATCCCGACATCATTCGCGCAAATCCTCTCGATCGGTTCCTGGAAGATGCTGATCTTGTCCGGCAGAATCATTCCGTACGACGATGTTCTGTCTATAAGTGGAACACCTTCATACAACCCCAACAGGATTGTTCCTGGGCCGATGTCTGCTGCCGACAGTTGCTCTGCAGTGGGATTTAGCTGCACGACCACCGCAACGTTCTCCATCATCTCGTGAATCTCAGGAGGCAGCTCGCTCAGCGCTTTCGCGACTAGCCGCTCGAATCGACGCTGGTTCAACCGAAGAGTCCCTCCTGCGCTGACGGACGAGCCCCAGCATTCCGATGGCTTCGTCTCTTGCAACGTAGATATTACAATGCGGATGGGTGAATTGACTTGAATACGATCGATCCAAGAGACCGGGCAGTTCCGATTCTGGGCATCGACGTCCACGACGTGACGATGGTCGAGGCCCTCGATTGGGCCGAGTCGGCGATCGCCGAGGGCCGGCCGGTCCGCATCGCAACTCCCAACGCCGAGATCATACGGCTCGCCTGGCGACAGCCCAAGCTCAAGAGCCTCTTGAATGCCTCCGATCTGGCCATACCCGATGGGGCAGGTCTGTTGTTGGCCGCGCGCTTCTATGGCCGGCGCTTTCGCGAGCAGGTAACTGGAACTGATCTGGCCCTTGAATTGGCCGGCCTATGCGCAGGCCGTGGGTGGCGCTTGTTTCTGCTTGGCGCCGGCCCCGGGGTGGCGGAAATCGCCGCCGACAATTTGCGTGCCCGCTGGCCCGAAATCCAGATTGCCGGCACCCACGGCGGGGCTGCCGATCCGTCCGGAGACCGAGGCGCACTCTCCGTTCTTGAACAGGCCGGCCCGGTCCACGTGCTCTTGGTGGCATACGGCGCATGGAAACAAGAATCGTGGATTGAGCGCAACCAGCCCGCAAGCGGTGCAATTGTCGCTATCGGAGTTGGTGGAGCACTCGACTTTATCGCCGGCCGAGTACCGCGGGCTCCCAGGTGGTTGCGTCGCGCTGGTTTCGACTGGGCCTTTCGCCTGCTGATGGAGCCGTGGCGATGGCGCCGGCAACTCGCGCTGCCCCAGTTCGTCGCGTTGGCGGCCCTTGATGCCATCGCGAGTCGCTTCAGATGATTCTCGACCTCAGTACTTCGATTCGCATCTTCACCGAGTCCAATTGGATTCCGCCGGCTGTTATCCGTATAGCTTTGCACGTACTGCCATCGTAATCAGCAACAACAACAACGCGACGGCAACCGCGATGAACAGCATGAGCTTCTGAGCGCCGGGCAGTGAGAGCGCCAACCAGCCGAACAGGCCGCATACGCCATACGCCGCGATCGTTATCTGGCGGGGGCTCCAGCCCATCTGAGTCAGCCTGTGCGGGAGATGTGCCGAGTCGCCGCCCTTGAACGGCGAACGTCGCGCCCGCCACCTCTGAATAATGACAGCGACTACGTCCCCTATCGGCAGCGCGAGTACCATCAACGCCGTGGCGATCTTGGCCCCACCGATGATTGCCAGCACCGCAAGACTGTAACCTAGCAGCATTGAGCCGGCCGTGCCCATGATGATCTTGGCCGGATGGAAGTTGAAAACCAGGAAACCGGCGCAGGCTCCGACCAGGGCCAGAGGTAGCACCGCGATCGAATACTGACCCAGTTCCAGAGAGCGGAAGAAAAGCACTGTCGCCGCAATGGCAGCGACGCCCGCTCCTAGCCCGTCGATGGTGTCGTTCAAGTTGATCGTGTTGATCATCCCGACGATCCACAGATAGGTAAAAGGTATCGCTATCCAAATCGGCAGCAGAATCAAGCCGCCAAACGGGCTTGCCACGCTTTCGATCAACACGCCGAATATCATCGTAAGCCCGGCGACAAGACTGTGGCCAATTGTTTGAGCAGCCCATCCCAATCGCTTCAGATCATCGATCAGCGCTATCGGCAGGATCACCAAGATCCCTACGCCAAAAGCCAGTAAACGGTCGTACTCTTCAGATTGCCTGGGCATAATCAATAGGCTGACGCCAATCGCGACGACGAACGCGAATAACATCGCGTAACCGCCTGTGCGTGGGAACACGGAACGTTGAAGTTCGCCGGCACGCGGTTGATCGATCAGTCTTGCGGGGCCCTTCAGTCTAATGGCCAGCGCCGTCAAACCGGCTGATGTTGCCAGGGCGATCAGGAAGAGCGCAGACGCTTGGAATAAGTCCAACTAGCTCCTCCGGCTCAGTGCCTGCTCCGGGTGCTCGGGCGAGGCATCGATTGGACGCATTTCGACATCGGAACTCTTCCTTCTTGCCATGGATAGCGCGCTTTCCGTCCGCAGGTGTTCGCTCATTTCTTAGCCGGCCGTGGTCGCCCCGGCGACCGGATCGGCCAATCCGAAGAGCTCTGCTCGTAGCTGTTCATCTGGCAGGTCGGGTGTCCGTCTGAGAAACTCTTCGAGTGTTTCTCGCGGCAACGCTTGATACTCCGGCGCCTGTCTCTGATCGACTATCCTCAACACTCCGTTGAACCTGGTTTTGACCAGAGCCTCATACTTGTAGGAGAGAAGTTCCACCAGGCGCTCCCCTGGTCGCAGACCCGCAACTTCGATCTTAACGGAGCGATCGCCAGCAATCGTGTCGATCAGCCGTCGGGCGGTCTCCTCCATCCTCAGCGGAGGTCCCACTTCGAGGATCAACGGCGAACTCGGTGTGCCGACGATGCTCGCCGCCACCAATAGATGAAGAGCCTCCTTCATCGTAATCCAATAGCGCAGAGCCTCAGGAGAAGTAAGCGTTATCGGTTGTCCGGCCGCGATTTTCCGCGTGAATAATTCGATAACTCCTCCCTGAGTGCCCAAGACGTTGACAAGACGAATCGCTCTGAACCTGGTCGAATCTCCTCCAACGGAACGCCATAGCAGCTCGACCGCGCGCTTGGTAGCGCCGTATATGCTGGGGGGTTCGACTGCCTTGTCGCTCGAAGGGTAGACTACCGCCGGAATATCGTAGCGGTTCGCCAGATCTGCGATATTCAAGGTGCCGCCCAGGTTGACTCCCACCACTTGGTCCGGATTGCTCTCCGCAAGGGGTACATGTTTGTAAGCAGCTAGGTGAAAGACGATTTGCGGTCGCTCTTCACGTACCGTTTTTTCCAGCTTCCTCAGGTCGCGTACGTCGGCGAGCACCGGTCTGATCGGGCCCGGGGTGCCTTTTGGCAGAGCCTGCAGCAGATGGAAAAGGCTGGCTTCGTGACTGTCGAATAAGACCAGGCTTCCCACGCCGTGCCTGCAAAGCAGGTGGGACATCGCGCTCCCGATGGAGCCTCCAGCGCCGGTTATCAGAACCCGCTTGTCTCGGAGGGTCTCCTCCAACGTCGCTTCCGCCAACGATATCTCTGGGCGATCCAGCAGGCGAGTGAGATCTAAGCTCATTCCTGGCTGCCAACACCGCTCAGAATATTGGTCTCGTGTGTTGGACGTAGAGATTCAAGTCGCGCTTGCGCTTCTCGCATGTGGAGTGCGTGGTCGTTGTTATCTTCCAGAGTTTCAGTAACTATGTAGTGCGCCCTATCCATCCAGAAAGCGGCCTCGCTATCGAGGTCCGTGTCGCCATGCTCGTAAGGCAAGCCCTCGCCGAGTATGCCGGCTGCGTTGGACAGATGTATCGCGCGAACGTAGTCTGACACCTCCAGGCCGTACTCTCGCATCGACGAGATTCGGGCCCTCTCCGCGTATCGCCCGATTGCCGGCCGGAGCTTTGGGGGCAGTTCCGCCAGTGATTGAGTCAGGCAGTTCACATAAAGTTGGGCGTGGGACAGATCGAGAGTCACTTTCACGTCCGGCACCATCTCGCAGAGCCAAGCTAGATCGTCCGACTCCACGCCGATGCTGGACACAGAAAAATGCCCGCCCTGTAATCGCCCAATCGGCGGATTATTCTCCACCAGCGGTTGAGCGCCGGCGTCGGTGCACCAACGCGCAAACCGCCTCAGCAATGGCAGGCACCTTTCGAGGTCGCGGTCTCTGGACTCTGGTTCTGTCAGGTCCGGGTCGAACCCGGGAGAGGTTGCGTGGATGTTCACCGCCTGCGCGGCGATTGTCGACGCAAACTCGACCAGTCTGGCCAGCAGGCGTTGGTTCGCCGCGTTGTCAACTGTCAGATCGAAGAATTCGCCATCCAGCGAGCGCGTCGGCCCCTCGACAATCCGAACGAAGTCCGGCCGGCTCTCTATCGGCTCCAGAATAGATCGAAGCTTATCCAGCCAATGATTCCCAGCCAGGTCCGTGTGATCCAGGTATAGCTCTAGACCCTCTGGTGTGGGCTCCGCAATCCGATCGGCGATTTGTGCGGGGGTCGGTCTGGCTTTTAGGAGGATCTTCGATCTCATCAACTCGCGTCCTCCCTCTTGAGCCATTCGAGGTAGCTCTTGATCCCTTCCCGGAGCTCGATTTGCGCTACGTACCCAAGCTCGTGCTTGGCGCGCGACACGTCGGCCAAGTAGCTGTCTCCAGGCCTTCCGGCCAATGACAGGTCAATGCTGGGACTATTTCCTGCCGTCCCCGCCACAATCCGTGCCAGCGTCTCGACCGTCGTCGGAACACCGGTGGCGATATTGTAGACTCGCCATCCTTCTCGTTCGGTCTCCAGCGCGAGCGCGATGGAACGCGAGACGTCATCGACGTGTACAAAGTCCCTCGCTTGCCGACAGTATACAACTAACGGCTCTCCGGCCATGGCGCGCCGCGCGAATATCGAGACGACGCCGCTGCCGCTCGCGCGCGGAATTTGGCCGGGACCGTAGACGGAGAACAAGCGAAGCACACTCACCTGCTGGCCGTAGGCTTCACTGTATACCCGGCCCCAGTGCTCCGCAGCCAACTTGGAAACGCCGTAAACTTCCACTGGTTCCGTAGGACTGTCTCTCTCCACTAGTGGGCGGGTGGACGGACGGTACACTCTCATTGATGAGGCGATTATCATCCGACAACGCTGCCTGCGCGCGACCTCCAAGATGCGCATGGTGCCAATGGCGTTGGAATACATGAATGCGTAGGCGTCGGTGCCGCTGACGCCTGCATCGGCAAGTCCAGCCAAGTGTACGATCGCGTCGACTCGGGGCGCCGAGTCAGGTGAAAGCGAACGGACTTCCGTGTTTAGGTCCGCCCCTTTCCGAGCCAGGCGAATCACCTCGTGGCCGGCTTGGGTCAGCGTCCTATAGGCGTGCCGGCCAATAAACCCGGTCCCGCCCGTAAGAAGAACTCTCAATCGCTTCGCCGAGTTGCGAAGTATCGATACGTCTCCGAGATTCCCGATTGGAGTGTGCGCTTCGGCTCGAAGCCGCGCTCGGTCAGCTTGGAGCGGATAGTCGGCTTGGCCCTCGAGACCCTCGTGGAAACATCTGCATCTATAGCAGTCGGTCTCCCTTTGCCTCCGGCCTCTGTTGCCACCATCTGCGCGATTTCGTCAATTCGAACGATGATCGGAGCCAGGTTGAACAGGTGGTAGCCAGGCTCGCTCGGCAGTCCAGCCAAGTATATGAAGCCCGCCGCGGCGTCAGCGACGTGAATGGCGCCTAACCAGTTGCTGGAGTTAACTGTAAGTCTCTCGCCCCGGACCGCTTGCAACGCAAACTTGTTTGGAGCGGTCATGTAGCGGTAGTCCGATTTCATTACTGGACTCACTCCGAAAGCGAGGCCCAGTCGCAGCGATATGCCGGTAAGCTCGTCGCCGGCGCAGAGCATCTCCAGGAGCTTCTCTGCATAGCACTTGGAAAGGTGGCTCAGGTCGCTGAATCTGCCATACGGGGTTTGCTCGGTCACCACCTCAGGCAGCGGCTCGCCGTAAACCCGAGTCGAGCTAGCGTAGACCAGCCGGCGCACGCCGTACTTGCGGACGGCTTCGCACACCAGCCGTGGTCCCCTGAGGTTTGTATCCTCCGTGTATTCGGGAGCCGCTGCCGCCGGATTGGCGCTCGCCTGTGCCGACAGGTTGAAGACGACTTCTACCGGCCTGGCTGCCTCGAATGCGTGAGCCAGTTCTGATGATGAGGTGACGCTTCCGCGAACGATCTCAAAATTCGGATCTCCGGCGAAACGGTCCAAGTCCTTCTCGTCGGTGGAAAAGAAGTTGTCGAAGGCCACGACCCGCTCGCCTCGCTCGAGGAGTTGCCGTACCAGTTCGGACCCGATGTAGCCCGCGCCGAGAACTAGGTGAGCCAATTCAAGACTTCGTCGTTGCCTTGTTCGGTTGCATTCGGTTTAGGAGCACAGTTGCCTATGGTACCGCCGCGTCAAATCCCAAGATAATGGTTATGTCCGTGCCGTCGCCCACATGTTGGTTGGTTCTGATCGCACTCTCTTGAACGCTCAGCAGCTTGGCGATCTCCTTTGCCTCGGTTACCCGCGGGCCGGCTACCATTATGATAGTCCGAGCGTAATCGCTCCGATCGGCTTGATCGACGGTCACTATACTAAAATCGCGCGTTTCCAACGCCTCGGCTGTCGTAGCGGCTAATCTGTTGCGGGTTGTCCCGTTCAGGACTCGGACCCGCCGCCCTGAGTCACTCTCGGTAGGACTCGGCGTCGCCTGCGCCGCAACCTCCACTTCCGTGGCAGTTACTACCGCGGTCGGTGTGTTCGCCGTCGTATCGTCGAAGACCTCCATCATCACCTTTCTTATCTTCTCGCGGTCCGGAACTAGCACCGAGCCATCTCGGTTCACGTCCATAACCATCGTATGATCGATCGAACGACGCACTATCCGGTCGGGTTCGATCCGGTTGGCCAGCGAGGTCATTGCGATCATCTGGGCTGCAGGTATATCGGTAACCACCGCTTCGCTGACTATGCCGACCAACTGGGGTATCTTTGGAATCATGGCGACTCGTAGAGCCCGATTACGGGCGGCGAGCATTACTTCCTGTTGGCGGCGTATTCGACCAAAGTCGCTCTCACTGTGCCGAGAGCGCGCAAACTGTAACGCGGTTGGCCCGTCCATCTGCTGGATGCCGGCCGGCAGGTATATCCGGATTATGCCGTACTGGTCGTCCGGATACTCGTCGTCTTTGATTGGCCGGCGGACGTCGACCGTTATCCCTCCAATCGCATCGATGAGCTGCTCGAATCCTTCAAAATCCACCCGTGCAAAGTAGTTCACCTTTACTCCGAAGTTATGCTCGACTGTCTTTCGGACCAACTCCGGACCCTTTCCCTGCTCCTCCAATTCGCCGAAGAAGTGTGCGGTGTTGATCTTGTTGCTGTCGTGCCCCGGGATCGGTACCCAGAGATCGCGTGGAATCGACAGTAATCCTGAGGTATTGTTCGCTGGGTTCACCGTCAGCAGCATGATCGTGTCGGATCGAGTGGGCTTGCCTCGCTCGTCCGGTCGTTGGTCGATGCCAAGGAGAAGGATGGTGATCCGGTCGGTTCCAACCCATTCGCTTTGTTGTGGCCGGGAGCCATCCGGTGCAAGGATGGCTTCGATTGGTAGATTAGTGTTGATGAACGGAATAGTCGTAGAGGGCACCCTCACGAATAGCCCTGATAATGTCACAAGAAAGATGAAACCGAAGAATAGTCCGCCAACACCGAATACAATTGCGATGCCCAAGAGCAGCACGGTGGCCAATGGCGAGCGTTGAGCCCTCGGTTTCCGCTTAGGAGTTCCTACACCCGGTGGTCGCCTTCTCGATATCACTGTTCCATCCGCGGTTGTCAGAAAATGGGGCCGGATTCTAACATGGTAGTCTTCCGGCGCCATGATGTTCTTACAGGTTTGTAATAGCAATCCCCGAGGTTCGAATGTCGCTTTATGGTATTAGCGCTCCGGCCGGATCGCGCGCTCCAGTCTGACGCAGATCTGTTGCAATGAGCGCGCTAGCGGTTGACCTTTATGCCCTCACAATGGTCGAGGCATATCTGCGGGCCGACAAGCGGGAGCCAGCTACTTTCAGCGTATACGTTCGTGACCTGCCGCCTAACCGGGGATACCTGATTTCGGCCGGTCTCGCGACGGTCGTGGATTATCTACGCGATTGGTGTTTTTCCGGGCAAGACTTGGAATACCTGGCCGGATTGGGAACGTTGACTCAGCCCACTCTAGATTTCCTGCAGGAGGTTCGATTCGAGGGCGACCTAAGGGCTATGCCGGAGGGACGGGCGTTTTTTCGCCAAGAACCGATCATCGAGATTACTGCGTCCTTACCCATCGCCCAGCTATTGGAGGCGGCCGTTCTCAATCTGGTCCAGCTACCCGTTTTGGTCGCCAGCAAGGCCAGTCGCTGCGTCGAGGCCGCCCAAGGTCGTCCCGTCGTTGATTTTGCCCTCCGGCGCACCCACGGGATAGACGCTAGCTTGGCTGTTGCCCGCGCAAGTTACCTCGCAGGATTCGTCGCAACCAGCAACGTCCTGGCCGGCCATCTCCACGCAATTGGGACTTCCGGCACAATGGCGCACTCTTTCGTTCAATCCCACAAAGTCGAGCTTGATGCCTTTCGTGCCTACGTGCGCGCCTACCCGGACGGTGGCACACTGCTGGTGGATACCTACGATACGCGGAGGGGAATTGAAAATGCCATCCTGGTCGCCAACGAGTTGAAGCAGGCCGGTCACCAGCTAGGGGCAGTCCGATTGGACAGCGGTGACTTGCTCAACTTGAGTCGGATGGCGCGGCGCGAGTTGGATGGAGCCGGCCTTCAGGATGTGCGCGTAATCGCCAGCGGTGGACTGGACGAATTCCAGATAGATCGGCTCGTGAACGACGGCGCAATGATCGACGGCTTCGGTGTTGGCACCCAGCTCGGTGTTTCCCTCGACTCTCCAACGTTAGAAATCGTCTACAAGCTGGTCTCATATGACGGCCGTTCCGTGTTGAAACTCAGTTCCGGCAAGGAAACCTGGATCGATGCCAAGCAAGTTTGGCGTCGGACCGGGTACGACGGCACCTATTCCGGCGACGTCCTGTCGCTGGCCGAAGAGGCGGTGCCCGATGCCGAACCGTTGCTTGAACCGGTCATGCTGGGCGGAAAACTGACCAAGAACCTGCCACCTCTGACTGAGGCACGTGCCCGTTGGCGGCGAGAGTATTCCCTACTCCCTTCAAGTTTGCGCAGCATTCGCGAGCCAGAGATGCTTTCAGTCGACATAAGCAATGGATTGCGGGAGAAGCAGGCTCTAGCCGTGGCCGCCGCGCACCGGGTCCACGGATTGGACTGAGGACTACGCTGTCAACACCACGCCGCCTTGTCCGTCAAGTTGATTGGGGTCTCACCGCGCGCAAATCGACTGATATTGCTGGCTACGAGCTTTAGACGGCGAGCGCTAAGCTGATTGGTGCGCCCGGCAATGTGGGGCGTAATTATCACGTTCGGCATCGCCCATAGCTCGCTGTCCGACGGCAGTGGCTCCGTTTCGAACACGTCCAATGCCGCGCCAGCGATTCGGTTTTCCTTAAGCGCTGCCGTTAGTGCATCGAGTCTCACGACCTTACCGCGACCAATGTTGATCAGATAGGCGGACGGTTTCATCTTGGAGATCAGAGTCGCGTCGAATAGGCCGTGGCTCGTGGGTGTCAGGCCGGCGCATATCGCCACGAAGTCGGATTGGCCCAGCATTTCGTCCAACCCATCAAGGGTCCAAAGGCGATCGACAAACGCCGGCCGCTCCTTTGCTCGCAGGTCGGTAGCGAGGACCCTCATTCCGAAGGCCTTGGCGCGCTCCGCAGTCGCCGTGCCGATGCCGCCCAAGCCAACAATCCCGAGAGTCTTCTCACTCAAGATCATGGGATCTAGTGCTGTTGTATCTGGGTAGTACGGGTCCACCTTCATCCATTTTCGCTCTCGTTGCGCCGCAAGGAATCTGTGCAGACGCCTTGCAAAGCACAGTATGTAACCCATCACGTGATCGCTGATCAGGTCGTTGAAGACGCCTCGTATGTTGCTGATCTCGACCGGGTGGTCGATCAGTTCGGGAAAGATCTGCCTTTCCATAGAGACGGTCGACAGCTGAATCCAGCGCAGGTTTTTTGCCGCCTTCAACAACGCCGGAGTAATCCAGTGGTACAGCGCATCGCAATCCGCGATCTTCTCTATTGCTTCTTCCTCGCTGGACGCCACAATTACTTCGGCATCACCGGCAGCCGCTCTTAGTACCTCAAGGTCATCCTCGGTTGGCTTCGGATAGAAAAGAATCTTCACTCTGTAAGTGCTCCTTATCACTTCGGGCGCTCGGGCTCGCGATGACGATCAGAAGGGGCCGCGAAAGCCTCAACGCCCGGACGTCGGGCGCGAAGGACTCTGCACTACTTGGTTGGCTCTTGACCGATATTAGCACCGGAGGTTGACGTCAACCAAGTCGCTATAATCGCATTTTTGGGCCGGCGCCACCCTGCGAGGCATATCCGATGCGGTCAGCAAACCAGAATACGTCATTGCTCTGGCGACTCGTCTTCGACCGTACGTCTGTCTTTGTTCCCCTCCTGAGTCCGCAGTTCAGAACGCTCTGGGCTGCCAGCGTTTGTTGGCACGCTGCACGCTGGATGGATTACTTGATGTTCGGCTGGCTTGCATTAGAGCTAACGGACTCAGTCTGGCCGGTCGCACTGATTACCTTTTATCGCATGATTCCATTGCTTGTCTTCGGCATATTTGGCGGTGCCTTGGGAGACCGCTTCGACCGCCGGCGGATATTGATTATCGCTCAGATTACAAGCCTCCTTGTGTCTTCCGCGATGGTTGCCCTCTTGTATACGGGCGTGGTCCTATTTGATCTTGTTGCCGCCTGTGCCCTATTGATGGGTATCGCGACCGCGGTCGATTGGCCCTCACGCAGGGCCGTTTTGCCCGAGACAGTACGGGAGGATCACTTGGTCCGAGCAGTGCTATTGGACCAGTTGACCAACACGACCTCTAGATTTGCAAGCCCGATTCTTGCTGGTCTGCTTATCGCATCTCACGGTGTGACAGTAGCGTTCGCCGCGCTGGCTTTGATCCAGGTGGCGGGACTCTTGCTTCTCTTGAGATTGGTTCGGATTGCCCCTGCCAACGTCGGTCAGGACAGCGCTGCGCCTACCCTTTCGCCCGGAACGATGGTCTGGCATGGGCTGCGCTACGTTAGAAAAAGCCAGGTGATCTTGGGAGTAGTTCTCATAACTGTGATCATGAACCTGCTCGTCTTCCCATTTCAGGGGATTCTGCCGGTCTTTGCACGGGACATCTTGCATACCGATGCCCGGGGACTGGGCCTATTAGCGGCCTGCAATGGAATCGGCGCCACGCTCATGTCGCTCGTAATAGCGTCCCGGAATCCTAGTCGGATGCACGGTTGGATATATCTGGTAGGCTCAGGCACGCTTGCAATTGTGTTGATGGCGTTCGCCATGTCGGACAGATTCTTAGTCTCGGTCGCTCTTCTGCTCTTGAGCGGGCTGACCGGAGCCGGCTTCTCGACGATGCAGTCGTTGATTGTCTTGGAGGCTTCCACTCAAGAGATGAGGACCCGTTCGACCGGCGCATTGACAGTCGCGATCGGCTCCACTCCAATTGGCGCTCTTATCCTTGGGCAGTTGGCCTCTCGTGTCGGTGTTGAGTGGGCGCTGTTCGCCACCTGTGGCGTCGCGGCGCTTTTGACTGCTTGGGTAACAATTGCTCTGCCGCATTTGCGCCGGCACTGATACCCACCCGTCAATCGAAGGCCTTAGCCACAACAGGGGAGACGCGCATACCATGTCGGCACAATTTTCACAACTTGGCGTGACTCCGCCGGCCCCGATCGACCCGTACAGTATCGTTACCAAGACGCGAAGCTTAACATAAGATTAACGTTCTCTTGATGACGGTTATGGTTCGATGTCCTCGTGAGTCCAGACTACAGATGTGTGCCCAAACAAGCGGGATATACGGCTGAACCGAAAAATGCAAAACAAGAAACCGATCCAATGCCGTCCAAGCGTATAGCTCGGTTCCCACCGCGGACATCGGTGGATTTGCGCCGAGCAGGCCTCGGCAACGGCACAAAATGCAAAACAACTACTGAGGGTCGCCGGCAGCGTTGCGAACTGCTATCCAGAATGTTTGCCAACAGGGGGGCCAATTGAGAGGATCTGGCGGAAGTTTTGAGGTTGACAGCCAATCATCGGGCGATATCTTGGTGAAGGCAGCCGGATGAGCGACTTCCGAGATTTGGTGCTCCTCTAGGAGTTCGGCTTACTCTCCATAGACAAGCGTGTCAGGGTAGTTGTCCTTCCAGCCGAACCAGAAGGCGGTCGTAAACGGCAGCCGAGTCAACGCACTGTCTTTCAATGGGCCGGCAGTGGCTCGCCCGCTCAGCCTGTTCCAAGTAGTACCGCTCTCGAGATCCTCAATTAGGTCATCGTCGTTCTCTACCTGAGTGAAAGTCAGCGTCCTGCCGTCGATCGTCCGATCGAACACCGCGACGCTTCGCGTGTCGACATCAAATGTGATCAGGAGTTGTCGTTCCCCGACCACGTCGTTCAAGACAGGCATCTCTGCCAGCGCTTCGTACGAATACGCGATCGGGGTTTCGCCTATCAGTAGGCCGATGACCTGCTCCTTTTTGGCCAAGCGGTCATCTTTAACCGTCTCACCCATAATCCCGGCGACGTTCATTTCGTAATAGGACTCATAGGGGTCGCGTTCTACGTAAGCTGGTTTCTCCAATGCAAGAGTGTGTGGATGTAGTTCGCGCCACTCCTTCCAGGTCCAGTGGCTTGCCGGCAGGACCTCGAGTTGTGTCCCGGCCATCGGCCCCAGAAGGGCCTTCCCCAACAGCTGCCCCCATTCGCTGTTTGTTTGATGGTCGTACATCACCAGCGTATTTCGCAGTAGCTTGCCCGACACCCCGAAAGTAAACTCCTTCCCATCGATCTCTCTGGCATACACGATGCCCGTATAGCAAAGTGGTCACCAGGTCGCGGCGATCTTGCGACCGCCGACCACGTCGTTGACGATTTCGACCCTGCTCAACCATGCGATCGAGTAGGCGTGCGCCTCGCCATTGATTTCCACGCCCAAGACCAACTCGTCGTCGTGGTATACATCGACTGCCTCGGATACCGTCAGGAAACTTGGATTGAGTATTGCTGGGATCGCATCCTTCTGTAAGACAATCCTGATTTCATGCGCGCGGGGACGGTTGCTGGCGCGCGGAACGGGGGTGTAGGTTGGCGAACGAGACGCTTCTAATGGCCGAGTCTGAATGGCAGTAGGAGTTGCCACCGCCGTTGCCCGTACGCTGATGCTGGTAGCCGACGGCGTTACATTTGCTATCGGGCTGGGCGTCAACTCCTGATTGGTATCGGACATCGCCAGAGTGGTCAGAAATCGGTCTCGAACTTCCGATTCAGATGCCGATGTGCATGCCACCATCGACAAGACGATCACGAGCACCAGCGGGGAAACCCACTTCATCAGCGCGCCGCCGTTGATAGGAGTAGCCGGATCATTCACCGTACACCAAAGTGTCGGGGTAGTTGTCCTTCCAGCCGAACCAGAATGAACTCGTATATGGAAGCTTCGTTAGTGCTTTGCCCTTGAGCGGCCCCTCGATTCCCTGACCAGTTAGCCTGTTCCACGTAGACTCAGTCTCCTGATCCCTCATTTTCTCGCTATCGCTCTCCAGTTCGGAGAAGGTTAGGATCTGTCCATCCAGTTCTCGGTCGAAAACCCCGATACTCTCGGTTTCGGCGTTGAATGTGACCAGCAACTTACGCTCGGCAACTTCATCATTGACCACAGGAGCCCCTTCAAGCTCTGAATAAGGGTAGGCGATAGCGACATCCGCCACATTTATCCCTACCACCAGTTGCTTGATCTGAAGGCGGTCATCGCGAATAGTCTCACCTATCAGGCCGGCCTCGTTGGATCGGTAGTACCGGTCATAGGAATCGAAACCAGTGTACTTAGGTTTCTGTAAGGCAAGTGTGTTGGGGTACCGGTCTCGCCATTCCTTCCAGGTCATTCGGCTCGATGGCACGAGATCGAGCTTCGTGCCTGTGAGCGGTCCCGTCAGCGCCTCCCCGATAAGCTGGCTCCATTCACTGTTGGTCTCGCGATCGTACATTACTAGGACGTTGCGCAGTAGTTTTCCCGATACTCCAAATGTATAGGTCTCGCCATCGATCTCTCTGGCATACACGATGCCCGTATAGCAGAGTGGTCACCAAGTCACCGCGATCTTGCGGCCGGCGATCTCATCATTCACAATCTCGTGGCCGTTCAGGTGGATGGTTGAGTAGGCATGGGCCTCACCGTCGATCTCCACGCCGATTATCGGCTCCTCGTCGCCGTAGACTTCGTTTGCGTCGCTGACTGTCAGGAATGTTGGTTCGAAGATTGCTGGTATGGCGTCGCGCGGTAGCACGATCTTCATTTCGTCCGCTGTGGGGCGACTGTATGGTTCGCCTGAACTTTCAGTCGGGGGCTTTGGGACCTCGAAAGTTGAGTCTGTACCGGCGCTGCATCCCGCAACGAGCGGGACTATGAGCGCAAACAGCGGTAGTGTTCGTAACCAATTCACTTCGGAGTAGCTCCTAATTGGGGTCTCAGGTACAAGCGCGAAAACATGCTACTGTGTTAGTCCGACTCCAAACGTTGCAATGAGCGAACTTGTGATCAGGCTTAGACGGTCGCTGAAAACCAGCATGCCCATTGCAATCAACAGGACGCCCGAAGCAGTCGAAACTTTCCTGAAGTTGGCTTTGAGCGCCCGCATGACGGTCGTCGAACCCTGTAAGGCCAATGCCGTCAGGACAAAGGGTAACCCCAGCCCAAGCGAATAGACAAAGAGTAGACTCATGCCCTGGTAGAGGGTGTCCTGTTGGCTCGCTAACAGAAATAGGCCGCCAAGCACTATTCCTACGCACGGCGTCCACCCTATTGCGAAGGCCCCGCCCATCAAAGCGGCGCCGAAATAGCCCCGGTTACGGAACAGCGTAAAGTCAAGACGGGCCTCTCGATACAGGAACGGAATCCTGAGAATGCCGGCCATCTGTAGGCCGAACACGATAATCAGGACGCCGGCAACCTTGGTCGTCAAGAGCCGATACTCAAGTAGTAGTTGGCCTAGAGCAGACGCCGAAGCGCCGAATGCCGTGATTACCGCTGACATTCCGATGACGAACAAGACCGCCGATATTACCGTTCGCCTACGGGTCTGTGCAATTGACTCACCGGGGCGGTCACTGGCCGACTCGCCGGTGATGTAGGCCAAATAGGCCGGTACCAGCGGCAGTACGCAGGGCGAAACGAACGACAGCAAGCCCGCGAACAACGCGAAGAATACGTTTATTGATTCGATATCCATCCACTCAACCACAGATTAGAATCTTCAAGGGTTGATAATAGTTCTAGTGTAGATTTTATTCCCGCTATACGGTCGCCGCGAGTGTTGGGTGAGTTGGTCTTCGAAGTGATTGTGCTCAATGAGGATTCTGCGTCGGGACTCCCCAGATATGTTAATGTACCTGCCGAATGGAGATTATGAGGATGCCCGAGAACGATGTAAGGATCCTGTCCGTCAGCAGTCCGGCCGAATTCGACGCGTTCATCGAATTGCCTTATGAACTATATCGAGACGACCCGTATTGGGTTCCACCCCTCCGCCGCGAACAACGCAAGCTGCTGGACGCGAACAGGCATCCATTTTACGATCACGGTGCCGCTGAGTTGCTGCTGGCCCGCGATAGCCGGGACAAGATCGTAGGACGCATTGCCGCCATTCATAATCAACTCTACTTGGATGTCCACGATGAACCGACAGGCTTTTTCGGCTTCTTTGAGTCTGTGAATGATCCTTCTGTCGCTTCGGCCCTCTTCGGTGCCGCCGGCCGTTGGCTGGCCAGCCGGGGCTTGAAATCCATGCTGGGACCGGTGCAATACTCGCTGAACGATGAATGCGGATTGCTTGTGGATGGTTTTGAAGGCAGTCCCTACGTTCTGATGCTGTACAACCCCCCGTTCTATCCCGACCTTTATGAGGCCGCCGGGCTGACAAAGGCCAAGGACATGCTTGCCTATTGGGGCGATCGCTCTACCATTGATGCCAACGCTGCCCAATTCAATCGTTGGCGCCGTGTCGCCAAACGGGCACAGCAGCGGCACGGCATACGGACAAGAGTCGCCGATATGAGCAGCTTTGTCCGCGAAGTCGAGACTATCAAGGTGATATATAACCAGGCGTGGACCGAGAACTGGGGATTCGTGCCACTCACCGATGGCGAAATCGACCTGCTCGCCAGTGACCTGAAGTTGATAATCGATCCCGAGCTTGTCGTATTCGCTTATAGTGGCGAAGAGCCGATCGGTGTCTTTATTGCTCTGCCCGACTACAACCAGGTTCTGCGCCATATGGATGGGCGGCTCTGGCCGTTCGGGATCCTGAAGTTGCTCTGGTATCGGCGGAAAATCGACCGCCTGCGCTCACTCGCCCTTGGAATTGTGGGGGAGTGGCAGAAGCGGGGAGTAGCTCCAATTCTGATGATGGAAGCGTACGATCGAGCTAGAAGGCGGGGTTACAAAGAGGGTGAGATGTCGTGGGTACTTGAGGACAATCACCTGATGAACAACGCGATCGAGAATCTTGGGTTCGATCTGTATAAGCGTTATCGCCTCTACGAACAAGCCCTGTAAGATTCTTTCTGGGCGCAAACCCTGAATTCCTGCCTGAGTGTTTCACCTGCGAGCTTGAGATCATCTCAAGCTCATTGCAGGGTCCCCAGCAACGCGATGATTGCGTCCGCATCGGAGTCGGAAAGGCCGAGATTGAGCATGGCGGTATCGGATTTGAAAGACGCAGGGTTGATAATCCACCGTTTCGCGTTGTCCGGAGTGTTGACCAGTACGCCGGCGATCAAAGGCCACTTCGAGGGATTGCCAAAGCCATCCAGTGCCGGTCCTGACGTCCCAATGGCCTCCGGCACCGACGAGACCACGTGGCACGCGACGCATCCACGGTCGACAAACAAGAGTCGACCCTTTTCAGCCAAGCCGTTCACCCGCTCGGCCGTTTGTTCGGCTGGTGCGACTGTGGCCGTAGCGGTGCCCTCGGTAGTCGCGGTAGAGACCTGAAGCTGCTGTTCCAACGCGAGGATCGTGCCATGGGTGTAATTGGTGACGTAGAGATTGCCATCCTCGTCTTCGCCGATGCCTGTGATTAGGAACGGAGCATCGTAGAGCAGTGCGCTTTGCCAGCTATCGCCGACGCGCCTTAAACCCCAGATGAGCCCAGAACAAAAATCGGCGTAGAAATAGATACCCTGCATTTTGGCGAACTTGGAGCCACGATAGACGGGACCGCCGATAACGGCGCAACCTCGTGAATGCGAGTACTCAGCAACAGGTTGTGTGAGTCCGAGAGGGCTACAGGGGTCCGGATCGTAACAATGGATGCCTTCCATGATGGGCCATCCGTAGTTTTCACCGCCTTTGCTCGAAGCCGGCTGGTAGTTGACCTCTTCGTATTCGCCCTCACCCACATCGCCAATGTACAGATCGCCCGTCTGAGGGTCGAACGCGAATCCCCAAGGATTGCGAAGACCCAGGGCCCAGATCTCCCCCGGTAGCCGGCGGATTGAGTGAAAGGGTTGCTGTCTGGAATTGAGTACGGCGCGACGCCGGATTCTACATCTATTCTCAGAATCTTCCCTAGCAGAGTTCCAGGATCCTGCGCCCGGCCCCCGCCGCTTCCCGGAGGGCCCCCATCGCCCGTGCCGATGTACAGGTAGCCATCTCTCGGTCCAAACGCCATGTGTCCGCCATTATGAAACTCGTGAGGTTGATCAATGCCCAAGATTGTCTCGGCGCTTTCTGGATCTGCTAGGTTGGGATCGTCGGTTAGCCTGTACCGCGCAACCACAGTATTCCCTTCCGTATTCGTATAGTTGACGTAGAAATACTGCTTATTGGCAAAATTCGGTGGAAAGGCCACGCTGAAAAGTCCTTGCTCGTGGCAGCACGCAACCTGTGCTCAGATATGTCGAGAAATGGTGTGGGCAGGAGGTTCCCATCGTCGATGATCCTGATGCGGCCCATCTGCTCAACGATGAACATTCGACCGCTGCCGTCGCCGGCGTTTGTAATCTGAACCGGTAGCTCCAGGTTGCCACGCAGATCGATTTGTGGCCATTCCGCCGACTGCTCCTCGGCGTCAGTCATTGTTCCGTCGACTAGCTGGTGTGATGTTGGCGTGCCAAACAATCTTACCTCGCGCCAGGCTACCCAACTGGGGCCCTCAACGGTTCGAATCATTACCCGATCTAGCGCCAACGGCGGCTCGAGTGGGAGGCTCAGAGTCTGACCGTCTGAAGTGTGGACACCGATAAACTCGTGATGTTTTACGAGTGCGCCGGAAGCGTCTCCAACCCAGATCTCATGGCTTGTCTCGCCGGGTGGCGCTTGGGTTACAACCAACTCAATGTTGTGTATTAGATAGAATCCGTCAAACGTTAACTGAATCCACTGAACAGGGAAACCCGCCGCTGACCAGAAAGTGTCCAAGTCGTTGTCGATGGCATGCGATGCCGACTCTTGACCGTTCGAGACCGAGGCTGACCCGAACAGGGCAACGTTAGTTCGAGACGAGGGCGCATCGATCGACATCTGAGTTTCCCTCGGTTCAGGGCTAACTTTAGCCACGGTTGTCGGTTCCATTTCTCGAGTCACAACCTTTTCGACCACTTCGGTTACTACAATCTGGACTGGCACCTCTACGATGCGGGTCACAGGCTTCTCAACTTCGATGATTTGCGGTCGGCTGGCTACCAGAGTATTCAGCATAAATACGCTGCCAATCGCGCAGTCCCCATGGGTTAGTCGATCAATTCCAGGCTGATACGCTCGCTTTAGGCCGCCGATCAGCGGGATAAGATACCTGAGGGAGTTATTCGCTCTCAGTTATTGGCCGGGCGGTGTAACTGTGGCGACCGCTGACGTATCGGCGAGCATCCTGATCGAACCGTACGTGTAGTCGGCGACGTACAAGTTACCATCTTCATCCTCGCCTATCGTGGATATCTGGAACGGAGCATCGAATAAAAAGGTATTCCGCCATATCTCATCCTGTTTCTTTAATCCCCAGATCTGCCCTGTGCAAAAGTCTGCATAGTAGTAAATGCCCTGCATTCTGGGATACCGCGATCCGCGATAGACGTGACCTCCTATGACGGCGCATCCGAGAGAGTGATGATACTCCACCACGGGAGGGGTCAACCCGGCGGAATCGCAAGCTTGAGTCTGGAAACAATGTAGTCCTTCCATGATCTTCCACCCGTAATTCTCGCCGCCAATTGCCGTCGCGGGTTGAAAGTTGATCTCCTCGTACTCGGCTTGACCGACATCAGCAATATAGAGGTTGCCTGACCCCCGATCGAAGCTGAGGCCCCATGGATTTCGCAGGCCAAGAGCCCAGATCTCGCCTCGATAACCGTCAGTCTGATGGTACGGATTCGTGGACGGGATGCTGTAAGGAAATTCTCCAGATTCGACATCGATCCGCAGAATTTTTCCAAGAAGGCTTGTAGGATCTTGTCCCCGGTTGTCGGGATCGTTGGCTGGACCTCCGTCTCCGACCCCAATGTACAAATAGCCGTCGTTTGGGCCGAACGCCATCGGACCGCCATTGTGGATAACGGACGGCTGCTCGATCATAAGCAGAACTTCCTCGCTGTCCGGATCAGCTATGTCAGCGTCCGAAGCGATTCGATACCGCGCAATTACGGTGTGTCCCGATCTCGAGAATTTAGGGTTGCGGTCGCTGCTGGTGTAGTTCACGTAGAAATAGTTCTTTTCGGCATAGCCCGGTGGGAAGACGATACTAAGAAGACCCATTTCTCCGCAGCAGATAACCCGGTCTGTAATATCCAGGAAAGGAACCGGGGCGATCTTGCCATCCTTGATTATGCGAATACGGCCTCGCTGTTCGATCACAAACAGGCGTCCTGTGCCGTCACCGGCGTGTGTAATATGGACAGGAAACTCAAGCCCGCCGGCCAGGTCGATATCTGGCCACTCGACACCGCCCACGATCAAGGGGCTCAACTCTGCTTCCTCGATCGCCTCTGGCGACGGCTGACTGCCAAAAACTCTGATTTCGCGCCACGCCACCCAACTTGGACTACTCACGGTGCGTATCAGTACCCGATTGATTATCTTGGCAGGCTCTACAGTCAAGACTAGCGTGTCACCGTCAGCGGTATGGACATTTGTGAACTCGTGGTACTTCTCGAATGTACCCGATATATCCTCAAACCAGATTTCATGGCTCGTTTCACTAGCTGGCGCTTGTGCGACCACCAACTCCATGCGGTCTACCTGATAGAACGAGTCCAAAGTGACCATGAACCATTGGGGTGCAAATCTGCCGGAGTTCCATGTGGAGTCCACATTGCCATCAACGGCCACTTGCGCTGATTCCCGGTGATTAGACGCGTTCGCCTGTCCTGAAAGAGCAACGTTAGTGCGAGTTGGGCTTGCCGTTTCGGGCAACCGGCTTGCAGTCGGAGTTGCAGTTGGAGTTGGATCGCTGCCTGCGACGGAGCGGGTCGCAGTTTCTTCGACCGACATCTCGGGCGTGCGAGTGACCGCGATAGGCGTTGGACTCTCGACTTCGCCGGTTATGGTTTCTTCAGCCGGCCTCTCGACTACGCGAGTAACGATTCTTTCAACCGGCCTCTCGACTACGCGAGTAACGATTCTATCGACCGCCCTCTCGATCACGCGAGTCACGACAATCTCGACGGGCCTTTCGACTATGGTTGTAACTACGACCTCAACGGTCTTCTCTACAATGTGGGTTACGGCCACTTCAACCGGCTTCTCGACCACTCTGGTGATCACTCTTTCAACCGGTCTCTCAACCTCAACGATCTGGGGTTGGCACCCAGCGACTATGAGTAGAATGAGTGCGCAGACCAGTCCCAGAATGCCTCTGCGTATCACTAGGAAAGCTGGTATGGTCGGACACATATTCGAAACCAGTCAAAGTTCCCGTGAAGTCTCAAATCCCCCCGGAATTGATGAACGGATGCAGACTCCCCCGCCTTGGCGAAGTTAGCAGTTAAATTGACGCTTGATTGTTCTATCGAGGGACATCTAACGATCGACATTGCTGAGAGCTAGCTAGTTCCGTTGCCTACGCCCATCTATCTTTGCTCGCCGCGCTGACCAAGCTCAGATCTCCAGATCGGTCTATTCCTCTACAAACGTTACCGTAGCGCCCTCGCGCGCAATATCGAGAATCATAGTTCTATGCCCTATATCCAACTCGTTGGCAGTTCTCGACATTGCGGCAGCGACTTGTTCCTGATCGTCAGCGACGGTCAATGCTACCAGAGCAGAGCCTGCGCCGGAGAGGAACGATCCTACCGCGCCGGCATCCAACGCGGCCTGCAGAATGTCCGGCATTGCCGGAAAGAGCTGCTCTCGCTGAGGTTGGTGCAGTCGGTCCTGTGTGGCTACGCGAAGGAACTCGAGCCTTCCTTGCTGCATAGCGGTCACGAAGAGGGCGCTGCGGCTTAGGTTGAAAACCGCGTCCCGTCTGGATACTCGCGCTCTTAGAATATCTCTGGCCTTACTCGTCGATATGGAGAAGCCGGGTATGAGGGTCACGATGCGCAGGTGCTCCGGTACCGGCACCGAAGCGACCACTGGGCTCCCTTCGTCCATAACCGCGACTATGAAACCACCTACCAACGCCGCACTTACGTTATCGGGGTGTCCTTCCTCCTCGCACGCGATCTCCAAGAGTTGGGACTGATCAAGTGGAGACCCGGCCAACGCATTTGCGGCCACCAGTGCACCGACAAGCGCGGCCGATGAGGAGCCTATCCCGCCAGTCATGGGTATACGGTTATCCAGTCGCAGGGCGAACTCGGGAGTGTTGCGCCCGAGCCTCGCATAAAACTTGTCTATTGTGCGCGCCACCAGGTTGTTCCGACTGCGGGGCAGCCACTGCTCGCCCTCACCACGAATGTCGAGCCGAAAGTATGTGTCTGGAATGAGAGTGACCGTGTTGTAGAGCGTAAGCGCCATCGCCAAGCTGTCGAATCCGGGGCCGAGGTTTGCGGAAGTTGCCGGGACTTTGACTACGATTTTGTTCATTTTCGTCACACTCTTCATCTCAATTTGGTCTCAGAAGCTTTGCAATCGTGCCAACATTTTGCTCGGGTTGCTTCCTTAGAATCGAAGGCTTAGCCCGCCACGGATTACCACGCCGTGTTGGTTCCACCGTCGTGTACCGTTGGCCTTCCCTTCATCTACTAAGCGGCGCCAGCCGAATCCAGGACCCTCACCACTTCGTCGAGCCGCGGCTCAATCACGATTGGCCGGTTAGCAAGCTCACCGGCCGCGAATCCACCCCCGCCCAAATGGTAGCGAATTATCGATGATGGATCCTTAAGCATATGTCCCGTGAGCAGTCCCACTACGGTTTCACCGCTCTTTATTACGCCGGCGCGAACAAGCTTACGAACGCCGGCCACCGCGGCTGCAGAAGCCGGCTCGCAGCCTATTCCTGCCCCGTCGACCACTGCTTTCGCATCCAACACTTCTGCGTCCGACACTTGTTCAACGACACCACCTGTCGTCTGAATTGCACGCATCGCTCTGCCATAGTTGACTGGATTGCCAATTCTTATCGCCGTGGCAAGGGTCTGAGCAACGACTGGACGGAATTCACTAAACTGGTTCTTGAACGCTTGGTAGAACGGATTGGCTCCTTCGGATTGGATCACGGCCAGCCTCGGACGCCGATTGATCAGGCCCAAACCCTTTAACTCTTCGATGGCCTTACCAAATGCGCTTGCATTACCAAGGTTTCCACCAGGCAGTACTATCCAGTCAGGCGCGACCCAATCCATCTGCTGGATCATCTCAAAGACGATCGTCTTCTGCCCTTCGAGCCGATATGGGTTTATCGAGTTCAGAATGTAAACCTGACCTTTTTCGGAAAGCTCTTCGATTATCGTCATTGCCTGGTCAAAGTCCCCACGGACCTCCAACGTTATCGCGCCGTAAGCTATCGTCTGGCTCAGCTTTCCTACGGAGACCATGCCTTCAGGCATTAGCACCAGCGCTTTGATACCCGCAACGGCAGCATATGAAGCCAACGACGAAGAGGTATTCCCGGTCGATGCACAGGCAACCACTGACGCGCCAGTCTCAACAGCGTGAGTGATGCCGGCGGTCATTCCGCGATCTTTGAACGAGCCCGTAGGGTTTTCGCCTTCGTGTTTGAGAAGCAGGCTGTCGAGGTTGGTCCAGCGCGATATCTTCTGACTCTTGTAAAGATTCGTATTGCCCTCAGGGTAAGACGTGATTCGGTCTTGCGGCACGTCAAGTACGAGCTCCCGATAGCGCCAGACCCCACTGGACAATGCTCCCCGGCGCATCGCCTGCCGTCGATCCAGTTCGTCGCGGGTCAGGACGGTTCTCAACGAAGCAAGATCGCGGACGACCTCTAATAGACCTCCGCAGTGGCACCGGTACCTCGGTGTCCCAGGTCCGTATTCGGCGGAACACTCAATGCAGCTAAGAGTCAACGAGCCACCCGTATAAACGCGCTTATCTCCCTGACGACCTCGAGCGCCGCAACTTGGACCATCGCCCTCTCCATTTGCCTCTCGATCGCCAGATGTGACATCACCACGATCTCCGCAATTCGGGCAGCTTCGTCAGTCTCCTTCTGAATGACAGAGGCAATACTGATCTCGTTCCTACCCAGGATTTCGCTGATTTGTGCCAGAACGCCGGCCTGATCGGCGACTTGTAGCCGGACGTAGAACCGAGACTCAGTATCGCCGAAGTCGACCTTTTCTAGGGGATCTTCGTCCAAGGCGAGGTTCTCGGTGACCCCGCGCGTAATGTTGTTCGCTGACGCGCATATGTCCGCGACCACGGCCGAAGCGGTCGGTTTGGCGCCTGCACCTTGCCCGTAGAGCATCAGGTTGTCGAGTTGATCTCCATCGATGAGGACCGCATTGAACGCTCCCTTGACGCCGGCCAAGTGATGATCGTCAAGCAGGAAAGCCGGCCGCACCGCAAGTTCCAGACTGTGGTCCTTGCGAAAGGCGGTGGCGAGCAACTTGATGGAATAACCCATCTCCTCGGCGTACTTGAAG
The DNA here is from genome assembly GCA_963664835.2 of Chloroflexota bacterium. Lineage (GTDB taxonomy): Bacteria > Chloroflexota > UBA6077 > FW602-bin22 > JBCLEL01. The sequence continues at coordinate 183,106 of CAXXUG010000014.1, read as the reverse complement.
TCCTTAGGTTGCAGGTTCGTGATGCCTACGCGCCGGATATCTGCTGGCGCAACCGCGGTCTTGAAGGCCAATGAGCTCAGGATGGCGAGCTTGTAGGCGGCATCAATGCCTTCAACATCATCCGTTGGATCAGCCTCAGCGTAACCGAGCTTCTGTGCCTCCCTTAATGCCTCTCCATAGTCGCGTCCCTGAGCCATGGCGGTGAGGATGAAGTTGGTCGTGCCATTGATGATCGCCTGGATGCTCCTGATCTCGTTTGCAATCAGGTCGTTGCGCAACGTCACAATCACTGGGATTCCACCGCCCACGCTTGCCTCGAACAGCAGGTCGACCCCATTTGCATTGGCGAGGCGCAAGAGTTCAGAGCCGTGCTTGGCGACTACTTCCTTGTTAGCGGTGACTACGTGTTTGCCGTTCTGCAACGCTTGGCAAATGTATCGGTGGGCCGGCTCTTCTCCACCCATCACTTCTACAACGATTCGAATGTCCGGATCGTCCAATATGTCTGCGGGATCGGTGGTCAGGATGTGATCGGGAATAGTCGCGGATCGTGCCTTGCCTAAGGAGCGTACCAGGACCTTTCTGACGCTGAGTTCACAGGATAGAGTTCTCTTGAACAGGTCAGACTTTTGACATAGCAACTCGAACGTGCCGCCACCGACCACGCCCGCACCCATAATTCCAATACTTATTCTTGAGTTCATTGCGGTAGGGTGTTATCCACGATAGATTTCTGCGGTGATCAAAATATTGGTCCAGAGTAGACGGCGCAACCGATTAAACGCGGGTGGTGGCGTGACTTCCCATTCGCTCCAGTGAGGATCCAAGGGCGGCGAAGACTTCATCCATATCACTGGTTTCCACCATTCCCATATGGCCAACCCGGCAGATCTTGCCCTTGAGTTCCTGCTGGCCGCCCCCGATCACCACGCCAAATTCCTCGTTAAGGAGTTTGGTAAGTCGTGACCACTCGACTCCTGCCGGCAGCTTGATTGCGGTCACCGTATCAGAGGCGTATCGTTCTTCCTTCACAAAAAGCTCCAAACCGAGCTCTTTCGCCTGTTCACGGGCATAGGCGGCAACTCTCCGATGGCGCGCGTGTACATTCGCCAGTCCCTCTTCTTCAATCAGGTCCAAGGCCTTTTGCATCGCGTAGAAAATGGAGACCGCGGGTGTCGCCAACGTCTGTCCCTGATCAAAGTAGCTCTTCGCAAGCGCAAGGTCAAAGTAGAAGCGGGGCATCTTGGCTTCCGCGTTGGCCTTCCAAGCGCGTTCACCCAAGCTGATCATCGATAAGCCTGGGGGTGCCATCCAGCCCTTTTGCGAAGCAGTCACCACCACGTCACATCCCCATTCATCTACAGGCAAATCGATCGATCCCATCGAGCTGACCGCGTCTACCAAGAGCAACGGACCACGAGCGCGAACGATTTTGCTGATCGCCTCCAAGTCATTCGTGACCCCAGTAGAGGTCTCGTTGTGGGTCAAAAGCACAGCCTTGAACGGACCGGATTCCTGGATTGCCGCGTCGACGGCATCCGGCTCGACTGCGGTGCCTAATTCTAGTTTCATTGGAAAGACATCCGCGCCGTAGGTATCGGCAATCTGAAGAAAACGGTCGCCAAATGCGCCAATCGAGATACCGAGCACTCTGTCACCCGCAGACAGAGTGTTCGCCACTGCTGCTTCCAATCCACCAGAGCCGCTCGCGGTCAACAGAAACAGATCGTTTGTGGTCTTAAAAACCAGCTTCAAACGCGTGGTGACATCGCGGAGGATTTCGGCAAACTCCGGACCACGGTGATTGATCATTTCGCGGCTAGCCGCGTCTACAATTTCCTGTGGGACCGGCGTGGGGCCGGGAATGCGCAGTTGCAAAGTTCAACCTCCAAGCTGGATGAGCTAATTGGGATGGGAGGGATTAGCCCGACCCCCCGAGATTCGCTGGCGAAACCCGAAACGAACCGACGGCTTCTTTCTCGTCTCTCTGTGCCCCTTGCTTTAGGCCAGACCGTATTCTAGCACGGGGCGCCCCCGGTTTAGGTGTCGGCATTTCCACTGTCAACCAACCTCCGTACGATCGTAATCGCTGGCTGCGAAGCCGAACCGGATCCACTTTCTGGAGGTCGCCGCTCGAATGTAGATTCCGCATCCAAAACGCAGCAGCTAGCCTACTTGCAGCTTTAGTCGGTCCGCTAGTTCCTTGGCCAATTGCCGATAAGCGACTGCGCCGGCCGAACGAGCGTCGTACTCGACAATGGTCTGTCCGTAGCTCGGAGCTTCCGAAAGCCGGATGCTTCGGGGAATCTTGGTGCGGAACAATAACGAAGGGAAGTGCTGCCGAACTTGGTCAACTACCTGAGGCGAAAGGTTTGTGCGGGCGTCATACATGGTCGGCACGATGCCGATTATCCGCAATGAGGAGTTCAAGGTTTCGACGATCATGCCGATGGTGTTTGCCAGTTGAGCGAGGCCCTCCAAAGCCAGATACTCGCACTGGATGGGTACAACGATCCCCTCTGCCGTCGTCAGAGCATTCACGGTCAGCATACCCAGCGAGGGCGGGCAGTCGATAATCACCAGGTCAAACGTCTTTGCGGTACCCTTGAGCAGCCGGCGCAACTGGTGTTCCCGACTTCCCATTTCCATCAACTCTAGCTCCGCGCCCGCAAGCCTGATCGAGGACGGCGCCAACCAAAGACCAGGCCGGCCCGTGTCGATCAGAATTCCATCGAGATCAACATCGGCCAATAGCGCTTCGTAAATGGAAGGTTTGCCGGATCGCTTGTCAAATCCCAATGAGGCTGTCACGTTGGCCTGGGGATCAAGATCGACCAAGAGGACGCCCAGACCCAGCTCTCCGAGGCAGGCGCCAAGGTTGATTGCGGTGGTCGTCTTACCCACGCCACCTTTCTGGTTCGCGACGGCAATTACTGAAGAGCGCGTCACACTGGTAAGCCTCGATCCAACCAGTATCGGATCGCGCTGTCGTCGGCTACCGCTTCAATCCCCACTCCCTGCGTCGATAAACTTGCCGCGCAGCTCGCATAGCGTGCCGCTGGCAACGGATCTTGCCCGGTTGCAAGTTGAAGAAAGAAGGCAGTCGCGAACACGTCGCCGGCACCGGTTGGGTCAACCACTCGCACCGGCAGCGCATTGACGTGGCCGAGGTGGCGGCCATTCGACCAGAGGTCAGCGCCGGCAGGTCCGTTTGTCACCGCGATTAGCCTGGCGGCAGAGAGTAACTCCCGCCTAGTACACTCCAAACTGTTCAGGTCTTCGTCGCTCACTACTATTGCGTCGAAATGGCCGAAATGGGCCGACAGTCGAGGGTGAGTGCTGGGGCGTACCGACCCTTCCGGATCCCAAGTGCGCAGCCATCCCTGAATGGTTGCGCACCGCAAGCTATCTTCCGGACAGAGCAAGACTTCTTCTGGGTCGATTTCTCGAACCAATGGTGCCAGGTGGATGATGCGGGCGTTGCGCCAATGGGAGGGCGCATCGGAGATTCCAACGCGGCCGGCCACCTTCGTAAGGCTCTGGCGTCGTCCGCCCGGTTCGTATTCGTTCCTGAAGGTCGTGGTGTCATCGGCCGGCTTCAGCGCACAGGCGGCGCCGGACCCGATCCAGGCATTCACATCGATTTCAGGGTGGGCGCTGGTGACGACTCCAATCCGGGCTCCCAACTTGGGGGCGACCGACGCCCCATAGCGAACGGTGCCACCTGATCGGTTGCCATGCGGGTGTTGGTCGACCGTCAGATGGCCGATCACCAGGTAGTCTATGGACTCTCGAACGTTTCCGAAATGTAACACCTGGGAATATGAGTTGATACCCTGGACGCCGGCTAGCGCTGGGGCGAAACCACCACCCGGCGTTGCTCGCCTTCATCAATACTCGAAGTGGTTACCGAAGGGTTATCGCTCAGGGCCAGGTGTACGATTCGGCGTTCGTTCGCCGGCATAGATTCGAGTGTGATCGACCGGCCGGTCTCTTCTACTCGTTTGGCCATCCGCTCAGCCAGGCTGCGCAGCGATGTCTCTCGACGAACCCGATAGCCTTCTACGTCGACCAACACTCGAATCCGCCTGTTCAAAACCCGGCTTGCGATCAGATTAGTTATGAACTGCAGCGACCCCAGAGTATTGCCTCGCCTGCCGATCAGCACTCCGAGGTCATCTCCGGCAATGTCGAGAACGCAGACGAAACCTTCGCCGATGCTTGACTCGTATGTTGGCTTCACCGTGAGGTTTGCCTCTACGTTCATCATGCGAAGTAAGGTTTCCAGCACCTCTTTCGCGGTTTCCTTGGTCTCGTCCTCCTCCGTTTGTTCACCGTCGTCCGAACCGCCCTCCTTTGGCGTGACCAGAATTCTGGCATCTTCGCCACCTATACCCAAGAGTCCACGATTTCCTTCCGTAAGTACGGCAACCTCCACCTCATCGCGGTTCTTGCCAAGTTGGTCGAGCGCAATCTGGGTGGCTTCTTCTACAGTGGCGGCCGAGATCTCTAGACTCTCCAATTTACCTCCCAGCTTCCATCGTCTCTATTGAGGCCAATCTACAGTCAATTGATCGCTTCGAAGTTGCAATCACGCAAGTCTCAAGAACGGGAAGCATTCTTTCTTTTCCTACGTTTGCGCCGACGACCTGACGTTCCGGCCGTACGATGTCTTTGCGGGGGTAGTCGGTTCGAGGCCACCGTCGAACGGCGTTTCGGTTTCCGTCCGTCCTTGTTTGGTTGCGGGGCATCCTCGACAACGGCAGTGCTCTCAGCCTCGACAGATTCCGCAGATTCCGCAGCGATCGCCTCCCGAGCCTCTCGGAGTCGTTCCTCTTTATCGATCTGAATGCCGATTAGTCCTTTTTCAAAATAGCCTGTCCGCTCCTGGATGCGCTGCGGTAAGAGACTGCCCCATCCAGTCAGGAACAGTTGTTGGAAAATGGTGATGACGTTGGTAGCGACCCAATATACGACAAGTCCGGCCGTAATGATCTCCTGTACCGCGAAGATCAAGTACATCAGAGGCATAAACTGCATGATCTGCTGGGTCATCTTCTGTTGAGGATCGGCGCTTTTCACCATGGTCATCCGCATCATCACGTAGCCAGTTACGGCCGACAAGATGGCTAGCGCGAAAGGAAATCCTTCGTTCTTAGCAAGGCTTGGCACCCAGAGGAACGGTTCGGCGAACGACTCATCGAAAGTGGGTGCAAGAGGATCCGCAAGCATCCATAACGCTCGGTAGAGGGCGAACCAGATGGGCATTTGAATCAGCATTGGCAGGCAGCCGGCGGCCGGATTGACACTGTGTTTGCTATACAGCGCCATCGTCTCTTGCTGTAGCTTCATCTTGTCTTTCGGATACTTCTTGCGCACCTCAGCTATCAGGGGTTGGATACGCTGCATCTTTTTCGACGAGCGGAGTCCAGCGATAGTCAAGGGGAGCGTGACTGTCTTGACGATGACGGTGAAGACGACGATGGTCAGGCCCCAGCTTGGGATGCCGATGTCGCCTAGGGCTCCGTAGAGGAACGTCAGCGCGGCGGTAAGAGGAATTACCAGGGTGTTATTGAAGAAATCACCGATCTGGTCCAGCAAGCGATTATCCTCCTAGTTCCTCGAGGCCCGCCGACCCCTATTCAGAACCATCGGGCGTTGGTCATGGTACAGGGTCGTGACCGCTGGCGCAGAAGGGATTGCATCGCAAGATTCTCCAGACGGCGAGCGCGCTTCCTTTCAGCACGCCGTGCTTCTCCAGAGCAATCTTGGCGTATTCCGAACAGGTTGGGTAGTAGCGGCAGCTTGGCGGCAGTATCGGAGACACCCATTTTCGGTAGCCATCTATCGCTCCGATCATTAACCATTTCATGTGGGATTCCGTCGCGACAACTAGCCCAAAGGCCTGAGTAAACCGGCCCTGCCGAAAAGGAACTCGACTGTCGAACAGACCTTAGCAAAATCGGCAGATGTGATTGATGGGCGGGCCACGAACAGGACGTCGACGCCTTGTTGCAACTCATCGAAAAACGATCCGATTGACTCCTTAATCCGGCGCTTGGTCTTGTTGCGCACCACGGCCTTTCCGATCTTCTTTCCGGTGACGATCCCGAACCTGCTCAGTTTGCGGCCGTTGGGGTAGGCATACATAGCTAGTATTGGGCTCGAAAAGTAGCTTCCTCGCCGCCTGACGCGTTGAAAGTCCGCCTTTTCGCGTAGACGGTAACGTCTATCCAACAGGTCAAAAACCGGGCTCGGTATCTGCCAAGCGGGCGGCGGACATTCAGGCGGTGGCGGGAGTTAGCCGCTTACGTCCGGCTCGTCGCCGGCGCTTGATGATCGCGCGCCCTCCCGGGGAACTCATGCGGGCACGGAACCCGTGCTTTCGAGCACGTCGTCTCTTCTTGGGTTGATAGGTTCTCTTCGGCACCTTACGCCTTCCATATGTATCGACCGGTTCGCCGGCACGGGCACTGCAGCGACTCACGATCGATGAGGCGCATTGTCAGTTTCGGATTATAGGTTTGGGCTGTCCGGTATGTCAATTTGAGCCGGCGGAGTGGCGGGGCATATTGGATCGCCACTCACAGTCTATTGGAAGCCGGTTCCGGTAACCGGCAGCGGGCTTGCCTAGCCGTTTGTTTTGCAATTTCTATGTTTTTTGCGACCCATACGTTTCCTGCAACATACTGACGGGTGAGATCTCTACTTTCATCCAAAGTGGCACGGGAGCGTCCGGACATTTGTTTTGTAATTTTGATGTTTTTTCGCGACTCCTTCTTGCCTGCAACATACCGGCAGGCGAGACCTCTACTCTCATCCAACTTGGAACGGGACAGTCCGGATTATTGTTTTGCATTTTTCATATTTCGCTGGCGAGCTTTCCAGTCCGACATGGGCTGGTGTCCCGAATCTGCAATGGCGGTTTACCAGCAACTCGTATGAGGGAACATGTGTATTACAATAATACCACTGCAAGCGTGCTGCCGCACGAGTTGGACGAGGCCGGGCAAGACTCCATCGGTTCCGCGAGCTTTGTGGGGAAACATTCTCGGTCCACGCGGAGGAAGATTGAGGCGTGCCGGCGGCATTACAGGCCAACCCCGAGTTAGGGAATCTAGGAGGTGATTGTTGATGAACCGCCGAGGGAACTACACGCAGCACGTGGGGTGTTTCTGGATTCCGACACGATTGAGGTTCAACGGCGTATTATGGTGGGTACGTCGGATCCGCGCGCAAGGCGCCCGAATAGGGAACAGTCGGCAGCCGCCGAACGGTGCTCTGGGGTGTGCGTTAGATTCATAGGGGATTTTGATGGGCGGAAACCTAGACTCCACGAACAGACCTCAACCCCGCGACCCCGACTTTCTAAGATTCTGGATTGGGGAGACTGTTTCTAGCGGCGGCTCGGCTCTTTTCGCCCTTGCTCTGCCCCTGACGGCGGTAATAGTTCTCCAGGCCACGGCATTCGAGATGGGAGTGCTCCGCGCCTTGGGGAATACTCCAATTATCCTACTGGGCCTGTTTGTCGGAGTTTGGGTCGACAGGCTGCGGAGGCGACCGATTATCATCGTCGCAAATTTAGGGCAAGCTTTCCTGATTGCGTTGATTCCTTTGACTGCGTTGTTGGGCATTATCCGCATTGAAGCTCTCTACGTGATAGTGGTTGCTATAGGTGCCCTTGGGGTGTTCTCGTTTGTGGCCGCCCAATCATATTTGCCGACGCTAGTGCGGCAAGAAGGCCTGGTAGGAGCAAACAGCAAACTTCAACTTACTCAATCGGCGGCCGGTATTGGTGTCCCCGGTGTTGGTGTGCAGGGCGCCGTGTTTGTTCTTTTCGTGGTGCAAGACCTCGGAGTGACGCCAGCAATGCTTGGTCTTATAAGTGCTATCGGCGGCATCGGGGCGTTTGCCGGTGCTGCTTTGTCGGCCGAGATCACCCGGCGAATCGGGCCGGGACTCTCGATCGTACTTGGACAACTCCTGATGACTGCCGCAAGCGCGCTCATCGCGATTGTCGGCGGACCGTTAGTAGTAACGCTGCCGTTGCTCGGACTATCCGCTGGGTTACTGTGGATCGGCACCAGGATCTGGAGTGTTAACGATGTCGCCCTGCGCCAAGCACTTACGCCAGCCGATCTACTCGACCGCATTAACGCAACGCGAAGAGTTGTCGTCCACGGTATAGCGCCAGTAGGTGCATTGATGGGCGGTGTGCTTGGCACAGTGTTCGACCTGCGGACCGCGCTCTTGGTTGGTGCGGCAATCGTCTTTATAGCGTTAGTTGTTATTGTGTATTCACCACTTCGATCGCTCCGCCACCTGCCGGGTTCCGAATGGGCGGGCAAGACTGCGGTAGATGCAAGATAAATCCAAAGCACCTCAATTTGTTCGGTTAGGGTGCGGGCGTGTCCCCGTTGTATCTGAGAGGGGCAGACGGAAGCCCAAGGCACCGAGCGCTTCGGCGACTTTCATGTTCCTTGCTACTATGATGCCTTCTTGTGGATCCTGAACACCTCAAGCGCCAGGCGGGGCCTCAGTTTTTCGGTGGACTCGTAGCCGCAGGGTTGGGCGTCAATCCAGGCCTGAACTTCATTCAGGATTTGTTGGTAGTCGGAGTCTGGGATACGCCAGAATTCCGAATGAAGTCTGAGTTTCAAGTGCTCCAGCGCGTCGGAATACCTCACCTGTTTCGTCCAGACGAGGTCGTCAGTGTCGATTGCGATCGGCTCGGCCCCGCGCCCTCGCAGATACACTGGCAACAGGCTTCTGTCCTTGATGCCGGGGTACAGGTTTGAGTAACCGCGCGCTTGGGCGCATTCCGAGAACTTAATACGGACCGCGTTTCCGAATGCGCCCTTGTCACTAATATGGATGAAGAGTCCGCTGTCCTTCGTGACTCTGATGATCTCGTCTACGGCGGTTTCCCAGTTGCCCACGTGTTGAAAGAGCTTTGAGATCACGACCGCATCAAATGTGCCGGTCGCGAACTCCATTGACCGTACGTCGGCGACAACGAAGTCGATCCGGTCCCCAGTCTTTGTCTTCGATCGCGCGATGTCGAGCATCGCTTGCGAGACATCGACTCCGATCACGGAGTAACCGGCCCTGAGCAGCGGAAACGAAAGCTGACCGGTGCCGCAGCCGGCGTCCAAGGCCTGGCCGTTTCGGTCAAGGCCGGCTCGGTCGATTATTCGCTGAAAACACTCGTCGACAAGCGCTTCCGGCATGTTGCGGGTCCGGTCGTAGTATGGGGCGACCGGAGTGTAGTCCGAGGTGTTCTCGAATGCAGTCAAAGCGCGGCGTCCTAGGCGGGAATCTCCCGGCCGATGCCGCGTTCCCGGGCCAATCGGTAGACGTGGATGCCCACGGCCACGTCTTCGAGGGCGATGCCCTGTGACTCGAACAGCGTGATCTCATCGTCGGAATCACGGCCTGAAGTCCGGCCCGCGACGATATCGGCGAGCTCAATCACGTTGGACCAGGTGATGCGGCCGGCACTGACGACCGGAATCACGTCGCCGCACTCGATGTTGGCCTGCTCTTTGAGATCGACGACGACGCGGCTCGATCTGACCACCGTGGCCTCGTCGACCTCCTGTCGCTCCGCGCCGTTCGAACCTATCGCGTTAACGTGTACGCCGGCGGAGAGCGCGTTTCCGTCGAAGACGGGACGTCTCGCGTTAGTAGCGGCGATCAACACGTCGACTTCGCTCGCGACCTGGTCTGGGTTCGACGCCGGCTCGATAGGCAGGTTAACGGTGTTGGATATTTCATCGCAAAAGGCTCGGAGCCTCGCGGGATCACGCCCGTAGGCAAGGCCTCGTTCGAACTTGCGCACGGCGCAGACAGCCTCCACCTGGGACCGCGCCTGCCAGCCGGTTCCGATGCATCCGACGACGGCGACTTTGTCGCGGGCCATGTATCTGGTTGCCACGCCGCTCGCGGCACCGGTCCGGATCTGGCCGAGGCGATTGGCTTGCATTACCGCCAGCAACTCGCCAGTTGTGCTGTCGTAAAGGGTGAAGTGAAAGTTAGGTCTGCCTGCCATTGTCGTGTAGGCCTTGAATCCGATGGCGCGCTCGGCCGGCAGCGCGGCCGGCATTACCTGTAGGGTCCCGCCGGCGATCTTGACCCTTTGCCGCGGCCGAACGGGGGCGTTGTTGCCGGCCAACTGACGGAACGCGCGGTCAAGCACTTCTATCGCATCATTCATGGTCAGGAGTTTTCCGACGTCGTCCTCGGTCAGGAATAGTGCCATTGACTCGCAACCCTCCATACTCTCGGATTAAACCGCTGGACTAATCTAGGCCGATGCCACCTGTCTGTAGACTTCCAGGGTCTGTCTGGCTACCGCGTCCCAAGTGTATCGCGAACCGACGCTGGCGCGGGCCCGCGCCAGCATCTCCGCTGTTTGACGAGGACGCTGGGCAGCCAACAGTCCGAGCTTGTGGGCAACGTCCACGGCATCTCGCTCAATGACATAGCCATTCACTCCGTCCCGAATCAGCGCGTGGACCGGCGCCGCACGGGTCACGAGCACCGGCGTGCCCACCGCCAGAGACTCGAGGGCGGATATCAGGAAGGTCTCGTAGGCAGTAGGGCACACCAGCGCGTCGCTGGCAGCCAGGAACTTCTCAGGCTCAGGTTGATGTCCGACAAAGTGGATGTATGACTGCACGTTAATGGCTCGGCCGAGACTGGCGTATTTGCGTACGTCACCGCGGCCGATTACGAACAACACGAATTGCCCCTTCGGTAGCTTGCCGATAGCCTCGATGGCCTCTCGAAGTCCTTTCCGCTCCCAATCCCCTCCGACGATGGACGCCACGAACTGATCGGGCCGGATTCGGTAGGTTTTCCGAATCTTGGCGCCTTCTTCGTCGCGCAGTCGGGGGTGGAAGCGATCGGTATCGACGCCGTTTGAGATGACACTGATGCGTTTCGGATCGCAACCGTAGTGACTGACCAGATCTCGCTTCAACTCCTCAGAGACCGCAATAATTGCCTGTAGACCGGGACGGGAGTACATCAAGCGTTCGCCAATCGCCCCGACGGTGGTATACGCCAAGCGGATTAAACGATCGAGCCAATCGCCAATGTGTTGCCGGCCGCGTGACGCACGGAAGCTGTCGGCCAATTGCAGTCGCAGGGCCTCCCGCTGGCAGAAATGGCTGGTGACTACATTGCCGGCGAAATAATCGTCTCCATTCGAGAAGGCGGTGGAGAGGATGGTGGAGTGGACGACATCGAAATGGTTGGCGCTTCCGCCCGGCCGGCGGCGGAGCGGCCAAGCGTGCGCGAGTACGAACCTGAGGTAATCGATCAAGCCGAAAGGGGAGAGTCCTCTGACACGGCGAATTGACGGGCAAAGATGCTCCCAGTCGTGCCTGTTGTTGGTGAAGGCGGTGACGTCGTGGCTCATAGCTACCCGTGTGGCGACCTCGGCGAGCGCGGCCTGCGGGGAACCCAGGAGATCGAGTTGAGGGGCTAGATAGGCAATCCGGATGGCTTCAGGTCTTTCCTCTCAGCCGAGTCCCAGAGCCGGGGCGACCTTTCGCATCGAGTCGATGACGTTGCCGATGTGGTCGTCCAGGCTGATGTTCAATGACTCGGCGCCGCCGATGATGTCCTCTCGCTTGACTGCGCGGGCAAACCCTTTGTCTTTCATCTTCTTCTTTACGGACGATACTTTGACGTCAGAGAGTGATTTGCTTGGCCTGACCAAAGTGACGGCGACGATGAAGCCGGCGAGCTCATCCACTGCGTAAAGAGTCTTATCCATCAGGCTCTTGCGTTCAAGGTTCAGGTACTCGGCGTGGGACAGGATCGAGTAGACGATATGCTCCGGCACGCCCGCGTCGCGAAGTATAGGGGCTCCGGCCTGGGGGTGTTTGTCGGCAGTTGGATGTATTTCGTAGTCGAAGTCGTGGAGAAGGCCGGTGATTCTCCATTCCTCGACTTCTTCGCCGAACTGCTCTGCGTACCCGCGCATCGCGGCTTCGACCGCGAGGCTGTGCTTGACCAGATTCTGATTCTTGACGTAAGTGTTGAGAATCTCCCAGGCTTTGGCCCGGTCCAATAGTCTATCTCCTTGAATCGGGTTTTGAGGACGAGTGCGTCTTGCGGCTGCCTAGATTCCAATGGTCCGAATAGGGTCAATGTCTAGCAGCCGGCTCAAAATTGCCGAAGGCGGTTTAACCTGCTGGTCAGCTTTTTTCCGACTTGCCGACGTCGTCCATGTCCAGGGTATCGATGAAGTCGCGGAACACGGACAGCTTTTGGGAATCCTCTTCTCCCTCTTTGGCAGGTCCCTGCTCACTCGGCGTCTCGGTATCCTGAGACCCATCCAGGTTGACTCCGGCCTTCTCCAACACGGTGTCCTCGGCGAATATGGGAGCCTTTAGTCGAACCGCGAGGGCGATCGCGTCACTGGGCCGGGAATCGATCTCTATGACCCGCCCATTTATTTCCAGGTTAATGCGGGCGTAGAAGACCTCTTCGGAGAGGTCGTTTACGATTATCCGGCTGACTTTTGCGGACAACTCGTTGATGATCGTCTTGAGAAGATCGTGGGTCCAAGGCCTGGGGACCGAGACGTTTTGCAACTGAATGACGATTGCGTCGGCCTCGCTATTGCCGATCCAAATCGGGAGGTACCGCTCGGAGGACTTCTCTTTGAGCACGACCACGCGCTGATAGTTCTGCAGATTGACGCGGACGCTCTCTACGACCATCTCAATCAGCATCGAGGTCTCCTGCCACACCCCTAATTCTAGTTTCTCTCTTCATCCGGGATCGACCAGAGGTCTTCGGATGTCAACGAGACCGCCACTTTTGCCGCATTTGCGACCGCTTCATCGCCCGAAGTATAGGAACGGCTCCATTATGTTGTCAAGACGGTTTGGGGCGTGTTTTTGGTGCACGAGCGCGTTGGTTGGCTTCAAGTGATGAGGCGCGTCCAGGCCCGATGACATGCCTCGACCCAAGCTGGGAGCACGTTGTCAGGCGGAATGGAGATTGGCCCGGCTACGGCAAATCGGGGGATGAAAATCGACTGAGTTGTTAGATTTCCTCCACCTACTGGATTTCGGCCCGCCTGAGGTGGGTAAGGGGCAGGCTCTTCGCCGGAATCACCGTGGTCTTGCGAAGGGCGCACCAAGGGATGAAAACCGGGGCAACGGTTGGGGGGTCTTCTCTACCGTGGCTCGGGACCAGGGTTGGTTACCGGACTGCCGGGAGCGGGGGACAAGCCCCTCGCCTCGCGTAGTCTTTGACCGCGCTACATTTTCCCCGCCCCACCCCTCTTGGATTCCGGCTTTCGCCGGAAAGACGACGTTGGGTGGCAGCCGAGTATTGGCGGGCCCTTCGGCGGAGGACGAACTTCGGCTCTGAACACTTCCAAATTGGACGGGTTTGAAACCCGTCCCTACGGCGAGGAGGTGGCACCTGTTGGAGTGCGGGATGGCGGAACTAGGGTCGGCCGGTTGGCGCCGGTTTCGAGGTTGATTGGGTGCGCATACTGGGTCGGAGTCTGGGACGTGGGCTTGCACCAACCGCTCACGCAGGTTGGCGCCGGCACACCAAGGTATGAAAACTGGGGCAGTGGTTGGCGGGTCCTCTATACGGCGCCTCGGGACTTGGGTTGGGTGCCGGACCGCCGGGAGCGGGGGACAAGCCCCTCGCTTCGCGTAGTCTTCGACCGCGCTAAACTTCCCATCCCCGCCCCTCCTGGATTCCGGCCCCGTATCGGAGTACGGGGCAGGCTCTTCGCCGGAGTATCTGTGTTGGATGTAAAGGGTTTTCAGGTGCCCGGGGCGTATTCCTCCGTCCAAGGTGTGCCCCGTTGTGCTACCGAGTGCAGCTGCAACAGCAGCTTGCGCATCACCGCCACCAATGCCACCTTCCCCGGCTTCCCCCGCTTGCGCAGCTGCTGGTGAAACCTCCCCAGGCTGCTGTCCCGCCGCCTTACTGCACTCATCGCTGCCATGTACAACGCCCGTCTCACCACCCCTCGCCCTCCCTGGATCGCTCTATATCCCCTCTGCCGGCCGCTGTCCCGCGACCAGGGCGCAAGTCCCACCAGTGACGTCACTCTCCTGCCTTCCCCTTGACCCAATTCCGGCAATTCAGCCACCAGCGTCGCCGCCGTCAGTTGCCCGACTCCACGCACACTCTGGTACAGCTTCGCCCGCTCCGACAAGGCACTGCTGCTTTTCAATGCCCTCTCGTACTCCCTGTCCATCCGCTTTATTGCCTTGTCCAGATACTCTATGTGCTCTTCGATACTCTCTCGTACCCCTGGGCTCACCGGCTTGTCCAGCCGATTCAGTTCCTGGACCTTCTGGCTCACCAACTGTCGCCGGCGCCTCAGTTTCTCCCGTATTTCCTCCCTTTCCGGGCTATCCTCTATCTCCCCTTCCTCCCTTTCGCTGAATACCTCCCCGTACCTCCTCAGCACCTTCGCGTCCACTCCGTCCGTCTTGGCCTGTTTGCCCCACGCTCGTGCCAATCCCCGCACCTTGTTCGGGTGCACACGTCGTGCCTTTATCCCTTTCTCTCTCAGCCTTCGTCCCACATCCAGCTCGTACCCGCCGGTGGGCTCGTACACCGCCTGGTTAACTCCATGGCGTGCCAGCCATTTCACCAGCGCCCCGATCCCCTTCTCGTTGTTGAAAAATCGTCGCGCAGGGCCGGCCTCCACCCACACTTCCAGTCCGGCTTTACTCACATCGATGCCGGCTACCCTTTTGTTGTGTTGCTCTTCCATTGAGTTGTCCCTTTCCTCTATGATTGAACTTGCCGGCCTCCACACTTGCAAATGCGGGCCATTACGCCCCGGTATCTGTTCGGAGGATCCGGTATTGAGGTGAGGGGTGTCCTACTCCGGCCCGGCGCCACCGTGCAACTGCCCGGCCCGCCAAATGACTAGCGACACCTCCCTCACCCATACCCCACAATTTGGCCCCATTTGTGAGGCATTCTCAACATACAAATGACGAAACGAGGGCCGGTATGACGAAGTGAGGGGCCGCAAAAGAGAAGCGCGAGAGTCGTGGTGTGGAGGCTCTCGGGGCCACCTGAGATTGTTTTCGTACCAGACTCTTATGCCGGCTGGAGGATTGACACGGCGGACGGGTTCGGCATATATTGCCGGTGCGGACAACAAGGCTGCAACCTCCTCCGGTGGGCATTGATCGGTGCCGACAGAGACTTTGCAATTGTTCAGTCGGACACCGCCGAGGTCCGATTGCGGCCGGAAGTCGCAGAGGTGAACGGCTATGTCAGGAAACGGCCAATCCGAGACCAGTTTGCCCGCCGGCCAGTGGTCGCCAACGCCAGATCAGCTTGCCAAGTGGGTGGTCGACTACGAGCGTGACGGGTTTCTAATCCTGCGCAACATTCTGTCGCCGGACGAAGTGCGCCAGATGCGCGAGGAGCTTATCGCTGCGTTTGACGGGCCGGATCATGCCGGCTCGGACAGCGATATCATCCGTCACCAGATGTTCCTAAACGGCAAGATTTTCGAAGATCTGATAGACCGAGCACCGGCTGTAGACTTTCTCGAAGCGGTGCTGGGACCCGATTGCCACATGATATCGATGAACGCGATCTACACGCGGCCGGGGCAAGGCATCTCCACCTGGCACGTCGACGAGGCGATCCACTTTCCCCGGCCTGAGGGTGTGCCGCTAGATCCGCGCATTCCGACGCCCAGCTTCGTGGTGCAGGTGATGCACTATCTCGTCGACGTGGATGAAGAGCTAGGTCCAACTCAGTTCGTGCCCGGAAGCCACCGCAGCGGTCGGGCGCCGGATCCAGAGTTGACCTATGAAGATCAGGGCATTCACAGCATAATCGTAAACGCCGGCGATATCTGTTTCCAGAACGGCCAGACCTGGCACCGAGGCGCGCCGAACCAGACGGAAGACCGCTGTCGCTACGTACAGCAGGTCAGCTACGGCTGCCGCTTCATATCCCAGCGGTTCTACCCATTCGTGAACTACCATATGCCGGAAGACTTGCTGGCCCGGTCGTCACCGCGCCGCCAGAGGTTGCTCGGCGTCCATCCCCGCGGTTCATATGGATAGAGTGCGACGCTACGACTCGACGTCGCAGTATTTGAAATGTGAGGTTGTGCCCAAATGATTCAACAGGCGTTCGTAATGAAGCTAAAGCCCGGCGCCCTAGAAGAGTACGTCAAACGCCATGACGAGATATGGCCGGAACTGACGGAGGAAATAAAGAGGTGCGGCATAAGCAAGATCGCCTCATTTGAGGACGAACCGTACGTGTTCCTTTATTCCGAAGTCGAAGAGGACGGAGCCTGGGACCGACTCTGGGACTCTGAGATCCACGACAAGTGGGGCAAATGGTTCGAGCCGCTGATGGAGTTCAACGACGACGGCAAGGTAGACGCGAAGTTCGTGACCCAGGTCTTCAAGTTCGACGCGTCGGAGTGAGTCATGAGTGAAGCGGGAATGCTTGCCGGCAAGGTCGCGGTGGTCATTGGCGGGGGGCGGGGCATCGGTCGAGCCGTCGCGCTCGCAATGGCCGACGCCGGCGCCCACGTACACGTCGTTGCCCGGACCGAGTCGCAGCTTGCCGAGACTGTCCGGCAAATCGAGTCCCGAGGAGGCGGTGGGACGGCCACCGCGCTGGACGCGAGCCGGCCGGAGGCGATCTTCGACGAGCTGAAGCCTCGAGTTGAGCAAGTGAGCGGGCCGCCCGATATTCTGGTCAACTCGGCCGGCGTTTTCGGCCCAATCCGATTGGTGGCGGATACCGACTACGAGGAATGGATCGAGACAATTAACTTCAATCTGATTGCTCCGTACCTGACGTGTCGGGCGTTCGTCGAAGGAATGATCGCAAAGGGGTGGGGCCGCATAATCAACGTGACCTCCGCGGCATCGCTGCATCCGCCTGGACCTCTCAACAGCGCCTACTCGACGAGTAAAGTTGCGCTGAACCAGTTCACGCGCTCACTGGCGGCCGAGTTGGTGGGGACCGGCGTCACCGCCAACGTACTGCATCCGGGTGAAGTCAAAACCGAGATGTGGCGTTACATAAAAGAGCAGGCCGATACTCTGGGAGAGATAGGCGAGCCTCTTCGAGATTGGGCGCGCGACGTTGGTGACAGCGGCGGGGACCCGCCGGAGAAGACGGCCGACCTGGTGCTAACCCTGGTCGACGCCGACTCCGGCTCAATCAATGGCGAGTTCCTATGGATAAAGGACGGTCGACAGGATCCCATTCCGACCGATTGAAAGAGGATTGAATGCATAACGCAAGATTCTTCCGCGAGAAGATCAAGTCGGGGAAGCCGGTAATTGGCGCCGCAGTCTCATTCACCGACCCGACTGTCAGCGAAGCACTTACCGACATTGTCGACTTCCTTTTCATAGATGCGGAACATAATCCCATCCCACCGGACGCGATGCTGGCGCATGTGATCGCGACCAAGGGCACCGAATGCGCCTCGCTGGTCAGGGTGCCGACGGCAGACACTACCTACATAAAGTGGGCGCTCGACGGCGGCGCAGATGGAATAGTCGGCCCGCAGATCCGCACTATCGAGGACGCAAAGCTGATCGTCGATTGGTGCCGGTACCCGCCATTGGGCGTTCGCGGTATTGGCCCCCGCCGAGCGGGGGGCTATGAAGGATACTTGGGTACCGATTTTCCCCAACGAGCGAACGAGCAAGTACTGGCGTTTGTGATGATGGAGCACATCGACGCGGTAAACAGGATCGATTCCATCCTGGCCTTGCCGGGCCTAGATGGCGTAATGATCGGACCGGGCGACCTGTCTGGGTCACTAGGGACACTGCTTGATATGGACAATCCAAGGTTCCGTCCGACGGTCGAGCGTATCATCTCGAAGACGCGTGCCAGCGGCAAGATGCTGGGAGTGGGGTTGGGAGATAGCATCGAAGCATCCAGGCAATGGATCAACGATGGTGTCCAGTTCGTGCAGGCCGGCGGGGACCATTTCTACCTGAGAAGCGCCTCGCGCATCCTTATGGACGCCCTGGTGCCGAAGTAGGTCCAACTCGTAGTCGGCGGTAATTCGACTCTCCGTATTTCCCTGGCCGGCGGCCTATATCAGTCGCCGGAAGTGTGGCAACTCTCCAACCAGGGGCATTGCGTACGCCCGAAACGCGTCGCTAACGTCGCCCAAGTCTTTCGCCAGAAACTCATGCGGCATTTTGCGCTCGCGGTTAGCGACCCTCTCGAGAGGTACCAGTCCGGTCTCGATGCCGTAGACAGGTCCGGGCGTTCGGAGAAAGCTCACCATCACGCCGCTGTGCCCGTCTCGCAGGGCCCGGACGGCATCGCGGCCGGCGAGCTCGGCCTCGGCGAGGTCCACCTCGGAAACGTATGCCATCGAGCTACGTTGGAGGGTACCGGGCCGGTCCCACCTGGCCCGGACTCCCAGTTTCTGGCTGATTGCCCGGCAGAGAACGTCGGCCGGGCGCAGGTCGCGCCGGTGTCCGAACGAGTCGACCACCTCAGGCCGGCTGGATGCGCCGACCAACTCCCCTGAACCGTACCGGATGGTCTCGCTGATCACGATAGTCGCGTGTCCGACCCTCTCGAGGCTGTTCTCGACCAGCGATAGGAACCGATCGATGCAGAATGGAAGCTCGGCCGGCCAAATGACCTGAGGGGGGTCTTCAGGGTGCCTCTTAGCCAGTCCGGCCGCCGCGGCTACCCATCCGGTATTGCGGCCCATTACTTCGATGACCTTTACCTGATCGACTTTTCTCATCGCCGCGGTATCGCAACCGGCTTCTTGAGTGACGCTGGCGACGTAGCGGGCGATGCTGCCGTAGCCGGGACAATGGTCGGTGCCGACAAGATCGTTGTCTATAGTCTTGGGAACAACAGCCACCTGGAGGGCGTACCCGGCCGACTTTGCGGCATGGGAGAGGCGATCGGCCGTATCGGCGGAATCGTTTCCGCCTATGTAAACGAACCAACGGGCCTGTTGGGCTTGCAGCCTATCAAGAAGTCTGGCGATGTCGTCGTCTGAGAGCTTGAGCCGGCAGGAGCCGAGCGCGGCCGAGGGGGTCCGACGCAGCAGACATAAGTCCGACGCGGAAAGTTGGCCCAGGTCGACGAAGTTCCCGCCAAGCGCGCCCTCGACGCCGTGGACCATGCCGGCGACCCTGCCGTGTCCAAGCCACTCATTTGCCGCGGCTATCACGCCGGCCAGGCTCGCGTTTATTACTACCGTGGCGCCGCCGGATTGGCCGACGACTAGCTTCTGGCTCATTCTAACTTTCGGTGGTCGTCCAACTGCATTGCCAAGGCTGTCCGGCAATCTGCCGGTCGAGCGTCAGGAGTCGCAAGACGGGATTGCAGGTGAGGCAGTGGGGGTTGTTCAAAGAAATCAGTTGGCCACGGACCGTTTCAGTCGGCGAATCAGGTCGCGCGCCTGCGCCGCGTCTTTGGTGGACGGGTTTGAAGAAACGTATGATTCCAGATCATTCAGGGCGAGAATGTTTCGGCCGGCTAGAGCGTAGAGCACTCCGCGGTCCCAGCGCTCCCGCGCATGGGTAGGCTGCAGCGCCATCAGCCAATTGGTCACTCGGAGGGCGCGCTCGTAGTCTTGCCGGCGCCAATAGATGGCTTTGAGGTTACGCAGCATGCGGCCGATGTACTCAAGATTCGACACGGGAGACAGGTAGGCGGGACTCCACTGGACATCGGCGCCGGTGACTTGACGAAGCCGTTGCGCGCATTCCTCGGCTGAGAGAATGATCCCTCCGTAGAAGGGGTCGACGAACAAGTCCGACAGATCGCCGTGCCGGACGAGGAAATGGCCCGGCATTCCGATTCCCAGGAGCCCGATTCCCAGGCGCCTGCCGACCTCGATGTAAATTAGCGAGAGCGTGATCGGGATACCAAGACGTCGGCTAAGTACCGCGTTGAGAAAGCTGTTTCTTGGGTCATAGTAGTCTTCTCGATTGCCGCGGAATCCCATTTCGTCGAAAAGAAACTCACTGAGGGCGTTGATCGAAGAGAGGGGGTCTTGCCGGCCGGCCAGCCGGCGAGCGGCGGCATCCGCGAGCGAGTCGAGCGCGGCTAGATGCTCGCCGGCATCGAGACGCGGATCCTCTATCGTCGCCATCATCAGAGCGGCAGGGGCGAGGTCAATCTGCTCGTCAGGCAATCCCGCCAATGTGGCGAAACGCTGCGTAACGGCGTCGCTTTCCATTTGGCACCAGGTAGGTGGTATTGACTATATGGTCTGGTTGGGGCGCCTAACTTGCCGGCAATGCGGCATAGGATTCACTCAGCGAGATTCTCTTTGAGGCTTTGCAGGCACTCATTGAAGTCTCGCTCGGGAACCTCCAGCCAGTCTTCGCAGGTCTTGAGCTTCAGATCGATCAACGTAGGCCCGTCGTCTAAGAGGATCCCGCCGGCCGCCTCCGCGAAATCCTTCGCGTTATCGAAGGTATAGGCCGCCCGGTAGCCGGCGCCCAAGGCCATCCCGGCAAAATCCACCTGACCTACGCCTGGGATGGGCTGGCCGCCGGTGACTTCGTACGTGCCGTTTTCGTACACGAAATGGACGAGATTGGACGGCGCGGCCTGGGCAATCGTCACGAGGGTGCCCAGGTTCATGAGCAGGCTGCCGTCTCCATCCAACACGAAGACGCGGCGATCGGGCCTGGCAAGGGCGATCCCCAGAGCGACTGAAGACGTTTTGCCCATCGCGCCGCCAAGGCCGATATCCGATTTTGCGTCCCTGGCGACCCTGGCCCATTCGTGGGAGTTCGTCATCGTGTGGACGACGACGACATCGTCCTGGTATTGGCTGATGATTCTGGTCGCTTCCCGGGACGTAAACATCAGGCGTATTCGGTTCCGATCAGGACCGCGACTGGCTTCGACAGATCTTGAGCGCGCGCGAATGCTTTGGAGATCAACCCGATGTCGTTATCCGACTCTACGAGGTAGTGCTCTATTCCCCAGGACTCGAGACTGGGCACCGTGTATGTGCCGGCGGAGTCGACCATTGGCCGGCCCTGGCGCCATCCTCGATATCCGACGAGTATCAGCAGCGGAAGATCGCAATCGAGCGTCAATGCGCGAATCGAATCGCCGGATTCGAAGAAGCCGGTGTTCTGTATCAGGACGACTGGGGTCTTTCCACCGATTATCAGTCCCAAGGCGATGGCAAAAGTCTCACCCTCGCGGCATACGGGCACCACCTCCAGGTCGGGGTCGGCGGTCATCGTGTCGTATAGGAATCTTGCCTCGCTGTCCGGTAGCCAGACGGCGTGGGTGATGCCGCAACTCTTGATCTCATCGACGAAGCGTCGGGCGGTCAGAGATATTTGCGCTGTGGCCATACTTGCTCCCTTCTAACGGCTGCTGAACGCAGGGTCTAGGATGTAGTTCATAGCTCAGGACCCACTATAAACATGCCGGACGGGATTGTACAGCAGCGCGGCCAGGCTCGACTCTGGAGAGGACAACCCATGTGCTAATATCGTTCTTCTGGACAAATGGGCCGGGCAAATCGCCCGATGGAGGCGTTCGCTTATGGGCATCTTGGATCAGTTCAAGCTGGATGGCCGAGTGGCGTTGGTCACTGGCGCGGGCAGTGGACTTGGGGAAGCGTTTTCCCTGGCGATGGCGGAGGCGGGAGCTGACGTCGCGTGCGTGGACATCAATGCGGGAACGGCAAACGAGACCGCCAAACGCGTGCAGCAGTTGGGCCGGCGAGGGGTTGCCATCGAGGCGGACGTCAGCGTAGAGGCGGACAATATACGAATGGTCGATGAAGCGGTAGAAGAGCTAGGAACTTTGGACATCGCGTTCGCGAACGCCGGCTTGGGCAGCAGGTCGGACCCATTGGTCGAATCGAGCCTGGCCAATTGGGATACGGTGATCGGCGTCAACCTGACCGGCGTCTACCTCACCGCGCGGGAAGCTGCAAGGGTCATGATTCCGCGGGGTAAGGGCAAGATAATAGCGACCGCGTCGATCTACGGATTCACTTCTCACATCGCGGTTGGGCGTGGTCGGGAGTACGTGGCGAGCAAAGCCGGAGTTGTGAATCTGATCAGGAGCCTCGCGGTGGAGTTGGCCGAGGACAACATTCAGGTCAATGGGATCGCGCCGACTCATGCCCGGACAAACATTGGCGGCGGGCTGCTCAAGCAGAAGTCGAACCCCATAATCGACGCGGTGAAAGTGCGGATGCCGTTAGGCCGTCTGGCGGAAGCGGACGAGTTCAAAGGAGTTGCGGTGTTTCTCGCGTCCGCCGCGTCAGACCTGGTTACCGGGACTACCGTGGTGGTAGATGGCGGCTTTCTAGCCCGGTAGTTTCGATCACGAGAGGACCGGGCCAGGCGCCGGGGTGGTATGGCGTGGGCGTGTCTTCTAGGTGGCCGGCTCTTCGGCGTCGGGAATGAAGCAGTCCTGACCTGGAGCCAACTCGTCCCCATCGATTCGCCACTCGTTGACCTCGAAGATAACCGTCCACTTATCCTCGGTCCCATAGTACTTCTTGGACAATGAACGCAGGGTATCGCGGGGGCCTACTTTGACGGTGATACCCTTGGCCGGCTCTTCGGGTTTCTTCTTGAGACCCAGCGCTTCCAGGATGCCCATGTGGCTACCTCCTTAGTGCCTCTGAATGAGCTGCGGCTACGAACAGTCTCTAATCCCAGATGCATAGTCCACTATTCAAACGATGCCATCTGGCCTGGCGGCAGGGCACAGCGTATCCCAACGCTGCCGCGCCATCGATGAACCTTGCGCTGATTATATTCAATGTTTAACAATTTGTTAATAGTCAATTCGGTTGATGAGGGAGTTGTTTGCTTCAGGGGCTTTGAGCGAGGCTATGGATTGCGGCGCGTGCACTGCCGGTGAGGTGCAGAGGACGCCGGATGAGTGGTTGGACTTCGTCATCAATCACGATTTAAGTACTGCGTGGGACGGGGGTGTCAGGGCACGTGAAAACGACGCGGTACTTCGATGAACAGGTGCGCCGCAAGCGACCCTACATCGAGTTGGCTTGGTGCGCTAAGATCGTGGCTGCACCGCTCCGTCAAGAGAAGCAGCAGGATGGCCGACTGCGCTTTTGGGGAGAGGTCACCCCACGCGGCGAGACCGCGCCACGGTATCTGCGCGTCATAACACTGGAAGACGGCGAGACTATTCACAACGCGTTTTTCGATCGACGCTTTGCGAAGGAGGAACAAGCGTGAAGCTTCATTATTATCCAGAGACCGACAGTCTATACGTGGAATTCAGGGCAAGGGTAGGGGCGGAGACCATCGAGGTTACAGATGGTCTGAACGTCGACATAGATGCCGACGGGGAAGTGGTTGGCTTTGACATAGACAATGCATCCCGGCGATTGGATCTACACACGCTTGAAACCGAGGCGTTGCCCCTTCACAGTGTCAAGGCAGGCTGACAGGCCGTTGGGAGTGGGCCCGGGTTGTGAAAGAAGACTATGCACCCGCATGTAGACAAGAAAGCTGAGATCCTCTATCTGTGGCTGGACCAATCCACGTTGATCGTGCCCGAGTATGTCTCACGGCGTGCGCTCGACTTGACCTCATCGAATGCAGTGGTGGGATTGGAGACGCTCTGCCTCTCCAAACGCTCTTCCATCCTGAAACCGTTCCGGTTGGAGCTCGAGCCGGTCCGAGTGCTCGTGTACTAGACTCCATAGCGAACTAGTAATAAGGAGGCGCCAGTGAACATGCAAAGAGTGTTACATCAGGAGGTCACGGTGATGCCAGGGGGCAAGTTGGAGATCGTCAGCCCGGAATTGGAGGAGGGGCAGACGGTGGATGTGGTGGTGTTGCACGAGGCCACCTTGAAGGGCCGGCCCATCATGGAGATCCTCAACAGCGGTCCGGAGCGTCGTCTTTTTCAGACAGCCGAGGAGGCGAAGGCGTACCTAGCGGCAGAGAAGGCGTCGTGGGACCGTTAGAGTTTCCTCTCTCTGGCCTGATTTATCTCGATGCGAGCGGGCTCATCTACAGCGTGGAGCGAGTGGAGCCGTACCGCACCATGCTGGAACCGATGTGACAGGCATCGCAAGATTGTCGATTCCGGCAATCGTATCTTCAACGTGCATACCCGGGGAATTCCAACCCACTGGCATTGGGAGCCCGCGCCGTGACGCCGGCGCTGTCGGCGAGGGATGCCCGCCAGCGAGCCTCGTCTGACGGCTGAGATTGCAGGTGAGTAGAGGTGATCCGGCCGGCCGCTGATGATATAATCGTTGTGTGAATGCAAGAACATTCCAGATGGTGCCACGCTGATGTCGCCCATCACGATTGATCGGAAATCGATTAAGAAGCCGGACCCGCGAGGGGTCCGGCTATTTCATTTTCTGCGGTAAGAGGGGTTCAACAGGAGGCTGAGACTTGCACTCGAGCATGATTGGCAAGATCGAGAAGGCGCGAAAGTATGCGGAGGAGCCGGAGCGCATATCGTTCCAGCGCTTTGCGCTTGCATTTGGCGGCGACAACGACCACCACACGGTTGAGTATGACGCCGGCGAATGGCAATGCACCTGTCACTTCTTCCATGGTTGGCAGACCTGCAGCCACGTGATGGCTATGGAGCGAATTCTGGGCGTCATGGTGTCCAAGCAGGAGTCTTCGGCAAAGGCCGCAATCTAATATCACTCTCATTGGACCGGTCGGCCATCATCACCAGAGGGATTCTACCCATTTGACCTAAGCGGAATTCCCTTGAAGCATCTCGCTGGATCGAACGTCGCGAAGACTTCTGGTCGATCGAGGCCAACCCGTCGGCAGGTCGAATACGGCTCAGCCGGGCCTATCCTACGAGTTCGTCCTCAGCCTCCCCGCTGCCGAACCCATCATCCTCTCCGGCGAAGCCAATTCCGGCTGATCGTCCGAGTCCAACGATTGCGGTATCGTCGTTCTCTTCGTATTCAGGCATCGTCTCCCTGAACCGCGAGTATGCTCGGACCGCCGCGGTCCGGCTTCGAGGCGGGAAGGAGACCTTGCCGGCTTGGAAGGCGTCGCGGAAAGTCTCTCGGACAAAGATCTTGACCTCGCCATCCGGGTCGATGGACATGATCGCCGCCTGATATCGATTCCCGCCATTGATCAGGTCGATTAATCGCTGGCTCGCCTGCGGCTCTATCAACCCGATTCGTTTACCAGATAGGTTACTCGCGAATAGGGCTCGCCCATCGACGGTCAGGTCTACTTGCTCTCCCAACGCAGCCTCATCGAGTGCCAGTTGATCTACGACCCGGGCAATCTTCAGGATTCCCGTCTTGCCTTCTTCTGAGACGAAGAGCATGGGATCGACGGCCTCGGGTTTGGGGGGCCGGGCAGAGTCCATCTTGGCGATCAGGTCGGTCAAGCGGCGGGCATTCCTCTTCGCGATCAGATTGCTCTTATCCAGTCGCAGCGATGCCTGATAGGCGGCCCACGCATCTCGGTAACGGCCCAACTCGGTCAGCGAGCGCCCGAGCCGGTTGTGAGTCTCAACATCGTAAGGGAACAACTCCAATATGTTCTGGTTCACCTCGACGGCTTTTTCCCACCGGTTCTCCATCGCCAGCCTGATGGCTTGGTTCCCCCAGCGCCGTTTGACGGCGGTTCGTTCTTTGGTCGCAATTCTTGGCATTGAGTAAACATCCTCTAGACGTGTGTGATGAGTGCGTATTTTGGGTGAAAGCTATCTGCGCCTCGTGTGTGGCCGGACTAGCGGGGTGTACCCGCCAGGCCCGATAGACGGCTGGGATTCTACTGCCAGCGTGGGCCCTTTTCAAGCCCAATAGCGCGGAAATACCCTTCATGGCTGTGAGGGCAGATAATTAGGCACAAAACGGATGATTGGATTGGAAGAGTTGCCGTC
The DNA here is from genome assembly GCA_963664835.2 of Chloroflexota bacterium. Classification (GTDB taxonomy): domain Bacteria; phylum Chloroflexota; class UBA6077; order FW602-bin22; family JBCLEL01. The sequence continues at coordinate 157,219 of CAXXUG010000014.1, read as the reverse complement.
CGTGATTCACCGCCTGCTAACGCAACCACAACCCGGTGAAGAATATTATTGCCAACCAAATGCCGGACACCACGCTGAATTCGAACAGGGTCCGCTGATCCAAGCGTCCAGAGAGGTCGTAACGCAGGACGCTCGAAATGAGATAGAAGGCGATCGTCAACAGAGCTCCGCCGGTTATGGCGTCGATGTTCCAGTAGTTCAGGGCCCAGGTTATCTGTCCGAGGCTCAATCCGGTCAAGGAGGCGTAGATTATCGCTCGGTGACGCGCGCTTCTGCTGCCCAGGTAAAGCTCTAGACAGACCAACGCGGTTACGACGGCGACGGCTATCGCGGAGAAGGGGACGCTGTCCTTGGGAGCATAGATTGCTGTGAAGAGCGCGAACGCTATGAGATAGGATAGGATATTCAGCCAGAAACGAGCCTTCGTACGAGTTTCGTCCGACGGGGCTATTACGTAGTTTTCGGCCAGAAGCGTTCCGGCCAAGAGCGCCCCGGTCGCAAAGATGCCCGCGCCGATGGTGGGACCGCTGGCAAATACTGGCAACCTCAAGAACAGGAAAGCGCCGAGAGTAAGTAATCCAGGAAGAATCCATAGCGTGGTCGTATCGTAGCTCCGCCGGCTTCTTCCATCTGGGCCGATACGCAGTGTGTAGTCGGCGCCCAATACGACCGTTACAAGCAGAAGGACCAACAATCCCCAAGAGGCAGGGGGATCGATAGCCAGAGTCAGTATCAAGCCGATCGTCGTCAGCGCAACGACCGTTAGCAATCTGTCGTAGAGAGGGTGGGTGCTCGCCGCTGGAGGGCCGGAATGTTCCATGTAGACAGCGGGATTATACCATCGATTCCAGAATACCAGTTTGACGCGCCGAGCCGGCGGGAACCATTTGAATTGGAAAAAAGAGCAGTGATCGAAATTAATCCTTGGAGATAAGGAAGCAGCGGAGAGAGTACAGTGGAAACGCCATCGGCTGATCTGAAAATCGAACTGAGCAAAGTCCGGGCCGCTTTGCCGATCCTGGAAGAAACGGCATATTTCAACACGGGTACGATCGGCATCATGGCACGCCCTGTACTCGACGCATACCTGGAGAATATTGAGAAATTTCAGTCGCGGGGCTGGATAACCTGGTACGACATGATCGAAGCCAGCGAACGGAGTCGCGGGCGGTTGGCGAGGCAGATAGGGGCCGAGCCATCGGAGATTACTCTCACCCGCAACGCCACCGACGGCGCGAACCTGGTGGCTGCCGGCATCGATTGGCGGGACGGCGACGAGGTGGTCATATCCGATCAAGAGCATCCGGCGATGCGCTTTCCCTGGAGCTACCAGGCACAGCTCGGCCGGATCAAGCTGCGAACTTTCAGGATCGAGTTCGATCCCGGCGAGACGCTAGAGAATCTGCGGGGACAGATCAGCGAGCGTACCCGTGTCGTCGCGGTTAACCACGTCACCTCGCCATATGGAATCAGGTTGCCGGTGAAAGAGATGTGCGAATTGGCCCGGGACGCCGGCGCGTTGTCTCTGCTCGATGGGGCGCAATCGTTCGGAAAGATCAAGATTGCGGTGGACGAAATTGGCTGCGATTTCTTCACCGGCAACTGCCACAAGTGGCTGGGAGGTCCGAACGGCACCGGATTCCTCTACTCCCGAGGCCCGGTCGTCGAGGAACTGAATCCGTGCCACGTCGGCGCCGGCTCGGGCCAGATGCTGGACGGCGAGACGCTGGACTTGTATCCGGATGGCCGCCGGTTCGAGTACGCGACGAAGTCTGACGCATCGTACGCGACGGTGGGGCCGGCTCTCGACTGGTTCGACCAGCTTGGCTGGGACGAAATCGAAAGCCGTACAAAGATGCTGGTCGGTTACCTGAAGGATCGCTTGACCGGGACGAGCGGCGTGAGGCTGTTATCGCCGGCTGAGTGGGAGCGGTCGTCCGGCCTGACTTCGTTTACGCTGGGCGATTTCGACCACAGCGGGCTCCTGGCGGAGTTGAAGCAGGACTGGAGGGTGTGGCCACGAACCCTCGAAGGCGACCGCGAAATCAGGGTTTCTGTCGCCTATTTCAACACCACCGAGGAAATCGATAGATTGATCGCCGGTATAGAGAACCACGCGGTCCCCTTGTGAGCACCTGTCTACTAAGCCGACCCATACGAATGTAGATCTTCAGTACCTCACTTCGCCGTTAAGGGGTGCGTTCCAATCCATCGGCGTCGAATCCACGAATTGGTCGACCTCATCCCCTCTCCTAGTCGAGTCTACGGCCTGACCCCATTCTCTTGTCCGGAGAAGGGGGAACTTTGGTGCGGGGGACACTCCCAGATCCCACCTGCTCCAAGTAGTTCCTCTGGAGAGGGCAAGAATCACGATTGTGCGACGTCATCACACGCTCCTGAGAGCCAGTTGCACGTCCTGGAGTGGCGAGATTTCGACAAGACGTTAGTTTCGGGGTTCTTCGGGGAGGCAATCCGAGTCCTGAAATCGCCAAGATATGCTCCGGAACTTGGAATAAGTCGGAACAGATGGACGCATGCTTGGATGCTTGCGTAATCACGCCCAATCATGTGCGCGGCATTTTGTTGGTAGAGGCGGGTTTCAAACCCGCCTCTACGGCAATCGTGAGGCATGGGCTGCCGGAAATCGCCCAGATTTGCGCCGGAATTGGAATCAGCTGGAGCAGGCGCCCCCAAATCCGCCGTCATCCGCCTGATGCGGAGCGCTCTTGCAGCCCCTTCTTGGCGTTTGCCGATCAGGCCGCGTCGCCCGCGGTAGACTCACTATAGAGGCGATATTACGCTCACGCAGAGCGGGTACGCCCAAATCTGAACACGCGCAGATAACTTGCTGGGTCAATTTGACAGTCCGTTGAAGACGGCATAAATTGCAGACTCGTAAGACATAAAGAATTTGCTGATAATCGGCACATTCAATCCATCAACCCAGGCGGGGAGCGCATGTCAAAGAGAACAGTTGTATTAGCCTATTCCGGCGGTCTTGATACTTCGGTCGCGATCAGGTGGCTGGCCGAGCAATACGAGTGTGAAGTGGTTGCGTTGACAGTGGACCTTGGCAACCTGGACAGGGACCTCGCCGACGTTAGGCAGCGAGCTCTGCAGATTGGCGCCATCGACAGTATCGTAATCGACGCCAAGTCGACGTTCGCCGAGGACTACGTTTTGCCGGCGTTGCAGGCGGGCGCAGTGTACGAAGGGTGCTATCCACTAGCCACGGCGCTTGGCCGGCCCCTCATCGCCAAGCTGTTGGCTGAAGCGGCAATCGAAATTGGCGCGGGATTCGTGGCCCACGGGTGTACCGGCAAGGGCAACGATCAAGTGCGTTTCGACTTGGCGATAGGGGCGCTGGCGCCGGAGCTCAAAGTCCTGGCCCCGATTCGGGAGTGGGGGATGTCCCGGGAGGAGGAGATCGAATACGCGCAACAGCACGACATTCCCATAACAGTCAGTTCGGAGGACGCTTACAGCGTCGATGAGAATCTGTGGGGTCGGAGCATTGAGGCCGGGCCGTTGGAAGATCCCTGGCTGGAGCCGAGCCCCGATGTGTACGAGTGGACTGGCGAAATAGACGATGCGCCATCGGAGCCTGGCTACGTCACAATCGGGTTCGAGCAAGGTAAGCCTGTCTGCCTCGATGGAGTCGCGGTGCCGTTGGTCGATCTTGTGTACGAGATACAAGAGGTTGCCGGCCGGCACGGCGTCGGGCGAATAGACCACGTGGAGAACAGGGTAGTGGGGATCAAGTCGCGGGAGATCTACGAGGCTCCAGCCGCTGTGGCGTTGAACGCGGCTCATCAGGCTCTAGAAGATCTCACCCTCACCAAAGACGCCGCCCGCTTCAAGACCAAGGCGGCAATCGAGTACGCCGACCTGGTCTATAACGGTCATTGGTTCTCACCTCACCGTGAAGACCTGGCGGCCTACGTCGCCAGCACCCAGCGATGGGTCACCGGCGAAGTCCGACTCAAGCTTCACAAAGGGTCTTGTCAGGTCGCCGGTCGAAGGTCCGAGGCGTCCCTGTACAGCAAGTCTCTGGCTACCTACGATCGTGTTCACACGTTCGACTACAAGTCAGCGGAAGGATTCATAGACCTCTGGGGGCTTCCTTTGCGGGTGTGGGCCTCGATCCAATCTAAGCGTGGCGTGAAGAACTCCGAGGATGCGCCGTGAAGCTCTGGGGCGGTCGATTCAGCGCCTCAACCGATGCGGTCGCAGAGACATTCACCGCGTCAATAGGATTCGACTGGCGCCTCTATGAAGATGACATTGCCGGCAGTGCCGCACACTGCCGGATGCTGGCCCGCCAAGGGATCATCTCAAACGACGACGCACGGAGTATCCTCGGTGGCTTGAAACAGGTCAGAGAAGAGATCGATGCAGGGAGTCTAGAGTTCCGGGCTGACCTGGAAGACATCCACACGCACGTCGAGTCTCGGCTGCACGAACTCATCGGCGAGCCGGCCGGACGGTTGCACACCGCCCGCAGCAGGAACGACCAGGTAGTTCTCGACATGAGAATGTATGCCCGGCGCTTCATCATAGACGTGGGGAAACGCCTGGTCGATGTCGAATCGGTCCTTCTGGAGCAGGCGAAACGCCACTCGGACTGGGTGATGCCGGGCTACACTCATTTTCAACGGGCGCAGCCCATAGTACTCGGGCATCACCTTCTGGCCTATCGAGAGATGTTGGCGCGGGACTTCGAGCGATATCGCGACGCCTATCAACGAGTCAACCTGTTGCCCCTCGGCGCCGGAGCGCTAGCCGGAGTGCCTTATCCGATCGACCGCGAGTACGTGGCCGAACTGCTCGGGTTTTCCGGGTTGTTGTCAAATAGCCTGGATGCGGTGGGCGACCGCGACTTTGTCGCGGAGGTTCTGTCGGCTAATGCGATTCTCATGGCCCACGTGTCCCGGCTTGCAAACGAAATCACGATTTGGGTTTCGACCGAGTTCGGATTCGCGGAGATCGACGATCGCTTCGCTACCGGCAGCAGCATTATGCCTCAAAAGAAGAACCCAGACGTTGCGGAGATAATACGAGGGAAAGCCGGAAGGGTTTACGGCGACCTCCAGGCCCTGCTAACCATGCTTAAGGGCTTGCCTCTTGCCTACAACAACGACCTGCAAGAGGATAAAGAATCCTTCTTCGACAGTTGTGACACTGTCATCGCCTGTACCTCGGTGATGTCGCCGTTACTGGACTCCATCAAGTTCAATCGCCGGCGGATGCGTCAGACGGCCGGTGAGAACTTTTCGCTGGCAACCGACTATGCCGATTACCTGGCGGCAAAGGGGATTCCGTTCAGGGAGGCGCACACGATAGTCGGCCGGATGGTAGCTTGGTGTATTGAACAGGAGAGAACCCTGGAGACGCTGTCACTCGAAGAGTTCCGCGGCTTTTCCTCCGAATTCGTCGAGGATGTCTTGCGGATCGATCTGGACTACTCGGTCAATATGAGGCGTGGCCAGGGTGGCACCGCTCCCGCGCGGGTTGAGCAGGCTGCGGAAGACGCCGCTTCAAACGTCGAGGAGCAGAAAGAGTGGCTTGCGGCCGCCGCAAGCGAGCTGCTGGATTTGGATGACCTTGTGTACCGGCCGGTAGCTGATTGACGTTCTCGTGGGCACCACGTTGTCCTTGGAATCGCGTGGCCTTGCTAAGGCCACATAGGGAATAGAAAGTAGAGCACGGGTTTCTGCCTTCTGTATGGCGGTGCTTCCGCTTCCATCCCCTCTGGACTCCGGCCCCGCATCGGGGTGCGGGGCATGCTTTTGACCGCCGGATTGACGAGTTGGGAGGCTATCCCGGATCGGAGCCCGGAAATGCTTTCATAGTAATCGCTCATCCCGGCTTGCGCCGGCACGCCAAGGTATGAAAATCAGGGTGCTGTTTGGCCGGACTTCTCTGCGGGGGCTCGGAACTAAGCTCGGCTACTGACCTGCCTGCGGCTGGGGACAAGCCCCAGCCCTACAAAGTCCTCTTCCGGCTGGAAACGAAGTCCCAGTTAGAGGATGTTAGCTAGTCCGAGTCCGGCCATTTTCGTACCAACAAAAACTCTAACCATGTTCTAGCGGTCCGTGCCGCGATGTTCAATTGACTGAGATTGGCCTACAAGAATATAATCCGGCCAACTGTGGGCTTATCTAACTTTTTCGACAAAGTCCGCCTGTCAGTTTGCGAGCGGGTCGGCGCTAAGGGGAATGTGGTTTGACGTCTACCGAAATCCCGGAGAAACCTCAGGAGCAGGTGGCCGTCTCCGGCCGTATTTTGTCTTTTATCCATCTTCCTGGGCCGGCCAATATGCCGCGACGGTTGATCGGCCATGTCGCAATGACTTGCCTGGTCGTTGCGGTAATTGTGGCGAGCCACAACGCTACAATCCACGATTCCCTGGAAGCTTTCTCGCTTGACAAGGAAAGCAACCTGGTTCCGGAAGAACCTGTCAGGCAATCTCCGAGCACCGTCGATGTCCTAATCAAGGGAGTAGCCCCGTATACCGACCAGGTGAACAGGCCGAAGCGCGATGTTCTCATTCACACGGTGGGTGAGGGCGAATCGGTTGGCACCATCGCCGACTCATACGGCATCAGCGTCCCGACAATAGTATGGTCGAACGACCTTGCGGACGAGGCTCTGATAGAGCCCGGCCAACAGTTGAAGATTCTCCCAGTGTCTGGCGTGCTGCATGAGGTGCTCGCCGGTGAAAGTCTGGAAGACGTAGCTCGCAAGTACCGAAGTGACGTCGGCTCAATCATAGAGTTCAATCGAATCACCGATCCTGAGAACCTGATGCCAGGCGATCAACTGGTTATCCCCGGTGGCAGCAAGCTCGTACCTCAAGTTGAGATGGGATCTACGGGGACAGTCCAGACCGGAGTATCCAAGTCGGAGGCACAAGCCGCAGCCGAGGCAGCCACGAAGTTGACGGCCTTGGACCAGCCGAGGGCAGAGCCGGAACCCGTGCCAGAGCCGGAGCCTCAGCCAACAGCCCAGAAGCCGTTCATCTATTCAGTTGAGGGTGGCGATACCTTGAACATTATCGCTGCGAAATTCGGAATCTCGACGGAGTCGATCTTATGGGCTAATGACGTCGACGAAGACATTATCCAAATTGGCGAGGAGTTGACTATCCCGCCGGTGTCGGGTGTGATTCACGAGGTCGAAGATGGAGACTTCGTCTACACAATAGCTGACCGCTACGGCTCCAGTTCCACTGAGATTATCGAGGTGAATGGCCTGGCACCGCCAAATTACACGATAGTGCCCGGCCAGCTCCTAGTCGTTCCCGGTGGCGAGCCACCACCACCGCCACCGCCGCCGCAGCAAGTTGTGCACGTTGTGAGCGAGGGCGAAAGCGTGGGAGCCATAGCGGGAAGGTACTCGGTGAATCCGTTAAGCATAATCAACTACAATGGCTTGCCTCGGCCTTATACAATATGGCCCGGCCAGCGGCTAGTAATTCCGGGTGGCGTGGCGCCGGCTCCGTCGGCACCTCAAGTCGCCAGGCAACCTTCCGCTGCGGAGAAGGCCGTCGTTGCCAGCGCGGCAGATTCGGCGGGCCCCTCATTGGCAAGTTCGATAATTGGTACCGCGTCCAAGTATTTGGGCTTTCCCTATGTTTGGGGCGGTTCCACACCGGGCGTTGGATTCGATTGCAGCGGTTACACTTGGTGGATTTTCCGGGAGATAGGGCGCCCGTTGCCCAGAGACTTGTGGGGGCAGCTTCAGGCCGGCCAGAGGGTCGACTACGATTCCCTGCAGGTGGGTGACATGATATTCTTCGTGAACACGTACCAGCCGGGTCTGAGCCACAATGGCCTCTACATCGGCGGCGGCCAATTCATTCACGCGGCTTCGGAGTCTACCGGCGTCATAATCTCTTCACTCAGCAACCCATATTGGAGCAACCGGTATTACGCCGCCAGCCGTCACTGGTGATACCGCATACCTTTCTTTAGGCCTGTTCCAGCCCGTCCGCTGGTTCCTTCAAAGTGGAAACTGAAGCTCTCAATGCCACCGACATCGAAAGCCTTTATTTGAGAAGAGGGCGGACCGGTGGAATCGTCTTCGTCTTGTCAGGTCCCGCTGGCGTGGGCAAGGATACCGTGATAGCTGAGTTGCTCCCTTTAGCGGATCGTCTTCAAAAAGTCGTAACAGTCACCTCTAGGAAGCCTCGCAAAGGTGAATCCTCCGGCCATCCTTATATGTTCGTTGATGAGGCCGAATTCGGCGAAATGGCGGCAAACGGCGAGTTCTTGGAATGGGCTGAGGTCCATGGCAACCTGTACGGAACTCCGATTGACGAGGTTCGGACCATTCTCGGAGCCGACAAGGATTGCATACTCAAGATCGACGTGCAGGGGGCCGCTCAAATTCGCCGGCGGATATCCGATGCGGTCCTCATCTTCATCGGGCCGCCGTCGATCGCCACGCTGCGAAATAGGCTGAGCAACCGTGGTCTCGATGACGAGTCCTCGCTTCGCCGGCGAGCCGCTGACGCGGAATCGGAGCTCTTGAGTCTGCCGTCCTACGACTATGTTGTGGTCAACGCGGACGACGCCGTACAGAAGACCGCCAGGCAGATCAGATCGATCATCGAAGCTGAGCGAAGCCGGGTCCGCCGCCGTATTACGGAGATTCAGCACGGCTAGCCAATGCATATCCTATGACGTAGCCATCTTCCATCCGAGCGCGCGCTCCAAGCCTACGTTTCGTTACTCGAAACCGGCCAATCTGCCCATAGAAGTAGGCCATCTAATCACCGCGCCGTTCGGTCCCAGGATCCTGCCCGGACTCGTAACCGGCCAAGCCAATGAAGATGCTGGGATCGACCTGCGGCCGATCCATTCCCTCCTAGACCCAGTGCCCGTCGTCTCGATAAACCGGATAGAGCTAGCTCGCTGGATCAGCGAATACTACTGCTGCCGGTTGAGTGAGGCGATAAGATTGTTTCTTCCGCCGGGCACAAGTACACAGACAGCCGGCTGGTTCATCAAGTCCAACTCCGATTCAGAGCAGTCCGACCCAGAGCTTTCTAGAGTGCTGGACGTGTTGCCCAGTGACAAGACAGTCAGTCGTGCGTACGTGATGAAGACGCTTACAGACCTGAGCTTGACGAGCCCGTCCAAGCAGGTTCTGAACAGGTTGGTCGGACGCGGACTGTTGAAAGAAGTGTGGCGGCCGGCCGCTCGGCGACAGTCTGGGTCCGACCTTAGCTTGCTCTACCACGGCGTGGAAGATGTTCCTGACTTGCCGAAGAACGCTACCCGTCTCCGCCGCGCTTTCGACTGGCTGCGCGCACACCGGCCTGCTGCGGGGCCACTGAGCGTGCCGGTTTCTATGGCAACCAAGTCCGCACGAGTAGACGCCGGAGCGTTCAGGCGCTTGGAGCGGCTGGGAATTGTCGAGATATTCGAGGAGGATGCCGCCGGCGACCGGGCACCGGATTTTGCGCGTGGCGAGCCCTTGCCCCCTCTCACACCGGCCCAGCATTCGATTCATCAGGAATTGCGCAGCCGAATCGAGCGGGAAGATCCCAGGCCGGCGCTCATCCACGGGGTCACTAGCAGCGGCAAGACGGAAGTCTATCTGAGGCTGGTAGCCGATGCTGCCCGGCTGGGGAAGTCCTCCATCATACTCGTTCCCGAGATCGCCTTGACCCCACAAACTATCCGGCGCTTCGAGCGGCGATTTCCGGGTCGTACTGTGGCGTTACACAGCCAACTCAGCGCCAGCCAACGCCGCAGTCTCTGGGACAGGGTTGCAAGGGATGAGACTTCGATCGTGATAGGCGCCCGATCGGCGATTTTCGCGCCGGTCCGCAATCTCGGAGTGGTTATCCTCGACGAGGAGCACGAGGCCTCTTACAAGCAGGATGTGATGCCTCGATACCACGCGCGTGAGGTAGCCTTGAAGCTATCAGAGCTGACCAACGCACTTCTTGTGCTCGGATCGGCGACTCCCGACCTCCAAACTTACTCGCGCTCGCTCGCCGGCGAACTCGACTTGTTTGAGCTGCACGAGCGCGTATCGGTCCGGCGACAGCCGTCGCCGGCCAATTTGCCGGTCATCCGCCGGCATTCCGAGATGCCTTCGGTTGAGGTCGTGGACCTTCGGGCCGAACTCAAGAGCGGCAATCGATCTATATTCAGCCGCCGGTTAATCGACTCGATTGGACACACACTCTCACTGAACGAGCAGGTGATTCTGTTTCTCAATCGGCGCGGCGACTCGACGTTCGTCATCTGCCGCGAATGCAGCCTCGTGATGAGCTGTAGGCGCTGCGACGTCTCGCTGGTGCATCATCGAGATCTGACCCAACTGGTCTGCCATCTCTGTGGACGGTCGCGGCCGGTCCCGGAGGTTTGCCCCAATTGTCACAGCACTCGCATACGATACTTCGGCGCCGGCACTCAACGAGTAGAGGCGGAGACTCGCCGACTATTTCCCGATGCCAGAGTGGTGCGATGGGACCGCGATACTGCCCGCCGGAGCGAAAGCCACCAGAGAATATTGCAGGCATTTGTCGACCGTCGGGCCGACGTCATGGTGGGCACGCAGATGATCGCCAAGGGGCTGGACCTGCCGGCGGTGACCCTGGTTGGGATTGTCAGTGCCGACGTTACGTTGCACATGCCGGATTTTCGTGCCGCTGAGCGCACGTTTCAGTTGATGACCCAGGTGGCCGGCCGGGCCGGCCGGGGCGAATCGCCCGGCCGAATCATTCTTCAGACGTACACACCTTCGCACTACGCTGTCTTGACGGCGAGTCATCACGATTATCAATCCTTCTTTCGGACCGAAATGCCCTTCCGCCAAGAGCGGCGTTACCCGCCGGTCTCTCAACTCGCGAGGCTGCTGTATGCGAGCGCCGGCGAACGACGGAGCGCCGAGAATGCCGAACGTCTGGCGACAGTGTTGCGAGAACGCTTGAAGTCGAAAATGATCGGCGACCTGGAGCTGCTGGGGCCGGCGCCGGCCTATCATCACCGCGTGCGAGGCAAGTATCGTTGGCAGATCTTGATTCGCGGCCCCAAGCCGCAACGACTGTTGCGGGATCTGCCGCTTCCTCCCGGCTGTGTGATCGACATCGATCCAGCCTCCACACTATAGGAGGTTGAGTGGCGATCGTGGAGCTATTCCCACCGGCGTTCGGGGCGGCAGTCCTTGTTGGGCGTGCGTGGTCTTAGGGCAACGGCTCGTACCGGCTTGTGGGTCTACTCTTTGGTGCCCCGGGACTATGGGTGGCGGCTGGCTCTCAGGGAGTGGGGGACGAGCCCCTCGCTTCGCGTAGTCTTCGACCGCGCTACACTTGCCATCGCCAGGGCGCAGACGAGGGGCGTTCGACATCTTTGTCCGGGCCGGCAGAATTTGTGGATTTTCACAAGGGCCCCAGGCGGGTTTTAAACTCGCCTCTACGGTGTTTTTCGGTTCAACTGAGAAGTCGGCCGGGTTGCCGGTTTGTCGGCGCCTTCACTCCTTGCAATCGACGATTGGGGACGCTTGAGATACCCATTGGTCGGCTAGCGCCAGCACACCAAGGTATGAAATTGGATGTTACCCATGCCTACTCACCTGGATTCCGGCCTCCGCCGGAATCACCATGGCCTTGCGAAGGCCGCATAAGAGGATGAAAATCGCGACACGAGTTAGCAGAAGTTAGCAGATTCATCTAATTTTCATAGCAATCGCTCATCCCGGCTTGCGCCGGCACACCAAGGTATGAAAAAAAATCAAGGTGCTGGTTGGCCGGACTTCTCTACGGGGGCTCGGAACTAGGCTCGGCTAATGACCCGCCTGCGGCTGGGGACAAGCCCCAGCCCTACAATGTCCTCTTCTGGCCGGAAACGAAGTCCCAGTTAGAGGAAGTTAGCTAATCCGGCCATTTTCGTACCAATGACGTTTGGGGCCGGATTGGCGAATGCGGGAGCGGTGGTATGCGGGCACTCTCGGGGTCACGTGAGAGAATCTTCGTACCAGTGTTCACATCGGCGGGACCGGTTGGTTAGATTTGCGTTCGCGAATTCGAAGGATCGAGGGCCGGCTCTAAGGTTGCCGCCCATTTTCTTGCGAATTATGGCAACAACAGGTCTGTCGCGTGTTTGATGTTTTGCCGTGTGCGACCTGATCTTGGGGTCGGATGTTCAACAATTCGCCACGCCTGACCGAGGGCCTTATAATCTTTGAGTAGGCCAGTTCGAGACTGCCCCTGGCGAGATGAAAGGGCCGAATAGACGCTGAACAGTTGGGGCATAGGGAACCGGGATATCTGTAATGAAGTTGGTACTAGGCATATTGTCCAGCCAAGACGCGAATCAGGTCACTGAGGCTTTGGTGGCTGCGGACTTCCGGGCGACCAGAATCAACACGGCCGGTGGTTTTCTAAGGCGCGGAAACGCAACACTGTTGGTTGGAGTCAGTGAAGACCAAGTACAGGACGTTATTGGCATATTCAAAGCGAATGCCGGCAGTGGATCCGACGTTAACGCCGACGAGGGCACGGGAGTCGTGTTCGTCCTGCCGGCGTTGAGTGTGGCTCGTCCCTGAATCGACGCTCATCGAGTAGCGTGGAGTGATCCCCGAAATACCCCTCAGGCGTTTGCAGCGATGACTCTGGAGCCGGAGTTTGCGGGCAAGAGAGCGGCAGGGATCTACGCAGAGAACAGTAGATACCCGGCGCGGAGCTGGCATCTTGAGAATATTTTCGCCGGCTCCTCGCCTACACTATAATTTGTGTGCGCGGATATCAGGAGGGACGCTGGGATGCGAGACGTTTCTGGCGAAATCCCAGAGGACAAGTCGTACGATCAAACAGGCCGGAAGATGATTCGCCGGAAGAGGCGCAAGGCTATGCCCGGCGAGCCGTCTCCGTTCAACCGATGGCGTAAAAAACGAAACCCGCCGAACCTCTTCAAAGTCAAGATAGGCGACGCTGAAGCTGATTTGACCCCCCGCCAAGCCGTCGTTTGGCTGCTCAACTTCGATACCACGATTTCCCTGTATGAGGCAACGACCGAGCAGCGTCTCAACGAGTCGGAACGAATGCAAATAAAGAGTTCGCTGCACGAAATTTTGAGATACCGCAGGCGCCGGGCCAGGACCTGACCTGGACTGGCGGTTACCTCTCGCCGGCGAGATTGGCGTCTACGAAGCTCTTCGCTAGGAGAGTGGCAGTCTCGGTATCATCGGACGCGAGGTCCCCATCCAGAACCCTCTCCAACAAATGGTCCTTTACCTGCCGAATCCAGGGTCCCGGGGGCCGGTCAAAAAGCCGCATCAGGTCGTGTCCGTCTAGTGGGCTTTGGATTTGGAGGGCGTTTTCAGCCGCCTGGACGGCCTCGCACCGCCGGCGAAGGCGTTCTACTCTTCTGATGGCGGCCTGGACCCTGGCCGGGCGATAGCTGGTCACGTCAGCCTCAGAGAGCTCGAGGAGCCTGGGCAGGTCTTCGCGCGCGTCCCGGATCAAACGTCTGACAGCGCCATCGTTCCATTCGTCGTTGTATTGATTGGCGCGCATATGCATGCCGACCAAATTGCTGACTCGGTCGACCGAGTTGGCGTCCAGCCGCAGACGCCGGAGGATGGATCGTGACAACCCCTGTCCTACCCGTTCGTGGGAAGGGAAATGGATTTCGCCGTTTCTCTCCACGATCGTATCCGGCTTACCGATGTCATGCAGGAGCGCCGCCCAACGAACCAGCAGGTTAGGTGGGGTATTCTGTAGCACCCGCAACGTGTGCTCGAATACGTCTTTCGCGCGTCTTCCCTGGGTCGTCCTCTGCAGGTCCAGCAGCTCGGGGATGAGGATCCTGGCAAATCCCAGATCAACCAATTCGCGAATGCCATAGCTCGGCGATTGTGAGACGAGGATTCCCTGCAACTCGTTGCGGACACGTTCTCTGCTTACCGAACGGATCCGGCCTACGTGGGCCTTGATCGCCTCCCGCGTCGAACGCTCGATCCCAAAGCCCAGTTGTGAGGCGAATCGCACGGCCCGCAGCATACGCAACGGATCTTCGCGAAAGCGCTCAGCGGCAACTCCCACCGCGCGGATTTTTCGAGTGGCGAGATCCCGCAGACCGCCGTGGGGGTCGATAAGCCTGCCCTGCAGCACGTTCTCGGCCATCGCGTTGATCGTGAAATCGCGGCGGGACAGATCGGCTTCGAGGCTATTCGAGAATTTGACGATGGGCCGGCGGTCGTCATCAAGGTACCATTCGGACCGAAACGTCGTTATCTCAACTTTGAAGTCCTCGAAGACGGCGCCAATTGTGCCAAACTTTTGGCCGATATCGAAGATTGCGTCAGGCCGGGCAAGCTCCAGGAGCCTTCTCGTCTCCTCCGGCCGAGAGCTGGTAGCGAAGTCCAGGTCGTCCGACTCCATCCCGAGCAGTCGGTCACGTACAGAACCGCCTACCAGGTACAACTGATGGTCGGAGTTGTTGAAAATTTGGGTGAGGGTTTGGGCCAGACTTTGGGTCGTCACAATGTTGGAGAGATTAAACGAACGCCGCGAGGATTGCTACACTTAGTCATGATAGCACCGCCCGCGCGGGGTTCAGGTGGCCGGCGTGATGTTCAGCCGGAACTCAGCCGGTTGATTCGTGTAGCGAGTGGTATTCATCAAGACCAACGTTGCAAACTCGCCAGAGTTGATCACAACCGTGCCCATTTGCCGTTCGTCCAGGGACATCCACTCAATCAGCGGCGGGTCCCCGTGGCGAATCAATGCAACTCGATAGCTGGCCGACAGGCGATTGTCGTAAAGGCGGACGAATCCGTCTGACCGCCATCCAGCGTCACCAGGGCTATCTCTCCAACCAAGCGCCTCAATCTCGATACCCTCGATTCCAAACCCCTCTCGAACGTAGGCGTCGTCGGTGACGTACTCGAAGCGCAACAGAATCTCTTGGCCGGCAAACCTGGTCAGATCGACTACCTCGACTATCCATCGGGCCTCGTGGGCTTCATTCTCACCGTTATAGGCGTTTCCGAGATTCTGGCCGTTGGGATCGCTCTGTGTTGTGAGAGGCGTTTCGATTGTCTGCCACCGCCGGCCGTTGTCTGTAGACACGGAAAGGTATCCGTAGTCGAAGTCCTTCTCAATGTCGATCCAAATGCGATAGGTAAGCGTGGCCGAGGCGACGTTTGTCAGGTTCACCGTTCGGGTCAGGTTCGTGTTCATCGAGTCGCCGCGATTACTCCACCATTGCCAGTCCCCGAGTTCCGGATCTACCGGCACTGCCTTGACCTGCGGGTCGGCGGCAAACTCGATTCTGAGCGCGGTGCTGGCCGACTCAAGCTCCAGGTAGTGCACCGCGAACGGGGAAATCTCACCCTCCAAGACTGACTCCCCGCCGGCGACCGGCGTGACTGCCGGCTTCGCGATTCTGAATGGGTATCCGTATTGACCCTCGGAAATAGACGTGTCGCGCAGATAGTTGGCCAACGCCCAGTCCCCGAATAGATCTTCGAAACGCTGGTTGATTGCGTTATCTTCGAAGTATTTCTCGACCCCGGCTATTCCGTCGCTCATCTGCAAGAGGATGTCGCCTGCCGATTCGAAATCGCCCAAGATGCTCGTCAGGTAGCGAAAGAACAGGTAGCCAGCGCCGTAGTGCGCTAAAACCTCATCTCGATTCGGATCGATCCATCCGTTAAGCTGAGTGCTGGGTCGTTCCAAGTAGCTTGCGGCGGACCAAGAGAGTGGCCCAAACACTGCTTCGGCCGCCAACTCAGCAGTCCCTTCGCTGACCCAAGTCGCTTCGCTGGGATCAAATATCCACTGCAACGCGTGCATCAGTTCGTGGGCGACGACCGCGTAGTAAATCTCGGTGTCCGGACGCAATATGGCTGTATTGATGTAGATCATCTTGCGCTGATTACTGTGAGGGTTGATCCAGTTTGGATACTCATCCGCCGAACTGTAATAGCCGGCGACGCCGGGGATATTGCCGTGGAGAATATTGATGTGAAAGCCTTCAAGGGCGGTATGGCCGGCAAACCCAAATCGCTGGACAAGAGTGTCGAGTATGCGGTTTTCTAACGCGATGGCAGACCGGTTCAGGCGATCATCTCCATTCGTCGACGAGTTGGTCGACCATAGAGATGTGCGCTCGGACTGGATAACGAGCCGGGCCTGGACTTGAAAGTAAGTGTTGTTCGTGGAGTCGGAGACCCAGAATGTCTCTTCTTCGCCAACTTTGGCCGGCACCCGAGTCGCGACCACGGTTGGCAACTGATCGGCAAGCCCGAATCGGGTGGCAAGCTCGATCAGGTCCCTATCCGGCTTGTCTACAGCCGCTATGCTGGCAGCGGTCGAGTCCTGAGCCGTCGCAACCGGTGTGGTTGTCAATGTAGGGCTCGGCGTAGCCGTCGCCGGGGTTTGAGCAGCCTCTTGTGGAGTCGGCGAATGTGCCGGTGTTGGCGTCGATACCGTTTCCGCCAGCATGGTGGCCAATTGCGAGCTAGACTCGGAGTGGGTCTCGACATCCGAATCGGCAACGCAGCCGGCAAGGGCCAGGAGCGCTATTAGAGCCAAGCAGCGCAGTACTGCTGGCCGGAAGGTCATTACTATGAGAATAGCCTCCCAATTGGTGGCTCTGGCCGAAGCCGGAGGCCAGGATTGGGGAGGGGAGAGTGCAGTGGTGGAGGTTGTCCCAAGACAAGGATCTGGCGCCCCGCGATTCTCATCCTCTTACGTGACCCCGTTACGGCCGCAAATGATTCCGGGCCAGATGGAAGCGATTGGCTGCATCAGCTCTCCAAGTATGAAGGCTTAAAGGGTCAACGCGCTCAGTAAAGAATAGCATGGTGCCATGCCTCGTCTCGCTTGAGACGCCCCAGTGCCGTAGCTCGTAGGCGCTGTGGAGGGCACTGATTTGACCTAGAATCACTCTTGGGGACGTAATACTGCACGCCCTTATTGGATGGCCGTTCAGGGTGAGGTAGATAGGTTTGTTTGACTCGATCGCGACGCTTGCGATCAGACATAGCCGGGTCTTGATAGTTGCATGGTTGGCTGCGGCAGTGCTATCGGTGCCACTGGCATTCAGCCTGCCAGAGCGACTCAAGGGGGCGGGCTTTGCCAATCCGGCGATGGAGTCGGAGCGGACTCATCGCGAACTTGAGCGGGAGTTTGGCTTCCCGAAGAATCCAGTTTTCGTCGTCTATCGATCTGAGCCAGGGACCTTCCCCGATTCAGACCTGGCCGGGCAGATATTGATCCAGCTATGGGGATTGTCCGCGCTACCCGAAGTCGCGTCGGTGACGACGTTCCGCGACGACCTCAGCCAGGTATCGCCGGATGGGTCGGTGGCGTACGCGATAGTCTCGATCGATTTGCCGGACGTAGGCGCTCACCGCTCTCTGCCGGAACTGCGTCAAGCCTTGCGAAACGATCAGGTTGAGGTAGTGCTCACCGGCGGGCCGGTGTTCTACGCGGATGTCCAAGAAGTATCGGAGAGCGACCTGAGAAGAGCCGAGCTGATCACGCTGCCCCTGGCGTTCATCGTGTTGGTGCTGGTATTCGGATCGTTGATCTCCGCCGGCCTGCCGGTGTTAATTGGCGGTATCGCGGTCGTGGTCTCCCTGGCCGCTCTGGCGGCACTTAGCGGGTGGAGCGATCAATCCATATTTGCGCTGAACCTGGTTACTATGCTCGGTCTGGGATTGGGTGCGGACTACTCACTGCTTATAGTAGACCGGTTTCGAGAGGAACTGGGCCAACACGGCGTGGAGGAAGCGGTGCGCCGGACTCTGGCCACCGCCGGCCGGGCGGTTCTATTCTCCGCCCTGGCGGTTTCGCTGGGAATGGCGACTCTAGTCTCCTTTCCATTCATGTTTTTCAGGTCCCTGGGCATGGGCGGGGTGCTCGTGACGACGATGGCCTGTCTTACCGCGCTGACACTACTGCCGGCTGTCATCTGCTTGCTGGGCCGGCGCATAGATAGATTCGCCATTCGATCCACAGTTGCCAGGCCCGAGCGGGTCAGATGGCGGGCGGTGGCTGAACGAGTCATGCGCCATGCGTTGCCGATTATGGTGGTAACCACCGCATTCCTGCTAACCCTGGGCCTGCCCGCGATGGGCCTGCGGGCGTCTCTGCCTGACTCGACGATGCTGCCGGCTGATGCCGAGTCCCGTCGCGGATTTGAAGCATTGAGCAAAGCGTTCCACTCTTCCGGCGACATCCAGATATGGGCGCTCGTCGACTTTGCTGACCGGCCCGCGTTGGCACCCGAATCGATGCGGCAGCTTGAAGAGTTCGTCGGCCGGCTCAAGGCCGACCAGCAGGTGAGCAACGCGTTTTCAATAGCATCGCTCGATCCCAGGATGAATCTGGAGCAACACCTGTTGATGTTCAGCGAGTGGAACATCGTCAGCGATCCACTTGCCCGCCGGACCGCGGAGGCTCTAGTCAAAGACAGCCGGACGCTAGTAGGAGTTGCAAGCAACGGTTCGTATAACGATCCGGCTACTCTGGATCTAGTCAATCGTATCCGGAACACTGCCGCTGAGTTGCCGTTCGAGATCAGTCTTGGGGGCAGCGCAGCTTTCGTTCAGGACATTGTTTCGACCGTCTATGGGAACTTCCCCCGAGCAATTGTGGGTCTGGTCATCGTTACCTATCTCTGTCTATTGGTGCTCTTTCGCTCAGTCGTACTCCCACTCAAAGCCATCCTCATGAACTTTGTCAGTCTAGGGGCGAGCTATGGTGCGCTCGTGGTGATATTCCAGAACGGATTCTTGTCATCGATCCTTGGTTTCGAGGCGCGCGGATTCGTCGATGCGACGGTGCCAGTCGTGATGTTCTTCGTACTCTTTGGGCTAAGCATGGACTACGAAGTCTTCCTCTTGAGCAGGGTGGCCGAGTATCACGCAAGCGGACTCAGCAACGAGAGCAGCGTTAGCCGGGGACTTGCGGCGACTGGCCAGGTCGTGACAAGTGCGGCGTTGATTGTGATCCTAGTCGCGTCCTCTTTCATCACTGCTGATATCGTGTTGGTGAAGGCCCTTGGATTGGGAGTCGCGATTGCCGTGGCGATCGACGCAACCCTGGTCCGATTCCTCCTGGTGCCTTCGATGATGAAGCTGCTCGGCGAGTATAACTGGTGGCTGCCGCCCTTCCTGGACAGATTTCTGCCGGCGGAGCGTGGCACGGGATGAAACTCTGTCGCTTGTTCATAGGCACACTCTTGGCCCTTTGGCTGACCGCTTGCCAGGTGCTTGGAGGATCGGGAACGCTTCCCGCTCAAGGCGTGCCATCCCCGACATCGGCGCCTCGGACAGTGGAGTTGCCGGCAGACCACGACTCGCACGAGTCGCTTACGGAGTGGTGGTATTTCACCGGCTTCCTTGACAGCGCGTCCGGTGAGGAGCTTGCTTTCGAGTTCGTAATCTTCAAGGTAGAGCGTCAGGGTCTGCCGCCTCTTTACTCGGCGAATATGACCCTGGCCGATCTGGTGAACGAGACCCACATCGTCGAGCAACGCGCTGAGGTTGGAGGATCCAGGGCATCCGGGGCCACCGAAATACTGGGGCTAAACGTAGACGGTTGGCAACTCAGCCGCGCCGGCAATGGCTTTCACATCTCCGCAGCCGGCGCCGGCATCGGCTTGGAGATCGATCTTGCGCCGACCAAGCCGGCGATGCTTCATGGCGGTCAAGGCTGGATCGACCTCTCTCCGGCAGGACTCACCTACTACTACTCCCTGCCGCGGATGACGGCAACCGGAACAGTGTTATTGGAAGGCGCATGGAGCGAGGTTTCGGGCGAGACATGGTTCGATCATCAGTGGGGGGATTTCCTCGTCGTAGTCGGTCTGGGTTGGGACTGGTATTGGGTCAGCTTGGAAGATGGAAGTGACATAATGTTTTACATCCTGCGCGGTCCGGGCGGATCGCCCGTCGGAGGAGACGGCACTTTCGTCGATCCCGAGGGGCGCCCGAGCATCCTGAAGTTTGCCGATATCCAGACCGAGGTCCTGGACAAATGGCGCAGCGAAGCGACGGGTATCGAATACCCTGTTGGTTGGACGGTCTCAGTGGAGAGTCTTCAGCTACAGCTCGAGATACGACCCGTGTTCAATGCCCAAGAGGTTGACGCCAGGGATACGACAGGCCGGGTCTATTACGAGGGCGCGACCATCGTGACTGGCCAAAGGAAAGGGATTGACGTTGCAGGCCGCGGATTTGTCGAGCTCACCGGTTACGGTGCCGAGTTGAACAGCAGATAAACCTGCGCGGTGCTTCGTCCAGGTTTAACCTCTAGGGGGTGGATGGCTTGGAGCGGCCGGTGGCGATACAGTAGCGCTGGCGACGGGCCCAAAGCCCACCCTTTCCTTCTTTCAACTTGCGGGTCTTGAGCACGTCAAGGCGACTAGCGATCTTCATTCGGCAGGATGGGCCGGATGCGACTAAGGGCAGCAGCGCGGAAAAAGCTATCTGCCTCCGATGCCGAAGCGCGAAATTTGGATACCCACCTCGTAGAGTACTATGAGGGGGATCGCCACCAGCGATTGATTCAGGGGATCGGGAGTCGGGGTGACAATCGCGGCCACCACGAAGGCCAACAAAATGGCGTACTTCCGCAAGCGCTGGAGACGCTGCCGGCTGACGACCCTAAGCTTAACCAAGGTAAATACGATCAGAGGCGTCTGGAACGACATACCCATCGCGAACAAGACCGTGGTCACGAACGACACGTAGTTCGATATCCGAATGTCCTGCCTGATATCCAGACCTACCACGTCCGGAAAGGTGAAGAGCAAATACTTGATCGCGAATGGAAGGGTGATAAAGAAGCCGAACGCTACACCGCCGGCGAAGAAGAACGCGGAGAGAGGCAGGACCATTCTCAAAACTTGCTTCTCTCTTCTTGTCAGGCCGGGATTGACGAATTGAATGACTTGATATGCAATGAATCCGCTGGCGATCCCCGCACCCGTCATGATGGACACCTTGAAGTAGGTGACGAAAGTCTCCGTCATCTCGATGGCGACTGGTTCGAATTGGGCCCCGCCGCGGGAGATCAGGAGGTCGAAAATGCGAGGCGCCAGAACCAAGCCGATGCCCGTACAGATCAGCATAGCTATGCCGATGGCCATGAGTCGCTGGCGCAACTCATCCAGGTGTTCAAATATGGTTAGCTGAGCGCCCCGGCCCTCGATCTCGTCGTCATCGACTCCAGGTTGTGCCGTTAGAGTTTCTTCAGCCATCAGTCGCTACGTCCGAGTTTCCGAATCGTTGCCGGCCGAGACAGCGGCCGCCGAGCGAGCCCTTCGGCGCTTGGGTTTGGCGCCTTCCGCCGCGGAGCCAGCGCTTGTTTCGGTTCCATCAGCAGATGACTCAGAGGATTGAACCGCACTCACGGTCTTGGAGGCGCGACGTTGTGGGGCTGTTTTGACCGGCTGAGCTTGGACGATTGCCTCGGTGCCATCTGTCGACACGGAGGCGGCCTTGGCCTTGGAGGCGCGGCGCTTGGGTGGCGGCTTTGCCTGCTGAGTTTCGGCGGTTGACTCGGTGCCGTCGGCCAACGCAGAAGCGGCCTTGGTTTTGGAAGTACGGCGCTTGGCCGGCTTGGCCTCGGCGGTAGCCTCGGCACCATCGTCAGAAGCGGAGGCGGCCTTGGCCTTGGAGGCGCGGCGCTTGGCGGGTGACTTGGCCGGCTTGGCCTCGGCGGTAGCCTCGGCGCCATCGTCAGAGGAGGAGGCGGTCGTGGCCTTGGAAGTACGGCGCTTGGCGGGTGACTTGGCCGGCTTGGCCTCGGCGGTAGCCTCGGCGCCATCGTCAGAGGAGGAGGCGGCCTTGGTCTTGGAAGTACGAGGCTTGGCGGGTGACTTGGCCGGCTTGGCCTCGGTGGTAGCCTCGGCACCATCGTCAGAAGCGGAGGCGGCCTTGGCCTTGGAAGTACGGCGCTTGGCGGGTGACTTGGCCGGCTTGGCCTTGGCGGCAGCCTCGGCGCCATCGTCAGAGGAGGAGGCGGCCTTGGTCTTGGAAGTACGGCGCTTGGCGGGTGGCTTGACCGGCTTGGCCTCGGGATCATCCGCTTGACTCGCCGGCGATTCAGGGGTGGAAGTCTCCTCCGAGCGACGGTTCCTGGTGGGTAGCCGTACCGGCGGAGCTGGTTCGCTGGCAGCGGAGTCATCAGCAGTCAGACCCGCACGAGCAACGGCTTCACCCTTGCGGCGCCGACGCATCGCTCCTTCAGGTGGACTGGCAGCCGGTGGATCTGCAAGTGCTCCGGGTTCGCCTACTGGAGGGACCCCCACCGGTTTTGGGGTTTCCGTCTCTGATGAGCCTGCTGGGGGCTCGATGGTTGGAGGGGAGGCTGCCGCGGGCGGCTCAACCACCGCTTCGGTCCCGTCGGTATCCGTCTCCTGCCGAGGGTGGGCTGTACTCCTCCTGCGCCGCCGTACCGCTCCTGGAGGAGCGCCAGCGGTGGTCGCGTCGTCCGGCGTAACGGGCTCGGATACCGGGGGTACAACGACCGACGGTGGCGTAACTGCCCGGGGCGCGGGCGTTGGGGTCTCGATTGCGAGAGGCGAAGCCGTCGCAGCGGGCGCAACAGCGGAAGTCGCATCTTCGGCGCCCGATTGATAGGTGACGGCTTCGGAGGGCGAGGCGATGGCGGCGGGTTCTTTTTCAGGTTGCCGTGTTGCGACACTCCCGGTTTCGGTGGCGGGGATTTCTGGATTCTCTTCTCCAGGTTGCTCTTGCCCCTCCGCATAGAGGGAGCCCGAGAGCTCCTGCGACGCTGCCCTGAACTCTCGTACCATTCGGCCGATCGCGCTGAAGACCTCTGGCAACTTGCCGGGCCCAACCACGACCAGAAGCATAATCATGATCAGGACGAGTTCCCAGGTGCCAATGCCAAACACTATCGCTAGTCCCTCGTAGGTCCGTCTATGTACACAAGCAGCCGGCCCTTGTTACTGAATTAATGATACCCTTTTTCCACGGGACCGTCTGAAACCATGCCGGGTTCAGCAAAAAACTGGGGGATGGCCGTTTCTCGGTTGGCCAGAGGAGTGTTGCTGCTGGGGCGATACATCTACCCGCGGTCGATGCTCACTCCTGGTGCTCGCGGATGTAGTCGACGGCGTCCTGAACGGTGACGATCTTCTCCGCCTCTTCGTCAGAAATCTCCATGCCGAATTCCTCTTCGAGTGACATTATCAACTCGACCAAGTCCAGGGAATCCGCGTTCAGGTCTTCAACAAATGACGCGGTAGGGACTACTTCGTCCTCTTCGGCGCCCAACTGTTCAACGATAATCTTGCTCACACTCGAAAGGATATCTTCGGACAACCTAATTCCTCCTGCGGCCTACCGACCGTAAACAGTAACCTACGCCTCAAGGCTAATCGAGGCGTAATCGGTCAGATCTCCACTCGCTTTTGTTGCCTTTCGGCCGGGACTACCATAGAAGTGACCGATCCCAAAACTCCGTTCACGAAGCGCGGCGAACTGTCGCTTCCGTACCGTTTCGCGATCTCGATCGCCTCGTTGATCGCTACCTTGTACGGCACCGACGCATTATTTACTACTATTTCCAGAATTGCAAGGCGCAGTACAGCCCGGTCCACGGGTGAAAGTTGTTCGACAGGACGCCGGGGCGCGGCTTGGGCCAAAAGGCTGTCCAGCATATCCTTGTGGTTCTGAACGCCCGTCATCAGTTCGCTGACGAATCCGGTCAGCTTTTCGTCAAATCCCAAGCGCTCGCAGCTCTCCCGAGCGACTCTAGTTGGATCGTGACCCACGACATCGGCTTCATAAAGGGCTTGAAATGCCGCAATCCTGGCCAAATGCCTCTGTTTGGAACGACTCTTTTTCTCAGCCATCAGCAACGTCTCGGATGTAGACCTTCACTTCGACTGAGGCGGTTTTGTCGACCCGCCGGACGGCGTCGACCACATCGCGCTCAACTATTCGAGCAACGTCGACCATATCCGTATCGGGTTGGATCACTATGTTTACGTCGAACTGCAAGGCCTCTGGCGTTCGCCGCATCTTCACGCCTCCAACGGCGTCCCTCCGGCGGATGCGTCGGATAATTCTCCCGGGCACAGTTTCGTGCAACCGGGCAACTCCCAACACCCCGCTAGCCGCAGTCGACGCGATGCTTGCAAGTAGGGAATCATCGATCTCAGGTTCGTCCTTGTCCACTGCGTTGGCCATTTTTGCTATCCTAGACCACAATTGACCGCACCAACTCCCTCTACTCGGCTGACTCTACCTCCACGACCTGCCTGCCATTGTAAGTTCCGCAGTGCGGACACACAGTGTGACTGCGTCGTACTTCATGACATTGGGGACAGAGCGACACGCCGCTCACGGTCAGATGCAGGTGGCTGCGTCGTTCCCGTTTGCGGGCCTTCGAATGCTTTCGCTTTGGATGAGCGGTCATCGATTTTTCCTCCGGATAGTTTGAGTCACGCCTTATTCTCGGCTGTTAGCGAACCAGGACTGTAGTGTTTGTAGCCTGGGGTCGATCTCCTCGGCCATGCAGTTGCACTGACGTTGGTTGCGGTTCCCACCACAGGTTGAGCAGAGCCCGAGGCATCCTGGGTCGCAAAGGGGCTGAGCCGGCTTTGCCAACAAGCCGTATTGTCGAAACGCATCGGTTAGATCGAGGAGGTGTGAGTCGTCTATGGTGAAATCGTGAATGTCGCCGGGGCCTGGCGTTTGCAGCCCTGTTCTGACGTCCACCGTTGGGAAAAACTCTTCACATAGCTGAATCGGCAGGTCCTGGCTGAAGGACTCCAAACACCTGCTGCAGTGGAGGCGCACGGCGCCGTTCAACCTAGCAGTGCAAAGAATACCCCAATTGGTCCGGTCCATCCGAACCGAGCCATCCACCAATCCCTCCGTGCCCAATTCCCTGTTCAACGTCTCGTATTCGCCCTGCCAACGGTGCCGCCGGCTGGCGCCCACTGGGCTCCTCAAAAGTTGGGCAACATTGAAAATCATCCATGCACCCTCTCGTTCTCACGGCGGTTTCGCCAATTGCTTCGACACAAGCTCCGATCGGCCCTAGTCGTCTTGCTTACCCAGTTCCCCTACGCACGTTAGCTCGGTTCTAGAGAATCTGAACTGGCTATTGAAAAAGAATGGGGATTCGGGGTGTTACTGCCGGGGTGGTTCTATAGACGCCTACTCTATCGCCAATGCGCCTCTATCGTGGATTGTTACTTACTTTCAGGGTAGGACCGGCAATTACTAAGCGTACTTGCACTGCTCCGTCCTGTTGCCGACCTCTAAACCCGATTTTATTCTACTACCAAATCGGCTCTATCTCCCACCGCAGCCAGGTCGGAGCCGCCGTCGTGGGCCTCGATCAATCTCGCGAGTTGAGCCCTCCCCTTGCGAACGCCTGCGATACTTCTTGTCATTTCTTCGTCGAGGGCGCTGAGCAACTGCAGCGCGTACTCGTCCGCGCCTCGACGCGTCTCGGCAGCCTGGCGCTCCGCCTCGGCACCCATAGCCTCGGCTCTGATCTGGGCGCTCCTCACGATCTCTTGATCCTGTAATAGCATGGAAGCTCGGTCACGAGCTTCATTGAGCAGCTTGTCTGCTTCGACCTGCGCTTGGTAAAGCACGCGGTCAACCTCTTGGCTTACACGTTTGGCTTGCTTGATCTCTTGCGGGACAGCTGTACGAAGCTGGTCGATGAGTTCCAAAAACTCCTGCTCATCCACAACGGCGCGCGAGGTCAAAGGGAACCGCATCCCCGCGCTCACCATTTGCTCAAGCCTATCGATTATCTCCAGGACGTCGATCGCCGCTCACCATCCTTTCTTCGCAAAGTTCGGCTGATGGTCATTTCGTCGCCTCGGTGAGTTCGGAACTCAATCGTTGGCCCGAAACTTATTCCGGAGCGCAGATGCCACATGTTCTGGGACCAACTGTGAAACCGGACCGCCCAATTTGCTGATCTCCTTAATCAGCGTGGCGCTTAGGAAGCTGTAATCAAGACTGGGCATCATGTATACGCTCTCAAGATCCGGCGCCATTTTACGATTTATCAGCGCCATTTGCATCTCTACCTCGAAGTCGGACACCCCTCGCAGTCCGCGAACGATTACGCCGGCGCCGACTTGACGCGCAAAATCTATAGTCAAACCGCCAAAAGAGGTGGTTTCAACGTTGCTCAAGTGAGCCAGAGCGTGGGTGGCCAACTCAAGACGCTCCTCGGTAGTGAACAGGTATGCTTTAGCCGGCGAGTCGTAGACTGCTACCAGCACGTCATCGAATATTGCAGCGGCACGGCTGGCGATGTCAACATGGCCGAATGTGATTGGATCGAAGACGCCGGGGTAGACCGCCATCGGCATAGCGGATACCTCCTCCTAGGCGCACTGCCACTGTCATAAGTTCAGAAGAGTTAGCTAACTGACTATATTGGGCACGAGAGCCTTGCGTGTATTCGCCCAGCAAAGCCACTATGGTGTAGGAAGACTCGGGCTCGCGGTCACTCCCAATCGAAACCCAGTTTGAAACTGAGGATAGCATGCTCTAAAAAAACTGTGAAATCAAGGGCCGGCTCGTACCCGCACGTGGAAGCCTAAGTTCCAGCATCGAAGCTAGGTCTCGTGATTCTGTAAACGGTCAACGCGGGTCCGCCGTAGGTCTTTCTTGCCGTCACGTCCAGTCTGCCGTATTGGTCGCGAAAGCCCGTGCGGGACGAATGTCCGACCGCAACGAGTCCGTTGTCCGCAACATTCTTGCTACGGCCAAGCACGTCGAGCCAATTGCTTACTCGGTCGCTGACAGAGTAGGGAGGGTCCAGCATCAACAGGTGGTAGCTGGTAATCCCCTGGTCCAAGCCGGCCAGGAATTGCTCCGACGACCAACCGAGGACGCTTGCCCTAGCCGACAAGCCGGTCGACTCCAGGTTGTCGCGGATGACTCGACAGGCCCTCTCGTCAGAATCTACGAAGTCCACGTGCTGAGCTCCCCGCGAAAGCGTTTCGATGCCCAGGGATCCCGTGCCGGCGAATAGGTCGGCTGCTATGACGCCGCTCCACAGGTCGGAGTCGCCCATCGACGCCGAGCCTAAACCGGCCGGCCGGCGGATAGCCAGGGCATTTTCCAATACGCTGAACAGCGCTTCCTTGACGCGATCCGCCATCGGCCGAGTCGCCGATCCTCTCGGACCTCGCAGCCTTCGCCTGCGCGAGTGGCCGCCGACTACTCGCATATCGTTGCTCTCCCTGTCGCCCGATCAGTTGGGTTCGATGGCGGCAAAGCGCTGTCTCACGTAGCCGGCTAGAGCGGAGTAGTCTTCACTGCTCAGGGTGGGGTCTTCGGCCAAGATCATTTCTGCCGCTTCCCTGGTCTGCATGATCAGTGGATAATCGGTCACTTCGGCAACTCTCAGATCCGGAAGACCGCTCTGCCTGGTTCCGAGAAACTCACCAGGGCCGCGCATTTTCAGGTCCTCCTCTGCGAGCACGAATCCGTCGGTGGTCGTCGCCACGATTTGCAACCGCCTGCGCTGGTCCGGACTCGGGTCATCGCATAGCAGGAAGCACTCACCTGCATGCTTGTCCCGGCCCACGCGGCCACGAAACTGATGCAATTGGGCCATGCCAAAGCGTTCGGCGCCTTCAATTATCATTACTGTGGCATTGGGCACGTCTATACCGACTTCCACAACCGCCGTCGTGACCAGGATCTGGATCTCTCCAGTCACAAACTCGCGCATGATGCGTTCTTTTTCGCGCGAGGACATCCTGCCGTGCAACAGATCAACTTTGAGATCTGGGAATATCGTCGTCCGTACCTTGTCGAACTCGGCGGTCGCCGCTTTTGCCGCCAGCGACTCGGACTCCTCTATGAGAGGACACACGATGAATGCCTGACGGCCGGCGGTTATTTCATCACGAACTTTGCGGTATGCGGTTTCTCGCTCTCCAGGTTCCAGATAGGTTGTCTTGACCGGCTGGCGACCTGGCGGCATCTCTTTCAGAGTCGATATGTCGAGGTCTCCGTAAACTGTCAGGGTGAGTGTTCGAGGAATCGGGGTAGCCGTCATTAGCAGTACGTGTGGGTTGAAGCCCTTTTGGCGCAGCTCCGCCCTCTGCATCACGCCAAATCGGTGTTGCTCGTCGATTATCGCCAGGCCGAGCCGGTTCAGGATCAGTCCGCCTTGGATCAACGCCTGGGTGCCAATCAGCATGTCTAGATTTCCGTCTTCGGCCTCGCTGTAGACCTGAGCCCGCGCCGCAGATTGGACGCTGCCAGTCAGCAACCGGACGACTGGCGTCCGTTCGAATACATTGCGTTGCGCCATCTCTTCGATGAGGCCGGCGACCGATCGGAAATGCTGTTCGGCCAACACTTCGGTCGGCGCCATGAACGCGACCTGATAGCCGTTCTCGATCGCCGCAAGCGCGGTAAGAGTCGCGACGACCGTCTTGCCGGACCCAACGTCGCCTTGCAAGAGACGACTCATGGCCTGGGGTTTTCCCAGGTTATCGAGGATCTCGGCCAGGGCTCTGCGTTGAGCTTCGGTGAGCCGGAAAGGTAGAGACCAGAACCATTTCGTCATCTTGGAGCGAACTAGTGGAATCACCGGGCCGGCCCGCTCGTGCCGCCACTCGTGCCTCTTGCGCAGCGCCCCCAACTGGACGACCAACATCTCGTCGAATGCCAACCGGCGTTGGGCCAGCGCCTTACGTTCGAGATCGCCTGGAAAGTGGTAGTCAGCTACCGCCTCGGTCAAGGAGATCAAGTCGTGTCGCTTCAGGACCCTATCCGGCAAGACTTCTGGAATTAGGTGGACCAGATTGTCTACCGCCCATCGGACGAGTCGCCGCAACGTCCGTAGACTCAGGCCCTCGGTGGAAGGATAGACCGGGACCAGTCCGACTGTGTGTATCTGGTCTCCGTCAGCGTTCTCCCACTCGGGATCTTGGATCTCCCAACCCCGTCTGCGCCGTATCGAACGTCCCGTTAGCACCACTCTCCGGCCGGCCTTGAGCGTTTGACTGATGTAATCTTGCCGGCGGAACCAGACAGCGACGGCGGAACCGGTTCCATCGGTGATCACACTCCGGATCACAATTAAACCCGACCTGGTGCGCGCCGAAGTGGTCTCGACCACTTCGCCGGACACTGTTTCGAAGCCCTCCCCTCTCAGGTCGCTTATGGTTCGCGTATCCGTGTAATCCAGGTGTCGGCGAGGGTAGAGGCTCAGAAGATCCATAATCGTGGCGACGCCGAGTTTCTTCAGCCTCGCCACCATGGCGCGGCCGGCGCCGGGCAGGGATCCGACCGGGTCATTCAGAAGATATTTTGCCGCCAGCTTTGGATTTTGGCGCTTGCGTGCAGGCAGGGTCTGTGAACCGGGATCATTCGGGACCGCTGCCTCGGTGCTTACGCCATCTCCGCCGAGCGCCGACAACGCTCCGCGCAGGAGTTTCCCACGGGCCGGAATGCTCATCTTGTGGTAGCTTCCCAGCGCGCTAATGTGTGACATCAAGTTCTGGTTTGATTCGGCCGGCGTAGTCGCCAGGACTTCCTCGCGGAGACGCACGGCCATCTTCGCTAGACCTCCAATGACAACTTGGTCATTGCAGTCCTGAGACAACTCGAGCTTCAACACTTTGCGTAACGTATCCGTCGCGGCTGAAAGTGAGCGCCCAGAGGATGATTGCCTGTCGTTAGGGGCGCCGGCGCGGTTAATGGGACTCAAGGTTTGCCCGGAATCGACGATGGCCGTGTGAAGGCCACATCATGGGATGTAAATGTGGGTGCGGGATTTTGCACACTGTATGGCGGTGGTTCTTCTCCCATCCACTCTGGACTCCTGCTTTCGCCGGAGGGACTCTGCGAGTGCCGGATCGCAGAATTTGGTTTCGAGAGCAGGTGCCGGAGTCTATTCTCATAGAAATCGCTCATGCCGGCAGGGGCCTGCACATAAAAGTATGAGAATCGAGGCGCCGGTTGGCGGGTTTTCTGTACGGTGGCTTGGGGCCAGGGATGGTTGCCGGACTGCCGGGAGTGGGGGACAAGCCCCCGCGCTACATTTTGTCGTTCCGCCACCGACCATCGGTCTACAATACGGCATGCTTCGCCGGTGGTGAGCCGGCATCATGGATTAATGCATTCACATCCCGGATCGGAGTCCGGGACATGCATTCGTACCGATCGCACATGCCGGCACGGGCGGGCACACGAAGGTATGAGAATGGGGGCGCCGGTTGGCGGGGCTTCTACAAGGTGGCTCGGGAGCAGGGTTGGTTGCCGGTTTGCCTGGAGCGGAAGACGAGCCTCCGCACTACAATTCCCATCCCCGCCCCTCCTGGATTCCCGCTTCTGCTGGAAAGACGAGGTGGGGGCCAGAGTGACGGCGGGAGCCGCGAAAACTGAGTCAGAGGTCTCGATAATCATCCAATTTCGCACCAAAGGGACCGGGTTGTGAATTCCCTACTCTGGGCGCGCGCGGAAGTCCCGATCCAGTTCCGCGGCGATTCTTGCCTGCGGGCCCGGCGTGACGCGATCCACGGTCTATGCTTCTGAACCTTGCGACACTACCACGCAGATGACACCGGGGCCGACGTGGGTGCCTATGACTGGTCCGTACTGCCCGATGAGCACCTTTTCACGGGGAAAGAACGGGTTCACGCGCTCGACAAGCTCGTTTACGTCGTCGGGCGAGGTGCTATGGAGAATCGCAATTTCCTCGATGTGGGGGAACAGCTCAACAAACTCAACGAGACGATCGAGCGCCTTCGATCGTGTGCGAACCCTCTCCACCGGATGGACTTCTCCCTCCTCGAGCTTTAGAACGGGCTTGATGTTCAGGAGGCTGCCGAGAAGCGCCTGAGCCCTACCAATTCGGCCGCCCTTTTGCAGGTATTCGAGTGTATCGACGAAGAAGTAGATGTGAACGTTGTTGATTAGCTTGCGCACCAGTTCGGCGATTTCGTTGCGGTCTGCGCCGTCGTTTGCCGCTCTTGCCGCGTTTATCGCGATCAATCCCAACCCCATGGATGTCGAAAGGGAATCAAACAAGTCGATATGGCAGCGCAGCTTGAAATTCTCGCGGGCCACCAACGCCGAATTGAGGGTCCCGCTTAGTTTCGAAGAGATGTGGATGGACGCGATCGACTGTTCCTCTTTACAGAACTGTGAGTAGACGTTGTCAAAGTCGCCCGCGGAGGGCTGTGAGGTCTTTGGCAACTCGGCGCTGTTCGCCAGCATGTCGTAGAACTGGTCGTTGGTCAAATCGATGCCGTCACGATAGACGCTGTCGCCAAAGTGTACGTTTAGCGGCACGACTTCGATGCCCAAATCCTCCGCTATATCTGAAGGAATGTCGCTGGTGCTGTCCGTAACGATTTTCACCCTGGCCACGGTACTACCCTCTCGTCATCATTTTGCTAACGCCGCGCCTAGGCTCATTCGACCGAAACAAGCGCCAAGTAATGAGGTTGATCGCCTCTGAATGACTCCACGCTCGCCTCTTTAGCAATTCCACTTGAAGTCTCGAGAATCAGCTGTGCATCCTGTTGGGACAACTCCTCGCCCCAGTAGAACGTTACGAGCTCGGCACGGTCGCCGCCAAGACTGGACAGGGCGACTCGTACGACCGAACCCAGATCGTCCGCAGCCGCGGTCGGCTCCCCGCTCTCCAAGACAATATACTGTCCCTTAGTCATGTCCAAGCCGTCGACCCTGGCGTCGCGCACTGCCCTCGTGATCGCGGCGGTCCTGGACTCCCGAACCGCTCCAGTCATCTTGTCACGTTCTGTCTCGATGTCCCCATCGGCGTCGAATCCGAACAGAGCAGCTATTCCCTCGGCCATGTTGTCGGTATCGATAAGCTCCACTCTCTTGTCGGTCTCGGATTGCGCTTGGCGCGCGGCGAGGAGGGCGTTGCGATTGTTCACTAGCACTAACACTTGGCTTGGAGAAAGTGAGTCTATCGCCTGAACGAAATCAAGGGTGCTAGGGTTCATCGATTGACCTCCGACGACGATCGCGCCGGCACCCAAACTGCGATACAGCTCCTGGAATCCCTCTCCAACTGCGACCGCGACCACCGCAATGTTGCCGGTTGGCACGTTGGTCGCATTGTCCTGGTCCCCGCCCGCGCGAATGGCGCGGTGCTGCTGCTGCATGTTGTCGATTTTGATCTTGTCCAACTCGCCCCAGGCCAGCGCGCTGGTTAGAGCCTGGCCGGGATCCTGCGCGTGCAGATGTACGCGCACGAGCGTCTCGTCGCCGACTACCAGGAGCGAATCGCCAATCTTGCTCATCTGCTCGCGCATCTCGTCCAGCTTGATGCCGGCGCCGTGCACCACGAATTCGGTGCAATAACCGTACGCGTCCTCCTCGAAGAGTTCGCCGGCGTGGCTCTGCGCCATCATGTCTTCGAAGTCGGTTGGAGCAACGTCTTCGCCCCGAACTCCGGCAAGCAGCCCGCGCAAGAAGTAGTGGAGTCCCTGACCGCCGGCATCCACGACGCCGGCTTGCCTTAACACGTCCAAGAGTTCTGGAGTGCGGCGCACCGACTGCTCGGATGCAAGGACTGCCATGGACAGGGTCTCATCAAGCGAGGCCGAGTGCTGGTCCAGATGTTGCATCGAGTTCGCCGTGTCTCGAGCCACCGTCAACATGGTGCCCTCGACTGGGTTCATCACTGCATTCTGGGCCGCTCGTGAGGCGCTTACCAAGGCTTGTGCCATCTCGGCCCCGCCGACGACGTCTGCCTCCCGCAATGCCGAAGCTATGCCGCTGAGATACTGCGACAGGATCACTCCAGAGTTGCCGCGCGCTCCCATCAACGAACCGCGGGCGATGAGGTCGGTCGTGCCCTCGTAGGTGCCATCGGCCTGATCCAGCGATTCGACGGTCGATTTTAGCGTGAGCGACATGTTGGTGCCGGTGTCGCCGTCAGGCACGGGAAAGACATTCAGTCGATTCAATTCGGGTGATCTCGCGGCTACAAAGTCGCTGGCGGTCGAAAAAATCTCAACGAACTCGCCTGGTCTCAGTGCGGAGAGCGGGATGGATTTAGCCAATTTTCTACGTCCTAATAGATAGGGACACTAGACCGCTTCGACCCAAGAATCACCGCAAATAGCATCGACTGTCATCGGGAAACGCCTACACGTGACTGAGCCGCCTGGACTTTGGGCGTCCCTTGAAACCCTGGCTTTGATTACAGCGTACAGTGATGGTATTATTTTGCGGTCGTTCTCAAGAACAACGGATTAGAAACACACGCTATAGGGCTCACAGGGAACCCTATAGCCTCTTCATCTGCTAAACGCCCCGATGGGGACCATCGTCCCATCCGGTCGAAACGGCTAAGTGAAGACCAACCGAATCATAGCAAAAAGAACTACCGTGTTTAAAGGGGATCCATTTGGCCAGTAGATGCGAGGTTTGCGGGAAAAGGCCAATGGCCGGCTCTAACGTGAGTCATTCCAAACGCAATACTAAGAGAAGATTTCGACCCAACGTTCAACGAGTGACGTTGAGTCTCCACGGTGAACGGCAGCAGGTAAGCATTTGCACCCGCTGCTTGAGGAACCTTTCCAAGGTGGCAGTTTAGCCGCTCGCCAAACTCCGTCCGTCAGCCACTCTGGCCGCCGACTCGTACGCTCTCCAGGATTGCTGCGAGCGCCCCGGATGGGCCTTCAGAATGCCGAAACAGCGCGGAGCCTATGACCAGCGTGGATGCGCCGGCTTGGGTAACCAAAGGTGCGTAGGCGGTATCGATGCCGCCGTCTACCGCGATCCCTGTGCCCGGATTGCAACGCTCGACAATGCGCCGCAGACTCTCCAGCTTGTCGAGCGTGCCGGGTACAAACTTCTGGCCGCCGAATCCCGGATTCACCGACATCACCAATATGAAATCGACTTCATCTAACACGCTCTCAATTGACGCGACCGGTGTTCCCGGATTCACAGCTATGCCGGCCCGCTTGCCCAGTTCCTTGATGCTGGTCAAGTCGCGATGCACGTGGGGGCAGGCTTCTACGTGGACACTTATCCAGTCGGCCCCGGCCTCGACATAGTCACGCAGGTACAGGGCTGGCCGTTCGATCATCAGGTGCACGTCCAGAGGCAGGTCGGTCACCCGCCGGACGGCCTCGATAACCGGCGGTCCAAAGGTGAGATTCGGGACGAATGCGCCGTCCATCACATCCAAGTGGATCGCGTCGACGCCGGCCTCTTCCAGGTCCCCGATCTCTCCGGCCAAATTCGAGAAATCGGCCGAAAGAATGGACGCGGATATTAGGGGGCCGGATTTGCCGTCCTCAGTTTTCACTAGTCGGGCGCTCCCACTCACTCGGATTGATGCATCCGCTTGTGCTGCACTCGCGTTGGGTTGCAGGCACAGTAAACCACTATTCCTTTTGAAAATCTAGCGGCTGGGCGCGCCTGTTTACCGACAGTTTGTTGTCGGGTTTGCCCACATGGCACCGCGTTGACATTGAAGTGGCCCGTGTTATGATTGGCTCTGGATATGACGCGGAAATCTGCTATAGATTCTCCGCGTTGTTTTGAATTCAAGTCGGTTTCGCGAGATCGCGTTTGATCGCCGGCCGGATGTCTCGTCGAGCGAATCGGTCCGGTCGCCTATTTGGATCGTTGTATTTCTTCATGCGCCAGATACTAAGACGCCAACCTCAGACGGCAACCGCTCAGCCCAAGGCCAAGGCGCGCCGCGCTTCCAAGGCTCAGGCTAGGCGGAACAGATTCGGCCAGTTTTTCAGAGAGATCCGCGCCGAGGCTAGGAAGGTCACGCGACCCAGTCGCGAGCAGACTTTGAAGCTGACCGTGCTCGTGACGGTCGTATCTATAGTGGTGGGATTGATATTGGGAGCGGTCGACTATGTGTTCGATCAGCTCTTCGAGGTAATTCTCGGTGTCGGTAGACTATAATGGGTAGGTGCCGAGACTTCTATTTTATGGTGGTTCGATAGCGATGGCTACAGAGAACATAACGACTGACCCCGAGGATCCTGAGGTCCTGGATCCTGAACAATCGGAAGAGGATTTTCTCGATTCGAAGGGGGAATGGTTCGTAATCCATACATACTCGGGATACGAGAACAAGGTTAAGGCCAACCT
The DNA here is from genome assembly GCA_963664835.2 of Chloroflexota bacterium. Classification (GTDB taxonomy): domain Bacteria; phylum Chloroflexota; class UBA6077; order FW602-bin22; family JBCLEL01. The sequence continues at coordinate 122,104 of CAXXUG010000014.1, read as the reverse complement.
CGAACACCGAATCGAGTCGATGGACATGACCGGCAAGATATTCAAGGTCGTGATCCCGGTCGAGGACGAGGTCGAGGTTCGTGACGGTCAACGCCGTACTGTACAGCGGAAGGTTTTCCCTGGCTACGTCTTGGTCCAGATGGAAATGGGCGACGACTCTTGGTACGTAGTGCGAAATACGCCCGGCGTAACCGGCTTTGTCGGGCCGGCGAGCAAGCCGGTGCCTCTGGTCGAAGCCGAGGTTCGCGCCATTCTCAAACCGAAGACAGATACTCCGAGAGTAAAGATTGCCTTCCAGGAGGGCCAGAGCATCCGGGTTATCGACGGACCGTTCTCAGAGTTCGTCGGCATCGTCGACGGCGTCTATCCGGACAAAGGCAAGATACGGGTCATGCTGTCGTTCCTGGGACGCGAGACTCCGGTCGAACTTGACTTTCTACAGGTGGAAAAGCTCTAATCTCAGGCCGGCCGCCCAGAATCAGCGTGATGATCTTTAGAGGCCGCACTACGATTGCGGCCTCTGTTCGTGGAGGACAGATTGGCAAAGAAAATACGCGCAGTGGTCAAGCTGCAGGTGCCTGCCGGCAAGGCGACGCCGGCCCCGCCGGTTGGCACGGCTCTGGGTCAGCATGGCGTCAACATCATGGCGTTTGTGAAGGAATACAACGAGCGCACAGCCTCTCAAGTGGGAACCATAGTCCCGGTTGAGATCACCATATTCGAGGACCGCTCTTTCACCTACGTCACGAAAACCCCGCCGGCCGGGGAGCTCCTGAAGACCGCTGCAGGTGTCGAGAAGGGTTCTGGTACTCCTCACATCGAGAAGGTGGGTGCCGTGCCGCGAACCAAGATACGGGAAATTGCCGAGCTCAAGATGAAGGACCTCAGCGCCAACGACATAGAGGCCGCCATGAGGATTATCGAGGGCACCGCCCGCAGTATGGGAATCGAAGTTGCCAAGGATGAATGACCCCTGGTAGGGCGAGATTCGCTGTAACGTAGACAATTAGCCCAATTCTCGCGAACAAGAGGAAATCGCAAATGGCGAAACGAGGCAGAAGATATCAAGAAGCGGCAAAGTTGGCCGACCGCAACGTCGAGTATCCGATAACGGAAGGAGTCTCGCTGGCGAAGAAGGTTAGCTACGCTAACTTTGACGCTACCGTAGAGATGCACATCCGCACCGGCGTGGATCCGCGCCACGCCGATCAGCAGGTCAGGGGAGTTTCCCTGCTTCCTCACGGGACGGGCAAGCAAGTAAGGGTCTTGGTGTTCGCCCAGGGCGAGGCCGAGAACATCGCCCGCGAGGCCGGAGCCGATTACGTCGGCCTTGATGATCTGATCAAGCGGATACAGGACGGATGGATCGAGTTTGACGTTGCGATCGCGACGCCGGACGTGATGAGAAACATCGGCCGGCTGGGACGGATAATAGGCCGGCGGGGATTGATGCCGTCACCCCGCTCCGGCACCGTCGTCACGGCCGACAAACTGGCCCAAGCGGTGGGCGACGCCAGAAAGGGTCGAGTCGAGTTTCGGGTGGACCGCACCGCAATCATTCACGTGCCGGTTGGCAAGGTGTCATTTGACGAAGAGCGGCTGGCCGAAAATGTGGTCGCAATGTACAAATCGGTGAGCGACGCCCGGCCGTCTGGCGCGAAGGGGCAATTCATCCAAAGCATTACACTGGCTCCAACGATGGGGCCCGGCGTGCGAATCGACCTGCGCACTCTCGAAGAGGCGTCGGCAGTCGTTTGATGATAGAATCCAGCTAAACTTACTTGCCAAAGACAGCGGGTCGCAGTTAGTCGTAAATCCCGCCGAGGCGTCAGTAGGCCGATAAACGCGGGTTCCCGGTAGTTTCACTATCCAGGGACGGTCAATTGATTTTGCCTCGGCTGAGTATCAGTCGGGGTTTTTTGATGCATAGAAAATCCCAATTCGAAGGGAGGTGACCGAGCATGGTTGCTCCGGAAAAAGAGAGTGCCGTTGACGACCTGAGGCAGAGACTCAGAGAGACTAATTTCACTGTTATGGTCGACTTTCGCGGATTGCGCGTCGGCGACATGAGCGATCTGCGCCGGCGGGTGCGCGCGGCGGAGGGGAACCTCCACATCGCGAAGAACACACTGCTGCGGATCGCGGCCGAATCCGAGGGACTTGAAGACTTGCGCGACTTGCTGTTGGGGCCGACAGCGGTGGCCTATGCGAAAGGCGACGAGGTGGCCCTCGCCAAGGCGCTGATCGATTACAGCGCCGACTCTGCCGAGTTGGTCATAAAGGGTGGATTGCTCGACAAAAAGTACCTGGTGGCCGACCAGATCCGACAGTTGGCCGCCCTGCCTCCGAGAGAGGTATTGGTGGCACAGGTGGTCGGCGGCATGCAGTCGCCGATTTATGGCTTGGTTGGAGTTCTAAGCGCGACCATCGGCAGCTTTGTCCGAGTCCTGAACGCCCGGTCTGAGCAGCTCAGCGCTGCCGGCTAATTTCGCTATTCGATTAAAGGAGAGAGTAATGGCAACTATCAGCAAAGAAGACCTGATCAGCTCGATCGAGTCTATGAGCGTCCTCGAGCTCTCCGAGCTTGTTAAAGCTCTGGAGGAGCGTTTCGGAGTATCGGCCGCGCCGGTAGCGGTAGCGGCGCCGATGGCCGGCGATGGCGCCGCGGACGGCGTCGCGGTGGTTGAGGAAAAGACTGAGTTCGACGTGGTCATAAAGGAAATAGGTCCAAACAAGATCCAGGTGATCAAGGCTGTTCGCGAGATGACCGATCTGGGCCTGAAGGAAGCCAAGGACCTGGTCGAGGCCGCTCCGAAGGCTGTCCGGGAGGGAGTCACCAAGGATGAGGCCGATCAGATGGAGGCCAGGTTGAAAGAAACCGGAGCCGTCATCGAGCTGGCATAGCCGCTTCCCGGCCAGTTGATCCACCTGCTCTTCGCCGATTGGTTCGGCGAACGTAGGCTGCGAGAGTTGCGGTCGTCGATCGACGAAGAGGCGCGTGCCTTCAACTACGTTCGATTGGCCGGCGGCCAAGTCGCTCTGGACGAGCTAGAAGCGGCCAGCCTGGCGGTCCCGTTCCTGGCGGATCGTAGGGTGGTGATCGTCGACGACCTGAGCCGAAATAGCCTGGTGGCCTCCGCACAGGGCCGCCGGCGCAAGTCATCAAAGAGCCAGCCCGGCGCCCTCGAGGAGCTGTTCGGCAGGCTGCCGGATACCACTGAGCTCGTCCTCCTGGAGCATTCCGACGCCGGCTTCCAGGGCCGGCTGGCCGATATCGTTCGCCGAGCCGGCGGCACGGTGGCGCCGAGGCGATCGCTTTCCTCGAGCGAGCGCCGGCGTTGGATAGTGGACCGCGTTCGAGAGGCTGGCTGCGACATCGACCCGGGAGCGGCTGGTCTCCTGGCCGAGGTGGGCCCCGAAGACCTGAACACCCTGGCCGGCGAGGTCTTGAAGCTGGTCGCCTTTGCCGGCGAGGAGCCGGTCCGCCGCGAAGACGTTATGAGCCTCACTTCCGACTACTCCGAGGTCGGGGTGACGGTCTTTAGCTTTACTGACGCGGTGGCCGCCGGCAACCTGGCCGGCGCGATGCGGGCACTAAGGTTGATCGAGCGAACAGGACTGGAACCTCACGCGATAATCGGGGCGATGGCGTTTCAGCTGCGCAGCGAGGCGATGATTCTGGCTCTGGGCCAGGAGAACAAGTCCGCATTCGAGATTTCGCGGGAGGCGCGCCGGCCCCGTTGGCTGGTCGAGCGAGTGCTGAGGCGCCGGGGCAGCAACAGGTTAGCAGTGGTAACCCGGATATTGTCCGAGTTGGCCGAATTCAACTACCAGTTTCTGCAGGGAAATATCCAAGATCCATTCGTCGGGATCGAGCTGATCGCGACCCGGATAGCCCGCTCCACCGCCAGACGCGCCTCGACGTTGGGCGCTAGAACCTTCTGATTACGGCGACGACTTTCCCCCGAATCTCCAGGAGCGCTGGGTCCACGAATATGGGCGACATGTCCGAGTTGGCCGGCTGGAGGCGGACTCGGTCGTTCTCGCGATAGAACCGCTTGAGCGTGGCCTCGCCGTCGCCGCCTTCCTTGCTGTCCCTGATCAGGCCGACGACTATGTCTCCATTGTTGGCGTCGGGCTGCGGCTTGACGATGATCATATCGCCGTCGTCGATGAGGTCTTCGATCATGGACTTGCCCTGAACTTCGAGGGCGTAGGCGTCGTCCGTGCTCAGCTCCGGGGGCAGGCTAATGCTGTCGAGCGCGTTGTCGATCGCTTCTATGGGCGCGCCGGCGGCGATCCGGCCCTGTATCGGGACGCCGTGTACGGTCCCGCGGCTCGTCGCCTCACCAACAATCTCGATGCCGCGTGATAGCTTTTTTACGCGGCGAATGTGCTCGAACTGTTCCAAGGCCCGCAGGTGGTAGTCCACCACCGAAGTGGACGAGATGTCCATTTTCTCCCCGATTTCGCGGACTGTCGGCGGGTACCCGCGCTCTGCGGCGAAATCTTTGATGTATTTCAACATAGTGGCCTGTCGGTCACTTATCGAATGACGACGTCTTGGTGACATTTGACACACTCCTTGCGCTTTTTTCGCACCGCTTCGAACTTTAGTTCTGGTTAAGTTTACACAAAGTGCTTGTATCTCGTCAACCTGACAGCTCGAAAAAGTGGCGCCGGCCGTTTTCCAGGCTCATCGTGTGCCGGCGTTGTCGCCGCGCAGTCTCCTTTCCCGGCTCCGCCAGAATGGCGGGTCTGTCGAACTCCAGCACGGTCCGGGTAATGGAATCGGATCGCCGTAGCTGGACACCCAATTCGTGTCCGCCGAATTTCAGCCCACGGATGGAGAGTGAACGTCCGCTGGCCAGTTCGTGCGGCAGGGCCGGACTGAGCTCGAATACTCGCCGGCCCGCGGACGGCGCCGCCCTGAACCCAAGAAGGTGGCGAATGACAAATAGTGCCGAGCTGCCGCCCCATCCGTAGCAGTCCGCGCCGTCCATCGCCCGTGGATCGTCCGGCCAAAACTCCGGCGCCACTCCCGGCAAGGGCCGGGGGCCGGCCGCCAGGGTCCGGCGATCGGTGATCCCGTAGACACGGTCAGCCGTTCTCCAAGCCATCTCTCCGGCCTTCTCCAGCCAGCCGGCCGCAGACGCGGACTCCAGCAGCGCGTGGGTCCAGGAGGGCCACAGTAGCCACGGCGGCGACCGAAACGACTCGAAATGCTCCTTCAACGACGAGAGCTGCTGCTCGGTGCATCCGCCCGTGAGCATCGCCGTAAAGGAGAGAGCGGAAAACTCGACGTGGTCGACTCCCCAATAGGCCTTACCCTGAGAGGCAAGGAAACGATTGCCCGGTTTATCCCAGTCCCGGAATCTCCCGCTGCCGGCGTGCCAGAGGTCGAGGGTCCGCCGGCGGTACCACTCCGCGACCTGGCGCCACCTGGCGCGGTCGTCGTCCAATCCCAGCTCCGTCGCGAAGTGTGTCATCACCTCGGCGGCATGAGATATGGTTGCTTGCAACTCGACCGGCCGGACCAGGTGTCTGATCGGGTTGTCGCCGGACCCGCCCGGATCCAGGCGCAGGGAGCCGTCCTCGCCGGCCTCCCAGGTGCAGTGGTAGGTGATCCAACCGTCTTCGTCGGTGCGGTGGTCGAGCCAGAAATCCAGGTAGCCGGCGAGCCGAGGATAGATCTCCGCCAACCAGCTAGGATTCGGATCCAGCCAGTAAAGCTGCTCGATGTTCTTGAACGGAAGGCACCAGGCCGGCGAGGTACCGCAAATCTCGCCGTCGCTGGCGACCATGTTCGGCTCTCCGCCGGCAAAAACGCAGGGGAGGTTCGGCCCGGTCGCGCACCGCAGGGTCGATCCAAGCGCTCGCCGGGCCGTCTCCGGGTCGCCGTAGGCCAGGCGCAGCGCGTCGAGGCTGTTCTCCGCCAGGACCGCCCGGGGCCAGCTCGTCATCCAGCTCAGCCAATGGTCGTCGAACACGCCGCTGGGTGACATAACGCAGGCGCGGGCAGTCTCGAAGTCGTAGCGGAACCCCTGGGCCCAATGGCTGGGCCAGTCGCCTTCGAGCCGGGGGAACTGGTCTGTCATCCGATCGTGCTCGAGCCGGACATTTTCTAGCCGAGAGAGCGCCGCGTCTGGATTCAAGGAACGCGTCGTTGTGAAGCGCCCCAAGGCGCGTAGCGTCCGGACCGACTCGCCGGGCGCAAGGCGCAGATGTACCGAGGAGCCATCGATCTCCAGATGCTCGTAATCCAGCGCCGGCGGAGCCTGCGCAATCGCAGCCTTTAGCTCGGCGCGTTCAGACCCCGACCAGGCACTTGCCGGCGGTGAAAGCAGCGTCGCTGCCGAAACCAGGGGATACTCTCGCGCCCCGGCTCGGTTCGAGCGGTATCGGGCGTGGATTTCGCCCAATCCGATGATCAACTCTTGCGACCGGGGCGCGGTCGAGCGCAGTTCCAGCGCTTCGATGACGTCCTCGCCGTCTTCGCTCAGGTAGTAGCTGACCTCGATCGACCAGCCGATTGCCCCGCAGGCGTAGGTAATCAAGGAAGGATCGTGATGTATGCCGCAAAGGCCCAACAGGTCGAACTCCGGCCGGGTGCGGAAGCTGGATTCTCCGGCCCTGACCGTAACGAAGAGGCTGGATTCCGCCCTCGGACGCGACGTTGTCGGAAAGACCCATCCGAAGCCCATTACCGGCAGGCTGGACCGCGCCTGGCCGGCGTCGAAGTCGTACCAGCTTCGCGCCTGCAGCCTGCCGGAGACGAGCATGCCGAATGGCGTCAGGTCCAATCGATCAGTCCCGAGGGAAATAGGTTCGACGGCTGGCTGCCCGGTCTTGCTTCGCGGTCACGCAACATTTGGCATCAGGTGCGGCGGGCGAGCAGCCTGGCGTGCTCGACCTTGAGGCATCGGTCCACGACGACCTGGATGCCGGCGTCGAGCGCACGCTGGATGGCGGAGTCGTTCACGACGCCGATCTGAAACCAAAGGCGAGAGATATCGGCGCGGATGGCGTCCTCGACCACCTCCGGCAGCGCGTCCGGCCGGCGGAAGATATCTGCGATGTCAATCGGAAAGGGGACTGCGCTGAGCGAAGGGTACGATTTCTCGCCGAGCACCTCGGGGTAGTTCGGGTTGACCGGGACTATCCGGTATCCGGCTCGCTGCAGATAGCCGGCGACGCCGTAGCTCGGCCGGAAGGGGTCCGGCGATAGCCCAACGACGGCGATCGTCTCCACGCCACGGAGAGTATCGAGTATGTCCTGATCCGTCGAATTCCAATGGTTAGCCATTCAGACCTCGATTCGCCGGTGGGGCACCTTGCCAGACGGTACGTCTACACCAAATTTGTGTAACGGTAACGGGATTAATCGCCCTGCGAATACAACCTGGGGGGTCGGGTACCGGTCATTTGGGCGGTGGTTGACCAGATTCTCCGTTTAGCAATTGTTCTACCAACTGATGAACAATGGGGCGATCTCGGACAATGTCATCATCTTCCATGAAATTGTTATAGAAGTTCGCGTGGAACTTCTGGGCGACCGAGTATCCCGATGCCAATGAAGAGTCGCCGCGCTCCTCTACCAATCTGTCTATGACCACCGACCTATGCTTGCTCTTTCCGTAGTCCCATCCACGGCTCTTGGCGACAGCCATTACGGCCTGGCATGCTGCCCCCCATAGCTTCTCGGAGCCTTGAAGAACATCGTCATCTGCGAACTCTTTTTCCGATTGTTCCAGAATCTTCCAAGCTTGCTCGGCATGATCCAAGGACAAGCCGGGCTCTCTATCCACGGGGTCTCTCCCTCTCGCACACGATCGTTCGTATGAATGCCCTCTGATTTGCGGGCGTTGTTGCAACCAACGGAATTCCTAGCAACCGTATTATAGAGCCTTTCGAGGTTCGCCCAGCAACACTTGGGACGCCGGCGATCCCGACCTTTTCCGGCGGTGTGTTCTCACCCAGCGATACTTGGCTCTACAATAAGCACTCATCGAGGAGTGGGTATGACCATCCGGCTTGACTACAAAGATCCCAGGTACGCTGAGGCCGCCGGCGAGATTCTGCGCCGGCACGCCGCCTTCGAGAGCGAGGCGAATATCACCAGCGCCGTCCGCGACTTCCTCATCGTTACCGGACTGGCGAATAGCGACGAGATCATCGAGGAAAACCCGCCCGAGGAGGGCTCCCGGCGGGCGGTAGACCTGACCGCTTTAGACACCTTCATCGAGGTAAAGCGCCGCGTCGACACAACCGGCGGCTTCGATCCCAACTCAGAGTACGTCCAGCAGCTTGACGACTACCTGGAGCAGTCTCAGCAGGCCGGCAAGGGCGTCCGCATGGGCGTGCTTACCGATGGCCGGCACTGGCTGTTGCGCTGGCCCAACGCCGGACCTGTAAAGACAACCGCTCCTTATGGTTTCGTGCTAGAGGCGCCTGAACGCTGGTTCCTACTCTACGAGTGGCTGCGCGATGAGGCGCTGGTATCGCTGGAAGCGATACAGCCGGACCGTGCGGCGATTTCAGCCCACTTCGGCCCTGACAGCCCCTCCTACCGACGGGACCTTGCCTCGCTCAAGACACTCTACGACTCCTGCTCCGGCTACCAGACCATCCAGATCAAGCGGCAACTCTGGCACGACCTGCTGCGGACCGCGTTGGGCGAGATCGCGCGGACGCCGGAGCAGATGGACGACCTGTTCATCCGGCACACCTACCTGACCGCCGTCATCGGCATGGTCGTGCAGGCCTCGTTCGGAATCGACATCCGGCGGATGGCGGAAGGCAACCCGGCCGACCTGCTGATCGGCCGGCAGTTCCGCAGCCAGACAGGGCTACAGGGCGTCGTCGAGTCCGACTTCTTCGCCTGGCCGACCGAGGTCGCCGGACTGCCGCTGCTCAGGACCCTGGCGCATCGGGTCGCCCGCTTCGATTGGGGCAACGCGCCGGCCGACGTCGCCGCGATTCTCTACGAGACCGTCATATCGCCGGATGTGCGCCGGCAGCTTGGCGAATACTACACGCCGGACTGGCTCGCTCGGGTAATGGTCCGCGAGTTGGTGGCCGACCCGCTCAATCAGAGGGTGTTGGACCCGGCCTGCGGCTCCGGCACCTTCTTAGCCGAGGCGGTCAACCATTTCATCGCAGCTGCCAATCGGAGCGGCCTCCATCCCAAGCAGGTGCTGGACAAGCTGCGAACGTCGGTGACCGGGATCGACGTACACCCGGTATCGGTCCACCTTGCGCGGGCAGCCTGGACCCTGGCCGCTCGGCCGGCTATCAACAAGGCCGCCAAGTCGGGTTTTGACGCCTCGATGTCGATCCCGATCTACCTGGGTGACGCCCTGCAGCTTCGCTTCCGGACCGGCGACATGTTCGCCGAGCACGAGGTCAGGATCCAGGTTGGCGACGAGCGCAACACCGAGTTGGTCTTCCCGGTGAGCCTGGTCGACCGGGCCGAGGACTTCGACGCGTTGATGGGCGACGTGGCCGAGGCGATCGAGCGGGGCGACGACCCCTTCATCGCTCTCGACGACAACTACATAACCGATCCGAACGAGCGGCAGGTCCTCGAGGAAACGATAGGGACGATGCGGGACCTCCACACCGAGGGCCGGGACCACATCTGGGCCTACTACACCCGCAACCTCGTCCGGCCGGTCGCCCTGTCCCGCCGCAAGGTGGACGTCATTGTGGGGAACCCGCCGTGGTTGATCTATCGCAACACAGCCCGAACGCTGCGCACAGAGTTGGAGCGCCAGAGCAAGGACGTTTATGGCATCTGGGTTGGAGGGAGGCACGCAAATCACCAGGATATTTCAAGCATGTTCTTTGCTCGTAGCGCCGACTTGTACCTGAGGGACGGATGTGTCATCGGCATGGTGATGCCTCATAGCGCCTTGCAGACCGGCCAACATTCCAAGTGGCGGACCGGCGCTTGGCAAGCCAAGTCAACTGGCAAGGGAAGGGGCCGCGCGCAGGGTCGCATCCTCGCCGTCGATTTCGGCCACAAGACCGCCTGGGACCTGGAGGGGTTGAAACCCAATACGTTCTTCCCAGTTCCCGCGTCGGTCGTTTTTGCCCGGAGGATCGGCGAAAACGCCGAGGCGGCATCCCTTTCCGGTGAGGTGGAGCGCTGGTTGGGCGAGCCGGGCGGAAACCCGGACAGACAAACACGCATCAACATCACTGATACATCAGCCGGCAGTGTTTCGCCTTACGCGGGATACTCTCGTCAAGGAGCGTCAATCGTTCCCCGGCGACTGTTCTTCGTAGAACAGACCAAGAACCTAGCGATTGTTCAGGCCGGGCAGACAGTGAACGTGAATCCGAGACGAGGTTCACAAGATAAGGAGCCGTGGCGAAGCCTCGATTTGGCCGCCATCACTGATCAGACTATCGAAAAAACGCATCTGTTCGAAGTTCACTTGGGAGAAACGTTGGTTCCGTACGCCACCCTTGATCCCCTTGAGGCGGTTTTGCCGCTGAGGCGCGGCGAGGGCCAGTTTCCAACTGAATCAGATGGTATCGGAGGCGTTCGCGTGGGAGGACTGGAGCGGCGGATGCGTGATCGCTGGCGAACCGTCAGCAGGCTTTGGGACGACTATAAACAGCCAGTCAACAAGCTGAACCTGATTGGGAGGTTGGACTATCATCGGGAGTTCTCCTCGCAACTGGAATGGCGTACGGGTAGTGGCGATCGGCCAGTCCGTGTTGTGTACAGCGGATGGGGTGCACCGACATCGGCGCTGCTTGAAGACGACAGTGCAATAGTTGACTATAAGCTGTTCTGGGTTACCTGCAGGCATTTGGAAGAAGCCAACTACTTACTTGCCATCATCAACAGTGAGGTGCTGGCGGAGGATGTAAACAAATACACGACGCCGAATTGGGCGGGTAAAACGCGTGACCTGCAGAAGAAACTATGGATACTGCCCATCCCCGAGTTCGATCCGGCGGAGGACCTGCACGTCGCGATATCCGAGGCCGGCGAGGCTGCGGCGGCCGGCGCGGGCCGGCAGCTTGCACAACTGCGTCAGGAGCGGGACCGCGTGACGGTAACGATTGCCCGCCGGGAGCTGCGGAAGTGGCTGCGCGAGTCGCCGGAGGGCCGGACGGTGGAGGATGTGGTGGGGAGGTTGTTGAGGAACTGATGTGGGCATTGTAAGTGCTGATACTTCCACTGGGTAGATGCTAGGTTATCCTGGAAGCAATGATGAGTTTGGTTGAAGATTTCTTCAGGAATATCATTCCGGCAACCTTGGACGAACCGGTTAACGCGACCTTGGAGTTGCAGGACGGTCAAGAATCGATATCGGCCATCGTCATTCCTCGGATAGACGGTGGTTTGGTATTGGACTTCTATGATGCTGTGTATGATGACGCGAAAATTGGTATCACAGTGTCTGGCCATGGTCGACTATGGCGGGGGTCTGATGAGATGCGGCCAGTAGTGGTGCGATTCCGCAACAATCGCGCTGTGGAGGCAATGGTGACGACTCTTGGAGGTTCGGCGATCAGTGGCGATGGAAAGCGAAGCCCTGCCAAGGGCCGGCTTGTCGTCACCCAGAATCGATTTACTGTAATGGAGTCCCCAGTCAAACATGCCCGATTATGCATTGAGGATTTCCCTATGTTTCTTGGGGACGGTGCTATGTATCCTCATACCACAGGCGATTATGTAAGTATGTTAGGTCGCTCGGAAATTGAAGCGGACGGATGGAGCATCATTATCGAGGAGTGTGCTGAAACTGATAATGAAGATTTCGGCGTAACTCATACGGGAGAGATCGCACGGACCGACGGCAATGACTTTTCCGTCGCAGACCTCAATCGTTTGTGTGACGGATTGACGCAATTCTTCACTTTTATTACAGGTGTCTACAGGACGCTATCTGTGACGATTGGTTATGATGACGCAGGGCGGTACGTTTGGGGGAGAATTGGCAGATTCAATCAGAGCAAGTATCTTGGTGATAATTGGTTCAGCCGTCACAAAGGAGCGTCAATCGCGACGCTTCTCCCTGGATTCTGGCGATGCATCAACAATGACAAATCAGGGATTCAAAACCTGATTGGATCATACGCACAGAGTTCAATGATCGCTCATATGAGACTTGCTATGTTTCCAATCGCTCTTCGAGAGAGCCAGAGTGCTTTGGAGGGGTTGTCGAAGTTAGTTCTAGGTCGTAAGAAGCAAAGGAGGGAACCTGCCGGGGATTATATTAGAGAGGCTCTCTGCACATCTGGTATTGGACACGATCTTTCGGACTTTCCTAGTCTAATGAGGGTGTGGCGCAAGTATAAGACAAGTGAGGATGACGATGCTGGGCCAACCTTCATTACCCGGCTTCGCAACAGAGCTACTCATCCGACGCCAGATGAAGAGATGGGGATACGCGATTATTATGAGGCTTGGCGATTGAGTCAGCGATATGCTGAGTTGATGATGCTGAGATTATTTGCATATCAAGGCGAATATCGAGACCGATTGACGGGCGAAACAAAATCCGTTCCTTGGGCGGCCTGCAAAGGTTGAATCTGTTGTGGCGGGTTCTGCAGCATGGGTGTTGTGATTGAGGCTGCCCAATGCACGACGGGCCCATGTCGAACGGAGGAAGGTTACCGAGTTCCTGCTGTCGTTCGCTAACCCGCGTGGCCGACCCAAAGCTGCTTTCTTTGCGAGTTTCGGCTTTAACATAGACTGTTGGCAGGGCTTTGCTGCGGCATTGCGGCATCAGTCGGAGAGTCACGAAGTCGTTGCGGTAGTAGAAACCGCGTATGGAACGCGCTACTATGTGGATGGAGCGATTGAGACGCCGGACGAGCGCAACCCGCGAATCCGGACCGTCTGGCAAGTCGACCACGGTACCGACTATCCCAGATTCATCACAGCGTTCCCGCGGAAGAGGTGAGAAATTGTTCAAGGAACACGAGCCAGTCGTACTGACCTCAGATGTCTCCGGCGACGAGGGCGAACAGCTAAGGTCCGGCGATGTCGGCACCGTCATACACGTTCACGCCAGCGGGGACGCCTACGTAGTGGAGTTCATGGCGTTCAATGGCGATACTGTCGCCATTGCTACCGTATTGCCTTCCCAGGCGCGACCAGTGACGAGCCGCGACCTGACGCATACCCGCCGGGTGGAGACGGCTGTCTGAGCCCCGCGCATGCGTTTAGAAAGGAATACGATGCCTTTCAAAAGGCCGCGCCGTACGCCGGTAATCAGGGGAACGGGCCCTCGAAAGGCTCCCCCGCCACCGCGTCCTGTTGCTGGTAAGCCTCCCGGGATCAAGCCAACCCAAAAATCCTGAATTATCTTGGCACGGGTCACAATAGATCGTTTCCGTCTCCCTTTTTTTCCATCTGGTAGGCCAGTTTGCCAGGGAACCGACTATCCTTGATTCATTAAGGCGTTCCCGCAGAAGAGGAGAAAAGCTTACAAGGAGCATACGGACATCGTGCTGACCGTGCACATCCCTCTCGATCGCATCAGTGGTGTTCCGCCTGGCAGCGCGCTGCTGGACAGCGATTCTCCCGAGCAGGGTCTGATACCCGGCGACGTCGGCATAATTGTGCACATTTATCCCGGGGGAGAAGACTTCATAGTGGAGTTCTTGGAGGAGGACGGTTACACGGCGGCCATCGTTGACGTCTCAGCCTCTCAGGAGCGCCCGGCGACTGAGGAGGACATCGCCAATCAACGCTTCAGGAAGAAGTCGCCGGTTTAAATCCTCGTGTGGGAAGTCCTCAAGCGGTAATCTAACTCAGCCGGCCCTCAACGAGCCCTGTCTGCTAGGAACCGCTCGAGAGCGCCTTCGCGGCGCGCCACCGGCTTGAGCGGCTTCCGCAGGGCATCAGGCCGGACCACCGCGCAACATGACATAAGTATTACGAAGATGCTCGTGGTAAGGGCCGGCCTTCTTGTGCCCGGCCCTGATACGGCGCCGAACTGCCATCGCCGGCCATTGTCCGCCAGCGCAGGACCACCCCCCAAAAGGCAAAATTGCAAAACAAAAGTGCCCATTGAGCCGGCCTTGGGCGGATGGCAAACCTCGGCGCCCCTTTTCTTTGAGGCCGTCTGCGGTGCACTGTTATCATTTGCCAGGAGGGGAGAGCATTTGCTGAGATGTCAATAATCACAGATAGCCGCGCCTTCTGGTCCGTAACTGACTGGGCACGCGCACTGCTGCGCGTACCGCTGCTTTATAAAGTCTTGGTAGCGAACTCTCTAATTGTGGTCCTCGGCGCAATATTCGGCACCCTCATCACCGCCGAGGCGGTCCGTTCCTATCCCGATGAATCCGCCGGCTTGATGGTCGTGATATTCGCGCTGATTGGGACCAGCGTCAGCCTGGCCGTCAACTTGATAGTCTTGCGAGCGGCGTTCCGGCCGATCTCGGCACTGTCGCGGACTGTCGACGAGGTCGGCCGCGGAAACCTGGGCGCCCGGGCCAATCTCGGATTGATCTCTGATCCAGAGTTTGACCGGCTCTCCGATACGATAAATGGCATGCTCGACGGGATGCAACGGTACAGAAATCAGGTGCAAGAGCTCAGCTCCCAGGCAATCACTGCACAAGAGGAGGAGCGCAAGCGGATCTCCAGGGAGCTGCACGACCAAACGGCGCAATCGCTAACCTCCATCTTGGTGATGCTCCGGCTCATGGAAAAGAATGGCGAACCCAACGCGGTCAAAGCGCAGCTCTCGGAGTTGCGTGAGCTGACGGCCAATGCAATCGACGAGATTGGCAAACTGGCGATGGACCTCCGGCCAAGTACATTGGATGACCTTGGACTGAAGGCGGCAGTCGAATGGTACGCTCGCGACTACTCCGAGAAGATGGCCGCAGATGTGGAGTACGAAGCCCTCGGATTCGAGAACCGGCTGCCGGCGACCGTAGAGGTAGTCATATATCGCATCGTCCAGGAGGCATTTACTAACATAACCAAGCATGCGAGAGCGGACCAGGTTTCGATTCGGCTCGAACAGCGGGCCGACTCTGTATTCGTGACTGTCAGCGACAATGGTGTCGGCTTCGACACTCAACAAATACTCGAGGCCGGCGAAAGCCGGAGCCTGGGGTTGTTCGGCATGCAGGAGCGACTGGCACTGGTCCAGGGAAGTATGAGGATCGATTCAGAAGTAGGCCGAGGTACCGTCTTATCCGTAGAGATTCCGCTCGACGAATCCACCTCGTTAACGGGCCATGAGCGGCAAGATTAGAGTATTGCTCGCTGACGACCACGCGTTGCTTCGCGCCGGTCTGCGCTCTTTGATCAGCCAAGAGGCAGACATGGAGGTCGTTGGAGAGGCCAGCGATGGTCGAGAATCATTCGCTAGGGGCCGTTGAGTTAGAACCAGACGTAGTGGTGATGGATGTCGCTATGCCAAAGGCCAATGGCCTCGAAGCTATCAGTGCGATGCGTCGAGGGGGAGTAAAATCTAAGATCCTAGTCCTCACCATGTACTCCGAAGAGCAGTATCTGATGCAAGTTCTGCGTCGTGGAGGCAACGGCTACGTGCTTAAGCGCTCCGCGGACACTGAGTTGATGCAGGCGATTCGAACTGTCCATGCCGGCGGTGTTTTCCTCTATCCCTCGGCGGCAAGGCTTCTGGTCGGCGACCGAGATAGCGACGACGGTGAAAACGCCGGCTTGGACCTGCTGACCGGGCGCGAGCGAGAAGTCTTGAAACTCACCGTCGAGGGCTATACCAACCAAGAGATTGCGAATCAGCTGATTATCAGTGTCAAGACCGTCGACACGTATCGTTCCAGAATCATGGAGAAACTCAACCTGCGCCATCGTTCGGAACTCGTGCGCTACGCTCTGAGGAAGGGCCTGCTAGCCCCGTCCTAGTTCTATCAACAGGCTCCAACTCGAAAGCGACCGCCGTTCGACCAATTCAAAAGGCCATCGTTGAACACCCGGACGTTGGGCCCACAATTACTGTCGCCATCCAACGCCCCGACCGCTCTTGTCAGACGCATCATGTCCTGGCCTTCTCAGTTGCCTGACGAGTTTGAGCGCCGCGCAAGTGTTCAGACTAAGGGGGTATCTACTCCCCAGGGACACAATTTCGCACTGATCAAAACTACACCAGCCGAGGACTTCTTATCCGCGGAGGCAAGGAAAGGGTTGCACGGGCGGTCCGCCTCTGGCGGATGACGAGTGATGTTGGTTTCCACCACAACACTATTCCACCTTCTTTGGCCAAGAGAAAGGAGCCAGGTCGTAGACTCGACTGGGAGCGGGGATGAGATCGAACGGTGCTTGGATCTGACGCATTTGTGGGTTGAAAATTACTCCTTCACCGATAAGTGAGGTCCGGCATGACGAAAAGACCTTTCGAGGTCGCGAGCATGGCAGATAGCGATAGACCCAAGTGTGAGCCGCTAGGGCGGTGTCAACAGTTCGAAGCAAACCCTAGTACTACTAGTCTCCTACCCAGTTCTGAACAGTTATGGGCGCCGCCAACTCGTTGACGGTCATACGGCCTTTTGCTAGTCTACTAGCGACGAGTTCGAGGCCTTGGCTGTTCGTCACAACCGTTCCAGAACCTCATCCTCCCGATAAGTAGCAGTACAAATGCCGACTGTCGCACGACCGCGTATCGCACCTCGATCCTTGATGCTTGCCGGCGCCGACTGGGGCTGTGGGTCCAGTGAGGCCGAAAAGTGACACGACCACCCTCACAAACTGAAGAAACCGATCGGGCCCCGCCGGCGGGCCCTGGCTATGAGACTGGCCGACGCCGCGCTCGCGGCAGTCGAGCCGGCCCAGGCAGTCAAGCGCAACCTCCAACTCTCAGGCTCGGTTCTGAGCGTCTCCGGTCGGGACTACGACCTCGACCGCTATGATCGCATTCTAGTCATAGGCGCGGGCAAGGCCGGCGCCCCAATGGCCCCAGGCCATCGAAGAGACGCTGGAAGATCGAATTACCGCCGGGATCATCAACGTCAAGTACGGCTATGGCGGCCCCACCCAGACCATTGAAATCCACGAAGCGGCGCATCCCATCCCAGACGAGCAGGGCGTCGCCGGCGGGCGCAAGATTGTCGAGATGCTGTCGGACTCCGACGACCGAACTCTCGTTATCGCATTGATATCCGGCGGTGGCTCAGCGCTGATGGTAGCGCCGGTTGAAGGGGTTACCCTTGCGGACAAAGGCCAACTAACCGACAGCCTGCTGCGCTCCGGCGCCAACATCAACGAGATGAACACCGTCAGGAAGCACCTGTCCCTGGTTAAGGGAGGCGGACTGGCCCGCCTCGCGATGCCGGCGGACATAATATCTCTGATGGTGTCGGACGTCGTAGGGAGCCCTCTTGACGTGATCGCATCTGGACCAACCGTCGCGGACACGTCGACGTTCGCCGACGCCTGGGGAGTGGTGGAGAAGTACGGCTTGACCGGCCAACTGCCGGCGAGCATTCTCAAGCACTTCGAAGCAGGAATGGCGGGACAGATTCCGGATACTCCAAAGCAGGGAGACCCTATCTTCGACAAAACCGTAAACGTGGTAGTCACAAGCAACGAGATCGCAGCGGGCGCAGCCATAGAGCAGGCAAGCAAGGAAGGCTTGAACACGCTGCTGCTGTCCACCTGGGTTGAGGGAGAGGCCCGTGAGATTGCCCACTTCGCCACGGCGATAGCCAAGGAAATCGAGTACTCCGGCAATCCCGTGCCGGCGCCGGCTTGCATCGTGGCAGGCGGAGAAACGACGGTGAGCGTCCGGGGCCAGGGCGTTGGAGGGCGAAACCAGGAGATGGCGCTGGCGGCGGCGATACAGATGGCCGGGTTAAAGCGCAGCCTGATTATGACGTTGGCGACGGACGGCTCCGATGGTCCGAACGACGCCGCCGGCGGCATCGTAGACGGATTTACCGTTGAAAAGGCGACCCGGGCCGGACTCGATCCAGACTCATTCTTGGCGAACAACGATAGCTACAATTTTTTCAAGCAGATCGACGACCAGCTCATCACCGGACCAACTAACACCAACGTGAACGACCTGCTGTTCATCCTGGTCACCTGACGAGAGAGTTGACGGCTAGATGAGTGTTCCCACCATCGCGATCGAGCAGGTGCGCGGCCGCGAGATCCTAGACTCGCGGGGACGGCCGACAGTCGAGGCCGACGTGCTGCTGGCCGACGGAAGCGTGGGACGGGCGTCCGCGCCCTCCGGAGCATCGACTGGCGCCCACGAGGCGACTGAGCTGCGCGACGGCGATCCGAAGCGGTACTCAGGCGCCGGAGTGTCCAGGTCCGTGCGTAACATTGACGAGATCATCGGGCCGGCACTGATTGGCGCCTCGGCAATCGACCAAGCCGGCGTGGATCGGGCGATGGTCGAGCTGGATGGCACCCGGAACAAGAGCTCGTTGGGCGCTAACTCGACGTTGGCGGTTTCCTGGGCGGTTGCGAACGCGACCGCAAACTACCTGGGCATTCCACTCTTTCGTTACCTGGGCGGCGCCGACGCGCAGACCTTACCGGTGCCGATGATGAACATACTGAACGGCGGCAAGCATGCGGCCGGATCGACCGATTTCCAGGAGTTCATGATCGCGCCGGTCGGATTCGAGCGATTCTCGGACGCCTTTCGGGCCGGCGTCGAGGTGTACGAGGCGCTGAAGAATCGCCTTGCAAGAGAGGGACTCTCCACGAACGTGGGCGATGAAGGCGGCTTTGCGCCGGCGATCGGCTCAAACGAGCGGGCCCTGGAGCTAATCGCGGCGGCGATCGATGACGCCGGCTATGACTTCGGTCGTCAGATCGTGTTGGCGCTCGACCTGGCAGCGACGGAGCTGTTCGAAGCCGGCAAATATCGATTGCCTATCGAGGGTAAGGAGCTGGATGGCGGCGAGATGGTCGATCTGCTGGCCGATTGGGCCGAGCGCTACAAGATCGTTTCGATCGAAGATGGGATGTCGGAAGACGATTGGGCCGGTTGGAAACTGCTCACCGAGCGCTTGGGGGACCGCGTGCAACTAGTAGGTGACGATCTGCTGGTCACGAACCCGCACAGAATCGAGCGCGCCTTCGAGGAGGGCGTGGCGAACGCGCTCCTGGTCAAACCCAACCAGATAGGAACGGTAAGCGAGACGCTGGCGGCGGTTAAGATGGCCCAACGGAACGGCTGGGCAACGATGGTCTCGCACCGTTCCGGCGAGACCAACGACGCCTCGATATCCCACCTGGCGGTTGGGGCTGGTTCAGGTCAGATCAAAGCCGGCGCGCCGAGCCGGGGCGAACGCGTCGCCAAGTACAACGAGCTTCTGCGTATTGAAGAGGGACTGGGCGATTCGGCCACATATGCCGGCTGGCAAGCCATTCGTGCCACGCCAGTTTGAGAGTTCATCAATCGCCTAAATTGACCAACGTAACCGTTGAGGACATCCGGCGCGCGGTGCGAACCAATGGCCTCTCCGGTCACGCGCTGGGCGTGCACTCGTCTCTTCGATCGTTCGGTTGGGTGGAAGGAGGCGCTCAAGCGGTAATCGATGGATTGCTGCTCGAGGGCTGCACCGTAGTGGTTCCAACTTTCACTGACTTCGTCACGCCGGCGCCGAATGGAAGGCGGCCGGCGCGCAACGGATTCGACTACGACGCTTCAACCGAGTGGGTGGCGGGCAACCAGGACTGCGTTTACTCCCCAGATTCCGACGCAATCTCCGCGTCGATGGGCACCATTCCCAAGACGCTCCTGGGCGTGCCGGGGCGAGACCGGGGCGATCATCCGCTGTGTTCATTTGCCGGAGCAGGACCCCGGTCTGGCCGTCTCATCGGAGGGCAAACGCCTTCCGACGTGTTCGCTCCTCTGGAGGCCATAGCCGCGCAGGGTGGTTTCTACGTGCTGATGGGCGTGGGATTGAACAGGATGACGGCGATTCACCTTGCCGAACAGAACGCCGGCCGGAACATGTTCCGGCGTTGGGCAAACGGGCCGGACGGCACCGTAGTAGAGACACAGGTTGGCGGGTGCTCGCAGGGATTCGAGAGTCTGGCGCCGGCGGTCGCTCCGCTCGAGGTCAGGGCGAAGGTGGGCCGGAGCCGGTGGCGGATCTACCCGGCGCGCCGCTTTCTCGAAGAGGCCGAGAGCGCGATCCGGACTGACCCGGCAGCGACCCACTGCGGGACCGGCGACTGCCTCCGCTGCAACGATGCCGTTCAAGGAGGCCCTATTCTTAACGAATAGCCACCTGACTCTTATACAATAAGAGCAAGGACTCAGACGATTCGCAGGGTCGGGTGGGAAATCGCCTGCGCGGCCCAAGAAGCAGCGGCCAAAGGAGCCAGGAGACTAAGAATTGGCAGCAAAGGTAGGCATAAACGGATTCGGACGCATCGGCCGGCTGGCATTGCGGGCAATATTGGAGCGACATCCAGAGGTAGAGGTAGTCGCCATCAACGACCTGGCGACGCCGGAGCAGAATGCTCACCTCTTCAAGTACGACACGAACTACGGGCCCTACCAGGGCGAAATATCCGTGGCGAACGGAGGATTGGTGATTGATGGCCGGAGCATCAAGGTAGTCTCCGAACGCGAGCCGGCCAAGCTACCCTGGGGCGATCTCGGTGTCGAGCTCGTAATCGAGTCCACCGGCCGGTTCACCGACGCGCCGGCGGCTGCTGGCCACCTGGAGGGGGGAGCGAAGAAGGTCCTGATCTCCGCGCCGGCCAAGGGCGAGGACATCACGGTTGTCTTCGGCGTGAACCACGAGCAGTACGACCCCGCGTCGCACAACATAGTGTCCAACGCCTCCTGTACTACCAACGCGCTCGCGCCGGTGGCAAAGGTGATCAGCGACAGCTTCGGAATAGTCAACGGACTGATGACCACGGTCCACTCCTACACCAACGAGCAGCAGGTGCTGGACCAGGTCTTCGGCGATATGCGCCGGGCGCGCGGAGCCGCGATGAATATTACTCCCACCACCACAGGGGCCGCCCGCGCCGCCGCGTTAGTGATCCCCGAGCTGGAGGGCAAGTTCCACGGGCTGGCCCTGCGGGTGCCGACGTCGACGGTTTCGATCATCGACCTGGTGGTGGACACCGAGCAGTCTGTGACTAGCGAGAGCGCGCTCGATGCGCTGTCCGACGCGGCGGACGGCGCGCTCAAAGGCGTCCTGACCGTGACGCACGAACCGCTGGTGTCGACCGACTTCCGGGGCAATCCCGCCTCATCGATCGTAGACGCGGAGATGACGATGGCAATTGGCGACAAGATGCTGAAGGTATTGAGCTGGTACGACAACGAATGGGGTTACAGCTGCCGATTGTCCGACGTCACCGCCTATATCATCGAACGGGGATTTTGAGTCACGCTCGTAGGCACTGAGCAATTGGGTGCGTCAGGCAAGAAGAGCATCGCGGAGTTCCCGGTCGCCGGCCGGCGGGTGCTGGTCCGCGTAGATTTCAACGTGCCCATGCACGACGGCAACATCACCGACGACCTGCGGATTCGGGCGTCTCTGAGAACGATAGACCACCTGCTGGCAGACGGCGCGACCGTGATTCTGATGTCACACCTGGGCCGGCCCGGCGGTAAGCCGGACCCTGCTCTGTCATTGAGGCCCGTCGGCCAACGCCTCTCCCAAATCACCGGTAGGCCTGTCCGCTTCCTGGACGAGTGTGTTGGGACCGCGGTGGAGACATCCGTGATGGCCGGCAAGCCAGGGGAGACCTTTCTCCTGGAGAATCTTCGCTTCTACCCGGAGGAGGAGAGAAACGAGCCAAGTTTCTCGGAGAGCCTGGCGCGATTGGGCGAGCTCTACGTCAATGACGCATTTGGGGCCGCCCATCGGGCCCACGCGTCTACCGTGGGCGTCGCCCAGCACCTCCCGGCCTACGGCGGATTCCTTATGGCCGATGAGATTTCGGCGCTGGGCCAGGTTCTTCGGGATCCCATCCGACCGCTGGTCGCAATCATCGGCGGGGCCAAGATTTCCAGCAAGATCGGCGTCATTCAGAATCTCCTATCTGTTGTCGACCGCATCTTGATCGGCGGGGGCATCGCAAACACCTTCCTGAAGGCTCAGGGAATCGCAGTCGAGAGATCGTTCGTCGAAGACGATCAGTTGGACACCGCGCGCACGATCCTCGAGCAGGCCGGCGACAGGCTCACGTTGCCGGTCGACGCCCGCGTGGCAGAGGAGGCACGCGCTGGTGTTTCGTTCAGAGAGATAGGAGTGGACGAGGTGCCGGCCGATTGGATGATTCTTGACATCGGCCCTAAGACGGTCGCTGAGTTCGCCGCGATAGCCGAATCGGCCGGCACCGTAGTCTGGAACGGGCCGGTAGGCCTCAGCGAAATACCCGCCTTCGCCTTTGGGACCCACGCGCTCGCGAACCAGTTGGCCGGTTCGAAAGCGCGCGTGATCATTGGCGGCGGCGACCTTGTCGGCGCCCTCAAGGACTCCGGCACTGTCGACAAGCTCTACCACGTGTCGACAGGCGGAGGGGCATCGCTCGAGTTTCTCGAAGGACGCGAGCTGCCGGGAGTTGCAGCACTGGAGGACGAATGAATCGGACACCCTTGATCGCGGGCAACTGGAAGATGAACACAAACCTGACCGAAGCGCGGCAACTGGCCGGCCAGATTCTGAATCAAACCGAGAATCTATCCGGAGTAGAGGTCGTCCTTTGCCCGCCGGCGATTTCGCTGCTGGCGGTTGCTGAAGTCGCTGCTGGAACCGACGTAGCAGTTGGCGCCCAGAACTGTCATTTCGAAGACAGTGGGGCATTCACCGGCGAGATCTCACCGGCGATGTTGGTGGGACATTGCACGTACACGATTCTTGGCCACTCCGAACGCCGGCAGTATTTCGCCGAGACCAATGAGCTTGTCGGCCAAAAGGTACGAGGAGCGCTGAGGCACAAACTGACCGTGATTCTGTGCGTGGGAGAGACGCTTGCCGAGCGGGAACAGGGCGTTACCGAACGAGTAATTCGTGCGCAGCTGGACGGCGCACTGTCCGAACTTCGCGAGTCCGATGTCGTGGTGGCCTACGAGCCGGTGTGGGCGATTGGCACCGGCTTGCCGGCGACCGGTGAGATGGCGAACGACGTCGCCGCCTTCATTCGGAAGCGCCTCGCCGACCTCGGCTCGCAGGAGTGGGCCGAGGCGGTTCGCATTCTGTACGGTGGGAGCGTGAACGCCGGCAATTTCGCGGAGTATATTGGTCAGCGGGAAGTCGATGGCGCATTGGTTGGCGGTGCAAGTCTCAAGGCAGACGAGTTCGTCAGGATCTGCGAGTTGGCGCAGGATTAGCCCGCCGTGCGATGCCATTTTTCCGAAGCATTCCGATCGCATTTACAATAGCTGTCGGTCAAGACGCACTAGCTCATCTCGAAAGAAGGCCCCTTCCGATCGGTCGCCCAAGGCGACCGCACGTTAGCCTGAACCATATGGACACTCTCGCGGCCGGCCTCATAACGATAGTCATACTGATCGTGTTCGGCGCCGTAGTCGCATTCGCGGTGGGACTGCCGGCGCCGGTGAGCGCGCCCAGCCGGGACGTGTCCGCCCGACCGGCACGGCGGTCGCAGGGCTGGCGTATTTATCCGTTGTACATTTGGGCCGCTGGAATACTCGTCGCAGCGCTGGTCGTCTATCTGGTGGCCCAGCCCCTTTGGGTTATTTTCGTCGTACATCGCGAGCGGCCGGCCTCGGACTTTCGAGCCGAGCAGACGTTTTCCCGCACGTGCGACGCCTGCCACGGCGATAAGGGATTCGGGGTCCGGATTACCCCTTATCTGTCGCGAGACGATCTGGCAATCAGGCTGGGATTGGACCCGGCCAACCCTCAGCACTTGAGCGTATTGAGCGAGTACGTGAAGCTGATGGTCAGCGACGGCCATGGGATGATGCCGGCCTGGTCGGAGGAGAAGGGCGGCCCCCTGACTTCAGAGCAGATTCAGGCCCTAGTAGATCTTATTATTGAGGACCGCGTTTATCAGCAGGCCCGCTAGGGTTCTCAGGACCGCGCGTGGTCCCGATACCGCAAAGTTGACTATGTCAGACGGTTGGAGTGTGGCTGGTGCCGTGGTTCGTGCGCCGCGCCTGTACGGTGACGCTGTCTTAGATCGTCCCAACACTGGAGTCCCTCCACATACCCTCTCGCGCAATTTCCTGGATTCCCTTAAATCGCTACCGTACTAACGCGCTGTTTTTCGGGGATTTGACTATCTTATGTTGTTCGTCTAAGATTTGATTTAGATTAATCTAAATACGAGGCTATGATGCTCAGCCAATCGATGGAAGACTACCTGAAGGCCATTTACCAGCTGAGGAGGGACGATCAGCGGGTGTCCACCAACGCCATCGCTGAGAGCCTGAGCGTGTCACCGGCCTCGGTAACCAGCATGCTGAAGCAGCTCGCGTCAATGGAGCTGATCATTCACACGCCCTATCAGGGAGCTGAGTTGACCGACCTGGGCACCCGGGTTGCACTTGAGGTGATACGGCATCATCGCCTTATCGAGCTGTACCTGACCGAGTTTCTTGGATACCGGTGGGACCAGGTGCATGACGAAGCCGAGCGGTTGGAGCACGTCATCTCGGAGGAGATGGAGGACCGGATGGACCGGGCGCTGGGCAGACCGACGGCCGATCCCCACGGAGACCCCATACCCAACTCCGACCTCGTGTTGCCGGTTTCGGACGCGATCATGCTCTCGGAGCTAGAGCCGGGTCAAGACGCGACGATCCAACGCGTGAGCGACCGTGACTCCGAACTGCTGCGCTATGTCGAGCGTTTGGGACTTGTACCCTCCGCCGAGGTCTCACTTCTGGAGAAGTCTCCGTTCAACGGGCCGTTGCTCTTACAGGTGGGCGACCACCAGCATTCCATCGGACTCGAGCTTGCATCGAACATCTTCGTCTCAAACATTAGAGATCCTCGTCCGGCTGCCGACGGCGGCACCACCTCTCGTGCCGATTGACTGCGTGTTCGAGGACGTAACGTGAAATGGGAATAGGGCCGGCAATATGAAGGGGATTCTGGATCTGCCGAAACAGTTCCTTCAGCAGAGGGTGAATCGGAGGTCCCTGTTTAAGGCAACACCCAAGGCTTTTTTGGCTGCGAACGCCATCGGAGCGGCGCTTGGAGGCGCGGCGGTGCTGGGACCGGCGATGGCCAAAGAGACGACGACCGGAACCAAGCCGGCTGAAACCGCCAGCGCCCACCTACATGACGGTAATGGCCCGGTGGGTGACGTCGACATTCAGGCGTTGGGATTCGATCCTATGGAGATACTACGGGATTGGGACTACGGCACCGAGAGCCAACTAGACAACGGCCAGACCCTGCGTGAGTACGCATTCGTCGCGATCGACCGTGATATCGAGGTTGCTCCAGGTATCTATTTTCCGGCCTGGACCTACAACGGGCGCGTTCCTGGGCCCACGATGCGCTGCGTTGAGGGCGACCGAATCCGGCTCCGGTTCACCAATGCCGGAACTCACCCGCACACGATCCACTTTCACGGAATTCATTCCGCGACGATGGATGGAGTACCCGGCGTCGGCCGCGGCGTGATCGATGTGGGCGAGAGCTTCACCTACGAGTTCGACGCCTTTCCGATGGGCTGCCATTTCTATCATTGCCACGCTGTGCCTTTGAAGAGACACATACACAAAGGCCTATACGGCGCGTTCATCGTAGATCCGGATCCAACGAAGTACTCCGGCGAAGAGGCCGAGGTCGCCAAGACCCGCAACCCGCAGTACGAAGAGAACGAACAGTTCGACGAGATGGTGATCGTGATGAACGGGTTCGACACCAACTTCGACGGTGACAACGAGATCTACTCCGCAAACACGGTTGGGTTCCACTACATGAAGCATCCGATCAGCATCCGGCGCGATCAGAAACAACGTATCTACCTGATAAACGCGACCGAGTTCGACCCGATCAACTCGTTCCATCTACACGCGAACTTCTTCGACTACTACGACCATGGGACTACACTTACCCCGACCCTGCGTACGGTGGACACGGTAATGCAGTGCCAGGCCCAAAGGGGAATCATCGAGTTCTCCTACGCCGGTTTCGAGCCGGGACTCTACATGTTCCACGCCCATCAGAGCGAGTTCGCGGAGCTCGGATGGATGAGCTTCTTCGAGGTCACGTAAGTGGATGGAGTGCTAGATATTGAGTGAAGCGTCGTTAGAGCGTCAATCCGCCGGCGTTCAGAAGTCTTCCCCGACCTATACCTGGTTGGCCGGACTCTTTCCTTTGGCTCTATTGGGCGTCCTGATTTGGCTGCTACTCGCCACTTCGCCGCTCAAGACTCTGGGAGAGTTTCCACCGATCGAGGAGTTGACCGTCGAGAGAGTGACGCTGGATAAAGACCCGCGCCAGATCGTCATCCAGGTGATAAACGGCGGACCGGATCCGGTGACGATAGCCCAGGTGCTCGTTGACGAGGCCTATTGGACGCACACAATCGAGCCTGGCAGGACCCTCAATCGATTGGACCAAGCCCAAATCGTAGTGCCATATCCGTGGGTCGACGGCGAGGTCCACGAGTTGATGCTTATTACTTCGACCGGCTTGACTTTCAACCACGCGGTCGAGGTCGCGGTGGAGACTCCAAAGCCCGACATTAGATTCTTCGCCATATTCGCGCTGATTGGGATCTACGTCGGAGTGCTCCCAGTGGCTATCGGCATGATGTGGACACCCTTCCTCCGGCGCCTCGGGCGCAACTGGACCCAGACCTTCCTGGCACTCACCATTGGGTTACTGCTGTTCCTTGGCGTCGACACGCTCGAGGAGTCCCTGGAAATCGCCGGCAGGTTGCCGGAAGCGGTCCAGGGGATCGCAATCGTCGCGATCGGGGCAGTCCTGGCGTTCCTGGCACTGGAGGGCGTCACCAAGTGGCTGACGCTACGCACGGCCGGCAACGACACGACCGTGCGCCTCGCCATCGCGTTTTCCATCGCGATTGGCATCGGGATTCACAATATGGGCGAGGGGCTCGCAATCGGCGCCGCGTACGCCGTCGGAGAGATCGCGCTGAGCACCTTCTTGATCGTAGGCTTCACGTTGCACAACGTGACGGAGGGACTGGGTATCGTCGCGCCAATTGCCCGCACCCGGCCCCGGCTGCTGACGCTGGTCTGGCTGGGACTAATAGCCGGCGTACCGACCATAGCCGGCGCCTGGATCGGCGGGTTCACCTACTCAGACGTCTGGGCAACGTTCTTCCTCGCGATCGGAGCGGGGGCGATCTTCCAGGTCGTATACGCGGTGGGCAAGCTGATGGCCGCGAATGCCAAGAAGGACGCGTTGACGATCAGGAGCTTCGCCGGCATTGCCGCCGGCATGCTGATCATGTATTTCACGGGGTTGATAGTCTAGCCGGCGGGCGCTGCATCGACGAGCACGTGAGGGAGGGCTAAAGCGCGCCTCCCCAACCTGGCCAACAAGTCTCCCACTGCACCGTCCGGCGCCTTGTCCTCGGTCGAGTGTCAGAGCAATCTCTCAAGCTGCTAATGGGCGATGGTGCTACTGGGGCGAGTTGAACGCGCCTATCCAGCGCAGGTTATCAACGCCAGGACTTGCCGCCCGGAAAAACCTCTCATCGGCGGTCCACAACTCGCAATCGACGATCTCCGCCAGTGCCAAATAGTGGGAATCGTAGGCCGCGCCCTGCTTGAACTGGCTTGCAATTTCCAGTGCCCTGACGTGAAGGTTTGGCGGCCGATGGAGTTCGAGGCGCGACTCAAACAGCTGTCCGATCATGCGGGTACTGTCGCGGAGGCTCAGTTCGCCGTGCAACACGCGCCGGTGAAGAGCGTTGGCGACCTCGAAAGGCATGAGGTGTGGTGCGATGCGGGCGGTGTCCTGGGCAACCCAGGACTGAAGGACTGCGTGTGCCTTGTCAGAATCATCCTCTTCAACTAGCCAGTCGATCGCCAGGCTTGCATCGACCACGACGGATCCGTTCACGCCCATCCCTCGACCTCGGCATCCCTGATTTCCCGTGCCTCCCGAATCAAATCGGCGGAACTCCCGGGGAGAGGCTTGCCTCCGAATATTTCCCGCCGGAGCTCTGCAAACAACTCGTCGTCTGGTTTGTCAGACAACAGTCCGCCAATGCCGATGGCTTCGTCCTTTGCCAATTCCCGATCAATGGCGGCCTGGCAGTATCCCCGCATGCTGACGCCTTTGAGTGCGGCGATGGCTTTAAGCCGCCGGTGAAATGTGGGGTCCAGGTCCAAGGTGAGTTTCTTTCTCTCAGCTTTCATTGCCTCCGCCCTGTTAGGTGACTGGGACGAGTCGGGAGAATAATAAACACATAAATACAATCAAAACAACGTTACGGTCACTGCGACAATTGAGCCCCAAATTGCACGGAGTTGGCGGGGTCAGTCGGAGGCACAACGGCTGCCTCATTCCCTTGATTCGTGTATTCTGCGATTGAGCGCCCTTGCCCCTTCAACTCGTACAACTCTTTCACTGTTCCACCTCTTGGCGCTCTCCCGGCACGTCTCCGTCGGGACTTCCTTCCTAGGCCAGGATGCTCGCCGCTTAAGCGGGGGCTCAATTGTATTCCGATGACAATGGGTCATTTTTGGACCGACGATGACAACACAGACTCCGGCTGAGCAACTGATCGTAGAATCCCTACAGCCGGGCGCGACTGACCGGAGTGATCCTGACTTGCCCACGCGGCGGGGCAGGAGAGACTCGTGTTCGGCGCCCGGCCTTTGACCTCAAGAGCTAAGAGCTCGACAGGGTCATCTCGCCGGCACACAAGATTCCGTAGCCGGCCGGGTTCCACAGTCACCGACGAACGATCATTCCCAGCATTGACGGCGGCGACCTCAACCAACTAACATTCCCGACCTATTAGAAGATTTTGGCCCTAGGGGCGGTGGGACCACTGGATAATAACGATCCCGCACGAAGAAGAGCACGTCAGGGCTGGACTAGGCAGAAGTAATTTAGCGGATGCCTGGCGCGTCCGCGTCCGGACTGGAATAACTGGGTTTGGGAAAGTTATTGATGTAGGCCTTGTCGGCATCATCGATCTACCCGACAAGCGATACTGGATCGCGGAAGTCACCTGCCAGCCCAGTTGAGAATTGGAGTGAAGGGTGGCGACTTACAGACAGAACGTAGTTTGCCCCGGTGGCCCCACCAAGACCATCTCTGGATCGTTGGTGGGGAGTTGCTATTGTGCCGTCGATGCTTTTCCTTGAGGCTTTTGGACAGTTCTTGCCGGGAACGGACCCATCGGGAATTGATTCCGATGAGGAGGACCTCTATAGCGCTTTCAGAGCGCGTGCTGAATTGATGGGTTGGTCCACCACATCGGGCCGCCGCCGGCCGCTGCTCTGGGAGATGAACGAAGCGGAACTGACCGCCGGGATCGACACATCCCGGCTCGGATGGGTGCAGGTCGGACTGGATGTCGGTGATTTCGAGCCAACGAGAAAACGGCCCGCGCCTGTTTCAGGGCACGGTTATGCATCGCTCGGAGTACGCCGGCGCGCCATCGAGCCGGCTGTTGTGCTGCCGGCGTTGATTCAGTGTCTCTATGATGCACTCAGTCGCTTTGGGGTCGTCGAGATGTCTGCACTCCAAGTGACGGCCAATTACCTAGAACCCAGGACGCAATCTCACGCTGGCGAGCTCATCTCTATGCTCAATTGGTTCAACCTTACCCCGAATGGGAAAGCTGATGCGCTCATCGCATTCGACCAGCAGTTGCTCGGTGGGTATACCGAGACTGAGTTGGTCGCCAGCCTCCAACGGACGAATACCGGCTCGTTCGAGTTCGGTCCGGTGGTAGTCGTGCCCGGACAGCACTCGATCAAACCAGGAGTCGAGGCTCCAATCCGCTCCATCTTCGCCGCGCATTCGGGCCTCGGCGTATCGGTCACGCTGCCTGAGTGGACGGCGAGCGCTGCGGCGTGGGCACTCGCAGTCGTCATCGACGCAGCGCTCGCCATGGCGCCAGATGTCCGCAACTTCGCAGTTCGACTGACACGGGTTGGGTGACGGCAAGCGCAATTTGATAAAGGAACTGGAGGTATTGGTAGGAAGGCTTCATGCTTGTGGCCCTTCCCGAACCTTGATCCGACGCAATGCAATGAACCATTGGACGACAGGGCCGGCGTTAAACCGAGTATGTGCACCGAGGACCGGCCGCTAAATCAAATCCGAATAATTGCCGGCCAGACCAAGTTTTGACGGGCGTAGCCCAACCGGCTAACATTCTCGATCGACCGGAATTGAGCAACCGCGTGAGGAAAGCCGATCCGGCAGGCGCGACTCAGCAACTCGTTGCCATCAAGTGAATGGCGGTGGAACCGTCACCTCGGCGGCAGCGGCAAGGCGCGTGGGAACGTGCAATTTCAATGAAGTTTATGTCGGCCGGCTATCTCCGGCCGCGAGACCGCTAGAGCCGGCATGGGCATTCTTTCGGTCGCCTCAGCCATCGGCATCTACCTGCTGATCGTGGTCGGCGCCATTGTTCGCGTAACAGGCTCGGGCCTGGGTTGCCCGGACTGGCCCCTCTGCTACGGCAACGTGATACCTCCGATGGACTCGGCTGCATTGCTTGAGTGGAGCCACCGGACCCTGGCGGCAATCGTAAGCGCGGTGATCGTGGCGGCCGCGGCGGTCGCCTTGATTCACCACCGGTCAAATCGCCTGATTGCAGTTCCCATGCTCGCGGTCCTGCCCCTGCTGTTGTTCCAGATCGGACTTGGCGCCGTGACCGTTCTCCTCGAGTTGCCGCCACTGATCGTGCTCGTGCACCTGACGATTGCGATGATTCTGCTCGCGCTCGTGATCCTCGCCAGCCTCACCGCGATATACGAGCCCGATCCGACTTGGCCTGATCGTCCAAACACGGAAAGTCGCGCAGAGGCCCAGAAAGGCCTTCGCCTCGTGTATTGGATGGGACTCGCGCTATTCCTGGTGCTGTTGTCCGGCGCATTCGTTCGCGCGACCGGCGCGACGTGGGTCTGTTCTGGATTTCCCCTTTGCAATGGTGAGTTGGCGTTCGGCGACCGGCTGGTTGACGTTCACATGACGCACAGGATTCTCGCGACGCTGGTTGGGGTTCTGCTGTTGTTCACCGTCTGGCGCCGCGCCGGCGAGCAAAATGCACGTCGCCGAGTTGTCGTCGCAGCAGCCCTGGTATCGATCGCGATCGCGTTTCAGATTGGCGTCGGGATCTGGACGGTTTCGACCCAGGCGCCGGCAGCGCTTCGCGGATTGCACGTCGCCGGCTCGGCCGCTGTGTGGAGTTCCTACGTCAGCTTCGCGGTCCTGATCCAACAGCACGCCATGGTGTCGGGCGGCCCGGCTCCCGGCCGTGCGCCTGCCATTTCTCCGCAGGGCGGATAGCCGCGCCAACCGGCCTATTCGGCCGGCCGGACCTCGACCGGTGTCTCTTCCTCATCGCCGAAGCCCATCCAGGAGAAGAAGACGACCGTCAGGGCGAGTATGTAGATTATTCCGCCCGGAACCCACATGATCAGTCCGCCCAACTGCTGGTCGTCGAGGGGGGTTAGACCCCAATCGGCCGTGGTAGTCTGATAGACACTGTACCAACCCTCTTCGGCAAGCGTCAGGACTGCCCCAAGCCAGCTGCTTTGGACGGCAGCCGCAAGCACGTAGACCATGCGCAGCGGGTGGGAGAACATCCGGGCGGGATAGTTCACGAGCGGCCACCAGAACAGGATGCCGCTGGCGAAGAAGGCGAAGTGCTGGAACGAATGCAGCCAGTAAGACTCTACCGCCGCGTTATAGAGAGCCGGCAGGTGCCAGACCCAAAGGACCGCCGCCGCTATTGCCCAGGCCGCAATCGGACGCCCGATGAACCGCAGCGTCGCCTTGATTGGGCGGGCCAACAATATCCGTCGCAAGGGCCGTTTCGGTAAAGCGCCGAACACCACCGTCATCGGTCGCCCCAGCAGCAACAGGGGCGCCGCGACCATTATCAGGAGCATGTGCTGGAGCATGTGAAAGGTGAGCAGCGCGTCCGCGAAGGTGTCTATAGGCGAGCTCAGAGCGATGAAGACGACGAGAACGGCGAAAAAGTAAGATGCTGCCCTCCAACCGCCGAGAGCGCGTTGGAACCTGCCCAAGGAGCGCAGTCTCACGCTCCCGCTGATGTAGAGGCCAATCAACAAGCCCATGACGATTGCGACGAGGGGATCCCAGGTCCAACTGCTCATGAACTGATCGAAGCTAGTCATTGGTGGCGCGGGAGAGAGGTCAATGCTGAAATTGAAGTCCGATCCGACTTCGACGGAGTTCGAGGAGTGTTGGTCGAACGAGGGCTACGGTGGTTCATACTCACTTGCGGCACATGCGGCGTCTACGACAATGTACCATGGGGCAGGATCGGCCGGCAAAGATACCCGTGGAACCCACTGGCGACGCGTGAGCGGCCGGCCTCCTGTGACCGCCGTGCACTCTCAGACAGGAGCCGTATTTGTGAAGACGGTCCGAATAGCCGCGATACAGATGGGAGCGACCAAAGACTTCGGGCGCAACCTCGACCGCGCGGCTGGATTGGTCGACGAAGCGGCCGAATCTTGGGGTCAAGTCGACGTCTTCTGCTTACCCGAATATTGCTACGGACTGCCGGCGAGCGTCGCCGGCGAGACCCGTTCCCCGTCGCTGAAAGAGCGCATTCTCGACCAAATGGCGTCGAGAGCTGTGAAGCACGGGACAAACATCATCACCGGCAGCTTCCCGGAGCCGGCCGGCGACGGCCGCTGTTACAACACCACTCTGGTAATCGACCGGCAGGGCAACTTCGTTGGACAGTACCGCAAGACCCACCTGTTCGACGCGTTGGATTCCCAGGAGTCGAAGACTGTCGCTCAGGGAGACGAGCTCGGGATATTCGACCTGGATTTCGGTCGAATCGGAATTATGGTCTGCTACGAGCTTCGGTTCCCAGAAATCGCCCGGACCCTCGTATTGCGCGGAGCAGAGATCATATTCGTTCCGTCGGCGTTTCCGTTCGGCGCAGCGCTTCCACCGCGCACGGACCACTGGGACATCCTAACCGCGTCGGCAGCCATTTCGAACTTGGCTTGTGTAGTAGCGGTCAATCAGTTCGGAGAACCCGGCGGGGAGAAACTCTTCGGGCGCAGCGCGATCATAGACGCTTGGGGCACCAGGCTGGCACAACCGCCGGCGGGAGAGGGTGTGGCTGTTGGCGAAGTCGATCTGAGCTACCAACGCCGGCTTCGCGAGCGGCTTCCTGTTCTGAGCCATCGCCGGCCCGAGCTCTACCCACCCGACTAGTGGAATTGGCCTCCGACCCGCCGTAAACGGGGTAGCGTCGGCGGCAGGTGGATGTTATCTTTAAGGGTGTTCACCCCTTGGTCTTGAGACCCTGCCCTTAGCTCAAACGTATCGGTGCGGACACTTGGAAGACAAAGCGGCACTCTGGACGCTGGTAGGCGTCATAGCCTTTTTCAAGATCTATACCGTCGTGCTTGTCATGATCTTCGACCGGTCCGCCGAGATGTTCATCTTCATGGCGGCGATGAACTTTCCGTTTATTCTCGGGGGGCTTGCGATCGCGGCGGTCGTGGGCCTGGTGTGGTTCCGACTATTGCGGGGAAGGGCAAAGCGCAGTCAGCTCTTGAGGGAAGAGTGGCACGTCGATGAAGAGGAATCTACCGACGTGATGCCCGAGGCCCGAGACTAATCCAATTGGATAGCTGTCGAGCCTAGAGGGCCCCCCACCCGATTCAGACTCGGATTGTGCATCCGAGAGTCCGACTTCTCACTGAGGAGAGTAGTTGGGTGCCTCCTTGGTGATGACGATGTCGTGGGGATGGCTCTCGCGTACGCCGGCGCCTGTGACCTGGACGAAACGGGCTTTTTCCTTCATCTCTGCTATGCTGGCGGCTCCGACGTAACCCATGCCGGCTCTCAGTCCGCCGACCAACTGGTAGATTACGTTGTTAAGCGGTCCCTTGTAGGCCACGCGACCTTCTATACCTTCTGGGACCAGCTTGTCGACGAGAACGACATCCTCCTGGCCGTATCGGTCCCTACTGAAACCGCGCGCTTTCATCGCGCCCTGGGAGCCCATTCCCCGGTGCTCCTTGAACCTCTCGCCCTGGTGGAACATGATCTCGCCGGGGCTCTCCTCGGTGCCGGCGAGAAGACCGCCGATCATCACGCAGTCAGCGCCGGCGCCGATCGCCTTTGCGATATCTCCAGAGTAGCTGACGCCGCCGTCCGCGATTATCGGTACGCCATATGGTGCCGCCGCCTGGGCGCACTCGAATATGGCAGTGAGCTGAGGCACGCCAGCGCCGGCGACGACCCGGGTGGTGCAAATTGTCGCGGCGCCAACGCCAATCTTGACCGCGTCCGCGCCGTTTTCGATCAGCTCGACGGTCGCATCCGCGGTGGTGACGTTGCCGGCAATTACCTGGACATCGAGTGTGCTCTTGACCCGGCGAATCAGCTCGATCACCCCCATAGAATGACCGTGCGCAGTGTCGATCACGAGAATATCGACGCCGGCCGAGACCAACTCACGGGCCCGTTCGTAGCCATCCTTGCCGACGCCGGTTGCAGCGGCCACGCGCAGCCGGCCTTGGTCGTCCTTGGTTGCCAGGGGATAGCGTATCTTCTTCTGGATGTCCTTGACCGTTATCAAGCCCCGCAATCTGAACTCTTCGTCGACCACCGGGAGCTTTTCTATCTTGTGCCGGCGAAGGATTTCCTTCGCCTCATCCAACGTCGTACCAACCGGAACGGTTACCAGGTCCTCTTTGGTCATGATGGTAGAGATTTCTTGGCTGAAGTCTTCCTGGAAACGAATATCGCGGTTGGTGAGAATGCCCACTAATTTGCCGTTTTCGGTGATCGGCACCCCAGATATATGATATTTCGCCATCACTTCGACGGCATCGATCAAGCTGTCATTGGGAAGCAGAGTGATTGGGTCGACTATCATACCCGATTCCGACCGCTTGACCTTGTCCACCTCGACGGCCTGGTCGTCGATGGACATATTGCGATGAATCACTCCCACGGCGCCTTCTCGCGCCATCGAGATCGCCATTCGCGCTTCGGTTACGGTATCCATTGCGGCGGAGATGAGGGGAACGTTTACAGGGATTGATCGAGTAGTCCAGCTGGAGGTGCTGACCGAACCCGGCAATACCGAGGAGCGGTCGGGAACCAACAACACGTCGTCGAAGGTGAAACCGGTGCGGCCAAACTTGTCGTCCATCTATATCTCCTCCC
Source organism: Chloroflexota bacterium (assembly GCA_963664835.2). GTDB lineage: Bacteria > Chloroflexota > UBA6077 > FW602-bin22 > JBCLEL01. Next base: position 86,824 of record CAXXUG010000014.1, on the reverse strand, counting down.
AGGTGGAGCATATGGAACCGAACAAATTGTTTGATTAATTGTAGGACTCTGGCTCAAAAGTCTCAAGAACCGCGTATAGCGAACTTGGGCCGCGTTTATCTCGACTTAGCCGCTAGCGTCCATGGTAGGGCTTTTCGGAATTGACCGACTAGTAATTCAGGAGATGCTCGGTTGGACCCGTCGCGGTTGCTTGAATCCCGCCGGTTGCACAGTCACAAACAATTCGCTAATCTCAACTGATTCTTGAACCGATGAGGTGCGTGTTGGCCGAGCCGCGAATGCCGGCCCGCAGCCGGAAGCCAGGCGACGTCGTGATCCGGCGGCAACGCCTGCGCCAGCAACATATCACCGTCCGGCCCCGCCGGACCGTAAGGCAAGGCCTTTCCCCGCCTGTCATCTTGATCGTAGGCTTCATCGCCCTAATCGCGCTCGGCACTGCTCTCCTCAGTCTACCCGTTGCCAGCGACAGCGGACGATGGACCAACCTGGAAACGTCGCTCTTTACCGCCACTTCCGCGGCACTGGTGACTGGCCTGGTTGTCGTAGACACGTCAACCTATTGGAGCGGCTTCGGACAGGGCGTGATACTCCTCCTCATTCAAACTGGCGGTTTGGGATTCATGACCGGCGCTACCCTGCTCTTCCTGATCGCCGGCCGCCGGCTTGGGTTGCGGGAGCGGCTCCTGTTGCGGGACAGCGTCGGCTCGTTCGAGCTGGGCGGAGTAGCCGGAATCGCGGTCCGCATCGCAGTATTGACCCTGCTAGTTGAGGCGATCGGCGCTGCGGTTCTGCTTGCAAATTTCGCAGTACAGTCCGAGCAAGTCATTGAATCCGCCTGGCCGGCAGTGTTCCTGTCTGTGTCGGCGTTCAACAATGCTGGCTTCGACCTCTCAGGCGGGTTCAAGAGCCTGACGATATTCCACGGTGACAACCTTACTCTCCTGGTTGTGGCGATATTGTGCGCAATCGGCGGTACAGGCTACTTCGTGTTGGCCGAGATGTACAGAAAGCGCTCGCTCATCCGGCTTTCAGTCGATTCCAAGATCGTACTCAGCGCAATGCTCACGTTCTCGGTTTTGGGGGCTGTTGTAATCCTGATCGCCGAGCATGCGAACCCGGCTACATTGGGAGAACTGAGCTGGCCGGAAAAGCTGGTCCACTCCTTCTTCCAGTCGGTGAGCTCGCGAACCGCCGGTTTCACCACCATCGACATGAGCCAGATGACCGATCATTCTCTCTTCTACACCATCGGTCCGATGTTCGTGGGCGGAGCATCCGGATCGACCGCCGGCGGAATAAAGCTCAATACGTTCACCGTGTTGCTATTCGCGATCTTGTCGGCGCTGGCCGGCAAGGGGTTTGCCAGCGCCTTCCGGCGGACACTGGGAGCCGGGCTGGTGAATCGGTCGCTGACGATCGCGTTGCTATCAGTCGTTCTCGTGTTCGCGTTCGCGTTCGCATTGGCGACAACCGAGGAAGCGCCATTCCTCTGGATTCTGTTCGAGACCGTCTCGGCCTACGCGACGAATGGGCTTTCTACAGGGATCACGCGGGACTTGTCATTTACCGGCCGGCTGTTGATTCTAGCCGCGATGTTTGTCGGGAGGCTGGGACCCTTGACCCTAGCGATCTATATGGCGAGTCGGCCAACCAGCAGCCGTGTAAACTATCCCGAGGAACCGGTCAGGATTGGCTAGGAACTACAGGTTAGCGGACGGTAATCTGACACCACTGAAGTGAGTGATGTTTAGCGACGAGAGACTGAAACACAGAACACAGAATTGGTTAGAGATCGCCGCTATTGTGGCCGCGATCGCCACGGTGCCGCTGATAATCTTCGACTACGAGAATCCCGGAGACCCACTTGTAGCCGTGGGCGACTGGATTCTGTGGTCGATTTTCTTCATTCAACTCGTGTACAACCTCGCAATTACGGAGAATCGGCTTGCCTATGCGAGGAGCAGGTGGGTACTCATATTAGTAGTGATCGTGTCCTTTCCTTTGTTGCCCAACCTGCTATCGCTGTCAAGGCTCGCACGTCTCATCAGACTGTTTCGTTTGCTGGTGGTCTTGCTATATGGATTGCGGGCCCTGCGAAGGATACTCGCTAGGCGGGGGTTGGTGTACGTTGCCGCCGTCGCGACGCTCCTCATTCTCGGAGGCGGCGGAGTCTTGTCGTTGCTGGAGGGCGAGTCGGTGCAGGGCAAGTTCTTCGAAGGCATCTGGTGGGCTATTGTGACCGTAACCACCGTGGGTTACGGCGACATCGCGCCGACGACGATCTGGGGACGGATCGTAGGAGTCGCCCTGATGATCACCGGTCTGGGAGTCATCTCTACTCTAGCCGCAGCGGTTGCGGCCTACTTCGTGTCCCAGGACGAGAGTGATGAGTTTGGCGAAATCAAGGAGCGGTTGACGCGAATCGAGGAATCTCTCCAGGAGTCGCAAGGCGGCGGCGAATCTCAAGAAATCAATGAACGGCTATACCGCATCGAGGTTCTCCTACAGGGGGCACCAGACACGAACCCATCAGGAAGGGATGATTAGGCGCATGTTTTCCCCATGGATTGCTCGTGTATTATTTTCAGGCACCATTGACTCACATCCAAACATTTCTTGGGACCAATGGAAGCCAGCTCAGCCTGACCCGTTAGGAGCAACGACACCGGCGCTGTGCCTGACAGCATTGGTCCTCGGATTTCAAATTTCGGGAACTGACTGAAATGGCAAGGCAGGTTGTGGTGATCGGGCTGGGCAGATTCGGCTCCGCCGTGGCTACGACCCTGCATCAACTCGGCTACGAGGTCCTCGCGATCGATAACGACGGCCAGCTAGTGCAAGAACTGCTGCCTTACGTCACGCACGCTGTCCAGGCAAGCGGTGCCGACCGCGAAGCAATGAACGAGATCGGACTCCGGGACTTCGATGCCGCGGTAGTCGCGATTAGCAGCAATATCGAAATCAGCATCTTGACCACGCTCAACCTGAAGGAATTGGGCATGCCCTACGTGATCAGCAAAGCAAGTAACGACCGGCACGCCCGAATCCTCTCGCGCATCGGCGCCGATAGGGTCATATTCCCGGAACGGGAGACCGGCACCCGCCTGGCCCACGGCTTCGCGTCGCGGGCCGTGCTGGATTACATGGACATCGGAGTGGGCTACGGAATCAGCCGGATCCGGCCTCCAGACTCGTTTGTCGGCAACTCGCTGGGCGACCTGGCCTTGCGGGACAACTACAACTTGACGCTGATCGCGATCGTGCGCAAAGAAGAGGTCATCATGCATCCCAATCGAAGACAGACGATCGAGCCCAACGACGAGCTTATAGTCGCCGGCGGGGATGAGGACCTAGCGAAGCTTTAGACTTGGCGCATCTCGACTAGCCGGCAAACTCGAATGCTTCGACTCCCTTTGCGCCGGGGCTCGCGAGGAACAGTCCGCCGGCGGCCGGCTCTTCCTTCAACGCCTCTTCATCCAGCTCAAACCGAGCGGTGGTGATATACAGGTCGGTCAGGTCCGGGCCGCCAAATGCGCAGGCCGTGACCTGGCTGGCGGGAATGTCAATCTGGCCCAAGAGCTCACCGCTTGCCGGATTCCAGTGCGTAATCCTGCTGCCGCCAAAATGGGCCACCCAGATCGTGTCTTCGTCGTCGATCGTCATGCCGTCTGGTACGCCAAAATCTTCTGGGACGTTGACCGCGACACGTCGATTGGAGATATCGCCGGTAGACACGTCATAGTCGAAGGCTGCAACCTGACGGGTGAGAGAGTCTACGTAGTACATTGTCGAGTGATCGCTGGTCCAGACAATGCCATTCGAGATCATGACGCCATCCAGCATTTTACGGACGCTGTGATCGATGTCCATGCAGTACAGGCTGCCGGATGGGCTGCCAGGATCGTAGGGCATGGTTCCTGCCCAGAAACGTCCAGCGGGATCACACTTGCCATCGTTAAACCTGTTCTCGGGAATGTCCGCTTCGGGATCGTGGATGATGGTCAACTCGCCGCTGTCCAAGTCCAGGCTGGCGAAACCACCGTGGACCGCGACCATTGCGCCGCCTGCCTGTCGTGGGACGACGGTACCCACCGGCTGCCCCACCTCGATGACTCGGTCCTCGTTGGTTGCTGGATCGAACAGGTGAACCTGACCATCCAGTAGGTTCACCCAAAACAGCTTTTGGGTGGGCGCGTGCCACAAGGGGCCTTCGCCCAGGATTGCCTGTGCGTCAAGAACGAGCTCTGCAGTAGTCGACATAACACCCTCCATGCCTATTTGAGTCCCTCTGATTTGCTACTTGGAACGGCGTTTCAATGCTAGCACAATGACCAGTCCGTCTGACGCAGTTGTACCCAGTCAGCGCGTCGGCACCCGGATTCAACGGGGAACAGGTCCGAGTCTAAGGCGGTGAGTCAGGAAAGGCACGGGAAACGTCGCACAGAGCTAACTGCCGGCCATCTCGCGCAGCTCAGGCAGGGTTCCCTGCCGCGACGCATGATAGAGGTACTGTTGGGCCCAGCCGGCGGTCTCTCCATACCGTTCACGGAACAACCCGGAGACACGAGCATACGTCTTGGCGGTCAAGCTCTTGGTCGGGATCTTGACGCCGAACAGATCTTGAGCAAGTCTCCAGAGGTGGGTATCGACCGGCACCGCGCAGTCGAACTCGAGTGCCATCAGGCAGATGCAGTCGGCAATTTTCGGACCGATCCACTTGTAGTTGGCCAACCGGGTGCGGGCGTCCTCGTAGTCCATCTGCCGGATCGCCGGAAGCTCATCGGCCAAGCCGTCGACAAGCGCCCGGGCGGTGTCTCCGATACATACAGCGCGGTAGGCCATCCCGCAATCGTAGCGGAGGAGGTTCTCCGGCGCCGCGGCGACCGCGCCGGCCTCGGGGAACGCGCGGTAAGTTGTTCCGGAGATTGTCGCGATGGGCGCGCCCAAGTGACCGGTCATCCTGTGCATCGACTCGCTGATGCGCGCGACCGAGTTCGCGCCGCTGCATACGAAAGTGAGGAGGGTCTCTATCTCCGGCTGCGCGAGCACTCGGAGGCCCTGGTAGCGCTCGATCGCGAGCCTGAGTAAGACGTCCCCGGAATCGTTGGCCCATCCATTCAAGTCAAAGTCGGGCCGCAGATACCGGCTAATCTGGCTAACGTCGCCGTTGTACACGCGGGCCAGAACTTGGCAGTCGCGCCGGTATACGAACACCACCGCTTGGTTGATCGTGCTGACCCAGCCATTATCCAGCCGGCGCCAACGGAATGCCTGGCCCGAGTTGAAGCTGATGTCGGGATCAAATTGATTGGGACCAAGAGGCAACTCGAAATCAACGAGGTCGTCCCATTCAAGGACGGGAATATCTACTTCAGGTCGCACCAATTGGGCCCGGAAGAAAGGTCAACTTCTATTGGCACGCGAAGCTGCGCGACATTTTCCATATCGTGCCGGATGATCTCGCTGAGTTCCGCCAGCGAGCCGGCACTGACCTCGAAAAGCAACTCGTCGTGGACCTGGAGCAACATCCGGCAATCGTCGCGATCGGCCAGTTTTTCGTGGAGACTGATCATCGCCAGCTTGATTATGTCCGCGGCGGTGCCCTGAAGCGGCATGTTGATCGCCGCGCGTTCCGCGGCCGCTCGTATCTGTCGATTAGACGCCTTCAGGTCAGGCATGTCGCGCCGCCGGCCGTACAGGGTGTCGACATATCCCTCTTCGACGCCCTGCCGCTTGACCGAATCGAGGTACTGTTGCACGAGCGGGTACCTGGCGAAGTATTGGCTGATGAACTCTCGAGCCTCGGACGTGCCGATTCCCAACTGAACGGAAAGCCCGTAGTCGCTGATCCCATATATGATCCCGAAGTTAATCGCCTTCGCGGATCTCCGCATGTCCGAGGTGACCTGGTCCAGGGGTATACCCAGCACTTGGCCGGCCGTCGCCGCATGAATGTCCTGGCCGGCGTTGAAGGCGGCAATCAGGTTCGGATCTTCGGTCATATGTGCCAACAAGCGCAACTCGATCTGCGAGTAGTCGGCGGCAAGCAGCGCGTACTCGTCGCTCTCGGTAACGAAAGCCCTGCGTACCTGCCGGCCCAACTCGGTGCGCACCGGGATGTTCTGCAGATTGGGATCGGTTGAAGAAAGCCGGCCGGTTGCCGCACCAATCTGAGTGTATGACGTGTGGACCCTGTTCGTGTTGGGATTCACCATCAACGGCAGCGCGTCAACGTAGGTCGACTTGAGCTTTGCCAGTTGACGATAGTCCAAGATTAACGGGACGACTGGATGCTTGTTTTGCAATGCTGACAACGTCTTGGCATCAGTGCTGTACCCGGTTCGCGTGCGCCTTAGTCCTTTCAAGCCCAACTCGTCGAAGAGCACGCCGGCCAATTGTTTCGTGCTGCCGATCTTGAAAGGGTGACCGACCTGGTCGTATATTTGCTCCTCGATCTCTCCCAGTTTCTGGGTGATCGTAACCGACATGTCCATGAGGAGTGGCACGTCTACCGCGACACCTGTCATCTCCATGTCCGACAGGACGCGCACCAACGGCATCTCGACTTCTTCGAAGACTCTCTGCACGCCCTTGGTCCGCACATCCCTTTTGAGTGGGACCACTAGGCGGAACGTCGCCTCGGCATCGGCTCCGGCGTAGGGCGCAACCTTCTCAACCGGCACCTCGTGCATCGAGATCTGGTTCTTGCCCTTGCCTATCAGGTCCTCTATCGGTGTCATCTCCAAGCCAAGCCTGTCGAGCGTCAAACCCTTGAGACCCAGGTGCCCCCGGCTTGGGTTCTCCGCAACTGCGACCGCGATCATCGTGTCGAACTCGAAGCGATCTACCGGAAGGCCGGCCTGGGCCAGAACTATCCCGTCGTACTTGGCGTTGTGTCCGTATTTGGCGATCTTGGGATCGCGGAAGACGGGTCCCAGCACTTCTCTCAAATCGTCCAGCGACAAGCCCGACGGCCCGGATGGCGTTGCCAACGGTATGTAGAATGACCGGCCGGCTTCGTGGGAGATTGAAATTCCGACCATCGCTACCCGGATCGGATCCCGGCCGGTGGTCTCGGTATCCAGGGCAAAGGCTCCCGCAGCGGTGAGCTCTTTGGCCAGGCTTTCAAGCCGGGGCCGGCTGTCGACGACTTCGACCGGTCCGAAGCCCTCGACATCTCCGGTGCTAGCCGGCTCTTGCGTGTCCAGGAACGATGTCTGATCGCCGCTGGCGAACGTGCCGACCGCCGGCGGGCCCTCGTCCAACTTTGGCAAGTTTCGAAGCCTCGGGATCAACGACCTGAACTCCAACTCGTTGAACGCCTGCACAGTCTGGGTGACTGGCACTCCAGAGAACCTGCATCGGTCAAGGTCCAACTCGATTGGCGCATCACACAGGATTGTTGCCAGGCGAAGATTCTGTCTCAGCAGCTCCTCCTGCCCATCCAGCTTCCGCGCCAGTCGTTTTTCAACTTCATCCATGCGGCTCAAGATTCCTTCAATTGAGCCAAACTGGGTTAGCAGTTTGGTAGCGCCCTTCTCGCCGATTCCTTTGACGCCCCTAATATTGTCCGACGAGTCACCCTTGATAGCCTTCCAGTCCGGCAGGGTGGACGGAGGCACGCCGTACCGCTTGTGGACCGCCGCAACGTCATAGACGACGGTTTGGCTGAAACCGATTCTCGGCGTCGTCACCCGCACTCCTTCATCGACTAGCTGCAGCATATCGGCATCGCCGGAGACGATCATCGATTGCAGTCCCGCCTCTGTCGCCTGCCGTGCGAGCGTGCCGAGCAGGTCGTCCGCCTCGTATTCGTCGAGCTCATAAATCGGTATGGACATCGCCGTCACGACGTCGCGAACCGGCTTGAACTGGCTTCGAAGATCTTCCGGTGATGGCGGTCTCTGGGCCTTGTATTCGACGAACTCACGGTGTCTAAAGGTCGGTTTCGAACGGTCGAACGTCACGGCCATGTAATCCGGTTTCATCTCGCCAATCGCCTTGATCAACATGGATGTGAAACCGTATACGGCGTGCGTTGGTTCGCCCCTTGAGTTTGAGAGCGGATGCAGGGCGTGATAGGCCCTGTGCACCAGTGAATGGCCGTCTAAGAGGACAATCGTCTCATTGTTGGACATGTCTCTAGGGGGTCGCCTTTGAGTCGACCGTGCCGCCCGACTCGGCGACGTCGGGCCGAACGGATAGTTCGTCGAGGTACTCACGGAAATACCAGGGCGTCAACGCAATCCCCCGCAGCCGCGCCGTAAGCTGGGTCATGTTCGACCGCAGGCTGTCGCGGTATTCACTGTCGGCCAAGTTGCCGCTCCACATTATTGCCGCGTCTTCCTTGTTGTCGGAGTAATACTTTTTTCGGATCCCCTGTTGGCTAAATCCGTACTTGTGGTACAGCTTCTGGGCGCCCTCGTTGGAAACACGCACCTCCAGAGTCACCCGCCGGGCCTTGAGCTGCATCGACACGTCGATCAAGCTGGCGAATAACAGTTCGCCGAGTCCCCTGCCCCGCAAGGACTCCTTTACGCCGATTGTGGTCACGTGGGCCTCGTTTGCGATCAGCCAGATGCCGGCAAACCCGACCAGGCTATGCGATACTTCGGTATTGGGCTCAGACATGTCGTTGAACGGACGAAAAAGCCACTGAACCGCGCCTGTGAGCCCGCCGTTAGCCGGATGGCCCGATTTTGGACTGCCGCGCTTGCTGTAAATGGAGGCGGCCTCCGCCGGCTCGACATAACCATCTCTCCAGACCAATACGATGTATCGACTGTTCTTGTTGTCCCGAACTTCCCGTCGATAAGCGCTGAGCGGCCAAGGAGTTGTAAAACACTCCCGCTCAACCCGCCCGACATCCGCCACGTGCCCCAACTTCATGGGTTTTACAACGTACGGCATTCTATATTTTCCTCAAAGATTGGCGTGGAGAGATCGTGATGCGCGCTCCTTGGAGATAGTATGGCTCCAGCTCGTCCACAGATCCTGGTTTTCCCGCCGCGATTTGGAGAACGGCCCACTCCGCCAGCCAGGTAGGTTTCCTCACGTACAGCTCGCCTTCCAGGTTCAACTCGCCCCCAAAATCGGTATCGTCCGACACCACCGCGGTGTAACGGCCGGCCAACGCTTCAATCCCGGACTGATCGACTACCTCCGGCTCCGTTAGGGCGACGGCGGTTTGGCCGTCGCAACCGAGCAGTTGGGTCGCCCATCTGCCGCGCCCCATCGGCGCCGCAACCAGTACGTCGGCAGTCAATCGGCGCATCCATTCAGCGCTGACCTCGAAGCAGTTCCCACCGTAGACGGGGATATCCCACACAAAGCCAAGCGTTTTCGCCACGGCAACGCCGGCGCGCGCCGCGCTAAAGCTGCCGGGACCGGTGCAAACTGCCAGATTGTCAATCTCTCTTCGTGAGATACCGCAATCCCTGAACCCATCTTCAATAGCGGGCATCAGCGTCGTTGTGTGGTTGCGTTGTGCATGCCAGACGTTTTCGTGCAAGGTTGAGTTTGCCGACCTGAGGGCTATGCCAATTCTGCGCCCTATTGTGTCAATCGCTAGAAGCATACCGGAATCTTCACTCAAATTCCCTTTGTCGGGATGTTTGGAATCCCGCCATCTGATCCGGCCGAAGATCCTGTGGCCCCGGTTGAGGCGTGGTTTGGAACTGTTCCGCCAGTCCGTGTAGCCCGGCAGGAAACGATATGGCGATCCGGCGGTGATCCGCCTCCTCAATGGCCAACTCGACGCGGATGGCCTCCTCGCCCAGCGCATTTCCCACCTCGCCCGGCCACTCGATCAAGGTAACCGCGTCGTCCTCGAAATACTCTTCGAGTCCGAACGTGAGCGCCTCTTCAATACTAGCCACCCGGTACAAGTCCAAATGGTGAATTCCGGGCCCGCCGGCCTCCGATGGGTAGCTGTTCGCCAGCGTGAAGCTGGGGCTGGTTAGGTGCTCGTCGATGTCCAGTCCATCGGCGACGCCCTGGGCGAACACCGTCTTGCCGGCGCCGAATGGCCCTGTCAGAACGACAACCTCTCCCCCTCTAAGCAGGCGCCCTAGCCCGGCGCCGATTTCGCGCGTGCCGTCTGCGCTCCGGGATAACCTGGTTTCATCGAACGAACCCTGCTGGACTGCCAATAGTCGCCGGCTCCTGCGGTCGATTCTTGATTCCCCGCCTATGCCAGATTATATAGTTTCAGCAACCGCCGTTCGCCCGAATATCCTGAAATCGGGAAGAACGATGTTATCACTTCGGGTTGCCCCCGACCCAGGCCGATCTAGAACCTCGCAATGTGCGTCGAAACGCTGTTTGCCGAGTGAAGTTGCCAGTGCTAGAATTTTTCGCGATTGGCAGGGTAGCTCAGCGGTAGAGCAGGGGACTCATAAGCCCTTGGCCGTGGGTTCGACTCCCACCCCTGCCACCTCGCATTTCTCCCCTCATTTGCCGGCTATTGTATAGTGTTGCGCTTGATAAATATATCCTAAAGATCTATTGTATAGGCATGGAGCTTGAGTGGGACCAAGCAAAGAATCAGCGCAACATCGAAAACCATGGAATTGGATTCGAGGCAATCAGGGGATTCGACTGGGAATCAGCATTAATCTACCGAAACGACCGGAGAGGTGAACATCGTTGGGTCGCGGTTGGATACATTGGCAGTCGGCTCCATCGAATCGCCTATGCCCATCGCGGGAACGCCCGCCGGATCATCAGTCTGTTCAAGGCAAACGCACGGGAGAGGAAGCGTTATGAACGCAGAAACTAGCCCCGAAATGGATCAGCTTCCATTCGGAGAATACGCGCAGCGGGTACTGGCCAGCACAGGTGCACGTATCAAGTTCAGCGACCTAGTAAGTAGCGATCTTACTTATGCCGACATAGAGGGAAAGTACGGGGAGGAGACCGCCATCAATGTTGGTATTGCGAGAGACCCGGACGCCCACGAGTCGACGGACGAGGATTTTGCCAAGGCCCGGCCGGCGATACAGGTCGATCCTGCGTTAGTTCAGGCGTACCGCCGGGGCGAATTGCGGATCCGGCCGGACCTATTAAGTGGTCCCGGCGACGCGCTGCGAGATCATCTGGCAGCGAAGGGCATCACGCAAAAGCAACTGGCAAAGACTATCGGACGACCGGCAAATACGATCAACCAGATTGTGTTAGGCAAAAAGTCTGTCACCGCCAAGACTGCCCTTGAGCTCGAGCAAGCGCTTGGAGTTCCGGCAGAAACTTGGATGGGCCTGGAGGTGCGCCGGCAACTGCGTAGGCTGCGGCAAATCCACTTGATCGGTGATCCAACGAACAACCCAACCAACTCGATTCAGGCCTTGTAAACTAACGCGAGATTTCGCAACCTGGTTGTCAAATCAACAGGGGAAAACTCGCGGTACTTGCTCAGACGCCTGCGGAGGAATGACGGGTATTCCCATCACTTACAGGATATTCGCCAGCTCACACCCTGGCCAGAAAGACTCGGGATTGCCCGCCAGATTGCCAAGATCGCCGGTTGGGAGAGATAGCATGAGATATCCCGCATTGATTGACGGTAAAGACGGCGCGTACGGAGTTGTGTTTCCGGACCTTCAGGGATGCTTCGCGATGGGCTACACCATCGACGACGCTCTGCTGGATGCCGAGAAGACAATTCGGGAGTGGATGGACGCGGCCGAAGAGCGCGGCATACCTGTACCTGATCCGAGCCTACTCGAAGATGTTGATGTTCCTGAAGGTAGTACCTTGACCTCGGTCCTGCTGGTCCGTACACCCCGCAATCGGCCGAGCGTGCGCGTAAACCTGGTGCTCGACGCCGATATAGCGGATACAATCACCTCCGAGGCCAAGCGGCGGGGTATGACCCGTAAGGCATATGTCGAACATCTGGTGCGGCTCGCCGCACAGGTCGGCGCCTAAGGCCCGAGACAATGGCTCCGGACGAGGCAGCAAATTGGAAATATCCTAGAGCATTAAACTTCGACGCATACACCCCAAGAATTAACACTAACCCTCTTTAGGGTGTATAGTCTTCGCTATGAGAGTGGTGTTTGCGAATAGGGATCTCGAACGGGGTTACCTGGATGTATCGAGGGCAACGCGCGAATGGGGACAGCCGCTCGGATTACGGTACATCCAGCGAGTCAAGATCTTGATCGCCGCCAGCAATCTGCATGAACTAGGGCGGTCAAGGGCACTGCGGCTACATCCACTCAAGGGAAACCGTCGTGGAGAGTGGGCAATGACGCTGCAAGGGCGCTGGAGGCTTATCATTGAGCCAATTGATGAAGCTACTGTGAGGGTGAAAGAGGTGAGTGCACACTATGGTGACTGAGGTTGTGACGGAACAACAATCAAACGCGGTGATCCCGCCCGGGATGTTGATTCGCGACGAGCTTGCGGCCAGGCGAATGAGTCAGCGTCAGTTGGCAGCTGCCATGAAGCGCCCGGTCAATGCCATAAACGAGATTGTCCTTGGAAGAAAGGCGATCACTCCGAAGACCGCCCTGGGCCTTGAAGGTGTCTTGGAGATACCGGCGCATATCTGGATGAGGCTGGAAGCGGACTATAGGCTTGCATTGGAGAGGCAGAAAATAATCACCCTGTGACAACACGCCTAGCGTTCGCACTGTAAGAACCATGCCCGAGCTCCCTGAAGTAGAAACGATGCGCCGGCACGTCGAAGGCTCGCTGGCCGGCCGACTCCTGCGAAGGTTCGAGATCCGGCTGGAGCGCGTCGTGCTCTGGCCCCCGGGACTGGGTCCCGGCGAGCTCGAAGGGGCCACTCTCCGATCGGCTCGCCGGCGAGCCAAGTGGCTGTTGATCGAGTTCGACAATGGCCTCAGCCTCGCGGTGCACTTCGGCCTGGCCGGCCAACTCTTTCACGACGGTCCTCAGGGCAAAGCGATGTTGGGGCATCCGGTGCCGGCGCTCGACGTTCCGCGACCGCACAAGAGCACCCACGCCATATTCCACTTCGACGACGACTCGACCCTCTACTACACCGACATACGACAGTTTGGGCGCATTCACGTCGTCCCAACCGGTGATGTCCCGGAGTTCCTCGGCCGGCGGAAGCTGGGCGTGGAACCGCTGACCGATGATTTCCAACCATCGACTCTGGAAACCGTGGCCGGCAGAAGGCCGAAAACCAAGTTGAAGGGGCTGCTGCTCGACCAGCGAGTAGTCGCCGGCATCGGGAATATCTATGCCGACGAGAGCCTGTATCGGTCCGGATTGCACCCGGCGCTACCATTGGCAGAGGTATCGGGAAAAGATTTCGGCCGGCTGCGACTCGCAATTATCGAAGTGCTGCGGGACGCTGTAGAAAACGGCGTCGCCGAGGTGGTTAACGGTAAAGCCAAGCCGGACGCCAGATTGCCCAGAGTCCATGGTCGCGAGGGCGAGCCCTGTCCCCACTGCGGTACCGCCATCCTCAAAGCGCAACAAGACGGAAGGGGCACGTACTGGTGCCCCGAGTGTCAGTCGGACGCTCGCCGAACAAAATAGACACGTCGAGCGCTGATACCGGCGGCAGGCAAATTGGGTCCGGCGTTGGATAAACTGGGCCTGGCAGCACCACAGAGGTTGACTCAATTGGACGATGCGCTACAGATCACGTTGATGCGGCACGGCCGCTCTCGCGCCGACGACGAAAGGGTGCACGAGGGCAGGTATGATGCGCCGCTCACCGACGTCGGACGGGCACAGGTAAGATCGCGGGCGGAAGATTGGAAGCGCTCCGGCGTCACCTTCGACCTGATCGTCGCCAGCACTCTTGTGCGCGCATCCGAGAGCGCGCGGATTGTCGGGGAGACGCTTGGCGTTCCCATCGAATACGATGCCGATTGGATGGAGAGGGACAATGGTCCGTTGGCGGGACTTCCTTTCGACCTCTCGAAGGAGATGTACTCGAGACCCGATTTCGCGAATCCGTTTCGGCCCTACGAGGTTTCCACCGGCGAGGGTGAGAGCGGATGGGATCTGATCGGGCGCGCAGCCCGCGCCCTACAGCGCGTCGTCGGAAGGGGCAGGCGCTCGATCCTGGTGGTGGCGCACGGCGGCATCATTAGCGCCGCGATGCATTGCATTCTGGGCATCCCGCCGGCGCCGCGCGGCAGCGGCGTACGCTTCGCCTTCGGCGACGCTTGCTACGTGCGCGCTTCGTACAATCCTGCACGGCACCTTTGGACGATTCACGAGAAGACCGCCCGGATCGAATGATCGCCGCGAGTTGAGTGGAACCTCCCAATGTGAAGTGTAAGGCTGGTGCGGGTATGGGTAGGTGTTGAACCACGTAAGCAAGTCAGAGCTTCCATCAGAAGAATGAGAAGGCTCTTATCCTGGGTGGCAATGCCGCCAAATTGCTCGCAGCGGTTCGGTTTTTGGCGTATTTCTCTCCTCAATGTGCGTCTCCGGGAAATCCCGAGTTGCCATCCGAGACTTCAGTCGGCGGTCAGGGGGTGATTTCCAACCCTTCGATGTGATATCCCACGAACTGGTCGACCTCATCCCATCTGGTCCCCTTCATCTAGCCAGGTGAAGGGGCCGGTGCTAGAATTTTTTCGCGATTGGCTGGGCAGTGCGCGTGACTCATAATGTGTCTACTTTGTCACCGGAACACCGGCTGGCCGTTCGGACTCGGGACCTCAGACCACAAATGAAAAGGTTTCGCAACCGCGATAGGGGCGCTCCGAGCTACGGCGGTGGCCGGCTCCACCTTGACATCCTCTTCTGTCCCGGAATCTTCCTCAGCGTTTTCCCATTCGCAGTCCCGGCCCCAAGATTCGCATCGCCTCGAGTCGAGGCGCCTGCCTTCCAACTCATAACACATTCGGAGTGTTCAAGAAATGAGGAATGGCGTGCGTGATACAGAGGGTCTGAGTTCCTGGCTAGCCTATAGCATCAACCCCCGCCAATTGAGAACAGCTTTGCGCCCAGCGATGTGGGGCAACGGGCAGTTCGAGCTGATGGCCGATCTCGATCGCCCCTGCGTCGGAATGGCGGTCTGTTTTGGCCTCGGCGAAGGGGGAAGCAGGCCGTTCAAGTCGAGGTCGGCGCTGATGACATCCTTCCCAAGGCACGAGCACGCGAAGACGAGTTCTTCGGGGGTGCGAGCATCACCGAACTCTCCTCTTTGCCTCTGCTGTCAAGCTCCGCTGCACGTTCATCGAGCGGAGAAGAGGTGATCGTGAGTGCGACGAATCGTCACCTGTAGGATGAAGTTCGAGTGGAGATCAACTTGAAGAATTCGGCGGAGTTCAGTTCATGCGAGGTGAGGGTCCTGGCCTCAGCAAACGTGCGTGATTACAATAGCAGTGAGCGCCCGGAACTGGTCTCGCCGACCTCGTCCAAAGTCGAGGTTATGTATAAAAGGTTGACATATACCCTGCCCCCACATTCCGTGGGCGTGTTTCAGCTTCGCTTGTGAAACCCGCAAATCAGACAAAGATAAAGAGGATGTACTGTGTTGTTGACGAATGAGCAACTCGCCCATTTCGATACGTTTGGCTTCCTGATACTCAGGGGTCTGTTCCCAAAGCCTGAAATCGAAGAGATCATTCAAGACTTCGAGGAAGTCATGTCCGAAGCTCGCGGGGGACTGCCATTCGATGGCGTCCAGCGCCAGGGGATTACCGGCAGCTTCATCGAAAAGCGTCTCTCGCTGATGCGACTGCTGGAGGAAGATCGGATCCACCGGCCGATAGAGCAGCTACTTGGCGAGGACTATCTCTACCGGGGTTCCGAAGGCAACCTGATGGTTGGTGATACCGCTGATTGGCATCCGGACGGCTACCGGCCCTGGTTGCATCCTGATGGCTGGCAACTGACCCTCGCAAAGGTGCAGCTCGTGTTCTACCTGGACGTGCTGACGAAAGACACCGGCTGCCTGCGAGTCGTACCCGGGTCGCATCGGCCGCCGCTGTATGAGGAGCTCAAACGGATCCTGGCATATCGTCCGGAGGCACATTACGGACTAGCTCGGTCCAATTTCGCTGGCGAAGTTGACCCTGATAGCCAGCCGTTTGCCGTCGAACCGCGTGATCTCCCGTGCTTCCCCCTGGAGACCGAGCCGGGAGATGTTCTTCTCTGGAGCCCTAATCTCTGGCACTCCGCTTTCGGCGGTCGGACCGGCCGGCGCATGTTCCGGATAAGCTTCGCCGCCAAGCCAACCACCGAGGAGCAGCTTGGCTACTTGCAGGCTTATCATAAGTTACAGGTCGATACACGCAGGGAGAAGGATCCTCAGTGCGACCGAGTGCATGACGAGTCGTTCCTTGCTAGCGACCGGCCTCATATCCGTAAGCTGGCACAAAGTCTTCAGGAACTGAACCTGACGTAGATGCATTGCCTCGCTTGAGGCCAGTGTTACGTCTTGAGTAGCTAGCGGAGTTGAACCTATGACCGAATCCGCAGTCTCCGGACAGGTCTTGCTACCCGATCTGCCGGGTGCCGCCCCGGTCGACGAAGCGGTGCTCTTCGCCTTCGATGACTGGGCATTTCCTTTTCAAAACCATGCCCAGACACATCTTATCCCCGGCGTGAATCCGTCATATGTCCTTCGTCCCGGGCCGGAAGGTTCGCATGATGAGAACCTGATCTACTATGGCACAACTATACGGATCGGCGGGACTCTCCACATGTGGTATTGCGGTAGCTGGGGGCCTCTAAACCAGCATCCAAACTTTCCGCCGGCAGGTTGCAGTCTCTGCTACGCTAACAGCGCTGACGGGGTAAATTGGGAGAAGCCGGATCTCGGCCTGGTTGAGTTCAACGGCTCGAAGCACAATAATATCGTGGACTTCCCCATCGAAGGCTTCTGGGCCGCGCATGGAATCTTGTACGAGCCGGACGAGCCCGACCCAGAACGCCGGTTCAAGATGGCCTACGAGGTGATTCGACCCGGCACCCAACGGTCTCGCAGGACGGCGCTCTTTCATGTTGCCTTCAGTCCCGACGGCCTGCGCTGGACTACATCAGCCAAGAACCCGGTGGGGCCTTTCCTAGAGATGACCGGCATCACCAAACGCAACGGGTTCTATTACGTCAATGGGCAGGCCAATCTTACGGGTCACCATCCGGGCCTAGCACGGCGGCTGGCTACCTTTGTGTCGGCCGATTTCGAGACCTGGTCGCCATTTGGTGCGAATGGTCTCGACCGGAGTCAGAACCTCATTGGCCCCTCGGTCGAAGCCGACGCGCATCAGTACGAGGAGGTCCATCTCGGCGCTGCCCTTTGGAACCGGGGAAACGTGATCCTGGGCATCTACGGCCAGTGGCACGGCCATCCCACCGGCGACCGCCGGATGGTGACGATAGACCTCGGCCTGGCCATCTCCCACGACGCTATCCATTTCCAGGAGCCAATCCCCGGCTTCCGGTTTATCCCTACACGCGAGCAGCCGGAGAGTCCCTGGGGTGTCGGGCCGGCGCTGATGCAGGGTCAGGGGATGGAGAATCTGGGGGGCCAGACACTCTATTGGTATTCACTCTGGCGGGGGCCCAGTGGCAGCGGCGTACGAATGGTGTCCTGGGAGCGCGATCGGCTGGGAATGCTCAAGCCGTTCAATCCGCGCGAGCCGCGGGCGATCTCCTGCCCTGTTCAGGTCACAGCCGGCGAGGCGAACGTGTACGTCAACGCCTGCGGACTGAACCAGTATAGCCGGCTGCGAGTCGGCCTGTTGGATGAAGGGTTTCGCATGATTCCTGGATACAGCGGCGCGGACGCCGCCGTCGTCAGCGAGGATGGTCTTCGCATCCCCCTGAGATGGCAGTCCGGTCGCTCGTTGCGCCCATCATTCGGGCGGGTCCGGCTGGACGTCCAGTTTGAAGGCATCCGGCCGGAGGATTGTCGCCTCCACGCAATCTACGTTGGCGATTCCTCTGCGAACGTGTGATTGATGGGTGAGCAAGACTCACGACTACAATGGCCGGCTTGCCTACATCATCGAGCCTCGCCAACTGAGGACGGCGACCTGGACCCTCTCAGGAACTCTCGACCCAGATCGGCGACGACCAGCACCCTTGGCCGTTCCTCTGGAAGGCTCGAATGTAGTAGTAGTCCCGTTCCTTCTCCGCAACCGCATCTTCCCACTCCAGCTTTGCGTGGAACTGTGCCTCCGGCACCGCACGACCGAGTATCGCCGTTCCCGCGTAGTGGCCATAGGGTATCGCGTGCCTGCTCTCCCTCAGCAACTCGCCTATCGTCCCTTCAATTACTGCCTGCCCGTCGAGCCGCACGATCATTCTGGTGTCCGGGCCTCCCTCGATGTCCAGGTCCACGTGCTGGAACTGGCCCCCTCCTGGTCGCGGACTACCCGTCTTCGACGTGATCTCCAACGTTTGGGGGTTGCGGATCGCGGCCCGATGAAAGCCAGCCGGGGCTCCCCGCTGTTGCTTGAAGCAGGGACCGATGCCGGCTACTCGCCCGCCGGTCACCTCAATCAGGATGTTCCACTCTCGCTCGAAAGGAAAAGAGTGATAACCCCACTCGAATCCGACCTTGAAGCGCCTGGCCCCCTCAGCCGATTTCAGGCCGAAGCCCGCCCACTGCTGCACCGCCCGGCCATTCTTGACCACTTCAACCACGTCGAGGCAATCCCAGCCGTCTACCTCGACCTTGAGCCGACGAGGCTCCTGACCGCCGGCGCTGACCACTTCGCCCATCGCCGCCTCGTTCAGCCCGAAATCGAGCCGGATGCGGTCCCCCGTCACGGCGTAGACCCGCCGCTTCCAGAACGAGTTCCACAGCGCCTCGCGGGTCAGCTCGTCAGCGTAAACCCCAACCAGACCGTTGCCGTGGGTGCCGGGGAAGCTGTCGTGGCCATCGCTGGAACCGATAAACCCGATGACGTGCCCTAGCTCCAGGGCCCGCTGCAGAGTGCCCTCCGGGCAACGAGGCCCCATCGGGTTGCCGGTGAAATGGTAGCGGGTCTCGTCGGTCTCGGACGAGCCGTGGCTCGAGTAGATTTCGACCACCGGCGCTTTGGAGGTGTCGAAGCCCTCCCAGTCGTACCCGCGATGATGCGGCGGATAGGCGGTATGGTGGGGGAACACCATGCAATCTACGCCGTCCAACTTGGCGTACAGCTCGGACAGCGAATCGGCGTATCGTATCGGCTCGTCGTCGCGTAGGTAGTAGACGTTGTGATCTCCCCAACGTTGGGAGCTCCACTCGTAGGCTAGGAACGTGGCAAACTGACCGGGCTCGTAGTAGTCTCGGACGAGCCTCTGCACCTCCGGCCACCTGTCGCGCTCAGCCGGCACGGCCTCTCGCCAGCCGGCCAAACGCTCTTGCGCCCAGGTGAATCCTTCGTGCTTAGGCGCATCGTGCCACTGGGCGTGGTCGGCCAGGGCGCAGAAATCGAGGTGGGCCCTGCCCACGGCAAAGGCGTCGGCCGGCTCACCACGACCATCGCTCAAGCCGGTGTGGGTGTGTATCTCGCCAAAGTACAGCGCCAAGATATGACCTCCAAACAGACCACCGATTCATAAAGAGATTGAGCCTATCTATCCGGCGGGCTAAACCGATGTCCCTCCGGATAGATAAGCGTCGGCTGACTGTTGAGTTTACTGCGTCTTGGCCAACTCCGCGTCGATCTTTTCCTTGGCGAAGGTGAAGGCATCATCCACGGACGACTCCTCTATCACCGAGGCCTGGAATGCGTCCGTCAGTGTGTCGCGGACGAATCCGGGCGATCGTCCATACGTACGCATATAGAGTTGGGTATTCGCAGCGTTTTGCGGCACGGTCGACATCCCTTTGATGCGAGAGAGAGTGATGAGCGCTACAGTCTTCGCTGAGCCCTCCGGCTGGACCCCTATGATCGGCAATGGGTCATAACCAGGGACAGCACCGGTGATGTCGAGATACTTCTGCGCCGCGTCACGGTCCACGTGCCACGTGGTAGACCAGTGGAGAGCAGCATCCTGGTCCTTAGATGCCTTGTTCACCGAGAGATAGTTGCCGCCAATTGAATGCTGTGGCTTCTTGCTCCAGGGCAGGTGAATCCAGGTCTGAGGGAACGTCGCCTCCTCGGGATAGACGCTTGTACTTGACCAACTAACTGAGGCCATTCCGCGCCTGGCGCGGTAGCTGCCGCCCTGGATAGAGCTCTCTATTTCCGGCGCCACCTGTACCTTGTGTTTAAGGTTAAGGTCTACCGCGTACTGGATTCCCTCCAAGGCTTCCGGCTCGTTTATCAAGCATTCCGTTTCTTGGTAGTTCCATATATCGTCAAATATCTGGCCGCCATTCTGGACGACGTAGCCGCGCACCCAGTCGTTGAAACTACTGAGAGCCCTTGCCAACCCATACTGCTCTACGGTGCCGTCTGAACTGACCTTCGTGCCGGCCTTCAGCCAATCCACAAAGTCCTCCCAACGCCACATGTCGAAGTTGCGCCTCCCCCACAGCGGAGCGTCTTTGAGAAGGCCGTCCTTCTCGGCCAACTCCAGGTTTATATGGACGATCTGAGCCTGCATAACGAATGGTGAGAGACCCATGATTTTTCCTTCCCAACCATTTTCCAGGCGCGGATCTACACCCCACTTTGAGTTGTCAACTTCTGCGCTCTTCAGCCAATCGTCATAAGGTAGCAAAGGGGACTTATACGCATAAATTGACAAGTAGGCATGATTGGTAGTGGGCGAAGGGGCGCTGTCGTCAGGGGCGTGGTGGGATGTTAAGCCACTCAATAGCTTCAAGCCGAAACAGGGTGAGTTCAGCGAGGTCTTTGATTGGAGTCGTCGGCAACTGGTGCGCCTGCTGACGATAGACGGCGAGGTCGATGGTTTCCTTGATTCGCGTTGTTTGGGCATAGGTCAGATGCGAGGAGTGCGCCTGTAATGAGTCAATTAGTTCAATGCACATGCGCTTGAGTTCTTTCTTGACTCTTTGCTCGGTTGAGGTGGATTCGAGGAGCGTAGGCCGGGCGCGGAGAATGATGTCTCGGAGCCGATTGCGTTGGCGACCAGCAATGTGATTGGCTTGAATTCGCGGGGCACATAGCCCGATTACGACGGCGATGATGGGTGATGCTATGGCGAAAATGGGGTAGACTCCCCAGCCGGCGTGTTCGGGCATGGCGGCAGCTCCTGCGATGGGAGTTTGTATTGATGACCGTAAGGCTCAAGGCTACGTTGCAGCACGTCTCGGATCGTGCTGGTCACACTGTTAAAGCCACGCTGGATATCTTGCCGTATGGGGTTCTCGCGATCTGCCCAGATATTAAGTGGGCGCGAGTTCATAGCATCTAGTTCCTCGATCATGCGAGCACGGGTGTGTGGCTGGGCAGACGTGAGAAGAATAAGAGCAACCTCGGTTATGCGTTCGAGTGCAAGCTGTTGGCCCTCAAGTTCAGCGCTAGGGCGACGGCGGATGTTGGGCGGTTCGAGTAGTTCGGGCAAATCGATATCGAATGGAAAGGGTTGAACATCCACGTGGGATTGCTTCATCGAGAGCTCCTGTTGTCTTGATGGGTGATTGGCATGTACGCTCTATTGTCTGTGCCCTTGGGCAAGGCGATGCTGACGGTATACTCTATGCACGTTCTGGCACGAGTGTAGCCATCCCTGTATTGCTATTTCGACTTCTTCTTCGTCCCAGCGATCCGATTGAACAGGTGTAACGGTGGGTGGCCGCTTGGTACGTTCTTCCAGAACGTACTCTATGAAATCGGTGGCGTTCGGCAGTTCTCGGGCCATGATGCTGCTCAGAATCCCTACTAATTGCTCCGTGGCGAGGATTCTAGCCGATAGATATGGGTTCCCACGCTCCGTCGCGTGATCCATCGCTTACGCTCCTTATTGGGTATGGCCTTATTCGCGAAGGAGGTCTACCAATATAGACCCCATGGTTCAATGCCACCGGCCTTCGCGTTTCAAGAACCGGCGGTCCGGGAACGGTTGCCAAATCCCGTTGAAGCTGGAACCACAAGTCGCCTCATCCTGATAGTAACTGCGTCTCACACAGACTTCAACCCGCCGATTCTGCAAATTGACAGGCGCTGGCGATGCGTGGTAGAGGAGGGCATTATGCCAGTAGTAGCCAAAGAGAAAGGAGCAGCGTAATGGAACTCCGGTCAGTCTTTCGATTCGAAGAAGAACTGCCAACCCGCTTGAAGAGCATACTCCAGGCCCTCATGAATCGTTGTTTGTCCGGGCATCGGAATGTATGTCGGGCTGAATGTCTGGAGGATTTTCTGGCGGGCCAGATGATCGCGATACTGCCTCTGCATGAGACGGTAATCGTCACCTCTGATACGGATGTCGCAGCTGGGGCAAAAACAGAGTTCTACAATTCCGTCATCGCTTTCGACGCCTTTTGCATCGACCTGACAGCGGCAGCATTTGAGCACTGTTGTGATATCCATGTCCGTGATCGGCTCCTTTACAATGAACTAGCTATCGCGCCTAAAACATGAGAGGCGAGATAGCCCATCCGTACGTCCGTTTTAGATGTGTCAAGATGCGACAGCCTTCATTTGGGAATTATATAGTTCCCACTGAATTCTACTGCGATTTAGACGAAGTCCTAACTAGCGAGATTGACCTGTTCGCTTTGGAATCCGCAGGAGTCATAAGGAGAGCCAAATGAGCCAACGCCCCGAACCAGAGAAGCCCTTTCACATATCCATATCGAAGGATGACAGAGCCTTCGTCGCGATGGTTCCCCAAGGATCAGTCTGGGATGACCCGATTTGGACAACGGTCACATCGGCACCCACGCTCGAAACATTGCTACCCAAATGCAAACAACTCGGACTAAGAACCATCTATTCTGTCAGTCGCGAAGTTCATGAACGGGTGTATAGATGGCTTACCCAAACCAAGGTAGTGGAGAGTTATCTCAACACCCTATGGGATGAAGAAGTCGATCTGAAAGCGCGCATCGGTTTCGATGTCGGTAGAGACTAGGAACTCTACAAAGTGGGCGAAGCGAGAATCCGCCCAAGTCGCTGCCGTTCCACCAGAAGCTGTCGGCGTTTGGCGTAGGCGATCATGGCCCGTTGTTCGGCCCGGTGAACGCGAATTAGTCTGGCATGCGGGATGCTCATAATTGGGGTGGCGGCAATCGAAAGAAATCGGCAATTTCGTCTAGTTTGGGAATGGGGGTATCGATGGTGCGCTCGAAGAGGGCACGGAAGCGGGCGAGAATGCTGGAATCAGGCTGCTGTTCGGCTAGGGCGCGGAGGGCACCATAGTTGCGGATGACGATGACCCTGAGTAACTCCCAGGCTTGACGAAGGGGATAAAAGTTGGTTACGTCGTAGTCATCGAGGAGCCTTTCGATTTGTGATAGATGTCGTGTGATTTCTGCTTTGATATGGGAGTCGAGGCCGGAATCGGCGATCTCGTCGATGAGGTCTGTGACTTGTTGGATGAGTTGGTCGCGTTCGTTCTCTGGTATGTGGAACTCGCTGAAGTCGACGATGGCGAGTTCGTCGAGCAGTGGTAGTTGTTCTTCGATGGAGAATTGATATTGAAATAAGAACTCGGACCACGATGTTGAGTATGTTCTGAGCAAGAGACGGCGAAGGTTGCTAGATATGAGTTTGCGCGCGCTGTTGGCCTTGGCGGATGCGGGGCCTTCAGAAGTTGGGTAGAGGGCGTCAATATGAGAGTCATAGATGTAGAGGTGTCGTAAGAGGTCCGAGATATAGTTGTGGAAGTCGGCGTGCTCGGTTAAATCGAGATGGATTTTCCATACGACGGCGAGAGCACGCTCATCTTCGGGATCGTTCTCGAAGTTGTATAGGCTTTCGAGTTCTCCGATGACTTTGGTGATCGGGGTGCTGATTCGCTGCGGCCGGGCCTGCTGAGATGCCATGGGTGATTGCTCCTTGTCTCGGTGGCAATCTAGGTGAGTCATCTGCGCGGGAACACGAACAAATTGGCGACCCACCTTGCGGTGGTGATCGCTGGAATTTTACTAACTAGCGAGTGGTATGTACACTATGGTTAGTCAAAGTGGAACCGGAAATCGCGATGAGGTATCCTCGCAAAGGATTCGATATGAATAGGATCAGACGAGGGGTCATGAGTAAGGCAAAGGCAGTTCGCGAGCGTCCCAAGAAGTACCAAAAAGCGGAACCTATCCCGGCTCCGCCCGAAGAAGTGGCACGGGCGATATTCCGATATGCAGCGACGCAGAGGCAGGCTAGGCTCAGCAATAGCAGGTAAACCCCTCACCTACCAGCAACCCACCGCGTCGGCGGGCACTCCAAAGGCAATGAGCGAGCCTAGTCGCTAGGAAGGACATTGTAGTGAGTCTGAACATGATGCCCGCGCCCACCGCCAACGCCACAGGAACAGGTAGGCGAGTTGCGTCCAAGCGGCGCTCCCGGAAAATGATTGCCTTTGGTTGGTATGGTGGCAAGTTCTCGCATCTGGGTTTTCTCACACCCCTATTCCCCACTGATGCGACGCACTTCTGTGATGTCTTTGGAGGTTCAGCAGCAGTCTTGCTCAATGTGGGTCCCTATCCAGTCGAGACCTACAATGACATTGATTCGGACCTCGTCAACTTCTTTGCAACGCTACGCGACCACCATGATGAATTGCTGAAGGCCATCAGCCTGACGCCCTTCTCCCGTGAAGAGTTGGAACGAGCCTGTGAATCCGCAGTTGGATTATCGCCCGTTGAACGGGCGCGACGGTTTTACATTCGAGCTCGCCAGACGCGCACGGGGCTAGCTCAGACAAGTAGTGTGGGCAGATGGGCACATTGTGTGCTCACGTCGCGGGCCGGCATGTCAGGTTCCGTCAGTCGCTGGCTTGGCTCGATTGATGGGTTGATAGATATAGTTGCGCGGCTGCGAACGGTACAGATCGAGAACGCCCCCGCCCTAGAAGTTATCCAGCGTTACGACACGCCGGAAACGCTATTCTACTTGGACCCGCCCTACGTGCATGCCTCGCGAGGCGACACGGCAGCGTATGGATTTGAGATGACTGACGCAGAACACTGCGAGCTCGCTGAGTACTTGGCAGTCATCCGAGGCCGTGCAATTATCTCCGGATACCGCACCACGCTCTATGATCATTTGTTCAGTGACTGGCACCGTGTTGATGCTGACGCGCAGAGGGCAAGCTCTGTAGGCGCGATGCGACAAGAGTCCGTATGGATGAACTTCCTGCCATGATGAGCAACGTTGAGGCGCGAGAGTGGCTTGACGTGGAATGGGGCAGGGCGATTGCAGAGAACGACACGAAGACGGATTTGCGTATTGACCTCTTGGCCAACTCCAGAACTGTCGCCATACGGTATGCGTTGGTCACGCAGTTGCTCGGCAAGATAGCCGACCCGTCGCGTAGTCTGCTGACACTTCAGTTGGCAGCTTCGAGTCCTGGCGCGTGGGACGCACGTTCTTTTGCAACGGCGGTCGTGGTGCCTTGGGTTGCCGACAATCAGCATGTCTTGGGAACGAGCCAAGAGCCATATGCCAGCAAGCCGCTACGCCGTGAACACTTGGAGCGGAATATGGCTAATGTCCGCAACAAGGAGGGCTGGTCGCAACTGGTGAGCCTACTTGAAGAGTTCGAGGATGCGGATTGCCAAGGGTTAGTCCAAGTGTTTCGTCGAGTCCTACGAGCACTAGTGCGACGGCTCGCGAGTCAGACATTTGGTTACGCCATTCCTCAGCGTATCAGCCTTCCGGCCGTGAGCACAATGCTCAGTGCCTTTCTCAGCACGTCGAGCGGCGGCCTGCGCCCCCTTGCAGTGACGACGGCACTCTTACGCACAATTGGAGCGGCATTTGGGTTGTTTTCTCGTGTGGAAGGACAAGGTATCAATGAGGCAGACGCCGCGGGAGGTGCACCGGGCGATGTGTTGTGTTACTGCAATGGCGACCCAAAGCGACTATGCTTAGTCGTTGAGGTCAAGGACATTGAACTGACCCTTGCACATGTACAAGCGGCAACGCGCAAGGCAAAACAGGCAGACGTGGGACTGGCGAATTTGCTCTTCACGGTTCCAGCAGTTCGGCCGGCAGACCACGAGGCCATTGAGACTCTGACGCGCAGGGAGTGGGCGTCAGGGCTGAATGTGTATACCACAGGCATCGTAACTTTGATGGAAGCGACCTTCATGCTTCTGGAGGAGAAGTGGCGGATAGACCTGCTCCGTGAGATTGGTGCAGAATTGGATCAACGCCAAGACCAAGCTGCCCGTCGTTCATGGCATGACTTACTAGTCAATCGTTAGGCGATCAGGTCCTTGTACCGCAGCTTGTTCCCGGCCATCCCCTTAGCAAGTAGGGCCATCTGCATCGCCGTGTCCTTGTCTCGCACGTTGTGACGACCCGCGAACTCGGTGACGTATCGCTTCAGGTGTTTGACGCTCATTTGATGATAAATGCCGTAGTACCCACGCTTCAGAAGTGCCCAGAACGACTCGATACCGTTCGTGTGGGCCTGATCCCGGACGTACTCCCCCGCACTGTGCCTCACCGGCTCGTGTTCGATATTCACTAGTCCGCGATAGCTGTTGTTCTCATCGGTGTAGACCTTGGACATTGGTTCCACGTTGTCAGCAACGAAGGCTTGCAGGGTCTCCTTGGTAGTATCGGGAACTGGCTGTGCTCGGACTTCGCCGCCGCGCTGCTTCGCTCCAACTACCGGGGTTTTTCCAACAGGGCCTCTGCCCGCATTCAGTCGCTTGGACTTGTGCTTGTTGGTTTCCTTGCCACCAATGTACGTCTCATCGACTTCGACGGTATCGGACAGTTGATCGTTGCCACCCAGCCATCCTTCGCGAATCTTCTGCGCCATCATCCAAGCGGTAGCCTGGCGGATACCCAGTTCGCGATGCAGCTTCATGCTGCTGACGCCCTTCAAATTGGTACTCATCAAATAGATGGCCCATACCCACTTGCGGAGAGGTAGCTTGCTGGATTCCATTACCGTACCGACCTTGACCGAGAAGTAGGATCGGCAGTCCTTGCACCAATAGGGCATGGGCCTCCCGGATGGTACTTGGCTTGTCGATAGACTGCCACATCGAGGGCAGAAGCGCTCAGTCGGCCACAGGATATTCTCGAACCACTGGCGCGCTGATTGTTCGTTGGGAAACATCTCGCCAAGTTCTATGACGCTGATGCCCTTGCGGTATGCCTTGCCCGGACCTAGTTGTTTCACTTGACTCCTCCCATTGCTTTGTTACTCTAAGTATAGAACAAATGAGAGCGGTTGTCAAGTTTGGCGTATAAGTCCCATAGCGTTCCTTGTCGGGCATCGTCGCTTCATACGGCTTGCCGGCGATGCTCGGAGCATTGACGCTCGCCGCCATCTGATCGCCTCCTGGCGTGCTTTTCTGGGCAGATCTTATCACGGAGATCGCCGCATCAAGATCGGCGAATTACGCGTCTCCGGACTATCCGCCATGTGTATACTTGTCGCGCCGAAGGATGGGTCCTGCCGCGTAAAACTGTTGAGGTCTTCTACCGTACTTCACGTCAGGACTTGGGCTTACTTCATGGCAAATGAGGAGGCGAACTCGTGATCATAGATGCCCACTTTCACATCATTCCGCCAATCGGTAGGGGATATGGCGGAGGGGATGCCGAACTACAGATGAAGTTCTTTCAGCACGAGGTGAGGGGTGGTAGACATTTCACCCGCAAGTCGGACGGCGTGGTGGTGAACGAGGACCTGATGAATAACCCTGACTCGGACGACATGAATGATCTGCCGGACGTGAATCTGCGGATGCGCGAATATGGGAAGGGCGACATCACGGTCGATGGCGTCGACTACGAATGCCAGGCCTGGGGATACAAAGTAAAGGACAACGATGTTCCGCCGGAGCACGGGGTGGCCGAGATGGACCGAGTGGGCGTGGACATGGCTGTACTCCAGAGCGACCATCTCTACGGCTCGCTCAACGAATACTACGGCGAGGCGAATCGTAACTACCCGAATCGGTTTATCGGCCTGGCCCAGATTTACGAATGGGAGACTGAGCAGCCGGCCCAGCTCGAGCGCTTGGAGCGATCGATACTGGAACAAGGGAACAAGGGCCTGTATTTCCGCACCGAACCACTCCCGTTCGGCCACAACTACCTGCTGGCGGATGACCCGAAGCTCGAACCTCTTTGGCGAAAGGTGGAAGACCTGAACATTCCCGTCTGGTGGTACCTATGCAGCACTCGGACCAAAAACCGATACGCCGGCTTCTTGGAGCACCTGTCAGCGATGGACCGCTGGGCGCAACGGCACCCCGAGATCCAAGCCGTTCTGACGCACGGCATCGACAGCCTCAGGATTTTTGAGGGAACTCCGCGGGCCCACGAGATACCGGACGAAGCGATGACACTGTTGAAGCGTCCCAACGTCCACGTCGAGATAATGTTCTACCGTTACTGGCCGCCCTACCCCTTCATCGGGGCTCAACAGGCGGTGAAGCGGCTCTGCGATGAGCTGGGCCCGGAGAAGATCATGTGGGGCTCGGACCATTACATCGTGAATCTATGGTGCACCTACGAGCAGTCGCTGGACTATATTCGCCACTCCGAAATACTCTCGGACGAGGAGAAGTCCCTGATTATGGGCGGCAACGCGGCCAGAATGTTCAACCTAGCCGGCTGATGACCTGGCGCGCGGAATTGGGCGCCGCCGGCCGGACGCGGTGTCCCGCCTAGCCACCCGCCGGCAGCATATCCCTGAGTTCTTCCGGGTCGCCGACGGGACCGACGACTGCCAAACGCCAGTCGCCGCGCAGCAGGTACCTGTCCACCACGCGCCGAATATCGTCCAGCGTTATCGAGTCGATACGCTCGGTCACTTCGTCGATGGTCATTATCTCGCGGAGCAGCGTTCGCTGGGACCCCAACCAGAAGGCGACGCTCCTGGTGTCTTCCATTGCCAACAGTAGCCGGCCCTTCGAGAACTCTTTCGCCCTCTTCAACTCGGCCGCCGATACGTCTCGACCCAGTCGCTCAACCTCCGAGAACACCGTTCGTACGGCGGTTTCAAGATTGGGTGGTTCGACGCCGGCGTACATCACCTGGGCCCCCGCGTCGGAGTAATGACTTGGATAGGAGTGAACGTCGTAGGCGAGGCCCCGGGCCTCCCTGATTTCCATGAACAGGCGCGAGCTCATTCCCTCGCCCAGAATCACGTTCGCCATATCCACCGCGAATCGGTCCTCGTCCCGGTATGAAACGCCGGCAGCCACCGCGCAGAAGTGCACCTGCTCGGTATCCCGGGTCTTGATAACCACCTTCGGCTCGACCGGCCCGACACGAGCCGCCGGCCAGTCATGCGGGAGACCGTTGCGCCAACTCCCCAGCAGTTGGGATATGTCCTTTACGACCCGCTCATGCTCGACCGGGCCGGTCACGCTGATTACCGTGTTTGTGGGCGAGTAGTTACCGTCCAGGAAACTGAGCAAGTGCTCCTTGGTCAACTCGGCCACGCTCTGTGGAGTGCCGCCAACGTCACGTCCGAGCGCTTGCTGACCCCACAGGGCTTCATCAGCCAGCAGGTGAACCCATTCCCCAGGTGAATCTCTGACCATAGTCAGCTCTTCTATGATGACTTGACGCTCTTTTTCAATCTCAACAGGGGCGTAGACTGAATTCAGGATGACGTCGCTGATGATGTCCAGTGCTAGCGGCAGATGATGACTCGCCAGCTTGGCCCAGAAAACCGTCATCTCCTTGCCGGCCTCGGCGTTGAACAGACCCCCAACGCCCTCTACCGCTTCAGCAATGTGCTTGGAAGTCGGACGTTTACGGGTGCCCTTGAACATCATGTGCTCAAGGAAGTGGGAGACGCCAAACTCGCCCTCGTTTTCCTTGCGCGAGCCCGTGCGGACAAACGTACCTACGGTCACCGATCGGGCGGAATCGGATCTCTCAGTAACGATTTCCAAGCCATTGTCAAGGACGGTGAGATGGTGCACTTGGCCTCCACAGCGGCGATTCAGTGCGCAATTATCGGCTTTCTCCTGAAAATCAGGCGGCGCCGAACAATTGCGTGGTAACGTGCGAGTCTACATAACCAGGGCATTTGCGCGCCACAGGTCAGGAACTACTAGATCTGTCCGCTAACTGCGGTCCCAAGCCGCGATGCTTGACTCCGATTGGAAAACACTCTCCCCCTTCCGGATTCGCGCCTTGACGGGCCAGACGACTGACCTACGTCCTTGGCACCGAATCGTGCGCGCCGCACATAGAATTCGACTCGTTTTGTTGATACCATACGCATGACCGAGCGATTCATCCACACCTGACTCGGATCAGCCCTCGAGAGAAATCTCAAGTGGAGATCACGCGGATTTCAGTCGCGGGCCGTGCGCGGCAGACCTGGTACCGGCCGGCCGGTAATTCTACATCGGAGGTATCTTTGGCGTGCAAGCGATTACTCAAGCAAAAGCGGTAGACAAAGTAACCATCGACAATATGAACCTGAGCCAGGGCAAGAGAGCCCGTCTGTACAGGCTCCTGTACCAACACGGGCCGGCGAACGGCACGCTGATGCCCCTGCCGGTCGATCAGGGACTTGAACACGGCCCGCGCGACTTCTTCGACAATCCAGAGAGCATACATCCTGATTACGAGATAAAGGTCGCGCTCGACGGTGGGTTCTCGGCCATCGTCTTCCAAGTTGGAATTGCCGAGCGGTACATGTACAAGTATACCGGCAAGCTTCCGTTGATTCTGAAGCTGAATGGCAAGACCGAGATCCCTTCCGACAGCGCGGCTCTTTCCCCCTGCGTCGCTTCGGTAGAAGACGCGGTTCGCCTGGGAGCCGACGCGGTTGGATACACGCTGTACGTCGGCTCTCCTTCGCAAGTCGAGGACTTCATTCAGTTTGGTGAGGTTAGGGCTGAGGCCGAGCGCTATGGGATGCCGGTTGTTGTCTGGTCCTACCCAAGGGGAGAAGCAGTAGAAAAAATGGGCGGCCGGGAGAGCCTCTACGCCATCGACTATGCGGCGCGGGTCGCTTCGGAGCTTGGTGCCGACGTCGTGAAAGTGAACGTCCCCACGAGGAACCCCGAGAGTGACAAGATGTCGCCCAAGCCATACAACGAGTTGGATTTGGACGAGGCCGAGGCGACTCGCATGGTGGTCAGATCCGCCGGCAACTCGCTGGTCCTATTCTCCGGCGGCAGCAAGGTGAGCGACGACGCCCTGATCGCCAAGGCCAGGATCGCCATGGAATCCGGCGCGACCGGCCTGATTTTCGGACGCAACGTCTGGCAACGGCCCTATGCCGAGGCGATGAGGATTTCTCAAATGCTTGTCGAAATGATGTCGGAGTATCCTGCCCAACTCAGTTGAAGGCGCGTTCTATGCGAGATACGGCTCTGGAAAGACTCGAATAGCAAAAAGCATAACGAAATAAGTTGCATCAAACCCGTCCGTAGTGATAACTTTTTCATTGGAGGGGATTAGGGCAATGCCCAAGAATAATATGACTCTGCGCATCGGAGGCGAGGCAGGCCAGGGCGTCGAATCCGGCGCCATGGGTCTCGCCAAGACGCTAGCTCGCGGTGGCCTCCACGTTTACGGGCTTAACGACTATATGTCGCGCATCCGTGGCGGCTACAACTTCATGCACATCCGTGTAAACGAAGAACCAATTTACACCCACATCGACCCTATCCACCTGATAATCGCGTTCAACACCGAAGCCGCCGAATCGCACCTTGCTGACATTCCCGCCGGCGGTGGAGTCATCTATGACCAAGGGCTAAAGAAGCTCGACACCAGCACCTGGGCCGATCGTCAAGTCCAAGCGTTTCCCATGCCCCTGGATTCGATCGCTCGGGACGTCGGCGGCAGCCCGATCATGCTCAACACCGCCGCGATCGCCGGAGCGTTGGGGATCACCAACTACGACTTTCAACAAATGGCCGAGGTCATTACCCAGAACTTCGCTCGAAAGGGGCAAAAGGTAGTCGATAGCAATATCAAGGTTGCCGAGACCGCATACGAGTTCGGCCAGAAGAACTACGCTGGGGCATTCGATTGGGAGCTATCGCCGGTCGATGCGCCGCCCCGCATGGTAATCAACGGGAATCAGGCGATCTCGATGGGAGCTATCGCCGGCGGTTGCCGCTTCATATCAGCCTATCCGATGACGCCGGGCACGAGCATTCTCGAGTACTTGACCGACAAGGCCGGCAAGTTCGGCATTGTCACCAAACAGACCGAAGATGAGCTTGCCGCGATCCTGTTCGCGATCGGCGCATCGCACGCCGGCGTAAGGGCAATGACTACCACGTCCGGAGGCGGTTTCTGCCTGATGGTGGAGGCGCTTGGACTGGCCGGCACTACCGAGACGCCGGTCGTGATCGTGCTCGCTCAGCGCGGCGGCCCCTCGACCGGTTTGCCGACCCGTACCGAGCAGCCCGACCTCGAGTTTGCCATCCATGCGTCGCATGGTGAGTTCCCGCGCATTATCCTGACTCCCGGCACGATCGAGCAGTGCTTCGAGTCCGGCCACCGCGCCCACAACCTGGCGGAAAAATACCAGCTTCCAGTCATCATAATGACCGATCTATATCAAGCGACTTCGTTCAGGACGGTAGAGCTCGATGCTCTCGACTTCGCCGGCGTCAGCATCGACCGGGGCAAGACGCTAATGCCCGAGGATGTTGGCGAGGACACGAATGGATACTACCGCTACGCCCTCGCGGAAGACGGGATTTCGCCGCGCATGGTCCCAGGCCACGAGAAAGGGGTGTACGTCGCTGTCGGCGACGAGCACCACGAGGACGGCAGCATCACCGAGGACTCCGAACCACGCAACGAGCAGATGCGTAAGCGAATGCAGAAGCTGGAGACCGCCCTGCCGGAGATTCATCCGCCGGAATACTACGGCGCTGAGGAGCCTGAGGTTACCTTGATCGGATGGGGTTCAACACGGGGCGCGCTCGTTGAGAGTGTCGATCGGCTGAACTCCTATGGCACTCGTGCATCGATGATTCATTATTCCGAGATCTGGCCGTTCCCGGTTGAAGCGACCGAACGCCTGCTCGCACGCTGTAGCGACACGATCGCGGTCGAACAGAACTACACCGGCCAGTTGGCCAACGTAATCCGCGAGCAGACCGGCCACAAGGTGGACCGCAGGATTAACAAGTACGACGGCCGGCAGATTTCGCCGGACGAGATCGTTAGCTCCGTCAGAGTGGGGGTGGCTCTCAATGTCTAGCCTGAGAACTAACCTGAAGCTGTACAACTCACAAGAGAAGCCAACTTGGTGCCCGGGCTGCGGTGACTTCGGCATTCTCGTCGCGGTCAAACAGGCGGCCGCCGGCGCCGGCCTCCTTCCTCACCAGGTCATGATCGTCTCCGGTATCGGATGCGGAAGCAAGCTCCCGCACTACATGCACGCGAACGGATTCAACAATCTCCATGGGCGGTCCCTGCCGATAGCCCAGGGGATCAAGCTGGCCAACCACGAAATGACTGTGATAGTCGTCACCGGCGACGGTGATGGCTTGGGAATAGGGGCCGGGCACTTCGTACATACCTGCCGGCGAAATCCCGACCTGACGCACCTCATCCAGAACAACCAGGTCTACGGCCTGACCAAGGGACAGTACTCACCCACGAGCCCGGTGGGATTCGTGACCTCTACTTCGCCGGAGGGGACCATCGAGGCCGGACTCAATCCCGTCGCTTTGTCGCTCATAAACGGCAGCACGTTCGTCGCGCGCACCTTTGCCGGCGATCCAAAGCATATGGCGGCGATCTTGATTCAGGCGATCAAGCACCAGGGCCACGCGGTCATAGACGCCCTGCAGCCCTGCGTTATCTACAACAAAATCAACACCTACGATTACTATCGAAAGCGGGTCTACAAGCTGGAAGACACCGACTACGATCCGAGCGACCGTGGGGCCGCCCTGCAAAAGTCGATGGAGTGGGATGAGCAGATTCCCATCGGCATCATCTATCAGGAAACCGGCCGACCCACCTACGAAAGCCAGGTCGACGAGCTGAAAGCCGGACCGTTGAATCAACAACCAATGGACGGCCAGCCAATCGATGCCTACGAGCGCATGAAGACGGAGCTAGTCTAGGCCGGCCCTCTCGGTCCGATCCTTCCTTCCAAGCCGGCACTCACACTGCCGGCAGGCCCGGCCATGCGTTATCTCAATAAACGTAGCCGAACGTATCGCGTTCCTGCGTCCCGAGCGAATCCATCTGTTCCAACTTATTTCGATTCCGGAGCAAATCAGGACGACATCCGGCGGCCCGTGCCTCGCGATTGCCGTAGAGGCGGGTTTTAAACCCGCCTCTACCAACACCAAGATGAGGTCACACAATCGGGATTCTTGCCCGCGCCGGCCGAATCATCTGGAGCAGATGCGAGCGAATCCCGCCCCGACAGCGCTTTGCGAAATCAAGAATCCGCGATCGCGGGAGTGAACCCCAAATAAACGGATCCGTTCCTCGACAACAGGTCTCCGGCGAGAGTATCAACGGCAACGACCCTGCTGCTCCCGGGACCCGTCAACGCCTCATCGTTGGCGTGGGCGGAATGAAATCACAAGACCTGAATGGCAGAGAAAAGCGTGAGAAGGTGAAGGTTTGATCGCCGACGCTGAACAAGACATGGTCGTTTGGCGCCTTCGTCAACCGAAGGCTGGTCTGGAGCGGCACAACGGACTCGAACCGTCAGTCTTCTGCTTGGGAAGCAGACGTGTTGCCTTTACACCAGTGCCGCGCACTGACGGTATTCTATCACCCTCGGTTGGGCGGTCAACCGGCGCGCGCCGGCGATCCGCCGGCCGTGGTGATTGATTATTATTGGATACCCAACTACACTCACCTCTGTCTTACCTTAGGAGGATGAAGTGAGCGAAATCGAGCAGCGGGCCGGCCTGGTCGGGCCGGAACCCGACGTTGCGTCGGACGAAGAGGAAGCGTCGTCCTGGTATACGGACACGGTCCTGCGCGCCGAGCTCGCCGACTATTCGCCGGTTCGTGGATGCATGGTCGTCCGGCCCTACGGTTACGCAATCTGGGAGCACATCCAGGAGTGGCTCGACCGAGACTTCAAAGCGACCGGCCACCAGAACGCCTACTTCCCAATCTTCATACCCTACTCGTTCCTGCAGCGCGAGAAAGAGCACGTCGAGGGATTCTCGCCGGAACTGGCGATAACCACCCACGGCGGCGGCGAAGAGTTGGCCGAAGAGTTGGTCGTCAGGCCCACCTCCGAGACCGTCATATGGGCTATGTACGCGAAGTGGATCCAGTCCTACCGCGACCTGCCACTGCTGCTGAATCAGTGGTGCAACGTCGTGCGGTGGGAGAAACGCACCCGGCCTTTCCTCCGCACTATGGAGTTCCTCTGGCAGGAGGGGCATACCGCCCACGTCGACGAGGCCGACGCCGAGAGGGAAGCTCGCCTGATACTCGATCTATACGCTAAGTTCGTCCGCGAAGCGTTGGCCATTCCGGTCGTCGTCGGACGCAAAACGGAACTCGAGAAGTTCGCCGGCGCCAACGTGACCTACACGCTAGGAGGGCCTGATGCGCGACGGGAAGGCGCTGCAGATGGGCACCTCCCACTATCTGGGCGACAGCTTCGCCAAGGCATTCGAGGTCACTTACCTGGACCGCTACGGACAGCGAAAGCATCCCCACTCGACCAGTTGGGGGGTCAGTTGGCGACTCATCGGCGGCGTGATCCTGGCTCACGGGGAAAAAAAAGGGGTTGGTATTGCCCCCGGCCATCGCGCCACACCAGGTCGTGATCGTGCCGATCGCGCGCAACGACGCCCAAAGAGAGCGAGTGTCACAGGCGGTCGATGAAATAATGACGAAGCTCTCGGACGCGGGGGTCCGAGTGAAGGCGGACTGGCGCGATCAGCTAACCCCCGGCTACAAGTTCAACGATTGGGAGATGCGCGGCGTGCCGTTGCGCCTGGAGGTGGGCCCTCGCGACCTCGCGAAAGACCAGGTGGTTGCTGCCCGCCGAGATACTGGCGCCAAGGAGACTTTGGCCCAGGCGGACCTGGCTGCAACCGTGCCGGCGCTGCTTTGCGAGCATCCAACAGTCGCTCTATGACAAAGCGCTCGCCCACCGGGAGGCAAACACATTCGAAGCGGAGTCCCTTTCTGAGCTTGCCGCGATTATCGACGACGAGGGCGGTTTCGTACGCATCAATTGGTGCGGCGGCCCGGAATGCGAAGCAGCGATTGCCCGACACCGGGCCTCGATCCGCTGCATCCCCCTTGACGAAAAGGAGTCCAGCGCAACCGGCCCCTGCGCCATCTGTCCCAAGCGTGGACTCCATCGCGTATACGTTGCCAAGGCCTACTGAGCGTCCGTTCGAAAGACACAGCAACATCCCGCGTCGACTCTGCTTGGTACAATAGGCCCTCGAGGCAATTGCAGTTCGCCAATCCGCCGAAAGCCGGAATCCAGGACGGGAGGCCCGAGAGGCACCATTCTCCATACCTGAGTGTGCCCGGTAACAGCCGTGATGTGCGATCACTACTCCGAATCTAAGGAAATCACTTGAACGACGACTATTTGCTGGCACGCGGCCAAGAAATCCTCTCCGAGCGAGTCAAGGTAATCGAAAGCTCTGGCATCCGGCGTGTATTCGATTTGGGAGCCAAGGCGATCAACCCAATCAACTTCTCGATCGGCCAGCCCGACTTCCCAGCGCCGGAGGCGGTTCGAGAAGCAGCAAAGAGAGCGATAGACGAGGGCAAGAGCGGCTACACACCAACCCAGGGAATTGACCCGCTTCGAGCCGCCGTCGCCGAAAAGCTGAACCGGGTGAACGGCGTTCCCTGCCAGATGGACGACGTGTTGATCACCGCCGGCAGCTCCGGCGGCCTGTTGCTGGCGATGTCCGCAATCCTGGACCCTGGCGACGAGATCGTTATCCCGGATCCGTACTTCGTGAGCTATATACAGCTCACCCGCTTCCTGGGGGCAAAACCGGTCCTGGTAGACACCTACCCCGACTTTCAGATCGATCCCAGCAAATTGGCCGGCGCCATAACGCCGCGGACCAAGGCGATCATGCTCAACACGCCCAACAATCCTACCGGCGCGGTGTATCCGCCGGAGACGCTGAAGGAGATCGCGGACATCGCCGGCCGCCACGGCGTATTGATAATCTCCGATGAGGTCTACGAGGACTACATCTACGATGGGCTGCGTCATTTCAGCATGGGCAGCGTGTATCCATTTACCGTGACCGTGAATGCATTCTCCAAGAGCCACGCCCTGACCGGCTGGAGGATCGGATACGCCGTAGCCCCGAAGGCGATATTCTCGAAGATGGCCGAGCTGCAGCAATACACGTTCGTTTGCGCACCGTCGTTCGCCCAGTTCGCCATGTTGGAGGCGCTCGAGATGGGCCCGGCCGAAGAGATTTCGACCTACGAAAGCCGGCGTGACTTGGCCTACTCGCTGCTCAGCCAAACGTTCAGCGTGACCAAGCCCCAGGGTTCGTTTTACATAATGCCCGACCTGGGAGGCGCCGATACCCACGACTTCGTCGAACGTTCCATAGCGTCGAACGTGTTGATCATTCCTGGTGATATCTTCTCGGAACGGAACACCAACATCCGCCTGTCCTACTCCACGAGCGAAGATGCTATCCGGCGAGGAATCGGGATTCTCAACAAGTTGGCGACGGGATAGGGGAGCCCAGAAACGGCCCTCATGTACTCCCTATACCGGCCACACCACGGCTTCTCCTTGCACTCAATCAAGTTTCAGCCGCGAGGACGCTTCGAATTAACCGTGCCGGCACAATTGGTTCGACCATTAGCTTACCAACATGACTGACTCTTCCCCACAGCAGCCCAGCACCTATCCATCGCTTGGCCCGGCAATTCTCCTCGTCCTCGCGTTGATGGCGTCGCAGGTCGTACTGTTCGTCGCCTCAGGGATTATCCACGGAGATGATTCGTTATCCTGGTTCGCGCTGCTAATGAGTACGGTCATCTCTTTTGGCGTGGTAATCTCCATCGGTCTGCAGGTCGGACGCCTGACACTCAACGAGATAACTGCACTCAAGCCGGTCCACGATGGCCTGTGGATCCCACTTGTAGTGCTCCTTGCAGGCATGACAATCATCCTGTCTGAGATCGACAATGCCCTTCGGTCCGTATGGCCGATGCCGCAAGAAATGATCGACTCCTTCAATCAATTGAGGGAGATGGGGCTCGCGTTTGTCTTCCTTGGAGTCGTGGTGGCACCGATCACCGAAGAATTGCTTTTCCGAGGTCTGATCCTGCGAGGCTTTCTCCGGCATTACTCGGTAAACAAGGCGGTATTGTTGTCCGCACTCTTGTTCGCGCTCGTACATCTGAATCCTTGGCAGTTCACCGGAGCATTCGTGTTCGGCATTCTTGCCGGCTTTCTCTACTTCTGGACTGGTTCTCTGATTCCTTGCCTGGCCTCCCACGCGATCCTCAATGCCTACGGGATTGTGGTAGGCGAGTTCCTGCCGCCAATTCCCGGCTTCAACGCCGGCGGACTAGAGACGGTCGAGTTTCAGCCGTGGTGGTTCGATCTAATGGGCGTGGTGCTGACAGTCATAGGATTAATCATGCTCTTGGAGCATTTTCAGATCAGGTTGGGACGAAATGGCCCCGCCGGCCAAGAGCAAGAACCGGAACTGCCTTGAAACAATTGAAAGCCGCCGACGTCAAGTTGACCGCGAACGAGCGAACTCTGGCGGGACCGCAGTGATCGGCTCGCACCTGGCTTCGGCGTTACTGAGACGCCCGGCGGCCCAGGTCTCATAGGCAACTTGCGATAGTGTTTCCCCTTCGCTACTCGAGAGTGTGGTCGGTACTGGGTTGGACGTTCCTCTGCATTGTCATCGCCCTGAGCCTCTTGCCGGGGACAGCGCCGAGCAACTCGGCAATTGCGACCACGTTGTTCGACAAGGCCGGCCACGCGATCCTGTATTTCTTGCTGATGGTCTGGTTCGGAGGGGTCTACACCCAGCGGTGGCACGTGGTCGTCGCAATTGCCCTCGTGGTCCAAAGCGCGGTTCTGGAGCTAATTCAGGCGCGCCTGCCCTATCGGTCCTTCGACACGATGGACCTGCTCGCCAACACCGGCGGGATACTCGTGGGTCTCTTGTTTTCAATCTTGCTCGTGGCCGGTTGGTGCCTGACCGTTGAGAAGCGATTGAATCTACATCCCTGATCCAAACGCATCAATAACCCATTGGCCTCTCAATCACTGTTCGCCGAGAATCCGGTTTCGCACGCACGAGTCATTACGCGAATGGCACTCGAGATTGGCGCAAAAGCGTGTCATGGGTCCCGATCCGGGATACAAGGCGCGCTTCTCCGTCACGATAAATGCACCAATAAACCAGGTTGTGGAGTGTGGGGCCGGGAAATGTAGCGCGGGGGCTTGTCCCCCGCTTCTACCGTCCGCAAGTCGGCATCACAATTTTCATGCCCTGGGGTTCCGGTGCCGTCCGGCATCCCAATTTTCACACGTTGGTACGCGGACGGCAGCCATTGCCTGGGACGGTAATCCTCAGTCCAGGCACTTATTGCCCGTCGCTAGAACTCTACCCCGGATTTCTGACCGATCGCGGCCGACACCTTAAGCTGCAATCCGCACGCCTCAGATCGATTAGAATCAGGATGCTTGGCGATCCGTCGACTCTGAGTTGCATCCAATTCAACCGCGTCCGCCTATAGGTCGATGGCGCTATCTGGAGGCGTTTTTGCTGCTCGAAGACACGACCGGACTGATCCTCGGAGTGTCGAATCGCCGTAGTATCGCCTGGGGCATCGGCCAGGCATTGGCCGGCGCCGGTGCTCGACTTGCGTTCACCTATCGGGAGCGAGTCGCCGCGAACGTCCAGGCACTAGCCGCTACGCTACCTGGAGCCTTGGCCATGGAATACGACGTACTGAGCGACGATCGAATCCAGGCAGTTATGGACCGAGTTGGCAGGGAGTTCGACGGATTGGATACTCTCGTTCACAGCGTAGCCTTCGCGCCGAGAGACGCATTAGACCGACCCTACCTGGAAACAACCCGGCAGGCATTCACGACCGCGTTGGGCGTCAGCGCTTACTCCTTGATAGCAATTGCCCGCTCAGCGCTACCTCTGATGAAAAAGCGAGGCGGTGGAAGCATCATCACGTTGACGTACCTGGGCAGCGAGCGCGTGTTCCCGAACTACAATGTGATGGGCGTGGCCAAGGCCGCCTTGGAGGCCAGCGTACGCTATTTGGCCCACAATCTCGGTCCGCATAACATTCGCGTGAATGCGATTTCTGCCGGCCCTGTCAGGACGTTGGCTGCCAAGGGCATAAGAGGTTTCTCCGCAATGCACAAAGGAGCCGTGGGCGTGAGCCCACTCAAGCGCGATACGGAGGTATCCGGTCTGGGAGACCTGTGCCTATTCTTATCGAGCGATTTGGGACGCGGCATCACGGGGCAAGTTCTCTATTCCGACGCCGGGTATCACATCATGGGTACGACCGCGCAAAGCCGGGCAGCTGTGTCTAAACCGGTGGCCTGAACCTAGAAGATTCGGGAGGTAAGCATGCTACTAGAAGGCAAGACCGGGCTAGTCTTTGGCGTCGCAAACAAACGGAGCATCGCTTGGGGAATCGCCCAGGCGCTGGCCGGCGCCGGCGCTCGACTGGCTTTCACATACCAGGAGCGCGTGGGTGGCAACGTAAAACGGCTGGCCGGCACGTTGCCGGGCTCCTTGACGATTCAATGCGACGTTCAGAGCGACGAAGAGATCCAGTCGGCGGTGGACGAGGTGGACAGCGAGTTCGGCGGGTTGGACATCCTCGTCCATAGCGTCGCATTTGCCCCCAGGGAAGCGCTCGACGAGCCCTTCCTGTTCACCTCCAGGGAGGCCTTCACGACTGCACTGGATATCAGCGCCTACTCCCTGACCGGGATGGCGCGCGCGGCGCTACCGCTGATGCAAAAGCGCGGCGGCGGAAGCATCATCACGATGACCTACCTGGGCAGCGACCGGGTCTTCCCGAACTACAACGTAATGGGCATCGCCAAGGCCGCCCTCGAGGCATCGGTACGAT
Source organism: Chloroflexota bacterium (assembly GCA_963664835.2). Lineage (GTDB taxonomy): Bacteria > Chloroflexota > UBA6077 > FW602-bin22 > JBCLEL01. The sequence goes on along the minus strand of CAXXUG010000014.1, from coordinate 45,785 downwards.
ACCTCGCCCACGACCTAGGTGAGCACAACATACGAGTGAACGCGATCTCCGCCGGTCCCATAAAGACACTCGCCGCCCGCGGTATTCAGGGTTTCTCGGATATGCACGCTGCCGTTCCCGAAGTGAATCCACTCAAGAGGAACACAGAAGTATCCGAGCTTGGCGATCTCGCTCTGTTCCTATGCAGTGACTTGGGACGGGGGATCACCGGCGACGTGATTTTCTGCGACGCCGGCTACCACGTCATGGGGATGAAGCCGTAAGCGCCCTGCCTAACCCCTGATTTCGCTCGCAAGCCTGTTGGCCGCATCGATGATCAGGCTGCCGGCCGCACTAAACGAGATAAACTGGGCGCCTCGCTCTATGTGGGCCTTCGCCTGCTCCGCACTTCCCGCCGGCAGGCCGGTTGCGATGCCCGCACTCCGGCACGCCGCGATGACTCTATCAATGACCTCGCCCACTCTTAGGTCGTCTACTCTGCCGGGTAAGCCCATACTGAACGCCAGGTCGAACGCGCCAATGATGTATGCGTCCAAGCCGGGCGTTCCCACGATCTCATCCAACTCGTCCAGTGCCGCGACATCCTCGAACATGCACATCACAATCGTACTCTCGTTCGCCTCGCGCACGTAGTCATCGATTGTTTGTCCCGGCCGCCGGCTGAAGAACCGCGTGGGCCCAAAGCTGCGATGCCCTTCCGGCCAGTACTTCGACGCCGCTACGACGTTGCGCGCCTCTTCGGCGGTGTTCACGTGCGGCACGACAACGCCGCTGGCGCCGACCTCCAAGTAGGTCAGTATAGTGTCCGAGTCGCCGTTTGGTACGCGCACCAGGGCAGGCTTACCCGCCAGGAAGGCCGCGCGAATCATGTTGTCGCAGTGGGATGCATCAATTGGTCCGTGTTCCGCGTCCAACCAGACCGCGTCGAAATCGGTCAGGCCAAGTAGCTCGGCAACCAGCGGGCTGTCAAAGGTCATGCCCATTCCAAGAACAGGTTGGCCGGCCTTGAGCTTTTCTCGTATTGATCGTCCGAGCAATCTCACACCTCCGTCAAATGGGCTCGAAGAGTTGGCGAAGCCAGACTACACCGCGGCCAGTCTCTTGTAGCGACCGATGCCGACGCTGTCGCGAACCAACTCCAGCGTCTCGGTGATCTCGGCGCCGGCGCGTCGTGCGCCTTCACTGAGAACATCTTCCACGAAGTCGGGGTTTTGCTCAAGCTCACGCCGTCTCGCCTTGAACGGACCGAAGTACTCCTTCAGCTTCTCGGCTAGCTCTGATTTCGCCTGCCGGAAACCGACCGAGCCGGCCTCGTAGCGGGCCCGCATATCTGCCTGTTCCTCCGACGAAGCAACCAGGCTGTAGATAGCAAACACGATGTCGGTCTCCGGATCGATGGGGCTCCCCAGCGGCAGAGGCGACGTCTTGATGCGCGCCACTTTCGACCTGAGCTCGTCTTCGTCCGCGAAGATGGGTATCGCGTTGTCGTAGCTCTTGCTCATCTTGCGGCCATCTATGCCGGGCACGACCGTGGGAATGTCGTAGCGAGCGCGCGGCAGCGGGAACACTTTCCTGCCAAATGCGGAGTTAAAACTCTTAGCTATGTCCCGGGTCATCTCCAGGTGTTGACCCTGGTCCTCTCCGACCGGGACGGTGGTCGAACGCACCGCCAGGATATCGGCCGCCATGAGCACAGGGTACAGAAACAGCCCAACCGACGGACGCAAGCCCTGTTGGAGCTTTTCCTTGTAGGCATGGGCCCGCTCGAGGAGGCCCATCCCTGCGACACAGCTGAAGTACCACGTCAACTCGCAGACCTGCGGCACGTCCGATTGCCGGTAGAACGTGGCTTTCTTTGGATCCAGACCGAGTGCGAGGTAGTCCAGCGCGACGTTGCTGGCGTAAGTGCGCAAGAGCTCACGATCCTGGATCGTGGTAAGCGCGTGGTAGTCGGCGATGAAATAGAAACACTCGCCCGGATACTCGTGCTGCAGGTCGATGTGCTGCTTCGTTGCCCCAAAGTAGACGCCCAAATGCAATATGCCTGAAGGTTGGACTCCAGACAGAACTCTCGGAGCGAACTTGGATCGTCCTGGACCCTGGTCCGACATTTTCGAATCTCCTCTTCTTTTTGGATTTGTTCAAGTAACGCGGATCATGCGGCGCATGTTGGCCAACCACCCGTCAAAACCACGAATTGGCGTTAGGCGGCGCATTCAAGCCCAACAAAAAAGCCTCGCGTCCTTTGGGGACGTGAGGCCAACTCCCGCGGTGCCACCCCGCTTGGTCCGCCACTGACGGACCCGCTCTTATAAAGGGCACGGGAAAGCCGACTGCCATCCGATGCCCGTTTCCAGATAACGGCGGAATTTCCGGCTGCGTCTACTGACCTAGGCGTTCAAGCAGCGACTCCCAGACCCATTCGGCTTCTTCGCGGTGGCGCCGGCTCACACCTCGCCCGGCTCTCTGGGCCACCCTTGGAAGCCTACTATCTCCGTTCACGGTCTCTTGGACTATTCACTTGTTCTTGGAGCATAGCATGGACTGCCCGATAGTCAAACCAAGCCCTTCGAGGGAAACTCTTGGGACACACAGACCCACGTTGGCGAAAGCGTCGGTATCCAGAATTGGAGAGGGGAGAATGTAACGCGGTCGAAGACTGAGCAAGGCGAGGGGCTTGTCCCTGGGAATCAGGCAGTCGTAGGGGCAAACCCTTGTGGCATTCGCTCCAACTAATTCGTACGGTCGGCCATGAGGAAGGGGCCAATGTAGGGCGGGGGCTTGTCCCCCGCCTGGGGCGGCCGGCGGTTCGTGAGATGCAGGCGTTGTGTTGGCCGGCAGGTGTTCGTCGCCGGCGCGTTTCGTTGGTGGGTGGGAAGTTTATCGCTGCTACGCCTCTGGATTTTCTAGTTGGTTTACCTCATGCGCCCCCCAAATACGCCGCATTGTCGGACGTGAGTAAGGAGAGAAATACATTGGCCCTCATTCGCATCCCTCGATACGCTAACCGCAAATGCTCCAGGCGCACCGCAAACACCCTGAAACCCAATTAGTTGGAGCAGATGACCCTTGTGGTTGCCCTCGTTTGGTCACTGGAGTTTAAGGAGTCCACAAGCTCGATCAGGATATGAGGCAATGCGTGCCCTGAAATCGTCCCCATATGCACCGGAATTGGAATAAGTTGCAGCAGATGTTCACGAATTGCGCTGAGCGGGGCGCGGCAAATCCCCGCCAACCGCCGCCCTAATCTTCCTGCCTTGGTATGCCGGCGCCGGCCAGGATAACCGATTGGTACGAAAGCGTGACCCGAACTCCCATCCGGGGCTGCCAGCCTGCTAACTACCTCCAACTCGCACTCGTTTTTAGCCGAAAATCAAGAATGTAGCGCGGGGGCTTGTCCCCCGCTCCCAGCAGGCCAGCAGCCAACCCTAGTCCCGAGCCGCTGAATAGAAGACCCGCCAAACTGCGCCCCGTTCTTCAATGGAGATCTGTTTGAATCGGAATCCCACGGCAACACCTCAATAGAGTGTTGCACTTCGTTTGTGAACCTAGCGAATCCAGAGGAGTGGAGGTGGGGGTCTGCAGCGCTGGGATTGTTCCCTGCTTAGGATGGACCGCTTGTTCGCGCCGACTTAGCCACAGATCCGAGTCCGTCCTTAAGCCCTCCTGAGCAGCCGGCTCATGGACTGATAGGACTCGGCGGGTTCGACCTCTTCGGTCACTACTCTCCCCTTCAGCCTGAATACCCTGTGCACTCCGGCCTCTTCGGCCGAGGAAAGCACACGAAAGCTGTCGCCGGCGATCTCGATCGCCGCCTTATCGTCGACGCCGAGTCCGACTCCGGCGTACTTGGCAACCATACGCGCGAGTGACTTTGCTCGCGGCTCCAAGTTGTAGTGGGGACAGAACAACCCACCTACCAGGTCCAGCCCCTTCAACCTTACATAAGAATCGTGATCGCTCTCATCCACCGACGGCGGAAGACGATTGCCATAGCGGAACCAACACATCGCGCCGGCGCTCACGCCGGATAGAATGACGCCCGCCTCCGCGGCCCGCTTGAGCAAAGCGTCGATACCGTGCCGGCGCCAGGCCCGCATCAGCCTCAATGTATTGCCGCCGCCCACGTAGATCAGGTCCGCGTTCAGAATCATCTCGCGGGCAAGGGCCGGGCTCGGAGGATCGCTAAGCAGTAGGAGAGCTAGAGTGCGGCATCCCAGTTTGTCGCGATAGACGGTCTGAAATGCCTCCCAGTAGCCCTCCGAGTCGCCGCTTGCCGTCGGTATGAACAGCGCGGTCGGATTCTTCTTTCCGGCCAATCGGACAATATGGGAGTCGAACGCGTATGTTTCCAACGTGCGGATCTCACCACCGCCGATTGCCACTATGCGAAGCGTAGCTCGATACCTCATTCCATCAAGTCGTGCCGGCCGGTGTACGCTGATGATGTAATAGTATTGCAAATATTCGCTTTAACGCGGCCGGTCCCGGATGGTTGCTCGAAAAGTACAAAAATGCAAAACAAAGCCCCTCGAATATGCCGTCTTCGTCCGACTGAGCGACTCACAGAGGCTTGCTGATCGCCGGCTAGCCCTCGCCGGTCCACTCAGGATCAATTCGAAAAAAGGCAGAATTGCAAAACAAGAGCTCAGAGACAGCGTGGTGCCAAAAGTCGGGCGTGAACCTTGAGGTCGATCACGTTTGGCATCGACTGGGTGGTGGATTCGGTAAGGACAATTTGCTTGTGACATGGCCCTCTGGTATAGTTCTGTTCCGTTGGTCAGCCGGCTCACCGGCGGCAACGACTAGAAAAAAGCCTCTTCCAAGGAGCTTCGTTAGATGGCGGCAAGGATCCGACTACGTCGGACAGGGGCGAAGAAGAAGCCCCACTATCGCGTCGTGGTGGCCGATTCAAGGGCGCAAAGAGACGGTCGTTTCATCGAGATCCTGGGACACTATGATCCCTTGCCCGATCCGCCGGTCGTCAGCCTGAAGCATGACCGCGTAGAAGATTGGCTGGGCAAGGGCGCGCAGCCAACCGAGACAGTCGTTAGGCTGCTGCAAAGCTCCGGCATAACCGTGCCGGGCCGACCCTCGCCGGTAGACCTCGACGCGACGGAGTCGACCGAAGACGACGATGCGTCGCCGGAAGTCGAGGACTCGGACTGAGCAGCCGCCGGCGCCTCCTCGCCGGTCATTCGAAACTATTTTGTATCGTCTGAGGAGCATCTAGTTGAGAGATTTGCTCGAGTATATAGTCACGTCGTTGGTCGACCATCCTGATCAGGTGCGCGTCGGCGCGATCGAAGGTGTCCACTCGGTTGTGTTCGAGTTGCGCGTCGCTCCTGAAGACATGGGCAAGGTGATCGGTAAACAGGGCCGCATCGCCAACGCTACGCGCACACTGTTGCGTGTCGCCGGCTCCAAAGAGGGCAAGCGCGCGATGCTGGAAATAGTCTAGCCGGTGCCATCCTAACCTGCCTCTCTACCCGGCTCCTGAGTTAACGTAAACCTCCTCGTGCCCCAGCATGGAGACCCCAAGTTTCTGATTGTCGGGACTTTCGTGCGCACCTTCGGCAGTCGCGGCCGGCTGCTTCTGGAGCCGATTACCGACTTCCCCGACCGATTCCAAGCGGGATTGAATGTCCATCTGGGCAAACATCTGCGCCGATACACGGTCGAATCTGTGACCAGCCATGGCGCGCGCCGGATTATCGGTTTGGAGGGGGTAGACAGCCTGGAGGAAGCGAAATCCCTGGTCGGAGAGGATGTACAAGTCCCAACGTCCGGGGCGATGCCATTGGACGAGGGCGTCTACTATTGGTACCAGATTATTGGACTGACGGCGGTTCTCGAGGATGGCGAGGACATCGGTCAGGTGACGGACATCAGCCGGACTGGCTCGAATGACATATACGTGGTGCGGGGGACCGATGGGAGCGAACTGCTGGTGCCGGCGATCTCGGACGCCGTCCTGAAGATCGACCTGGCTGCCGGGCGAATCGTTGTCCGCTTGCTCCCGGAAGCCTAGTTGTGCATTCGCTGGGATCTGGGCACGTGCGGACGGGTGTGTATTGGCTCGTTGAGGTAGACGTCGCCGTTGCGAATCTTGATGTTGAAACCGCAACTCGGGGTCGTGCATACCCACGCCTTATAGTGAATGGGCGCGCCCTGACTGCCGAAGTCTGAGAGGGGTACCAGGTCGCCTGTTTGGCATTTCTGGCATTTAGGTAAGACGTATTCCATCCCAACTTCCCTCCCGCACTGTCACGTCCACCAGGGTGGGGTGTTGTACGAATGAACTGGACAACAAGATTAGTATATCCTAGCGCCAAAACCGTGACAATTGCGAGCCGCAGACCGTGCCGGTCGATGGATCGCTGGGAAAGGTCGCGATTCTTTCCGGCCGGCCCGGCTTCGCCGCTGGTGGCCGAGGCAGGCTTGGTCTGCGGTGACGGCAGGTGGTGCATTTGAGCCGATTAAGCACGACTTCATCTGAATCTGTCCCGCATTCCAACACCGCCGGCAGTGGTGTGGTCATCTGGCGGCACGTGGTTGTCGTGTTGGTGATGTGCCTGTTTCCGTGGTTCGGCGGATGTCTGGACCAGCCGGAGCCCGTGGCGACCTCAACTTCCACCATGCCCGCATTGGCGGATACGGCTACTCCGACCGAGTCTCCAACCCAGACCCAAACCCCGTCGCCATCCTCAACGTCTACGGTATCCTCCACCGCGACGTTGACTCCCACCCAGAGCCGGACGCCCTCGCCGGCTCCGACCGAAACGCCATTGCCCGCCGATACGCCAACTTTGACGGCGTCTCCAACCAGGACGCCAACTCTCTCCGCCACACCGAGTTCGACGGTTACTTCCACGCCGACAGAGGCGGCCGCGACCGCTACGCCAGCCGGCAGATCCCCAACTCCCACTGCATCTGCTACCGTGGAGCCGACGCGTACACGTACGCCGGCTGTCGATCCGACTCCAACCGTTGCGGAAACGCCAACGAGAACCAGGGCTGCCGTGGCGGTATCCACTGCGACTGCCACTTCAACTCGGGTGCCAACGGGAAGAGTTGTGGAGTCGTTGCCGCCGCCGCCTCGGCGCGCAATCGCGGTGGTGCTGTCGAATGACTGGGAGGCCATTCCTCAGAGTGGTCTGCTGGAGGCGGACATTGTCTACGAAGCGCCGGCGGAGTTCAGTCTTACCCGGCTCATACCCATCTTCCTAACGAACTCGCCGAAAAAGGTGGGCCCCATCAGGTCTACGCGCTCCTACTATGTTGGCCTCGTGGCCGAGTATGGCGGTGGTTTGGCTCACTGCCTGGACGTGCCGTCGGTGCCGCCCATTTACGAGAACACCGACGCGTTCAGTCTGGACGGCTGTCGCGGCCTGGCGGCTGAGGCATTCTTCCGCGACGATGAGCGCGTTGCTCCCTGGAATCTCTACGTCGACGTGTCACTGCTGGAAAATCACGTCCCCGACAGCGGATACTGGGGCCCCTTGGCGTTGAGGAGCCGGCTGGCCGAAGGCAGCCAAATATCGGATGCGGTGCTGACGTTCGCCAAGGGCCACCAGGTGGAGTGGATCTACCGTTCCGGCAGGTACCTTCGCTGGCAGAACAACCGACCTCACCTGGATGCAAGCGGCCGGCAGTTGGCCACGGACGTGGTAATTGTGCAGCTGGTCGTCACAAGGGACACGAGCTTCTTTGGCGAGGCCGGCTACCACGAAGTTGACGTTGTGGACGAGGGCGCGGGTTACATCTTGGCTGGCGGAAGAATGATGGAACTTAGATGGAGCAGACAGAGGCTGGACGGCATTACCAGGTGGACGTCGTTGGCCGGAGAGCCCGTCCACATTCCTAGTGGGCAAGTTTGGGTTGAGATAATGCCCATAGGCTCCGAGGTGGTGTTCAGAGAGCCAATGCGGCCTTACTCGCCGCTGGACCCCTCCGTCTCCTCGTTGAGCTTCCTCATCAGTCGGGACTTACGCCTGGCAGCGTTGTTGCGGTGAATGATTCCTTTGTTGGCCGACTTGTCCAACGCGACGATCGCCGCTCTAACGGCTTCTTCCGCGCTTTCATCCCGCTCGAAAATCATTCGCTCGGCGTTGCGTACGTGCGTCTTGAGCTCGGATACGACTGGCTTGCGGCGGGCCCGCTTGCGCGCGTTCACGCGGATTGCCCGTAGAGCCGACTTTGTGTTGGCCAAACATAACCTCCTGACCGGAGTGCACTTTTAGGTGCGGATACTCAGCGAGTGCTGTGTGCCGTGGACGAACTCCGTCCAGCGCGCACCGCAAGACTATATACCATATTGCGAGATCGTGGCAATTGAACGTACCGGTTGTAACTGTTCAGAATTGGGTGGGCGAGTTTCGTGGTTGGATAAGAGTGAACTAATAACGCTCCTCTAACGTCATCGTGTGATGCGGAGGTATAAGGTTGACTCGTGAGCAAAAGGCAACCTTCGCGCTCCGAGTTGATGAATATCATCGAGCAGCTAATGGCTGAAAACGCCCAGCTGCGAGAGCGAGTGGAGCAGTTGGAGGTCGATCTAGAGCTAGCTCGGAATGATCCATCAGGGCCAAAGCCTCCGCCATGGATCAAGCCCAATAGTCCGGAGCGAAAAGGTGAGAAACGGCCCCGCAAGAAACGCGCCGAAGGGTACGCGCGTAAGAGGAGTACAGCCAGCAGTCAGATAGTGCACGCTGTTGAGCGATGTCCCGAATGCGAATGTGTCCTGCAGGGTGGAACGGTGAAGCGGCGGCGCGAGGTGATCGAAATCGTGTTGAGTCCGGCTGAAGTGACTGAGCACATAGTGGTAGAGAGGGTGTGTCCACTTTGCAGTAAGAGATGCGTGCCCAAGCTGGGGGTCAAGGATGGAATAGTAGGGCGACATAGATTCGGCCCCAAGCTGCTTGCGCTGATCGCTACGCTGCACGAAGTGGGACGGTTACCAGTGCGTCGAATTCAGGGACACTTGGAGAGTGTATTTGGCCTGCGGATCAGCGTGGGAGCAATCGAGTACGCACTGCATACAGTAGCGACCAAAGGAACTGCCGCGGTCGAGGCGATCCTCCAGCAGACGCGAGAGAGTGCTGTGGTGCACGCAGACGAGACCGGCTGGCGGGAAGATGGACAGAACCGCTACGTTTGGGTACTAGCTACGCCGAATACCCGTTACTTTGAAATCGGTCGGCGCAACAATGAGCAGATAGACTCGATGCTGGGAGAGAGCTTCAGCGGGATAGTTGTAAGTGACTTCTATAAAGTCTATGACCACTTGTTGGGAGAGCATCAACGTTGTTGGGCACATCTGCTACGCGACGTCCGGGAATTGGTGGGTCGGTATCCCAAGAACCGCTCATTGGCACGCTGGGCACACAGTCTAAAACTTCTTTACCGCTCAGCTAGAGCTAGTCCTACTCGAAGTTTGGCTGAGCGTCGTGCAATCCGCAAAAGATTGGAGCGAATCGCAACAAGGATCTGCCAACCATTCATCGACTCGGATGCACCTCAACGTACGCTCTGCGAACGCATTCTCAGATATGTACACGAACTCTTTACATTCGTGGTTAACCGGCAGGTTTCACCTACGAACAATGAGGCGGAACGTTCACTACGCCCGCTCGTGATCGCGAGGAAAGTATGGGGAGGCACACGATCCAAGCAGGGATCGATAGATGCCATGCGCCGTGCTACTCTGATGGACACTTGGAGGGTACGGGGACTGAATCCCTTCCTTGAGGTTCAGAAACTCCTACTTTCCCCTCAAATCTGAACAGTTACTACCGGTTAGGTAACTGTTCCAGATTTGGGCATGTTCTTCTCCTCAGCGCACGCGAACTAACGTAGCTTAGTCGTCATTCGGGATCTCAGTCGGTGGTCGGAGGAGATGCAAGCCAATTGACGTAGATCTCCGACCTCATCCCCTCTCCTAGGCGAGTCTGCGAGCTAGCCTTTTTCGCCGCGTCAGGAGCTGGAGGAACCTTAATGTGGGGGACACCCCCACGTCCCCCGACATCCGCCACAGCCGGATCGCCCTTGCAACCCGTTTCCCGTTGCTATCCGATCAAACATCCTCGCCGGTGGCAGGCCATTGTGCGTGCGTTGTTTCTGCATTCCAGACCCAGGGATCCTTAATTCTGAGCACCACCTCCTCCGATCTTGTCCAAATGCATCGTGAGGACTGTTAGCATGGGTGCCTATATCACTTAGTCACGAATCGGGACAAAGCTGCTAGGAGGACAGTAATGGCGGTAAGATTTCGCACGGGCGAGCCCTACGAGCTGGCCGGACGCCGGTTGGTTTTCACCAACTGGAGATTCATTCGCCCCGGGCACCTCAGGTGGAACGATGACGAAGGACGAAACGTCAGCGTGGACGGCGATGAGGGTCCATTGGATGCCCACTTTCGATTCACCGAGGCACCTTACGGAATCCGACTGCGCGCCCATCCCGGTCGGAAGATGCCGTCGCCAATCTATCCGCAAGAACCGTGGGAGAGCGGCGAGATTAACGTGGGATCCTGGCTCCAAGATGATGGTCTGATAAGGGCTTGGGGCACCTGTGGACCCGAAAGCGGCGAGCGGTACTTGTTTTACGCCGAGTCCAGCGACGGGGAGAGTTGGGATAGGCCCAAGCTGGGACTGCAGGAGTTCGACGGAAGCCGGGAGAACAACCTCTTTGCGCCGGCTGACGAGTTCGGCAACGTGTTCATCGATCCATCGGCGGACGACGAGCGCTACAAGTGGGTCCTGAGTCAGCACATCAGTCGGGAGGAGTACGACCGCTACCGGGCGCGCCGGCCTGACGCTTGGGATCCGGCGGCTGACCGAGTCGATGTCTTGGACGAAGCCACTCCGGTCGGGGAAGGCGGCCAGATTCTGTCGATGCGCGGGGCCGTCTCGCCGGACGGAGTTCGCTGGACCACCCTTCCCGATCCCCTGGTGGTGCAACATACGGACACGGACGTGGTCGGGTACTACGATACGTTTTTGAAGAAGTACGTGGCCTACGTTCGGGACTGGGACGTGGGGGCGCGCTCGCTCCGAGAGGGCTTGGTCGACGATCGAGGTCTCAGCTGGGTAGCGGTCGGGCGACGCGCGATCGGTCGTGCCGAGACCGACGACTTCCGTAATTTCCCCCTGTCAGACGTGATTTTAAGTCCGGGGCCCGATATGTCGCCTTCGGACGTCCTTTACACGAACTCCCGGACGACGATTCCCGGCGCGCCGGACCTGCATCTGATGTTCCCCTCCGTCTGGCATACCGCGAGCGACACGACTAGCGTCATTCTCGCGAGCAGCTCTGATGGCAAGACGTGGCACTATCTGCCCGGCGGTCCGGTTCTCGAGACTTCTCCGTTCGGACAGTGGGATGGCGGGTGCGTGTTCGCCGGCCCAGGGTTGGTGGAGTTCTCAGATGGAACTTGGGCGCTGCGTTACACCGGATACAACGTGCCGCACAAGTATCCCCAGGGAGGGTTGACCAGCAAGGTCGCTATCGCCACGTGGCCCAACGGCAGACTGATCTCGCTCGAGGCTCCGAGTCTGGGCCAGTTCAGCACCGTTGCGATCATTCCGACGGGTCGGAAGCTCCGGCTCAACGCCCGCACGATGCGGGGAGGTTCGATCAGAGTCGAGGCAGCGCACGTGGCTCGCGAAACCGTGGACGCCGGCACGTTCGGCGATGTAAATCCGCGGGTCCTGGCCGGCGCCTGGAGCGCAGAGGGCCGCACATTTGCCGACTCCAATCCGATCATAGGTGACCACCCATCAGTTCCGGTCACCTGGAGAGGGACCGACGACTTGGGACAGGGCGACGCAGAGCCGGTGATCCTGCGGTTCCGGCTGGACCAGGCCGAGATCTTCGGTCTGGAGTTTGATTAGGGATCGACCTTTGGGGATCTACGATTGGAGCGAATGCAGCCGGGCGAGATCGGCAAGAACGTCGCGCTCCGATCGGGGGTCTCTCAGATAGCCTTCGATGATGTCGCCGCCTTCTCCCTGGAGCCTCATGTATCCGGGGTACCGAGGGCGAAGATAGGAGCCGTCGATGGTCTCCAGAGTATTGCGGTAGAAGCCGTCGAACCGGGAGTTGACCTCGGCGTCGAGCCAGGCGCTGCGGCGGGCCGGCTGGCCGGCGTGGAGCGCCATCGCCTTCTGTACTTCCCGGCTGGCCGCGAAACTGGCGAACGATACCGCCTCTCCGACCGACTTGCACTGGCGTGAGATCGCCAGTCCCGTTCCACCAATTACCGATCCTCTACTTGAGGGGCCGGAGATTCTGGGAACGTTGGTGAAGGTGAGCCGGCCATGTGCTACGGAGTCGTGGCTATAGCTGGAGAATCCGTAGACATACGGGCAGTAGATCAGGTCCTCCCTGTGGCTCATGGCCTCGAGCGTAGCAATTGAGTTCCAATCAAGCGCTTCGGCCGGACACCAACTGGCGAATTCTCGCAGGATCTCAAGTGCCTCAAGACCGACGTCCTCCGGCACGAGGGGATTATCCGGCTTGGTGCTTGGCGCGGTCCCAAGATCGACGCAGATCGCGAGGAAGAGCGTGAACGAGTGGACCCCATTCAGTGCTATAGCAAAGCGGCCCTTCTTCGCGAGACTTCTCATCTCGGCCATAGTGGTAGGAGCGGACTCGTCCAATGCATCCAACAAGTCTGGGCGGTAGGGTGCCATCTGGCAGGACGCATCAACGGGTATCGCCCATAGCCCACCTCCGTAGAGGTAGGATTCGAAGGATTGACCTACCACGTCCGAGGATAGATCATCGAGTCCAATCTCGTCGCCATATGGTGAAAGGTCGACCAGGCACTGCTGTGCGTGGACGTCGCCCATGAATGGGTGATCGAGAATGATGAAGTCGTACTTGTCGGCAAGGTCGGCGATCGGATGAGATTCGAAGTGGTGGAGCGAGTGCTTGTCCCATTCGATTCGAACGTCTGGCCGAAGTGCGTGGTAGGCGTCGGTTGCCACGTATAGTCCCTGGTATCCACGAGGATGGTCCCAGGTAATGCCTTTTAGAGTTATCAAGCTATGTCCCCCAGTGGTGCGTGATTACCGGAATTTAAGGTCCATCTCGATGTCCTCGCCGCTTAGCGGGAGCCGAACGACGCGCATGTCCTGCCGGCTGGATATGTGGATCGCGGCGATAATCTCCAGGGCCTGGCGTCCGTGAACGCCGGTCGAAGAGGGCTCCCTGCCAGTCTCCATACACTCAAGGAGCTCGGCGAGACCGGTCAGCGTGCCGGCGTCGTGCCTGTTCTCAGGTTGGGCCGGCAGCTCGAATGGATGCTCGACCAACGGCTCCTCGTAGTCCGTGGAGCCATCCGGCCTGAGCCAGTGGCGTACGTTTGCACCGTCTCCGAGGATGTGAAGACGGCCCGTCGTTCCGAAAAGTAGGATGTCTATAGGCTGGCGCACGTCCTCCATTGCGTCGAGAGCGATCCGCACGCCATTCTTGTAAACGATGAAGCCCATTGCCGCTGGATCCAGGATGTCCGGCCACGCCGGCCAGGGTTTGCTGGTGGGATCCAGCCTGCCGGAAACCCACTCCGCCTCACTGTCGACCACGATGTTGAGCAGGTCGAACATATGGGTGCCGAACGAGCCCACTCTGCCGTTGGTCCAATGGAAGTACCCGTGGGTTACCTTGCCGATTGCGCCATCCCTGAGGCGGTCGCGGATCAGGTGGTAGTCCGGCCACCAACGGTGCTGGTGGCCGACGGTCAAGATGGTACCGTTTCTATGACATGCCTCGATCATCGCGTCGCAGTCAGCCAGACTGGTCGCCATTGGCTTTTCGATGAACAGTCCCTTCACGCCGGCGTTTGCCGAGTCTACGGTGGGAACGCGGCGCTCCAGACCCCAGGTGCCGATGATTATGAAGTCTAGTTTCTTTTTTTCGAGGAGGGGCTGATGGTGCTCGTAGCAGGCGATCTCGCCAAGCTCTTCGACCGCTCTTTCGAGGTGGGCCGGGTTCATATCGGCGGCGGCTACGATCTTCGCGTTTGGCAACTGTGAGCAAATGTGCGCAAGCTGGAGTCCGCGTTTACCGATTCCTATGACACCCGCCCGGTAGATGCGGTCGTTGGTCATCAACGTTCTCCTAAATCCACGAGATCTTCGAGACTGGGTTCATCTTGGTATGCCGGCCCGGATCAATCCTTCCTGGTCGTAGAGTCGCGTGTCCGGGTAGTGGTCGCTCCATCCGAACCAGAATGCTAACGTAAAGGGCACTCTGACGAGCGATTTGCCGACCAGAGGTCCAGCGACCGCCTCGCCGGTCAGCCTGTTCCATTGGCTGCCGGTCTCATTATCTTCAATCATGTCGACCTTGCCATCGATTTCCGTGAAGGTCAGTGTCATTCCATCGACCGTCCTATCGAACACTGCTCCACTTTCGGTGGACCGGACGAACGTTACCAACAGTTGCCTGCCGTTTACCGAGTCGTTGACGACGGGAGTTTGGCGCAACGTGAAGTATGCGTAAGCGATCGGGGTCTCGCCAACTACCACGCCTATGACCTTTTCCTTCCGATATAGCCGAGGGTCCTTGACAGTCCACTCGACGACTCCTGTACGCGATGACTCGTAATAGCCCTGGTAGGAGTCAATCGAAAGGGCCGGCTTGTCGAGCGCGAGTGTATGCGGGAATCGCTGCCGCCATTCGCTCCAAGTCATCTGGCTGGCCGCTAGGTGTCGGAGCTTGGTACCGGTCATCGGGCCGGTCAAGGCTTCGCCGCGCAACTGGTTCCATTCGCTATTCGTCTGGTGGTCGTACATGATGAGAATGTTGCGCAGCAGTCGGCCGGAGACGCCGAACGTGTACTCCACTCCATCCACCTCCCTGGCATACACGATGCCGGTGTAGCAGAGTGGTCACCAGGTTACCGCGATTTTGCGCCCGGCGATCTCATCGTTAACGATCTCGTGTTCGCTGAGGAACGGTATCGAATAGGCGCGGGCGAACCCGTCGATCTCAATCCCGATAACCGGCTCGTTCTGACCGTACACCCCGTCGGCGTCGTCAACGGCGAGGAACCGAGGTTCCAGCACGGCCCGGATGGTGTCCCTGGGCAGAACCGTTCGCATCTCACCGACTCCCGGCAGCCTGCCTCTGTTCGCGGTGACTGTCAGCGCGATTGGGGTGGAAAGATCGAATGTGAAACCCGCGGTTGCGGTGGGATTGACGGGAGTGCCGTTCGAGGCACCAGACGCGGGCGAGACTTGCATTGGAGTATGAGCCGCCGGCCCGGTGGAGGGAGCGCACGCCGCGACGAGAATTGCCGACAGCAGCGTTACCAGGACCGACAAGAGCCTTGTCTTGTCGGAGCAGGTCAATCTCAAGCGGTCAACATCCCGGGATGGCCTGTGGCTCAGCCGGAGGCACGGGTGGCTATTTCCGGACGTACTTTTGCAGCCGGTCTTCGGCCCCGACTTCGCTAACGTAGAGATCGCCGTGCGAGTCGGCCCAAATCGAATGCGGCGCTCCGAGGAACTGACCGGGCAAATCTCCCTCTTCGCCCCAACTGGCGAGGAGATCGCCTTCCAGCGTCATCACGTCGACCCTGCGGGCGCCGTGGGCGATGTACACGGTATTGTCGTTGCCAATGACAAGCTGGTTGGGCGACGGCATCCCGGTCCACTCCGTCAGGTACTCGCCGGCCGTCGTGAATATCTGGACGCGTAGGTTGGTGCGGTCGAGGATGTAGACCCGATCGTTGCGGTCCACCCAGACCGCGTGCGGCAGCAGGAACTGGCCCGGCCCCGATCCGGTTTCGCCCCAGGAGTCGAGAAGCCGTAGTTCGGAATCGAACCTGTGCCAACGATTCTGACCATAGCCGTCGGAAACATAGAGGTCGCCCGAAGGCGCCACCACGGCCCAGGTCGGCCGGTTGAAGGGTGACCCAGGGCTCCCAGTCTGGCCGGGGGTTCCGAGCGTCCAGATTAGCTCACCGTCGCTGGTGAATCGCCGAACCGTATGGTCAATGGAGTCGGCCGTATATATGGTGTCGTCGGGCCCTATCCATATGCCGTGCGCTTCTACGAAGGTCCCCGCTCCCCAGGAACGCAGGAAGTTGCCTTCCCGATCGAAGACGATAATCAACCCTTCTGGGGTGCGCTGGAAAACGTAAACGTTGTCCTGAGAGTCAACGGCGGCCGCCGAGACCACCCCGAATCGTGGCCACTCCTGGCTTCTGCCCCAATTCTCTGCCACTTCGTAGCGATAGTCCCCGCCGCCGAATAGGCTGCTCAAGTTCCTCTCTCCTCGATTCCGCGTCGACAATTCGCGATCTGTGGTTTCACTCCGCGGCGGTACGTTCTACCGGCTCGCGGCCTGAATTAGCGCCCTCAAATAGCCGAACGCGTATGCGGATCCGTTCTGCGCGCCATTGGTGTCGCCGACGGTGTGCGGGAAGTGGCCCGGCACCAGGCAGCTATCGAACCCGACTTCGTTCAGCGCGCGGATCACCGCGAGGAAGTCACAGTCGGCTTCATCGAGGAAGCACTCATCGAAAGTCGGGGCAACTCCGTTGACGCCCTGAGCATGGCCGTAGAAGATCCGTCCCCTGCTTCCAAAGTACTCGACTGCCGAAATAATGTCGGTGCCCATAGCGGTCCAGTTTCCCAGGCACATGTTCAGACCGCTCATCGGGCTGTCGGCAATCTCCACAGCCCGCTTGAAACCTTCGAACGTGTGGAACAACCTGGGAGCTCCGCCGAGGCTCTGAATCGGCGGGTCCGGCGGATGCAGAGCCAACCTTACGCCGGCCTCCTCGCAGGCCGGCATCAAGGCCTTGATAAAGTACTCATAGTTGGACCACATCTCCTCCTCGGAGTACTCCCGGCCCCGCGCAAGCGGCGCGTGCTGTCCTTCTTCCCAATGGAAGCTACCCACCCGTGCGCCTCCGCGGCCCCGGGTTATGTGTGAGGTTCGGGAGGAACCACTCGGTTGACCCGGAGGGTTCACCATCCAGTGATATCCGATCGTCGGGATTCCGGCACGTCCGAAGTTTCGGATCGTGGCTATCAGGTCGTCGATCACCGCGTCGCGATCGGGCAGGCCGAGCATCGCCGATACGAAGTACTGCTTCGGCGCCGGGTTCTCGAGGGCGACCACGCGGAAGCCGGCGTCCTCGAACCGTGTTTTGATCTGTACGAGATCGAGAAAGTCGATGTGAAATCCCGATGTCTCGGCTCCGTCGGGAGGGAACTTGGACAGCAGCCTATCCCCAAGGCCGAGAACTACATCCTCAACCCCGTATTGCTTCAGGAATCTAAGGTAGCCGTCTGTGTCGCTCTCACTTGCAAATGAGCCTATTCTGACCGGCATTCGAACTTGATCCTCCCGACTAGGTTCTCTTCAAAAAATCCGCTAGGGAAAAAATGGCCTCGGACCAGACCCTGCCAACCAAGCCGGCATGCGCCCGGAGCAGCTAGCCATTTGACCTCTCAGCGACCTGGACCAGCCCTCGCAGGTATCCCAATGCATACGCGATTGCGTCGCGTTGGTCAGGGGTATCGCAATCCGTGTGCGGGAGATGCGAGGGGGCCAGGAAACCATCGCATCCCACCTCGTTCATGGTCCGGATTATCGCCAGGAAGTCGCAATCGGCCTCATCGAGGAAGCACTCGTCGAAGGTCGGAACCGCGCCCTTCACCCCCTGAGCGTGCCCGAAGAGAATCTTCCCCTGCGGTCCGAATCTTCGGATCGAGTCCAGGATGTCAATGCCCATAGCAGTCCAGTTTCCGAGGCAAAAGGTGATTCCGCTGTAGGGGCTATCGGCAATGTCCATCGCCCGCTGGAAACCATCGTCATCGTGGAAGAGCCAGGGAATCCCGCCCATGCTCTCTACCGGCGGATCGTTGGGATGGAGAGCCAATTTGACGCCGGCTTCCTCGCAGACAGGGATGATCGCCTTGATGAAGTACTCGTAGCCGGCCCACATCTCCTCTTCCGAGTACTGTCGTTCGCGAGACATCGGCAGCGTGCTGGCTATCTCGCCGTCGAACCGGGTGACCATGGCGCGGCCCCGGCCGGGCCGATTGTAGGCCGTGCGCCAAGACGCGGGGTACATCCCGGGCGGGTTCACATTCCAGTGATAGGTCAGGTAGGGGATGCCGGCGGCGCCCATGACCCGGATGTTTGCCGCGATGTTCTCGATCTGCTCGTCGCGGCCGGGCTGGCCGAGCCAGATCTTGTCCATCGTGAAGGCAGGCGTCTTCTGGCCGGCGCCGACGAGCGCGCTGAGTCGCAGTCCCACGTCCTCGCAGCGCTTGCGAAACTGCACGAGACCGAGGTAGCTCAAGCTGGCCAGCGTGCCCTCGCCGGAGTTGGCCGGACCGATGGGCAGGTGGGCCGGACCGAGAATGACGTCTTCTACGCCGTACTGGGCAAGAAATCTGGGAAAGTCATCGTCGAGCGTGGCAAAGGCACCCAGCTTTACTGGCATATTCGCCCCTCCCTCCGAACAAAGCTAAGCGGAGCCCGACCCGGGTGTCGGATTGTCGGTCCCCTTTGGCGCGGGCAACACCGGGCTTTATACGAACCGAGAACGCGTCCGTGTTGATCAGTCCGTATAGCCCTTACCGTCGAGTGCAGCCGCAGGTATCGCGATGCTCCACCGCGGGATTATCAGTGTTCTACCACTTCAGTGCGCCGCTGGATAGCCCCTCGATAAACTGCCGGCTGAATAGGAAGAATATGACGATCATGGGCACGCTGGCCAGCACGTAGCCGGCCATCTGATACCCATAGTGGGGCCCCACGTCAGTCGCGAGGAACAACACCTGTAACGCCATTGGCCGTAGCTCGGGAGTGTTGGTGATCGTGATCAGCGGCCAGAGCCAGTCCTGCCAGACATCGAGCAGCTCGATGATTCCGAGCACGGCCAGGATCGGGCGTGACATCGGCAGGACGACGTGCCAAAGGACCTGCCATACGCCGGCGCCGTCCACCCTGGCGGCCTCCAAGACTTCCTCCTGCAGAGCGGAGAAGAATGCACGTAAGATGAAAATCTGGAACGTCTGCTGGGTGGCGATGCGCGGAATTATCAAGACCCAGATGGTATTGAGCATCCCATACTCGGCGACCAATATGTATCGCGTCATGAACGTGAGAACGCCGGGGATGAACAGGACGATGATGACCATCCAATAGAGGTGCTCGCGGAAGGGGAACTGGAACCGGGCGAACGCGTACGCCGCCAACGAGGACACTGTCAGCGTGCCGGCGATCGTGGCTACGGCGACCCCAATTGAGACCAGGAAGGTCGGCCATAGCACCGCGAACGCGACGCTGTAGTTCTCCCAGAAGTGCAGCGGGAACGACAGGCCGACAGGATCGGTGAAGAACTGCCCCATCGACTTGAACGACACGATGATGTTGAAGTAGGTCGGGATCAGGGAGAGGAACAACGCGCTGATCAGAATCGCCAGAAACGGCCAGTCGCTGCGAAGGTCGCGGATCCATAGGGGCCAGCGATAGCTTCGAATCTCCGGCCTGGCCTCGCGTTTCGCGCTTGGAACAGCCATCTTCAACTCCTGGTCAGGGCCTGCGGGCGCTGATAAATGTCTGGTTTCAAGCCCTTGTCCCTTCGGCCTCGGTGGACCCCCGAATGTAACGGTGGGTCAGCAGGGAGAAAACGAGTATCAGAATGAACAGCATGGTGGCGATCGCGGCGGCCTCCCCGTGGCTGGTGCTACCGGTCGCCGACTCGCTTCTAACGCCCTTGAATCCAGCCTTGAAGAACATGTGAAGGGCCGGCACGGTTGTGGAGAAGTATGGACCGCCGCCGGTCATGGCTAGGAAACGGCTGAACTCCTGGAAGATACCGATTATTCCGAATACGAGGAACAGCCGTATCACGCCGGTGATATTGGGCAGATCGATTGCGAATATCCGGCGGAACCTGCCACAGCCGTCGATAATGGCCGCATCCATAATGTCCCCGGATATATTCTCCAGGCCAGCGAGGACGATCAGGACGCTTGCGCCGATCGCCCAGGGAAATCCGACGAACATCATCGCGTAGAGCGCTGTGCTGGGCTGGCCGAGCCAGGGCGCTACCAGATTCCCAAGCCCGACCATCTCGAGAATGATGTTGAAGCCGCCGTCCACCTGGTACATCCATCTCCAGAGCACGAAAGTCACGATGCCGGGGATCAACGAGGGCACTATTACGGCCATACGCCAGAAAGCCTGCGTCGAGCGGCGGCGAAGGTTGAATATGCACTCGGCCATCACGAAGGGCATTATGAACGGGGCGGTGAAATGGAATACCGCGAACCTGAGCCAGTTGCCCCAGGACCACCAGAACGCCTCCCATCTAAACAGGCGCTCGTAGTTCCTGAATCCGACGAACTCGTTGTAGGAGCCGGGCCACCAGTTGAAGAACGACTCGTAGAGGGCCTGAATCGCAGGGTAGTAGGTAAAAAGGAACATCATGAGGAACGCGGGAACGAGGAGCAGGTATATCGGCCAGCTTCTTCGCATTTCGGACCATTGCGTCCTGCGCTGGCCGGCGGGCTTAGCAACTGCCGGCTGGCTGATCGCTTTGTCGGCGTCGATTGTGATGTTGATCTACCCCTGAACGGAGTCTAAAGCCGGCACACGGAACGAAGTTCCTACTTGTAGTCCTGTCTGAGCCGGGATTCCGAGTGCACAGCATTATATTGATGATTCTTCTATCCCGCAATCGGCTGTGAGCGGCCGGCTGGTTGGCTTGGGGAAGATTTTGCCATTTGCTTTGCATTTTTTGCTTTTGTCTGAGTGGCCGTGCCTGGCTCGAATGGGGCCGGCGTGGCGAAATTTTGTTTTGCAAAAACTAGTGTTTGTTTTTCTTTCCTTCTTCCTCCAAGGCCGAACTTGCGGTTTCATACAGGCAAGAATGCCTATAATAACGAACATATGTACCCTTATTATGCAATCTCGGGCGTGAGTGGTCTGGGCCGGAAGGGGCCTGCGGAATCAGTGCGGGAAGGAGCCATCGAAGGGGCGACCGCGGCCGGCGCGGATCAGAACAATTCCCTGAGCGCCTCGTGGGGTTCGACGGCAGGGATAGGGGAGCGGTCGTAGTCCCTGATGTTTCTGGTGACTATGTGACGGGCTCCGCAGGCACGGGCGGCGGCCACCTGCATGGCGTCCTCGAAGTCCTCCATCGGCAAGCCGGCGGCATATTGTATGCCCTCGGTGTCGGTCGAGGCTACCTGGACAAAGCGGGCCAGATCGGCGATGAAGTCGCGGGCGCTGGCCCCTCCGAGCGCTGGCACGACCAGGTAGTAGAGGTTCGCCACCGAGTGCCAGGCGATGTAGGCGTGCTCCGCTCCCTGTTCGATCCGGTCGAGGAGCCGCGACGCGGGATCCGAGTGGGGACGCCTGTCGAGCGCTACGTCGATGAGCACGTCGGTGTCCAGGAGGATCACCGCAGGTATTTCTTGGCCAGTGCGTCGTAGCGGGGATCATCTTCGCGCTCGGCCGGTCGAAACTTGCCTCGCCAACGGGAGGAGAACGATGGCGCATTCTCGCCGGCCATCTCCCTGAGGGACTGCTCAATCAGCGAGGACAGTGACACGCCGCGGGAGCGAGCGTAGCGCTTGGCCGCCGGAAGAACGTCGGCGTCGACGGTGATGGTGAGTTTTTGCTTCATCGTGAGCGAGTGGTCCTTACCACGTATACGGAGTTAGAGAGCAGTATACGTGGTATGAGGCTTACGCTCAAGGGTCTTCGATTGCGAGAAACTGTTCAGACTTGGGGCTTATCTCATTCGTGGCGGTCAATTGACCATGCCAAATCGCCGTTCAGGACCTCAGTGGGCGGAAAGGAGGAGATTCAGTCCTGTGGACGTCAATCTGGCAAGCCGGCCGACCTCATCCCCTGTCCT
Source organism: Chloroflexota bacterium (assembly GCA_963664835.2). Classification (GTDB taxonomy): domain Bacteria; phylum Chloroflexota; class UBA6077; order FW602-bin22; family JBCLEL01. The sequence continues at coordinate 23,884 of CAXXUG010000014.1, read as the reverse complement.
TGGCGAGTCTACGACCGCGCCACACTCCCCTGTCCCCACCCCAGCGGGGGACAAGCCCTCGCGCTACATTTCCCATCCCCACCCCTCCTGGAGTCGCGGGAATGACGAATTCTGGAATCTGCAACGAGTCCGAGATAGGGGAAGTCTACTGCTTCTCGGCCTGGGAATACGCTCCAGAAGTCCTGAACATTAGAGAATAGAAATGCGCTGCCCACGCTACAAGGGCGTTGCCGGCCGGTCTGTGGGGTCAGTATAATCGCCGGGCACGCGCCCGTAGCTCAGTGGATAGAGCGCCGGCCTCCGGAGCCGGGTGCGGGAGTTCGAGTCTCCCCGGGCGTACCTCTCATTGAAGTGTTCATGCAACCTGTCGGGAGATTCGCATGCCTGAGACGTTCTTGCGGCGGAGTCCGTCGCAACGGAGCGCTCTGTGAACAGGGCTGAACTCGAGCACCGCATTCACCAGGTGCTGTCCGAGTTCGAGTTGCTTGGCCCGTTCTTCGCCGGCTATCCGGTCAACCAGGACTTCGATTACTCGACGCTCTACCCTCTGCTGCGCTTCGCCGCGAACAACGTGGGCGACCCGTTCGGTTACTCGCGCTACCAGCTGAATACGCACGAGACGGAACGCGAGGTGGTGCGAGCGATCGCGGAGTTGGTGCGACTGCCGGCCGATGAGGCCTGGGGATACGTCACCGCCGGCGGCACCGAGGGCAACATGTACGGCATCTACGTGGGCCGGGAGATGCTGCGCGAGCCGGTCGCCTATTTCTCACAGGACACGCACTACTCGGTGCTGAAGATCCTGCACGTGCTGAACATCCGCAACATTATGATCCGCAGCCAGGAGAACGGCGAGATCGACTACGATGACCTGCGGGAGTCGGTCCGGATCAACCGGGACTCGCCGGCGCTGATAGTGGCCAACATCGGCACCACGATGAAGGGCGCGGTCGACGATCTCGACCGGATCCGCGAGATCATGGAGGAGCTGGCGATGCCACGCTACTACATCCATGCCGACGCGGCGCTCAGCGGGATGATTCTGCCGTTCGTCGACGATCCGCAGCCTTACGGTTTCGACAGCGGAATCGACAGCATAGCGATTTCGGGCCACAAGATGATCGGATCGCCCCTGCCCTGCGGCGTGGTGGTGACGAAGCGGGAGTACACGGCGCAGATCGCCCGAGCGGTGGAGTACGTGGGCGTTCTTGACACAACGCTGATGGGCTCGCGCAACGCGTTCACGCCGATGATCATCTGGTACTCGCTGACCAGGCACGGGCGGGACGGCTTCCGTGAGATCGTGGCGAAGATGCTCGATATGGCCGAATACGCGGTGCAGCAGTTCAACGCCAACGGGATTCCGGCCTGGCGGGCGAAGAACAGCGTCACGGTGGTCTTCCCGCGCCCGTCGCCGTATGTGCTCTTCCAGTGGCAACTGGCGCCGCTGGGCGACATCGCGCACCTGATCACTATGCCACACGTCACCCGAGAGATGATCGAACAGGCGATTGTCGATTGCCTCGAATGGCCGCGAGAGGACTCATGAGCCAGCCTCCCATCAAGGTCCCAGCGGGCAGCCGGCGGATCATCGTGATCGTGCCGGACGAGCCGGGCGCTCTGGCGCGGGTCGCCCAGGCGCTCGCCGACGAGGAGATCAACATCGAGCTGATCGATGGGCGCTTGATCGGGGAATTCGGGGTGATCACGCTCAGCACGAACGATGACGACGCGGCGCTGCATGCGCTGCTGAAGGCGAATCTGAGGGCGGTGACGTCGGATGCGGTCGTCTTTCATCTGCCGGACCGGCCGGGGGCACTGGCCGGCGTGGCGCAGACGTTCGGCCGGCATCGCGTAAATGTGCGCACGATACACATCCTGCATCGGCTGACGGGAAACACGATTGTCGCGGTCACGACGGATGACGACGACCGCGCGCGGTCCCTGTTGGACAGCGACTCCCTGCTTTAGCGGGCTGGGGAAAGTGGGAATTGCGGGCCGGCCGGAGGGGTCCGTATAATCGCGGGACAAGCGCCCGTAGCTCAGTGGATAGAGCGCCGGCCTCCGGAGCCGGGTGCGGGAGTTCGAGTCTCCCCGGGCGTACCAGGGCCGGCGGGTGTGGTCATGGCTTGCGACCTACACACTACGAGATTGATCACTTGACTGCCTCGACGGCAGAAATGAAGCGGGCGAAGGCACATGCGACGAGAATTGGCCTTCATTAGCGTGGGAGCGCTGATGCCTGCAAGCCAATCAAAGATGCGACCAATTCGAACCACGGAATGACACCAAGACGCTTGCAGGGTCGGTAGTTTAGTTAAATGTGTAGGTTGGGGAAAGTCGATTGGAACAGACAAAAAAGTGTGGCAATCTTCCCTAGGGAACTCGGCCTTACTAGCACCTAATAGACACGGGGAACACCCGGTTGCAAGTGCTGTAGTCAATGAAGACCAATAGCCGACGCCTGAAGACGCCTGAGTTGCGAAGTGCGCTCTATCAGGCGGCAGTTGGCCGGTGTCAGCAATGTGGCGAGCCATTAGGAGAGGGTTGGCACGCAGACCATGTCGTACCATGGTCTTTATCCAAACGAACGAATGTCTTTGAGATGCAGGCACTTTGTGCGTCCTGCAACCTACGGAAGGGAAGAAAAACTATGCGTCGACTACCGGTGTTCGATTTCGACATGAGCAAGTTTCGCCAAGGCCAGAGCGACGCCTTCGACGAAACGGTACTCCGGATTCAGCAGAACGGTGAGAGACATACAGCTATCGTTTTACCGACTAGGTATGGCAAGTCCGACTACATGCGGTTGACTGGTCTCTACCTGCTACACCAGGGGGCAGTCAGTGGGATACTAGTGATGACCCCAAATCGGGTGCTTCGTAATCAGATGGTTGATGAGCAAAAGCTATGCCAGAGTCTGAGCTTGTATGACGCGAATCTGGAGCGTACCAACACAAGGGGGGTCAGGCGTAAGGGTATCTCACCCTACAACATGGTCGACAGTCCTAGAATCCAGATGATGGTCGATAGCGAGATCGTTGCTGCGACCACCTCGATGGTTAGCCACCACATGCAGGTATTCCAACACTGGATCGATCATCTCAAGAAAAGCTATGGTGTGCCCCCAATTGTCTTTGTTGACGAGGCGCATACTGCGAGCAATCGGACCGCTTGGGGCAAGACGATAGCGGACCTGGCGGGCACCGGAGCCTACATTGTGCTCTGCACGGCCACACCATATCGCACTGACGGCCAGCCGATTCCTGGGTTTGAGGTCGAGACGAAATCGGTGGAAGAGCTTCAAGATCGTCAGCGCCGCGGTGCGCATATCTACCAACGTCAGGGGCAGAGAGTTGTATACAAGCTTGTGGCCCACCATGTCACGACATTTGAGCAGGCGTGGCAGGAGTCGGTGCTGTGCCAAGTAAGCCGAGAGTCCTTCGATGTAGACCTGCGCGAGCATGGGATGGACGGCTATGAACACCATATGCTGTCCGGTCTCGAAAGCGAGTTATCGTCGCGTCGGGCCTTATACGAGGCGGTTCGTGACCCTGCTGTGATCCGGGAGGGGGTTCGCCGCCTAGTCAGGAACCTCCGCTATCGGCGAAAGGACGCACCCGAAACTGCGGGGATAGTCTTTGTAGGGTCGGACGACGGCATCGACCTCGACGATGAGCAGGACGAGGTAGGTGGTCAACTGGCAAATCAGTACGCGAACTTGGTGCAGCAGATACTCCAAGAAGAAGGTCCAGAGCTAACCTCCGTCATAGCCACCTCGAAGGTGGATGGCGATCCGACCAAGAGCATTGAGACTTTTGCCAGAGGGCCACATGGCGGGGATGTGTTGGTAGTGAAGATGATGGCGAGTGCTGGGCTGGACGTCGCCCGGTTGAAGGTCGCGTTGGATCTCTCCACCGTACGAACGGCGGTTTCTTTCGTCCAGCGAGTCATGCGTATCTGTACGCGGTGGGAGCGTGATGAGGGAGAGCCAGTGTTGAGGGCCACCTACATCACACCGGATGAGTTCCGGGGAAGAGAGTTGTACAACGATCTCATTCACGATTTGGGTGGTTCCACCAGCGAGATGATCATGTGGGATGAGCATACAGGGGAGATCATCGAGGAGCCATACACACCTCCGGTTCCCACTCGCCTCACGATGTGGGAGGTGACCGGCACGGAGGAGGGCGAGTATCTGACGGATTCCGACGGGACAATTGCGCCCGGCAGCACCCTGCCGTACGTCGATGCCATATATGAGGAAGAGTCCGCACTGACCCGGGTTATCGGCAAGGCCAAACTAGGCCAGGCCATCTTGAAGACGGCGGAGAGGTACGCCAAAGATCACCTGGGTGTCGCCGGCACCACCGCACAAGGCGAGAACGGGTCCGTAGCTCCACCGGCACCAGAGACCGATGAGACGAGCGATGGGGAGTTCATCGACAACGTTCAGGGGCGGATGGAGTCCCTGAGGAAGAGCATAGGTAAGGAGGTCAGGGCGAGGGCAGCGCGGCAGCTACGCCAAGAACACGGGATGGGATTCCCACAGAGACTCTTGGGCCCGGAGATTCAGAAGCGTTGGATGTGGCTGTACCGGAAGGCTGGCATCCCTTGGAGGCAGGATGTTCTAAAGACCCTTGACGAGGACCGGCTGCACCTGATGTGGCGAATTCTGAAAGAGGAGGCATAGAACTACGGTGGTGACCGAGCAGGAGATGGCCAATGTCGGCCCCCGCGACCTGAAGGAACCTGGTTCCGCGGCGTGGTGTTGGCAGACTGTGGGGTTGTTGCAAAACATGTGGAGGTCCGTCGACAGGAATGTCGACAGGTATGTCGAGGTGTGGGAAAGCGTGGTGGAGCACCGTGCGTGGGAGAAGATTCCTCAGGAGAAGCCCTTTGGCTCGTTGGAGGTTATGAGGGAGAAGCTGAAGGTCGGGAGCGCGGACGCCGCTCGGGCCAGTGCCGCCCGCCTTGCAATCCAGGCAAAGCCCTTAGAGCAAGGGGATCGGAGAAACCATGCCGAGTATCTCGCTGCTCGGATTGCGCGGGACCACCCCGAGATACAAGAGCGCATGCAGGCCGGCGAGTTCATGAGTGCGACGGAGGCGGCTAGAGCGGCGGGCATACTGAAGACGCCGCCTAAACGGGTCGGCTTGCTCTCCGATGTCAACCGGGTGGCCGCCAATATCAGGAAACACTACACGCCGGAGCAGGTACAGGCCTTGAAGGACGCGCTTTAGAATGAGGGCCAGCCCCGTAAGAGGAAAGAGCTGAAGAGTCTACCAAGGTATCTGCAAACCGAACGTTGCGACGCAGATCCAGAAACCATCGCCGAGGTCGTGCCACGGGCAAAGAGTACTACTGTCGGGCGTAACGACCTCTTCTGCCGAGCGCGAATGAGCCGGCATTGGGAATGCTGTTCGAGTTAGGAGCCCCGGCCATCAATGGTGGTCGCCGTTGTGGTGGTCGTCCCCGGTATCCTCGCCGGCGTCGTCCGGTTCGTGGTGGTCTTCGGAACCATTGCCGGCGTCGGGGGCCGCTTCCCCGTGCCCGCCGGCACTGTGCCCGTGCATGGAACCCAGCACGTCGGCCAGGCCGATCACGACGATGCCCACTATCAAGAGGGTGGTGGTGCTGGTCAGTACCCTTCGCAAGCGGGGCACGGAGCCGTCTGGGGGTTGGGCGCCTTCGCGCTTCGCGCGACGGCTGATCAGCAGGGCCACAGCGAACGTGTACAGTGCGAGGACAATTTTCAAGGCCAGGATACCGATGTATTCGGGACTGTTCCCGCCGGCGGTCAGGTGGGTCACCGCCATAATGGCTCCGGTAACTGCCAGGATTGCGATTGCGACGGGAACTACACGCCCAATCTCCCGGCCAATCGACCGAAATGTGACGGCCTCAGGGTCGGTGTTGCGAAAAGCCGGCTGTACTATGAATTTGTAGAAGATGTTGCCGCCGACCCAGGTCACTGCTCCCAAGTGGTGAATCCAATTGATAAAAAGCAACAGCCAATCTGGGATCATTACTGCGTTTCCTCCCCTCAGCCAAATATGTTAGCGTGGCCTGACTTGTCAGCCAACAGCCCGCCCAGGCCCCTGGCTTCGTCCTTTGTCAACTCGCGGTCAATCGCCGGTAGTTGCTGTCGAGGTGGTTGCCTGGAGCCGAAGGCCCAGGGCGCGCACGACCTTCAGCACGGTGGCGAATTCCGGGTTCCCGTCCACTGACAGCGACTTGTACAGGCTCTCCCGTCCCAGACCGGCCTTCTCAGCCACCGCCGCAATTCTCCGAGCGCGAGCGATGTCCCCCAGGGTCGCCATAATGAGCCCCAAATCGCCGTCTTCCAAGGCGACGTTGAGGTAGGCCGCTATGTCCTCCTCAGTCTCGAGGTGTTCGGACGGGTCCCACGGCCTCGTCTGGGTCTTCACCATGTCCGTCGTATGTCCCGCTTCTGGCTGCCCTTGTCACCTCCGGCCCGAAGAATGATCATGGCATCGCCCTATTGTAAGAAGTACACTCGGTATCCGGGCCCGTAGTCGATGCGTATCTCGGACACACCTTCGCGCACCGGCCTCACGTCCCCCGGGTTGCCGAGGCTAAGCCGCCGGAGTCGGCTGTCGATTCGCACCCTAGCCTGTCTGTCCCGAAGCCTTCCGAACCAGCGGGCGTAGACTTCTGTCTGGCGAATCTCCACCATCACGCCATTGTAGTCTGTAGGATACTTGCGCGCAAGGGCTGCTGAGGCTCTCCCAGGGGTTTTTTATTCTTTAACAACTGTTGTCACCCAAAGGTTTGTGGTGGTCTTGCCTTCCCCCACCCCGACCCCAGCGGGGGACAAGCCCCCGCGCTACATTACCCATCCCCGCCCCTCTGGATTCCGGCCTCCGCCGGAATGACGACATGCGCTTCGCGGACTATCGAACTCGCCGTGCCGGGTTCAATGGTTTCGACGAATTGCTCGCCGGCGATGCTGTCGCCGCGCCGGCCTCTTGACGTAACGTCTGGTCTACCGGGGGCGCTCGAGCCAGCGAAGGAAGGCGATGAATACCCACAGGACCAGTGTTCCCAGGGCCACGAGCACCAGGCTGGCTACCAGGCTCTTGGTGAACCAGTAGACCAGGGCGACGGCCGCGACCGGGATGAGAAGCAGCAACAACCGCGGTCCGGCCCGCCGGATCCGTTCGTCGGTCGCAACTAACGCGACGAGCATCCGCAACAACATCGGGAGAATCGCCATGAGAATGCGGATCAAGTCGAACTGTCTCCCGCGTGGCTATTCTCGCTGGATCGATGCCAAAAAAACGGAGGAAGTTGGATTCGAGTGCTCTCAAACAGTATACGCCCGCTCATCACGGCCGCCATATCGTTCAGGCGAACCCTTCCGTCTAAGCCATGACTCGGCCGGAGAATGGATGTGCTCTTTGTTCAGCCGGAGTCAGCACCGCGAACGAGCGTCAGCACTGTCAATGACAGCGGAGCGCAGCTGACAACCCAACCGTCCGGCGTCTCAGTCACCGAAACGGGCGAGGGACGGATGCGGTCCGGCTCTGACGAGTCATTCTGCTCCAGCGGGCCGGCGGCGGTCAAAACCGATGCGGAGCCCTCGGACACGCTGTAACCAGTGGCATCTTGGACCTCCAGCCGGAAGTCCGCCGCGCTGTCGACGTTCGGGTTGACGATGGAGACGAATATCTTGCTCCCGTCGGCATTCGCCGAGGCGATCACATCGACATTCGGCAACACTTTGGATGCGTTGGGACCGTCGGCGCTTGTGTCCGCGTCGCCGGAGGTGTAGAGGTCCGGGTCGGGCGCCGAGTGGGCGCCGGACTCCGCGCCGAACTCGAAGGAGCCGGCTTCGTTCTTGACCCGAATCGAGCGGGCGGACATGTGCTCTTTCAACATGTCGAGCACGTGGTAGGTGGGGGTCCGGATCAGCGTCGATCCATCGGTCTTTAGCGCGGTGTGCAAGACGTTGAAGGAGGAAGACAGGTTCGCCATTGTGACGCGGTCGGCGTGCCGCATGAACACGTGCAGCACCCGGGCGGCGAGGATTGCGTCGCGCATGAACGACGGCTGCTCCAGGCGATTGGGCACCTCGCGGATCGGGAAGTTACCGAAGAGCGTCTCATTGTGGTGGGTGCCGTACTCATCGACAATGATGCCGATGTGCTTCTTGCCGGCGGCGTACAGGTCAATCGCGGCCGCGGCGCGCAGTACCTGCCTTTCGACCAACTCGGCGCCGGCTATGACCTCGTAGGTGTCGAACTCGCCGGCGTTGGCGAGCGGCGGTGGATAGGTGTAGCAATGGAGGGAGAGCAAGTCGATCAGGTACAGATTGTCGCCAATATACTCCAGCAGGCGCTGGTTGTAATCGGACTCAAGATTCCAGGTGCCTCGGACGATCAGCTTGGCGTCGAGCTCGGCCTGCCGCATGTAGGTGCCGAAACGCCGGACCTCTCGACCGTACTCCTCAGGCGAATGGAGTATCAGGTTCTCGTTGCCGATCTGCCAGTACTCGACGCCATAGGGTTCGGGGTGGCCGTTTCGAGCGCGCATGGCGGCGAACTCGGACGGCGGCGACGCGTTGCAGTACTCTATCCACTCAAGCGCTTCTCGCCGGCTGCCGGTGGCGACGTTGACCTGGAGGATCGGCTCTGCGCCGATAAGGTCGCAAAAGCGAAGGAACTCGTCGGTGCCGAAGTGGTTGGAGTCGTACCCGCCCCAGAATATGTTGCGGGACCGGCGGCGCTGATGTCTCGGACCTATTCCTTCCTGCCAGTGGTAGTACTCGCCGGCGGCGCCTCCCAGGCGCAGATTCGACACCTTCAGCTGGCTGTAGGCTTCGATAGCGTCCAGCCGCAAGCCGTCGTCGTTGGGGATCGTGGAGTCCTCGCCGACCCAGACACCGTCGTAGATGCAACGGCCGGTGATCTCGAGCATGTGACCGAACAGGCCGGCCGGAATTTCCAGGCCGACGTCATCGGGAAAGAGAGTTACAAGGTTTTCGGGCACTAGGCGTCTCCTCAGGGTGCCGGCGAGAGCGAGGTCCTACCCGTCTGCAGGCCGGCCAGGTTGGGCTCGATGCAGCCGACTGGATGTCACTGCATTCGCCTCCGATTGACGGCTTCGGCCGACGTGTCTTCTATGCCTTCATAGGCGGATGCCGGCGGCGTTTCCAGGCAATCCAGCTCAGCGAGGCGTTTGACCCAGTGCTGGTGGCGCGGGTCGTCTATCGAGCGCCAGTACTCCGGGAAGAACGGCCGGCCGTAGTTCTCCGAGACTCGCCGGTGCATATTGAACATGATTCGCTTGAGATTATCTGTCGCATAGGGGGTCTGCGGATCTTCGGTAAACATTACCACGCCCATCCGGCGTCCACTGCCGCCGCCGAACGAAGAGTGCCAGGTAGGGTTGTGGAACAGGAGCACGTCGCCGGGTTGTGATTCGAATACGAACGCCGGAAGGTCCTCCTGCCGGACGCCGAAACGCGCCTCGGAGTCGATGCTGCCGGTGTGTTCGTTTATCCGGAGGGAGTACTCTTCGTGGTGGGAGCCGGGAATGACTCGAAGGGCGCCGTCGGAAGAGACCAAGGGGTCAGGATAGATCGCGAACTTGACCGCTTTGTACTTGGAGGTCACCTGATCGGTGTGCCAGGGAGTGTCGGAGACTCGCCGGGACGCATCCGACCATATGCCAAGCACCTTTGTGTCGAGGATCTGCTCGGCGACGTCGGCAAATCGCGGATCGTCGGGTAGAGATGCGATGAAAGGGGTGTCCGAGTCGTGCAGCGGCACACAGGGGCCATAGCTTTCCATTTGCCGGCCGTGCCGGAGCCAGGATTCCAGGCCGTGATCGAACTCCCGGTTGTAGGTCTCCATCTCTTCGGGGGACAGGAACTGACGGAAAATCAGGAAGCCGAACGTCTTGAAATGCCTAAGCTGTTGTTCTGTTAGCTTCAATGGAGTTAGTCCTTGATTTCTTCATCCTGTGTAATGCCCTGAAATGGCTAGCTTCCGAGCAAACCGGACCCGACCTGGTGCCCTTAGAGTATACTTACAAGGCGATTAATCAAGGAAGGGATGGACTGGTGATCGACACGCTCGCAGCGGTCAAACGGCTGAAGGCGGCCGGCATGGACGAAACGCAGGCGGAAGCGGTCATTGAGGTCATCAACGGCGCCGGCGACCAGGTAGCCACCAAACGCGACCTCGAAGAACTGAGAACGGCGACTAGCACCGACCTTAAAGTTGCTATGACGGAGTTGAAGCTACAGGGCCTTGGCGCAATGATTGCGGTCGCCGGCCTTGCCGTCGCAATCGCGAAACTGTTCTAGACTGCTGTTTTGCATCCTTGAAATTGTAGAAGCGATTCTGCGGAGGGGTATTAGTCTAAGCTCCCTATCAAATTCTGCGCTGAACACTTACTCAAGTACAGACGACCGGCGAATATCCTGCCGGATAACCTTGGCTACAAACCAGATTCGGACCGAAATACCGCGATAGTGGAGTCACCGCTTGGCGATTGAGAACGCGCACTGGGACGTCTGGGCTGACATACCGCGTGCAACCATCTCCCCCAACATTTACGGACACTTCATCGAACACCTTGGGCGCTGCGTATATGAAGGGATCTGGGTCGGTCCCGATAGCAAGATTCCCAATGAAGATGGGTTTCGCCTCGATACGCTGGGCGCGCTGCGCGATCTGCCAACGCCGGTCCTTCGATGGCCGGGTGGCTGCTTCGCCGACGACTATCACTGGGAGGATGGGATAGGTCCGCGCGAGCAGCGTAAACGATCGCGCAACCTGTGGTGGTTCGACGAGGATTCCAACGAGTTTGGAACGCACGAGTTTGTCGAGTTCTGCCGGCGGATCGGCGCCGAGCCTTACATCTGTGCCAACGTTGGTACCGGCACGCCTACGGAAGCATCCAACTGGGTCGAGTATTGCAATGCGACCCGCAACACGCATCTGGTCCAACTTCGGCGCGACAACGGCCGGGACGAGCCGTACGACGTCAGATACTGGGGCGTGGGCAACGAAAGCTGGGCCTGCGGCGGCAATTTCTCTCCGGAAGAGTACGCGGGAGCGTTCCGGCAATTCGCCACATTTATGAAAGGGCGGACCGACGATATCGACCTGGTCGCAGTCGGCGGTCTTCCAGGCAACGCCTGCCCGGATGATTGGAATCAGCGTTTCCTCGCGACATTGGATGCCTACCAGAAGCCTCCATTGCCGGCACTGGTTCCACGGCTGATGGACCACCTTTCCATACACAGGTATTTCTACAAGTTCGTGGGCCCCGCCGACGAAGATTTCACCGACGCCGAGTACTACGATCTCGTGGCTTCGTCCCTGCAAGTCGATGAGGACATCCGTAAGACGAGCGAGCTGCTCGGCTACTACGCCGGCGTCGACGATCGCATAGGTATAGTCGTCGATGAGTGGGGCGCGTTGTACGATCAGGGCCTTCGAGACGCCGGATGGACACAGCGGAACACCATGTTGGATGCAGTGATGGCGGCCACGACTCTCAATGTGTTCAACCGATGGGCGGATTGGGTCACGATGGCTAATATCTCCCAAACGGTCAACGAGTTGCAGTGCCTGATCAAGACGGATGAAGACAGGCTTTGGCTTACGCCTACCTATCACGCGTTCAAGCTGTTTGCCGGTCACATGGACAACCAGGTGCTGCACGACGAGTTGACGACGCCGGAGCTCGAGGTTACTCAACCAGAGGCCGGCACGACTGGGATGCCTCTCGTCAGTACGTCGGCTTCGCGTTCGCCGGACGGACGCGAGCTAGTAATGACGCTGGTCAACCGGCACATCAGGGACTCGATCGAGACGGTCGTTCGAATAAAGGGTGATTCGAGAGTCGAGGCCGGCCGCCTCGAGCAACTAGCGGGCGACGACGTACGGGCCCAGAATAGCGCCGACGAGCCGGAGCGCATCATGCCTACCCACAGGCCGCTTGAGACCCCAGCCAATGAATTTGCATTGGAATTGCCTCCGCACTCGGTTTCCTCTCTTCGCATTGTGCTGGGATGAGCGCCCTGATCTCGCTGGAGTGCGGTCGCCGGTAGTCTTGTCGGTCGCTCGTCTGGTTCGAGTGGGTCGCAATCCATCGTGCGGTGACCATGGAAATACAGAGAGTGGTGAGAGCCGCTCGACAAGACGATTCTTGGCACAGCCCTAGAGTCGGCGCGGAATAAACTTGGGAGTTGACATTGCACGTTGTTGGTGGAATGATTGGGGGCGCAAAAGGGGTGAGTCTCTTAATCCTAAATAGGAGAGTATGAGCAGTGGAAAAGTTCACGGAACGAAAGCTTAGTCGTCGATCGGTCTTGGCCGGCTTGGGGGCAACGGCGCTGTTGCCCATATTGGCCGCCTGTGAACCTCAGATTGTCGAGGTCGAGAAACAGGTGGTCGTAACACAAGTCGTCGAGAAAGAGAAAATCGTCGAAGTCGAGGTCGAGGTGGTAGCGACTCCGATGATGAAGGAGGTGGTCAAGCTACAATCTGTCGCACTCCTAGACAAGAGTGCAAGACGCGTCGACATGACCAAGCTCTTCAACCAGGCCCACGAAGGTGAGATTGAGGTCGAGATAAACAATATCGAAGGTGCGACCCAGACTCAGACGTTGGTGACAGCCATCGAGGCTGGCAGTCCTCCCGACACGGACCTTCGACTACAGATCGCGTTCCTCGGGCAATTTGGCCATGCCGGATACCTCTTGGGTTTGGACAAATACCTGGCCGAGGCTCCGTTCGCAAAAGACATACCGACCGAAATTATGGACCAGGGCAGGGTAACGCCGGACAGTGAAGTGCTGTTCGCTCCCTATGAAGGCTTCCACAGCATTCTGTACTACAACAAGAAGATCTTCGCCGAGGCAGGTATCGAGGGACCGCCGACGACGACCGACGAGTTCTACGAGGTGGCGAAAGAGCTTTCCAACCCCAGGGAGAACCAGTACGGCTACGCCGTCAGGGGAGGACCCTTCGGTTTCCAGATGTGGGAGCCGTGGCTGTTCGCCTTCGGCGGCGACTACTTCGACGCAGACCGCGCGGAGCTTCTGATTACTTCGGACGAGTCAGTCGAGGCGGCCCAGCGAGACGTAGACTTCTACAAGAACGGCTGGACTCGGCCTGAAGCGGTCACCGACGGCTATGCTCAGATTCTGCAGGGAATGCAGCAGGGCGTGTTTGCAATGTGCAACCACGGTATCCACATGCGGTTGGGCATCCAGGAAGCGCTTGGCGACGATCTGGGTTACTCACATATCCCGAACGGGCGCCGTGAGGCTAGCTGGAGCTTCTTCAACGGGCCCGGCATCTTCAAGTTGAGCAAGCATCCGGACGAAACGTGGAAGTACGTTGAGTGGTATTTCCAGCCCGAGTGGCAGAAGGCAGTCACACTGGAGAGTCCGGATCTGGAAAGAGTGCCGACGACTCGGGCTCTGCTGGACCATCCGAAGGTCACGGGAGACGAGGCATTCAAGTGGTCAATGGACGCGCTGGTCAATCGCTACAAGGCCACTCCCTACTGGCACCAGAACTATAATGCCGCGGCCCAAGTGGAGTTCCACGTAGGGAAGCAGAAGGCAATGCTGGGCGAGATCACTGCGAAAGAGCAGATGCAGCGACTCGCCGATGTCATAACCGGAAAGATGAAGCCGGCGACATAGCGATTAGCCTTACCCAGCGGCACTCACGATCGCGAAGGGAAGCGCAGTCTATGCGCTCCCCTTCCCAGGTATTGCTCTACCTCGTGGTGGCTCTACGGCCAAGCGATCGGGTAAAACCACGCGTATCCACCGGGCAAGAGGAGATTTGATTGGGAATATCAGCGCGGGTTGAGAGGGCAACCGCACTACGGTTGCGCGCTCAGCTAACCCCCTATGCGCTCCTTCTGCCGGCCGTGCTGTTGCTGGGCTTGATTGTGCTCTACCCGGTAATCCGTGCAATCGGATTGAGCTTCTACTACTACCGGATAGCCGACATCAACAACGTCGAGTTCATCGGTCTTAGCAACTACATCGAGTTGCTGACGAACGACAATCTTTTCTGGGCGGCGGCCGGTCGCTCAGCTACCTGGATTGTTGCGAATGTAATATTCCAACTCGGGTTGGGAATGGCGTTCGCCCTTGTTCTGAATGAGAACTTTCACGGTCGGGCGTTCATGCGCGGTCTTCTGTTGCTGCCGTGGGTGATGCCGAGCACGGTGGCCGGCTTGATGTGGGTTTTCATGTTTGACAGTCAGTTCGGCATTATCAACTCACTTCTGCTCGACCTGAACATCGTCGAGATACCGATTGCGTTCCTGGCCCGTCCGGACCTCTCCCTGTGGGCGGTAATCGTCGCCCAGATATGGTTCGGGATTCCCTTCTTTGCGATCATCCTCCTGGCCGGACTGCAGACGATTCCTACCGACTACTATGAAGCAGCTTCCGTCGATGGGGCCAACGTGTTTCAGCGATTCTTTTCGATTACCCTGCCGCTGTGGCGCCCAATGATCTTCATCGCGACCCTGCTCCGGATTATCTGGCTGTCGCAGTCGGCGGACCTGATCTACATAATGAACTACGGCGGGCCGGCAAACCACTCGACCACTATCGCGGTCTATGCCTACATCGCCTCTATCAAGCTGCTCGACTTCGGATATGCGGCGGCCATCGCGGTGTCGCTAGGAGTCGTAATGTTGGGGCTTTCTTATCTTTACCTGCGTCTCGCTCGCAGGATGGAACTGGGGGTCGAATGAGCGCGATACCGGAAGTTACAACCCTGCACACCACACGCCGCCGGCGCCGGATTCTGAAGTCAGCGATCATTTATGCATCGGCGGTGTTCATAGCATTCTTCGTCTTATTCCCACTCTACTGGATCGTCGTCAACTCCCTGAGGTCCCAGCAGGAGTTGGCCACGGTTGGGCTCTCCTGGGCGCCGACGGTGCCCACTCTGGAGAACTACACTAATATCACGGGCGCAATCTTCCCATTCTCTCTCCTACTCAGAAACAGCCTGATCGCCGCGTTCGGTACGGTGATAGTGAGTATCATTGCCGGCGTTTGCGCCGCCTATGCGGTTTCAAGGTTCATGTTCCGCGGCAAAGAGCTCTTCATGGTGGCCATCCTGCTGATCTACCTGATACCGCATGTGTTGCTCCTGGTGCCATTGTTCGTCATCCTGCGCGACATTGGACTGCTGAACACCTGGTGGGGACTGATACTTGCACATTCGACCAATGCCCTTCCGTTCGCGATCTGGATGCTGGTCGGCTATTTCAACGAGTTACCGCGCGAGCTGGAAGAAGCGGCGTGGATGGATGGAGCCGGGAGGGTGCAGGCCTTGGCCTACGTAATTCTGCCCTTGGCGCTTCCCGGATTGATCGCTGTAGGCCTATTCGCATTCCTCGTGTCGTGGAACGAGTTCCTCTATGCGTCGGCGATCGTCCAGAAGAATCATGCGAAGACTTTGCCGCTCGGGTTATTCAACGCGACCGAGACGAACACCCGCATCTACTGGGGCGAGGTGACGGCGGCTGGGGTGCTCACCGTCCTGCCGGTTGGGGCATTCTTCCTGCTGTTCCAGTCCTACCTGATCAAGGGGCTCACTCAGGGAGCTCTCAAGGGCTAGCCGGCACGTCTGACTGGTCAGTCGGACCCATTTATACTTACCGACGCAGGCGGGCCCACCGACCTATTGCCCCCGGGTAACGGCTCAGATTCGGATTTACTTCTCTGCTCTGTTCTCGTAATATGCGGCTGCCATCGCGGTATCGCTCGGAGTTGTAATGTTGGGGCTTTCGTACCTTTACCTGCGTCTCGCTCGCAGGGTGGATGTGGGGCTTCGATGAGCGCAGTACCCGAAATTCGAAGCTTGCCCAAGGCGCGGCGCCGCCGGCGCAGGATTCTGAAAAGCGCTATTGTATACGGGTCGGCTGTTTTCATCGCCTTCTTCGTCCTGTTTCCTCTTTACTGGATTGTCGTCAACTCGCTGAGGTCTCAGCAAGAGTTGGCCACAGTCGGTCTGTCGTGGGCGCCAACCGTGCCTACACTGGATAACTACACAAACATCACTGGCGCGTTGTTTCCATTTACTTTACTTCTTAGGAATAGTCTTATCGCCGCCGCCGGTACAGTCGTGCTGAGTCTCTTTGCCGGAGTGTGCGCCGCCTACTCGGTATCAAGATTCATGTTTCGGGGCAAAGAACTCTTCATGGTGGTGATCCTGCTGATCTACCTGATACCACACGTGCTTCTCCTGATCCCACTGTTTGTCATCCTGCGCGACATTGGACTGCTGAACACCTGGTGGGGGCTCATATTGGCACATTCGACCAATGCCCTTCCGTTCGCGATTTGGATGCTGGTCGGATACTTCAACGAGTTGCCGCGCGAGTTGGAAGAAGCAGCGTGGATGGATGGAGCTGGTAGGTTGCAGGCGCTCGCCTACGTGATTTTGCCTCTAGCTATTCCTGGATTGATCGCCGTCGGGCTCTTCGCCTTCCTCGCGTCGTGGAACGAGTTCCTCTACGCATCGGCGTTCGTCCAGAAGAATGCCGGGAAAACTCTGCCGCTCGGGTTATTCAACGCTACCGAGACGAACTCACGTATCTACTGGGGCGAGGTGACAGCGGCCGGGGTGCTCACCGTACTGCCGGTTGGGGCACTCTTCCTGCTGTTCCAGTCCTACCTGATCAAGGGGCTCACCCAGGGAGCTCTCAAGGGCTAGCCGGCACGCCCTACCGCTCGGTCGGACCGATCGATCGCTAGCGAGCCCACTCCATCGGCGTCTTTATGCGCTTGAGCCGGCGGGGGCCGGCGGATTCCAGTAGCCGGTCGTAGAACATTGGCTCGCCCCAATGCCCGCTGAAGTACTTGATACGTCCGGTCAACTGGTACTCGTGCCAACGCTTTTGCGCCGCCTCAGCGTAATTGATCAGGATGGTACGGCGGAGTGTTTTTCCACCAAAATAGGCGTGACGGGTTAGCTGATTGAAGATGACGACGCTTCCCGGCCGCGGTACCACCGGATATGCCCCCGGGATCTCGGCTGTCTCGACGCCTCCCAATTGGCCGGCTATCAGAGCGTCTTCGACAGGATCGCCGAACTCGCGCAGATGACTGCCCGGAATGAAATAGAAGCTGCCGGTTTCGGAGGTGGGCTCGTCAAGGTAGAGGTTGCACTTGGCCCAGGTCCAATCGTAGGGGCCGTCCACGTCGCAGTGCCAGGTGCTGTCGCCAGAAAAGATCGCTCCGACGCCGGGCTCGATCAGCATGCAGTCTTCGCCCAGCAATTGCTCGACCAGATCGTTCAGCCGCGGGTGGTCGAGAAGCTCGAGAAATCTGTCGTCTTTCTCGAACAGTGGAACGACCTGACGGCGGTAGCCGCGAGTGACGTTCGAGAATCCCCTGACCGCTACCTCGTTGAAATAGCCGGAGTCCTCCAATCGCCGCATCGTCTCGTCGAAAACTCGGGTGAAGTAGGTGGTCTCCTCTGGGGTCAAAACGTCTGGAACATCCAAGAATCCAAGATTGTTGAACTGAGTTACCTGATCTGCTGAGAGCATAGCGTCCCCCTTTATTGATCTAGATGCCAATGATATATCAGGGTGAACCGAGTTCAAAGAGGAGCAGGTAAGAATTACAAACCCAGATTCAGGCGCTTGGGGTCCCAGGTGGAGCATCGGACGGGCGACGATTCGACCCTGGGGTGCGCGCGAAAACTCCCGCATTGAAACTAGCGAGGCTATCTGTCTGCGCTAACAAGACCGCTCTGCGATCAGTCGCCCGCTGTGGTCGCGAAGGAAAATCACGTCACCGTCATTGTTCCAGACGGCCCTGGTGGTCCAATCGAGGTCGAATTCGGTACCATTTCCAGCCCCGTACGACCAGACTTTGACTTCGAGACCTGCCGGCAATCGATAGCCGCTTGGAAAAACGAATGGAACGGGATTTTCCCGGTCATCATGTAGTTGCCAGCCAGACATGTCCTGGTCGGTTACACCATCATTCTTGATGGCCACCCATTCCGGCCGAGTCTTGCAGGAGGTCTCGATGATGTGGAGGTATGGTGAGTCTTCCGTTGTGGGAGTCGCCGGCGGAGCTTCAGCGGCCGGCGATGGCGAGGGAACGGCCGTGATTGTCGGCGGAATCGTAGCTGGAGCCAGGGTCGCGGTTGCAGGTGCCAACCGTATCGTCGGAGTATTGGGCGCCTGGCGGACCCCGGTCTCGGTGGGCTCGAGCGTGGGGGTTGGTGACGCAACACTTGGCTGAGTCGCCGGCGTGTATTGAGTCGGCGTCGAGGTCGCTCGAGCGGGAAGGCGCGACCTTCTTGGCGGCGTGAGATTCCGAGTCGATGCCGGCTTCGGCGCGATGGTGGCGGTCGGGAAATCCGTTTGGACAAGCCGGTTGTCGGTGATTGAGTCTTCAGGAAAAGTGTTGATTACTAGCGCGACCAGCACAAGGCCGAGTATGGCCAACCCGGCGATCTGGTCTACTCTCAACGCCAGACCTGCCCAGATCTTGTAGCCAAATCTGCCGGAATCCCTACGAGTCCGGTTGTCGACAGATCAATATGCATGTAGGGAAACGTCCGTATGGCGACGGTTCTCGTTCGAATCCGCGCTACATTCGGATCATCGCCAAATTGTGACATCCCCTAACCTTTTGACTCGCGACTAGGAGCAGCTTCCTTCCCGCATTGGAGCTCGATTAGGCCCAATCAGCGATGAACGACTCGTAATCCGCGCCGGCCGGCATGCGGCTGAAGATGTAGCGCATCGGTTGCGATTGGAAGCCTGGCTCGAAAGTCCCCTCGTCATTTTGGAGCCTGGAGTCGAGCTTCTGAAACCTTTGCACCAAGGTTTCCGCCTCGGCCGGAGTGAATCGCCGGCCGAACTCTTCGCCCCAACACAGCGCGAATGGATGCGCGGTAACGGCCCGCTTGCGCACCTGTTCGGGCAGAGTATCGAAGTCCGGGCGCTTCAGGTTCTGGAGTTGGTTTGTCGCCTTGGACAGGAATATCGTGAATAACGACTTTCCACTGTTGCCGGCGCCGGGGTGCAGATCTTCGAGGGCCGCACGATAGCCGGGCGCGTCCCGGTTGATGACCGATCGAAGCGCCGCTTCGGTCGCGTTCCGGACCCGTTCGCTCCGTTCGACCCAATCCTGAAAGGTAGATTGGGGCGCAGACGAAAGGAAGTCTCCGATGCCGGGGTCCGGATAATAGGTGAAATGCCCAAACGTACCGTGGACTATGCGCCGGAGCTTGGTGCTGTAGTTGCTGCCCCAGTGTAGGAGATAGTTGTTATAGACGACCGCGTCGCCCGCTTTCAGCTCAACCGGCATTCCGCCTGGCAAGGGCTGGCGGGGATTGGCGGCCAAGAGCCTGTTTTCTTCTTCCGTATTCGGACGTGAGTGGCTGCCGGGAATTATCCAGAGGACGTCGTCGTCGTAGAGTGGGATATTCCACTGGACCTGTCTGGGACCGTTTTCCTCCACGTCCTTCTGCAGCGCTTCCAAGGGTGCCATGTCTTCAGGGTGTATGTCCCGATGCCACCTGCCGGGTCCGTGATTGGTCACCGGGCTGCACATCATCTGCATATAAATCGGCGCCGCGTCATGACTGCGCATCAGGAGGCGACTCGTGCCGAGCGTGTTCTCTTGCATCCAGATGTCGATCGCCTTGGAGTTTTCCTGATCGACGATCCCAGGGTTAAAGCCGATGTCGACCGTGGGATGCTCGGCGTAGTCCCATCTACCACCGGGTGGGTCGCCCGGCTTCCGGTTCCGCACCCAAACCATCTTCTGTTTCTCGAGCAAGTTCTCGTACTGCGCCCGCCGGTCGTCGAGCTCGTTTTCGGGCACAAGGCCCGGAATGATCAAGTATCCTTGCTCGTTAAATCGCTGACTATCAATCTTTGCCTGCATTCGTCACAACCTCCTCTTGGGGTTTTGCCGGCGCATGGAACCAGAATAGAGCGCTGGCGGCCCCGATAGTGCGGGCCGACGGCGAGCGCCGGCCGAAGTCTATCACGGGAAACGACGACGCGACCCCTTGGTCTCAATCAAGTCCGCGCGACCGAGACGAACCCTCGTCATCAATTTGCCTGTGTGAAACCTGCGACTACGGCAGAAGTATAACACGCATGTTCGGTTTTCACACCCCAGGTAACCTTCGAAGGCGAATCGAGGCAACAAGCTCGAGCACTTGAGGTCGAACCAACGCGCACGGTCTGATTTGAATAGCAGGCCGGCCCATGATAATCTTTCGGGCAACCGGCATTGACTACGGTCTAATCGGCCGGGGTTCCTTTAAACCGGTCCTGTGAGGCTGGAAAGGAGAGCCTGTAATGACGCCCTACGCCCCTTGCGAGATGCATTCGCATCGACGGCAAGGGGATTTTTGTGCCCACAAACCGCCCTCGGGACCTCGCCATGACTGAAAAAACGATAATGGGCGAGCCAGAAATACGCAGAGCTTTGGCCCGCATCGCTCATGAGATTGTCGAGCGCAACAGGGGCATCGAGGACGCGGTACTGGTCGGCCTGCTCACTCGCGGCGTTCCCCTGGCCCATCGACTGGCGAAGTTGCTCGAGCGCATGGAAGACCGACGTATTCCACAGGGACAGATCGACATCACCTTCCACCGCGACGACCTGGCCAGCCGGCCGTTGCAACCGTTGGTCGGCCGTAGCGATATCCCGGTCGACGTGACCGGTCTGCAAGTGATCCTTGTGGATGACGTGCTGTACACCGGCCGTTCGATTCGCGCGGCGATGGACGAGATCATGGACTACGGACGGCCGCACAGCATCCAGTTGGCGGTACTGGTTGACCGCGGTCACCGTGAGCTGCCGATCAGGCCGGATTACGTGGGCAAGAATGTACCGACAGCCAGGGAGGAAGAGGTAAGGGTCGAGCTGGACGAGGTGGACGGTGTAGACCAAGTATCGATAGTCCCAATTGGCGAGGGAGACCGATGAGCCGGCGCCATTTGATCGATCTCGACGACTTCAGCCTAGATGAGATCGACCAGGTCATGACGACCACAGATTCAATGAGAGAGGTGCTCAGTCGGCCCATCAGTCGAGTGCCGACACTGCGGGGGGTTACCGTGGTGAACATGTTCTATGAAGCAAGCACGAGAACCCGCGTGTCCTTCGAGCTGGCGGCGAAGAATCTTTCGGCGGACACGATCAGCGTTACCGCGTCAACCAGCTCGGTCACGAAGAGCGAGTCGCTGGTCGACACTATGCGGACGCTGCAGGCTCTGGGAGCCGACGTGATCGTCGTCCGGCATTCTGAGTCAGGATCGCCGCACCTGATTGCCCAACACGTTGCCGGCTCGGTTATCAACGCCGGTGACGGTTGGCATGCACACCCGACGCAAGCCTTGTTGGATCTGTACACGATGCGCGACCGATTTGGCTCGATCGATGGACTGAAAGTGGTGATAGTCGGCGACATCCTCCATAGCCGGGTCGCCAGATCCAATCTGTGGGGACTTACTAAGTCCGGCGCTGGCGTTGTGGTGGTTGGCCCGCCCACGCTCCTGCCGGCGGATGCTTGCGGCGGGTACGACGGCGTGCCGGCGGTCGAGGTCGAGTACGACCTGGACAGGGCGTTGACAAATGCTGACGTGGTGATGGCGCTCCGTATCCAGCGGGAGCGGCAAGATGGCGCCTACCTGCCCAGCCTTCGCGAGTACATTATTCAGTACCAGGTCAACGACGAGCGACTCAAGAGAGCCAATCCAAACGCGTTGGTAATGCATCCCGGGCCGATGAACGAGGGTGTCGAGATTGCACCGGACGTCGCATACGGCAGTCAGTCGGTGATCGAGGAACAGGTAACCAACGGGGTAGCCGTGAGGATGGCGCTGTTATACGAGTTGGTGGGTAAAACGCAGGAGATATGATGGCAGACCTGTTCGTCAGAGGTGGCAGAATAATCGACGTGGCCCAGGGGCTTGACCTAGTTGGCGACCTACTGATCGCCGATGGCAGGGTGGCGGTCGTTGGTGAAGACACGCGCTTGGATTCGACTGAGCGTCTTAATGTGATCGATGGGGCCGGGTTGGTCGTCACGCCGGGCTTCGTAGACGTGCATAGCCATCTTCGCGACCCAGGTCAGGAGGACAAGGAGACAATCGCCACCGGCGCGCGCGCTGCCGCCGCCGGTGGTTTCACGACGATCTGCGCAATGGCCAACACCACGCCACCAATTGACTCGGTTGCAGGGTTGGACTACGTGCGTCGCACTGCCGAGGCCACTGCCGCGGTGAATGTCCGGCAAGTGGCCTGCGTAAGCAGGGGCATGGCCGGCAAGCGGCTGGTAGATATGACCGAGCTGGCCGACGCAGGCGCTGTGGCCTTTTCCGACGACGGTATGCCGGTGATGAACAGCGAGTTGATGCGGAGGGCATTGGAATACGCCAGGCTGACCGGGCTGCCGATCTCACCTCACTGCGAAGACGCACATCTCACATCCGGCGGCCTGATGCACGAGGGACGAGTCTCCTGGCAGTTGGGGCTCAAGGGTTGGCCGGCCGTTGGCGAGGAGTCCATGATCGCCCGAGACCTGCTCTTGTCCCTACAGACTGGCGGCCGGCTTCATTTCTGTCACGTGACCACCGTCAGGGGGGTCGAGTTGGTGCGTTGGGCCAAGGACCATGGCGCTCCGGTCACCGCCGAGGTGATGCCTCACCACCTCACGATGACGGATGATTGGGTTGCCGGCCAACGTTGGGACGGCAAGGTAGCAGCGCCGTACGATACCAGTACCAAAGTGAATCCGCCGCTGCGTAGCGAAGAGGACAGGCAAGCATTGATCAAGGGTCTCAAAGACGGGACTCTGGATCTCATTGCGACGGACCATGCTCCTCATGCCAGTCCAGATAAGCTGTGCGAGTACGGGCTGGCGGCATTCGGCATTTCCGGGTTCGAGACTGCGCTCTCCGCCTTGTTGCGCTTGGTCCACGCCGGCGATCTGGAAATGGACTTGATGATCTCGAGGTTGACGATTGACCCCGCCCGCGCCTACGGACTGCCGGCCGGCCGACTGAGGGTCGGAGACGCAGGTGATGTGACGGTATTCGACCCAAACGTGGAGTGGACTCTTGAAGAAGGCAAGATGCACTCCAAAGGCAAGAATACGCCGTTGATCGGTCAAAGATTGGTTGGGAAAGTAGTTGCCACAGCCGTTGCAGGTAAGTTGGTCCACGTGGACGGGCAATTGGTCCCGAAATTGCCGTTGGGTGCCGGCGCATGAGCGAACGGCGTTCCGCTGTGCTGGTTTTGGAGGATGGCAGTTTCCACCAGGGATACGGATTCGGCCATTCGGGCGACGCTGCCGCCGAGGTTGTATTCAATACTAGTATGACCGGCTACCAGGAGATTTGCACAGACGCATCCTATCGCGGGCAGATGGTGGTGATGACCTATCCGTTGATTGGCAACTATGGGGTCACCGGCCGGGACCTCGAATCTGACGCGCCCTGGGTTGCGGGCTTGATCGTCCGCGAGTACTACGATGACTATTCGAACTGCTATGCGGAGAGATCGCTTGATGAGATGTTGGAGCAAGCCGGTGTTCCTGGCATCAGCGGAGTGGACACACGCGCGATCACCAGGCGAATACGAACGACAGGCACAATGCGCGGCGTCCTGCTGCAGGGCGAACGTAAGGAATCTCCGGCCGAGATGGTCGCAATGGTACGAGAGGTGCCGAGCGTCAGTCAGATAGACGCCGTCGGCGACACAGTTGGCGCGCTGGCCGGCCTCGAGTACGAACCAAACCCTAATGAAGCGATGCCACGGATCGTGGTGGTGGACTGCGGTATCAAATGGAACATTGTCCGCTCTTTGGCG
>CAXXUG010000013.1:0-412132 GCA_963664835.2 Chloroflexota bacterium | reverse complement strand
TGATAATTGGCGGCGGAGGCGCAAGTCTGACCGTTTTCGACGCGATATTGCGGTCAGGTGGCCGGCCGGCTAACTACTGCGAGGTTGGCGGCAATCCCTCCGTGCGGAAGGTTCAGGAGCTTACTTGGCTTCTGATGTCGAAGCCGGGCGTAAAGAGCCTCGCGGTCGTGACCAATGTGCTCAACAATACTCGGGTGGACCTGGTTGCTCGCGGTGTCATCAAGGGGTTGCTCGACAGCGGAATCGATCCGGCGACCTTCCCGGTGGTGGTGCGCAGCTCGGGGTCCTGGGAGGATGACGGCTATCGCATTCTAGACAAGTACGGCATACGCTGGTTCGACCGGAGCCATAGCATGGATGCGGCGGCGGAGTTCATAGTCGACCTGACATGCCAGGCGGGAGAGACTCATGGGAATACTGGTTGACGCCGGCACGCGGGT
Source organism: Chloroflexota bacterium (assembly GCA_963664835.2). Classification (GTDB taxonomy): domain Bacteria; phylum Chloroflexota; class UBA6077; order FW602-bin22; family JBCLEL01. The sequence continues at coordinate 411,692 of CAXXUG010000013.1, read as the reverse complement.
GATCATCCAGGGAATTACTGGGCGCGAGGCGGCGTCGATGTCTGGTGAAATGTTGGCATATGGCACCAACGTCGTCGCGGGCGTGACGCCGGGCAAGGGTGGCGAGTCGGTACACGGGGTGCCGGTGTATGACGGCGTGTGGGAGGCGGTGGACGCTCACGCGGCAGACGCGAGCCTGGTGTTGGTGCCGGCTGCGTCCGCCAAGGACGCCGTCATGGAGGCTGCCGACAACGGGATAGGGTTGATCGTTGTCCCAACTGAGAGAATCCCTCGCAGGGACGCGGTGGAAATGCTCGCTTTCGCGGCTGATCGCGGCGCCCGGGTAATCGGTCCAAACACGGGTGGCGTGATAACGGTGGGACAATCGCGCCTGGGGATATTTGGCGGTAGTAATCCTGAGCGCAGTTTCACGCCGGGGCCGGTCGGGATCATTTCGCGGAGCGGCGGTATGACGACCGAAATCGCGAACTTGCTTACGCAAAAGGGTATCGGCCAGAGCACGGCAATTGGAATGGGGGGCGACCCGATAGTCGGCTCGACGTACAATGACTTCCTGGAGCTGTTTGAACGAGACGACGATACGAAGGCAGTAGCGCTGTTCTGCGAGCCGGGAGGAGGGAAAGAGGAAGCGGCGGCGGACTACATAGGCGAGAACTTTTCGAAACCGGTGGTCGCATTTGTCGCCGGCAAGTTCGTTGACGACATTCCCGGGGCTCGGTTCGGCCATGCTTCGGTGATAGTGAGGCCGGGGTCTGGCACGGTAGAGAACAAGGTAGCCCGGTTCAAGGAGGCCGGCGTGCACGTGGTGGACGTTTATTCGGAGGTGGCGACCAAGTTGAAGGAGCTGTTGAGGTAGACCTTGGGTCTGTTTGTAACGGTCATACACGACCAGACACAATGCGCGACCGGCTGTCGGGAGTGCGTGGATGCGTGCCCGGTCGACATATTCGCCGCTGATCAGGAGGGAAATGTGTCGGTTGTGGCGGCGAATGAGGACGAGTGCACGTTTTGTTGGCTGTGTTTAGAGCGCTGTCCGACCGATTCGGTGATTATTCGGAAAGAGTATTGATCAGCCGGGCGCGTCGGCCTGGCGTGTGTTCAGGTCTGTTGGGTGTGCTGTCCCGTGGTCGCGCAACCCGGTAGCCGCCGAGACGCGAAGTGATGAGAAGTGGCGGGAAAGGGGACAAGCCCCACGCTACATTGGCAGTTGTGAGATTGATGCCGGTGTCTCCATTTACGCGTTGTCGCGCGGGATCCGTCGCTTGGATCCCCGCCTCAGAGGGAATGCTGATAGTTGCGGGACCGGTTGCCCACCCCACCCAGAGCGGGGGACAAGACCATCTGTCCCAACTAATTGGTTGTCATGGTGTTGCGGCGTGTCTGTAGTACTTGCGAATAGCATATCGAGGGGTGTGAACGAGCGCCAGTTCGGGCGGGGCCGGCAGAATTGACCCGGCGGGTATGCTCGGGGTCTGAATGTGCGTTCTTCGCGATGGTCGAATGAAGCCGAGTTGACGACCTCGCTCAACGAAAACCCTCACGGGATCTCTGCCTTCATAGGCATACTGGGGCGCGTACTCCACCAGCAGGCTGATGGATGCCTCGAACGGATCCACGCCGGCCTTGCAAGCTATCTCAAGCCTCAAAGACTGCAGGACCTGCGAGATTATCAACGTTGCCCAAATTTGTTGCTGAAACACGACCTGTTTGGCAGACCACAGAAGACGCAGCTTGAGGTGTTGCTTGGCAACGAGATCGCCATCTCAACGTCCCACCGCCGAGAATAGACCTAGGCTATCGATGCAATCGGGAACGTGTGAGGGTCTCGAATGTTGGTGATGTAACGGTGCAGAGTTCTGCCCTGCCTGAAAGTCGCCGGCCGCACCGCGTGTTTGGCCCGGTCAGCGCGGTGAACTCCGAGCCAGACGATGCCAACGAAGACATCGCCACGCTCATAGAAGGTATGTATCGCTTTGTAGGAGGTCTTTGCTCTCAGTCTGATGAGCCAATTAGTTGGAACAGATGGGTTTGTCCCTCGCTCCTCCACAACTTGGTACGCAGAAGGGACCCCAGGCCGTCAGCGGCCCAAGTAGCTCAATGTCTCCCGTGCCTTCGCCAAAATCCACATCCAGTCCACGCCGGCCGTGACGAAGAGGCAACCCTCGTCGATCCACCGCTTCGCGTCAGGCGCGGTTCCCATCGATATGCCGGGTATCTTTCCCGCCTTCCTGGTGGCCTCGATTATGCCGCGAATCGCCGCCGTGTGGGCTGCGTCTCCCTCCGGGGTGTTTCGATCCAGCCCCATGAATCGGCCCAGGTCGCCCGGTCCTATCCAGCAGCCGTCTATCCCATCCACCGCCATTATCTCTTCGGCGTTCTTCTCACCCTCGGCTGTCTCTATCTGGACCGCGAGAAAGATCTCCTCGTCGGCCCAGTCGTCGTAATCAGGACCAAGAAATCCCGTCCCGAACGGTCCAATCGACCGACCGCCACGAGGCGGATACCTCGTTGCGTATACCGCCGCCTCCGCCTCTTCGGCGTTGTTCACCATCGGCACCACAATCCCCATCGCGCCCATGTCCAGCAGCCGGCCGATCAGTCCGTAGTCGTTTCTCCTGACCCTCGCCATCGGTACTGCCGACCCCAAGCCGATACCTCTGAATCCAAGCATCGCGGTCTCGTCAGCCCAGCGTCCGTGCTGGGTGTCTACCTGAATGAAGTCGAATCCCAGCGGGGAGATCATCTCGCCTGCGAGCGGTGAGCCGAGTCCCAGCTCGGCGCCTATAGCGACCTTTCCTTCCAACATCCGGCGTTTTGCCCTGTTGATCGTCACACGCCACTCCTCACGTTCAATCTGTTCGCGATTTTTACAATTCGCTGCGAGGATATCACATGCCGACTACGCCTCGGTCTTCGCCGGCCCGGCCAGGAGCGAGCAACTCGTCCCTCAAGCTCGACCGAAACTCCTCCACACGCTACTCCTCCATTACCTCCGACAAGTCTCCAATTGGCGAAGCCGGTGCTAGGGCGCCTTGACGATCCACCACTCTCGCGCAAGCCCAGTGCCGCGCCGCTCTGAATGCCTGCGGCTCCGTGGTTCTGCTTGGTAGTGCTCCGGGAGGATTATTCGTCTCTGAACGCACACGCGAAGGACCGCGCGGTCGCCGGCACTGGGCTAGTCGGGCTCCAGCTCCGCCAGTTTACGGCCGATGGTGTCTGCTTCCAACGACAACCTCTCCCACTCTTCCAACAGCGATTCCGCTTCCTCTTTGAGCACACGGTATTGCTCTCCTGAGGCAGCAAGCTGGTCTGGCCCGTCAAACTGGTCCGGGTTGGAGAACATCGCCTCCAACTCCGCTATGCGGGCCTCATGGTCAGCCAGGGAGGCGTATACGCTCTCGATCTTGACTGCGACCTTGCGCGCCTCTCTGCTCAGCGACCGGCTCTGGCGCCTCTCTGGATTTCTTGGCCTGCCGTTACGGCTCTTGGCCAGGCCTTGTTCCAAGATATCGACACGCCCGCCATTCGCCCTCGGACTTGCTCCTCTCTTAATGGTCTCAGTTTGATTTTGATAGAGATAGCTGTCGTAGTTCCCAGGGAAAACCGTCGGACGACCGCCGTCTATCTCTACAATCTTGTTCGCGACCTGGCTCATTAGAGTCCGATCGTGAGTTATGAAACAGATATTCCCGTGATAGTCCCCGAGGGCGTCCGACAAAATCTCCCTGGAAACGATATCAAGGTGGTTGGTCGGTTCATCCATTAGGAGTAGGTTGCTAGGCTGGATCAGCAGTTTTGCCAGGGCAACCCGCGCCTTTTCGCCGCCGGAAAGCACGGCAATCCGCTTGCGTACATCGTCGCCGCTGAACAGAAAACCGCCGAGAGTAGTGCGCAGGTTCTGCTCCGATTCCATCGGCGCCAACTGTTGCAACTCCTCGATGACAGTATTGTCAGGGTTGAGGAGTTCGAGCACGTGCTGCGCGTAATATGTCGTGATCACGTTGTGACCGGTCTTTCTTTCGCCCTTGTCTATCGGTATCACGCCTGCGAGTATCTTCAGCAGCGTGGACTTGCCGGCGCCGTTCGGCCCAACTAACGCAACGCGGTCTCCGCGCAAGAGTGTGAGATTCATATCGCGGTAAACCACATTGTCTCCGTAGGACTTGCTTACGTTGGTCAGCGTTATGACCTCGGAGCCGATGCGCGGGGGTTTCGGGAAAGAGTAGCGGACCTTCTTGGTGGCTCTTGGCAACCTGATGGTCTCCATCTTCTCGAGTTGCTTCAAACGGCTTTGCACCTGGCTGGCCTTTCTGGCCTTCGAGCGAAACCGATCTATGAATCGCATTTGCCTCTGAACTTCGCGCTCCTGCCTGGCGGAGGCTGCCCGCTTCACCTGAAGGGCGCGCTCGCGTGCAACCAGATAATCGTCATAGTTTCCCTTGTGAAGCACCACCTCGTCCGGTTCAATGGCAAGGACCCTGGTTGCGGTCTGGTTCAGAAATGTGCGGTCGTGAGATGTGATTAGCACACCGCCCTGGAAAGACGCCAGGTACTTCTCAAACCACAGGTTTGCATCAAGGTCTAGGTGGTTAGTTGGTTCGTCAAGCAGCAACAGGTTGGGCTTCCTGAATAGAATCCTGGCAAGGCTCGCCCGCATGATCCAGCCACCGCTGAACTCGCTGATGGGCCGGAGAAAGTCACTCGGCTCGAAACCGAGGCCTGATAGGATTGCCTTGGCCTCGTGCTCGCGGTCCCCTCCACCAGCCGCCTCCAACGCCACGTCGAGCTTGCCGAGTCGATTCAGTAAATAGGCCTGTTGCACAGGGTCGGATTCCGATGCCAAGGCCTCTTGGGCAGCGATAATCTCGTCTACCAGAGCATTCACTTCTGAGGCGGCGTCCAACACCTCTTGGAGCAGGGACTTTCCGGCGAAGAGACCGGGCTCCTGCTTGAGATAACCGATCGTCACGTTGCGCTGTTTGGACACCTTCCCCGTGTCGGGAGACATTTCGCCTGCCAGAATGTCCATCAGCGTGGTCTTCCCGGAGCCGTTTGCGCCAACCAGCGCGACACGGTCCCCAGCAGCCAGGCTCAATGTGAGCCCACTGAATAGGGTCCTGGTTGAGTAGGCTTTGCTGATATTGGAAGCAAGAATCATGTCGTTCTGGCCAAGCTACCATCCTCTCCGCGAAATGACAGTGCAACTCTCGGTCGCGTGCTAGTTTGATTTGTCAGGTGCGGAGGACTTACAGGTAACTCATTGCAAACTCTAGAAGTACCCCTCACATTGAACCACCGGGCCAGAGACACGCGGGACCCTTCCCCTTTGGATTGCGTTCCCCTCTCACTCGCCAGGCGCGGGACATCGCAAACATCTTGCGGATTATGAGGCCGGCCCCTCAAACGGCCACTACCACGCGAATGAGAACGCCCACGTTCACCCGTGGATAAAGAGGCCAAGAGAGCCGAATGAATCTCGAAACCACGCTCGAACAGAAGGCTATCACGCTCATGCCTAATTGGCACTTGGATTGCCTCAAGAGTCGTGCTCACCTGCACCAACGAAATCAAGCTGCCGTCTCGAAACCCAAGCAGTATTCGCCACAAATACCGAAAACCGGGGAGAAGACGACTGGTGCCGGCCCCTGTCTCATATGCCCTATACTACACATTCCACGCCTCATAAACTGAACGCTGGAGGAACAGCCACCAATGCGAAGGATCGTAGTCTTTACCGGCAGCGCGCATACTGATCTGGCCGACAATATCTGCGCACACCTCGGACTGCCGTTGAGTCCAACTACGATAAACCGTTTCAGCAACGGATGCATTCAAGTCCAGCTCAACGAGAACTGTCGCGAGGCGGACGTGTTCGTGATCCAACCGCTGGTCCCACCGGTGCACGACCACCTCGTCGAGCTGTTTCAGATGCTGGACGCCGCCCGGGGCGCCTCGGCGTCGCGGGTGACCGCCGTCATCCCCTACTACGGGTACGCCCGCTCGGACCAGAAGGACGCTCCGAGAATCTCGATCGCCGGCCGGCTGATTGCCGACCTGCTCGCTACCGCCGGCGCGAACCGCGTGCTGACGATGACACTGCATGCGCCGCAGGTCCACGGCTTCTTCGGAATACCAGTCGACCATCTCAACGCGCTCGACATCCTTGCCGGCCACTTCCGAGACCGGGACCTCTCCAACACCATCGTCGTATCTCCCGACTTCGGCAGGGCCAAAGATGCCGCCTACTTTGCCCGATTATTCGGCCTGCCCGTCGCAGCCGGCAACAAGCAGCGCGTCAGCGATTCCAAGGTCATCATCGACACGATCGTTGGCGATGTCGACGATAAGACCGCGATAGTGCTCGACGAAGAAATTGCCACCGGCGGGAGCATCCTCACCCTTTTGGACAGACTGAGCGAGCGAGGCGTAACGCGCAAATCGGTAGTTTGCACCCACGGCCTGTTCACCGGCTCGGCCACCGAAAGATTCCGCGCGCGGCCCGATGTCACCGAGTACGTCACCACCGACACCGTCTCGAGCTACCGGGGCAGCGATATACCCAACCTCCATGTGCTGTCCGTGGCGCCACTCTTCGCCGAAGCCATGCGGCGCATCCACGTCGGCGAGTCGGTCAGCAGTCTCTTCGCCGGCCAAATGCGCCAGTCCGCCCTTCCCATGTAGGTTCACCCCGCCGTATCGTCTCAGGATGTACCGTCCGGCAAGTAGTCGCGGACCAATTACCGAGCGCAGCCCATTTGCTCCGGCCGTCACTACATGCACTGATAGTGCTCATCGCCGAAGATCGACTGGCCTCTACGTGGCGTTGATCAGTTCGTGGGGCAGGATGCCGTTGATTTGCTCCGCCTCGGCACGCTGAGTGTGGTACAGGTCCCAGCGGAGTTGCAGGCTCATCCAGAAGTCGGGAGACGTGCCGAGGAATTTAGAAAGTCGTAAAGCGGTGCTGGGCGTGATCCCTCGCCTCCTGCGGACGACCTCGTTGACGCTCTGTAGGGGCACGCGGATCGCTCTGGCCAGGTCGCTCTGAGTCACACCGAGGGGCAACAGGAACTCTTGCATCAGCATCTCGCCCGGGTGGGTCGGCTCCCGCTGGGTTGGGATGCGTACCATACCTAGACTCCCCTTCAATGATAGTCCGTAATCTCTACGTCGACAGGACCTGCGTCGGTCCATCCGAAGCAGACGCGATACCTGTCGTTGACACGAATGCTGTGTTGCCCACTTCTATCCCCGACCAGTCGTTCTAACCGATTGCCGGGAGGTACGCGGAGGTCGGTCAGGACTGCGGCGGAATCGAGTTGATCTAACTTTCGCTGAGCCACATTCCAAATCGCTGGCGGGCAAATCCGTCGCGCGGTTCGAGTGTCCCGCCCGTTGAAGACGTCCTCGGTGCCGACATCCTTGAACGAGACGATCACGATGACATGCTAGCACGGTAGTCATGCTCTCGTAAATTCCTCGACTACGACTTTTGCAGGAAAAGGGGGCTATCCCGCCGGCGCGAACTGACCCAATGCAGGGGAGCGAAAATCGGTCGGTTGTACCCACGGCCTTTTAACCGGCTCGGCCGCCGAGAGGTTCCGCGCCCGGCCCGATGTCACCTAGTACGTCACCACCGATACCGTGTCATCCTATCGGGAGAGCGAAATTCCCAACCTTCACGTCTTGTCCGTGGCCCCACTCTTTGCCGAAGCCATGCGGCGCATCCACGTCGGCGAGTCGGTCAGCAGCCTCTTCGCCGGCCAAATGCGCCAGTCCGCCCTTCCCATGTAGATATGCTGATCGAATTGTCTGAGCGTGGATTGGCGAATCTCGCAGCCCACGAGAGCAGTCCCAGCGCTGCAACCTAATCTCTAGAGCGTACCCGAGTCGTTGACGATCTCCGACACAGTGGAGTATTTTAAGTGCCTGCAATTCCTGGGCACTAAGCTTGCAGATCGCTCGTCTGCCTCGCGGCGACCCTTCATTATTCTAGGAACTGCCCCAGGAAATGAAACGAATGATTTCTCGGCATGGACTACCACGGGAGAGAGAGCTATGAGTATCGATCAGATGAGCTTCTACCAACGTAAGCTGGCATATGAGATGGACTCTGCCGACCTCAATGAGGCACTTGCAAAAGATGAGCCGGTAGTCGTTATCGATGGTCGTTCCGCCATCGCCTACTCCAACGAACATATCCCTGGCGCCATCAGCCTCCCTCACAGAGAAATCAGCTCCAATAGCACCGCGTCGCTCGACAAGTCAAAGCTGTATGTCTGCTACTGCGACGGTATAGGGTGCAACGCCTCAACCAAGACAGCCCTGAAGCTGCTGACACTTGGGTTCCAGGTGCGTGAACTGATCGGGGGACTCGACTGGTGGAAACGCGACGGCTACGCCACCCACGGCAAGGACGCACACGCCGGCGTAAAGTGCGCCTGCTGACCGGACGTTCCCCCGGCCCCAGCCGGCAGCCTCCACCGGCGGCGGTCGGAATTCCAGAATGTAGCGCGGTCAAAGACTACGCGAGGCGAGGGGCTTGTCCCCCGCTCCCAGCAGACCGGCAGTCGATCCGCGCCACCGGGCATATCGGCAACAACGCCCACCGAAGGAAGCAATACTTGAAAGACCGCCAAGTGCCTTGCTATCCTCTCCATTGTAAGGAATATAATTCTAGTGTAATGCGAAAGGGCGCATCCAATGATTGAATCCGGCATCACTTCGAAGGGACAGACCACACTGCCCAAAGCCGTGCGGGAGGCGTTGTCCGTGCAAGCCGGCGACCGCGTACGCTACATAATCCAAGACGGTGAAGTAAGGATCATGCCGGTCCGCCCCATCGGCCGGCTGTTCGGCGCATTGAGATACGACGGCCCGGCCGTAACGCTGGACGACATGGAACGCGCAATCGCCGAAGGCGCGACTGATTCTTGATTGCACTCGACACAAACGTCCTAGTGCGCTATCTCGTCGCCGACGACGCCGAGCAGGCAGCCGCCGCTCGGGTACTGCTTGAGGGATTGGCGCCTGAGAACCCAGGCTTCATCTGTCGCGAGGTTGCAATCGAAGTCGTATGGGTATTGGAGCGTGCCTACCGGTTCACCCGCATCCAGATTGCCGACGTACTGGTGGAGCTGATCGCGACGAACAGCATCCTTGTCGAAGCTGCCGACGACGTCGCTCGCGCGGCCTTAATCTACCGCCAGGGCGGCGTAGGCTTCGCCGACCTCATGATCCTCTCAGCGGCCCAACGGGCAGGAGCCTGGCCCGTCCACACCTTCGATCGCAAACTAGCGCGCCTGGCCGGCGCGGTCCTTTTAGGGTCATCCTGAGAGGTAGTAGCAGCAAATCCTACGTCGACGCGCCGGCCCCGGCTACTCCCCTGTACGTAGCGGCGAAACTCATCTCAGAAAGCCACCGGCGGAACGACTCATTGTCGCTGAACTGCTTGAACAGCTCTGTGTTGTCTGCCAACAGCTCGGTCATCGCGCGTTCCAAGGCGCTGTCGTGCTCGATCCGGGCATTTTGCCTGTCGGAGTTGGCCATCGCATTCTGGTAGGCCTTGTCACCCGCAACCTTAGCCGGCAACTCTTCCGCGATCACCTTCTCGATCTTGTCCCGGTCATTCCACTCGATGTTGCCGAATTGGTCGTTGAATTCCCTGATTATGTTGGAGAGCCGGTCCATCTCCGGCTCCGGCTTCTGTCCTCCACCGTCAGTTGGCGCCGGCCCGATCTCCGCGTCCTCGTCCGGAAGCTGGATGTCCTGCACAGCCCGCTTCTCCACCCGGTAGCTATCCATGTCGATTGCTTCGAGAATCCCCTTCGACAGGTCATCCTCCTCAGGGGCGGGCAGCTTGGGAACAAGGAAGGTCAGGAAAATGGAGAGCTTCTCCCACTCGGCGTAGGTGTACGGCAGAATTGTCGCCAGGAACCCGTAGGTCCGGAGGAACGCCTTCGCCTTGCCCTTGAAGTCCACCTGCCCGTCTTCGTCCAGCCCCCGGTACACTGAGACGCAACTGTCCAGGATCGGGTCGAGTTGGTCGCGGTCGGCTCCCGCTAGATACTTCTCAACCAACTCGTCCACCTGTTCCGGACTATAGACCTCATAGTCGTCCAACACTGCCTTGAGGTCGTGCAGCTTGTTGGGATCGGTCTCCTCCGCCAGGATCGTGGTGCGGTAGTAGTCGGCGAAGGCGTACTGGATCGTGTCTGAGTCGTTGGCGAAGTCCAGGACGAATGCGTCGTGCTTCTTCGGATGCGCCCGGTTGAGACGCGACAGCGTTTGCACCGCCTTCACACTCGACAGCGGCTTGTCCACGTACATCGTGTGCAGCAATGGCTCGTCGTAGCCGGTCTGGAACTTATCGGCGCAAACTAGGAAGCGGTAAGGATCTTCCTGGATCCTGTCGGCGATTAGGTTCGACGAGAAGCCGTTAAGTGATGCCTCGGTCAACTTCGCTCCGTCGTATTCGTGCTCGCCGGAGAAGGCGGCGATCGCCTTATATGGGCTCTTGCGCTCCGTCAAGTAGTCGCGAATGGCGAAATAGTAGCTGACGGCCCGCCGGATGCTGCTCGTGACCACCATCGCCCGCGCCTGTCCGCCTATCTTCCGCAAGCCGGCCACCTGCTCGTGGAAGTGGTCCACCATTATCTCCGCCTTCAGCCGGATCGCGTGGTCGTGGTCCTCAACATAGCGCCGCAGCTTCTTCCCGGCCCGCTTGGTGTCGAACTCCGGGTCTCCCTCCACCGTCTTCACCAGCCGATAGTAGCTGTTCACCGGCGTGTAGCTCTTCAGCATGTCGATGATGAACCCCTCCTGAATAGCCTGCTTCATCGTGTAAGAGTGGAAGGGCACGTGCCTGGTCTTGTCACCCTCCGGGACGGGCGTGCCGAATATCTCCAGCGTTTTGTTCTTCGGCGTCGCGGTGAAGGCGAAGTAGCTTGCGTTGGTCAGCAGCCTCTTTGACTCCATGATGCGATTGATCTTGTCCTCAGTTGTCTCGTCTTCCTCCTCGGTGCCCGCTTTTCCCAGGGCCATCGACACCGACGCCGAAGTTCGACCGCCCTGGCTGGAATGCGCCTCGTCGATCACGATGGCGAAGCTGCGTCCCCGGTGCTCGTTCCCGATCGCGTCCAGGATGAATGGGAACTTCTGGACCGTGGTGATGACTATGCGTTTGCCCTCTTGCAGCAGGGTGCGCAGGTGGCGGGAGTCCTCGGCATGGCCCACGACGGAGCCTACCTGGGCGAACTGCTTGATTGTGTCCCTGATTTGCTTGTCCAGCACTTTACGGTCCGTCACCACGATCACCGAATCGAAGAGGGTCGCGCCGGCCCGTTCCAGCCCTATCAGTTGATGCGCCAGCCACGCGATTGAGTTGGACTTGCCGCTGCCGGCCGAGTGCTGTATCAGGTACTTCGAACCGACTCCCCTACTCGATGCGTCGGCCAACAGCCGGCGGACCACGTCCAACTGGTGATAGCGGGGCCATATCTGCTCCCGCCTCTTCCGGCCTGTCTTCTCGTCCCTCGTCTGCACTACCTGGGCGTAGCTCTCGATGATGTCGGTCAGCCCGTCGCGCGTGAGGACCTCTCTCCACAGGTAGTCGGTCTTGAGGCCGTTGGGATTCGGGGGATTGCCGGCGCCGTCGTCCCATCCCTTGTTGAAGGGCAGGAACCATGACGCCTTTCCCTTGAGTTGGGTGCAGAACTGCACCTCGTGGTCGTCGACGGCAAAGTGCGCCAGGCACCGGCCGAGCTCGAAGAGGTTCTCTGCGGGGTTGCGGTCCCGCATGTACTGCGTTACGGCATCTTCCACCGTCTGCTTCGTCAGGCTGTTCTTCAGCTCGAAAGTGGCGACCGGCAGTCCGTTGATGAACAGGCACAGGTCGAGTGCAAGCTGCGCGTTGTCGTTGCTGTAGCGGAGTTGCCTCGTCACGCTGAAGCGGTTCTGCCCATACAGGGCACGGGCTTTCTCGTTTCCCGGCGATGGCGTGCCGTACATCAGGTCGATCTGGTGTGGGCCGTGCTTTACCCCTCCGCGAAGCACGTCGATCGTCCCTCGCTTCGCAACCTCTCCTTGCAGCCGTGCCAGAAACCTCCGGCGCGTAGGACCGTCCGCTCCCAGGTCCAGCGATTCCGCGACGAGGGGCTGGGTATCGCGAAGGAAGGCGGATAGTTGGGCCAGATCGAGGCAGTACTCCCGGTCGTAGTCCCGCGGGTCCCCGCAAATCCAGCCGACCCCGTAGTTGGATGGTCTCTCCCGCACCTCGTCCCCCTCCGGCGGGTCGCATCCGCCGTGGCGGACCGTCAGCGCCTCGCAGATGAGTCGCTCCAAGCCCTTCTCGCTGGTGTCGGTCGTCGGACCGACTGCCCGGCCCTCGTGCTTTCGGCCGGGACGGTAGAACGCGCCCCTCGTCACGTTTGACCAATCCGAAACTTCAGGGATGTCCGACGTGTCGATCTGGTCATCGGGCAGCTTCTTCAGTTCCTTTGTCTGAGACCTCTGCCTCGGCGTCAACTCAGACATGTCCTTCCTCGTAAGATCTTCTTTCATGTGGTGTCGCTCGACGGGCGCTCCTGGATTGCCCCTTTGGCGCCGGGCTTTACACCAAGCCAGTCAGCCCAGCGCAATTGAGGCTTTCAGCGCATTTCTCGCTGTTACACGTTGTCATCTCGGTTTCACGCCTGCAAGTTTATGATCCCTGGGTGAGGCCTTCCAGCTTTCCGATCCATTCTGCAAAATGCTGGCATTTCATTCGCATTGTAGTCAATCCTATCCTCTCCGCCACTATCGGGCCGGATGACGCTTTATCTGATCCATACTCGGGTATTTCTTTGATTATCCGCTTGGACGGCGCGGTGTCGTTCCCATCGTTGATTAGCTCAGGATTACATTGTTCGGCGATCTGGGCGAGCCTCAAGATTCCTGCAGGAATGCCGGTCGAACCGCTCTCTAAGTTTTTGGGGGGTCGCAAAACAATAGCGCTTCAAACTCGTGGAGTTGGAGGTAAGGAACGAACCGTTGGTCCTGATATGTCCTCCCCCAAAGGCATCCTCAAGAAGCCGAACGCGGGCATAGGCATCGCTCTCTTGTCTGGCATCTTCGTACCCAGGGAAATCTCCTGGCAGGGCGTAAAGGTCGAACATGGTTGTGAAACGTGCATCGGAATTTTGGTCTTCCTTCATCCAGCGCTCAATGTCCCTCTTTGCCTTCGTATAATCCCGGATACCTCCACTGTATTTTCGGCCACGCGATCGGCTCGTCTCAACACACCGGGCGGCAATCCAGATGGAGCGGTCGGCTAGGTGCGGGCGTAGGATGTTCTCCACGAACCGGCGTTCCGTTTTGCCCTTCAACTACGAAATGCAATCTTACGGACATTAGGGTTGTCCACCCAACACGTTCTTTTCCACACAACTCAGAAAGGGAATAGTCTTCCAACCACGCGTCCAGCTTTTCGGAATCGAGATGCCTGAATACCGATTGCCGTCCTTCCCGCTCGACCACCACAATGTCTTCAGCCCCAAAACAATCAACCAGTGCCGTTGATTGGGTGGCCACTATCACTTGAATACTCTTTGACACCGCGCCTATCAACCCACCCACCACAGTTATGGCGTAGGGATGCAATCCCAACTCCGGCTCGTCGAGAATCAGGACGTCCGGCAGGGTTGTCTTCCGGTTGCAGAAGCAGTGATACCAGGGCAATTACTCGCAACATACCATCCGACGCCTGCGAAGCGTCAAATACCTGGTCGCTGCCCCTTTCCCGCCATGCCAGCAGAATATGCCCGTAGTCGTTCACCTAACTCGAAATCGAGAAAAGAACGGCAGAATCAATCGTATATTTTCCACGATGCGGCGGTAGTGCCAACCTTCCCGCTCCCTCAGACGGAATAGAAACGGGGCTATATTGCCCGCGTCTTCTTTCAAGTAACGGTTGTCGTTGACCGCCCACTTGCCACGGATTCGGGCGTTGTCGGCTGTGTTGTGGAATTGATAAACGATGATTCGTTGAAGTATGTCTCGTATAACGCGAGCAGTGGTGTCCCAGGTTGTTTTCTCGATCAAGGCCGGACCGCGATGTCCCGCTCCGGTCGAAGTCCACGGAGCTGGTGGACACGAAACCTCGCCTCGAAAAGCGGTAGCGTTCGTCGGCGAATATCAACATATCGCCGGCCGCAAAAAACAGGCGGAAGGCGTATTGGTTCTCGCCAGCAGCGGTTTCGATACTCAACTTGGCTTCGATCTCGCGAGTAGTACCCTGGCCATCGTGCAGAAGCTTGCTGGCCCCGCCTTGCTGCGCCACATGGACTTGAAGGTTATCGAGATCTGCCAACATCCAACTCATCATACGAAAGAAGGAAATGAAGTTGGACTTGCCCGCTCCGTTGGGCCCGATCAGTACCGTCAGCGGGCCCAGGCCTCGAAGGCATCCAACTCGCGGATGGTCTTGAATCCTTTCAGGGTTATCGAATGCAACCTGTTTTTCATAACGTCTCCACCTCTCCGCCATGACCAACGGACATCACGGGCTCCCAGAACCTCGCCGGCCCCCTCCGGCAGTTGCGCCGCCGCCTCACGAACGTCCAGCTTGCCGGTCACCACTTCCGCGGTCAGCCGGGTGCGTTTATCGAAGAGGATCCCGTCTCGATGCCGAATCCCGCGCGTGCGTGTTAACCGATTATTCAACGCCTATCTGGTTCTGCCAAAAGCGCATTTGTGCCCTCTGATTGTTCTTCAAAACAGTGTCTTCGTATATTTGTCCACACCCGATATTAGTTCTTCTACCTCTTCACTTGTTGGCTCTCTGCTCTTATTGTGGGTGCATAGATTACGTATGTCTCCAAGCCTTTGCATCTGTCCGCCACGATGGAACGCCCAGAATGCCGCTGGTCTTCAGCAGGTCGTTTAGATCGCCGATGGTAGGATCTTTCTTGCGAGTCGTTACGTTGTGGCTACCGGCTACTTGACTCAGATGTTTTTCCAGTACCACCCCCGCGACTGCCCCGGCCGCCTTGAGAAATCCGTGGGATAAGAGTTCCCGTGCGACATCTAACTCAGAGTCAAAAAGGTCGGCTTGCACCAACTGTTTTATCTCGAAGAGCGTACTTTCGAAACGCCTCTCGACAGACTTCAGTATATTCAGTTGGTTCACAAACCGCATACCTGCGACCGCGAGTTCATCAAAGGGCTTGGTCCCATAATAGCCCGGCGCAACTTCGAGGCCTCTCAACAAATCCTGGATATTAAAGTTGGTGTTTTCTATCTGTTTGCGACGGCCGTCACCCTTATAGAGCTCCTGGAATTCCTCCAAGCGGTCGGGAAGAAGCTGTTTGATCACAACGGATGCCTCGCTGTACCAATTCTGATAGCTGTCCTCCAGTTTATGGGCAGCGTTCGTAGACACACTTTTGCCCTTCTTGTAGCGAACCCGCAGATCAGCTTCAATTGTTTCGCCGATCTTAATGAGTCTGTCCAAATCATCCTTGTATTTTTGAATGCCGCTCAAGTCGGTTACTCCTAGTACCCAGGTAATGCTGCGTGCCGGCCCCGGCCCCCTTCGGCAGCCGCGCCGCCGCCTCGCGAACGTCCAGCTTGCCGGTCACCACGTCGGCGATGAGCCGGGTGTGGTACTCCTGGAGCAAGTCGATCTGCCGGCGGGCACGGGCGACGGCGGAATCTAGCTCGCCGCATTGTTCTGTAACATATTTCACAATGGCTTGCTGTTCGGTAACACTTGGCAAACAGACGGGAAATTGCCCAAGAGTTGCAGAATTGGTTGTTGCGAGATTAGTGGTCCGTTTCGCCGTAACTTGAAAGTATGTCCGCCCATGACGCGATTCCCATCAGTGCCACCAGAAACTCTGGAAGCAGAATCGAGTGATTCAAACGGACGGCGAAAATATGGTTCTGATGAAGGCAGTCAGGGATTTCCTCCCCACCACACACATCCGCGTCCTAGCTTATCGATGTCTCCACCTTCAGTCATCAATACGTCCCCAACGTTGAGGGTCGCACTGTGGATCTCCCAATTCGGAACGCGAAACGGTGGTCACCTTTGACAAGTCCAAGTGGCCCGCCTGAACATTAGCTACCCGCAAGTAAGGCCGCTCGACCAATCCTGCACTACCGTAGTTCTTACCAAGAGTGATGCCTGTTTGAACAATCGAGACTTGCTTCAGCCGGCGGACCTCCCAATGCGCCGGCACATCGCCCAGCCACTCGACGCCGGAGGGCTTCAGCGGAACATTGGGGTCAAGGCCCCGCGTAACCGCTTGGTGAATGATCCCCTGCTTCTCCTCCTCCAGCAGGCCAATCAGCTTCTCCTTGGCCTCGATGTACCGCCGGATCCGCCGGTCCACGTAGTCCAGGTACCGAACAATGCCGGCTTGTTCGGACAATGGTGGGAGGGAGACCTGCATGTCACCAATGAAACGCCAATCTGCGCGGGGCATCTTAGCTCCAAAAGTGGACGCACTTATGGCGTCAATAACCGGGCTTGGACCGGAACAGTCGCTCAAGATACCTTGGGGACAAGTTGGCAGTGGCTAGGTCTGAGCACTAAGAATTCGCCAACGCACACTCCGCTGCGGTTTGGGCAGGTCACCTTCGCCAGGTAGGGGCCTCAGCTTGCCGAACAGCACATCTCCAACTCGAAAGCGTTTCACCTGGCTGTCAAAGTCAACGTCATCGCCAACTGCAGAAAACCTACCTGTCCAACTTTCGACATTTTCAAGGGCAAGGTAAATGTCGTCGCGGCTCAACGCTCTGGTGAGGTCCACTACATTTCTCGTGCAACTCTTGAGTCGAGCCCTATTCCAATGCGCCGGTGGTTGACGCAGCCAACTCACGCCGGAGGCTTTGTAGGTGGGGTAGGGTTTCAATAACGGAGACAGGAGCGGAGCATAAGTCTCTGTCATTCCTACCTCATTACGAGCAACTGCGTTTGCATAATGGTCCTAATACATCCGACCAACACGCTCGCGTCTATCGCTCCCAGCCCGGCCAAGGGTCGGATAGCCCCAGGACGGCGTTTAACGTACGCGTTGGTTTGATCTTGCCGAATCCTGCCGATTCGAGAATCCGTTGCGTGGCGAAGCCGATCATTTCACGCGGCAGCGGGGCCCTGGCCCATGGATTGTGTACAAGCTGCCATGGGGTGTCCGTGCCACAAATAGTCCATAAACCTCCAAAACCGGGCTTATAGAGAACTGCCGAGACATGACGGTTCTTTGGTTGTCCTGACGGCGATAAGAGCAGGCAGTCGGAAATATTGGTAGGTTCGGCTCGAAGTTCAGTCCGGCCGAACAGAGCCTTGAGCATATCGCTGATGTCCGGGAAGACCATTCCCGAACCCACGACGACGACATATGGTGAGGTCAGGCGTCGGTATCTGTCCGCTTTCTTTTCCAGCGCACGCTTCAGCCTGACGTCGTCTCGGCGAAAGCCGCCGCCCCTGCCGACTTCCAAGCCGATAGCCCCAGCGCCCTCTTCCCGGAGCTTGCTGGAGCCGACTAGGGTCGCGCCTAACCGCAGTTTCCAACCATTCCCGAAACAAAATTCCATTTCCCTCGGTGCGTATCCTTGCTTCAGCCTCGTCATTTCCTCATCGGCATCTAGGGACGACACCCACCTCTTGATATCGTTGCACAATTGACCAGTGGGCGGTTGGTTACTCCCAGGTGAGAGACGTCTCCAAAATAAGGCGAATGGCCCGGTGTCGATGGCGTTGACCGCCTTCTTGATAGTATTCTCTCTATTAGTCGCGTTGAAATCATCGTCAGACTCCTGCGCGACCGTACATTCCACGACAATAGTTGCGCCTTCGTAGGTCACTGCAAAGTCGGGTCTTTTCCCGTCAATATCGGGTTCTACTTGCACCTCGGTTCCAACGGCGCATAGGATTTCGTGTGTCACAAGCTCCAACAATGCACCCTGATGCTCACGATCGTCCCCTCGGAACCGCCCGCGAAGATCCCGTTTCTTTTGTTCCGGGAATCTCGAGAACCAAGATTCGAGCGTTTTCCGGCCAGTCTCGACTGACGCCCACGCCAAGCGGTTGAGACAATCAAAATCAGATTCGTCACGATGCTTGCAGCCGGAATCGGTGCGTGCAAAATCGTCGAAAAGCCGTGCTTCATTGGTCACAGCTTGTTTCACTTCGGGATCACCATCGCTCGTTCGATCTCCCGTTGTTGAGGGCGGGCTTTTTCTCCCGGGCCACTCGACACCAAAGGCCTTCTAGGACTCGTAACTAGGAAGTTAGGTCGTGTTTCGCAGAAAACTCACGGCCATCCCGCCGAAGGCAATATGCGTAAAGTTGATCTTCAATTCGCACTTGCATTCTTTGGCTTCCTATTGGTTACTTGTTCCAAGCGTCGCATCAATTGGCTTCGCAGCTCCGTTAGATTGCTGTATTCTGGGCAGTTGTAAGCCGCCAAGTCGAAATGCAGTTTGACACCGCTGTTGCGATACATAATCACTTTTCGATTGAGAGCATGCGCATATCCGATTTCGTAGTACACGCTTGGCCGTTCACCTGTCAAATCTGCGATAAGAAACTCGGATACCCTGATTCTCTCTGTTATCTTCTTCGTAATAACATCCTCGTGTTCGATCTCATCAGCTCGAACTGCATTAATTCCAAATTGCTCAAAACATTCCTTTATTACGTTGTACAGATCCTCAAGCTCTGGCTTTTGTGAATCGATATGCATCATGACAAATGCCGAATCTGGTTCGTACTCCGCCGTGGCTTGAGGATTAGCACGCCACTCATAAGTTGACACAATTGGAGAGACATCGAGAAGATCAACTAAGCCAAGTAGATTCGAAATATCTTGCTCAAAGCTACGCAGGGCTTGTGCTGGATGGACCGCATCAGTTTCAGATTGACCGGATTGCTGAACCCCGAGTACTACACCCTCATCGTGAAGCACTTGAGTGTCCCAAGCGTAGTACCTTCTCAAGCGAAGCGATGCGCGCACGGATTTGGTCCAAGTCCCAAGGTCTCTCCTATCAGCCTCAGATAACAGACTTGACTGCTTGATCGAGTTGGCTATCGTTCTTGTGACTTGCATCAAGTCATATTGAAGCCTTGTAGAAGTTTCTTGAAGTGCGTAATCCAGTTGTGACCAGTAGTGATCGGATTCGTGCAACATGGAGTAATTGCTCTCATCTTCCAGATGCAGGATGCTATTGAAGAAATCACGGCCCGCCCCGCTCAATTGGTTCAAAAGCGCGCGAGTTTCAGCAAAGTCCGGAGTCATCATGCCTCCGCTGTCGACTCCCTGTCAGCTCATCAATCAACGAATTCCTACCTTCCATCAATCTCCTCCATCAACCCCTCCCTCCCCCGCTCTAGCGCTATAATCTCGGCCGATATCTCGTCCAGCGGTCGCATCGGCGCCGGCTCGTATGATCACCGCGTGTAACCGATCACTCCAGACCTGGCCAAGGCCGGCCCAGCGTTGCCAGAGGGAACTTGATTCTAACTCTGCCAACCTCGCGTACAATCGCCGTTCCAGTTCCGCCCAAACAGAGGACGGCTATTATCGGGATAGGGTGACTTCTTCCTTCTCAAGAACGCTTGGTGGATCCAACTGCGAACCTCGGATTGATTCCCTGACCAATCATAGATCGATGCGAAGGACTTATCCCCGTCGCAGTTATCTGCCAATTTGGGCGGTATCAGCCGACTGCGATAGTGTTCTCTTTGGAAGTCAGGGTGACTGGGCAGCAATAAACCCAACAGCCCACATCTGGGGTTGGTTAATGTTTCCCTTAGACTCGCCCCAATTTCCCAGTCCACGAATTTCCGTTGCCAAGTGCAGCGTCCTATCAACACGATAGTCACCGAGACTTGGGCAATGTGCTCCTCGCGTATAGTCTGGAGCGTCGCCTCGGTGGGCTGATTCGTATCAATTATGTCCCCAATATCGACCGACTTGTCGACTATGTTGTCCCCCATCATGCGAACAAAACGGTCTTTGTACCGCTGATCCTGCTCATGGTAGTAGCTGATGAATACGTTGTGTCTGGGGACACTCGCAATCTTTAACTTACCTACGCGCGTTCCAAGTCCGTCAGGTCTTCCACTCCGGCGATCTCCGCCAGCATGCGGTTGTAATTGCGCAACTCCACTTGCAGGGCCGCCAGTTCCTTACGAAACTCCGCGCGCTTGCCTTCGTTGGAGAACGCTCCCGCCGAACTCTCCTTATGCCACTTTGCGGTAAAGGGTCGCACCACCTGATTCAGCACAGGTATAGCAACCTTGCTGAAGTGAATTGCTTTCCGCCCATGCCGGCGCAGAACCTCTCGCGTAATTGGGAACAGTGAGTAAACACTGTCCAAAGCCGTTTCTTCGTCCCCATGTTCTGATGGAAGCGGCTGCGTAACAATTCTGGTCAGCATCTCGACATACAGCTCCCACGCTGCATCTTCATCAGCCGAGTTCAGACCTATTTCGGCCTCCGCGACCTGTAGATTAATCTTGACCTTCTCTAGGTCGTATTTCTTGAAAAGTGCCTTAAGGTTCATTTTTAGACCCCTCCGACAATCTCCTCCAACAACCTTCAATCATGTATCACGTAGGGGCGACGCACGCGTCGCCCGTGGGGTGGGGCTTGGGATGGGACGCCCATACGCGACGCCCTAACTCTTCTCACCGGCGAAATAAGGATTCGCCGGCGTTTGTGATCCTGATATTCCCGCTACGAGGCGACGCCGGCAATCCTCTCAACATCCGCGACCGCTCTTTCCCTAAAGTCGTTCAGAAGCGGATACTGAGTGTCGGCGTTCCGCGTAAGGTAGAGGCCTTCCTTTCTTCCTATCTCTTCCATGTCTTCGTGAACTACCAGGCTGATGAACGGTAGTTGTGCCTTCTGAAACTCCAGCAGCGAGATCGCTACGTTCTTGGCCTTGTCGTTGCCCCGTACTCCGAAAACGTAGAAGTTATGGTTGTTATGCGTTAGAGACCAATCCACGCTGATGGGATAGTCGGCGAGCGGAGAAACGTCGGGAGCTGGCGAAAACTGTGTCAATTCCGCTGTAACGTACTCTTTCAAGTCGTCGTAGAACGCGCTACGGATCGCTTCCCTACTCCAGTAGCGCATATTGCACACTTTTTGCGCACAGCCTGCGAACTGAAGAATGCTCTCATAGAATTGGCTGAAGGGCGCGTCCAAGTAGAGATTGCCGTTGTCGTTGTTGACATGGTTATTGGTCAGGATGCTGTCGAAAATCCTCTGCCGTGATGTGCTGCCTATGTCGAAGGTGTAGGAGAGTCGCATCAGCGTCAACCCAAAGTCGCAGATACGGAGGTACCCTTCCCCTAAGGGACTATCTTGAACATAGATCTCTACCATATCGCCGTCTTCGTGCAGTATTGGAATAATCAGTTGAAAACTACCAGTACGACGCTCATAGACATCGATGCCTGTCATCAGCGTGTCACGCAATGACGCTTTGATTCTAGCTATATCCATTGAAAAGCCCTGTCTGAAGCGATTCAGCGAAATATTTCTCATAATCCGTAACGCCAATGTCTCCGAAGAAAACCGCGAGAGCCTCTCCATACGTGCCATATTTCTTGGTGATTTCTCGTTGGCTTTCTTGCGGCTGTGTAGTGCCAGATGCAATCTCTTTAGCGGTAATGCGATGGATGTGCGGGCTGGCAAAATGACCATCCTGCGGTAGGCTGTATTCCCCATGCGGACCGTTGTAGCGAACCAGCGTAATGGTTCCTAACGTTCTGTCGTTGGTCTGATAGCGCAATCCTAATGAGTAGTTCTCAATAAACTCGCTGCTTTGTCGAATGAAAACCGTGAACTTTGCACCGTTATCGAAACTGGCTTCTAACTCCAGATCGCACCGTTTGTGGCCGCCTTCCTCTTTGTATCCCCTGGCCGGCGTTCTTGTCTTTATCGTCTTGGGAATTGAGATCAGGCTTTGGATTTCGTCGTCTGACAGCATGAGATTATTCCTGTGGTTGGGTGACGGTATTATAGGTCAAGTCTGCTTGCCCCCAACAATCTCCTCCAACAACCCCTCCGTCTCCCGCTCGAGCGCCAGAATCTCGGCCCGTATCTCCTCCAACGGCCTCATTGGCTCCGGCTTGTAGAAGTACCGCGTGAAGCTGATCTCGTACCCAATCTTCACGCTGTCCTGCACGTACCAGGCGTCCGGCGCATAGGGCAGCACCTCGCGTTCCAGGAACGCCTCGACACCGCCATCTTCCAGAAGCGGTATCTGCTCGGTGTCGCGCAAGTCCGTGTCCGGCTCATACTGCACCACTACCTGCCGGCCTTCGATTGTGGCCGGATACAGCCCGCGCAACGGATCCGGCTCGGCGCCCTTGAGGTGAATCTTCTTGATTACCGCCGGCGCCGTCTCCGAGCGCTCATCTTGGTCCTTGAGTGCCTTGATTTCCTTGGCTTTGTAGACCCGCTCCGGATCGATGCCCTCTATTCGCAGTGGCCGCTCGACCGTCACCTTCCAGTAGCCGAAGGCCTCGTTGGGGAATATCTTCGACTGCTCCGTCTCCTCGAATGCCAGAAAGGCGTCGCAGATACGCTTGATATCCTCACCGGACAGCTCGCAGTTTTTGGCGCCCAGGTTCTTGCGCAGCGGCTTGTACCACTGCGTGGCGTCGATCAGCTGCACCTTCCCCTGCCGGTGCGCCGGCTTGCGGTTGCTCAGTACCCAGACGTAGGTCGCTATGCCGGTGTTGTAGAACATATTGAGCGGCAGCGCGACGATCGCTTCCAACCAGTCGTTTTCAATGACCCACCGCCGGATGTTGCTCTCACCCTGTCCGGCGTCGCCGGTGAAAAGCGAGCTTCCGTTGTGGACCTCGGCCACACGGCTGCCCATCCGCGTATCCTGCTTCATCTTGCTCAGCATGTTGACCAGGAACATCATCTGGCCGTCGCTCGAACGCGTAATCAGTGAGTGATCAGGATTGCCATCGTGCTCCACCAAGAAGCGGAGGTCCTTGATGCCGGACTTGCCGCCCATGCGCTCCAGGTCGGTCTTCCAGCTCTTGCCGTAGGGCGGATTCGAGAGCATGAAGTCGAACTCACGGGCAGGGAATGCATCCGAAGAAAGGGTGGAGCCAAACTGTATATTGTCGGCCTCGACGCCCTCGCCCTTCAGGATGAGGTCTGCCTTGCTGATCGCGTAGGTCTCCGGGTTCACCTCCTGCCCATAGAGGTGCACCGACGTCTCCTTGCCTTGTTCGGCGGCGAGTTGCGTCAGAGTCTCTTCCGCGACCGTCAACATCCCGCCGGTGCCGCAGGCCCCGTCATAGACCAGGTAAGTGCCGGACCTGACCTCTTCGGCCACCGGCAGGAAGATGAGCCGGGCCATTAGCTGCACCACGTCCCTCGGAGTGAAGTGCTCGCCGGCCTCCTCGTTGTTTTCCTCGTTGAATCGCCGGATGAGCTCCTCGAAGACCGTGCCCATGCCATGGTTGTCCAGGCCCTCCAGCCGCACCGAGCCGTCCCCGTTCAGGACGGGATTGGGACTCAGGTTGATCGAGCTATCCAGGAACTTCTCCAGCAGGAATCCCAGCGCGTCCGCCTCCACCAGCGTGGGAATCTGGTTGCGGAACTTGAATTTCTCCAGGACCTCCTGGACATTCGGCGAGAATCCGTCGAGGTACGCCTCGAAGTCGGCCCGTAGCTGCTGTTGCCGGCCGCGAGACGTGAGATCGCGCAACCTGAATTGGGACGTGTTGTAGAAGGCTTCGCCGGCGGCCTGGCGAAGCGCTTGGTCTTGGTTCGTTATGCCAGCGTCATCCAGTCGTTCCTTCATGCGCAGCACCGCGTCCTTCGTAGGTTCCAGGACCGCGTCAAGACGGCGGATGACTGTCATAGGTAGGATCACGTCGCGGTACTTGCCCCGGACATATACGTCGCGCAGTACGTCGTCGGCAATGCCCCAGATGAAGCTGCTGATGTTCAGGGTGCTCACTGGCTTCTCCCTGGCCTTAGCGTGCGGAGCAGCGAAATGGCTAGATAGGCCCCGTTAGCCTGGAAGCTTTTGATCTTGTCCAACTTGGTGGGCGTGGCAGGACTCGAACCTGCGACCTCACGGATGTGAACCGTACGCTCTAGCCGGCTGGCCCAGCGTCTATGCGTGTCTTGATCTCGTCCAATCGATTCCTAAGTTAAACATTCAAGAATTGAGAATCCCTTTAGGTGAGTTCTCTTACTTGCTCTTCAAGAAACAAGGTGACGGGCTCTGGATCCTCGGCAAGCAAGCGAGTTGCCGAAGCAATGATCCACGGTTTTGACTCCTCATCCACGTAATGGGTCCATGAGTCTCTACTAGGACCATTGAAGCGGTAAATGACTTGCACTGCAAGATGGTTTGACATCTGCGATTCAATTAGATCGCGCCTAGAAGAACTTGTGCGCGCAAAGTACACATCAAGCATGTCAATCATCAAGCTGAAGATACCGGGCTTTTTGTAGAAATGAGCCGAAACGTAGAATTCGCTCAAAATGTAGGCAAGATCGTATACCGGTGAGCCGATATGAGCCTGGTCAAAGTCAATCAGATAAGGCAGCTTATCCGACCGGGCTATTAGGATATTTCGAGAATTCATATCGCCGTAGGTAACGCATTCATGGTTAGTTTTGTAGCTATCCAAAGGGACTTATACGCAAAACTTGACAGGAGATTAGAATGACTATTAGTTCAAGGGAGAGACTGGCGATCGAATCAAAAGAAGTATTAGGCCCGGCCGTCCTCCTCTTGGGTAAACGTAGCAGTAAATCCAATTTCTGGATAACGAACGGTTGTGAGCTTCTTGGGAGAGGTTTCGCCATGCACGGGTATTTCAATTTGCGTGATATCGTCTTTCTGCGGCGGCCAAAAATCCCATTCACTGCCAACCGGCCCAAGAAAGAGGGCAAATGACGCAACTCTTTTGCATTTGTCGCACTGGATTTCGGTTGGAATACCATTGTTCCCGATGAATTCAACCTCACTGAGACAATCAGAGCACTCGAACGTTAATCTCATCATATGGTTTTTCTCTTTCCCTGTAGTTGGTTTACCACCTAATCCCAGTAGACGTGCTCGCCTTTGCTCCAGTCGCTATTTGGGTCTGGTCGGGATAGACAACCGTGATGATGTAGTCGTACTTCCCTGTTCCGATCTGCGAACTAGGGTTCGTATCATCGCTGAAGGTCTTGAACATTCTAACGAATCTCTCTCCCAACTGTCGTGCGCCGAACTGGTTAGTAGCTTGGTTTACGACAAGTGCCAGACTGAATCTATTCCCCTGCTGTGATATTGCTGCATCAAGAACAAGGACTTCCTGCTTAATGGATTGAATTGCCAAGTCCTGGGCCTTCGCATTCGAGATCGTTGGCCCGCTCGGACGACGTGTAGCGGTAGGTGTTGGAGTCGTCACTTCGGTTGGCGTGAAGGTGGGGCGCACGAATGTGACTAGATACTCAACAGGGAGGTAGCCCCGATTCCCATCGGGGTCCTGCACGTGTCGCCATCGCCGTCCATCAATGGACTCATCCGGCCCTACAACCATCATCAGAGTCTTGTCAGGCCATGCCTTGACCTTCTCGTCTCCACCGGCAGACTCTCGGAGATATACCCCGTCTCCATCAGTATTTCCAACTTCGTAGAACGTCGATACAGCGGTAGTGGTAATGGTCGGCGTATGGGTCAGGGTGGCGGTGAAGACCATCGTAGGTGTCACAGTCAGGGTGGGAGTCTCAGTCGGGGTAGGAGACACGGTGGGAGTGGCCGTACTCGTCAACGTCGCGGTAGGCGGCGCTGGTGTCTGAGTGAGAGTCCCGGTTGGCGTGACTTCGGTGTATGTCCCGGTGTCACCATGAACATGGTATTCAGAAGCGGCTGGACTGGTGAAGACAAGTACGCCGATGGGTGGCAAGCAGAATAAGACGGTGATGATCAGGTATCTGAATCTTTGCAGCACGATCTCATTCTCGTCCTGCTTCGATGTACGTACCGTCAGGCCCGTGGGTGTGATTCACTGAAGCCTTGCCTACGGCGGCTCCGAATGACATCAACACACTTAGCAGGAAAAGGACTAGGACATAGGCAATGCCTTTCTTGGACATGAAAAAGCCTCCTCGCGGCGTAATGTGTGACTGTTGCTACGCCAGTCCAACATCCGCAAGCCAGCAAGGAGGCACAAAGCCACACTTACGGAACTTGCGTTTGTCCAAGAACTGGCGTAGCGAGGGGGATTTTACTAAACGGGGTGTGGTATGTACACTATGGACAGTGAATGCCGCTAAAGGTGGCACCTCGAATCGAGATCAGGTATCCTCGCAAATCACTCGATTACAGCAGGATCAGGTGAATGATCATGAGTAAGGCAAAGGCAGTTCGCGAGCGTCCCAGGAAATACCAAAAGGCAGAGCCTATCCCGGCACCACCAGAGGAAGTAGCGCGGGCGATCTTCAGGTATGCAGAGAAGCAGAGGCAGGCCCGGCTCAGCGTTGCTGAAGCCAAGTCGTGAATCTGATCAAAAGGAGCTAGCAGTTGTCAGAAGAGGGAGTGGAAAGAGACGATACCGCCATGATCCCATACAAGGTGGGAGAGTGGTTGGATCGAGTCGGCACTTTGGAAGAGGGTCAGGATCAAATTGTATGCCGGCTAGACAAATTGGAAGAGGGTCAGAAAAGACTGGAAGAAGGGCAATGTCGTATTGAGAAAGATGTGACGACATTGAAGGAAGGCGTGAAAGCAATTAAGGAGCACCTAGGAATCGAAGAGGAAGAGTCCACGAGCAAAGTAGGCAGTGCGCACCCTACGCGCCAAGGCGCATCTCAGGCCAGTATGGCTGCTCAGTCTCAGGAATAGTAGTAACTCCTAAGCCGTCAAGTCCTTATACCGCAGCCTCTTCCCGGCCATCCCCTTAGCCAAGGCCGCCATCTGCATCACAGTGTCTAGATCGCGAACATTGTGGCGGCCTGCAAACTCAGTCACGTAGCGAGCCAAGTGCTTGACACTCATTTGATGGTAAGTCCCATGGAATCCACGCTTTAGCATCGCCCAAAAGGACTCGATCCCGTTTGTATGCGCCTGATCCCTAACATATTCCCCTACGCTATGGCGAACAGTCTCATGCTCGATATCTACTAACCCACGATAGCTGTTATTCTCATCGGTATAGACCGTAGACTCAGCCTCTACATTATCGGCAACAAAAGCCTGTAGAGTTTCCTTGCGGGTATTTGGAACTGGCTGCGCTCGGACCTCACCGCCGCGCTGCTTTGCTCCGACTACCGGAGCCTTGCCAACTACGCCTCGACCAGCATTCAATCGCTTGGACGCATGCTTGTTGGTTTCCTTGCCGCCAATGTAAGTCTCATCAATCTCTACAGTGTCAGAGAGGCGATCATTGCCCCCTAGCCATCCCTCGCGAATCTTCTGAGCCATCATCCAGGCGCTGGCCTGACGTATGCCGAGGTCGCGATGCAGCTTCATACTGCTGACGCCCTTGAGGCTCGTGGACATCAAGTAGATCGCAATAACCCACTTGCGAAGGGGAATCTTGCTCGATTCCATTACAGTGCCAACCTTGACGCTGAAGTAAGACCGGCAATCTTTGCACCAGTATGGCATCGGCTTCTCGGATGGTACGCGGCCTGTTGAGAGACTTCCGCAACGTGGGCAGAAGCGCTCGCTTGGCCATAGGATGTTCTCAAACCATAGACGGGCAGACTGCTCATCGGGGAACATATCGAACAGTTCTATGACGCTGATCCCCTGGCGGTATGCCTTGCCCGGCCCTTGTTGTTTCACTTGACTTCTCTCCTTGCTTTGGTATTTTCAGTATAACCAAAATCAGAGTAATTGTCAAGTTTAGCGTATAATTCCCTATCCAAACATCCAAGTACGATCTCCGATTCCCGACGCGTAAGATCACGTGCCGTATTTTCGTATTGGAGTCCAAGCTTGAAATCCCTAAACGTTGGGTCTGCCAGTTCGCCCATCAACATCGGATTCTTAGCTGATTCGGAGTGAAACTCCGCCAAGAATTCGAAGACTGTGCTCAACTGTAATCCGTCGAAGCTGCCAGTCTCTACCCATTCAATAAGTGGAACGCTATCAGGTACGGCAGCCATGATTAGTGAAGCGTCGTCGGAATCGAATGCCAATACCTTGGGAACGTACCCAGACAGACTCGACGCCCATTCCTGGACTTTGTACTCTAACCCAGCGCGAAATGTTGGGTCGATATCAGGCATCTGAAACAATCCACTGCGAGAGTCTACAAGGCATTTTTTGTAGAAAAAGGTGCCTTTCGAGGTCTGTAACCTCAATACAAGATTGAACAAGCCACCCTGCACTTCTCGGATCTTCTGAATATCCGCAGCCGAAATGTCAAGCTGCTCTACACTACAAAGCATCTTAATGGCCTGGTTTCGTTGGCTAACTGTGTTTTCAAGTTTCATTAGCGTCACCTGGCACTCCCGAAGTCGCGAAATCTGTCTACCCACACCAACGTCAGTTTTCTTGGGACAAACTGTCCTCAAACGGCCGAATAAAATCTTTGCGAGAAATCTGATGATGAGAAAACTCGCAATTCCGTACCAGATTACAGGGGAAGCACTGGTGGGCGTGGCAGGACTCGAACCTGCGACCTCACGGATGTGAACCGTACGCTCTAGCCGGCTGAGCTACACGCCCGCGGAGAAACCCGCAGCCCCAATCGTAGCACGCCCCCGAGACCCCCCACAACCACCGCCGGCCCCTCGCCAATCCCTGCCGGCTCGACCTCGAACTGGTATAATACTTGAGACATATGTTCTTATACTCTACGCGCACCTTGACATAACCGCTATAGGTTCCCTCGGGGTCGAAAATAAAACACACTTTTTGCAAAACAAATCTCACGCGGCCTCCCGCGCCAATCCATGGCACAATCAGCCAATAAACCTTGGGAGCATCCGGCATTGACCTCCGATCTGACCGCCAACTTCGACCGCGCCCAGACCTATCTCAACCAGCGCCGCATCAACGGCTGGCTCCTGCACGACTTCCAGGGCAATAACCCGATACTCTGGCAGATGTACGGCTCTCAGCCTCACACCACCCGGCGCATCGATCTCCTCATTCCAGCCCAGGGCAACGCCCGGCTGCTAGTCTCCGCCGTCGACGCCGGCCAGTTCCGCGACTTTCCCGGCGACGTCGTTAAGTACCTCGACGCCGAGCAGTACCGCGCCCAGCTAGCTGCCCTGCTCAAAGGCGCCAGAACCGTCGCCATGGAGTACTCCGCCGGCTCCAGCCTGCCGGTAGTCGCCAGGGTCGATGCCGGCACAATCGAGCTGGTCCGGGGATTGGGCGTGGAGGTAGTGTCCTCCGCCGATCTCGTCCAGTACACCGTCGCCCTCTGGACGCCCGGCCAAGCCGCCGGCCACCGACAGGCCGCAATCGCCGTCAGACAGGCCATCGAGGCCGGCTTCCGCACCGCCGGCCACCGCGCCGGCCAGGTCGACGAGTTCACCATCGTACAGGCCATCAGCGACAGCTTTGCCAGCTCCGGCCTTACCACCTCCGCCGGCCCGATTGCCGCCGTCAACGCCCATAGCGGCGATCCCCACTACGAGCCCTCAGCCGAGCGGTCCGCTACCATCCAGCGCGGCGACTGGCTGCTGGTCGACGCCTGGGCCAAGTGGACGGACCAAGCCGATGCCGTTTACGCCGACATTACCTGGGTGGCCCTGGTCGGCCGGCCGCCCTCGGACCGCGAGCAGCGGGTCTTCCGCATAGTCCGCGACGCCCGCGATGCCGCGATCGAGTTCCTCCAGGCCGAACTGAGCGCAGGCCGTCCCGTAACCGGCGCCGCCGTCGATGGAGTCGCCCGCCGGGTTATCGCCGCCGCCGGGTACGGCGACCGCTTCATCCACCGACTCGGACACAGCATCGGCACCGAGACCCACTCCAACGGCGTCAATCTGGACGGCTTCGAGACCCACGATACCCGCACGATCATGCCTGGATCCGCCTTCAGCATCGAGCCGGGCATCTACCTGACGGACTTCGGCGTGCGTCTTGAGGCCAACGCCCTCGCCCACGAAAGCGGCATTGAGGTCACGACCGAGTTGCAACGGGAGATCGTGCAGATCGACTGCCCTCAGGAGACGTAGATCTGGGAGCCCTCCGCTTCCTTCACTACCTCGATCCTCGTAGGGAACGCGTCCTTCATCTCGTCCACGTGCGTCACCACCAGTATCTTGTCGAACGAGCCGGCAATCGAGTTGATCGCCTCGATCATGCGCTGGCGGCCGGCCGCGTCCTGCGACCCGAACCCCTCGTCGATGACCAGGAACTGCAGCCTCGTACCAGCCCGTCGCGTCAGCAGCTTGCTAATAGCGATCCGGATCGCAAAGTCCACCCGAAATGCCTCTCCGCCGCTGAACAGCTCGTACGGCCGGGTGTCGCCCTCGTCCGATACGACAATGTCCAACGTCTCGATTGGCTCCTCGGACGAACTCCCCCGCCGGGCCCTTTGCGTCACGAACTGCACCCGCATACGACCATCGGTTAACAGGTCGAGCAACTCGTTCGCATAGCCTTCGACTTCCGGCATGACCTGCTCGATCAACATCGCCTGCACGCCTCTCTGTCCGAAGCACTCGGCAAGCTCGCGGAAGTAGCCGGCCTCTCGCTTGTATTCGAAGATCTCCTCCCGTATCTTCTCCATCTCAGCTTTCCGCGCCTCGATCACGTTGACCCGCTGTTGCGCCGCGCTGCGCTCCTCGATCGCCCGGACATGTTGCCGTCCTGTGGCTAATCTCGCCTCTTTGGCCTGTTCCAGCCGGCGCGTCGACCCGCTCAACTCATCGAGGCGGCCATCAATCTCAGCGATCCGAACCGCCGCCTCGCCAACACGCCGCTCCAAATCGCGCAGCCGTTGAGACTCCGCCTCTACCCGGCCCTGCGCCTCCACCAGTCCCGCTTGCGCCGCCCGCAGCTTCTCTTGCTCCGCCGGCGCCTGCCCGACCCTGGACAGCCCAGCGTGCACGCCGGCCAACTCATCCCGCAACCCACCTAGCCGGTCCACGCGCTCCTGTAACGGCCTCAGCGACTCTTCCAGCTCCTTCCATCCCCGGCCGCTCCGGTATTCGGTCTCCAACGACGACTGCTCTACCGTCAGGCTGTTGAAGCGCTCCTCCGCATCCCTCCCCTGCTGGACCGTCGTTTGCAGCCTCACGACCAGTCTGGTCAGCTCCTCGCCGGCCTTCAGGTCCGCCTCCATTTGGCGAATCGTCCTATCCATTCGTTCGGATACCTGCTCCAGCTCACGGACCGACGACTCAAGACCCCGTCTCTCATCACTGAGCTCGCGCCACTCCTCTCTCGCACGCCCTTTGACTTCCTCACGGAGATCATCGGTCAAAGGCTGCCGGCACACCGGGCATTCCGCCCCTTCTCGGTCGAGTATCTGAATCCTCTCGGTCAGGTCCCGTTGACTCGATTCCAAGTTACTCACATTTGCCAGCGAGGCTCGACGCTCTCCTGAAGCAGCGGCCTTTCGCTCTCGCATCTCGGCCAACTGCGAGTGCAGGGAATGCAGGCGCTCCTCCCTGGCACGAAGGTCCGCCAAGCGCGCCTCTGCCTCAGCGCCGGCGCCCATCTGATGGCTATACGTCTTCCGCTGGGACTCGATATTGCTGATTCGCCTAATCTGCTCGTTTCTCATCGAGTCGATCCGGCGTTGCCCATCAGCCAACTCCCTTTGCAAACCCGCCAACTCCCCCAGTTCGCCGGTAAGCTCGTCGCGCCGCCGGCTTAGTCGCTCGTACTTCTCGAAATTAGCCCGAATCTCATTCTTTCGACCCGTCACCTCCTCGAATCCCGCGAGTCGTTGGGTTGCCAGGTGGAGTTGCGTTTGCGCCTCCCGCCGACTGGCCTCGAGACCCTGCTGGTCGTTCAATAGTCGCTCGCGGTCCGTCCGTGCCAGCCGCTCCTCCAACGCAAGCCTGTCCAATCTGTCTATCTCGGCAGACTGCTCCGCCAATAGGCCCTCCAGCCGGCTGACCTCGGCTACCGCCACAGCCAACGCGGCCTCATACTCCGGCTGATTCGCGATCTCCGATTCGTACGACGACAAATCAGCCTCCCGCAACGCCGCCCGCTCATCGAAACTCCGGGCGTGTTGCCGGGCCCTGTCCTGGATTCGCGAGAACTGCTCCAGCCCCAGCAGGTTCGCTAGGATGTCCTTCCGTTTTCCCGGCGTTTGGCGCGTGAACTCATCCGCTCTTCCCTGCAAAATGAAAGCGGAGTTGACGAAGGACTCGTGATCGATCTGAATAATGTCATCGATCGACTTCTGCACCTCCCTTACGCTCTCTCCGCCAATCGGGATGAATCCACGGTCGCTCTGCAACGAGAGCCCCAGGCTGGTTCTTGGCGATCGATTGCCGCCCCTCATCTCCAGCCTGCGAAACACCAGGTATGTCTGTCCCCCGATGTCGAAGCGAAACTCTACCTCCATCTCGCTCTTGCCGTGGTTGATCAGCAGTTCCTGCGGTACCCCTCGGTGTCCAGAAGCGCGAGACTGGCCCCAAAGCGCCCACAGGATCGCATCCAGCAGCGCGGACTTTCCATTGCCATTGTTGCCACTCAGGCAGGCAAGGTGAACCGAGTCGAAGTCAAGCGGGTCGATCTGTTCCCCGTAGGACAGAAAGTTCCTCAGGCGTAGCTGTCGCGGTATCAGCCTTCCTCTCCTTGGAGTTGCCTTGCCCGGTGCAGCAACGCCAGCCGATGACCCGCCGGCGTACTCCGGCTGCGGAGGTAAAGTTCGAGCGCTTGCACCGGCGTCAGGTTCTCCAGTCCGGCCGCGCTCACCGCGATTCGTTCGTCTCCCATCAGCTGCCGGCTCACGCCCGCGTTGTAGAAGCACCCGGCCAGCGCCCGCCGAATCGCCTGGTAGTCGACCTGTCTCTCCACCTCGGCGTCGAGCCTCAGCTGTACCCGCACGACCGCATCATCAATCTCGCTCGCTCGGATGGCTTCCAACACCTGGTCGGTTGGGGTGATCTGTCCGCCCACGGTAGAGCGTTTCGACGCCGGTTTCACTTCCACCCTCACCGTGACGAATTTGCGCGCCGGCAGTTGACGAAACTCCCAGTAGGTCCCGCCGGCCTCGATCTCGGCCAGTACGTAGCCCTTCTCTTCCGACTCTTCGCCAAAGTCCACCCTCTCGATCGAGCCCGCGTACACAACCGGCGGATCGTCGTTTACCGATTGATGCCGATGTATATGGCCCAAGGCGACGTAGTCGAATCGTGGCAGCGCAAGGCTGCTGATCGGAACGATCGGATCGTCGCCAACCGTGATCGATCGCTCCGACCCGTAGCGCGCGCCAAGTGCCGTCAGGTGCGAGACCAGGATAGCCGGCACTCCCGCGTCCAGTCCTTCCGCCACGGATGCCACGTATCCTGTTATAGCGTCGACAATTCTCTGATCGAGCGCCCTGGGGTCGAGCTTGCGGCCCTCCTCCCGGCTCAAGAGCCGCTGCCGGCTGGTCCACGGTACTCCCACGACTTGAATCAGACCTGAGCGAGTGGAGATTGTCTCTGTCGCCGGCTCACGACATATGGTGACGCCACGGACCTCTAGCGTCTCGAAAATGTCTACGCTAGTCGCCCGGCCTGCCGCAGTCGACATGTCGTGATTCCCGGCCAGCATATAAACCGGTATCCCCGACCGACTGATCCGCAGGATCCGGCGCGCGAACTCCCGCTGATGCGTCGGATTGGGCTCCCGGCTCCGATACGCGTCGCCGGCGAAGACTACCAAGTCTACCTTCTCACTGATCGCCGCGTCGGCAACCAGGTCTAAAGCCCGACCAAAGTCGATTAGCCTGGTGTTCAATCCGGTGACGGGATCGGGCCGGCCGTAGAGTTCGACGCCCACGTGGGAGTCGGCGAAGTGAAGAACTTTCAAATGAAATCCAAATCCCGTTTGTTACGGAATCGGTGCGATTATATCAATGCGGATCGACGCGACAGCCCATGGCGTCGGCCACAAGGTTGCTAAGATTTGGACGACACCATGAGCTTGCGGAATCTGACTTGAGCGAGACTTGGATCTGGCGAGGTCACGCCAGTTACGTTTGGCGCTACGGCCAGGAACGTCGCCTCGCGGCTATCCAGCGCCACATCGATCTCGAAGGGCGCCGAATCCTCGACGTCGGTTGCGGCATCGGAACTTACGTTGCCCGATTGTCCCAGCTTAGCTCTCGGGTGCACGGCATCGACGTCGACCGGGAACGGGTACGCGCCGGTCGAGAACAAGGCCTTTCTCTCCTCGCCGGCACAGCCGAAGAGCTACCCTTCGGTGACGACTCCATCGACGTCGTCCTCCTGAACGAGGTCATCGAGCACGTCAGAGACGATCGTCAGACGCTGGAGGAGGCCCTCAGGGTGTTGCGGCCCGGCGGCGACCTTGTCATCTTCGCCCCCAACCGGCTTTATCCCTTCGAGACCCACGGAGCTTATTTTGGCGACCGGTTCGTCTTTGGCCTTATACCTCTCGTAAACTATCTGCCCGATCCTCTTCGCAACAGCTTCTGTCCACACGTTCGCGCCTATCTTCAACGAGACATCCGGCGTCTGCTATCGGGCCTGCCGGCCGAGCTCCAGGTTCACTCGTTTGTATACCCTGGATTCGATAACATCTTCCACCGATCAGCCCTACTTGGAACGGCGCTCCGGACCATTTGCTACCGGCTCGAATCCACACCGCTCCGCGTGTTTGGCCTCTCGCATTTCGTTATCGCCCGAAAGGTAGCTACTTCTGAATCGCCTACGCGGCGATCCTCCCTTCAACATCCGGCCAAGTCTGCCCATGGCGAGTAATCGACCACGCCGAGCGATGCGCCGTCGAGGGCGCGGTCTGTCCGCGCACTTGAGGTCCGGCATGATCGAAATCGGGATGGGCAGAGAGCTGTTCGAATCCCGCGTCACGAAAGGTCTTTCCATCGAAGACGTAGCCGATCAGACGAAGATCCGCGAGCAGATGATCAAGGCAATTGAGATGGAAGACTACGACGAGATTCCCCAGGATGTGGGCGGCATCGGTTTGATTGCCACCTACGCCCGCTTTCTGGATTTGGATGCGGAGCACTACCTGGTGCAACTCGAAGAGCTCTGGGATTTACAGGACTCGCCCCGAGTCGTGCCGGAAGTCGGGAGGCGAACGAAACGCGGTAGGTGGGTGCCCATAGCCTCAGGTACATTCGGTATTGTCCTGATTTTGAGCGTCCTGGCATATGTCCTCAGCGATCAATATAACGAGTTCGTCTCCCAGGTCGAACTCGAGCAACAAATCACGCGGATCGCTCCGTCCGAGGCGGGCAAATCGATATTACCGACTGCCGTCATAACCCGCCTGCCGGGTATTCTTCCAACGCTGGAAGTGGAGCAAGAGCCAACCCAGCCGCCGGCGACACCCACCCAGGTACCGGCCGAGGTGTCTATCGAGTTGCGAGCAAGTGGACGCGCCTGGGTTCAGGTGACCGTCGACGGCAACGTCAGTTTCTCGGGGATCATGAACAACGGCGATAGTCGAGCCTGGGTAGGCCGCAAAAGCATCCATGTTTGGGCCGGCAACTCAGGCGATCTGACCGTGGTCTATAATGGCCGCAATATTGGCCCACTTGGCGAGCCCGGCGAGGTTGTCCGCACGACGTGGTCCGCTTCGGACTCTCCGTAGCCGTTCGCAGTATCCGTTTTGGCCAATTAACTGGCAGGTGCGAGCGCGCGGCTCCTGCGGTCTTGGGAGTGGATGGGATCTGGTGGTCCTCGCGGTCTTCAAAACCGTTGCGGGGGCGCCTTCGCGTCTCTGGGTGGGTTCGACTCCTTCCCACTCCCGCCGGCTTCCCCTCCGTTCGAGTCCTAGACGGGCTTGCGACCCGATACCAGGTAACTGATTCCTCCGCCGGCGGTGTGAAACTCCTTGCTGGCAATCGCCTCTCGCTCGAGCTCGAAGTCCTCCTTAAGCCGCTTCCAACCAGACTCGAAGAACTCCTTGCTTCCACCGCCGGCGAGCACATAGCGACGCGCCCTCTCGTAGTTCCAATTCCCAGTCCCGAGATCTCTCCACTCTCGCTCCTGCTTTAACAGGGCCTGTTGCTCATCCGTATCGTATGGCGGTATGTAGGGCGCCGCTCTATCCGATTGATAAACTTCGACCTCGGTAAGGCCCGCGGCGGCCATAAGTCCCGGTACGAGATCCCCAACCGAGTCATATCCCTCTCCCAACGCCTGTTTGCCGCGTACAAACCGCAGCCAATATTCGAACTCGCCTACCACCTCTTCGACTGTCTGCGTCTCCGTCAACGAGTTGAAGCACAAGCTGTTGAAAAGATTATTCGGCTCCACGCATATGACCAGCCCGCCCGGCTTCGCGATGCGGCGCATCTCCTTGATGGCCAGGTCAGGCCGTTCCAGATGCATCAGCAGTGTCTGGCAAGTAACCACGTCGAATTCATCGCTCGGCAACGGCAAACACAGGGCGTCTCCTTGGATGAACTTGACCTGATCCGGCGAGACCTCTGGATAGTTACGCTTGAAAGAAGCGAAGGCCCGTTCGACCCACCGGCTCTCGCGGTCGACGCCGACCAGACGCGCCGGCGCCTTCAGGTATCCGTATAGTAACCGCGACCAATGTCCAAGACCGCACCCAATATCTGCCATAGAGCTAGCGTCGGCCAACCTCCACCGCAATGCCATCAAGTCCAGAAAATCCCGATGCCACCAGAAGTCGCGCTGCTCCCCAAACTGAGCCGCGGAGTGTGGTTCCATTCGTCTTTTCCCTGCGAAGAGTAGAACTGCCTATTCAGGCATTTTTGACTGCTTGCCCGTGGCGCTGGGCAATGATACAGGAATAGAGAGACCTCGGTTCGAAGACATAACAACCGCTTGCTGGGAATACCCGTTGAAGCAGATCAAGTTGCAAGTCGCGGCCGCCCAAACCAGCGATGCGGGAGGGCTGGATGAGACGGCAGAGCAGCAGTTTACCGTGCCCCGCCAAGTGGCTAGTGATGAACAGTCTCTTTCGACACAAAACGCACGACCTTGCGCCAGCGCGTGGCACTCGCCCGGTAGTGCTCGCGCTGGTACAAAGGGCAGATCTGGCCCGGTGGGTCTATGGCCACTATGTCGTTGCCTTTCCGCACCAGTGTATATTTCCGCTTCTCAATCCAGACGGTCTCACTGTGCTCCGTGATCGGGAAAGTCAGAGTCACCACATCGCCCGGCTTGACCTCGCCGATTTCGGCGTAACGACCAGCCCATCCCAACGGACGCTCGACCTCAGCCACCCGGCACACGGCATCGGCCGGCTTCACCCATTCAGGGATGCGTATCGAGAGGTCGACCGGGTGTTTGACCTTCACATCGACTTGGCCCACGTAGGGAATGTGGCTGTCAACGTCGGCCCACTGCGAGGCGTGGTTCAAGAGCAGGTTCACCTGCAGGGTGTGGCCTCGCTTGTGAACGACGTTCTCCCACAGGTAGTAGATCGTCCGAGTCCCATTGCCGGTGCAGCAATGGCTGATGAGGCTATTGCCTCCCTGTTCCCGGCTTCCGAACCAGTCATTCGGAGAAGGCTCGCTGGCGAACGCCCCCACGCTCCGCTCTGCCACCTGCTCGTCGGTCTCGTACATATTGTCGATTGGGAAGTGAGGCTGGCCGGCGCCGACTCGATACATCCAGTCGTAACGAACCAACTGTCCCTCAGCGAACATGTTGCGGGTCCAGCGATCAACCTCATCCCAGTAATCTCCCGCGCCGGCCTCGGTGAGCTTAAGCCCGAGCGCGATCATGTCCGCGACGCCACAGATCTCCGAGAACCGTTGTTGCCTTGGGTCGAGGCCCTCCGGGAAGTACCCCGTCAAGCCTTCTCCCAGTCGCTTGCAGTGTTCGTAGCCCTCGCGCACAAACTCGACCAGCTCCGAGTCTTGGGTTGCGAGCGCAAGGTCGAGCATGCCCAACAACGGGTAGGTGTGCCCATGCAGGTGGGCTGACAGTCCGTTCTCGGCGCCGTCCGGCTCCTCCGGCAGGAATCTCCCTTTAGCGTCGAAGAATCGGGCGTGCTTCCGGAAGTAGCGCGTCAGCTTGGACGTCAACTCACCGGCCGGCCCGTAACCGGTGTATCGGAAGAACTGGGCCAACCCCATCATCGTCCAGGCGAAGGGCAGGCTGATCCATGGCCCCGGGATCGGTGCGTCCGGGACCAATTCCTCGTCGGGCCCGTACTGCCCCTTGGCGAAGTAGGCGTAGTCGCCTCGGTCGAGGACCAGCCTCCACAAGCCACCCACCATCTCTCGCCCAACCTGGAGCCAAAGGTCGTCGCCCGTTAACTTGTGGTAGACCATAACCGCGGCCAGCAGCCGACCGTTGCTGTATGGCTGGGCGTAATGCCTCTGTGGCAGAGGGCCGAATTGCTCGACGGCCATGTCGCGCCCTGCCCACGGCCGGCCAACCACCGGGTAGTAAAGGAGACCGTCCGGCCCCTGCATGTGCAGCACCACCTCCATCCAACGTCGGTCTACCTGCTCGTTCAGGTGGCTGCCGGTGATCAGACGCATCAACGGCAAGGCTTCCTGGAACTTCATCTGCAAATGGTCGTTATGACCGTGGTGCATCACCGGCCGGTTGCCATAGATCCCGACGTGCGAGTAGATCTCGTAGTCTGCCTCGGCGTCGGTGGGCCCGGTCAGCCCGTTGACCGCTAGTCTGGCCCGCTCTTGCAGGTCGAGCGTGTCCGGCGCAATCGCGGTATAGCTTTCGCCCTCATAGGCCGGGACGTTGAAGGCCGGTATCTCCTCGCGAATGTAGCGAATCGAATCACTTCGTTTCGGTGGCGGGCCGGACCTGCCTCCAGCCGCGCGAAGACCCATCTGAAACCCTCCTCCCACAACGGATACAAGTGGCCTGCTTCAGACCTAGGTTATAAGATCACGAAGTTTTTCGTCTGTTCCTAAATGTCTTGTATTACACGCAAGCTGTTATTCGCGGCGAAGTCTACAACCTATCACTGACCGCCGCTGAACGAGTCGTGCCGGCGCCGGGCGAGGTTAAGGGAGAAACCGCGTCAATTTGCTTTGTCGCGTCACAGGCGGGGATCAGTCTGCCCGGTGATCTAAGTGAATGTCTCCCCCAAAGGGGGGAAATTGCGATGTAGAGACGAGGGACGCGTCAACAATCGTTGAACGATTCGGGTTGGAGCGTCGTTACGATGCGTCGGGTTCCAGATCGGTAAAGGCGTCTGGATCGAAAGTGAGCACATCTATGGAACGCTTTTGGACGCCGATGCAATGTTCGATTAGAAGATCGATTAACTTATCCCCGTCGATCAGGGTAATGGGAGCGGCGCCAGTCGCAAATGCCGCCTCGCTTGTACCACTCGAGAACTTAGAGGTAGTGATGATCGTTCCCCTAACGGCGTCAAAGCGGTAGAGCGAACCCCTCAGGGCATCCATGTCCTTGCGCTGGATCGTCCGTTTGTGACGCTTTGCCTGCACCACTTCTCGGACGGAGGTGATCCCCAACTCGATGTCTGCAACTACATCGACACCCCCATCTCCTGATCGAGCAGTCACTTCCACATTCTGATAGTTCATTTCTATTAGGAGGCGCTGCACCAGTGACTCAAAGGTGTAAGGGTCCATCTCGGCTAAAAGATCGCGCAAGCTCTCTCGCACCGAGATTTCCTGCCGCCGTACCAGCGTCCGCAATTCTTGATGCTCATCGCCACCTGACACCACGTCGACCCCCGCTTTTTCAAGATAGGAACTCGCAGCTTCAGTTATCGAATACATGGCCTGCTTTCGAGAGACGAGATCTCGATCAAGCAAGTTCCGCAGTCGCCTCTGCAAAGTGTCTTTGATGGTCGAGGGCGTCCCAAACCCCGAGTATGACGAAAGATAATCAGCCCAGTCATCTACGATCCCGCCGGGTCGAGTCGCCCCTTTTTCTGCAACGAGTGCCAGTATCTTCAAGAGCCCCTCGCGCTCATCAAGGAACGATTCAGCGTCTCCACGCTCATGTTTGACGAAATCACTACCTCTACCGCTCAGTTCAAGTACACCCTTAATGCCTTCTTCAACAAGTCCGTACTGTTGGCTTAAACTCCAGGCTCCGTAGGTGTGTCGAGGATTTACCGACCCACCACTTTGCCTCCAGATCGAACTTGCCAAATCACGATCTTCTCCTTCGAGTCGTTGTGGAATCCACGTCCCTGGATCAGTCCAGTCTACTGCGTTCTGGGGCGTTCCTCTTAAGTCATGAAGAGTCTTTTGTAGTCCCATAACCTGTTTGCGCGTCCGCCCCGGCCAAACCGCCAACAGATGACGGACGGCCGCGTAGGTGGGAAAATACGGTGTGCGGACACGTTGCTCTGTCTTATCGAGTCGTTGCTGAGCATCCACACGACTTTGCACATCCTGGGCCGTTGACGCAGAGGCGTCGGTCAGCGCCTCAGAGTCGTGAAGTCGCCGAAGCCCGAAGACTCCTGGCCGAATACGTATGAAATCGCTGTTTGCTCCGTTCCTTTTAATGTCAACGGCGACAATGGCGTTTAGTGATGCCGCTGGCGTCTTCGAATCGGAAGTAGCCAACCCACGCGACAAGATCTCGTCCGTCAATCGCCGATAGTGCAGCGGACCGAGCTCGCGTATAACCGTTAGAGCCGCGTTTCTCAATGATTTGTTTTGAGCCATGTCTTTCTCCCACGACTACCGAATCGGAGGTTACTTTGAACGATAGAAGCGTTAGATCACACTGAAACCATCAGTCCGTGGGCCACTGCGATTGTAGCAATTAGTCTTGACGCCCAGGCCCCTCATTCGGAGTTAAGAAACTCCGTCAGTCTTTTGCCACAGAGTAATCCACCCTAACTACTCAAGCTCTGCCGCCCACGCCAGCGCGTCCCGCAAGTGCGCTCTGAGCACGTCGAAGCCAAAATACTCTCGACCTACGGCAGCGTTGTGACCCACCAAGCCAGCATACTCTTCAGCATCGGTCAGGATCGAGGCGATACGCTCGGCGGCCCCTTCGAGTACGCCATCCGGCACCCTCACGAGTCCGCTGTCGTCCCTCTCCGGAAGAATGGTGTCGCCAAGCGACACGACCCGGACTCCCTTCGGCGCAATATCCTCCTTGAATACAGGGTATTCGAAAGCAGCCACCGGTAAACCCGCCGCAACGGCCTCCAGCAGTTGGTTGCCGAATCCCTCCCATCCGGAAGGGTAGAGCACGAAGTCCGCAATCGCGTACATGTCCGGGAACAGCGCGTAGATACCGTCCTCCTCCGAACGATAGGGACGAACATCGTTCCCGACGTACTGCCACGCGATGCCAAGTTCATCAAGTAGCCCAAAGAGACTCTCCTGGTACTCTACGAAGCCGCGCTCCGGTCTACCCGCCAGGACAAGGATGACCCGACCCGTCTCAGGGAAATCCAGGCCGTGGTAGAGCGTCTTCCCCACCGCCTCGTCGAACTGAGCTCCTAGGATCGCCGCCAGGTGGCCGGCAATCTCGATCTGCTTGTTTGGGACTATGCGAGCTCCCACGAGAAGCACGATATCTTGAGGGGTTATGCCGCAGTTGCCGCGCAGAGCGCTCCGAAGTCTCAGTCGCTCCCGGTCATCGATCGACTCATCAAAATCCATCGTGTCCGGTATCACTCGCGCGTCCGTGCCCCGCTCCGCCAGTGACTTCTGGTTGCGTGAGTTGATCGTCCAGTGTCTGAGATTTGGCATCGCCGGCGGATAGTAGCTGTCCATGACCCGTCTGGCGAAAGCCTGTGTAGGACGAAACTTGTAGGCGCCCTCGTTTAGGATGTCGTGATGAATCGCCGTGCACGGCAACCCGGTCTCTCTCAACACCTCCGCCAGAGCGACCGTCGCTGCCGGATGCACCGGCAGTGACAGAATGTTGTGTACGAAAAGGGCCTCCGGCTCGAACTCCCCGAAGACCCATCCAAAATCCGCCTTCAGATCCGCCACCGCCGCCCTGAACGCCGCTTCGACGCCGGCCGCGCTTGCCGGACCGGTAGTTTGGGTCCCGAACATCTCTCCCATCATGCCCATCACGTCGTCACTGTCGAACTCAAGTCTGGGCAGCGCGTAATCCGCCCAAACGTAGGCGGAGCAAATGGCAACCTCGTGACCCATCTCTTCGAGAAGCGCCCGCCGCTTCACCATCTCCAGCGACACGCCGTCCGTGCCGGCGGAATCTGATCCATCCCCACCTACAGCCTGCTTCGAAGACACCCAATCTCTGCCCGGAGCCGACCGGAAATGGACAATGAGAACTCTCACAAAAATCACCTCGCCTGTGGACAGTGGTTCGGGCCCGGCGCCCTCCCTTGAGTCGGCCGCCACCTCATCGTATTCAATCCCAACGCGACTTTTCAAACCTCGGAGCACCGGGTTCTGGTGGTAGGTCAACCCTGGCCACTCCATCCGGCCCGCCAGCAGCTTCCCGCTCCCTTCAATGAATCGGTCGACCATTCCCACTTGGCTGCCGAGCGCGGAGGCTGACCCAATTCCCGTCGTGGGCTAAACTAGCCCTAGAATCTCCAGCACAAGTCTCGCCGTCTATCAAATGAGGAGGAATCGCGTGTACGTCTTGCTATTGAGGTTCCAGGTCAAGCCAGAAAACATCGATGAGTTCGTAGAGGAAATACTAGTGGACGCCAGCACTTCGGTGGCCAAAGAGCCCGGCTGCTTTCAGTTCGATGTCAGCCGTGACGAGAATGATCCAAACGTGATCTACCTCTATGAAGTCTACGCAGACAAAGCTGCATTCGAGGCGCATCTCGAGACGCCACACCTGAAGAGGTGGTTGGAGGTGTCGGACCCCTGGCACGCCGCGGAGCAAGTCATCTACAAGGGTACGACGATCTTCCCAGATGACTCCCATTGGAAGGACCGCTAGCCACACCACATCCTGAGTTCGGACCCTGGCCTCCGCCGGCTAGGCCTGCGTCGAGTACTGCGCCCACACCCAGCCGGCGAGGTCTTCGAAGGGCACGCACCAGGGCTTGCTCTGGAACTCTTCGAAGTGCGCTGGAATCTGACCGCCGGCGTCTTCGATCGCAAGCCCAAGCAACCCATCGCACACATCGGGTAGGCCCTCCGACAAATTGCGCTCCAAACCTGCATCCTCGCCAACTTTGTAGAGGAGCTTACCTTCTCCCCACAACGACGCGTTGAACCACCATTCACTAGTTACAACCGTAACTAACGGACCCCAAGCCGTCGTCACGTGATCTCTGATCGCCGGACTGGAGGGATCTACCGCCGGCCAAACATTCAAACCGTCGACCCCTCCCGGCATCTCTTCATCGATCAGTGACAGCAAAGTTGCGATCACGTCGTGGTTGTACATCAGTTTGTCGCACACGCTGCCGGCCCCTGATCCTGAAGGATGACGGATCATCAATACCAGGTCGTTCACTGCATGCGTCGCCGGGTGGCCCTGCTTGCCAACCATGCCCTTGTCGCCCGGATCCCAGCCCAGATTATGACCGTGATCGCTGATAACAACTACTACCGTGTCCTCGAGCCGCCCAGTCAGCCTCAGCGTCTCCATAAGATGACCGAACCAGCGGTCCACCATTGTCACCTCGCCGGCATAGTTCGCCTGCAAACGCTTCAGCTCTCGTGGAGTTATCTTGTCCCGCCACGTTCCGTGTAGCGTGCCCACGACTTCCGCGACCTCGTTATCCGAATCGTAGATCTCGCGGTACCAGGCCGGCGCGTCCCAAGGCTCGTGCGGATCGAATGAGTCCACCACCAGGAAGAACCGGTCGGCGTCCCTGTTGTCTGTGACCCAACGTGCGGCCTCTCCAAATACCCGGGCAACGGAGTAATCTGACTCGTCGACCCGTTGACGATTGTTTCGTAGGTGGTCGCGTAGATAGTTGGCCATGCCCCCACGTGTCTCCGGCGGGCCGTACCTGTGCCGGCCCATCCGGTCATCGGAAACCGCGGGCCCGCTCCTGTAGGTGTCACCCTCCTGCCCGCGTACCCAGACCCATTCGTCGAAACCGCGGTGGAAGTTCATAGCCGGCTTGAACTGATGATAGGTGTCCGTTATCAGCGCGCAGCGGTATCCCCTCGAGGACAGCGTCTCCGCCAAGGTGTCCTGCTCTTCCGGAATAGGCGCCCACCCAAGAATTCCGCCGCCGGCGCCCTTGTATTCGCGATGGTCGTGAAATGGAAACACCCGCCGGCCGGTGTGCAGGGTACGCCGGACCGGCACCGTCGGCAGCGTTTCGGAGTAGGCCCTCGTGAATCGAACCGCTTCTCCGGCAAAGGCATCAAAATGGGGAGT
This sequence comes from Chloroflexota bacterium, assembly GCA_963664835.2. GTDB lineage: Bacteria > Chloroflexota > UBA6077 > FW602-bin22 > JBCLEL01. Next base: position 367,323 of record CAXXUG010000013.1, on the reverse strand, counting down.
CTTGACCCATGCGTTGCCATACGCTCCGAGATGGTCCTGGCGCAACGTATCAAATATTACGAGGGCAATATTCATCGCTGTCTCCACAATGCCTACGAACGTCGATCAAGGGATCGATCACCCCCCAGAAGTCAACAAGGAGGTTCGTTGAGATCCGCCGACTGGTTGATGACTGATAGTCTGGACCGACTCCGCGATCGCATTAATATATACTAGCAGCGGGAGCACCCCTCGCACTTTTCAGACGGACCACGCACAGTGTTCAGATTCAGGCGTACCTGTTTCGTTTAGCAACGCTATCTCCCCGACCAGGCTCAATTGCTGGCGACGACCTCTCATGAGTGAAAGCCAGGAAAGGGTTGCAAGGGCGAAGCCCTTGACGGGGGACGTGGGGGTGTCCCCCACAATAAAGTTCCCCCTTCTCCTGGCCAGGAGAAGGGGGCCAGGGGGATGAGGTCGGCCGGCTTGCGAGATTGAAGTCGCTAGGTTTGAATCTCTCATTTGACCGCCAACCGGGGTCCCGAACGGCGATCTGGCCTTGTTAGTCCACAAGCATTCAGAATGAGAACACACCCAAATCTGAACAGTTGCGGACGACGACCACAGTTGTCCTGCTTTCAGCGGAGAAGGCGACTATGACCGATTACCAAACCCTACGCGAACTTGACCTCGCCCATTGTTTCCATCCCAGCACCGATCTTCACGCCCACCACAAGCGGGGGCCGATGGTTTTTGCTGAAGGCAACGGAATGTGGCTGAAGGACGCTCACGGCAAAGAGTACCTCGACTGCCAGGCCGGCCTCGCCAATTGCAACCTCGGTCACGGCAACGCCGAAGTCGCGCAGGCCGCCTATGAACAGATGCGGCAACTTCAGTTCACCACGTCTGGAAATAGCTTAGCTTCGAAGCCGCTGATTGAGCTGACTGCTAAGCTGGGTCAAATGCTCTCGCCCGACCTTACGCGAATACTAGTGATGAGCGGCGGTTCCGAGGTCAACGAGGCCGCGATCAAGCTGTCCCGCTATGTAAACCGACTCGAAGGCCGGCCCGAGAAACACAAGATCATCAGCCGCAAGTTCGCCTACCACGGCTCAACCGTAGGCACCGTTCCCACCACCGACGTGCCGACATTCGAGCAAGCCTCCTCGCCGCTGCCTCCCGGATACGTCAGAATCGATGCGCCTGACTGCTACCGCTGTCGCTTTTGCAGCGACCAGCCGAAATGCAATCTCGAGTGCGCGAATGAGTTAGAAAGGACCATAGTCCGCGAGGGGCCCGATACGGTTGCCGGCTTCATCGGCGAGCCGATAATGCAGTTCGGCGCCCAGGTTCCAGCGGATGGATACTGGCCAACAATCCGGGAAATCTGCGATCGATACCAAGTCTTCCTGATAATGGATGAGGTCATCACCGGCCTGGGCAGGACCGGCAAGCTCTTCGCCTTCCAACATTGGGGGGTCTGGCCCGACCTGCTCACGTTCTCCAAGGCCCTCGGAGCCGGCTACTATCCGGTTGGCGTGCTGGCCGCGAGGGAACAGATTTATCAGCGATTACTAAACGCCGCCCCCGACGCCGGCTTGTGGCACTTCTTCACCTTCTCCGGAACCGCCGTAGGTAGCGCGGTTGGACTCAAGACGCTCGAGATCATAGAGCGCCTTGGGATTGTAGAGAACGCGCGCACCATGGGAGATAGACTTCTGCAGGGCCTGAACAGTCTGCGCGAGTTCGATATCGTCGGAGATGTTCAGGGTATCGGGTTGCTTAACTGCGTCAAACTCGTGAGCGACAAGGAGACAAAGGAGCCGGCTCCCAAACAGCTATGCGTTCGACTTGAACAGTTGACCCGGGATCGCGGACTGCTGGTCCGCCTGAACCCCGCTCGCGGAATGCTTTGGGTCACGCCGCCACTGATCATCGAGGCCGCCCACGTCGATCGGGCCATCGCCACACTTCGCGAGTGCCTCGCAATCGTCCAAGATGAGATGCCGGCCTACTCTTCCTAGAGACGCGCCTGCCGGCTAGTTGCAAACGCGCTTCATCTGCGAATAACCCACCCGCAGTCCACGACCAGGCTCGAACCTGTGGTAACGGCGGATTCGTCGGACGCCAGGAAGAGGACCGCGTTCGCGATTTCCTCCGGCTGCGCGATGCGACCGACCGGCAGCGAGGCCTCGGTCTGCGCAAGATTGACGCGCCAACCCACCGACTTCACCGCGGGAGTGTCAGTAGGTCCGGGCAGGACTGCGTTTACGCGCACGCCGGACTTCCCGTAGGCCGACGCCATCTGGGCGGTCAGCATGTTCAGTCCCATCTTCGCGACCGGATATGGCGATACGTTGCCGCCACGCGTCAAGCTTGCGGTCGAACTGACGTTGACTACGCAACCTCCTCCGGAATCAACGATAAGCGGCAGCGCCAAGTCACTCAGCGCGACAACCGATATCAGGTTCAACTCGATAGAATGGCGCCAGTAGTCCGCAATCTGCTCACCGGCCATCCTGGGACGGCCACCGCCCGCATTGTTGACCAGTATGTCGAGCCCGCCGAAACGCCGGCGCATGTCTTCAACCAGCCTCGATCGATCAGCCCCCTCAGTAACGTCGGCCTGAACAAAGCGCAGGTCGTAGCCTTTCGTCTTTGCCTCTTCTTGGATCTGCTGACCCCTGTCCGCCCGCCGGCCGCAGATCGCCACGTGGGCCCCCTCGGAAGCGAAATCGAAGGCGCACGCTCTCCCAATGCCATCCGTCCCGCCGGTGACCAACACCGTCTTGTCCTTGAAGCGCATTACAGTTGCATCCTCCTGGTTAGTAGCCGACACCCATGCCCAAAATCATCCGCGAATCCCGGCCATTCTCGCCCTGGTCGCCACAGCGCTGTCAGTTGGCGATATGGCGCGTTTGACAATGCTACACTAGCGCCTTATGCGTCGTAAGATTCGGACAATTGCACGATTGGCACGAGAATGACGTTTCGCGGCTTAGAATGTGCCTTTGTATCGCACCGATCCCCGCAACCGTCATTCCAGCGAAAGCTGGAATCCAGAGGGGCGGGGACGGGGAAATGTAGCGCGGGGGGCTTGTCCCCCGCTCCCGGCAGTCCGGAAACAAACCCTGGCCCCGAACCACAGTCCAAAAGACGCGCCAACCAACGCAGCCATTTTCATCCCCCGTGCGCCGCCTCCGGCAGGCAGTGAACAATTGACATGAGCCTGGCAAAGAAACTGCAACTTAAGACAGGACAATCCGCTTACGTAGGGAACGCCCCTGAGGGTTTCGTACTTGACCTACCGGAAGATTCCCGCCTATTGAATTGCCCCGACGAGGCCGATTTGGTCCTAGTCTTTGTCAAAGATTCCTCGGAGATTTTTGACCACGCCGGCCCCTTCCTGAAAGCCGCCCAGCGCGACGCAATAGCCTATATCGCCTACCCAAAGTCCGGCCAGCTTGGCACCGATCTGAACCGCGACATCCTCTGGTGCCACGTCGAGAAAGCGGGCATCCGTGGCGTCCGGCAGGTTTCTATCGACGCGGTCTGGTCGGCCATGCGGTTCCGGCCGGCGAATTAGCTACCGAGTCCTGCCCACCCGTCTCGTTTCGACTCTGCCAACTCAAGGCTAGATCGGGATCATCTTGATACAGACCGGCATCGGCACTTGTGTGACCTGGCCGGTTGCGTCCAACTTCCCAGCCTCTTGATCGATTCTGAACGTGACGATCGTGTCGGAGTCCTGGTTGGCGGCCAGAATGAAATTCCCGGCCGGCTCGATCGCAAAGTTCCGCGGTGTCTCGCCCTGTGTGGACTGATGACCGACGACCGCAAGCTCGCCAGTACGCTGGTCGATGGCGAAGATCGCAATGCTGTCGTGGCCCCGATTCGAGCCGTATAGAAACTTACCCGAAGGCGATACGTGCACGTCCGCGCAGGTGCTCGTTCCCTCAAAGTCCTCTGGTAGAGTGGGCACAGTCTGTTTCGCGTTCAGAGTTCCAGTCTCGGGCTCATAGTCGAATGCCGTAACCGTGCTGTCGAGTTCATTGATGACGTAGGCGTGCCGGCCGTCAGGATGAAAGTCGAAGTGTCGAGGGCCGGCTCCGGCTTTGACTTCACAGCCGGGAACCTCATTTGGCAAAAGTTTCCCATTCTCCAGGTCGAGCTTATAGACCATGACCTTGTCGATCCCAAGGTCGGCCACGAACCCGAATCGATTACCAGGATCCACGTTGAAAGAGTGCGCGTGCGGCGCTATCTGTCGGTCGGGATTCACGCTGGATCCCTCGTGCTGAACAAAATCGGTCGCCTCTCCAAGACTGCCATCTTCCCGAATCGGCAGTACACATGCGCTGCCACCGACATAGTTCGCCACCAGCACGAAGCGCCCCGTGTGATCGACGACTAGGTGGCAGGGCCCCGGCCCGAGGCAAGACTCTTGATTCAGCAGAGCGAGCTCTCCTGTCTCCCTGGTTATCGAGAACGCGTTGACCACACCGTGCGCGCTGCCGCGCGTTTCGCTGACCTCGCTCACGGCATACAAGAATCGCCCTTGCGGCTCCACCGCCAAGAATGATGGATTATGGAATCCCGACGTAACGCTAAGCGGTTCGAGGGTTCCTGTCCCAGCATCCATCCGAAAGGAGAAAATCGCTTCGCTCCTTCCACCCGTGTAAGTGCCAACGAAAACTAGATACTCCGCGCTGCAAGAATCTCTCATAGCCTCTTCCTACTCCTTACCCTGATTGCCGATGTCCGATTTGATCTCAGTGACCAGATGAATGATTCATGTATGCCAAATTGCGCCGAATCTGACCGCGCCCGCCCGCCGGTGCCGTTTTGCGATGGACGATTCCGCCCATTGAATCTCAATCCAGGGGTGTGCCGGCCGTAGCGCCGCCGTCAATTGTCAGGCTTTGCCCGGTAATGAACCCGGCGTCGTCGGATACAAGATAGAGGACCGCACGGGCATGGTCCTCCGGCAGACCGAGGCGTTTCAGTGGTATGGCCTCTATCGACCTCCGGCGTTTCTCATCGCCATTCTCCATTGATCCGTAGTGTTTCCTGACCATCGGCGTGTCGGTGATGATCGGGCACAGGCAGTTCGCCCGTATTCCATACCTGGCGAAGTCCACCGCGAGCGACCGAGTCAACGCGACGACCGCGCCCTTGGTCGCGCAATACACCGGCAGGTTCGGACGAGCCCTTAGGGCATTGACCGACGCGAAGTTTACAATCGCACCGCCGTGCCCCTCTTCGACCATGTGCTTGATCACGTGCTTGGACATGTACAACGTCCCATTCAGATTCACGCCGATCATCTTGTCTACGTGATCTTCCGTAAGCTCCAAGAGAGGCATTACATCTGAGATACCCGCGCAGTTGACCAGAATGTCCAGCCCGCCGATCTCCTCGATAGCCTTTCCGACAATCTCTGCCGATCCTCGATCGCTGGAGACATCTCCCTGGATCGAGCACGCGAACCCGCCCGCGCCGGCGATCTCAGCCGCCGTTTCCACGGCAGTCCTCGCGTTCAGGTCGGCCACCGCAACTCTCGCTCCTTCCGCCGCCAGCGTCAGCGCCGTCTCCCGGCCGATCCCGGAGCCGGCGCCAGTTATGATTGCCTTCTTCCCTTCAATGCGCCCAGCCATCCTCACTTCTCCTCCAAATGGCTCCGACTAGCCCTCCGCTTCTTGACACCACACTATACCACTCGGTCGCGCTACGACGCCTGAACGGAATTGGACCGCCCTTAATGGACTCGACGGCGCCCCTTTTTTGTCACCAAGACAGAAGGCAACCTCAAGTACGGGTAGCCAGAAGCAAAACGGAATGTCAAACTGTCGGCTGTGGACGGCTACTCCGGCAGCCCCATGCACGCCAGGATAAACCCGTACTCCTCCGCTACCTCGTACAGCCGGTCATATCTGCCCGACTTGCCACCGTGTCCCGCGCCCATATTTGTCTTCAGCAGTAACCAGTTGCGGTCCGTCTTCAGTGCCCGTAGCTTTGCCACATACTTCGCCGGCTCCCAGTAGGTAACTCGAGGATCGTTCAACCCCGCCGTCATCAGTATTGGAGGATATTCGCGTGGCTGCAATTGGTCGTATGGTGAGTAAGATCGGATGTACTCGAAGACCGCTTGGTCCTTGATTGGATTGCCCCACTCCGGCCACTCGATTGGCGTCAGTGGCAGCGAATCGTCCAACATGGTGTTCAGTACATCCACGAACGGTACATGTGCGGCGACCGCGCCCCACAGCTCCGGCGCCTGGTTCACGACGGCGCCCATCAGTTCGCCGCCAGCACTGCCTCCGGAGATTGCGATGCGGCCCCTCGACCCATAGCCCTGCTCTATTAAATGACGCGCGACGTCCACAAAATCGTTGAAGGTATTGGTACGCCTGTCAAGCTTGCCGGCCTCGTACCAGTGGTATCCAAGCTCATCGCCACCACGCACGTGCGCGATCGCGAAGATGAAACCCCGGTCCAGCAGCGAAAGTCTCGACTCCGAAAAGGCCGGCCGCATCGCGTGGCCGTATGCGCCGTATCCATACAGGTAGAGCGGAGCCGTGCCGTCCACCGGTGTGTCCTTCTGGCGTACTATCGACACCGGAACCCGCTCCCCATCACGGACTGTGGCCAACACTCGGTTTGTTCGGTACTCGGAGCGATCGTATCCGCTTGGCACCTGCTGCACCTTGCGAACCTCCAACTCCTCCGTGGCGACCTGATAGTCGAACACAGTCCTCGGAGTAACCATGGACGTGTACCACAAGCGCAGGGTGTCCGCCTCAAACTCCGCGTTCGTGTCGAGCCCAACCGTGTACACTGACTCGGGGAAGCTTATGTACGTGGATTCACCTGCACGATCAATCAGGCGCAACCGTTCCTGGCCGTCGATGCGTTCCTCTACGACGATAAAGTCGCGGAATGCTTGGAAGTTAGTAATGTAAAGCGAGTCTGAGGCGTCCACCAACGACGCCCAGGACTCTTCCTTGGGGTCGTCCGCAGGGGCCATCGCCAAGCGCGTATTCTTGTGTCGGTCATTTGTGCGGATGATGAACCGGTCGCCTTGATGGTCCACCGAATACTCATGGGCGGTCCGGCGGGGAGAGACCAGCAACAGCTCGGCGCCAGGATCCGACGCGGGTATGAGGCGCAACTCGGAAGTTACTATGTCGCCGGTCGCTATGACGATGTATTGCTTGGAGGTCGTTGCCGACACGGACACGAAAAAGCCAGAATCGGTCTCCTCGTAGACGACTGAGTCCCCCTCCACAGGCTCGCCGAGCACGTGCCGGCGCACCTGCCAGGGACGCCAGTTCTCATCTACCACGGTGTAGAAGAACGATGCGTCGTCAGCCGCCCACACTGCGTTTCCCATGGTCTGTTCGACCTCGTCCTCTAACATCTCTCCGGTGTCCAGGTCTTTAACCACCATCCTGAACCGCTCGGAGCCGTCGGTATCAGTGCTGAAGGCAAGCGCCGACCCTTGGTTGCTCACGGACATCGAGCCGAGGCGAAAATAGTCGGAGGCTTTTGCCAACGCCGGCTCGTCCAATATCGTCTGCGCATCGGCAGTCGGCCCCTCCCGTGCCGTCGGTCCGCCTGCCGGCCAGCGTTGCCACACCCGGTACTGGCTGCCTTCCTGGTAGCTCCACTGGTAGCACCACTCACCGAGCTTCCAGGGCACACTGGACAGATCGGGCTGCTGCCGTCCCTTGATCTCCTCGAAGATGGTCTCGATCAGCTCCCGGTGAGGCGCCATCGTAGCGTCGAAGTATTCATTCTCAGCCTCGAGATATGCCAGCACGTCGGGGTCATTCACGTCGGGATAGCTGGGGTCCCGCAGCCAATGCCACGGGTCATCGATCGCCACACCGTGGCGCGTGAAACTGTGCGGCCTCTGCCCAGCCACTGGCGGCGTGGGAACCCGGTTAGACCCAGAGGTATTGGACACTTCCGGATCGCCATCATCTGCCGAAGGTGGTTTGGGCTGATGGCTCATGAATTGCACCTCTTCGGGAAACCCGCCGAAAACTGGCTCAAAGCTAATCAGCGCGGTGGAGCAAAGGGGGATTCTACTAGAAATACCCTGCCTTCATCTCGTAATCGCGCCGCCGGCCCAAGAACGGCTCCGAGTTTCACGAAGACTATGTCGCCATCGCCAGCTACTCCCAACCAATAAAGGCTCAAGACGCCACCAGAGAATACGGACCTTCCAAGTCTGAATCGACGGCCTTCTACACCTTTGATCCCAGGCGAACGTACATACTCTTGATAGGTGGAGACAGGCCAGGCAATGATAGGGTCTATGAACAATACGTGCCGCTCGCCGATGACCTCTTTCAAGACCATCTCGACGAACTGCGAAGGGAGGGACTGATCTAGTGGCTGGACGTCACGGATTTAGGGAACTGACAAAGGACTTCACGCCGGCGCGCCGGCGGCGCATAGACGCCATCAAGAGTGAAATGCTCGCCGAAATGCCATTGCATGAGTTGCGCCGGGCGCGAGCGCTCACCCAACGCGACTTGGCTGAGAAGTTGAGCGTGAATCAGCCCGCCGTCGCCAAGCTGGAGCAGCGGGCCGACGTGTACATCTCCAGCCTCCGGTCCTACATCGAGGCTGTGGGCGGCAGACTGAAGATCGTCGCCGAGTTTCCAGAAGGCGAAGTCGCCATCACCAACTTTGCCCAAGTAGGAGACGTGGAAGAACCTTCCGGAATATAGCGGCGCCCGAAAAACGAACCCCGAGGCGTCCCAGGCCGCTGATGTCTGCAAACTAATCAGTCATCCCAGCGAAACCAGCACACCGCCAAAGGCGCCGGCTCTAGTCCCGGTCCCTCAACTCCTCAAGATGCTCAGCTATGTGGCCGGCCAATTCTTCAATACGTTCGACAAGGCTGCGCTCGGTCCCGTCGCTATAAACCCGTACGACGGCTTTGGGCTCCGGCATTGCTCGCGCCAACTCCTCGAACCGGACCTGCAAGTCCTCCCACTCCGAAAGCAGATCGGCCACAGGTGTCCCAGCCATTTCGTCCAGCGCCCTGGCGTTCAGCTCCTCGATCGACTCCTCGGGCTGATAAGGTTCGCCGCCGGCCAGCACCGACTCGATACCCTCAACATTGGCCCGGTGCCAAAAGACCAAGTGGCTAAGGACCTCAGCCGGCCCCCACTCACCCAAGCGAACGATGGTTTCACCATCTAGGTTCGAGAAATATGCCCGCGCCTCCCCTACCGAGTCCGCAAGCTCGTTCAGAAGTGAATTCAGTCGCTGTCCGCTCAATGTCACTTACCCCTCAGCATTCCTGATCTAGGCGCTTTCAGGCCTTGAGTGCTGTCCCGTCCTTGACTGCAGTTCATCGCCGGTACGAAATCCTCCGACGGTGCACGTAGGCACCCTTTTCCGAATCTGATACGCCAATTCCAGGCACGTCTTCTCCCCAGCCCTCCAACTTGGGACTACATTCATACAGTTATATACTCCAGGTCCCGAATCTAGAGCTTTGCCGAAGTCACCAATGGATGCAAGCCTGAACGAAACTTCCTCGCGCGAAGAATCAGACCGGTTCGTAAAACGCAACCTGCGTTGGAACCTATCTACGCAGACCGCCGAGATCACGTTATTCCTTACAGGAATCGCCTTCGCCTCACCCGTCACCGTATTGCCGGCCTTCGCCGAGCGCCTGGGCGCTTCCAACACGCTCATCGGCCTCATCCCAGCGGGCCAGACCGTCGGCTGGACTCTGCCAGGAATCTTCGCCGCCAACCAGAGCGAGCGACTGAGTCGCAAGCTGCCATTCCTCCTCCGGCTCACCATTGTAGAGAGACTGCCGTTCATGGCAATCGCGATAGTCGCGTTCTTCCTTGCGCAAAGCAATCCCGGCCTGACGCTGCTGGTCCTGCTCGGTGGACTTACCGTCATGTGGCTCATCGGCGGTCTATTGCTTCCCGCCTGGCTTTCGATGATGGCCCAAATTATTCCGATCAGAATCCGGGGGCGTTTCTTCGCCTGGACTGGTGTTCTCGGAGCCGGCCTCGGCTTGGGTGCGTCGGCGGTGGTGGGATACGTCCTGGACAATTTCCCTTACCCACTTGGCTACATAATTTGCCTGGCCGCTGCTTCGGCAATCTTGTGGATCGGGCTATTATTCTTCCGTCTTATACGAGAACCCGAGGCGGTCACTAAACCTCCCTTCGTCAGTTCCCGGCAGTACTTCGCCCGTCTTCCCTCTATACTGCGCGACTCCAACCTGTCTTGGTACCTGTTCGCCAACGCCATAGCCAGCATCGGTACAATGGCCAATGGATTCTTCACCGTATACGCGCTCGGTAACCTGGGCGCCTCGGAATGGCAGGTAGGAGCCTTCAACTTTGTCCTGCTGGTAGGCCAGATCACCTGCAGCATTCTGTTCGGCCACCTCGCGGACAGGCACGGACATAAGTTGATCATCGTGTTGGGATCTGTGTGTCTGGTCGCGGCAAACCTGGCAGCCATATTCGCCGAACAGCAGAGCTGGCTGATCTACCTGGCCTTCGTCGGCGTCGGTGGATCTCTGGCGTCGATATTCGTTTCCGCTTTCAACATAATGCTCGAGTTTGCGCCGGCCACCCAACAGCCAACCTACGTAGCCATCGGCGGATTGACCAGGGCGCCCACATTGATCGCGGCGCCGATTGTCGGCGGATTGATCGCTGACGCATCCGGTTTTCACCCCGTATTCATTATCGCCGCTGTCACGTCTGCACTGGGCGCCCTCATGATTGCGACACTCGTCCGCGATCCCCGCCGGGCTCCAGGCCCGCCATCCGAAATCGCTCCTGATTCTCATTGACGACGGGAGTCTCACCGGGATAATCTCTTTCGTTGACCGGGCCAGATCGAATTCTGGGAGCGAGCACACCACCCTCGCCCGGGCACGTGGACCCCCAAACTCTGCCAAAATGAGGATGATATGGGACTGAAAATAGGCATCTGCGGAGCCGGCCGATTCTCTAAGTGGTTTATCCCGATTTTCCAAGCCCATCCTTCCATTGAGGAAGTATGCCTCGCGGATGTATTCCCAGATCGCTTGGTCTCACAAGCAGCCAGGTTCGGCATCAAACGCACATTCTCATCTCTCGACGACCTGTGCGCGAGCGACGTCGACGCCGTCGCCATCTTCACCCAGCGTTGGCTCCATGGTCCGCAAGCGGTCCAGGCTTTGAAAGCCGGCAAGCACGTCTACTCCGCCGTCCCAACCGGCGTAACGCTCGAAGAGATCGCCGAGTTGGTCGACACGGTCAAGTCTACCGGCCTCACCTATATGCTCGGCGAGACCAGCTACTACTATCCGGTCGCCATCTATTGCCGAAAACGCTTCGCCGAAGGTGACTTCGGCAGGTTCGTCTACGGCGAGGGCGAGTACATCCACGACATGTCGCATTTCTACGCCTCATTCCAACACAGCGGTGGCGACCAGTGGAGAAGTCACGCCAGTCTACCGCCGATGTTCTACGCAACCCACTCGATCAGCATGATCCTCTCGGTCACCGGCGCGCGAATGACCGATGTCTCCTGCTTCGGATTCTCAGACTCGCACGAAGACGGCATTTTCGACGCCGAGTTGAGCATGTGGGACAACGCTTACAGCAACGAGACTGCCCTGTTTCGCACTTCCGATGGCGGCGCCTGCCGAATCAACGAGCTCCGGCGAATCGCTTGTCGTGGTCCCAGATCGGTCCGCATGAGCATGTATGGCACCGACGCCAGCTACGAAGAGCAGGCGAACGCCAGGGCCTGGGTAACCAAGGACCGCGCAAACATCGTCGACCTGACCGAACTCTTGGCCCCGCGAACCAAGCTGCAGAATATCGAGTCCGATTCAGGAGATTTGCGAGAAACCGCCGTTCCAGAGCAGTTCTTGTCGGCTGTGCACCCGGTCGAACGGCTGCCGCAAGAGTTCCTGGACCTGCCTTCCGGCCACGAAGGCTCCCATCATTTCCTGGTATTGGACTTTATCGAAGCGGTTGAGTCGGCAAAGCTACCCCCAAACCACGTCTGGACCGCCGCGCGATACTGCGCCCCAGGACTCGTCGCCCACGAATCGGCAAAACGCGGCGGGGAACTGCTGAAAGTCCCTGATTTCGGCGACCCTCCAGCCTAGCGAACTGTCAGTCGTCTGAGCGTTGGGCGACCGATCGGCCGGACCGTCCAACGCCCACCATAGCTCGTACGTCTGCGCTGGACCTTGAGAGTAATAGGCGCGTCTTACCCAATTCGGTCCGGGATTACTCCAAGCATTGGTACGAAAATGACCGGACTAGCTAACTTCCTCTAACTGGGACTTCGTTTCCAGCCGGAAGAGGACATTGTAGGGCTGGGGCTTGTCCCCAGCCGCAGGCACGTCAGTAGCCGAGCCTAGTTCCGAGCCCCCGTAGAGAAGTCCGACCAACCAGCACCCTGATTTTCATTCCTTTGTGTGCCGGCCTCTGCCGGGATGAGCGATTGGTACGAAAATGACGTTACGCGGCCCGAGAGTGCCCGCATTCGACCGCTCCCGCACTCGTCTACTTGGCCTCCCAACGGTCACTCCGGCGAAAGCCGGAGTCCAGAGGGGTGGGGGCTTGTCCCCCGCTCCCGGTGGTCCGGCAACCAACCCTGATCCCGAGCCATCTTAGAGAAGACTCGTCAACCGGTGCCCCGATTTTCATACCTTGGTGTGCCGGCGCAAGCCGGGATGAGCGATTGGTACGAAAATGACATTACAGCTAACTTCTTCTAACCCACCTTCATCTCTAGCCGGAAAAGAAGAATGTAGCGCGGGGGCTTGTCCCCCGCTGGGGTCGGGGTCGGGGCATGGCAGAATCCCCTGTGCGAATTCGCCGCATGAAACGGCAACTCCGGGTTTTCATACCTTGGTGTGCCGGCGCAAGCCGGGATGGGTGATTGGTACGAAAATGATCCGACGCGGTCCCGAGAATGCCCGCATTCGTCAACCTGACCTCCCGTTCGTCATTGGTACGAAAATGACCTTACGCGGCTTCGATGGTGACCCGATATCCTAAACGTTGAAGGCGTTTGACGCTGCTGCGCACGATGTGGCTCTTGTCCCTCCGGTCGAAGTAGTCGGCACCCAGGTCGTCGTAGTCGGTGCCATATCGCAGCAGTTGGTAGATGACCTTGAGCACTGTGTGGGCAATGGCAGTGATGGCGCGCTTGCGTCCCCTGCGAGCGGCGATTCTCCGATATCGAGCTGAGAGATAGGTGTGCTTGGTTCGTGCAGCGGACTGTGCAACTTCTGTCAGGATCGCGCTGAGCCAAGGGCTGCCCCGGCCGGTGAACCCGCTCTTGCGCTTGCCGGCGGATTGGTAGTTGCCGGGACTGATCTTGGCCCAAGAGGCAAGGTGTTTTGCCGAAGGGAATCTCGACATGTCAGTACCTATCTCGGCGATGATGTCCTCAGCAGCACGGCGACCGACTCCGGGGATGGCATCAAGGCGATTGATCGTGTCCTCTAAAGGGGCAAACCTACGGGCGACCTCCTTGTCGAGATGCGCAATCTGCGTTTCGCACATCTCCAGAGACTGCAGCAGGACTCCAAGCATAAATCGCTGGTGGTGACCCATAGTTCCACGCAGGGCCCAACGCAACTCCTCCAGCTTCTTCCTCAGCAACCCTCTGGCCAACTCGGCAAGGACGTTGGGGTCCTGCTCACCAGCAATCAAGGCTCTGAGCATCTCACGCCCAGAGACCCCGAGAATGTCTGTAGCGACCGAGGCCAACTTGATGTTGCCTCCTTCCAGGACCTTGTGCATCTGGCTGGCGATCTGAGCCTTATTCTGGACCACTCTGCGTCGGTAGCGAACTAACTCTCGCAGCTCACGCTGAGGTCGATCGGGGATGAAACTTGGCTTCAACAGGCCGTGCCTGAGTAGCTCCGCAATCCATTCAGAGTCTCTCACGTCCGTCTTACGACCGGGGACGGCCTTGATCTGGCGCGCGTTTGCCACCACCAACTCGAACTCTTCCTCCAACAGATTGTAGATCGGCTTCCAGTACACGCCGGTGCTCTCCATCCCCACAGTGGTGACCCGCATCTCAGTCAACCAATCACCCAGAGTCAGAAGCTCTCCGTAAGTGGTCCCGAACGTCCGAATCTGCCGATCGTCCGGGGTTATCACACAGGCAGTGACCGACTTCTTGTGGACATCCAGGCCACAGCAGCGTTCACGAAATCGTTCAATTACCGAAGTCATACCTATCTCCTCTCTTCTCGAAAATGGTCTACCGGTTGGGGGCGACCCCAAAACGAGTAAAGTTGGTACGCGTGCTCACTCTTGGCGGAGTGGCGACAACTAGGTGTACTAGACGGGTCGCCAGAGTCAGATTGGTACCCGAGCTCGAAGCGCCAATGACTCCCGAACTCTTCCAACAACCAGTGCACTCAAGTTTTCATTTCTTGGTGTGCCGGCGCAAGCCGGGATGGGTGATTGGTACGAAAATGGTGGTTCGCGTCACCCAAGACCCTCTATCCGGCTCCCAACTCGTGACTCCGGCGGAGGCCGGAATCCAGGAGGGGCGGGATGGGAAATGTAGTGCGGGGACTTGTCCCCATCTGTCCCGACTAATTGGTTGTCATGGTGTTTGCGGCGCGTCTGTAGTACTTGCGAATGGCGTATTGAGGGGTGCGAATGAGCGCCAGTTCGGGCGTGGCGGGCAGAATTGACCCGGCGGGTATGCTCGGGGTCTGAATGTGCGTTCCTCGTGATGGTCGAATGAAGCTGAGTTGACGACCTCGCTCAACGAAAACCCTCACGTGATCTCTGCCTTCATAGGCATACTGGGGCGCGTACTCCACCAGCAGGCCGATGGATACTTCGAACGGATCCACGCCGGCGAGGGTCTCGAACGTTGGTGATGCAACGGTGTAGAGTTCTGCCCTGCCTGAAAGTCACCGGCCGCACCGCGTGTCTGGCCCGGTCAGCGCGGTGAACTCCGAGCCAGACGATGCCGACGAAGACATCGCCACGCTCATAGAAGGTATGTATCGCTTTGTAGGAGGTCTTTGCTCTCAGTCTGCTGAGCCAATTGCAACCCTTGTCTGTCAGCCAGTCAAACCAGGCGAAACCGAAGTATCCCAAGTCTGCCACCACCAGTGTTCCCGTCGGCAACTCTCGCGCCAATACTTTCTCGTTCTCAAGCGGGTTCGGCTGAAACCTGACACTGTGCCACTGCTGACCTCTCAGAGTGGGCAGTGTTCTGGAGATTGCCTCCAGCGTACTCTGGTCTACATGGACACCACCCCCTCGGCGAAGAATGCCAGCTTATTCGAGACCATACCCTGAAATCGCTCTGCCAACACACTGCAGATCTGTTCGAAGAGCCTCTCCAATGGCTCGGTCCCCGAGCAATGAAGTCGCTTGTACACCGCTTGGTCTGTTACCTACAATCGTGGGAAGAACCACAGTCCACGTTCCGAGATAAGTCTCCACAACGCCAGTTGGCTGCAAAGTCCCCTCAGTAGGCACACAAGTAGCCCAGCCTACAGAACCATCGCCGGCAGAATACGAGGTCTGCCAGGCCCCTTGACCCTGCGGTCTGACTCCATCTCCTCGAAACACTGTTGAAGAAACTTCTCAATGTTCCCTAGGGTGTCTGTATCGTCGCTGAGTTTCTTGGGCATTTCCGGCAGTTCCTCCCGCAGAGCGGTCTTGTCCATTACTACTGTGCAGGATTACTTTGCCAATGGAAGGAAGGGTCTTACTACAATTAGTTGGAACAGATGGTGACAAGCCCCCGCGCTACATTACCCGTCCCCACATCCCACATGTCGGCTCAATTTGCGGGATTTTCGCAACATACAAGCCCACCGGGCATGCCGGATCGGGGTGCGGGAAACCTAGGCGTACCGCACTCACTGAGGTGATCCGGTAGAGTCTGTACAGTCCGATCTGCGCCGGATAATCCTCCGGAAGTAGGGCCTGCTTCGTAATGTGTCGGCTTCAGGTTGAGGTTTCGAAGCGGCCTTCGTCCCCTAGCCACCACTCGTGGTAGAGCCACGATTCGAGATGCAGATAGACTTCGCTGGGCAGAATGCCGGCCAACTCGAAGCCAACGGATTGCTCGCTGTGGCGGGAGTCGACAGGCAATCGGAACAGCAGCCAGGGCGTGCCGCGACCCATGCGCATGAAGTGCCTGGGCACGGTTTCGTAGGGTAGTATCTCGTCGTTTACGACCGCGCGCAGGTTGGTTACATGATGCGGTTCGCGGTGGTGCCAGTCGAATCCCTCTTTGGTCATTCGGACGATGAGCGCCAGCGCGCGTGGCCCATCAATGGTGGGCAGGGAGACTTGGCCGGCGATGGCGCGGCGTGGGACGCCTTCCAACAGGGTCGTCGCTTCAGGCGGAAGGGCGACTTTTGCGGAGATTGCTTCGGGCGTGGCTTCTCGTGCATCAACTCTGAGGCTCGAGCTATCGATGACCGGGTTGGCTGGGAGACTCTTCCACCCTACAGAGTTCAACTCCGATCCGATCTCGAGCACGAAGACTTCGAACGGCCGGAGGTCCAGTTCGAGCTTGTCGCCGTAGGCGAACCGCTCTCGATTGGAGTTGTGAAGTATTCCTCTGCGGCGGTACCGTTGACGCACGACGAATCCTCGATTGCTGGGGCCCAGCCCGATCTGCTCATCAAGTCTCAGACTGATCCGCGAGGCTTCGAAGCGGGGGTTGTTAATGGTTACCAGGGCGTGGGCTCCGTTTCCGCCTGCGTAGCCGTATGTCTCGGCTTTCCAAGGATCACCGAGGATCGGCCTGGTGTTGAGAAGCACTCGGTAGTTGCGCTTCATCCAGTCGTTCCAATCGGCCATGAAATCTACTTCATCGCGGTCGAACTTGGAGAGGTGTCCCCAGGGTTGGTTGAGGAGGCTTCCGCGGGCCAAGTCTAGGATCCATGCGTCCTGCCAGTCGTCTTTGGAGATTCGATTCCACACTGGCACGTCGCCTATCCAGAGGCCGAGGCTGTCCTGCATTATGAGAGGCAGGAACTCGGCGAACTGCGAGTTCTGATCGACGCACAGGTTGGAGCTTGACCGGTAGATGGGAGAGGGGAAACGGGCAACCTCGGTGGTCTCACCTGAGAGTCCCTTGTCGAACACTGTATCCCCGTGAAGAAGGTAGAAGGGTGAGAAGTGTCCCCAGTACCAGATAATGAACAGGTCAGGACAGGCACGATTGGCTGCTTTGGCCGCCTCGATGGTCCCATCTATGCCGGCCTCGACCGAGTATTTGCCCGGCATATGATCGTGTTCGGCGCTGTTGCAGTAGTAGTGCGAAGTGTCGAACTTGAAGGCGCGCACTTTGTTCTCGCGGATATGGTGTAGCAAGGCGTTGCGAAAGAGAGTGCGATAGGGCGCCGCGGCCATGCAGAAGTGGGCGGCATTGCCGTCGCCGGTTCCTCCGACGCAGCCTTGAACCGGCGGATAGTCGGCCGCGGACCAACGTTTGGACGTTGGCGTCAACCAGAGGCCGAACTTGATATTCAGCTCGTCGAGCCTCTCGATTATCTTCGAAGGTCCGTTCGGGAAGTTGTCCGGTTTGAACCAGGTCAGGTCGGAGAAGTGGTCCTGCCACCCCACGTCGATCACGAAGTAGTCCATCGTGATGCCGCGGCTGCGCAGGGTGTCGAGCATGTCGATGCTGTCGAGCATGATCTGCTCGGAGTAGTGATAGCGGGATTCTTGCGGGTTGACGTACCCGTCGGTAATGCCGGCGGCGTCATATACCGAGACGAACTGTTCGCGGCGACGGCCGTTCTTTCGCAGGTATTGATGAAAGGCGTCCCGTGCTCCGCAAATCTCTCCAACGCCAAGGACCGCCTCCTTGCTCATCAACGACTGACCAGGCTCGATGGGCTTTCCGGGCAGGTGGAAGAGGCGGACGCCGTTGCCGAGCCCCTGATTGACGCCGGCTGGGTGCTCGATAGCGCAGAAAGCCTGATCGTCGAGGAGAACCGGGTATCCCTGGCCGCCTTCGGAGGTCGTGCCGTCGAACTCGAATCGCTCGATCTCGAGGTCCAGCACCAAGAGCCGGTTGTCTCCTTGATTCTGTACCTCGATCTTCTTTCGCATTACCGGGTCGCCGGACCTGACTCCGTAATGATGGACCATTCGTATATTGCCCGCGTCGTTCTCGGTCCAAAACGTGAGCCACATCCAGTCTCGGTCTCCGCCGTATGCCCAGTCCTTGGGACGGTAGTAGGGAAACTCGGGGGCTATAGGGATGCGGCTGTCCGGCCAGAAATCGACCGGATGGAAATCGCTTTGCACCTCTGTCGGGTTACCGACCGAGATGTACTGGTCTACGAGCCGGCTGCGCGGACGGAGACGGCCAGGATCGTAGGGGCCGATTCTTGGCACACGCTTGTCCAGCCGTCCTGCTTGGATCGCGATGAGATTATCGCCGCCGAATCGCACTTCTCGGTAGGCGGGGTGTTCCGGGTTCAATTCGAACGGAGCCGGCTCCCTCCATCTGCCGCTCAACTCGCGGCTGCCAACCTCTACGCCGTTGACGAAGACGCGGTAGTACTGCCAGTCTTCGTGATCGTAACCGCCAAACGCCAGGACAAGTGGTTGTCCCTCGGTATCGGCAGGTAGGGTGAACGGTGAGCGAAACCAAGCGAATCCCGGCCATACCGGCCCCTCGTCGTCGCGGGGGCTCTCGCCGAAGCCGGCGGTGAGGCACTCCAGGACCCTCCAAGTCCCATCGTCGGTCGAAGCGTGTTGGAATCCGCTGCGGTATCCAAGGTCATCGTTTGGATCGACTGGCTGTTTGGAACCCAATGCGCACCGCCAAGCTTTGATGTCGAAACGGAACTTCGCCGCTCCCAGAGTGACTCGCGACTCGTCGTTTGCCTGGAGGTTCCAGGTGCGGCCGGTGAGCTTGTTCGTGATGGACACGGTCCTCAGCCGGCCGCCCTCCCTGGAGAAAACTCGCTCGATGATCGAGTTGCCGAAGCGAATGCAGTCCCCTTCTTCCCTGGCATAGCACTCGTCCGGGCGATGCCATTCAGCGGACTTCCATTTTTCTGGGAACATTTGGAAAAGCTCCTTTCGCCGGACTATCGTGTCCACCAGGGATCGTAGAGCCAGGCTTCGAAGCTGGACTCGACGTCGTGGGGCAACAATCCGGCCAACTGAAACTCGAGTGGGTGGCCGCTGTGGGCCGGCTCGACCGGTATCTCGAATATGATCCAGGGACTGCCGGCGCCACTTTGCAGCCAGTGGCGGGGCATGGTCTCAAATGTCAGGTTTTGACCTTCTATCTGGGCCCGGAAACTCATCAGCGCGTGAATCTCGCGGTGGTGCCAGTGCAGGCCGTTGCGCGATTGTTTGGCGATAATACCGAGGGTCAACGGCCGTCCGATGGCCGGGAGTCCGACCTGTCCTATGGTTGCTCTGGGCGAATGACTGGGTAGGATACGGGCCGCTGCATCAGATACGGGGACGGAGAACGGGATCGAGTCTGCAGTCACACTGTGGGCGTCGACCGGAAGGGCTATGCTGTCCGTGACGTTCAGGGCGGGCAGGTCCGTCCATCCAACCCCATCCAGATTCGCACCAATCTCGAGCACGACGACCTCAAACGGCCGTAGGCGCAATCGGATTTCACTGTCGAACGGGTGCCGGGTTCCGGTCGATGAGGGTATTTCGCCCCGCCGGCGGTAAAGCTGCCGGACCGCGAATCCGTTTTTGGCAGCCTCAAGTGCGATCTCCTCGTTCAGTCGCAGGTTGAGTTCGGCGGCCTTGAAACCTGGGTTGTTGATTGTGACGAGGGCTTGCCGGCCGTCGCCGCTGGCGTATCCGTAGACTTCGGCTTTCCAGGGGTCGCCCAAGATGCGTCTGGTGTTGAGCAACAGCCGCCAGTTCCGTCGCACGAATGCGTACCATTCAGCGAGGAACTCGACATCTTCACCGCCGAAGGTAGCGAGATTACCCCACGGCTGGTCGAGCAGGCTGCCACGAGCCAGCTCGAGGATCCAGGCATCTCGCCAGTCTTCGGTGCCGACGCGATTCCTCTGGATCGTGTCGCCAATCCAGATGCCCAAGCTATCGTGCGACATCGGCGGCACGAACTTCGAGTAGAGGGCGTATTGGTCCTGGCCCAGATTAGTGCTGGAACGAAACATGGGGTTGGGCCAGCTGGCGACCTGGACCGCCTCCCACTTCAGCCCTTTGTCCTGAATGGTGTCGCCGTAGAGCAGCCAGAACGGAGAGTGATGTCCCCAATACCACATTAGGAACAAGTCGGGACACGCGCGGATTGCGTGCCTAGCCATTTCGAGGGTACTGTCCATCTGGGCCTCGACGGAGTACTTGCCGGGAAGATGGTCGTGATCAGCGGAGTTGCAGTAGTACTTGGCCATGTCTATCTTGAGGCCGGTGACATTGTTTTCGCGGATGTGGTAAAGAATGGAATCGCGAAAGAGGGTCCGGTAAGGCTCGGCGGCTAAACACAGGCCGTCGTCATATGCGTCGCCCTTGCGGCTGTTCGGGATTACGCACGCTTGAACATCGGGAAAGTTGCCGGCGGACCAAGGCCGGTAGATTGTGGAGAACCACAATCCGAACCGGATGCCTAGTTCCTCCAGCCGTTCCAATATCCTGGCGAGGCCATTCGGAAAGTTTTCGTGCTTGACCCAGGTCAGGTCCTTGAAGTGGTCTTGCCATCCCACGTCGATAAAGTAGTAGTCCATCGTGATACCGCGGGACCGGAGCGAATCGAGCATCTCGATGCTGTCCAGAACCATCTGCTCGGTGACGTGATACCTCGGGTCCTGGGGATTCATATAGCCGTCGGTGATTCCGCAGGGGTCGTAAACCGAGACCCACTTCTCCTGGCGTCTCCCGTTGGCCTTAAGGTACTGGTGGAAACCGTTGAGCGCGTCGCCGGCTTGGGTTACGCCGAGAACGGCCTCGTTGCTCATGAAAGCTTGGCCTGGCGCAAGCGTTCGTCCTGGTAGATGAAACAGTCTGACGCCGTTGCCCAGCCCTTGATTGACGCCGGCTGGGTGCTCGATAGCGATGAAGGCTTCGTCGTCAATAAATACGGGGTCGCCTTGTCCGCCATCGGTTGTCGTGCCGTCGAGGGCGAAATCCTCGACGTAGACGTCCATCAACAGGCGCGGCGAATCGCTGAGATTATGAATCTCGACCTTCTTTCGGATCACGGGATCGCCTGATCGTACCTGGAAGTGGTGGACGATCCGGATCTGCTCAGCCTCGTTTTCGGCCCAGACTGTGAGCCAAGTCCAGTCCCTGTCGCCGCCGGTTGCCCAATTCTTGGGTCGGTATTCCGGTGACTCAGGGACGATCGGGATGCGGTTGTCGGGCCAGAAATCGATGAGGTTGAACTTACAAACGGTCTCTTGCGGCTCTCCGATCGCGACGAATTGGTCGCATAGGCGACTGCGGTAGTAGTAGCGCTGGGACTCGGCCGGTATAGCGCCGGGTTCCAGCTTGTTGAGCCTGCCGACTTGGACGGCCAGCAGATTGTCGGCGCCAAGGCGCAGGGTTGAGTATTTTGGATCGTCGGGCGCCAACACGAAGGGCGCCGGCTGTCGCCAACGGCCGGTCAACTCGCGGACGCCGATTTGCCGGCCGTTCAGGAAGACTCGGTAGTACTCCCAATCCTCGTAGTCGTAGCCGCCGAGACCGAAGGCTATCTGCTTGCCATTGGCATCGGCTGGAATTGGGATGGATACTCGAAACCAGGCAAACCCGTTCCAAACGTTTCCGAGGGCATCGGCGGCGGTCAGACATTCGGCAATGCTCCAGTCGGTGTCATCGAAGTCAGGTCGATGACACCCCCGTTTTAAACCTGTATCTTCGGAAGGGTCGCACCATTGCGGCGAACCGGCCGCGTATCGCCAGGTGACCACATCCCTTCGCCAGGAGGACGCGCCGAACGACAGCCGGGCTTCGGCGTTGCCGGCGACCTGCCAGGTTCGGCCGGTGCGCTTGTTTGTTATCGATTTGGTTCGGAGTTGGCCGCCCTCGCGAGACAGGACTCGCTCTATGAGAGAATTCCCGATCCGAATGTCGTCGCCCTCTTCGCTGACGTAGCACTCGTTGGGCTGGTGCCATTCCTCGGACTTCCACTTCTCCGGAAACACCGCGGTAGATTCCTCCAGGCTCATCTAGCTGATAACTGTGCCGGGCACACGGTACGGTTCGATTGAGCGTCTTGTGGGCGTTGAGTTCGAGTCGGCCGAAGCTAGGAGTTCCACCACTCGTGGTAGAGCAGGGTTTCTATC
This sequence comes from Chloroflexota bacterium, assembly GCA_963664835.2. Classification (GTDB taxonomy): domain Bacteria; phylum Chloroflexota; class UBA6077; order FW602-bin22; family JBCLEL01. Next base: position 345,041 of record CAXXUG010000013.1, on the reverse strand, counting down.
CGACACTCGACATCCTCGGGAAGCAGAGCGAGTGTCTCGAATCTGACGGTTTGACCGGCGTGTGTCGGTTCGACCGGCAGCTTGAATACGAGCCAGGGACTGCCTGGACCGCTGGCAACCCAGTGTTCGGGAACGGTAGTGCAGTCCAACTCCTGGTCACCGACCCAGGCTCGGAGCTTGATAATTCGGTGAATCTCTTTGTGATACCAGTGGATGCCTGCTTGGTTCTGGCGAGTGATAATCGCCAACGTGCTCGGCGAATCGATATCTGGCAGTTGGAGGCGGCCGGTGATCGCTTTCTCGACGTGGCCGGCCACCTGTGTATAGGGTGGAGGTGGCGGCGTTTCGAGCGAAACCGCGTCTGGCGATACCGACTCGGCGTGATGCTCTATGTGCCGGGTGCGCACGATGTCGGGCGCGACCTGGCTTGGCCATCCCGCAGTATCCAGATTCTCGCCGATTTCGAGCACAACTACCTCAAACGGCCTTATTGAGAGCGTGACTACGTCGCCGAACGCAAATCTGGGACCGCTCGCCGGTTCGATGATTGCGTGCTCGCGGTGGCGTTGGCGAACGACGAACCCGACGTTGGTGGGCTTGAGGGCAATCTCCTCGTCAAGGCGGATTCGCACTTCAGCGGCTTCAAAGGTGGGGTTGTTAATCGAAACGATGGCGTGATCGCCCAATCCGCCGGCGTAGCCGTAGACTTCGCCCCTGGCCGGATTTCCGATGACTGGACGGGTGTTGAGGTACAAGCGCCAATTCTCGCGCATGAACTCGTACCACTCGGCGTAGAAATCAACGTCTTCAGTCTCGAACATCGACAGAGTGCCCCACGGCTGGTTGAACAGGCTGCCGCGGGCCGTATCCATAATCCAGGCGTCCTGCCAATGGTCGACTCCGATCCGGTTTCGGTGTGGCATATCGCCAATCCAGATTCCGAGGCTGTCGTGGGCAATGAGAGGCAGGAACTTGGCGTATTGGGCAAACTGGTCCTGGTTGAGAGTGACGCTGGCACGGTAAGTCCCGCTGGGGTAGCTTGAGACGGCGGCTGCTTCGCCCTTCAATCCCTTGTCCTGGATGGTATCCCCGTAGAGCATCCAGAACGGCGAAACGTGGCCCCAGTACCAGATTATGAACACTTCCGGGCACACTTCGGTGACAGACTGTGCGATGTCGATCATGCTGTCGAACTGCGCCTCGACCGAGTACTTGCCGGGCAGGTGTCCGTGTTCGGTGCTGTTGCAGTAGTACCGGGCCATGTCGAACTTGAGCGAACGCACCCGGTTGTGTTTCACGTGATGAAGGATCGCATCCCTGAAAACGGTGCGGTAGGGCTCAGCGGCCATGCACAGCCCGCCGGCTCCCCACGCGCCCCGACTTCCGTTGGGTGTCATACAATTCTGGACCGGCGGGTAATCGCCACAGGACCAAGGCGCGTAGGTGGTGGAAAACCACAAGCCAAACTCGGCTCCTATTTCATCCAGCCGTTCCAGTATCGGGGTGGCGCCGTTTGGGAACCGGTCAGTGTGGAGCCGCTTAAGGTCGGTGAAGTGGTCCTGCCAACCGACGTCGATGAAGTAGTAGTCCATCGTGATGCCGTGGGGGCGAAGCCGATCCCACATCTCGATGCTGTCGAGCACCATCTGTTCCGTGACGTGGTACCGGGTGTGATGTGGGTTCATATAGCCATCGGTGATGCCGGGAGGGTCGTACACCGTGACCCATCTCTCCTCGCGCCGGCCCTTCTTGCGCAGGTAGTCTAGAAAGCCCTCCGTAGCACCACCGACTTCGGTTACGCCCAGGACCGACTCTTTACTCATAGTTCCTTGCTCGGAGGTGAGTGTCAGGCCGGGGAAGTGTCGAAGCCGAACGGCGTTTCCGAGTCCCTGGTTCACGCCGGCGGGGTGTTCGAGTGCACAAAAGGCTTGATCGTCGAGAAGGATTGGGTAGCCGTGGCCACCTTCTGTCGTGTCGCCGTCAAGCTGAAAGTCCTCAACGTCGATATCGAGCAGGAGCTTTGGCTCGGCGCCGAGGTTTCGGACCTCGACTTTCTTGCGGATGAGCGGCTCACCGGACCTGATCTGAAAGTGGTAGATGACCTGTACCTGTGCGGCCTCGTCTTCGGCCCAGAACATGCACCACATCCAGTCTCGGTCTCCGCCGGAGGCCCAGTGACGGAGAGGGTAGTAGCCGGCCTCGGTCTTGGCGGTCGGGTTTGCCGGCGGCAAGCCGTATATTGCCGGCCAATATTCTTTGAGCTGAAAATCGCTCAACTCTTTCGCCGGAACGCCCACGGTGACGAACTGATCGACCAAGCGGCTGCGGAAGAAATAGCGTACCGCCTCGGCCGGGTCCATTTCTGGTGTGAGCTTGTTCATACGTCCGGCCTGAACGGCGAGGACGTTCTCGCCGCCAAACTTCAGGGCCATATAGGCGGGATGATCGGGCTCCAGGACGAATGGGTTGGGCTCCCTCCAGCGACCGCTCCGCTCTCTGATGCCGGCTTCTTCGCCGTTTACGAACACTCGGTAGTACTGCCAGTCCTCGTTGTCGTAGCCACCGACGGCAATAGCGATCGGCTGTCCCTGCGCATCGCTGGGAAGCTCGAAAGTGTTGCGGAACCAGCCATAGCCGGGTTGGACGGGGTCGCTCTTTTCGCCAATGGACGTGAAGCACTCAATGGTCTGCCAGTCGGTGTCGGCAAACTCTGGCCGGTGAAAGCCTTGCTTGAAGCCGGTGTCCTCGTCGGGCTCAACCGAGTGGGAGGTTCCAGGGGTACAGCGCCAGACGGGAATCTCGATCCGAGAGGAAGAAGCGGCGAACGTGGCGCGGGCCTCGGCGTTGGTGTTCAGGCTCCAGGTATGGCCGGTGATCTTGTTGGTCAGGGCGATTGTTCGAAGCCGGCCACCTTCTTGCGAAAGGGTTCGCTCAACAAGCGAATTGCCTATGCGGAATATGTTGCCTTCCTGGATAACGTAGCATTCTTCCGACTCGTGCCAGTCGGCGGACTTCCACTTTTCTGGGAACATATGAGGTAGTTCCTCCAAGGCGGTTCTGGATAGCGCTCAGAATAACACACGCCGGAGTTGCCGGATTTGTAGTTGGATTAGCCTACTTGGCGTGGACGCGACAATCGTGTCGAGGACTAGGGCAATCACCACCGGTGACCGCAGTGACGCGACTCCAGGATCTCACCTCTGGGAGTCCCGGTTCGCTGCCAACCGGCGCGCCGTTGGAGGAAGCGGTCGACGGCTGCCGCCGGATTGGCGTGATCGGGAAGGTACGCCGGAACCAGATTGGCGATGGGCCGGCCGTGGCGAGTAACGGCGATTGTCTCGCCGCGCTCTACGGTCTTGAGCAACTCAGCGAAACGCGCCTCGACGTCTGTAGCTTCAACTTCTCGCATGCTTGTCTATTCTAACCCATCATAGTAACCAGGTTGGTCTTGTCGTTTCCACTCCCAACAAGCGGTTTTGTCCGGAGGACTTGCGGAGTCTGATTTGTTTCTATGGCGGGATCGCGCGAATTTGGGATGGGATGAGTTTGTGCGCATTTCATGCAGGGCTGAGTTCGCCGATGCCGGCTGCCGCCGGCACGTCAGGGTATGAAAATTGGGGCCGCCGGCGTCTCCCGTCCTGGATTCCGGCCTTCGTCGGAATCGCCAATGGGCCTTGGGGAGATTGTTACCGAGTATTGAACTGACGTTTTGCCGCGTGGGATTCGCGCGTCGATTCCCGCCCCGTATCGGGGTACGGGCAGGCTCTGCGCGGGAATGGAGGAGTTCGAAGTCACGATCCAAGGCTGACGAAGTCATCCCGGATCGGAGTCAGGGACATGCTTTCGTGCCAATCGTTCATGCCGGCAGGGGCCGGCACACCAAGGTATGAAAAGGCGTACGATGTCTGGCTGGTCTTTTCTACGGCGGCTCGGGACCAGTGTTGGTTGAAGTATTGCCTGGAGCGGGGGACAAGCCCCCGCGCTACATTCTGTCGTTCCGCCATCGACCATCGGTCTGCAATGCGGCACGTTTCGCCGTTGGCGAGCCGGCATCAAAGTTTATTGGATGCGCGTTTTCGTACCGATCGCTCATCCCGGCATGGGCCGGCATGCCAAGATATGAAAATGGGTTCGCTGTTTGGCGAGTCTTCTGTACAGTGGCGCGGGATCTGTTTTGGTTCCCGGACTGCTTGGAGTGGGGGCCAAGCCCCTCGGCTCGCGTAGCCTTCGGCCGCCCTACATTTCCCATCCCTGCCCCTGCTGGATTCCGGCCTTCGCCGGAATGACCGATTCGTTGTTGGGTACGAGGAGTCTTTCAGTCTTGTTACCCTACTGAGGGGAGGTGGGTCCAAGCAGTAGATCGCCGGCCCGGGCTATGCTTTCAATGCACTGGCGGTGAGGCCGGAAATGAAGTGTCGCTGTGTCAGCAGAAAGAACAAGGCGACGGGCAAACTTATGATGACAATCAATGCGAAGGCGCTGCTACGGTGGATCATCGCCGTCACGGTCAGGGTATACACATGGCGCTTGGTCAGGAACAGGCCGGCGAGTACGAACTCGTTCCAGGTGGTCAGGAATTGGAAGATCGCGACCGCGGCGAGCACTGGCCTGGCGAGGGGCAACATGATGTGGCGGTAGATCGTGAACGCAGACGCTCCGTCGACGCGTGCGGAGTCCTCGAACTCACGCGGGAGCGTATCAAAATAGAACTTGAAAAGTAAAATTCCCAGGGGCAAACCGAGCGCAATGTAGGGGCCAATCACCGCGAGGTAGGTATTGTGGGTGCCGAGGGCCAGGTTCAGTCTGAACAAAGGGACCATCAGAGTGGCAGAAGGCAGCATAAGGGCAACCATGAAGAAGAGGAAGACCTGACTCTGCCCGGGAAATCGCAGGCGGGAAAAGGCAAACGCGGCCATGGAACCCAGGATCAGCACCATCAGGACGGTGGTGCCGGCGATCAAGATCGTGTTGAGGCCGGCGATTGGAATGTTGGCGCGGTCCCAGGCGCGGACGTATCCTCCGAGATCGATATTGGTGGGGACGAACAGGGGATTGTCTCTGAGCTCACGGTAGGACGCGAACGAGTTGCGAATGACTACGATGAATGGCAGCAGGAAAAGGAACGATATCGTCGTAAGGACGGCATGCAGCCCGAGAGAGTTAAGCAGAGCGGATATTCGTCTGGGCATCAGTCCAGATTCCCGCGCGATTGGCGGCGGAATCTGCCCGAAGCCGAAACTGCCTGGGGCCCGATTCCGCCGATTTTTCGATTTTCGCTGCCGGGATTGAAGCCTATCGCATCAACCAGCCGCCGTTTATGTCAACGGTGGCGCCGGTAATGTAGTCGGCGTACTCGGAGGCCAGGAACAGGACCGTTCGGGCCAAGTGTTTCGGGTTTCCAAGATGCCCCATGGGAGTATTATCGATCATAATCTGCTCCCATTCCTCGCTCCATTCCTCTTCGCGGTAGGTCCTGTGGGGGCCGGGGGCGAGGCAGTTGACGGTTACTCCGTGGGGAGCCAGGTAGCTCGCGAAGGACTTGCTCATACTGATGATGCCGCCCTTGGACGCGGCGTAGTGGGCCCAGGCGGCCAGGCTGCCGGAGTGTGCGCTCTGCGAGCTCATGCTTATGATGCGGCCGTACTTCCGCTCCTTCATCACCGCGGCCGCTGCCTGCGCGCAGAAGAAAGCGCCCTTGAGGTTGAGGTCCAATACCAGGTCCCAAAGCTCTTCGGTGGTGTCGGGTATCGTAACGGCCGGGTATATGCCGGCGTTATTTACCAGGATGTCCAGCCGGCCGAACTGATTCACCGCCTCGGCGATGAGATTCCGGCAGTCCGCGACCTTTGTTATATCGGTCTTAACGTAGATGCCACGCCGGCCCGTCTGCGATATCTCGTCGGCGGCCTTCTGGCCGGTCGACTCGGAGATGTCGCCAATCACTACGTCGGCGCCGGCTTCGGCGAAGGCCTGGCTTATTTCACGTCCAAGTCCGACGGCGCCGCCGGTTACGACGGCTGCCTGTCCTTCAAGCGATATTTTCATTAGATCCTCCTTAGCTAAGCGTCATTGATTGAAGTTTTTGCCAAGAGTCATGTCGATCAGGACCGACCGTGGCTGCGTTGTATGGACCGGCGACACTCGATCGGCGCCCGTATTGATTGGAGGCTGAGTCCCCGGTCGCGTGGAAAACGCTCAACCCTTGACCGCGCCGGCGGTGAGACCCTGGATGAACTGCCTCTGCATGGCGAGGAAAAAGAGCATTACCGGGATAGTCATCATCATCATCAGGGCAAACAGGCTCTCCATTTGACCTATTCGCATCTGATCACCGGTGTACTGGATTATTGCCAAGGGTAGGGTTTTCATCGCTGGTTTCGTCAGGAACAGCATTGCGAGCAAGAACTCGTTCCAAGTACCCATCGCCTTGAAAATCGCAAGTGATCCGAGAATCGGACGGGTCAGCGGTAGGATGATGATCCACCATATTTGCAGTCGGTTCGCACCGTCGATCAGCGCCGAGTCCTCAATCTCTTTCGGAATCGTGTCGAAGTAATATTTCATGAGCAGGACCGCGAAAGGCACTCCCAACGCTATATAGGGGCCGATAACCGCGCCATAGGTGTTAACGCCAAGAACTCCAGGGATAGGGAAATTATCCTCGAGCCAAAGATTCATTCTGAACAGGGGAACGATAAGGGTAGCGGTTGGAAGCATCAATCCAGCCAACATGACCAGGAAAATGGTGTTCTTAAATGGGATCTCCAGTCGGGAGAATCCGTACGCAGCGAGAGCCGATAGCAAGAGCCCAAGGATTGTGGTCGTTACGGTGATGACCAGGCTATTCTTGCCAGTTGTCGCAACATCTGCGCTGTGAAACACAGTGATGTACTTGGCAAACTCCCAAGTCTCAGGGAGCAGGCCGGCGTTGGTCAGGTGTTCGCCTGGCGCCTTGAACGATGTCAAAACAATGTAGAGGAGCGGGATCAAGAAAAGAGCTGAGAAGAATATGAGCGCGCTGTGCAGTCCAATGCCTGTCAGGATTCTTCTTGTTTTTTTCGACATTCTTGCACGGCTCGAAACCGTTACTTCTACCGCCATTCACAGCCCCCAAGGGAATTGGTGAACACTGCTCCGCCGTCAAACGGTCGTGCAGGTTTCCTCCAACATTTTACCAAAGAGCGATAGTCCTGGTCTGCGTACAACCGTGTCCCTGCAAGAGATGCGGTCTTACCGTGTACCTGCATGTCAATGAGATCAACCCTTTACAGCACCTTGGGTAAGCCCAGAAATGAATTGCTTTTGCAGGGCAAGAAACAGGACCACGACCGGCAGGCTCATCATGACCATGAGGGCAAAGATCTCTTCCATGGCGTTGAAGTACATGCCGGTGTACTGAATGATGGCCAGGGGCAGGGTCTTCATCGCAGGCTTGGTGAGGAACAGCATCGCCAGCAGGAACTCGTTCCAGGTTCCCATGGCTTTGAAGATAGCCAACGAGCCCAGAATTGGACGAGTCAATGGCAAGATCAGAAACCAGAAGATCTGAAGCCGGTGGGCACCGTCAATCAGGGCCGAGTCCTCGATCTCCTTGGGCAACGTGTCGAAGTAGTACTTCATCAACAGAATTGCAAACGGCAGACCAAGTGCTACGTATGGACCGACTACGGCACCGTAAGTGTTCTGGCCAAGGATTCCGCCAACTGGAAAGTTATCGCCGAGCCACAGATTCATCCTGTAGAGAGGTACGATAAGAGTCGCCGTTGGGATCATGAGGCCGGTAAGGAGTACCAGGAAAATCAGGTTTCGCCCTGGCAACTCGAGCCGCGAGAATGCATAGGCCGCCAGGGCGGAGAGCATCAGTCCCAAGACGGTAGTCACAACGGTAATGACGAAGCTGTTCACGCCGGTTACAGCGACGTTGGCTTGTTCGAATACCTTCGGGTATTTCGCAAACTCCCATGTTATGGGAAAGAATCCAGCGTTATGCAGGTGCTCGCCAGACTCCTTAAAGGAAGTTGTGACGATGTAGAGCAGGGGGAATAGGAACAGCAGTGCGATTACAATCAGGACCGCGTGTAGACAAAGGCCTTGAAGGGCCTCGCGGGCCCGTTTTGACAATCCTAGTGCGGACGTCCTCTGGAGGGAAGTCGTACCACGCATTCCCCAACCCCCTAGTTCTGGTGTGCGCCCTTGTACATACGCAACTGAATCGCGGTGATTATGAGCGCGACGATCAGTAGGACCACCGACACAGCCGATGCGTAACCCTGTCTTTGGTTCTGGAAGGCCGCCTGGAAGATGGTGATTGCGATCACATCGGTGGCGTGATAGGGGCCACCTCGCGTAAGAATGAAAACGTACTCGAATACTCGGACCGAGCCGATGGCGCCGAGAATCAGCAGGGCGGCGGTCGAAGGCCAGAGCATCGGAATCACAACGTGCCAAATGCGCTGAAATACATTCGCGCCGTCAACCAGCGCCGCGTCAATAAGATCATTGGGTATCGTCTGAAGGCCGGCCAGGTAAATCACCATGGAGAAGCCGGCGGTATGCCATATGTTCGCGAGGATGATCCAGTAAAGAGCCCACTTATAGTCGCCAAGGAACTGTTGCTCTAGCCCAAGGGGCCTGAGCACTTCATTCATGATGCCAAAATTTGGCTGGTAAAAGTAGTTCCAAGCGAATGCCACAACGACCGCGGACGTTGTAAGGGGAAGGAATATCGAGGTCCGATAGACATCGCGGAAACGCAGCTTCTGGTTGAGCAGATATGCTGTGACGAAGCCAATGATCAGCGTCGCGCCAACCGCTACAACGAACCAGATCAGGTTATGCTTGATGGCGGCAAGGAACCATTTGTCTTCCGTGAACAGCTCTACGTAGTTCTCAAGACCAATAAACTGCCGATTCTTCTCGCTCCAACCAGTCCAGTCAGAGAGGCTGTCATAGAGGATTCTCCAAACAGGAAACGCAACGTATAGGAGATAGACAACGAGAGCCGGCAGGATGAAGAGATAGTTTGTGAGATGGGCACGCCTGATCCACCGACGCACCTGGTCGCCTGTACTGAGCGCGATGGTGGTAGTTTGTGGCGTGGAAGGAATAGGGCTACTGCTCAATTCTAAACCCCTTCGGTAGTACAAGCCCCCGGCCCGAGCGGGCCAGGGGCGATGACTTCAACTCGAAGCTACTTGTGCGGGCTATCCAGGAAGAGTAGCGTTACTCTCCCGGCTTAGAGCACTGGTCGTCCCAGACCTTCTGGACCTCGGACAGGGCGTCATCGATCGTGGCTCGACCGTCAATCAAACCCTGCATGCTCTGACCGAGCGACACGTCGGTGTCGTGGCACCGTGCCCACCTCATGATCGTGCGACCCTCGTTCAGAATCGCCATTGTGGGCGCGATGACGTTAGCGTCGAAGTTTGCTGAAACGCTAGCCATCTGAACGCCCTTCTTGCCAGGAGGCGATGGGCGAGCGGCAACGAAGTCCTGGCCGGTGCCGTCGACGTACCACTTGATCATCTCGAAGGACAAGTCATGGTCACGGGCGGTTTGGGTAATGGCGAAGCCGGCGGCGGAAGATGCTAGGGTCTTGCCTCCCGGCGGCTCGAAGATGCCCCATTGCTCGCCGTTGCCCTGGTCATCACCGCTCATCGCGATGCCCCACCAGCCACTCCAACCGGCATGAGAGGCGATCTCTTTGTTGATCCACATCGTTCGAGAGTCACCAACTCCGGTAGAGAGCGGATTGGGCTGGCTCCAGTTCCTATCGAAGATCATCTTATACAGCTCGAGGCCGGCGCGGCACTCAGGGCTGTCGAATTGACCAGTTCCCTCCCAGTCGATCTGGTCGCGGTAACCGGGCGCGGCTGTTTCCAACATTAGCGTCCAATAGGAGTTGGCCCACCAGTGGTCCTTCGATCCCATACCAATTGCGGGGACTCCGGCGGCGGCGAATGTATCGTTAGCGATGACAAACTCGTCCCAAGTGGTCGGCAACTCAAGATCGTGCTCGTTGAACAGGTCCATATTCGCGAAGTATTGGCCGAGTGCCTGGGCGTAGACTGAAAGGTGATAATGATTGTCAAGACCCTCGATCAATCCGAGTCGCTCGAACTCGTCGATCGGGCCGAGTACGAATCTGTCCTTCCAGTTCGCGCCCCATTCGGACGACGCGTAGTCCTGGAGAGGTACCACGAACTCGACGGTGCCCATCGGCTGGATGTGACTCCAGTTATTCTCGAACACATCGGGGCCGACACCCGCCGGCACGGCGGCCTTGAGAGCGTCGTTGTACTGGGACCAGTGGACCGGGGTGTGCTCTTGGATGATGCCGGTCTCTTCCTGGAAGGCGTCTCCCATGAGAACGCCATCCATCGCCCAACCCTCGGATGTGGCAAAGCTGACCCAACCCCAAGAGGTCACGACCTGCTTCTCCATCATCACCGGCGCGACGGTAACGACTTTCTCTTTCTCGACGACTACTTCCTTCTCGACCTCGACGACTTCTCTCTTTACGACCTCAACCGCCTTCTCGACCTCGACGGTCACTACCTTTTCGACCTCAACCGCCTTCTCGACCTCGACGGTTACGACCTTCTCGACTTCCTCTCTTACGACCTGGGTAACGACTCTCTCGACCGGGACCTCTTTCTCAACGACCTGAACCCGCTCTTCCGTTACCACCTGGGGTTGACATGCCGCGAGAATCGGCAATGCGCCGGCGGCTCCCAGTCCCGCCAAAAACGAGCGGCGGGTAAACTTTTTAACTAGGTTACTGCTAAGATCCAACTATGTTCTCCTAACCAAAATGTGGGTGCTGACTCAATTGGCCTTAACCGTTTTACGGCAGAAATGGATTCAAATCTAGAGAGCATCCCTCCTATTTTTGCGTTTGATCTGTCTACATTCGGCAATGCGACGCCATTATACACATATGTCGCGCGGGACGCCACATGTCGAAGAGCGGCTTAGTCCGTACTTGACTCTCGGACGAATGCGCGTTGGTGAACTATAAACGCGAGGTGAGGTGGCCGCGTGTATCGTCCGATCATCGCCGGCGAATGGGGTCCGTTGCCGCGCTCATCTACCGTGGCAGCGCTTGTACTTCTTGCCGCTGCCGCAGGGGCAAGGGTCGTTGCGCCCAATCCTTCTCATCGGAGCAGAAGCGCCGGCCCCGTCATCGCGGTTCGAGGTCGTGGCCCGCCGCTGGCCGGCTGACACCAACACACCGTCCTGGTAGAGCTGCTTGAACGCGTCGGTGATGAATCCCCGCAGTTCGGAGGTATCGCCTTGTGTGGACAGCTTAGGCAAAGTTGCGAGCTCGGCTGCTATCTCGCGGACCGTGGTCTTGCCATCAACACGTTCGAGCAAGTGCAGGTATCCTTCACCGAGCGCGCGCTGCATGCGTTGAATTCCGTCGACGTGCTTGACAACCTGGATGCAGGGGGCCAGTAGGTTGTCTTCCTCAAGCATGTAGGGGTCGTAGCTAATGCCGGGCCCGAGAGTGGGAATGCTGAAACCGAGGTTTCTAACCCTGCCTGTTTTGGAGGATTCGCGGATCGCTGTCGCGGGATCGGAAGGAGAATCTGGCTCTGCCGAATCGGCCGGAACGACTGTTTCAAAATTCTCGTACATAGTGTTGAGTTGTCCGGGGGAAAACCCACCCAAGGGGTTCAGCTTGATGTCAGATTGGCCCTCGATGCCGGGGGAGTAAGCGCCGGAAAGCTGGATGAATGCCTGCCTGACGGACAGGTTCGATTCAGGCGCTACCAGACTCTTCGCCTGCGAAAACCACGCGGTCTGGCTTCGGTGCCCGTGGTACCAGTGTTGGGCCATGTGAAGGTAGTCTGACGCGGATTTCTGGTACTCCTGCTCGTACCAATCCATCGCTCGATCAGTCAAAGCGGCATTTGTCAGCGACGTGTTGATCGCCAAGGCGGCCTTGAGGGCGCCGTCCATAGCAAGGTGGACGCCGGTGGAAAGGATCGGGTCGACAAAGGCGGCGGCATCGCCAACAAGCAGGTATCCCGGACCCTGCATCTTCTTGCATATGTATGACCAGTCGCTTTGGGAGTAGATGGAGTCGGACTCCATCCGTGCTTCTCTGAGGAGATGGGCAACCTCTGGGGTCGCGTCTATGCTGTCGCGGTAATACTTTGCTCTACCCGCTCGGTTGATCTCGCGCGAATTCGCGCCTTCCGTAACCAAACCGACGCTATAACGACCGTCGCCAAGCGGGATGTACCAGATCCAGCCAATATCATTGGCGGCGACGAATATGTTTCCATTGCTCTGCGGGTTCAGGTCCGGCACCAGGTCGCGCAAAGGCTTGCCGCCCTCAAAGTAGCTGTAAACCGCGATATTCCTCAATGACTCATTGAAGTTTCGAAGCCCCATCTTGTCGCCGAGCAGGCAGTTCTGGCCGGAGGCGTCGACGCAAATCAGCCCGGTCGCGGTTTGGAGGTGCTTGTTTTGATCTGAATAGTCGATTCGCCAAATGTTGTTGCCGTCTCGGGCGACGTTTGTGACCGAGCATCCTTCCATGACCGTTACGCCGGACTCGCGGCTGTGGTCCAGGAGAATCTTGTCGAAATTGGCTCTATCCACCTGGAAAGAGTTTTGAGGTCTGCCCTTGAATCCCAGGGGTTTGTCGCTCAGCTCGCCGAACTGGATGGTCCAGGGCTTTCGCGATTTGCCCCATACGTATGTGGCGCCGTGCTTCGGTACGAACCCGGCGCGCTGAACCTTCTCGAACACTCCCAGTCGTCGCATCACAATGACGGTGCCGGGCAGGAGGGATTCGCCAATGTGGTGCCGCGGGAACACCTCCTTTTCGAGCAGAAGGACTCTGCGACCCCATTGCGACAACAAACTTGCAACAGTCGAGCCGGCGGGGCCTCCGCCGATTACAACGGCCTCGTAATCAGCGGCGGAGGTATTGCCTCGACCAAGCCGCATCGCAGACATGTGCTCTCCCAATACCTGTGAATATTGAATAGTAGCGCCTAATCGGTCCTGGTATCCGTAACCATCAGGCGAATGCTGGCGATGGAAATCGTAAATCCATCGCCGCCGGGACCTCCGCCGGCCGGGCTGCGCCAACGGAATTGCGCCGCACTAATTTTGTCCGGCGTGTCGAGCACGGTAGAAAGTTTGTAAGTCATCCGGGTCAGGTCAACTGGCGGCGGCGAGGTCTCGTCGAACGTATCCATAGAGAACCAATTCGTGCCGTCGCTCACCTCCACCGAGAACCCGGTATTGATCCATCCCTGTTGTTGCCAGGTCAACTGCGCCTTAGCCGAGGCGATATCGCCTGGTTGGTCGTGGGCCTCCCCGCCGAACGATGCCGGCAGTTGCACTTCGTGGTCGGGTTGTATGGTCCAACCCGCGCCGCCGACGGCGTAGTCGGTGAGCTCGAGTTTATTGGCATTGCGGTCGGCGCTCCGATCCATCGCCTTCCTTGTGCCGAAGATCCTATCGATCTTTGCGGCCATAATGAAGTCGGCCTCGTTGAGGCCGTCGATCTTGTGAGTCCAGAGAAATACCTGTACCTCGCCCCAACGCACGAGCAGATCGGGATGATGGCCCTGTTCTTCGGCGACTTCCGTAATCTGGTTGACGAAGTCTACGGCTCCGACGAAGTCGTTGAACTGGTAGGACTTGTGTATCTTCTTGCCGGCGTCGACCTGCCAGCCGAAGACCTGTTCGAGCAGTGGGCGGATCTGGGCCGGCGTCAGAGGCGGGATGTCGCCTCGACACGGTACGCATACGCGTTCAGCCAGATCAGTCTGCATTATTCATACTCCGTGCCGCCGTTGAGTTGGCCAGGTCGACCAGGCGGGCGCGCCCGAATCGGTAATCCGGGGACGATTATACTTCAAGCCGGTTTCGGCGGGCTTGGGAATATTCGACCGCTGTCAAAAGGCCGAACTCGCCGGCGCTTGTGGAGCCGCGGCCCAGGAGTGCGATGTATCGCCGGTCAGATGTCCAGATCCACCCAGGTGGGCGAACTCCATGCAATCTCGTTGTCCTCCTGGACGGCGCGGACCCAATATGCGTGGCGGCCGGCCTGTGCGTCATCGTCTCGGAAAGTGAACTCGACGTCCAGCGGGCCGGGCCGCGCCGGGACGGGGCCGGCGGTCAGGCTGCCCTTCTGTCCTTTGCCGGGATAATTGCGAGACTTGGCAAGGAGCGCCGAGACGTTTTCTTGAAATGAGACTGGTCCGCTTTGAAATGAGAGCGTCGCCTGATCGGCGCCTTCGAGAGAGACCAGGATCCCATCCTGATCGCCGCGACCCCTGCCGGTAAACGTAACGCTGCCCAATTCGGTGGTGGAGATCCAACTCACTCGACGCTCCAAGACCTCGGTTATAGGCTCCACGGGCGTGTGGTACGCGTACCGACTGGCGGAGACGATTCGCCCCTGCGAGATTTCGAGACTCCCGTCCCATCTGATCGGGCCCCTGGTTTGAGCTTCTGGATCACTCCACTCGAAGCGAAGCCTGTCGGCAGCGAGCACGTCGCCATGTCCCAGGTCATGGACATAGATCACTTCCAAGTCGCGTAGTATTTCCAGGGACTTCAGTGGCCCGGTCGCGTGAATGTCGACTTCGATAGTGGGGTGCTCTGTCAGGCGGACGTCCTCGCCCATCGACGCGCCGCTTACCCTGACATCGAGAATAATGCGGTCGCCGGTGGTCGCGTAGACATGGCGACTCTGGATTCCTTCCCAGAGGCTTTGCCTCGAGAGTTCGGAGGCGTACACTGCGGCGAGACCGCCTCTTCGAGCGTCGGCGAAGGCGCTGTACCCGGCGCCCGGCCTGCCGGTGTGGTCATCGGTGGAGCCGACAAACCCGATGGTGAGACCCCGCTCGATCGCCTCGCGTCCGTACCACTCGAACCTTCCGTGGGTCGAGCAGATCTCCAGGTAGGGCATCAACTGAGGATCGAAGTCGTCCAGAGTTGCCATCCGTCCGCCGACGTGGGGCGTTACGAACACATCGGATCTGCCTCGAAACGTGTCCAGCAGGGCGCTCACCGGGTACCTGTCCATCTCGGTGTCGGAGCCGTCAAAGACCTTGAAATGGCCGCTGCGGTAGATCGGCTGGTCGTCTCGCAGGTAGAGCACGCAGTGGTCGCCTCCCCCAGGGGTGAGGCCGGACCACTCATAGGACTGGAACGTGACGAAGCGGCCGGGCTCGTTATAGTCGCGGGCCAAACCGCGGATCTTTTCGTAGTCGTCCTGCTGGAGCTCCCAGTCATTTGCCGTGTGGGCCAGAAAGTCGATACAGGAAACGTTGCGGGCGAACTGGAACAGGGACTCGGCAGTGTTGGTCCCGGCTGTTTCGTTTGACTGACTCTGGAGGTCTCCGAAGTACAGCCGGCGCTCGAAGCGATCGGCGCACTCGATTGGATTGCTCGTTGCGGACATTGCAGTCCCCGGCACCTCGGCCTTGAGGCGAACGACTCCCGGTTTTCGAACGGAAACTCCCTCAACCCGGGCGACACCCCGCTGGGCCTCGCCGAACTCGACGCTTTCAGGCAAGCCGGCGACATCCGGATGCTCCTCGAGGCGCATCGACCCACGAAAACCTGTCGCCGTGTTGTTGAAGCGATCGACGACTCGGGCGGACAGCCAGGCCGGCTCATTCGGCAATGTGTTGGCAGGAACGGTCAGGGTGAGACGATCGGCGGGGCCGGCAACTACTCTTATGGGCTGGACGCCTGGTACCTGGACGTAGTGCCGGGACATGACAGCGTCGACCCAGACCGACCAGGGATGTGCATCCTCGCTGAAGTGCTGGGCGCGCCAACCTCTGCTGCCATGTGAAGTGTCTCCCAAGTTGAATCGAATCCACTCTCCCTGGTCGAGCGGCAGGCCTCCGACCACGGCGGTGGCCGCGTGATGAAGCGGGAATACCGATGACTGAGGGTGCTCGATCAAGAGCTCGATGTTTGCGTCGGGATTGCTGCATTCCACTGAGAAGTAGTTGTCCCCCGAGGGGTCGGTGTTTTGGAACGCTCCCCAACCGGAAACGTATTTGAACGGCAGAACTACTCTGCCAAAGCGGCCAAGTCCGTATGCTCCGGTGAAATATGTGATGGTCCAGGAGCCGAACTCTCCAACCGTAACAGGGGCGGTAGGAGTCAACTCGGCATAGCCAAACATCTCTTTAATTCGATTGACATCCCAGTTGGAGTAGGGGTCTACCAGTTGCCTGTCTAGCGGTCTGTACATCGTTAGTCTCTCTTTTCAAGGGTTGGGATTTTGGCTTGCGAGGAGCAGGCGCAACCAGTGGCTTGTCGTACCTTGGCGGAGACTCATTATATATTGCCGACCTCTGGATTCCACCTGCGGGTTTAAGGAGGACACCTGTGACTGGCGCCGGCAGTCGGAGCAACGAGGGATGGAAATGGGCATGACGGGAGGCTGCTGGGACGCCTTTGGCGGGGGACAAGCCCCTGGTCTCGCGTAGTCTTCGACCGCGTTACAATTTCCCATCCCCGCCCCTCCTGGGTTCCGGCATTCGCCGGAACGACGAAGTGGGGAGCGCCGGATCCCTGAAACTGCCGTCGACAGCCGGCGCAGGGGCTTTTTTCAGAGCAACTAGGTCTGAGTATTTTGGGTGGAGGTCCGGGAAAACCTGTCGCGCAAGCGGGGATGTTTCAGCGCTTCTTTGTTAACGACGTGCTTGGGAATTGTGCCTCCGGCGATGTCCAGAATCGCCTGGCTGGCCGAGATTTCCATCTTCGAATAGCACTCGTCGGTCCAACAAATCGAATGGGGGATGACGATGACGTTTTCTAGTTGGAGTATCGGGTTATCCGGCGGAGTCGGCTCGGACTCGAACACGTCGAGGCCAGCACCGGCGATTTGCCGGCGGACAAGCGCTGAATACAACGCGCGCTCATCGACAATTGGCCCACGGGCAGTATTGATCAGATAGGCAGTTTGTTTCATCAAGGCAAGCTCGGGCTCGCCAATCAAACCTTCGGTTTCTTGTGTAAGTGGACAGTTGAGGCACACGAAGTCGGCTTCGCGGAGGAGGGTGTCCAGGTCGACCAAGCTGACTCCCAAACGCTCCATTTCAGATTGCTCTACGTAGGGATCGTGCCCCAGTAACTTCATCTCCAGTGGCCGGACAATTTCGCAGAAGTCGCGGCCTATGTTGCCCACGCCGATGAGTCCGATTGTGAGGCCGGTAAGGCCGACTCCCATGTGGTGGATCTTCTCGTCCCATCCGCCGGCGCGGATGAGCCGGTCCTTTATCAGCAGCTTGTGCGACAATGCCAGGATGAACGTCAGAATAGCGGTTGCCATCGGTCGGCGAACACCGTCCGGCGTGATGGTGATGATGACGCCGGCCTCGGTGGCGGCCTGTACGTCGACGTTGTCGTAGCCGACGCCAAACCTGGCGACGTGGATAAGTCGCGTGCCAGGGTCGGAAAACGTCGACTTGTCATAGCCGGAGCCGAACGAGAAGATAGCGTCGAAATCCTTCACCTGGTCTGGCGAAAGTATGGGTCTCTTGGGCCGAATGTACTCGACCTCGAAGCCGGGGCTCTGCCTGAGTTGGCTCAGGGTGACGCCTCCCCATTCGAGCTCTCCCTCTGAGTTGATGACATCGGGGGTGACTCCGACTCGAAATACTGTGTCCTCAGGCATTGCGCAACTCCTGTTCTGAGCGGACGAACATCTGCCGGCCGGTCCGAATTCGTACAGCGTTGGTGTGCACCATGATTTGCAGGGGGAGGCGGGAAGCCTCCGAGCTGTTCATGCCGTCAGGCGTACCGGATCCTGGCTTCCTCGCGGGCTGCCACTCTGATCCCTTCGGACACGTCAACCCACTTCAGCACTATTGTCCCAGCGACGATTATCAGCAGAATCGACGTAACCGCGACGCGGGTGTCGAAGACTGCGGTGGCGAAGACGTACAGCATGGGCCCGAATACTGATGAGGCTCGGCTCATGAACGCAAAGAACGAGAAGAACTCGCCGCTGCGCGACTCCGGCGCGATCTGGGAGAAGAGGCTCCTGGCGAGCGCCTGGCTACCACCAATTACCAGTCCCACCATCACGCCGAGCAACAGCCATTGGTAGCCGGCGTCAAAACCGAGAGGCTCCCATAGATTCGAGCGCACGAACTTCGGCCACCAGTCAATTGGGCCAGACCCAAGCACCGAAGGATGCAGTTTTCCGATCGCGGACTCGCCGTCGACCGGTCCACCCTGAATCGAGACGCTGTAGGCAAAGCCGTCCGACAGCCGGACGGCTTCGGCAAGGTTGCCAGCCGCGCCCGGGGTCAATATCGCACCTTCGCTGAGAACCCAGGAATCTTCTGCCAGCCGTAACTCGTGGGTCGAGTCTGTCGAACCCGGCGCGTCAACGACAATGTAGTCGTTGGTGTCCGGACGGTGGGCGATCCGGAAGTCAAACTCGGAGTGCTCGCGCGGTGAGAGGGGAGCTATCGCGACGCCGAACAGCACGATGAAGATCCATCCCACCAGAGAAATCATCAGTGCCCGCTTCGTGGAGAGCTTGTCCGCTAACCAGCCAAAGGCTAAGGCTCCAGGGGAGGCGACGAACTGAATGATCACTATCGTCGCCATATTGAATGCCAGCGAAATCCTCAGTGTATCGGCGGCAAATGCGCCGGATACTGCAATGACGGTCTGGAGTCCATCGTTGAATAGGAGGTAGGCGCCCAGGTAGACGAGTACGACTCTGAAACGCTTGATCTCACGGAAAGTCCGGCCCAACTCCTTGAATCCCATCGCGAGAACGGCCGGTGCCTTCATTCGGCCGACGCGACGGCGAATGGGTGGCTCGGGCACCACACGCAGCGTCCATATCGCCCAACCAAACCACCATACCCCGACCGACGCGATGGCTCCCCTGGTGGCTATGTCGGACCATTCCGTGTCCTGTGTCATCAGGATCAGAGCTAGGTGTAATAGGAGTAACGAACCGCCCCCAATGTAGCCGTACGCGTATCCACGGCTGCTAATGTCGTCGGTCAGATGCTTCGGACCAATGTGGGGCAGGAAGGAGTTATAGAAAACCTGGCCGCCGGCGAATCCAATATTGGCGAGAGTGAAGGTGCCAATCAACCAGGCCCATGGTTGGCCGGTGTAGGCCGAGAAGAATGCCAACACGGTGAACAAGGCCCCAGCGCCGGTGTATATCCACAGCAGGGTTCGCTTTATGGGGATGCGGTCGGAGATTACACCTATTACCGGGCTGGAAAGTGCGACTGTCGCGGTTGAGACCGCGATCGCCAAACTCCAGACCGAGCTTCCCGTGAACGTGATGCCGAGGAAGGTTATGCTCTCACCCAGAGCCTCTTTGAAGAGAAATACGAAGTAGACTGGGAAGATGGCGACCAAGCCGCTGGTCGCGAATGCCGAGTTGGCCCAGTCGTAGATGCACCACGCGCGGATGACGCGCCGCTGCTCGCCGGGCAGGTCTTTGATTCTAATCTGGGGATTACTCGCGGGCGTCGCACTCATGTGTAAGGAAATGATAGACTAACTGGAAGGCGGAGGGCTAGTCTCGAGCTAGCCGGCTTGATCGTTTCGCCAACGGATATAGAAGTACTGGTGATCCGAGTTGATGCGGCATCATCTTCGCCCGCGAAGTCGGGCGGCAACCTAAACTGTCTACCACAAATGTTGGGCCCGGCCTTGGCAAGGAGCTGTGAAGGTGATAACAAGAATAGCCTCGATCTTACTCGGTCTGATCAGCTTGGCGGTGGCGGCACACTATGTCTTCGGCTCGCTCTATCAGGATGCTGTGGATATCATCGCCGTGTGGGCGGTCCTGGATTGGTTTATGGCCGCTGGGATAATAGTCGCTTTTGTGGTTCACGTGATGGCCAAGCAGGCTCTGGAGCAGGATGGGTCCGGCGATTCGGTTACGCGCAGTTACCTAGAGATAAACCTAGTCTTCTATGCCACAATCTTCCTGTCTCTATGGTTCTTTTGGAATTGGTTTGACTTTCTCATGAGCGGCGACGAGCCCCAAGGTACGACTCATCTGATCAATTGGATGTTTACTGATCCTCTCGCGGCAATCGTGCTAAGCGCTACCAGCCGCCGTCTCTGGCGCAACGCGTCCAACGAGTGAACTTCCGGCGTAACTGCCAAGTCCGCCGTTAGGCACGATAGCCAGCCTTGAACGATAGCGCACCCCTTGCCATCCTCAAGTCCCGATTCGGCTACGACAGCTTTTGGTCGCCGCAGGAAGAGATAATCGCCAACGTCTTGGCCGGCCGGGACAGCCTGGCGTTGATGCCAACCGGCGGCGGCAAGTCGCTCTGCTACCAACTGCCGGCGCTGATCTTTGATGGCATCACGCTGGTGATATCGCCACTGATCGCCCTGATGAAGGACCAGGTGGACGCGTTGAACTCCAACGGCATTGCCGCCAGGTTCATCAATAGCACTCTGCCGGCTTCCGCGATCAATGGAGTCCAGGAGCAGGTGCGGCGCGGACAGGTGAAGATCTTGTACGTGGCGCCGGAACGGCTGGCGGTTCCAGGATTCCGCCGGTTCCTCAGCGCCGTGAAGCTGAGCCTAATCGCAATTGACGAGGCCCATTGCATCTCCGAGTGGGGCCACGATTTTCGACCTGACTACCGCAACTTGCGGCAACTGAGGCAGGATTTTCCGTCAGTGCCGGTGATTGCCCTGACCGCCACCGCGACCCCACAGGTTCGGGATGACATCATCGTTCAACTTGGCTTGCAGCAGGGCCAGGTGTTCGTATCTAGTTTCAACCGGCCAAACCTCAGTTATTCGGTGCTGCCGAAGGGCGATTATTGGATGCGGCTGTTGTCGCTACTTCGCCGCCACATGCACCAGTCCACCATAATCTATTGTTTCTCCCGGAAAGAGACCGAAGATCTGGCGGCGGATTTGAAGGCTGAGGGTTTGTCGGCCCGCCCTTACCACGCCGGGCTCGACGGGGAAACCCGCCGCCGGACCCAGGAGGAATTTGTCCGAGACCGCGTACCCATCATCGTCGCTACCATTGCCTTTGGAATGGGGATAAACAAGCCGGACATCCGGCTGGTGGTCCACCACAGTCTTCCCAAGTCCCTGGAGGCCTACTACCAGGAAACGGGCCGGGCGGGCAGGGATGGGCTTCCCAGCGAGTGCGTTCTGTTCTTCGCCTACGCGGACAAGGCCAAACAGGACTTTTTTATCAACCAGATCGAAGACGCCTCTGAACGGCGGAATGCAGGTCTGAAGCTCGACAAGATGTTGGAGTTTGCCCAACTTCCGACCTGCCGGCGTCGATTCCTCCTGGAGTATTTTGGAGAGCGTTGGACGGAAGACAACTGCGGCGGGTGCGACGTCTGTCTGAGATCCGGAGAGGAGTTCGACGCTACGGAGATAGCCCAAAAGATACTCTCCGCGGTAATCCGCACCGGCGAGAGGTTTGGTATTACCCATGTGATACGTGTATTGAGGGGGAGCCGGGACAAGCGGATCCTGCAGTTCGGCCACCGTCAATTAAGTGTGTATGGAATCGCCCGGGACTATACGCGACCTCAACTCAGGGACATTATTGGACAGCTGGAGGCGCGGGGATTGCTCATGCGCAGCGATGGTGAATATCCGACCCTAGCCGTGGCACCCAGTGGGCGGGAGTTCCTCCGAGAGCGCCAAACCCTAGCCCTCTTGCGTCCGACGGATCCGGACGTTGACCGGGACACCGGAGCCGGCCGGACCAGAAAAACGCCGGCGGCAACGGAGTACGACGAGGGGCTGTTCGAGGAGCTACGCGCATTGCGGAGACAGTTGGCCGATGCCCGTGATGTTCCGCCGTTCGCGATCTTATGGGACGTATCCCTCCGGCACATGGCTGCCGTCGTCCCACGGAGCATGGAGGAGTTCTCCGGGATAACCGGAGTGGGTGAGGTGAAATTGGAGCAGTACGGACCGAGGTTCCTAGAGGTCATACGTAGCTACGCCGAGGCGAACGACCGGCCGGAGCGGACATCTGTTGTACAAAGATCTGTCGGAGGACAAGAGCGTGAACGGCGGCAGCCGCGTCGAGGAAATACCTACGATATAACCAGGGAAATGTTGTCCCAAGGGCTTTCGATCAGCCAGATAGCCCGGCAACGAGGTATGGTGGAGACTACCATTATCGGGCATATCGAACGGATGGCCGATCGAGGCGTGGCCTTGGAATTGGGCCACCTGCTGCCGGCGGAGGAAAGGCTCGCAAGGATAGAAGAGGCCTTTGGTGTCTGCGGCAGCGCTTTCTTTGGGCCGGTTTGGGAGTTCCTGGGAGTGGAAGAATTCACCTATGATGAGTTGCGGCTGGCGCGGGCGTATCTGCTTCAGAAGGGCCGGTTGCCGGACTGATGCAGAATTCGGTCTGTGACCGAGAAAAAATGAGCAGAATTGCGAGGCGCGGCACTCGGATTGCCGCGTCGTAAGTTGCCGCCCTCAAAAAAACATCATCACTGAAGCGCCCAACTGAAACTCGGTGCCAACAGGCCATGTCGGCTGTTGCCGGCACACTAAGGTATGAAAAGCCGGAATTGTCCTTTTGTACAGCGAGTTGGCACCACGGATTCCGCCACGTCCCACCCCTAATCCAACGGAGGACGAGCCCCTCGCCTCCCGTAGTCTTCGACCGCGCTACATTTTCTCATTCCACGATCGACATTCGACCTCCAGTTCGGTCCTCTCATCATCAGGCTCTTGGATGATCACGTGAAACGAGTTGTGCATACCCCTACAAAAGTGTTACCTATGTGCTCGGTCTAAGTGTTACCCATGTGCCCAGTCGTACACGAGCGCAATCGACCCAGTGGCGCTCGAATTGACTAAATCGCCGGCGGGGTGTTCCAATAGCCGGCGATGGCGCATTGGCGCCTGATACACCCAACGTGCAGCGGAGGTATGTGGTTTTGAGACTTGAAGGCAGAGTATGCATCATAACCGGCGGCGCTCGGGGGATTGGTAAAGCCATCGGACAACGCTTGGGAGGCGAGGGGGCCAAAGTGGTCATTGGGGACCTCAACGCCGAACAGGCCGAGGAGGCCGCCTCCGAAGCCCGGGACATGGGTATCGAGGCGATCGCGGTCGGCGTTGACGTCACGAAGCGCGACCAGGTGCAGGCCATGGTGCAGCGGGCGGTGTCAGAGTTCGGCAAGTTGGACGTGCTGTTCAATAACGCCGGTGTCAACCGAATCCAGCGTTTCCTGGAGGTTACAGAGGACAATTGGGACTTCATTATGCGCGTGAATGGGCTAGGAGTGCTGATCTGCATGCAGGAAGCGGCGAAGCAGATGATCGCGCAGGGCACAGGCGGAAAGATCATCAACTCGTCGTCTATCGCGGGAAGGCAGGGTTTTCCGGAAATCGCACCCTACTGTGCGAGCAAGTTCTCGGTGATCGCGTTGACGCAGTCCGGCGCCAGGGCGCTGGCCGAGCACAAGATTACGGTAAACGCGTTCGCGCCGGGCGTAGTAGACACGCCACTATGGGAGCAGCTTGACAACGAGTACATCGAATTGGGCGACACCAGCGAGCCTGGTGAGGCGATGAGGAACTTCTCCGCCGACATTCTGCTTGGCCGGGTTGCGGAGCCGGATGATGTCGCCAAGCTGGCGGCGTTCCTCGCTTCGGAAGATGCCGACTACATTACCGGTCAGACTTACAACGTCGAAGGCGGGATGATTCTGTCCTGAAGGGGTCTGACAGGGAGGACCAGCAATGAAATTTGGAACAATGGCCACTGACTTCGAGGTCAGGGTCGACTTCGATCGATTGCGCCGCGAGCGCGAAGAGAAGGTCGAGAAGGCGATGGCGAAGTCGGACGCAGACGCGTTGCTGCTGTTCGACCAGAACAACATCCGCTACGCGACGAACACCTGGACCGGGGAGTGGGCGCGTGACAAGCTCGGTCGGTACGCTATTGTGCCGCAGGGAGGCAAACCGCTGCTATTCGACTTCGGTAGCGCGGTCGCCTCGAAGAAGCTGCACTCGCCCTGGATCAAGGACCGCGTTTTTCCGATGTCGAGCTGGATGCGCAACTCGGTGCCGTACGAGGCCGGCTTCCAGAACGAATTCGACGACACGTTGGTCAGGATACTGAAGGACCACGGGATAGAGAACGCTCGCGTTGGCATAGACATCATCGACTACAGGGCGTTGGAGGTCCTGCAGAAGAACGGGTTCACGATCGTCGACGGCCAGGAGATCATGCTGGACGCGCGGGTGATCAAGACTCAGGACGAGATTTTTCTGCTGGAGGGCGCCGCCAGCATGGTGGACGCGTCGTACAGTACTGTGATCAGGAATCTGAGGGCCGGCATCCGAGAAAACGACCTGGTAGGGATGGTGCATGATGTGCTCTATCGATTGGGCTCCGATCAGGTCGAGGTCGTAAACTGCATCTCCGGCCCGCGGAGCAGTCCACATCCTCACAACTTCACCGACCGCATCGTCCGGCCGGGAGA
Organism: Chloroflexota bacterium; assembly: GCA_963664835.2. Taxonomy (GTDB): domain Bacteria; phylum Chloroflexota; class UBA6077; order FW602-bin22; family JBCLEL01. The sequence goes on along the minus strand of CAXXUG010000013.1, from coordinate 320,553 downwards.
TCCCATCTTCATGGACATCATCCACTCGTTCATGGGCTACCGGACGTGCTACTACCGGACTTTCCACGTGGGCGAGGCCACGCCGGCGATGCATGACGCTTATAAAAAGGCCTACGATTGGCTGTATGCGTCGATCGACATGGTGAGGGCGGGCAACACTACGGCGGAGGTAGCTTCGGTCTGGCCGCCGGCGCAGTCATTCGGCTACGAATCAGAGGCGGCTGCGTTCGCGCTGCAGTTCGGGCATGGGATTGGCCTGAGCCACTGGGAAAAGCCTGTGTTCAGCCGGCGGGTCTCGATGGACAATCCGATCGTCCTTGAGGAGAACATGGTGTTCGCGCTGGAGACCTACTGTCCTGCATCGGACGGAACTGGAGCCGCACGGATCGAGGAGGAGTGCGTGATAACCAAGGACGGTCCCCAGGTTATCACCAAGTATCCGTGTGACGAGCTGATCTGCGTCGATCCGTAGGAGCACCGGTTTCGAGGGGACGCCGTCGAGCGGTGGCCGGGCGCGGGTGTCTTGGCTACCGCCATACGCGGCTTGGTTCTGAGATCAACGTCAGTAACTCAGCCGGCGAGGCGGCCACGAAATCCGGTTCGACGCCATCGAGCGTGCGGTGTCCTTCCGGCAATCCCCAGGTCGCGTGGCAGGTCCAGCATCCGGCGGCTCGGCCGGCTTCCATGTCAGGGAAGCTGTCGCCGACCATCAGGGTGTGTTCAGGCGTGGACCCAAGTAGCCTCATCGCGAGACGAATACCCTCTGGATGCGGTTTAAATCTCGTCACGTCCTCCATCCCGATCACGACGGGAAACGTCTCGGAGAGTCCGGCTTGCCTAACCTCCTTCATCGCGCCGGCGCTTCGTCCCGCGATGGTGAAGTTGCGGCGCTTTTGGGTGACCAAGCCGGTACTCAGGCCGTTTGTCCTGATCGCGGACAGAAGGGTCTTGACGCCAGGGTAGAGGCGAATCGTATCGGTTTCCTGCGTCCAATACAGCTCTCGATACGTCTCATAGAGGCCGACCATTTGGCCTAGCTCTGACTCCAACTCCTCAAGGGCGGACATGAGCTGTTTACCGCCCAAATCGCGCATGAACTCGCGGGGGGAGCGATCCCGAACATTGAATCTTGCGAACACTCGCGCAAGGGCCGATGACCGGGCGTCGAAGGAATCGATCAGTGTGTCGTCAAGGTCGAAGAGGACGGTGGTCAGCTGGTCGGGAGGCCATCTCTTGTCTGGGTTCACGGCGGTTCGGTGCTCCGGGCTTCGAGTCTAGCTGGCCTTATTGGACGCAAAGTAATCGCACCGGGTCCGCAAGGGACAGACGGGGCAATCTGGTTTGCGAGCGTGGCACACCTCGCGGCCCAGTCGGATCATCCGCCGGTGCAGGTCGACCTGTTCGCCGGGTGGCGTTTCGCTCTCGAGTACGGCCTGCGCCTTGTCCGGCGATGCTTTCCGGGGAACCAACCCGAGCCTCTGGCAGATCCGGCTGACGTGAGTGTCGGCCGGACAGGCCGGCAGGCCCAGGGAGAAGGCTTCGACGCAGGCGGCGGTCTTGACGCCGATGCCAGGAATCGCGACGAGATGCCGGCGGATCTCCGGTTGTGGCAGTTCACGAAGCCAGTCGAGGTCGAGCCGGCCGGTCCGGTCCTTTACGGCGTGCAGGGTCTCTAGAATGCGCCGTGCCTTAATGCGGTGGAGGCCGCCGGGACGAATCGCTTCGGCGATCTGAACGGGATCCGCCGCGATCACAGACTCCCAGTCCCTGAAAGCGGATCGAAGGCTGCGGAAGGCGGCCTCTGAGTTACGGTCGCTGGTGTTTTGGGAGAGGATGGTGCCGACTAGCTCGTCGAGAGGGTCGGTGAGTCGGTGGGCGGGCAGTGACGGATAGAAGTCGGCGAGGCGCCGGATGGCCCATTCGAGACGGTCTACGGTCAAGCGCGGCGTCAGGTGGCTCGGGCGCTAATCTTGCCCTTGCCCTTGCACTTAGGGCACTGTCCCGACATTATGTGCCAGCCGGATTCCTGCTTGGGATCCGTGCCATCGCTCATCTATGTCGCCGGTGCCATCGCAGCGGTTGCATTTGATTTTCGGGCCCAGGTTCAGCTTACTCACTACGAAGAAGACCGCGATCAGGATGATCAAGATTGGGATCATGGTCCCAATGTCCATGGCAAGCCTCCAAGAAAACTGCAACGGCCGGATCCCATTATAGCAATCGGCCATGCCGGCTGCTACCAGTGCGGACAGGGATGAAGCGCCCCATTCGTGGCTCGGCGTTGCGGATTGGCGCGGCGGAGTCTTTGGTCTTTGTCGGTTAAGCTGTACTTCCGGGCGTTGGGATTTCCGGCTGGTATACTTGCTTGCCTATGTCTTCCGAGGCGACATCTGACCTTCTCCAGGGATTGAATCCAGACCCAGAGGCGAGCTGTGGTCAGCACCGCGGGTCCGATCCTGGTGCTGGCTGGTCCCGGGTCGGGTAAGACCCGGTTGATAGTCCACAGGATCGCCTACTTGATTCGGGAGGCAGGGGTAGCGCCGGAAGAGATTCTGGCGCTGACTTTCACCAATCGTGCGGCGATGGAGCTTAGGGACCGCCTGGCCGGCCAGATTCCGTTCGCCGCCCGCAGGATCACGGCCGGCACGTTTCACAGCACTTGTGCGCGGTGGCTGCGCGCGGACGGCGCCGAGATTGGAGTTCCCTCGAACTTTTCGATCTACGACACCGACCAGCAGGTCAGGTTGATCAAAGAGTCGCTGGCCGAGCTCAACGTCGACAACAAGCGCTATCCGCCGGGGAGCATTCAGGCGAGGATATCGTCGGCGAAGAACAGACACGCGGGAGGGCGCGTTCTGTTGCCGAAAGGCACGATGGGCCTGCCCGGCGAGATGGCACAGTCGATATTCGACCGCTACGAGCAGAAGCTGTCCGAGCGCAACTCGCTCGACTTCGACGACCTGCTGCTGAGGGTCATCGAGCTTTTTCTGGCAAGTCCGCAGACCAGGGACCGGTACCGTTCCCGTTATCGTCATCAGCTTGTGGATGAGTTTCAGGATACAAACACTATCCAGTACCGCCTGCTCAAGCTGCTGAAGCCGGAGGGAGGATCGGTCTGCGTAGTTGGCGACGAGGACCAGAGCATCTATAGCTGGCGCCATGCCGACCTGGCGAACATCATCAATTTCCCGAACGATTACTTGAAGGCGGAGACGATGACGCTGGGCCAGAACTACCGCTCGACGCAGAACATCATCGATGCGGCGGCCTCTCTGATAAAGGCTAATAGACAGCGTCGAGACAAGCGTCTGTGGACCGATAACCCTGCCGGCGACCAATTGGCGCTGGTCGAGTGCTCGAGCGACGAAGAAGAGGCGCAAATGGTGGCGACGCACGTCCGGCGCTTGCGAAATCGGGGCCTGGCCTTCAATGAGATGGCGGTACTGTACCGCACGAATGCCCAGTCGAGGGTGCTGGAGACCGCGTTCGCCCGGCTGGTCATACCGGCCAGGGTGATCGGTATCCGGTTCTTCCGACGGGCGGAGGTGCAGGACGTTCTTGCCTACCTGTACGCGGCGTACAACCCGTATGACGACGCCCACTTGCTGCGGATCATCAATGTTCCGACGAGGGGGATTGGCGCCCGGACGATCTCCGGCCTGCGCGACTACGCCCTGGGCCGGAGCCTGAGTCTGAGTCACGCATTGGACCGGCTATTTGGGCCGACAGGCGGGGACGAGGAGCAGGAGCTGCGTGTCAACCGGCGCGGCATCGAGGCTCTGCGGAGATTCCACGAGATATTGAGCGGGCTGCGGGCAAAGATCGAGCACGTCACGCCGACTGAAATCCTGGACGCAGCGATCGAGGACACTGGTTACGGCAGCCATATCAACGAGCTTCCTGACTCGGAGGACCGGTTGTCGAATCTGGACCAGCTTCGCGGCGCGGCCACGCCCTACGAGGGCGCCGGTTTAGAGGCGATATCTGAGTTCTTGCAGCAGGTAGCGCTGGTGTCGGACGCGGACGAGTACTCACACAACACGGACGTGGTGACGCTGGCGACGTTCCACGCGGCGAAGGGACTGGAGTTTGACGCAGTGTTCCTGACGGGTTTGGAGGAGGGTCTCTGCCCGCACTCTCGGTCGATCGGCGACGCATCTGCGATGGAGGAGGAGCGCCGGTTGGTATACGTGGGGATGACGCGGGCGCGCAAGTACCTGACACTTAGCTTTGCCGAATGGCGCTGGGCAGGAGTCGGCTCGATGAGGTTCGGCCCGTCGCGGTTCTTGCGGGATTTACCCGGCTATATCCAGGCGATCGATCCGCGCGATCTGGCGGCCGGAATGCGGCCAAAACCGGCCGCGCAACCGGTTTCGACGCCAGTGCGTACGCCGGCAGTGCCAATTCAGGCGCCGTTTCGGCCGGCGGACAAGGTGCGGCACGGCAAGTTCGGTCCGGGGGTGATCATCAGCTGCAAGCGGTCCGGCGAGGACTACATGGTGGAAGTAATTTTCGACGACGTGGGGCCAAAGAAGCTGATGCAGAGCTTTGCCAACCTGGAGAAGGTCTGACCGGGAGCCGGCGCCGCGACCCCGTTTGTTTTGCAAAAAAGTAGTCTCTTTTCGCGTGATCCTGCGGCCCACATTTCCGGCGGAGGCGCCGGAGACCATCGCGGCGTGCCCAGGCCGGACAGTGAATGGCACGAGAATCGGGGCGTTGCCCGCGGAGCTATCCGCTAGATCGAGCCCGGCGCCGGAAGCCAGGGCCAGGATCCAACGATTCTCTAACTTTCGCGCCCTCAGGCTGGCCGTAGTATTCCGATAACAGGGGGCACTTATGGACGCACGCTATCGCGCCGACAACCTGATTGGGGCCGGCGTCTGCTTCGGGACGATTACGGTCCTGTATCTGCTGGTGGTAATGCTGTTCGGCTAGTGCCGGCCGGGACGATCAGTATTTGACTCCATTCGGCGAAGCGTTTGGCCGGCCGGCTGGTCTGCGCTCGGTTTGTTTTGTAATCCCTGCTTCTCAAAACCTGTACTTGGGGATCTTGTGGGGCCGGCGAAATCGAACATATGTACTTATTATAGCATTTATGGGGATGCGGAAGTGCAGGCGGATCGGCTTATGCCGGTAATTGTATGGGATCTCCGTTGCGGTTACTCCCCGATCTCCCATCGGCTAAAATTCTCAACATTCTCGCCAACACCGCCGCCGGGTTGCGGTTACTCCCCGATCTCCCATCGGCTAAAATAAAAATTGGCCGTGCGCCTCCTTGCTCTAGTTGCGGTTACTCCCCGATCTCCCATCGGCTAAAATAAGCCGTATGAAAAGCGGCGGTTCCATGTAGTTGCGGTTACTCCCCGATCTCCCATCGGCTAAAATTCGATGATATTGGCCAAGCGTAAAGACACGTTGCGGTTACTCCCCGATCTCCCATCGGCTAAAATGCCGGCCTGACCTCCGCCGCAGCAGTCAGGTTGCGGTTACTCCCCGATCTCCCATCGGCTAAAATAGCCAAGGTTTTCCTCCACCGCGCAGATCAGTTGCGGTTACTCCCCGATCTCCCATCGGCTAAAATATGAGGGCCTTTGGTGTAGACCTCACTGAGTTGCGGTTACTCCCCGATCTCCCATCGGCTAAAATAAGCCGTATGAAAAGCGGCGGTTCCATGTAGTTGCGGTTACTCCCCGATCTCCCATCGGCTAAAATTCGATGATATTGGCCAAGCGTAAAGACACGTTGCGGTTACTCCCCGATCTCCCATCGGCTAAAATGGTATTGAGAGGTGAGAAATGCAGTGTCAGGTTGCGGTTACTCCCCGATCTCCCATCGGCTAAAATGCGTCAATGCCTGCATTAGCTCGTACCTCTGTTGCGGTTACTCCCCGATCTCCCATCGGCTAAAATTGAGTTAATTTCCCAATGCTCTAGTTGAGGTTGCGGTTACTCCCCGATCTCCCATCGGCTAAAATCCTTTTCGGATCGACACGCTCACCTTGCCGTTGCGGTTACTCCCCGATCTCCCATCGGCTAAAATTCGTGCAAAACTCGGCCATATGGAACCATAGTTGCGGTTACTCCCCGATCTCCCATCGGCTAAAATTATCCTGAAGCCGCCCGATTGGCGTGAGTAGTTGCGGTTACTCCCCGATCTCCCATCGGCTAAAATATCCAATGCGTAGACTACATCCGTCACCAGTTGCGGTTACTCCCCGATCTCCCATCGGCTAAAATCGACCGCAATGGGAAGGGCGTTGTGGTGGCGCATGGAACGGCGTTCGACAAGAAAAAAACCGGAGGCACCTATTTCAAAATAGGGTGAGTTGCTCCGGATTCTTGTTGGCTGGCCGCTGTCTATGGCCGTCGAAGATGACGATGTTCTCATACTGCTTATCGGTAAAGTAGACGATCTGGACTTTGCCGGACGGCGGCAGCGCCGATCGGACCCGTCGCGTGTAGACTTGGGTTTGTTCTTTGCCGGAGCAGAATCGCAGGTAGACGGATAGCTGGCACATATCGAAGCCTTGATCCAGAAGGAACTTTCGGAACTTGGTGGCGTCTCGGCGCTGTTTCTTTGTTAGCACTGGCAGATCGAAGAGCACCATCATCCACATGAGGCGGTAGCCGGAGAGCAAAGGCGCCCCTTTAGGATGCAGCCTGCGCAAATGGCGCCAGCGGCCGCCCGGGGAAGGTAATGTAGGGCGCCCTGCTCTCAAATGACTGGGCGAGGGATTGTGCCGCGCGGGACAGGCAAGTTTGTAGCGGCGTGGCTCCCCTGTCGGTCTCCAAGTCCATCGTCAGGGTCTCGACAAGGACCAGTTTGGAGTCAGGAGTCAACTCATCTTGACCGTCCGCGAAAAGCAAAGCGGCGGTGTAGTCTACGAGTGGCCTAAACGGCTCCATTAGATCGTCCACGAGGCACATAGAATCTGCCCGGCTGTGGTGGTGAACTCCGATTGAAGGGTGCAGACCGGCGGAAACTACCGACCGTGCGACCGCAGCCCTCAAGACGGTATATCCATAGTTGAGAAACGGGTTTGGCATCGCACCGTAGCGTTGGCGTCTGAAGTCGCTGCCAAAGAGCAAAGGCCAGTAACGTCGCGCCGCCTGGGCCTCAAGGTTGTTGGGGTCTCCGGACCTCACGCGACGCGCCAGCGCGGGAAGGCCGTCGGTGGGTAAGTGAAGCAGTTCGAGTACGTTTGCCTGCTGAATGATCTTGGCTTTGACGATGGACTGCCATAGCCGTTTGCGCAGTGGCAGAGAGGCCTCCAACTGGCAGCGCATCCTCAACGCTTGGACATGGTGTCCTTCGAGCGGCCATAGCCACGCCGCTGGCAGGTAGTTGGAGCCGCACAGCACGACGGCGACGCAACGCCGGGCCAACTCCATCATCAAGTCGTTGGAGTAGGTGAGGCCGCGGGCGTTGCAGAGCAGGACTCCCACGTCGTCCAAGGGAACGCGACCGCACTCGTCGCCGTTCTTGGTAACGGTCATCAGTCCACGGTAGCGCGCTAGGTGGCAACCCTCGCTCGTCACCTCGATAATGCGGGCGTTCATGGCTTTGGTGGCCCTGGATCCAGGACGCGCCCAATCTCATCAATGCCTACCTTGCGAAAATCCCGCTCGTAGAGTTTTTTCGCCGAATAGCTGTTCTTGTTGCGATCCACCTCGCCTCTGCGTTCGCGGGCGTCGACATCGGCTTCGTTGTGGTCATCCAAGATCACGGTCCCAGCCCATACTTGCCGAACTTTGACGATGCGGCGACTCGGCCCTTCACCCAGCGCGCCCATATCGTTCTTCTGAAGTCTCATCAGTCGCTTGGCCGTGGGATCAATCCTACCCCTGTATGAGGGCCGGAATTTTTCGATGTCAAAATCGGGTTGATTGGCGTGGAAGGTGGGCACGACGACGATTCGCCACCTTCCATCGCGCATCCGCCATACCTCGGCGAACTCGTTGTTATCCGACTTGTAGCCTTTGTAAGGACGCCCCTCGCTGTCTCTGACTGGTACGACGCGCAGATTTTCGACGACTCGCACCCGCCTGACACGCTGCCGCCTCCCGTTTAGCAGTACGCCTTCGTTTGCAGCTTGTTGAGCGAACTCGGCCGGCTTGGAGCCGGCTTTATCCCAAGGCTCCTGTAAACTTCGTCGCAGCGCCGGATCTCTTACAGAATCGAGGTCACTCCGTCTCTTAAAAGCACTCACGTCCTTGCGAGTCACAACTTTGGACGGGCCATCCGCTGACAGTTCGATCAGCCCGTAGGCCGTCTCGTTGTGGAGCTGGCCGGTAGTCTTGCCCATAACACCACGCTTTCCGTGGTCCGGCTTGTGGGAAACGACCAAACGGTTGAGGAATGCTCTCAGATGATCACGGTCAAACCCTTCCCACGGGGGAGGAGTCAGGGCAGCCAACCTTTCCACGACATTACCGTGTTTGGACGAGGCGGCCTGCGCGAACCGCCGGAGCAAGGCTGGGGTCGTGTTGGCGACTACGAAGGCGTCGATTGCGTGGTGCCGGTGGTCGTCGCGTTGCTTGCGTACAATTTCGCCGGTCTCAGTCACGCGAAGCATCCCTTCCAGACCCCACCCGCGCCGTAGCAGATACGTGAGCCGCCCTGGCGCGGCCCGGACACGTACGCGGCCTTCGCCTTTCTCGTCGTACAGGTAGGCCAGATAGGCGCGGGCGGTCCGGGACAGATAACTGGTTTCGTTAAGCTGGCGGTCGAGGAAGCCGGCCTCGTCTTCGAATCGCTCCATGGCATCCGGCTGGAAACGCCAGCGCTTGTTGCCCGGGAGATTGGCGGCGCGGTCGAGAATGGCCTGGTAGTCGTAACCGGGCGGGCTGTGGCTGAATGCCTCGTGGGGTGCCCGATTGTCTTTGTCACGGTTTGCCTTGATGGTGCACACGACCTTGTTTGCCGGCGAGTCGTCCAAAGTTCTAGACCACGGCAGTATGTGTTCGACCTCGGTCTGATTCGATACCACCACCATGGCGAAGGAAAGATGAGCGCCGGAAAAGGGACAAACGCGGGCTTGGGGTGGGCCTTGCTCCTCCCACAGTTGCAGCTTGTGCAGAGTATGCTGGGTCACGGGTATGCCGGCGGATTTCAGCATCTCTTTGAAATCCTCGTTGCGCCTGAATCCTGCCTGTTGTTGCCGGCGGAGTTGCTGTTTCTGCACTAGGTTCATTTTTAGGTCGCGGGCCAACTCGACAACGATGTCTTGTGGCTTGCCGTACGCGTCTATTAGACGATTAACCACGCGTCTGAGTTGGTTGAGGCCTATGTGTACGGTGGGGTTACCGATCCGCCCATAGCGTGCCGGCTCTCCGTCTTTCTCCGGGTTTTTTTCCGGATCCGCGCCGACCGCGTCGCGTACAAGCACCTTTCCGTAATAGGGCAGCCGGTCGTGGGCCTCGGCGTTGCGGAAGTCTGAGTGATGGGTGTATCCAGCGGCGATGACGGCGTCTGAATATACAAGACCCTGCTGCAAGTGCGGAAGTAGCTTCTGAATGGCCTTGTCGCTCAAGTTGCCGTAACCGGGGGCGAGTGAAGCGTTGGCAACGGCGTTGGCTGATGCCTCGTTCAGACCCCATTCGCCTGCTGCCTTTCGCCGGACGTCGTCTGGATCCTCAGTTTCTAAGAGAAACCTAACGATTTCATTGCGAAGTTGGAGAGATAAACCTATCCACCGAACACCGAACAGTTCATCTTTGACCAACCGGAAGGTGGTCTCGTCGCCCTTTACAGCCTTGCGACCAAATCGGGACAGATTGAACGTGGCTCCGGATGGCAGATCCAGACTCTTGGTGGGTCTCTGAAGGTCGATGCCCTTGCCGGACCGCAACCTGATCAGGGCGCGTTCTCTTTCTCGTTCATCGAGCGGTCGGTCCGGCTCCGCGCCAACCTGCAAGGTCAGGTTATTGAGTTCCTGAAGCATACGGAACTCTTGGAACAGGGGAAGGGCGCGGGCGGCCCGCTTCTCTCCCGGCTCGAACGAGCACAAACCAGGATCGACGGGCCTCAAGGGCCGCTGGTAGAAGATTATGTCGCGCAGGCGGTCCCACTGTTCCGGGCGGAGCCTCTGGTGCGGCTTCTGAGCGGCGCGAATTGCGTCGAACTCCGATTCGTACATGGCTCGATCTGGGTAGATGCCCAAATCGGTACGGGCGCGGACGGTCTCACGTCTTTCGTGTCGACGAGCTAGAAATTCTCCCAATGTCCGTGCGCCGCTCTCCTCGACTCTACGGCGCATTTCGCCAATCGCCGCGCTCAGCTTTTTCTCTTCGGACTCGTCTTCGTTGCCGGCCTTGCGATTGGATTTGAACCCGCGCCTTTGGTCGAGATGAAAGAGTGTCCTTCCCAATTCATAGGGTTTGAGCGGACTATCGAGGGCGCACGCCCTAAGTGCATATGGGTCCAGTTTCTCGAGTTCTTTGCGGCTATTCTTGTCCAAGGGCATGAGCTTGTAATCGACCAGCGCCTGCATCAGTTCGGCGCGACGTTTCAAGTAACGGTCACGACGCCGGCGTTGACCGCGGGCGATGCGCCGATCCACAGCCTTTGACGACTCGTCGGTAGGTTTCCGCCCGTCAGGAAAGATCCGGACCCCCATATCCAGCACCGCACAGGGATTGTCCCTCTCGTCTAGACTGATGGCAGCCCATCCGATGGAACTGGTACCAAGATCGATTCCGAGCCGGTACTTATTCCAATTACTCTTTGTCATTGTGGTTCTCGGTTGTTGACCCACGATTTGCTGGTTGATAAACAACTTGTCGCGTGTTAGGTTAGGGGATGAAGGGAACTGCCACGGGAACTTGACGGAATTATAGCCGATGGGAGATCGGGGAGTCCGTTAACAAGCCCTTATGGCACAAAATGAGGAGGCGGGCTACGGCCCGCCTTTTACTTTGTCCGCGACTGCCCCAGGCGGGGGACAAGCCCCCGCCCTACATTTCCCCCTACCCACGCCCGACTGTACGAATTAGTCGGAGCGAATGGGTTCGGGAGCCGCCGGCCTGACGGCGAGGCAGGCCCCTAAATCGCCGGCGCCCGTGTGTGTCTCAGCCGGCGGCGGCTTCGTCGAGGGCTTGCTGGTCGGTTAGGCCGGCTATGTGGTCGCAGATGGCTCTATCTATTCCGTGGTCGGCGAGGAGTCGGCGGATGTTGGTCGGAAGGAGATCTGGGTTACGCCGGAACTTGGCGAATATGGGCCGGAAGGTCTCCCGGGCAATCTCCGCGTTGCTCGCGATCGTGGGATGGGCGTATACCCTCTCGCGCAATAGCGTTCTCAGTTCCCTATACTCTCGAATTCCTCTTTCGGAGAGTACGACAATTGGCTGCCGGCAGGCCTTTACCTCAACTACTGACTTCAAGTCCAAGTCGTGGATCCGGCGCCAGGTGGCTTCGATCAGGTCCGTTGCCTGGGAGTCGATGATGCGCCGGATGGCCTGATGCTGGGCTACGGCTGGCTCGTGGCTGCCGCCGGCAAGGGCAAGAGCGCGGCACCAGATTGGAGTGGAGTCCAACTCCCTGACGGTCAGGAGGCCGGCGCGAAGGGCGTCGTCGAGATCATGGGCGTTGTAGGAGATCGTGTCGGCCAGGTCGACGACCTGTGCTTCGATGAGTTGGCCTGGCTTGCCGGCTCGGGGCCGGCCAAGCTCGTCGTACCAGCGGGGCTTGTCGAGGCCGGCGAGCACCTCGGCCGTCAGATTGAGGCCGGGGAAGTCGGGATAGCGGCGCTCCAGGAGGGTCAGAATACGCAGGGCCTGGCGATTGTGCTCGAAACCGCCCTGTTCTCGGAGGTGGTCGTTCAGGGCATGCTCGCCGACGTGGCCAAAGGGCGGGTGCCCGATGTCATGTGCGAGGGTTATGGCCTCGACCAGATCCTCGTTGAGTCGAAGGCTGCGGGCAATTGTGCGCGCCAGGGCGGACACCTCCAGAGTGTGGGTCAATCGCGTCCGATATGTATGGGGCCGTTCGGCGGAGAAGACCTGGGTTTTGCCCTCGAGCTGCCGGAACGCGACGGTGTGAATGATCCGGTCGCGGTCGCGTTGGTAGGGGGACCGGAGGTCGTGGGAGTCCTCAGGGTATTGGCGGCCGGCCGACTGGATGGAGCGCATCGCGTAGGGCGCGAGGTACTCTTCGCTTATGCGCCACGATTCCGAGAGGTGTTCAATATGGTGCATGAAGATCCGCTTGATGAGCGAGACGCAGTTGCGCCGGCATACTCAAGGGTTGAATGGTATCAGGTTTGAGATTACGAGGCGGCTAAAGTCAATTTCGTACCAATCGTACATCCCGGCTTGCGCCGGCACACTAAGGGATGAAAATCGGGGCACCGTTTTCGAGGGGCTTGTCCACAACATCTCGGGACCTGGGTTGGTGCCCGGACTGCCGGGAGCGGGGGACAAGCCCCCGCGCTACATTATTCTTTTCCGGCTAGGAACGAGGATGAGTTAGAAGAAGTTAGCTGGCAAGCCATCCCGGATCGGAGTCCGGAACATGCTCTCGTACCAACCGCCCACCCCGGCTGTCGCCGGCGCGCCAAGGCATGAAAATCGCGTCGTAGGTGGCGGGCTTGGACCTCAGGTTTTAGCCGGCGCCTGCTCCTCGCGCTTTTGGTCCGAGGCGACCTGGACGTAGATCTGAGTGGTGGTGATACTCGCGTGTCCAAGAAGCTCCTGGATCGATTTCAGGTCAGCGTTGTTGTCCAATAGATGGACCGCAATCGAATGGCGGAGCGTTTGCGGGGTTATGTCTTCGGACAAGCCGGCTCTACGGGCGTAGTTCTTCAGGATGAGCCAGAACCCCTGCCGGGTGAGGCGCACTCCGCGGTGGTTAACGAACAGCGCCTGCTCGTCCGGCGAGCGGATAATGGCGTTCCTGGCTCCATTCATGTAGGTGCCGAGAGCCTGCCTGGCAGATTCGCCCAGGGGGATCAGGCGCTCGCGGCCACCGCGGCCGATGCAACGGATGGTCCCGTTTTGGTCGACGTCGTCTACGTTAAGGGCCACCATTTCGCTCACCCTCATGCCCGTGGCGTAGAGGGTTTGCAGCATCGCGCTATCGCGCAGGCCTTCCAATCTGTCCGAAGAAGCCGGCAGGGCCAAGAGCTGGCTCACCTGCGCCGGAGACAGACTGCGAGGCGGCGCCTTTCGGACTTTTGGCGCCTCGATTCGTTCGGTGGGATCGTGGCGAATTAGCGCATGGTCGGCCAGGTAGCGGAAGAATGACTTTACGGCCGCGGTCTTTCTTGCGATGGAGGTTGTCGTGTATTGGCGTTCGCCGAGGTGGTTAAGGAATGCTACGAGGTTGGTCCTGGTAACCTCGCTCCACTCCTTTGGAGCCAGGCCGTTGGTGGAGACTACTCCAAGCGGCGTCCTGGCCGGCTCCAAGATGAATCGATAGAACTGTCCCAAGTCGTTGCGATAAGCGGCGATAGTGTTTTGGGACGAAGATAGTTCATTCTGCATGTAGCTCAGATAATTGTCGATCTGTTCTTTCACTCAGTACCCTCCGAGTTCTTTTTGGGCGCCCCGATGACACACTTTGGTCAAGCCAAAGAGTGGGGAAGAATGTCGGCACAAACCAGAGAATTTTAGCATGATCGGTCTCTCAATATGTGCAAGTCCGAGTCGTCTTTGAATCAAGTTGCGAAGAGCAGCGCGCAGGACCAACGAGCCCGCACCTCGGCGTCATTTGGCGGCCTCTGATCCTGACAAGCGGTGAAGTGGTTTGGCTGTGAAGACATATTTCGTCGACGAAACGCGCCACGGTTCGAACACCGTCAACCGCTGGTAGTTGCGCGCGCGGGCCGGGCATCGGTCAAGAACGCGGCCGGTGGAAGCGATGGAACGGGCAGGCGCACTCTAGTCAACCGAGGGCAGATTCCGGCGCATCAGGTCCAAGCGCTCGAGCGCCATGCCGGAGCCGACCGCCACGCAGGACAATGGCTCTTCCGCAATGTAGCAAGGAACGCCGGATTCCTGGCTGAAGAGCGTATCAATATTGCGGAGCATAGCGGTTCCGCCGGTCAGTATGATGCCACGGTCGATAATGTCCGACGCCAATTCCGGGGGCGTGCGCTCAAGAACGCGCATTGCGACGGCGACCATAGCGCTGAGGGGCTCTGAAATCGCCTCGTTGACCTCGTCGGAACGAAGAATGATTGTCTTTGGGAGCCCGCCGACCTGGTCTCGTCCGCGTGTCTCCATCTCTTCCGGTGGATCCAGGGGGATCGCGCTACCAATGGTCATCTTGATTTCTTCGGCCATGCGGTCGCCGATCATCAGGTTGTACTTGCGCTTTACGTAGGCGATTATCGCGTCGTCCAGCCTGGTGCCGGCGACGCGGGTGGACTCCTTGGCGACGATGCCGTTGAGAGCGATGACGGCCGCCTCGGTGGTGCCTCCGCCTATGTCCACGACCATGTTGCCCTGCGGCAGATGTATAGGAAGCTTGGCCCCAATTGCCGCTGCCAAGGGCTCCTCGATGAGGTAGGTGATCTTCGCGCCGGCCTGTACCGCCGCATCGTGGACAGCGCGCTGCTCCACGGAGGTCACGCCGGCGGGCACGCACACCATCACCTCGGGATTGAGCAGATTGAATCGACCGCATACGCGCTCGATGAAATAGTGAAGCATTGCCTCGGTAATCACAAAGTCTGCTATTACTCCGTCGCGCATGGGCCGGATTACGGCGACGCTGCCGGGGGTTCTTCCGAGCATTTCGTGGGCCTGGCTGCCGACTGCGACAATCTCGTTGTCATTCACCGCGACGGCAACGACAGAGGGCTCCTCGAGCACGAGACCCTTGCCGCACACGTACACCAATACGTTTGCGGTACCCAGGTCTATGCCTATGCGTTTTCTAAACACTCTGTCGAAATCCGGTGACTCAATTGGCAATCCGGCGGATGCTAGCGCCGAGCTTGCTGAGGTTTTCGTGGATGTTAACGTATCCTCGGTCAAGGTGGTGTATGTCGTCGATGACGGTGGTGCCGTCGGCAACGAGGCCGGCGAGAACGGAGGCTGCGCCCGACCTTATGTCCAGTGCTCGTATCTCGGCGCCGACCAGCGGTGAAGGCCCGAAGACTGTAGCGGTTTGCCCTTCGATCCTGATCTTGGCTCCCAACTTTTTCAACTCGTTGACGTATTGTAGGCGGTCATCGAATACTCGCTCGTGTACCGTGCTGACTCCGTTGGCCTGAGTGAGCATCGTTGTAAATCCGGCTTGGAGGTCGCTGGGAAATCCGGGGAAGTGAAGCGTCTGTAGCTCGACGGACTTCAACTGGCCGCTCCGGGCAACATGGTAGGTTCCCTCCGATTCCTCGATGATCGCGCCGGCGTCAATCAACTTATGAGTAAGGGGCTCCATATGCGAGCTGTTGACCTTGTTCAGGGTCACTTCCCCGCCGGTAATCGCGGCAGCCAGCGCGTATGTACCTGCCTCGATCCTGTCAGGCATCACCGTATACTCGGCGCCACGCAGCGCTTCAACCCCGTCTATGTATATTACACTGCTTCCGTCGCCGGTGATTCGAGCGCCCATCGTTCGCAAACAGTTGGCCAGGTCGACCACTTCCGGCTCGGCCGACGCGTTGACGATATAGCTGTCGCCGTGACTGAGGCACGCTGCCATCATCACATTTTCCGTTCCGGTGTGGCTGGGGTAGTCAAGGTACATGCGCTTGCCCCAAAGCCCGGTTGTCCGCAAGTGGAAGAGTCCGTCGACGTAAGACGCGGTGCTGCCCATAGAAGTATACGCTTTTATGTCAACGTTTACTGGCCGGCGGCCAATGGCGCATCCTTGGGGATGGGGCGCTCTTACCTCTCCCATACGCGCAAGCAGCGGTCCCACAAGGAGAAAACTGGCGCGCATCTGGGAAGCGAGGGATGGCGGGAGATCGGTGGAACTCAGTTGGGACGCTTCTACGCATACCGTGCGGCGTTCCCTGTCGACGTCGATCTTGCAGCCGAGGTGGGACATGATCTCGAGCATGACCTCGACGTCGCGGATCCAAGGGATCTGGTGAAACACACAGGGCTCTTTGGTTAGCAATGAACTAGCGAGCAGGGGGAGAATCGAGTTCTTGGCGCCGCTAACCGCGACCTCGCCGGAGAGCCGCCGGCCGCCGTCGATTACGAGCCGCTCCACTACTCTCCTCGAGATAGTCGGCCGCGCCGGCGACGGCGCCTCGCGACCTTGAGCCGGGCCTGCGACTGGCGGAGCGCGGCGGCGAACGTGGAGGGGTCTATATCGGGCGGGCGTTCGCGCAGGGCCCGTTGCGCTCTTTCGCGGGCAGCTTCGGCTCGGGCCTCGTCGATCTCCTCGGCCCTTTCGGCCGTGTCGGCCAGAATCGATATTTCGTTGTTTCGAACTTCCATGAAACCGCCGCTCAGCGCCAACGCTTCCTCTTGATCTCCATCTTGAATCCACATTTCGCCGGGATCCATCGCGGTGACCAAGGGCGTGTGGCTTGGCAGAATCGCGAGCTCGCCCTCGGCGCCAGGCACGACCACTACATCGGCTTCGCCGGAGAAAACCTCCCGCTCGGCAGTGACGACAGTTACGCGGAGAGCGCCCATCAGTTGTCTTCCATACTCTGGTGCCGCTCAACCACGTCATCGATGGTGCCGGCCATGTAAAACGCCTGCTCGGGAATCTGGTCGTGCTTCCCGTCGAGAATCTCCCTGAATCCCCGGACGGTCTCCGCCCGGGTCACGTAGGTGCCGGACCGGCCGGTGAACGCTTCAGCTACGAACATCGGTTGAGAGAGGAACCTTTGGATCTTGCGGGCCCGGCTCACGGTAAGCCGATCGTCTTCGCTGAGCTCCTCCACTCCAAGGATCGCGATGATGTCCTGCAGGTCCTTGTAGCGCTGGAGGACGCTCTGCACGCCACGGGCGACCGAGTAGTGCTCTTCTCCGACGATCTCTGGATCGAGGATTCTGGAGCTGGAGGCCAGGGGGTCGACCGCCGGGAACAGCGCCTGCTCGGCGATCGCTCGGTCGAGCGAGATGATCGCGTCGAGGTGCCCGAACGTGGTGACCACGGCCGGGTCGGTGTAGTCGTCGGCCGGCACGTAGATCGCCTGCATCGATGTAACGGATCCCCGGGTCGTAGACGTTACCCGCTCCTGTAGCTGGCCCATCTCGGTCGCGAGGGTTGGCTGGTATCCGACGGCGGAGGGCATACGTCCGAGGAGGGCGGAAACTTCTGCTCCTGCCAGGGTAAATCGGAATATGTTATCGATGAAGAGGAGGACGTCGCGACCTTCCTCATCGCGGAAGTACTCGGCCATGGTCAGCCCTGTCAGGCCGACGCGCAGCCTGACGCCGGGAGGCTCGTTCATCTGGCCGAAAACCATAACGGTCTTGTCGATGACGCCGGAGTCGGTCATCTCGTGATATAGATCGTTGCCTTCGCGCGATCGCTCCCCGACGCCGGCGAAGACGGATATGCCACCGTGCTCGGTGGCGATGTTGCGGATCAATTCCTGGATAATGACGGTCTTGCCGACGCCGGCGCCGCCATATGCGCCAATCTTGCCACCCTTGGTGAAAGTGGCGACCAGGTCGATTACCTTCAGCCCGGTCTCGAGGACTTCCGGATGGGTCTGCTGCTCGGTGAAGTCCGGCGCCGGCCGGTGGATTGGATACTTCTGGTCGGCCTCAACTTGACCGCGGCCGTCTATCGGGTCACCGAGGACGTTGAAGAGCCGGCCAAGCGTATTGGGGCCGACTGGCACCGCGATCGGCTGGCCGGTGTCGGCCGCCTCGGTGCCACGGCGTATGCCATCGGTGCTGTCCATGGCGACGCAACGCACCCAGTTGTCACCAAGGTGCTGCTCTACCTCTAGAACGAGCCGGCTGCCGTTCTGGGCGATCTCGACCGCATTGAATAGCTTGGGCAGTTGGTCGGGTGGAAACTCGACGTCGACAACTGGACCTATGACCTGTACTACTTTACCGGTAGCCATTGCCACCTCCACTCTTCAGACATATGTTGGGCCATTACGGCCGTTGGACTTATCTATCGCGCAGCGTCTCGGCGCCGGCCGCAATTTCGAGGATCTCGTTCGTGATGCTTGCCTGGCGGGCGTTGTTGTAAGAGAGGGTCAACTCCTGAACGAGCTCACGCGCGTTTTCAGTAGCATTGTGCATCGCGATCATGCGGGCGCTGTGCTCGCTGGCCTGCGCCTCTAGGACCGCCTGATAGATGAGGACCTCGATATAGCGTGGCAGGAGCTGACTCAGGACCTCGTAGGGCGTCGGCTCGAACAGAAAGTCCCCCCGGCGTTCGTCGGATTCTTCCGGCACTTCGGCTGGAAGCAACTGCCTTCTTCGCGGCTGTTGGTTCGAAGTCGAGATGAAATCGGTGTAGACAAGGTCTACGCGGTCGAATGTACCGTCGGTGTAGCCGCTAATCGCCACTTGCGCCGCCGGTTGGATCTCGAGCAAAGATGGCCGGTCCTTGAGTCCGCTCAAGTCGGCGACCACCTCGAAGCCCCGTCGCAGCATCCAGGTGCGGCCCTTTCGCCCTACGGTGACAAAGCTCAGGGCGGAGTCTTTGGCTTGCGCGACGGTTTGCTCGGCCAACCTGATGACATTTCCTGGAAGGGCGCCGCACAGACCCCGATCGGGCGTTATCAGGAGGATGCCAATCTTGTTCGCAGGCCGGCGCTCGAGCAGCGGATGGATCGTGTCCTGCGGGCCCAGAGACGCAGAGATGTCCGAGATGAGAGACGCGACCTGATCGGCGTAGGGCCGGCCGGCGAACATCATCTCCTGGGCACGGCGCATCTTGGACGCCGACACCATCTCCATCGCGCGGGTTATCTGAGACGTGTTCGTGACGCTGCGAATCCGGCGCCTTAGCTCTCTGGTGTTAGCCATTCAAGTTTGATCCCGGGGCGATACGTTCGTTAGATCCGACGGATTCCATAGCGGTTCAAAGCGTGCCAGTCTGCTTGAACGCGGCGATAGCCGATTCAATTCCACTGGAGGTGTCGTCGTTGAGTCTTCCATCGCTGGCAATCGCCTGCCCGATCTCCGGATTGTTCAGCTCCAAGTACTTGAGAAACTGCTCTTTGAGCGCGGCAATCTTGTCGACGTCGACGTCGTCCATCAACCCATTGGTCACGGCGTAGAGCAGAATGACCTGGTCCTGGAAGGCCATCGGCCGATATTGCAGCTGTTTGAACACCTCGGTGATTCGAACGCCGCGATCGAGCTGTGCGCGGGTTGCCCGGTCGAGATCGGTGCCGAACTGGGCGAACGCGGCCAACTCGCGGTACTGAGCGTAGTCCAAGCGCAGCCGGCCGGCCACGCTCTTCATCGCGGATGTTTGCGCCTTCGAGCCGACTCGCGAGACGGACAGGCCGACGTTGATCGCCGGGCGAATGCCGGCGTAGAACAGGTCGGACTCCAGGTAGATCTGGCCGTCGGTTATCGAGATGACGTTCGTCGGGATGTAGGCGGAAACGTCATTGGCCTGGGTCTCAATAATAGGTAGCGCGGTCAGGCTGCCGCCTCCGTTCTCCTGATCGAGCTTGGCGGCTCGCTCCAGCAGCCTGGAATGGAGATAGAACACGTCGCCGGGGTAGGCTTCGCGGCCGGCGGGCCGGCGCAAAAGCAGTGAAATCTGCCTGTATGCCCAGGCGTGCTTGGTCAGGTCGTCGTAGACGACCAATGCGTCCTCGCCTTTCTCCATGAAGTACTCGGCGATAGCGCAGCCGGAGTAGGGCGCCAGGTACTGGAGAGCGGCGGAGTCGGTGGCGTTGGCGGCTACGATGACCGTGTGATCGAGGGCGTTTTCCTGCTCCAGACGAGCAACGACCTGTGCGACCTTGCCGGCCTTTTGGCCGATGGCGACGTATATGCACTTCACGCCGCTGTCACGCTGGTTGATGATCGCGTCGATGACCAGGGCGCTCTTGCCGGTCTGGCGGTCGCCGATTACCAGCTCGCGCTGTCCCCGTCCGATCGGGATCATGGAATCTACCGCGATCATTCCGGTCTGCAATGGCGTCTCGACCTCCTGACGCGAGGTGACGTTGGGCGCGATGCGCTCGACCGGCAGTCTCTCGGTGGTCGCGATCGGCCCCTTGCCGTCAATAGGCTGTCCGAGGGCATCGACTACCCGTCCCAACATCTCGTCGCCGACTGGAACGTCGCCGATTCGACCGGTGGTCTTGACCTCGTCGCCTTCCTTGATATCGGCTTCTTCGCCTAGGAGAACGACTCCGACGGACTCCTCTTCGAGGTTGAGCGCGAGTCCCATCGTGTCGTCGCCGAACTCGACCAACTCGCCGGCCATCACGCCACTCAAGCCGTGGACCTGAGCTATGCCGTCGTGAACTTCGATGACCGTACCCACGTCAACGACGGACACAACCTGGCCGAAGTTCTCGATCTGTTGCTTAAGAAGAGAGCTAATCTCGTCTGCTCTAACCGCCATATTGTCCTCCTATCCACTTCCCTAGCGAGAGGATTTCAGGTGCATTCAAGTCTTGTCTGTGCCAGAAGTCATTTGTTCGAACGAAAGATACACTACTTCGGTGGCCGTCGCTCCCGGTCATGCCAAGCTCATCCGCTCTTTGAGAGCTTCAAGTTGATCGACCAGGCTGGCGATGAATCGCCGGTCACCTATTTGGACAACGACTCCGCCGAGAATACTCTCATCGACTGTCTCGTCCAAGTTCACGCTGCTATCGGTGGCATTCGCCAACCATTCGCGCACCAGTTCGCGGCGCTCTTCGTCGAGCGGGACCGCGGTCGTAACCTTGGCCAGTGAGATTCGACGGTGCTCGTTCACCAGCCGGCTGAACTCGCCGGCGATCTCTCCGACGTGGGAGAGCCTCCTGCGGATGGCCAGCAGGAGCAGGAAATTGCGTCTAAGGTCGGCCAACTCGCCAAATGCCGAGTCAAGGATTCGTCGTTTTTCGTCAACCGGGATGCGACCACTTTCGAGCGACCCCGACAAGGCGGCGTCCGACAGCACCTGGCTGAACAGGTTCAGGTCGGACTGCCAGTCATCGAGCGTATTTTGATCAAGGGCAATGTCGAACGCGGCCTGGGCGTACCGGCGAGCTACTCTACCGCCGTTCATCGAGGGCTCTCGTTGTTTGAAATATGAGACTTCTCGACATCGGAAAGCCCAGTTGGAGCACGTAGATGGACGGTAGGTGGCGGCGGAACTTCGACTTGGGTTGGGTTCACAGTTTGTTCTAGGCTTATCAACTTATTTCAGGGTATTCGAGTCTATTCATTTTAACGCTGATTTCCACTCCCTGAGAGCGTCCTTTTTGAAGAACTTTTCGGCAACCGCCTGCTCGATGTCGACTTCGAACTTGTCCGCTATGGCTGCGAGTAACACGAATGCATCCGCAATCTCGTCTTTGAGCCGATCCCTGTCGAACTCACCGTAATTCTTGGACCATAGCTTCTTGATTTCTGAGGCCATTTCTCCAATCTCCTCTGAGAGGAGAAGTTGCAACTTTATGGGGTCGGTTACGAACCCTCGATTGACTCTGGCGATTGATACCGCTTTCTGAAGATCGCCTAGCTCAGCCACACACCCGATCCTCGGTGCAGATTACAGCCGAATTGCAGACTACTGCGGCCCAAGTTTGCGTCATACCAACTGGAACCGCCTCAATCTCTAGGAGCCGACGATGGATCCAAGTGCCCGGCTTTACCGATCGGCTGTTCAGTTCAGCTTCGGATCGCTGGACTCGGCCAGGACTCGCTCGACGATTCGGCGATGGGCGTCAGTGTCCAATGACTCTCGAACAACCTGAGTCGCGGCGAGAATCGCCAAGTCGGCGGTCTGCTGACGCAACTCACTAAGAGCGCGCGAGCGTTCCTGGGTGATCTCCCCACGGGCCCGCCGCAAGAACTCGTCCGCCTCATTGCGGGCACGCTCCTGTGCATCGGCACGGATTCGCTCGGCTGTCTGATTGGCCTGGTTGACGATCTCCTGGCCCTGCCGGCGGGCCTCCTGGATCCGGGAGGCGAACTCTTGCTCGGACGCCTCCGCCTGTTTCTGAATCTCCTCGGCACGGGTCACGCTCTCGCGGACCTTCTCCGCTCGCCTTTCGAGTATGCCGAGGAATGGTTTGTAGGCGAACCTGCGGAGCAAGTAAAACAGGATCGCAACGTTGACGATCTGTACTACCAGACCTTGCCAGTTGATTCCCAAACCTTCCAACTAATTACCTCTGCAGGAACAATTGAGCATTTTTCGGTTATTTGATTTCATTCTGAGAGTCTTTGGACCCCCTCAGGCGCCGAAAGGCGACGATTATCGCTCAGACGCTGGTGTGCCCGGTAAGCAGCAAGAGCCTTTCGACACTGGGCCGGCTAACGCAATCGCGAAAGCTGCCAAGTCCTCGACTCAAATGGGCGATCGGGCCATTCGCGCCAGGTTGACGCCAATGACCTAGACGAACTTTACGATCAGCGCCACCACGAGAGCATAGATTGCGATAGCTTCGGTAAAGACGATACCCGTGATCATATTTGGTGTGATCACCGGCTGGGCCTCAGGATTGCGTCCCAGAGCCTCCATAGCCTTGCTAACCAATAGGCCAATGCCAATGCCGGGACCGAGGGCGCCCAAGCCTATTGCTATGCCGGCACCGATTAATCTGGCTGCCTCTTCTTCCACTCAGAGTCTCCCTTCCGCCGTGATTGGCGTGAAATTAGTTTTTGCTTTTCGAATCAGTCCCCGCCGACTTGCACAGCCGGCGGTTGACTTCGGTTTGGTCGAGTTGGCGCATGAAATCTAGGATTCAGCGTGCTCTTCGTGATGGTCATCGTGACTCGTCGTCGCGATACTCATGAATATGAGTGTCAGGGCGGCAAACACGAACGCTTGGAAGAAACCTACTATCACTTCCAGTCCGTAGAACGGAACTACCACAACCAGCGGTATCAGGGAGGCGACCACTACCAGCAGCACCTCGCCGGCGAATATGTTACCAAAAAGTCGGAAGCTGAATGAGATCAGCTTGGCGGTCTCGCTGACAATCTCCAACAGGCCAACGAGCGCCGGAATGAGTCCGCGCCGGAAGTTCAAGAACCGGCCCAGGTAGCTGAAGAAACCCAACGCCTGGACGCCGTAAACCTGAGTCAGCGCAACGGAAATGAGAGCAAGTCCGAGTGTGACGTTCAGATCGGTGGTAGCGGCTCGAAACAGGGGCGCAAAGACGAGATGGCCTTTTCCGTCATCGTGATATATGCCGATGGGGCCGAATCCGGGCATGAGTCCGAGCCAATTCGAGACGATTATGAATAGGAAGAACGTCGCGGCGATGGAGAAGAACTTGCGGGCGCGCTCAGGGCCGGCCACCAACTCGGCAAAGTTGAGCAGCGCCTCGAAGAGAAACTCTACGAAGTTCTGCAGTCCTCCCGGGATCATTCGGACACGCCGGGAGGCTATGACGAAGAAGACGATCAGAAGAATCATGGACATCCATGACCCGATCATCGTGTTCGTTAGATTGAATCCGCCAATTTTGAAAAGTACTTCGGCGGATAGTTGGACGTGCGGCTCTTGACCCTTTATGGGTCCGAAAATGCCGAAGAGTATCAGGGCCAGCGTTGCGCCTATGGCGACGTAC
This sequence comes from Chloroflexota bacterium, assembly GCA_963664835.2. Taxonomy (GTDB): domain Bacteria; phylum Chloroflexota; class UBA6077; order FW602-bin22; family JBCLEL01. Next base: position 296,918 of record CAXXUG010000013.1, on the reverse strand, counting down.
ACGCCGACCTTGCTCCGGGCTGGCTGTTCAGCCCCTTCATTCATCGCGCTTGCATTCCTTAAGCCGGTTTCTGATTGGAATCATCTGATGATTCCTCAGGTTTGACCGGCGGTTTATTAGTCTGTATGACCCGTTCAAACGTCTTCGTCGTTACTCTGATGGCGCTGAACGATCCGGCGACAGTGCCGATCAATGATAGCACAAGAGTGAACAGAGGCCGGCTGCCAAGCTGATCGTCGATCCAGAGTCCGAGAAGCAGGCCGACGATGATCCCGGCGATGATCATCAGACCGACCTGGGTAACTAGCCCGATCAGCGGGGAATAGAAGCGCACTGGCGCTGCCACCTCATTCGGAAAGACAGACAACCGCCTGGAAACGGCTGCGTTTTTTGAGGCCATACGGGAACAGGTGCTTGTACCTGGCAACCAGTCTCAGGATAGCCGAAATCGACCGGTTTTCCTAGCGCGGGAAAGGCTGCGTTCCTGGGGGGAGACTAACGCCGGGAGTACACCTTGAATTTGACATGGCGAAACGGCCGTCGCTACTATCCGGGCCAGGACTTTCCCTTATCATGATCATTGCGCTCCCACGATAAAGGGAGCCGGCCCCAGGGCCCGGACGGCTGAAAGGACACCGGCAATTGGCAACAACAGGACCGTATTCCCACGTTGTAGAAGTGCGCGGGCATATTATCGATTCGCTGATCCTGCCGAGGATCCTGGACGAGCTGATGGATCTTGGGTGCGACTTCTCTATTGAGTCGCTCGACGTGGGCAAGCACAAGACCGATCCTAGCCACGCGCGGATTGAGATCTTGGCCCCGAGCCAGGAGCGTCTGTCGCGCGCCTTGACCGCTGTTCAAGTGCACGGGGCGTTGCCGATTGCGATAGACGACGTTGAGTTGGGAAGCTGCCCGGCGGATGGCGTCTTGCCGGAGGGGTTCTACTCGACCACCAATCTCGATACCTTGATCAGGCTCGAGGGCGCTTGGGTAGAGGTCGACCATCCGGAAATGGACTGCGTCATCAGAGTGGCGGACGACCGGGCCGAGTGTGCGCCGGCATATGATCTCAGGGCCGGCGATCAGGTGGTGGTAGGACACAAGGGCATACGGATCGTGCCACTCGAGCGGTCGAGAGGCCCATCGCCACTGTTCGGATTCATGGGCAGCACGATATCGAGCGAGAAGCCTCGTTCGCTGGCCATAAAGGAATCTGGAATCTGGATCAAAGAGGCGAAGACTGAGGGCGGCAAGATCGCCGTGGTGGCCGGCCCGGCGATCGTACACACCGCGTCCAGGGATTATTTGTGCAGGCTCATCCGCGCCGGCTACGTGGACGTCCTGCTGGCGGGTAACGCGCTTGCCGCTCACGATATCGAAGCGTCATTGCTCGGAACATCTCTGGGAGTTCCCTTGGAGGGCGGACAACAGCCCGATACCGGACACGAGCACCACCTGAGGGCGATCAACACGATCAGAGCGGCCGGGAGTATCGCGAAGGCGGTCGAGACCGGGATTTTGACCGAAGGGATTATGTTCGAGTGCGTGAAGAACGACGTAGAGTTCGTCTTGGCCGGCTCAATTCGGGACGATGGACCGCTGCCGGACGTGATAACCGACGTCTTGGAGGCCCAGAAGGCTATGCGCGAGCATGCCAGGGACAACATCAAGGTCGCGTTGATGCTGTCGACGATGCTGCACTCGATCGCGATGGGTAACTTGCTGCCGGCTCATGTCCACACGGTGTCGGTAGACATCAATCCGGCAGCGTTGACCAAGCTGGTGGACCGCGGTAGCTTCCAGAGCATCGGTCTTGTGATGGACGTGGGTGGATTTTTGCGGGAGTTGCTCGATGAGTTGGGCGCGAATTCGGACTAGCTTGAGGCGGGCGGCAGGTCATTCGTAGGCCGTTATTAGCGGTGGAGTTCATACGAATCGCTCAGGCCGGCTTGCGCCGGCACACGAAGGAAGGAAAATCAGGGTGCTGGTTGGTCGGACTTCTCTACGGGGGCTCGAAACTAGGCTCGGCTACTGACCTGCCTGCGGCTGGGGACAAGCCCCAGCCCTACAATGTCCACTTCCGGCTGGAAACGAAGTCCCAGTCGAGAGGAAGTTAGCTAGTCCGGCCATTTTCGTACCAATCGCCCATCCCGGCTTGCGCCGGCACACAAAGGAATGAAAAATGGCGATGCGAGTTGGGGGAGGTGTTCGTGTGTCATTCGCGCCACACACCTCCCCAGGCAGGGGACAAGCCCCTGCCCTACAGGGTTCTCACACGATTATCCGCGGTCGCTGTTATTCATTGAGTCGTTGGCCACGCAAGTTGGCGCCGGAAATCCATTTTCGTACCAATCACCCATCCCGGCTGACGCCGGCACACCAAGGGATGAAAACCGGAGTTGCCGTTTCATGCGGCGAATTCGCACAGGGGATTCTGCCATGCCCCGCCCCCGGCCCCAGCGGGGGACAAGCCCCCGCGCTACATTCTTCTTTTCCGGCTACGAACGAGGATGAGTTAGAAGAAGTTAGCAGGAAGGCCATTTTCGTACCAATCTTAGGAGAAGAAGATGCACACCAACGCCACGTTCAAGATCGTAAGCTGGGATGAGGAGGCGTTTGACGAACCGGAGGACGGGCCGAAGCTGACCCGGGCGCACGTGAAAAAGTCGTTCCACGGCGATCTGTCCGGGACGGGCAACCTCATGTATGTAATGACGCACCTCGAGAGTGGGGTCGCTTCGTTCTCAGGTTTCGAGAAGGTCGTCGGCAGCTTGGGTGGACGGACAGGTAGCTTCGTATTGAGGCACGCGGGGTCTTACGACGGTGAGAAGGCGACGGCGGAGTACGAGGTGGTGCCAGGGTCGGGTACGGGCGAGTTGGCAGGGCTTTCAGGCGCCGGCGGATTCTCTGCCGGGCATGCCGAGGAGCACGAAATGACGCTCGAGTACGAGGTGTGACTGGCGCGTCCGACTTGGTAACCGGCGGAAAAAAGGGTGCACCAAATACTCGGAGCATCTAGCCGGCGACACTTCCAACCCCTGCTGTGTAGTACAGCAACGACGCGATGTCCGAGCATCGATCCGGGGCGCCTGTTGAGCTAGCTCGGTTCTGCCAGTGCCAATAGCCGTACCCTCAGCTCATATGCCGCAAGCATCACCGCGAGCAGGATACCAATGGGTCCGTCGAAGGCTCCGCCCAACCGGATGTATCGCCGGCAGAATTCGCGCACCGGTCCACCAAGCAATGACCTCGGTCTGACCTGGCCCTGCTCCTTGAGCCGGGCGGCGTCGTAGGGTGCATAGGCTGCCTGTTTTGTGAAGATCTCAGATATCGAGCGATAGTTGTAGTGCACGAGCGGTTGAGTCAAATGACGCGACTCACCATCGAACAGCACAACTTCGTGCACCGGCCGCTCGGGGTCGTAACGAGTTCGTTCCCGGCGCATCAGGCGCAGCTGGTAGTCTGGATACCAGCCGCCGTGTCTGACCCATCGGCCGCATATCAGGTTTATGCGGGGAATCCAGAAGCCGTCTTCCGGCCGATTATGCTCGAGTAGAAAGCGAATCTCTTCGGCCAGCGTGTTGGGGACGCGCTCGTCGGCGTCGACAAACAGCGTCCAATTTGTGCTACAGAGGGATAGCGCCGAATTGCGCTGCGAAGCCCAGTCTTCGAACTGCCGGACGATCACCCGAGCGTCGTGCTCGCGGGCAATTTGTGCGGTGTCATCGGTGGTCCGATCATCTACCACGACCAGCGTTTCATCGCACCAACTCACCGAGCCGAGACAATCCGGCAGATCGTGCGCGGCGTCGCGGGCGATTATCGCGGCGGTGATCGATTGCCGGCTGGTCATTGCTCGCTCGAAGTGGCAATACGGAGGTAGGTGGAGATAGACCGGCCGGCGTCTCCGGTGCTCAATCTGCCTCGGATCAGACTAAGCGTCGCGGCCAGGATCTTCCAGCACATTCCCAGTCGAATCGCGAGGTCGATCGCCCGGTAGGTTCCTCCCGGGTAGTGTCGGCTCGCGAACCTCCTCCGCGACTTGAACAGCTCTAGATACATCCGATCGGGCACCTGATTGGTGCTGGCGCCGCCGTAATGGATGGATCTGGCGGATGGGAGAGTCCAGACTTCCCAGCCGGCGTCTTTCAAACGCCGGCAGAGATCGAGCTCCTCTGAGTACATGTAGAAAGCAGGGTCAAATCCGCCGACATCCTCGTACGCCTGCCGGCGGGCGAGCATGCAAGCACCCAGGGGATGATCGACTTGGATAGGTGCGGCCTCTACGGCGCAGCGTCCGTTCAGGCGGGTTCCGCGGAGGCGATTTGGCGCCGGCAACAGATCGATCAGGGTCATTGCGACAGTGGGGAATAGAAACGCGGCGTCCTGGTGCTCGCCGTCGGAATAGATGAGGGAGGAGCCGACCAGGCCTGCGCGCGGTCGCGACCGCAGGAACTGATGAAGCTGTCCCAAGGCGTCGGCCAGCAGCAGCGAGTCGGGATTCAGGAAAAGAAGTTGGGGCGCGCGAGCTTTTTTTACCGCGAGATTGTTGGCGCCGGCGAATCCCAGGTTGTCTTCCAGAGAGATGAGCTGGACCTTGGGAAATCGCCGGCGGATTTCAGCCGGCGTGCCGTCGATCGAGGCGTTGTCGACGACGATCGTCTCGATGTCGAGACCGCTAGTCGCGGCCGACGCGGCCAGGTGGCTGATCGCCGCACCTGTAAGAAGGCGTGTGTTGTGGCTGACGATTATCGCCGAGACGTCCGGTGGCGAATTCGCTTCCAAACTAAGTTCCTGGCTCAGAAACTGACCTTGACCCGGGTGTGGCCGACCTGCCCTCCGGGGAAACCCACTCCCTCCTGAACAACGGAGGCGTAGAAAGTCAACTCCCTGGTACTGCTCTCCATCACCTGGATCTGTCCGGTGACTGTCGCCTCTTCTCCCGGCAGCAGCTCGCGTTCGAAATCGGCGAAGAGACCCCACCTGATCGGAAGGTTCTGGGGGGCATTGGTCCAACCAATGCCGACCCTCCAGACGCCAGGCCGCTCGAAGTAGAGCGCAATGTTGGGATCGTCGGGATCGCGGAAAGAGGCGAAGTTCATCTCCGTGGTGTAGATCGTGTCTGGAGGAGGACCCATAGTCTTCAGGCGCGTCTCGCCGGTGTTCTTGACGGTGATACGGACATTGAGGACTCCGCCCTTTGCCAGCGCAACTGGGCTTATCTTGGCGTCGACGATCTCCAGCCGGCTGACGCCGCCGTTTTCGATCCGAATTGGGGTGTAGGCAACGCTGAAGTTGCCGGCTTCGTCCCAAGCCTCGACTACGAACTGGTAATCGCCGTCCGGCACCACCTTGTCGCCGGAAGCGCCGTTCCAGATGTGCGACTGGAGGGTGGCATTTTTTTCCAGCGGCGGCTCGATCAGGTAGCGCCGGCCGGACTCGGCGAGCGCGTATACCTGTGTGGTCGATAGCTTGTTGAGTCCGTAGCTGACTCTGACTTCGTCGTCGATTGCGTCGCCATTGGGACTTATGATTTCGAGTGAAGTTGCCAGGCCGCTGATCTCGACCGGGGTCGTGTCCGCGTTCGTAATCGTGAGGGAGGCTTCTTTTTCGACTCTCTCGCCACCATCGACGTCTTCGACGATCACTCGGAAGACGTATTCGCCATCCGGCAGGACTCGACTATTGCCGGTGTCGCCGACCTTTACCGCTCCGTTGAAGGCGAGCTCGTAGTCATCGGGGGCCCTTGTAACCCTGTCGCGCAGCATTATTTCGGTACCCTGTGCATCGAGCAGTATGACGGTTACGTTGGCGCGGCGCCCCACCGGGATTCTCAGAGTTGCCGTGTCGTTTATCTCGTCGCCGTTGGGGCTAATCGATTGCGGATGGATGGACACTTCGGTGAGCAGCGGGGTTGTGAGGCAGCCGGTCAAGGAGTAGACCAGGCTCGCCACGGTGAGCAACCATATGAGTCCGATCTTGGTTACTCTACCGGCTATGCGGCTGAACATCGGTGGCGTGAACTTAGAGCGCATGACGGTGATTTGCGGCATTTTCACGCTTCGCAGATTATTTCGACCTCGTTTCCGTCAGGATCATCAACGTACATGGTCCGGGACGAGATGATCGGGTGCTCGCCGGTGCGGACCTCGAATCCAAGGTCGCCGAGGCGCTGGAACTCGGCGTCGAAATCCGCCGGTGAAATCTCCAGAGCAATATGATGCAGCGCGTTGGGCTTGGCCGGAGCGGCGACTCCCGGCGGTCTCTGGACCAGAACTACGAGATCTGGGATGCCGGCGTGGCTTTCGCCGGCCTGAAGGAAGATGGGCGAGGTGTTCTCCGGCGGAGAAATTACCTCGAGTCCGAGGACATCTCTATAGAAGCCGACGGACTTTCCCATGTCGCTGACCCAGAGGACGATTTCGGCGAGTCCGTTGATCTTGCCCAATTGGCTGCCTCCGCGACTGTGTCTGTTTCGATATTAGTTTACAGGATGATGACCATTGCGCGGGTGGGGGGTGATTCGTCGGCGCATCGAATGGCGCGGTGCGGCCGTGGAGGGCCAAGTGGTAGTTATCGATGTCACGAGTCCGTGCAGCAGCCCGGCGCGCCCACGGCTGGGGACAAGCCCCAGCCCTACAGGTTAGTTTACAGGATGAAGACCATTGCGCGGGTGGGGGTGATTCGTCGGCGCATCGAATGGCGCGGTGCGGCCGTGGAGGGCGAAGTAGCAGTTATTCATATCACGAGTCCGTGCAGCAGCCCGGCGCGTCCACGGCTGGGGACAAGCCCCAGCCCTACAGGATTCTCTCACTCGATTGTCGGCGGTCGATGAAAGGCCAGTGGCCGTTGGCGGCGTGGATTGGGCCGGAGGACATCCCGCGTTGGGGTACGGCAGGTACTTTCGTTCCAATTGAACAAATTTGAGCTCTCTAATTCTCAACAATTACCTATATTGCGTAATCTTGTGAGATCAGGCGGAAATTGGATAGTATGCAAAAGTGGAAAGTTCCGGTTGCGACTTCGACGTGGGGCTCGATGGCATCGGGGTATATCTTTAGGGAAGTGCGGCCCTGTGCAGGTGCTGTACTTTTGGAGGTGGATCTGTCAACGATTCCCAAGACCTTTAATTGTGACTTCGCGTGTGGAAGGCAGCGGTGTCTTCCAGGTTTGCGAGTATCTTGTGAGCGGTAGCGGTGAAGGCGGCCCATTCACGGTCGCTTACGTCCTTGACAAAAAAGGCGTGCTTGCTTTTCGTGTATTCCTCAAGGCCCTGAATCAGGGACGACCCCTTCTTAGTCAAGCGCAGGAGTACGCGGCGTCGGTCGTTGGAGGTACGTCGTCTGGAAATGAGCCCCTTGTCGACGAGGAGGCTGACGTTGCGGCTAATGACGGATGGGTCGACCAGAAAGGCCAAGGCGAGTTCCGAGACGGTATTGGCTTGTCTGCGGTGACACCAGTCCAAGATGCCGAATTCGAAAGGCGTAACGTCGAATGGCATCAGTGCCGCGGCGGTCGCCTTGGAGGCGGCGGTGGCCAAGCTGGCAATCAGGCGTTCAAAATCATTAGGCTCTTGCAACATTGAGTGGCCTCTCCGGCGGGTAGTCCCCGTGTATGCGCGTGGCGGTGTTTGACCTTTTCATGAGTTGTTTGTACAATATATGCATAAGCAGTAGTTGTCAAATGCAACAAATGGAGTTGCGATTGAAAGTAATGGCCTTTGTCACAGTTACGGGTGGGACTCTGGGCGAAGGAGCCGCCGCCAGACGCTTCATCACGGCTCAATCTCGTTGAGTCGGAAAGAGTGAGAGAAATGCAGCAACAGCCGCGAGGCAATGAGACAGGTCGGGCGGAGCAGTCGTCGGCGAGCATGGGAACATATATGTTGGACCTGCTGAATGCGTTCGAGAAAGGGATGGCAGCCGAGGCGGCGCCGTTCAATCTGACGCCGCTGGAGTTCAACCTGCTGAGAATCTGTGTGGAAAAAAGCGAGTGCACTGCTACGCAGTTGGCGGAAGTGCTGCCGGTGGACGCGTCGCGAGTAAGCCGCTTGGTGTCTGGGCTGGTGGACAGGAGGCTGCTGCGCAGGCGGCGACTACGCAATGACCGTCGGATCGTGATGCTGCGGGCGTCGGAAGCGGGGGGTGAGTTGACGTCTCATTTGCAACTAAGAATGCAAAGATACTATGCCAAACTTGCGAAAGGACTGAGCGATCGGGAGATGCGCCAGTTCGCGTCGTCGTCGTTGAAGATCATCGCGAACTACGAGGCGATGGAAAGGACCTAGCAGGCGAGACGACTAGGGCTTGCCTGCCAATGCTTCGCCAAAAGCGAGGGCGCAGATGGCGCCGGGGTCGGTCTTCCACTTCTCATAGGCGATGCGAGTGGCTTCACACAACTCTGGGGTAGATGCTCCGTATTTAATGGCCGCTTCGGTGATCTCCGGCGACAAGAACCACTTGTTGGCGAATCCATAGATGAACGCGATGTCGGCAGGCGCGCTGTAAATTTCGAAAGACCCTGAAGCCCGGATGCTCGTAAATCCTGCATTGACAAGATGGGTCTTCAGATCCTTCCCCATCTGCGGATGCCCATCGTCGGCCGATAGAAGGTCTTCGAACATATCCCATGATTTCCTTATAACGCCATAATCAGGGTGCGTGAAGCTCGACTCGCATATCATTTCCCGGCAACCTATGACGCCGCCGGGTTTCAAGACACGCTTAACCTCTGTCAAGACTGACCTGGTGTCCGGAATGTGCATCAAAACGTTGTGGCAGTGGGCAACATCGAAGAAGTTATCCTCGAAGGGAAGATCTACCACGTCGCCAACATGGTATATCGCGTTTTCCTGTTTCCGCGCACCGGCGACGGCCCTCGCAAGTTCGATCTGCGACTCCTCCATGTCGACGCCATGCATCTCGCCGGGCGCTACAAGCTTGGCCAGCCCCACCGATATGGTTCCCGGCCCACAACCAAAGTCGAGAACCCGTTGGCCGGGTCTAAGGGATGGGACCAAATACGCGGCGCTGTTTTCCGCAGTGTACCGCCTGAGCGACTCCAGCATCTCTTCGCTGAAACCCATCGTATAGTCGGGTGTTGACGAAATCGGCTCGCTCATCTTCATCCTCTCCGCAGTTAGACTACCAACCGGATTTTATGCGAGATTCGAATGCGTCGTCAACCCTTTGTATGGGTTTAACTGTTCAGATTTGGGTGGATGACATTTGGGGAGTTGGACCAAGTTGATGTATAAACCCTGCTCTAACGTCATACGAGTGACACGGTAGGGCAGATCTTCCAACTGCCACCGTCGCTTGCAGGAGTGGGAGCAGCAGGGAGCGTGGGAGCACATATGGCTCAGAGTTCTGAGGACTCTGGACTAACACGGCAGGCTGGACTGGAGCCAGGCGTTCCTCGATTGAAGTTTCGTTCCAGCAAAAAAGGGGGAGACGACGTCGACCGCGGATGGAAGGGTAAGGGGAGCATGACGCACCTGGTGACGGAGGGAGAGGGATTGCCTCTGGCCTTCGATGTGGCAGGCGCCAGCGTATCCGAGGTGACCGTGGGACTGGATATGGTGGACAGGGTTCGCGTCCCTCGTGCTCAATGCAGGCCCAAGAGGAGACCTGACTCGTTGGCTGCTGACAAGAGCTACGACAGTGCAGAGTTCCGGTGGAAACAGAAGGCGCGCTGCTCAGCGGCGACTGGCTAGACTCGTTAAGCCCTCTATAGTAGATGGCAATTCCCTGAACGTAGCGACCCTGGCAGTTGCCTTGGACAAGTCGTGAGCCGCAGTGAACTCGTTTGCAACCACTATGCAGTCAATACCGGCAGCTATTGCCGACTTCAAACCTCTCGCCGAGTCTTCAACAACCACCGTTTCAGCGGCAGTGGCACCAAAGCGATCGAGTCCTCTCAGATAGGGGTCGGGATGAGGTTTGGCTCGCTCGTAGTCCCATCGAGCCAAATAGAATTCCATATAGTCCAGGATGGATCGCTTTTCGTGAATTAGGGCGAAGTCAGATGGTTTGGATGTGGTAACGATGCCCATCCTGTACTCACCCGCGAGTACGTCTAGCGTTTCCAAGACACCCTCGATCTCGATGTCTTCTGTTCTAAGATATTCCTGATAATAGACATCACGGACCTCACGCTGCCTGCTGATGGTCTGTTCATCGATACCTGCTGCTCTGGCTTGTGCCCAGGTGGCCATTCCCTGGGTCATGTCTCGTAGGTATTGATCTCTATCCATGGTAAATCCAATGTCAGCTAGGGCGCGCTCGCCGGCTTTGTAGTACCAGAATTCGGTATCGACCAGAACACCATCATGGTCAAAGAGAATGTATTTCTTCACTTTTGTGCTCGATTCAGTTTCGGCTTAACGATCAAGCTAACTTGACGACGCCTGGCGACGAAATGTCGGAGAAGTGTTAACGGTGTTTGTGATGCGAAGCGAAAACTCTAAGAGAATCTACGTCGGCTGGGTCAAGTTGATGGCCTGCCCTTTGAAGGGTCAAAAGCCTATACGAGGTGGGCCTTTCTGGACTCGAACCAGAGACCTCAGCCTTATCAGGACTGCGCTCTAACCAACTGAGCTAAAGGCCCAAATACTGGGACAAGTATAGTTGATTCTCGGCATTGCATGGTTGTGTGGGTAGCCGCCGGCGCTGAGGGGGTCGCCGGCTGGGAGTGGTGAGGCCCGTGTTGAGCCTTTAACTATCGGATAGTGGCAGCGAGGGCTTGGTGAAGCCTTCGAGAGTAGAGGGGCTGAGGGACTTGGATGGCCGTCGCGGACCCTGAGGTCCGAGGCGGATCGACCTTGGAAGCTGTGCCCGAGGGGACCTGTGGGCCGGGGTAAGCCGGCGCAGGTCCAGAGGGGCAGTTGCAACCTAGAAAGGAGGTGATCCAGCCGCACGTTCCCGTACGGCTACCTTGTTACGACTTAGTCCCAATCACCGACCCCACCTTCGACGCCTGCCTCCCCGAGGGGGTTAGCCCGGCGGCTTCAGGTGTTGTAGGCTTTCGTGACTTGACGGGCGGTGTGTACAAGGCCCGAGAACGTATTCACCGCAGTATGCTGACCTGCGGTTACTAGCAACTCCACCTTCACGCAGTCGAGTTGCAGACTGCGATCTGAACTGAGGACGGCTTTGGTGGGATTAGCTCCACCTCGCGGCTTGGCGACCCATTGTACCGCCCATTGTAGCGTGTGTGTAGCCCAGGCCGTAAGAGCCGTGCGGACTTGACGTCATCCCCACCTTCCTCCGAGTTAGACTCGGCAGTCTCGCCAGATAGGCAACTGACGACGAGGGTTGCGCTCGTTGCGGGACTTAACCCAACACCTCACGGCACGAGCTGACGACAGCCATGCAGCATCTGTTAGCAGATCCCTTGCGGGAAGGCGCCATCTCTGGCGCGGTTCGGCCAATGTCAAGGCCTGGTAAGGTTCTTCGCGTATCGTCGAATTAAACCACACGCTCCGCTGCTTGTGCGGGCCCCCGTCAATTCCTTTGGGTTTTAGCCTTGCGGCCGTACTTCCCAGGCGGGACACTTAATGCGTTAGCTTCGGCACAGGAGGGGTCGATGCCCCCCACACCTAGTGTCCATCGTTTAGGGCGTGGACTACCTGAGTATCTAATTCAGTTCGCTACCCACGCTTTCGCGCCTCAGCGTCAGAAGCAGCCCAGAAGGTCGCCTTCGCCACTGGTGTTCCTCCCGATATCTACGCATTCCACCACTACACCGGGAATTCCACCTTCCTCTACTGCCCTCATAGCTGCCCAGTATTGGCTGACCCTCCCCAGTTGAGCCGGGGGCTTTCACAGCCAACTATGGCAGCCGCCTACGCGCGCTTTACGCCCAGTAAATCCGGATAACGCTTGCCCCCTACGTGTTACCGCGGCTGCTGGCACGTAGTTAGCCGGGGCTTATTCAACGGGTACCGTCAGTATTCTTCCCCGATAAAAGTGGTTTACAACCCGAGGGCCTTCATCCCACACGCGGCGTTGCTGCGTCAGGCTTTCGCCCATTGCGCAAAATTCCTAACTGCTGCCTCCCGTAGGAGTCTGGGCCGTGTCTCAGTCCCAGTCTGGCTGATCATCCTCTCAGACCAGCTACCCGTCAAAGGCTTGGTGAGCCCTTACCTCACCAACTACCTGATGGGGCACGAGCCCCTCCACAAGCGCCGCGAAGATACGAGGCTTTACTGCGCAAAAGGAATTCACGCAGCTTATGCGGTATTAGCCCGCCTTTCGACGGGTTATTCCCCACTTGTGGGCAGGTTACTCGTGTATTACTCAGCCGTTTGCCACTGACCGACCGAAGTCGGTCCGTTCGACTTGCATGTCTAATGCACGCCGCCAGCGTTTATCCTGAGCCAGGATCAAACTCTCCACAAAATGCAAGTTCTGCTTAAAGCTTGAGAAGGACATCCTGAGGATGTCCAGAAGCGATCCCGGCCCCCAAAATCTATGGGGCTTCATTGCACTCACTGCCACTATCCGATTGTTAAAGTGCTCACCGCCGGCTCACGGAAGGAGCCGGGAGCGACCCAAGGACAAACAAACGCCCCAGATGGCTTCATCCGAGACGTGAAACCTGCCAAGCAATGGGCCGGCAGTAGCTAATCTATTACCTACTCCCCTTTCTTGTCAAGATCGAAAAGGTTCTCTCATTACTTGCGCGGAAGAGCGGTCAATCCGGGGCGTTCTCGATACCAGACAGGCGAGCACGTGCTGAATTTCGAAGAGCGAAGAAACAAAAAACTCCAACGTTATTCCTTTGTCGGTCCGGATTAGTCGGCAATATAATGATCTGCCCTGTGAATGAGAGAAGCTTGACTATCCCCGCCCCGCTCGCGTCTGCAACACGTCGCGTCCGTCGAATGCGGTCTACTGTGCTGCTGGTTGCCGGGATTGCGGCGGTGTTTGCGATCGGTTTGGCGTGCGAGGCGCCGGAACCTCCGCGAGCGACGCCGGTTCCAAGAAGCGCCGAGGTGACACAGGCGCCGGCGCCGACGGCCACAACGATAGAGGTGGAGGTCGTGCCCACTCTGCCTCCCACTAACACCCTCGCCGAGCCCTCGGCGCCCGAGCCGACAAGAAGCGAGCCGGCCGCGGCTACTCCAACGAACGAAACGATCGAACCGACAGTCGCCCCGACCCAGCCGACCGAACCGACGCCGGTACCGACTGAAGCAGTCGAACCGACACCCGCACCTACCTATACCGAGGAGCCGGCGCCAACCGCACAGCCCACAGCTACCGAGACCGTGCAACCTAATGTCGCCGTTCCAACGATACAACCGATCGGGAAGCCGGTTGTCACCAGTCCGGACTACGCTGTCCAGGTGTTTCTCTGGGGAAGTCCGCACGTAGACCGTGACCTTGATCTGGCCAAGCGGGCGGGTTTCCGATGGGTGAAACAGAGCTTCGAATGGAGATATATCGAACCGCACGTGAAAGGAGAGCTGGGTTGGGGCGAGCCGGACCGTCTGGTCGAGGCTGTCAATTCCCGCCAATTGAAGCTGATCGCGCGCGTTGACAACCAGCCGGTGTGGGCAAGATCCGACGACCTTTTTCCGGGCATAGGTCCACCAGACAATATTCAGGACTTTGCTGATTTTCTATCAGCACTGGCGACGCGTTACAGGGGCAAGATCCACGCCTACCAGATCTGGAACGAGCCCAACCTGGCGCGGGAATGGGCAAACCAGCCGCCTGATCCCGGGGCCTACGTCGAAATGCTGGCCATCGCATACCGGGCGATAAAGGCCGCCGATCCAGCGGCGCTGGTGATCACCGCCGGCCTGGCGCCGACGACGGCATCCGGCGCGATCGCGATGCCTGATGCCGAGTTCGTAGAAAGGATGTATGCTAGCGGTCTACAGGGCAACTACGACCTGCTGGGGGTCCACGGAGCCGGATTCAAGGCGCCGCCGGAGATGTCGCCGGACGAGATTGCCGAGAACCCGTTGTACAATCATGGGGAGCCGGGAGTGGGCCGGATCTACGGATTTCGCCACGTGGAAGATATAAGGGAGATAATGGTGCGGAACGGCGCCGCCGAGAACCGCATAGCGGTGCTGGAATTTGGCTGGACCGTTGACAACAGGCCCGACTCGCCATACCGTTGGCATGCCGTAAGCGAGCAGGAAAAAGCCGACTACTTGGTGCGGGCGTTCAATTGGGCGCGAGAGAACTGGTCGCCGTGGATTGGTATGATGAGCGTCATCTACATATCCGATCCAAATTGGACTGAAGAGCACGAGCAATATTATTGGTCGATCACCGGGCCCGATGGAAGCACGAGACTCTCCTACGAGGCTCTTTCCAGGATGCCTAAGTAATGCTTGGAACGATGATTTGCGGATTCACTCACACGTAAACAATGGGAGGCATTGGAGTGCGATTGATCAAGCATAGAGCGCTCAGGATTTTGCTTTCGCTAGTAGTCATTGCTTCGTTTTTGGTGTCCCCGGCGCTTGTCGGAGCCGCTCCAAACGAAGCCGTTTCGTCGATTAGCGGTGACCGGTACTTCCCTCAAACCGGTTATTGGATTGCTGACGACACGATATGGGATTACTTTATCAAGCGCGGCGGCGTGCGAACCTTTGGCTATCCGGCTTCACGCAAGTTCCGATTCAGAGGAAGCGAAGTCCAGTTCTTCCAGAGGCGAGTCATCCAAATCAGGCCGGATGGCAGCCCGGGGCAGCTCAATATTCTGGATAAAGGACTGCTACAGTACAACGTGGCGAATGGCGCGACGTTCCCGACATTTGACCCTGCGCTGGTAAGAACTGCTCCGGCTCCCGGCTCTGCAAACTATCAGGTAGCGCTATTAGCCTGGATGAAAGAGAACGTCCCTAATGTCTGGCGGGGCGAAAATGTGAACTTCTACGACGCGTTCCTGAACACCGTAACGTTTGAGGATGCGTACCCTGAGGGCGAGGGAAATCCAAGCTGGATGCCAGGGATCAACCTGGAGATGTGGGGAGCCGTAACCTCACATCCGGCTTCCGATCCAAACAATAGCAATTTCATCTATCTACGGTTCCAGCGCGGCATAATGCACTACGACAAGAGTAGTGGTCATACGCAGGCGTTACTCCTTGGCGATTATCTAAAGTCAATCATCACTGGACAGAACCTCCCCGGCGACCTGGCGGCGAAGGCTAGGGGGAGCGCGCTGTACAGGCAATACGACAACACGAAGCCGAATGGAGTAGCGCGACCTGGACAGCTTCCCAACACTAACCTGAAAGACGCTTTCGAGAAAGAGGGCGAGACTGCGCCGGCATCACCACAGCCTGAGGAGCAACCGCCGGCGGTGACGCCGGTTGCTCCTCAACCAACAGCGACGCCGGTCGCTTCTCAGCCGCCGGCCCCCACGTCTGGTCTTCGATACGGGATGCAAGCCCATCTGTATCACACAGATCAGCCGAGGATAATGAGATTGGTTAGGGGCGCGGGTTTCAACTGGCTGAAGCAACAGATCCGCTGGGCAGACGTTGAAGGGTCCCGAGGCAACATAGGTTGGGGCGCAATCGACCAGATGGTGAACAATGCCGATGCCCACGGCGTGAATCTTTTGTTCAGTGTGGTGACTGCTCCCTCTTGGTCGCGAGCCGGACACCACGGAGTGGAGGGCCCGCCCAATAACTTTGGCGACTTTGCCAATTTCTTGGGTAAGTTGGCGAGCCGCTACAAGGGCAGGGTCAAGGCCTATGAGATTTGGAACGAGCAGAACTTGAAGCGGGAATGGGAAGGTAGAGCCATAAGCGCCGGCGATTATGTGGAGTTGCTGAAGGTTTCCTACCAAGCGATCAAGGCGGCAGATCCGAACGCGATCGTGATCTCGGGCGCGCTGACGCCTACCGGCGTGAACGACCCAAACATTGGAATCGACGACGCGATTTTCTTGAATCAGATGTACCAGTACCAGGGAGGCGTATTCAAGCAGTACGCCGACGCGGTAGGTTCTCACGCTAGCGGCTATAACAATGCCCCTGAAGACTGGGTTGACCGCAACACAGTCAACACTCCTGGGTTCAAGGGTCATGGCAGCTTCTATTTCAGGAGAATAGACCAGCTGCACCAGATAATGCTCAACCACGGCGACAACCGTCAGATGTGGATCACTGAGTTCCACTGGGCGTCGGCGCAGGCGCCGGTGCCGGCAGGGTATGAGTGGACGACCCACCTGAGTGAAGGCCAGGTGGCCGAGTTCTTCGTGACCTCGATCCAGAGCATGCGAACTCAGCGAACGTGGGTGGGAGCGGTATTCGTCTGGAATCTGAACTTCCGCACGTTCCTTGACTATCATCATCACGAGACGGCGATCTTCGGCATCCTGAACGAGGACTGGAGTCCACGTCACATCTACAACCGACTTAGGGACATGCCAAAATAGGCCGAGGATCCGACGGCGGCCGGAAGCGCACACGCGGATTGTGCCTTTCGCGCCGCCTGGCGATCGATTCATTCGAAGATAAGGCGATTCTCGGTCGGTGAATCGGCGGAGAGGCTCTGTCACACCCCTATGATGCGCAATCAGATTCGTACTTGGTTGGCCGCCGCTGCCAGAGAGGCCCAGGAAGATGGGACGATCCCCGCCTTCTCGGCCCAGGACGTGGTGATCGAGCGGCCGGCAAACCCAGAAAACGGTGATTACGCCAGCAGCCTAGCCCTCAAACTAGCCCGCTCGGCTCGCAAGCCTCCGATTGTGCTGGCCAAGGAGTTGGCAGATCGGCTGAGGCCGGACGCCAGCATTCAGCGGGTGGAGGTGGCTCCTCCAGGCTTTCTCAACTTCCATGTCTCGGAAGATTGGCTCCGGCAGCAGATCACGAAGATCGTCGACCAGGGCGAGAGCTACGGACAGCTAAAGTTGGTTGACGGCGATTCGGTGCTGGTCGAGTTCGTCAGCGCGAATCCGACAGGTCCATTGACCGCGGCAACCGGACGGGCGGCCTCGATAGGCGAGGCGCTCGCCAACGTGTTGGAGGCCGTTGGCTACAGGGTGACGCGGGAGTACTACCTGAACGACTCCGGCAACCAGATGGACGCCTTCAACCGGACCGCCTATGCGCGATACTGCCAACACTTTGGTTTGCCGGTTGAGGTGCCGCCGGATGGATACGGCGGCGCCTACATGAAAGATCTCGCACAAGGCGTAGTGGATACCGACGGCATCCGATATCTATCGACACCGGAGCAAACGGCAACAGCCGCGATTGGCGGCAAGGCCTTCGAGTTGGTGGTCGAATCCATCAAGGCTACTCTGTCCCGCATGGGAGTGGGGTATGACCGGTGGTTCTCGGAGCAGAGTCTCTACGACAACGGTGAAGTTCTAGCGACCATCAAGCGATTGGATGGACGTGGGTACGTCACCCAACGAGAGGGCGCGAGCTGGTTCGCGTCCAGCCGGTTGGGCGACGACAAAGACCACGTGCTGGTCCGGTCGAACGGGACGCCCACATACCTGGCCGCCGACATCGCCTATCACGTCGACAAGCTGGTCAATCGAGGTTTCGAACGAGCGATAGACATCTGGGGCGGCGATCACCAGGGCCACGTGCAACGGATGAAATCCGCTCTCAAGGCGCTCGACATCGATCCCGGCCGGCTGGACATCGTCGTTCACCAGATGATTACGCTACGCCGTGGAACCGAGATCGTGCGAATGGCGAAGCGGACCGGCGACCTCGTCACCCTTGACGAGGTGATCGACGAGGTTGGCGCAGACGCCTGCAGGTTCTACTTCCTGTCACGCTCGATAGGCAGCCAGATGGAGTTTGACCTCGAGCTTGCAAAGGCGCAGTCGAACGAGAACCCGGTTTACTATGTCCAATACGCCCATGCCCGAATCTCGAGCATTCTGAGGAACGCCGGCGGGTTGAAGTTGGATCCAGGAAACGCAGATTTGAGTCTGCTGACCGACCCGTCGGAGCTTCAGCTCACCAGGAAGCTACTCGCCCTACCTGAGGTGATCGAGCTGGCCGCCACCAATCTGGAACCCCATCATCTTCCCCACTACGCGCAGGAACTGGCGACGGCGTTCCACGGTTTCTACACACAGTGCCGGGTCATCAGCGACGACTCGGATTTGACCGCCGCCCGGCTAACGCTGTGTTTGGCGGCTAAGGTGACGCTGGCGCGGACCCTGCATCTGATGGGCATGTCTGCGCCCGACAAGATGTAGTCCTACCTCAGGAGCGGGCCAGAATCTTCCGGTACTTGGTGTACTTCGTGCGGAAGTGCACGAGGAAGCTGGAGTAGCCGGCCGAGGTCCGCGAGCGGCGCAAAGACTCCATAAACTCTACCGGCCCGTCGAAGCTGGGCATTATCGTCAGGCTGGTGCCCAACTCGGATGGATGATGAGCATCGCTGCCGCCGGTCGTTGGCAGATCGTGCGCCTGTGCAAAGATCGCCGCCTTGAGCCGGTCGGCGACGAAATGGGTCCGGGAGTTGTCCACCTCAATCGCGTCGAACTGGTTAGCCAATCGCAGCAACGCCTGGGGCCGGAGTTTGGATCCGCGCAGCCGGTCGAACGGATGGGGCGGGATCGCCAAGCCGCCCTGCGCCTTGATGCGGTTGACGGTTTCCTCCGGCGTGAGCTTGGCTGGAATCTCCTCCTCGAGGAAGAGGCCGATTATCTCCCCCTCGGAAGTGTAGATCTCCTCTCCGATGATGACGGGGAACGGCGCCTGGGCGGCGACTTCGTGGGCCAATCCGATCACGCTGTGGTCGGTGACGGCAAGGCAACTCACGTTTCGGCGCAAGCAAGCGGCTATTATGTCCTCAGGCTTCGAGGCACAGTCGTAGGAGCTATCGGTGTGGGAGTGCAGGTCGACTCGAAGGAATCTGGCCGATTGTGCCGGCGGGCGACCCTCAGAGGCCATCGGGATCGCGAACTCCTGTTGTCATGTCAAATGTTGAAAGGCAAGTCCAAATCCGCGCACATGCTATAGTTTATCCTAGATTGAAGAGGTTGGAATCTGGCCGCCGGCGGTCTCGCTACAGGGAGTGTTGGACGGCAAGCCCCAACCCCTTGTTTTTGCAAGCAGGATATCGAGGCGGAACTCCCGTTGTCTTCTGAAACACCGGCGCCTATCACCACGTCAGGCGGGCTCCCCGGCTCTGGGTCGATAGTCACACGTTGTACCGAGCATCCAGAGGTTGAGACCGCGCTGCGTTGCGGCCGGTGCGAAACTCCTATCTGCCCCAAGTGCATGATTATGACGCCGGTTGGCGCTCGCTGCGAAACGTGCGCCGACGTTCGGCCGTCGCCGATTTTCACGGCCGGCCGGGAAGAGTACAAGTCCGCCATCCTGACGGGAGTGGGAGTCGCGGTAGCGAGCGGCTTGGTTGCCGGCGTGTTGCGCGGCATGATCCCGTTCTTCGGCCTGATGGTGATGGCGGCGGTCGGCTATATCATTGGCGGTGCGGTGTCCAATGCGGCCAATCGGCGCTCGACGACCGGTCTGAAGGTCGTCGCGGCCGGCTGCGTTTTACTCTCATTTGGCGTAATGGGAGTTGCCGTGGCCGTACTGTTCAATCCGGTGGTACTGGTGACAGCGCCGGGAGCAGTCCTCATGGGCATTTTGGGTGGCATCTTCGGCATATTGCTGAATCCCTTCTCGCTGCTCGCGGCCGGCCTGGCGATTTTCCTAGCCGTCAATCGCATTTAGGCGAGCGCCAGGACCCATTCACATCCATTCCCGACGCCAATACATACGGGTACGCCAATCGGCAGAGGAGCCGGCGGGTATAATCTGCCGTAGATTGCAGCCGGAGTCATCGCAGATTGAGTTCTCTGATCCATAGGCGACGGGAAATAGCCGTAGTGACGGTTGGACCCGTGTGCGTGGTGCTGAACATGGCCGGCGGGGAAATTGCAGCCCAACTGAGACTCCCGCTCTATTTCGACTCGCTGGGCACGGTCATTGCCGGTATCCTGTTGGGTCCCTTTGGAGCCGCTCTGGCCGGATTGGGTACGAATGTTGTCTGGTCTGTAATTTTCCAGCGACCCAATGTTCTGCCGTTCGGCATCACCGCTTTTGTGATAGGCCTGGCAGCCGGTTATGCCGCGCGGGCCGGATGGATGCGCCGACCCCACACAGCGGTCGGGGCTGGAATCGTTACCGGCATCATTGCGGCGGTGGTCTCCGCGCCAATTGCGGCGCAGTTGTTTGGCGGAGTCACCGGCGGCGGTACCGACCTGTTGGTCGCCTTCTTCCTCCAGACCGGGGCGAATATTCTGCAGGCCACGCTTGGACAAGGGCTCGTATCGGATCCAATAGACAAGGCGATAACGTTCCTGGCCGGCTGGGCGATCGTTCGGGCGCTGCCTGATCGTCTGATCGGCGCCGGCCATAAGTAAAGGAAACCCGCTTGTTGGGCCTTCGCCGACACGAACAAAGGGCGGAGGGCGATTCCGCGACGGTTGCGGCCGCGGCGATCTTGTTGGGCGCCGGCTGGGGGCTCTTCGGATGGTTCCCCTTCTCGCAGGTGGCGATCCTGGTTGTGTGCGCCGCGTTGCTGCTCCGGCACCGGCGAGTCATGTCCACGCTCCGGCGACTGGTCCTCGCGGCCGGCCCCATAAGCATTTCGCTTATCGTGATCCACTCGCTCCTGTATCCGGGCGCGCCCTACGACACACCCCTGATCGGATCATTTGCGATCAAGCTCGAAGGTCTACGCTTTGCGCTCGAGCAGTCGCTGCGCATTTGGACGTTCGCGTTGGCCGGCCTGACGGCAATCAGCGGCGTTCCGGACGCTTCCTGGGCAACCGCCTTCGGAACCAGGGGATTCAGCAGAAGGCTGGGATTGATGATCGTTGGCTCTTTGGTCCTGGCGCGAGACCTGAGCCGGCGGATAAACACGATAGTCCTGGCGCAGCGCTCTCGGGGTTACCATCCATCCGGCCTCGCCGGCCGCGCCCTGGGCCTGACCGCGTTGGCGGGCCCGCTCGCCACCAGCATGCTGATCGAGGCGGAGCAACGCGCGGTGACACTGGTGATCAAGGGCTTCCTGGACGAGCCGGCCGACGATGGACGTGCCTCGAGTCTGCCCAGACTGGTGCTGGCGCCGGCCGCGATTCTGGGCCTGGCGGGAGTCGCGGCCCGCGTCCTGTTATAGAAGCCTGGAGGAATCGCGACTCCACGATGATCAGATTGGAAGGCTTTAGATGCACCTATCGGGGGTCGGCCAACCCGGCGCTTGTGGATGTCAACATCGAGCTAAACGAGGGTGAAGTCCTCGCGGTTGTCGGGCCCCGCGGATCGGGGAAGACGACGCTCGCCCTGGCGGCGGCCGGCCTGTTGCCGCTACTGTACGAGTGCGAAACAAACGGTTGGGCCGGCTGGTTGAGCGAGAAATCGAATTCGGCGGGTCCTGGCGTGTTGACCGGCGAAACAGGGTTCCTGCCGGAGCGGCCGGCTGCGACACTCAGCGGGCTGGCCGATACGGTGTTTGCAGAGGCGGCGATGGCTCTGCGCAACCGAGCCGGCTCGGAGGACGATATTGTCCGGGCAGTGGATCGGGCGTTGGCGAGCGTCGGCATCAGCCACCTGGCATCCAGGCACCCTTTCCGACTTTCGGGCGGCGAACAGAAATTGGTCGGCCTTGCGTCGGCGCTGGCGCAGGGTTCCAGTACGATCGTCCTGGATTGCCCGTTCGCCGGCCTCGACCGCGACCACGGCCTGCAACTGGCGTCTGCCCTGGAGCGGTACAGCGCGTCGGGAGGCGCAATTCTCGTCACCGAGCATCGAATGGCCCACGTTGTCAGAATGTCCTGCGAGGTGCGCTTGTTGCAGGGAGGCCGGCTGGGGCCGGGCGTTCGTACGGAAAAGGGCATTCCTCGCGCTCAGATCGATCGCTGGAGGAAGGCTGGCCTGCCGTCCGCATCCTTGCACCTAGCCGATAGAGGTGACGTCGACCCAATCCCGGTCAGATTCACGAGCTGAGATTCTTCGTCATGGCTGTTTTCGTCAGTGTCCAGGGTATTCGCTACCAGGCCGGCGCGGAAGCGACGCCGTTGGTCGCGGATGACATCGCCATTGGAGATGGCTCGACGGTGGCGCTCATGGGGCCGAACGGCTCCGGCAAGTCCACTCTCCTGGCACTGTGCGCCGGATTGCTGAGGCCGGATAGCGGGCGCATAGTGATCGATGGTCGGGACCTGGCGGTCCAGGACAAACGCGAGCTACTTTCTCTCGCGGCAGGTACGTTCCAGGATCCAAGCGACCAGATATTTTTGCCGACGGTAAGACAGGAGGTCGAGTTCGGACTTCGCCGGCAGGGACTGGCGGCGGCGGAGATCGGCCGGCGCATCGAGGACTCGGCGAAAGGCCTCGGGCTCGAGAACGTGTTGGAGAAAAAGCCGTACGACTTGTCGGCGGTCGAGCGCCGGCTGCTGACCATCGCCTCGGCGATCGCGGCCGGCTCGAAGCTACTCTGTCTCGACGAGCCAACTCAGGACCTCGACGCGGCCGGTGTCGAGACCCTTGGAGTTGCCCTTAAAGAGCGAAAAAATGCCGGCGGGACGACGATAATCGCAACACACGACAGCGATTTCGCGTTTGAAGTTTGTGACTCCGTCGTGTTGCTGCACAATGGGCGAGTCGCTTACCAGGGCGATTGGCGCCGGTTGAAAAACCAAGCGGGTTGGTTAGAATCACACGGAGTCAACGCGCCAACTCTCTGGTCGTTGGCGGAGGGAGTCTCGCGTGTATAGGCCCGTGATAGAAACAGCCGCAGACGACGCCGGCGGTGAGTTGGGGAGCGGTTCGGAGTACCGGCTTGGCGAGACAATTGCCGCCTCGACGACTGGATTGACGGTCGAATGCTACCAGGGGCGCGATCGCCTGGTGCTGGGACAGTTAATACACGCCTCGGTAGGCGAGGGCAGGGTCGTGGGGATTGTCACGACGATCAGCCACGTACCGATAGACTCATCGCGCCGTCCGGCGGCCCGCGGAGAAAACTCGGTCGACGAAGAAGAGCTCAGGCGGGCGCATCCGGAGCTGAGCCGGCTGGTTCGGACGGAGTTCGAGGCAATCCTGGTGGGCTTTCAGAATGGGAAAGACGCGGTGATTCACCATGGATACCCGCCGAGGCCGCCGGATCTTCACAGCTTTGTCTACAGCACCGACGCCGGCACCGCCCGCCGCTTCATGGAAGATGTCTCCTTCATCGATCTAATTGTTGGGGCGGTCGCAAATCCGGCGCTGGCGGACCAGGTTGTCGCCGATGCGGTGGGTCAATTCGCGACATTGTCCGAAGACCCCGCAACTTTCAGGCGCGATTGCGGTAAACGGCTGGCGAGGTTGTTCAACCGGGACCTGATTCGACTCGACGCGCTGCTCCTGAGAATGGCCGGCCGATGAGCGCGCGTCTCGGCGTCGTCGTGGGAGGCTCACTTTCCGAAGGGCTGCAGACGAGGCTGGATCCGGGCATATCGGTCGAGGATCTGGCGGTCGGTCGGTACCTCGTCGCCGATGGCCGCAGGCAGAAATTCTTCTGCCTGCTGACGGACATCGAGCTTGGCTCCACGAGCCAGGAACTGGGCTCTCTGACCCCCAGTGTCGACAACCCCTACGTAGCGGACGTTCTGGCCGGCGCCACCGCCTTCGGGCTGCTCCACGTGACGCCAATGTTGTCTATGAGCCAGGACGACGGCGAGGCCCTTGTCGAAGGTCCCAGGCCGGTGAAGACGGTGCCGGCCCATTTCTCGGCGATTACGGAGGCGAGCGAGAGCGATATCGAACAGGTCTTCGGCAAAGAGTCGTCGACGAATTTCTTCATCGGCGCGCCGCTGGACATGGACGCGAAGGTGTGCCTCGATCTCGGCCGGCTGACCGAGCGCAGCACCGGCGTTTTCGGCAAGACCGGCACCGGCAAGACCTTCCTTACGCGGACGCTGCTGGCCGGACTGATTCGCTCCGACGTGGCCGGCAGCCTGGTCTTCGACATGCACAACGACTACGGTTGGAAGCCGTTGGCCGAAACCGAGTCGGGCTCGGTAAGTGGGCTCAAAGAGCTATTTGGATCCAAGGTGCTGATCTATACGCTCGACCCAGCATCCAGCCGGCGGCGAGGCGCTCCAAAGGACGGTGTGATTCAGATTGCCTACGACGAGGTTACGCCGGAGGACATCGAGATTCTGCGGGAGATGTTGAACATCAACGAGACGCAGATGGAGACGGTCCGCCGGCTTGCCCGTATACACGGAGACTCCAACTGGCTGCGATTGCTGGTGGAGGCTGAGCCGGACGATCTGGACGAGTTGACGGATCGCCACAACCTGAATGCCTCCACCCTGAATGCCCTGCAGCGCAAGCTGGAGACTCGAATGAGCCGGTTCGATTTCATGGTGTCGAGCGAAAACCAAGTCGCCACCAAGGTGACCGACTTGATCGACCAACTGAATCGCGGGTCCCACGTTGTCCTGGAGTTTGGCAGCTACCAGTCCTACGAGGCGTATCTTCTGGTTGCAAACATTCTGACGAGACGTATCCACGCCGAGTACGTCGAGCGCATCGAGAAGGCCCTGGGTGCCGGCGGAGAGAAACCACGGCCGTTGGTGATAGTCATCGAGGAGGCGCACAAGTTCCTCAGCTCCGAGGTCGCAAACCTCACGACCTTTGGGACCATTGCGCGGGAGATGCGGAAGTACAACGTCACTCTGTTGGTCGTCGATCAGAGGCCCAGCGGGATCGACGACGAGGTGATGTCTCAGATAGGGACTAGAATCACTTGCCTGCTCGATGACGAAAAAGACGTTTCCGCGGTCCTTTCCGGCACATCCGGGGCGTCGTCCCTGCGTTCAGTGCTGGCGCGCTTGGAGACAAAACAGCAGGCGCTGATAGTTGGACACGCGGTGCCGATGCCGGTGGTGATTAGGAGCCGGGATTATGACGAGTTGAGCAAGTTCGGGGCCTCAGTTGTGGAGGCGACCCCCCTCGAGGACTACTTCAAGATCTGACCGCCGGCGGCGGGTGAATCGGAACCGGCCGTATCGGCGAAGAGCTTTCCCGGGTTAAGTATCCATTTGGGATCGACCGACTGTTTTACGGTCCGCATTACTTCAAGAGTCGGGCCGTGCTCCTCGGCCATGTACCCGATCCTGGTAAGGCCGACCCCGTGCTCACCAGTCACTGTGCCTGCCATTCTCCGGGCCAGCTTGTGGATCTGGTCGGCGAACTCCAGGACCCGCGAGACCTCGTCGCGGTCGTTCACGTCGATGACCGGCGCGGGGTGAATGTTTCCGCTGGCGATGTGTCCGTAGGTAACGACCAGCAGGTCATATTCTCTCGCCAAGTCCTGAATCGCCCGCAGGGTCGCGGGGACTCTATGCAATGGGACGCAAATGTCTTCGCCGGCGTAGACCCTGGCCGCGCCGGGTCGGATCATCCCGGACGCCGCCCCAACGACGCTGCGGGCCTCCCACAATGCGGCGACTCGCTTGGGCTCGTCCGACCACTCGACCGAGGCGGCAGAGGCTTCGATTACGCGGGCGATCTCCCGGACGTCGTGGCTCACCGAGGGGGCATTGCCATCGACCTCGTATAGGAGGATGGCCTCCGCCGACGGCAGCGCGATGGCCGGCCTGTAGATATTGACCGCCTTGATGGCGGACTCGTCGAGAATCTCGATAGCTGACGGCAGAATCCCGGCCTGCAGGACCGCAAGGACCGCCTCGCCGGCCGCCTCGAGCCGGTCGAACGACGCCATCACGATCCCCTTGGAGCTTGGGATGGGAATCACCTTGAGCCGGAGACCGCATATGACTCCCAATAGGCCCTCGGAGCCGACGAACAGCTTGGTCAGCTCGAGGCCGGAGGATGATTGCAATGCGCGCGAGCCAATCGATCCTGTCTCGATGACGGTGCCATCGGCCAGGACGACGGTCAGACCGAGCACGTAATCGCCGGTCGAGCCGTACTTGATCGCCCTCATGCCTCTTGAGTTGTTTGCGACCATACCGCCGACCGTGCACATCCGGCTGCTGCCGGGATCGGGTGGAAAAATAAGGCCGTGTTTCGCGAGGAAGCTGTTGAGATCGGCGTGAACGATGCCCGGCTCGACCAAGACCTGCAGGTCGGCGGCAGCAAGCTCGGTGACGCGGTCCATTTGTGTCATGTCCAACACGATGCCGCCCCGCGTCGGGAGCGCGCCGCCGGCCTGGCCGGTCGCGGCTCCTCTCGGAGTGACGGGTACTCCTCTTTGGAAGGCGAAGCGGCAAGTGCGGCTGACGTCTTCAACCGAACGGGGTTTCACAACCACATCCGGCAAACGGGGCGCAAGCATCGACAGGAACGAAGCGTCATAGGAGTAGCAGACCAGCTCGTTCGGATCGTCGATGACCCGGTCAGATCCAATCTCGGCGCGCAACTCCTCCAATAGGGAGTTAGTGGAATCAGAGCGGGCCATAGGTTCGATCCGAAAGACTAGCCTGTGGGGCTATCCCCGGAGCCGCCACCTTCGTCGGTGGCCGGCGCACCGGAGCAGTTGATTGCCAGTGCGACGACAATCTCGTCCGGCTGTGGGGATCCTTGGACACGGATTTCGAAGGCGCCGCCGGACGGATCACTGTCCATCGGAATGGAGAGGATGGCGCCGGGGCCGCCCTGAGCTTTCTTCGACGGAAGCAGCTCCGGCACGTCTCCTAGGACGCCACTCACCGAGGCGCTGAACTTGCGGTGTAGGAGCGCGGCGGCGTGCTCCAGCACGCTGTCGGAGCCCACCAACGCTGCCTTGGTTACATTGACAATCTGCCCATTGTCAGCGTAGTTCAGGACCTCTTCCGCCAGTAACTTGCCGAGGTTCCCGCCAAGGTCCAGCAACCTCTCCAGGTCTTCTTCGTAGCTCTCGACCAGCGGATTCTTGATTGCAGCGGCGGTCGCGACTCTCATTGCCGTCGGGCCAGACGCGTTCGGACTCTGTTCGACGATGGTGAGAATGCGTCTTATCTCCAAATCTTGAACACCTCCACAGCTCAGTGCGGCGCGATTATATCCGGCGTATCGAACGGTCTCGTCAAACGAGGTATTCTATCCAATCGTTGTCGGCGGTAGGGACTTGTTAACCGCTAGCCGGCGGCGGCATCGACAAGCAACACGTATAGGCCGTGGGTGCCGGCCGGCCCCAGCAGGCAATAATGCCCATCGCTTTGACTGACTATCTCGAATTGGGCGGCCTGTCTCGATTCCAGGTCTCTGAGCGTGCTCCTGATATCGCCGACGCCTAGAGATATCATCACTGGATACTCGCCGAGCGAAGTTAGGATATCACGTATAGGACCCGGGCTTTGGGGCGAGACGAACTCCAACTCACAGTTGGCGAGCCGGAGGGTGGCGTGAGTCACATTGCCGAGCGGGTGATCTCCGATTGAGACCGGTCCGACAGGTAGTCCGAAGAGCTGTTGCCATCGCGATGCGGCAGCGGGTGCGTCCCTGACCACTAGAGTCAACCCTCTCAACCCCAGCGCGCCGTTCTTGTGGCGGGTCGGATTTGCCGGCTGTCGGTATCGCTCCGCGATTGTCTGGTCGTGCTGGATCAGAAAGGTCGCGGAACCGGGGGTGAGCGCGGGATCAATGTTGGACGCCCTCCAGCTATAGCCGCCGTTCTCTGAGTCAGAATGCCTCGAACCGACAGTTAGCTCCTGGACGCTCACACCTCGCAGCCTTAGCGATTCGATGGTCCGCTCGATGTTTGGCGTGCCCAGGGCGAACATGAAGAGCCCCTCTCTTTGTCCCAAGAAGGAAACCAGGTCTGGCCTGTGATTTGGCGCCCGGTCAACCCTGTCCGCAGCGATTAGCTCCAGGTACTCGGAGTCGAAAACGATCAGCCGGTTGCTGGTCCCGCGGTCCGGGTGGCGGCCGGCTGGCGTCACCGTGAAGCCCAGGTCCTCGGAGTATGTGCGCCCGGCCGCTTCGAGGTCGTGGACCGCGATGAGAACGTGGTCGAGGAAGAGGTCAGTCATCTCACATCGTTCTGTGCGCCGTGGCCCGCCAGCTAGCCGGGGACGATCCTGGGTAGCGGAAGACGGCAAAGTGCCAGTGGGCGCTGAATCTATTCGGCTGGCCTTGAGGCGATCTGGGCGGAGAATTCGAGGGAAAGAGGCTTTCGTAGAAAGGCCGTAAGAGAACGCCAAGGCGGTCGACTTTTAACGACTGGTTAATCGACAACGTTGGCGCACCCTCCTATGATCAGCGTCGGGGCCGCAACAATTCTTGGGTCCAGTCAACGGTGGGGTGGAGGTAGTGAGTGTGGGTTGGTTGAAAACTCTCATCAGCGGCCCCGTTGAACTATTCCTCGCTTGGACCCATCGAATCCCGGGGCGTTAGCCCGACGCTGGCATGATACCCCGGCATCGGTGACGTCGGGGCAATTCCCCCAAATTGCGCACCGAATCGGTATATGGGTGAACGGAGGTACCAGGACATAGTGTCTATGCAAATGGCTCGCGAAATGGAAATTGAGTTGCAGCAAACCCGTGAGGCCATCCAGAAGCACGCCGAGGAGATGATCAGCTTGCTGCTGGAGCTAGAAGTCCGCTTGGAAGACAGGCTTATGCAGGCGCAGGCGCGGATAAATGAGCTGAAGAGCTCAGCCGCATCAGATCCGGCGAAACCTGCCAAAGCAGGCTCGGACAATACTGATAACTTGCCCACTTTATCGGAGATGCCGAAAGGTGGAGAGGCGGTGTTCGCTATGTCCAATCACCCGGGAACCCCTTCCCAGAACGGTAGCAATCACATCAACGCGACCTAGTGGGCGGCGCTTGGCTCAATCACGTGGGGCGTTCTCTATGGAAACAGCGCCAACGCGATAACTCCGCCGGCGATCAGACATGCTCCGATAATGCGATTCTTGCCGTGCGGCTCCCCGCCTATGACTATCCCCATAACGGCCCCAATCACTATGCCGAGCTCGCGGGCGGGCGCCACGTAGCTCACACGACTAAACGTCAGGGCGGTCAATACCAAACCGTAAGCCAGAGGCGCCAAGACCCCGGCGGCGACGATTTCCCGCTTTCGTTCCTTACACATCTGTTTCAGCGCCGGCCTCCGGTGGAGCAACACGTCCATACCTCCCAGAAACACCCAGGACAAGAATATGAAATAGGCGTAGAAAGGCGCAGGCGAGAGACTCACGCCGTGCTTGTCCCAGACGCTATAGCAAGCGATAGTCAGGCCGGTCAGGAGCGCGTATCGCGTACCACGGTCGGCGAACGCCCGCTTGGATTCGGTCAGCCAGGCGCCGGGGGCGCCGCGCATGTGGGCGATGAAGATGCCGGATAGGATTACGGCAATCGCGAGCGCGCCCTGAAACGAAATACGTTCGTCCAGGGCGACGGCAGCAAGTATAGGCACGAGCATCATGCCGGAGCCCCTGGCGATTGGGTAGGTGAGGGAAAGATCGCCGTGAGTGTATGCTTGGTTTAGCGCGTAGAAATATACTGCGTGCAGGAGAATAGTCCCGGCAATGAACAGCCAGGCTTCGGCCGACAGGTCCGCGGTCAGCCCAAAATACAGGGCGAGCGGTAGATACAGCACCGAGGCAACCAACGAGAACGCCCAAGAGAACGCGAATTTGTCCCGGCTCGATTGGGCGAGGTAGTTCCAGCTGGCGTGGCAGCCGGCCGAGACCAGAATCAGGGCCAGTGCTAAGACGCTCATTTGCGTCCGAGGAAGGCGGGCATCAGATTGACACGGAGTGGTCGGAAATGCCGGAGAAGTAGGCGTTCAATCGTCGTCGGCGCTTTCGCTGATGCAAGAGTCCGAATTCGCGGGAGCCGATGTGGGATAACGGCGACCTCCGAGCGCAGTTCATATCGGTGAATCCATTAGG
Source organism: Chloroflexota bacterium (assembly GCA_963664835.2). Taxonomy (GTDB): domain Bacteria; phylum Chloroflexota; class UBA6077; order FW602-bin22; family JBCLEL01. The sequence goes on along the minus strand of CAXXUG010000013.1, from coordinate 267,057 downwards.
ACGACGGTATCGTTATAATCTGGGACTAAACGGTAGTCTGCCAGGCAGGCGAGTTTAAAATACGACGAGGCGTTGAGGCCGGCGCACCTAGTCCGTCCGGCCGGGATTGAGGTGTCGAGCATGCGCGCAGTCTACTTCAACAGCTACGGGGGTGTCGAAACGCTCCAGGTTGGCGAGTTGCCGACTCCTGCTCCCGGTCCGGGGCAGGTGCTGATCAAAGTTACAGCTTGCGGCCTGAATCGACTGGACTTGATTGTGCGCAGCGGTTCGGCGCCGGTCAAGCTGAAGTTCCCGCACGTCCCCGGGTCTGAAGTCGCGGGGGTCGTCGAATCGCTGGGCGCGGGAGTGGACGAATACGAACCGGGCGACCGAGTGGTCGTTGCGCCGTACCTGAACTGTGGCAACTGCGATTACTGCCTTACCGGCCGTGAAGAAGTCTGTATTCGCGGTGACATCGTGGGGTTGATGAGCAACGGAGGCTACGCTGAGTTCGTTGTCGCGCCGGCGTCGAGTCTGGTACCCATTCCCGACGGCTTGAGCGACAAGGAGGCGGCGGCCGTCACTCTTTCCACCCTGACGGCCTGGCACGCGTTAGTCTCGAGAGCAGACGTCAAGCCCGGTGAGAGTGTATTGGTGTTGGCGGCTGGAAGCGGCGTTGGGAGCGCGGCTATACAGATTGCTAAGCTCGCCGGCGCCCAGGTCATTGCCACCGCCAGCACCGAAGAGAAGCGCGAAATGGCCAAGGAGTTGGGGGCCGACATCGCCATATCCTACCTGGATGGGGAGATGCGAGGCGCGGTCAGGAGAATATCCGGCCGACGCGGAGTCGACGTGGTTTTCGAGCACGTAGGGGGCGCTACCTGGCAGCGGAGCATATTGTGCTTGGCTCGGAACGGTCGGCTGGTCATTTGCGGCACTACTTCGGGCACCAGGGGCGTAACCGACCTTTGGACACTGTTCGCCAAGCAGTTGAACCTGCTGGGAACTTACGGCGGCACCAGATCCGAGTTGGCCCAGGTGTTGTCGCTGACGGCTCTTGGCAAGCTGCGGGCGGTCATCGATCGTGAGTATCCACTGGAGCAGGCACGGGAAGCGCAGGAACGGTTGAGAGGCAGGAGGCAGTTCGGCAAGATCCTGCTCATCCCTTAGACGCGAACGTACCGCGCAGGGCCTGACTCGCAGGTTGTCGCAAATGATGTCAGGGGACGGGCAAGGGCCTCTAGACGGTGGCCGGCGTCCTCAAGAACTCGATCTGGCCGTCGTGGTGCATCTCTTCCCACTTAACGCGGAAGGTCTCGTTCCACTCGGTCGTGCTCGGATGCTCGAGCATTTCATCGAAAACGCTGTCGAAGATGATCACGCCTTCGGCGCCGGCTCGCAGCGCGTGCTCGGCGGTCGATCGAGTGCGAACCAGAGCTGCGGTAACGTAGGGAGCGTCCTCCCAGTGGTTGAACATCTCCCTCACCTCGCGGATGAGTTGGAATGGATCGGCGCCCTGGCCGAGCATCGGCTCGCAGAAAATGAGGACGTGAGTGGTGCCGGCCTGTGCGGCGGCGGCGGCTTGGCTGGCCGAGAATACGGTTGTCGTCATCGTCTCGACGCCTCGGTCCGATAGCTGGCGCAACGCCCTCATACCGTGACCGGTCATCGGAATCTTTATCGCAATCTGTGGGCCTATTGATAGGAACGCGTCCGCGGCTTCTATGAGCTCTTCGGTCGTTTCGCCGTCGATTTCCATCACGACGGGAAGATCGGTGATCTCGCAGTACGCCCGCGCCAGTTTCTCGGTGGTGCCGTATTTCTCGCAAAGTTGGCGCAGCACGACGGTATTTGTCACTATTCCGGCGCAGCCCATGTCGAGCCTCGGTCCCAAATCGTCGGGATCGCCAGCCAACCAGATCAGGGGAACACCTTTACGACGACTTGCCATCCCAGAACCTCCAGATTTTGCACTAGCGTTGCGGTATTCACGTTCGATGCGGTCGCGAGGAGCGTCGCGCGGGCCGGCCAACCGGAGTTTGAGGCCGGCGGGCATCGACTAGCGGTCCATCGATCTCGCGGGGCCGCTACGGAAACCAAAATTACCTTAACCCAAATCGTCATACCTGTCGAGAACCCGGACGGGACCTGGATTTCCGGCGCCATGGTTCCGGACGATATCCACTACTCCGGGGCCGGCGCCGGATTGCTGCACCAGGTCCGCTCCGAGCTCCGCGTGATGGGCCAGGACATAGAACGGATAACGCCAGTGACTCCTCCCGCACTGAGCGGAAAGCCGGAGCCAGCCGGCCGGCCAGAGTGACTCCAAGATGACCCTCGCAACCCTGATGAAGACGTTCGGGTTCGCCAACGACTTGCCGGCGTCGTGCAGTAAGGCGGCCTTGAGCAAGTCTTGGTCGCGTACTCCGTCCGAAATCAGTCTGTTCAGCACCTCTATCGAGTGAACCTGATCGGCAGTCGGCATCAATCGAAATAGTGCGACCTCGGCAGGGGAGCTGAGGAGTTGCGATATCTGAGTGTCCGGCGGGGCGACAGGTGGCCTAACGACTCGCCAGAATTGGCCGATTCGTCTTGTCGAGTTCAGCAGCCGGCTCAGGATCAATTCAGGAGCCAAGCATTAGCCGCAAAATCGGCACTCTGAGCCAGTCTAAGTATGCCCACAGCAGTCCCGGCAAAACAAATACCAAGAGAATTAGCAGACCGGGACCGAAAGGAGCGAGCTTCGCCAGCAAGTTTGCCAAGTCACTGGGCAGAATTCCCACCAATACTCGGAAGCCGTCCAGTGGGGAGATCGGGAGCATATTGAAAACGGCAAGCGAAACGTTGACTACGATAATAGTCAGGATGAGATGTGAAATCGCCGACGACGAAAAAATGCCGGACTGCAAAAGGACCGAGCCGACGGCCGCTTGCAATATGTTGGAGATGGGGCCGGCCGCGGCTACGACCGCCATACCAGCTCGGGGGTCCATGCGAAGTCGATAAGGATTTACCGGCACAGGCTTGCCCCAACCGATTCCGATGCCAATTAGGGATGCTATGACTATCATCAGAGTGCCGGCCGGATCGAGGTGTCTAAGGGGATTGAGGGAGATCCGACCTTGCAGCCGGGCGGTGTCGTCGCCGAGGTAGTTGGCCACATAGGCGTGGCTGAACTCGTGGACCGTCAAGGCGGCAATCAAAGCCACCGCGAAGAAAATCATTGCCAGGGGGTCTTGAAGCAGCGCCAAGCTTGACTCCGTTCGGTAAATGTTGGGCCGGGCCGCATGCGGACAAGGGCGGCGGATTGGGTTCACGCGAGGCGGGGACAACCTACTCGGCGAACTGTCCGTCGGCCCGCGGATAGATTCCGGTTCAATCTTGTTAAGTATAGTCTAGCGCCGAAAGCGTCCGCCCGGCGCCGGCTACATTGGCGCACGCATATCCGCGCCGCGCTTCTGATGGGTTGTATAATCGCTGCGAAGAAACCGAACCAGGAGGGTTGGGATTGGTCAAGGCCGCAATCGTGAACGTAACAGGCTATGCCGGCGTCGAGTTGGCCCGTCTTCTTGCTCGGCATCCGAACGTCGAGATCACCGAAATCACAGGACGCAGCAGGGCCGGCGAGCGGCTGCCCGAAGTGTTCCCTCATCTCGCGGACATCGACCTCGAGATCGTGGCGGAGATCGGCGAATCCGCCGACGTCGCATTTGTCGCGCTTCCCCACACGGCTGCCGCCGCGGTAGTCCCGGAGTTGCTCAATAATGGTGCGAGAGTAGTCGATATCAGCGCAGATTTCCGCCTGCACGACGCGGCCTCTTACGAGAGCTGGTACAAGACGGCCCATCCGGCAAAGGACCTATTGGCCGACGCGGTGTACGGACTCCCCGAGCTTCATGCCGAGGACGTTAAGTCCTCCCGGATCGTCGCGAACCCAGGTTGTTACCCAACCGGCGCGATCCTGGCGCTGGCGCCGGTCGCAAATTTGACTGCGCCGGACGTAATCGTCGATTCGAAGTCCGGAGTCTCCGGCGGCGGGCGGTCGCTGACGCTAACGAACCACTATTCCGAGGTGAACGAGAACTGCCACGCCTATGGGCTCGGCGGCCATCGGCACCTGCCGGAGATCGAGCAGGAGTTGGGAGAGCTGAGGCGCAAGGCGGACGGGCGCCGTCCGGATCTAAGTATCACATTTGTACCCCATCTCGTGCCCATGACGAGGGGCATCCTCACGACGGTGTACGCTCGCCTCGAGCAGCCCTTGGCGACGAGGGACATCGAGTCCATGTACAGGGACTTTTACAAGGACGCGCCGTTCGTGCGCGTCGTTGACCAACCTCCTCGCACGAAGCAAGTTTGGGGATCCAACATGTGCTTGGTCCATCCTACGATAGACTCGCGGACGGGAAGGCTGCTGGTGATCGCCGCGATCGACAATCTCGTCAAGGGCGCTTCCGGCCAGGCGATACAGAATATGAACGTGATGTTCGGTCTGGACGAAACGGCCGGTCTGAGTCAGACTGCAATATACCCCTGAATCCGTCCGCCGGCGACCGGGCCGCTGCTTGGGGGCGTTTGGGCGACTTCGAGTTGACGTGGCCGCGGGTTGAGAACGACCCGCTTTGCCCTTATCATTACCTTCGCTAGCGTTCCGAGAACGGACGACAGGACGAATCCAGCGTGACAATCTCTCTCGAAACTTGGAGGACAAATTGACGGACCATTTCGAGTTCGTACCAGGCGGGAGCATCACCACACCGGCCGGGTTCGCGGCCGGCTCTGCGTTTTGCGGCATTAAGACCAGCGGGCTCGATCTTTGCGTGATCGCATCCGAGAATCCCTGCGAAGCCGGGGGCGTTTTTACCACGAACAAGGTCAAGGCTGCACCGCTTTTGCTCTCGCAACAGCGTCTCGCAGGGGGGTCGGTCCAGGCGATCGTCGTCAACAGCGGAAATGCCAATGCCTGCACCGGCAAGCGGGGACATCAAGATGCACTTGAGACAACCGAGCTAGTGGCCGAGAAGTTCGGGCTTGACGTCGATGAGGTTTTGGTTGCGTCCACTGGCGTGATTGGCGTGCAACTGCCAATGGAGAAACTGAGGACCGGGCTGCGGTCCATTGAGCTGAACGACGATGGAGGAGCCGACTCCGCGCGCGCGATCATGACAACCGACTTGCAACCCAAGATGGCGGCGGTGCGATACGGCAGTGCCGGCCACACGATCAACATCGGCGGAATCAGCAAGGGATCCGGCATGATCCATCCCAATTTGGCGACGATGCTGAGTTTTGTAGCCACGGACGCGGCTCTGGCGCCCGGCTTCGCCCAACAGGCGATTGCGCGGGCGGCCGACAACTCTTTCAATCTCATCAGCGTAGACGGAGACAACAGCACGAACGACACCTTGGTCCTCTTGGCGAACGGAAAGGCAAACAACCCTCCGATAGTCGAGGGCACCCAGGAGGGGCACGATTTCGAGCGGGCGCTGACGGCGGTCTGCGTCGAGTTGGCCAAGGCCATAGCTCGAGACGGAGAAGGAGCCACCCGGTTGATCGAGGTGCGGGTCTCGGGGGCGCTATCGGCGGATGATGCCAAGGTCGCTGCCCGAAGCGTAGTGTCATCCAGCCTGGTCAAGGCGGCGGTTCACGGCAGCGATCCAAACTGGGGCCGGATTATCTGCGCGGTCGGCTACTCCGGCGCCGAGGTCGATCAGAGTCGAGTGGACATATCGGTTGGCAATGTCGCACTGATGATCGATGGTGAAATTCAGCCTTTCGATGCGGGTGCCGCATCGGCCCAGCTGGCCGGCCCTGACGTCTCCATGGGAGTAAATCTCCATCTGGGTGATGCCGAAGCACTGGCCTGGGGATGCGACCTCAGCGAGGAGTACGTACACATCAACGCGGACTACACGACCTGAGCGCCCTGCGGATTGATGATTGATGGCTGAATCAGCCCTTCCCGACGATCAGAGGGTTGCCGAGGTCCTGCTGGAGGCGCTGCCATATCTGCAGCGCTACTTCCACAAGACGATAGTCGTCAAGATGGGCGGAAGTACCCTCGGACAACACGACACCACCCTGGACGATCTGGTTGCCCTGCAACGATTGGGCGTCAACGCAATTGTGGTGCACGGCGGCGGAAACGAAATCACTTCCTGGATGCGGCGGATTGGCTTGGAGGCGCAATTCGTCGATGGGCTGAGGGTGACCGACGACGAGGCCATGCAGTTGGCGTTGATGATTCTCGCCGGCAAGGTCAACAAGGAGTTGGTCGCCCAAGTTGCTCAACGCGGCGGTCGTGCCGTCGGTCTGTGCGGGGTCGATGGCCAGATTCTGCAGGCTCGCCAGAAAGACGCCCGCCTGGGTTTCGTTGGCGAGATCACCAAAGTGGACCTGACCGCCCTGACCGACTTGGAAGAGGCCGGCTTTATCCCGATCGTGGCGCCGATCGCAATCGGCGATGACTTCCAGGCTTTGAACATCAACGGGGATACGGCCGCCGCTGCAATCGCGACCGCTATGGGCGCGGAGAAGCTAATATTCCTCACCGATGTTCCGGGTGTAATGCGAGGAGATGGCGAGGTGATCTCGCAGCTCAACGTCGAGGCAGCGACCGAGCTATTAGCAACCGGCGTGATATCGGGCGGTATGATCCCGAAAATTCGGGCTTGCGTAAACGCGTTGGAGAAGGTCGAGCGGGCACACATAATCGACGGCCGGCAGGAGCATGCGTTAATCTACGAGCTATTTACTGATTCCGGCGTGGGCACAATGCTCACCAAGAGTTGACCGAATCGAAATAAGACAGGAAGAGGGAGAGATACGGTGAATTGGGTGGACATCGAAGCGAAGTATTACATGAAGACATTCGCCCGCCTGCCGGTAATTCTGGTCGAGGGCGAGGGGGTGCGAGTCAAAGATGTTGACGGGAAGTTCTACCTTGATATGGTCGGCGGCATCGCCGTCAACATCCTAGGTCACGGCCACCCGTCTCTGGTCGAAGCGATCAGCGGCCAGGCCGCCAAGCTGATCCACACCAGCAACTTGTACTACACGGTTCCCCAATTGGAGTTGGCGGAACGACTGATCGAAAGCTCTTGCGCCGACCGCATCTTTTTCGGCAACTCCGGAGCCGAGGCCAACGAGGGCGCGATCAAGCTGGCGCGCAAGTGGGGCAAGGAGCGCCGCGATGGGGCGTTCGAGGTCATCTCGGCGGAGTACTCGTTCCATGGGCGGACGCTCGCGACGGTGGCGGCCACCGGCCAGGCAAAGATGAAGGGCCCGTTCGAGCCAATGCCGACTGGGTTCGTCCACGTTCCTTTCAACGACCTGGACGCGATCAAGGGTGCGACCAACGGCAACACCTGTGCGGTAATGCTCGAGGTAATTCAGGGAGAGAGCGGGGTTCACATCGGCGAGCAGGAATACATCGCCGGCGTACGTGAGTGGTGCGACAGCCAGAACCTGCTTTTCATTCTCGATGAAATTCAGACAGGTCTCGGTCGGACCGGCACGCTCTTCGGCTATGAGCGTTACGGCGTCGAGCCGGACGTGTTTACACTTGCGAAGGGGCTCGCCGGCGGCGTGCCGATCGGCGCGTTCCTGTCCAAGGAGGAGGTTAGCGTCCTGGCTGCATCGGACCATGGCTCGACCTTTGGCGGCAACCCGTTGGCCTGCGCGGCTGGCGTCGCGACATTCGACGCCCTGAAGAATGAGAAATTGGTCGAGAACAGCGCTGCGACGGGCGCCTACCTGCTGGACAAGTTGAACGACCTGAAGGGGCGGAGCGACCGGGTTACGGCAGTCAGGGGAGTCGGTCTGATGGCCGCCGTCGATCTAGACGACGAGGTCGCCGGCGCGGTCGTATCGACTGCTCTTTCGAAGGGACTGATTCTGAACAATACCGGCCCAAATACCGTTCGCGTGGTGCCTCCGCTGATAATCAACGAGTCTGAGGTGGACGAGGCGGTCTCCATCCTGGAGGATTCGCTGTCCGCCGCCTAGGGGCCGGCGTTCGACGCACGAACCGACGGTCGCCGGGCGAGATGGCATCTCATATTGCGCACGCGCTTTCGATCCGCGTTCTTCAACAGTGGGGCCGCCGCCGATTTCCCTATAGCCAGTACGGCAAGCGAGCGCGTTCCAAAAAAAGATGGAACCGGGCGAGACCTTTCGAACACGTACTAGAATCTAAGGTGTAAGCTCAGGAAACAATTGCGAGAAAACGGAGGACCGATGTCCAAGGTAGCGGTACTGTTCACGTCGCCGGAGGCGGTACTGGAAGATATCGCCCGGCTGATGCACATGGCCGGCTACCAGGAGCATTTGCCCAGCGACGTAGAGACTGTGCTGAAGGTAAACGTCTCCTGGCAGCATTTCTATCCGGCATGCTCGACAACGCCGTGGCAGCTGGAGGGAGTGATTAGAGCCCTCACCGCCGATGGCTATACGCGCCTGGTCGCGGCACACAACAGTACAGTCGTAGTCGACGCCCACGAGGGCGAGGTGAACAATAAGCACCGGCCGGTCGTCGAAAGGTACGGCGTTCGAAACGTCCACCTCAACGACGCCCCCGTCAAATGGGTCCATTACGAGCCCAACGCGCGAATGCGGGTCCTTCAGGACATCTTTCCTGAGGGAATTCGCATACCCGAGCCCTTGATCGGCAAGAACATAATCCATCTGCCAACGGTCAAGACCCACGTCTTTACTCAGTTGACCGGCGCAATGAAGAACGCGTTTGGCGGGCTCTTGGGCTTCAAACGCCACTACACTCACTCGGTAATTCACGAGACGTTGGTGGACCTGCTGAACATTCAGAAAGAGATTCATCCCGGTTTGTTCGCGGTGATGGACGGCACATTCGCCGGCGAGGGGCCCGGCCCCCGGGCAATGAGGCCCCACGTCAAGAACGTGATGCTGGCGAGCGCCGATCAGGTAGCTATCGACGCCACATCGGCCCGGCTCATGGGAATCGATCCGTTGTCGGTACCGTTCATCCGCATGGCGCATGAGGAAGGGTTGGGTTGCGGCGACCCGAGAGAGATCGAGATCGTCGGGGCGGACATTGCTGGCGTGAACTGGGGGTTCAATGCCAGCGCGGAGACTTTCGCGAGCCGCGGTCAAAAGCTCATATATTGGGGTCCGCTCAAGCCGCTGGAAAAGCTCCTTCTACGGTCGGTGATTCAGCCGTGGAGCTACCTGGCCTCGAATCTATATTTCAATGCCTACTGGTACCGTTTCATCGGCCGGCGCAGAGTCGCGGCCGCAATGCAGACTCCTTGGGGCAAGTTGTTTCAGACCTACCCCGGGCCACAGACTGCCAACCAGGGTGCGGCATTAGCCGATGTCACAGGCTACAACGAGAGCGGGGCCGGCTAGCGATTCGACTCGGGCGACCGCCAAGCCATCAAGTCATAGGCTACTAAGATCCTCGTTTGCCGAGTTCTGCCGGCTCAGGGAGGATCGATCGTCACCGGTGCGTCGAACTCCGAGAGAGATATGTGAACCATCATCGGGTCGCCGGCATCCGATGGTACGGACAGCAGTATCTTGTGGGGAAGCTGATCTTCGACGCCGATCCAAATATCTGACGTGATCAGATCCTCACCTAGCACCGTCCCCAACAATGGGACCAGTGCCTCTGGCGTCAGTGTGCCGCGCAACCGCCATGCATCGATGGAACCTACCGGTTCACGGTCGATAACCGTCAGGTCGCTCGCCCCTCTGAACACCTCGGCCACCGCGAATTGGTCCAAAGCCTCGATTTGGCTGGTGCCCGGCGGTACCGCCTGCCATTGCCCGCTGAACGGATTCTTCAAGTGAAGGTCAGAGCCTATCTTGACCAGCTCCAACTCGACTGCTCCCTGGGCTGTGCTTGCAACCGTCTTGAGTTGCGCCCGGTCCGGGTGCGCGACGACGCCCTCCAGGTTGTCCACCACAAGCCCAGCGCCAAGATCGATTGTGCCGCCTTCGACTTCCACCACGAACTTCACGGAACGGACGGCGCTGAAGCGGTCGGCCGCGCTCTCGATTAGTTCACTTGCCGAGGGGCCCGATGATTCCTCTACTGGTTCCTCCTCTTCGGGTTCAGCCATCTCGGTTGCCGTCGGGCTGGGAGCGGTGGTCGGTGCTTGGGTTGGCGTGGAGGTCGGCACTTGGGTTGGCGTGAGGGTCGGAGCTTGAGTGTTTGTAGGGCTCGGCGTGTCCGTTGGAGATTGAGTCGAGGTGAACGTCGGCGCCGGCGTTGACGTGGGGCTGGCTGTCGCGGTTGGCGTTTGCGTCGAGGTAGAGGTCGGTGGCGGCGTCGGCGTGTCGGTTGGGACCTCGACGGCCACCTCCGTGGGGCTGGGAGGTGGGCTGGTTGGTGTTGGCGTGGGCTCGGCACCGCCACACCCTCCGATCGCGAGGACGGAAACAAGGAATCCGGCCAGTATCGCAGTCCTTCCAGGCAAGACGGTTCCGAGAATCTTCATTTCCTAGACTCCTATTTCAGCCAAGCCTCTGTAAGGGGCGGCACCAAACTGCGATAAGTTTCTTCCGCTAATTGTTTCACAGATATTGGCAATCCGTTCGAAGGCGTTTACCCTCGAAATCGGTCCCGGACTTGGGTCCAGGTAGGCCCATTATTCATAGGCGGCACCCGACCCCATCTGTTCCAACTTATTTCAATTCCAGAGTGAATCTGGACGATTCTCAGCAGCCCATGCCTCACGATTGCACTAGAGGCGGGTTTCAAACCCGCCTCTACGAACTACAAACACCAAAGCGCCCTGCACATCATTGAACATTATTACTCAAGCATCCAAGCATGCGTCCATCTGTTCCGACTCATTCCAATTCCGGAGCATTTCTGGGCGATGTCAGGGCTCGGATTGCCTCCCCGAAGGCCGGCGAAACTAGAGTCTTGTCAGAATCTCACCACTCCAGGACCTGCAACCGGCTCTCAGGAGCATGTGATGAGGTCATACAATCGTGGTTCTTGCCCTCGCCGTCCGAATCAGTTGGAGCAGATGCACCAGACCCGCTATGCTGCGCTTACTGAAGCTGCGCTTCCTCCGTCACTCCATCTACAACCGCACCCTCATACACGAATCAAAAAAAGAAAGCGACCGCTTAGACGGTCGCTTAGAGAAACCCAACTGCGGCGGCAGCTAGCTGCTCTTCTTTGCCTTGTTGCTCCTGCTGGTCCACTTCGATGGACTGGAGGTGCTCAGAGGCACATCCTTCTCCGCCGTGCATCGGATGCACTTATGGTGGTAGTGAACCATCCCATTGATGCGAACGGAAGTCACTTCCCAGTGGTGAGGAGGGCATACGACGGTGTTTGCCAACTCGGTCATACTTCTTCCATGCGATAGATATGTCAGGTCGAGTTGCTCTAGAATAAGGAGTGGCGGCCCTCGCCGGTTAGGCCCATCGTTTCTATAGGGCCTATGGCTAAGGCGGTTTCCATAACCATGCCAATCTAGCATAGAGGAGTGCTAAAGTCAACGGTAGGATCGGCCTCGGCAGGGTTTATGACAAGCTGCTTGATCGGTATCTGGCGCGCTCTACCAGCAGCTTCGTGATGGAACGGGTGGCAAGAAAGTGACTGGCGAATCCCTCTACGAGTTGATCAGGAAAGAGACCGAGTCGGGTCGAACCGTGGCGACGGCCACGATCGTCCGCACCCGGGGATCGACGCCGCGTGAGACCGGCGCAAAAATGCTCATAGGCGCCGGAGGGCAGCTCGCCGGCACCATTGGCGGTGGATGTGGAGAGGCCGATGCCTGGCGAGCGGCGCTCAGCGTGATCGAGTCGGGCAGGCCGGAGATAGTTCTGGCCGATCTGACCGAAGAAATCGACCTGAAATCGGAAGGCGTCTGCGGCGGGATAATGGAAATCTTCGTCGAGTCCTGGTCCGATGGTCTGTTCGCCGAAGACATCGGCCGGCTGGGACAGGCCGGCTCGCGATTCGCCATAGCGACGGTTGTCGAGTCCCGGGGACTTGCCGACAAGCCGGGAGCTAAGCTGCTGGCTACCGCCGAGGACGTGGTCAGAGGAGGGTTCAGCGACGGGGATCTGCAACGCTCAATCCTGGAGCTAATGAGAAAGGCGATCTCTGAAGGACGCACCCGGACGTTCGAGGTCGACCTGCCCGGAAACGGCCGGATTCCGCGCAAGTCTGCCGAAGTGTACGTCGAAGTATTCTTGCCTCCGCCCACGGCGCTGATAGTCGGGGCCGGACATATTGCACTATCGCTGGCAAGGATCTGCAAGTTGGCGGGATTCAGGGTCGCCGTTCTCGACGACCGACCTTCCTTTGCCAACCAGGAGCGTTTTCCGGAGGCGGACGAGGTAATTGCCGCCGGCTTCGAGGAGACGTTGGCGGATTACCCGTTGACGCCGGATACCTACGTCGTGCTCATCACGCGCGGCCACCAGTTTGACGTTTACAGCCTGCGCAAGGTCATCAATGAGCCGGTCAAGTACATCGGGATGATCGGTAGCAAGCGACGCGTGTGGGCCGTCTTCAAGCTGCTTCACGACGAAGGCGTACCGTTGGACAAGCTGGCCCGGATTTACGCGCCTATAGGTATCGACGTCAAAGCGGAGACGCCGGCCGAGATCGCCGTCATCATCGCCGCCGAGATGATCAAGATTATGCACGGCGGCGATGCCAAGTCGCTCTCCGACGATATACGCGACCGCTACCTGAGGCTGTTGGCGGAAGGCAAGGAGCTTGGCTGACGGCGTTGACGACCGTCGCCTCAGCGTGGTATTGCTCGCCGCCGGTCAGTCGACCCGGATGGGAAGATTCAAGCCGCTTCTGCCGTTCGGGCCCTCTACTCTGTACGACTTCCAACTCCATCAACTGGCGCAGATCGGGGTTTATCAGACGATTGCCGTCTTGGGAGCAAACGCGGACCAGCTCCGGGCGCGTACTCCGGACCAAGTTTCGGCTGTGTTCAACCCTGACCACCCGACCGGTCGAGCGAGTTCGATTCGCGCAGGGGTGAAACAGGCGAGGCCAGGCCGGGATTTGTTGATCATTTCGGTCGATCAGCCTCGGCCTGTTTGGTTGCTGCGCCGGCTGATCGACGAGCATTTCTCCGGAGGACGCCTCGTGAGCCTGCCCACATACAGAGGCCGGAACGGTCATCCGACTGTCTTTTCCCATACGCTGCGGGATGAGTTGCTCGCGGTTGAGGAACACAGCCAGGGCCTGAAGGCGGTAGTCCGCCGGCATGATGCTGAGATAAACCGGGTGGAGATCGATTCCGAGTGGACTCTGGTCAACCTGAATCGTCCTGAGGACTACGATCGGGCGCTCACCATGGAGATCGAACAAACCGAGTCGGAGACGGCAAGTTGAGTGAACCCCCGGTTGGAATCGTCTATGGGCCGGAGCTGCTGCGCTATGACTTTGGCGGATCGCATCCGTTGGCCCAAACCCGCCTGACTCTCACCTCGTCCCTGGTGAGTGCGACCTTTGGCGAGGCGCCCGACACCAGGATGGTGCACCCGGTAGCCGGATTAGAGGCCCAGGCACTCATGTTTCACACCAGGCGCTACCTGGACCAGGTGCGCGAGCTTGAACTCCGGGGACGGTATCTGGACACTGGGGACACGCCGTCCTTTCCCGGTTGCATCGAGGCGTCTCTCTGGTTTGTGGGTTCGACAATCGACCTGATCGATCGGGTAATGGCCGGCGAGCTTCGCCGGGCGTTCTTGGTAGGAGGCGGGTTCCACCACGCCGGCCGGCAGAGCGCGAGCGGCTTCTGCATACTGAACGACTGCGCCGTCGCCATCGGGCATTTGCAACAGAGCCATGGCCTGGAAAGGATTCTCTACGTCGACATCGACGGCCACCACGGCGATGGTGTGATGTACGGCTACTACGATGACCGCCGGGTGCTGGACGTGGATTTCCACGAGGACGGCCGATATCTTTTTCCCGGTACCGGCCGCGAGGACGAGATTGGGACCGGCGAGGGTCGTGGACTAAAGGTTAACCTGCCTTGTCCGCCCGGGACCGGCGACGAGGAGTACCTGGCGGCATGGGAGGCCGTCGCCGTGCCGGCGATCGAACGGTACCGACCGCAGTTCATTCTGCTGCAGGCCGGCGCCGACTCTCACGCCGGCGACCCTCTGACGCACATGGGCTTGTCAACAACATCGTATGACAGGATCACCCGATCTTTGGTGGCATTGGCAGACCGATACTGCGACGGCAGAATGGTTGCGTTCGGGGGAGGCGGCTACAACATCGGCAACGTTGCCGTGTGCTGGACCACAGTCGTTTGCGCGCTCGCATCTCTGACCCGGCCGGATGACACGTCGGAGGCGTGGCGAGAAGAGTTCGCCGCCTCAACCGGCCAACCCGCTCCGACAAGCTTCAGCGAGGAGATTACGACCGGTGCATGGGCCGATGGATTGTATGCGACTGTGGAACGGGTAGCCGAACGCATCGCGTAGGACGGGTGAGTCAGGCAGGGGATGCCGAGTCAAGCGCGGCCTGATATCCTGTCCTTGAAAATCTGAAAGTCATTTGGACGGACTATGCAAACTGAAGAACTTCGCGCAAAACTCTTGGGGCTGGTCGAACGGACTACAAGAATAAAGGTGCGTCTTTGACCTAGCCGGCAAAGAAGCGGAGCTTGCCCGCCTCGAACCCCGAACTGCCGATCCGAGTATCTGGCAAGACCGCAATCAGGCCCAATCGCTGCTGCGTCGCGTCACCCGCTTGCGTGAAGAGGTGACGTTGTGGCGCCAGATCGAGCGCCGACTCGACGAATCGTTGGATTTTCTGGAACTTATGGAGCAGGAGGACGGCTCCTCGGTCGAAGACCTGCTGGGCGAGTTGGGCCAAACGGCCGGGGACACGGCCAGCGAGCTCGACCGTCTCGAATTCCGTCTGATGCTTGGCGGAGACCACGATCCCTCATCGGCGATCGTCGCCATTCACGCCGGCGCCGGTGGGACCGAGGCTCAGGACTGGGCTGAAATACTGCTGCGCATGTACCTGCGTTGGGCCGAGCGCAGAGATTTCGCCAGCCAGGTACTGGACCTGTCTTCAGGTGAGGAAGCCGGAGTAAAGAGCGTGATGTTCCAGGTTGACGGCGATTATGCCTACGGCAACCTCAAGTCGGAACGGGGCGTGCATAGACTGGTGAGACTCTCGCCGTTTGACTCGGCCCACCGCCGGCACACTTCGTTCGCGCTCGTCGAGGTTATGCCGGACGTCGGCCAGGCGGTCGAGGTGGAGGTAGATCCCGACGATGTGAGGGTTGACGTGTTCAGGTCATCCGGAGCCGGCGGTCAGAGTGTCCAGAAGAACTCGACCGCCGTGCGCCTGACCCATCTACCTACCGGTATTGTGGTGACCTGCCAGAACGAGCGCTCTCAGCTCCAGAACCGAGAGAACGCGATGCGCGTACTTCAGAGTAGATTGGTCGAAATCGAGGAGGAAAAAAAGGAAGCCGAGATGGCCCGTTTGAAGGGCGAGCACGTTTCGCCGGGCTGGGGCAACCAGATAAGGTCATACGTACTTCATCCGTACAACATGGTCAAGGATCTGCGAACGGAGTTCGAGAGCTCTAATCCCACCGCCGTATTGGACGGCGAGTTGGGAGGGTTCATCGACGCTTACTTGAAGTCGCGAATAGGCAGTACGGACGGGACCCAAGCCTAAACAGGCGCAGTCCCCTGGGTTATACTGGCGGCCATCAGCCTTCTTGAATCACCCGTTGATTCGCTGAACCTTTTGTTGGGAGCTTCGCAGTGAACAGATTGAATGGAAAAGTCGCGGTCGTAACCGGCGGAGCCCGAGGCATAGGACGGGCCATCTCATTGCGCCTTGCCCGGGACGGTGCCGACATCGTGACCGCCGATCTCAACCTGGCGGGCGCGGAGTCGGTCGCCGAAGAGGTCCGCGCGCTTGGTCGCTCGGCGATCGCCCGGCAAGTAGATGTCACCGACGAGGCACAGGTCGAGGGATTGTTCGCCGACGCAGCCGGCGAGCTTGGACAGGTCGACATAGCGGTCGCAAATGCCGGGATAATGGTCATCGGCCCGATGATCGATACCGCAGTCGCCGATTGGCAGAGAATATTCGATGTCAACGTCACCGGCGTTTGGTTTACTTGCAAGTCGGCCGCCAAGCAGATGATCGCCCAGGGAGGCGGCGGCAAGATAATCCTCGCCGCCTCACAGGCCGGTAAGGTGGGCTCAACTCGCTTCACCGGCGCTTACTCGGTGACCAAGCATGCCGTTGTCGGAATCACTCGTTCCCTGGCCTTGGAGTTGGCCAAGCACCAGATAAACGTCAATGCCTACTGTCCAGGTATTGTCGATACCGAGATGTGGGACCAGATCGATCGAGAAGCCGGCGCGTTGATTGGCTATAAGGTTGGAGAGTTGAAAGAGTTGGCCTCGAGCGCGGTTCCGCTGGGCAGGATACAGGTGCCGGAAGACGTCTCCAACCTGGTCTCCTTTTTCGCCTCATCCGACTCGGACTACATGACCGGGCAGGCTGTCAACGTTACCGGCGGAAACGTGATGCACTGAGGCGCCAGGTGGGGTTCCCGCCGGTGCCTCCTGCAAAGCCCTTGAGACCCGGCTAGAGATCTCCGGATCGCTGGAGTCAGCGGTCCGTTTCCACCCGATCCCGCCGGAGCTTTTCGACTGAGTACTCGCTGTAACCCGCGACCGCGCGTAGCGCGTCCTCGGTGTGATCTCCCGGGCCGGCCGGGGCAATCAGATTCGCTCTTACGTACTCCATCCGTACAACATGGTCAAAGGCCTGAGAACGGACTGCGAGAGCTCCAATCCGGGCGCCGTCATGGACGGCGAGTTGGACTTGTTCATCGACGCTTGCTTGAAGTCGCGCGTAGTCAGCACGGTTTCAACCTCCGGCCAAGAGTGGTGCCGTTGCTGGGTTATACTTGCGGCCACCAGCCCGCCTGAGTCGTAAATTCGTTTGAGGAATCTGTTGTTAGGAGCTTGGTAGTGGACAGATTGGAAGGAAAGGTCGCAGTTGTAACCGGTGGGGCCAGAGGGATAGGCCGGGCCATCTCATTGCGCTTGGCCCGGGACGGCGCCGATATCGTAACCGCCGATATCAACTTGGCCGGCGCCGAGTCGGTAGCCGAAGAGGTTCGCTCACTGGGCCGCTCGGCGATCGCCCGGCAAGTCGACGTCACCGACGAGAAACAGGTCGAGGGACTGTTCGCCGACACAATGGGCGAGTTCGGACACGTCGACATAGCGGTCGCAAACGCCGGAATCATTGTCATTGCCCCGATGGTCGATACTTCGGTAGCCGATTGGCAGAGACTATTCGACGTGAACGTGACAGGCGTTTGGTTCACCTGCAAGTTTGCCGCCAAGCCGATGATCGACCGGGGCGCCGGCGGCAAGATCATCCTTGCCGCTTCCGCGGCCGGCAAGATCGCTTCGACCCGAGCGGTGGGCGCCTACTCCACTACCAAGCACGCAGTTATCGGGATAACTCGCTCTCTGGGAATGGAGCTCGCTAAGCACAAGATCAATGTAAATGCCTACTGCCCTGGAATAGTCGACACCGCAATGTGGGATCAGATCGATCGAGAAGCGGGCGCATTGGCTGGTTTTAGGCCGGGAGAGTTGAAAGAGTACACTGCAGGCAGAGTTCCTTTGGGCCGGATAGAGATGCCTGAGGACGTGGCAAACCTGGTCTCCTTTCTCGCGTCCTCCGACTCGGACTACATGACCGGCCAGGCGATAAACATCACCGGCGGCGGCGTAATGCACTGAGTCTCGAAACGCGGCATATAGCGGAGCCTTCTCTGGGGGAGTTGCCCCGCTGTGTCCGGAGCGTTCGAGTCAGCACTCCCGTACTAACCAATCGCGCCTTCGCGCCGGAGGATAGCGATCTTATCCTCGTCGTATCCGGCAATCGTGCCGAGCACATCTTCGGTGTGCTCACCCAAGCCGGGCGGGGGCATGCGATAACCTACAGGCGCTTGCTCCAAGCGTAGGGGCGAGCGAACGGAGGATACCCTATCTGCCGGCGCCAAATCGATATCGAATAGCAGGTCCGGGTAGTCTTCTAACACCTCGTCGATCGAGTTGACCGGGCCGGCTGGCACGCCGGCTTGGCGCAGAGATTCGATCCAATGCGTTCGGGGATGTTCGCGGAACACCCGTTGAAGCCTGGATTCCACCTGTTGCCGGTTTCGGACTCTGGCGTCGTTAGTCGCGAAGGACGAGTCTCTACCCCAACTCTCGAGGTCGAGCGCGGCGCAAAGGGCGGTCCATTGGTGGCTATTGCCGGCCGCCACAACCATCGGCTGGTCCTTGGTCTGGAAATCACGGTACGGGACTATGCTTGGATGGGCGTTACCGTAGCGGAGAGGACGCCGTCCGGAGACAAGATGACCCTGTACGATGTTCACCAGACTCGCCACCGCGACGTCCAACAGTCCGATCTCGATGTATTCTCCCTGGCCTGTTCTTTCCCGGCGCAGAATGGCGGCAAGAATCGCCGTCGCCGCGTGGACGCCGGCGCAGATATCGATGAGCGCGACTCCCACCTTGGTTGGGGCGCCATCGGGTTCGCCTGTAATGCTCATGAGGCCGGATTCCGCCTGAATTGAGAGGTCGTACCCCGGATACTCCGATCTCGGGCCTTCGGGTGTGTATGCATAGAAGTGGCAGTGAACGATACCGGGGTTACACTTGCGAATCTGGTCAGGATCGAGCTGTAGCTTCGACCGGCTGCTCGGCCGAAAATTCTCGACGAGAATTTGTGAACGGGTCAGAAGATCCAGGAACGCCTCGCGCCCGCCTGTCTTGCTGAGATCTAGGCCGACGCTGCGCTTGTTGCGGTTGACCGAGAGGAAGTAGCTGCTGAACTCGCCGGCGAATGGCGGTCCCCACGTACGAGTCTCGTCCCCAGTCGTTGGGTGCTCGACTTTGATGACATCCGCCCCCATGTCCGCAAGGGTCATGGTACAGTAGGGGCCGGCCAGGACTCTCGATAGATCTAGTACTCTGACTCCTTCCAAGGGCCCGGAGGTCGCTTCAGTGGCTTCGTTACATGTTGCGGGCAACGCGATTCAGACTCCGCTCTCCCGTTTGACGCTGTCCTAAAGGGCCATTATATTCGCCGGTAGAGCGCGCCAATTCGGTTTGCGCCCGATCGGGCCAGGCGAACACTGTGACTCATTGATTGGATTTCGGGGTTGGCAAGAGACTACACAAACACTGGAACAGCGCAGAATACTGGAGTGTCAATGGCTTCTGTTGCCGGTGGACTCCTTAAATCGACGCGGCCGCGTCAGTGGGTCAAGAACGGGATCGTTTTCTTTGGCCTGGTTTTTGCCCTGAAGCTGGACGATCTTGGTGCGGTCGCGGCGGTCCTGGCCGGATTCGTGGCGTTCTCGCTGGCCAGCAGTGCGGTCTACCTTGTGAACGACCTGGTAGACGTCGCGCGAGACCGGCTGCACCCGACGAAGAAGCTGCGCCCGATTGCCTCCGGCACTGTCGGCACGTTGCCAGTAGGCATCTTGGCCGGCGCTCTCTCTCTTGCGGCCATCCTGGGCTCGCTCGCGGTAACAGGGCCTCTGACCGAGATGGTGATTGTATACATCCTGTTGATGTTGACCTACACGTTCGGCCTGAAGAATATCGTGCTGGTAGACGCATTCGTCATTTCGGCCGGGTTCGTCATCAGGGCGGTGGCAGGCGCGTTGATAATCGACGTTCCGGTCTCGCCTTGGTTGTACGTCTTTACCGCTCTCGGGTCGCTATTCATCGCGGTGGGAAAGCGACGTCAAGAGCTGATCGTCCTTGGTGGCGATTCAAGCGAGCATCGCCGGATATTGGGCGAATACAGCGTTCCCCTGCTCGACCAACTACTGACGGTGATCATGACGGCGACGATGATGGCGTACTCGTTGTACACGTTCACCGCAGAGAATCTGCCGGCGGACCACTCGATGATGCTGACGATTCCACTAGTTCTATACGGGCTTTTCCGATACGCATACTTGATCCATATAAAGGGACAGGGCGGTAGTCCCGATGAGCTGTTGTTTCGAGACAAGCCGCTGCTTCTTTCGGTGGTGCTTTGGGCGGTCTCGGTAATCACGATCCTTTACTTTGCGTCTGGATAGCGATTCGAACAGACAGGCATGATCTTTGAAATTCGGTGTAGCGCGCAAGTTTGATAATGTGCTATAATGCCGTCGCCGGCCGTCCGGGCCTGTGTAATCGTGTCGGAAATAGTTGGTTTGACGGATTCCGGAGGGCGAGTCGGTCGAAAGCTGTCGGAATAGATCCAGAAACCAACTCCGTCGTCAACTCTAACGAGGAGAGGCAAAGTTATGGCTAGTGTCACCCTTGACCATGTCTCCAAGCAGTTCGGTGAAGTCGTAGCGGTCAACGACATGACCATCTCAGTCGAGGATAAAGAATTCCTTGTACTGGTGGGTCCTTCGGGATGCGGGAAGTCTACGACTCTGCGTCTGATAGCCGGCTTGGAGGAGCTGTCCGCCGGCAACATCTATATCGGTGAGCGTCTGGTCAACGACGTGGCACCCAAAGACCGAGACATAGCGATGGTTTTCCAGAGCTATGCTCTTTATCCTCACATGAGCGTTTACGACAACCTGGCTTTCGGCCTAAGGCTGCGCAAGACTCCGCGTAAGGAGATTGATCGCCGAGTGCACGAGACCGCGGAGATCCTCGGTATTTCGGTACTGCTCTCGCGAAAGCCGAAGCAGTTGTCAGGCGGCCAGCGTCAGCGCGTCGCTCTGGGTAGGGCGATCGTCCGTGAGCCGCAAGTGTTCTTGATGGACGAGCCGCTTTCCAACCTGGACGCCAAGCTGCGCGTGGCTACGAGGGCCGAGTTGATCAAGCTGCACCAGCGCCTTCAGACGACGGTAATCTACGTGACCCACGACCAGGTCGAGGCCATGACGATGGGAAGCCGCATTGCTGTGCTGCAGGACGGTATTCTCCAGCAACTGGAGGCTCCTCAGACGCTGTACGACGAGCCCTCCAACATGTTCGTGGCTGGATTCATTGGAAGCCCTGCCATGAACTTCTTCGACGCGAAGGTAACCGGCACTGCGGACTCGATGTTCGTAGACGGTGGATCGTTCAAGGTCAGAGTGCCATCGGACAAGGTTGAGCCCCTGGTGAAGTTCATCGGTCAGGACATAGTCTTCGGCGTTCGGCCGGAGGATATCGCCGAGCGAGCAACCATAGCTACGCCCCCGCCTGACACTTCGCTGACCGTCAAGGTTGACGTTGTCGAGCCGATGGGTAGCGAGCAGTACGTCTACCTGCTGACCGGCGAGTCCCAGTTCATCGCGCGAATGGACGCCCGATCGCCGATCAAGGCCGGACAGGACCTCGACGTGACGTTGGCGATGGAGCATATGCATGCCTTCGATCGCCAGACCCAGATGGCTATCGTCTAGCTCTCAAGGGTTATTCGCGAAAATACGACTCGGCCGGCAAGCGCCGGCCGAGTTTTTTTGCGCCCGAAAGGCTGAGTGTAGGGCAAAGTCCTGCGGCGTTCTACTCAGTCGAGGTTTGAGTTTGGCCACTCTCTCCCGAAGCAGCCGGCTCCGGCTCGGCGACGCGCTGCCTCTCGCCGGGCGATCCGGCCTGCTCTGTGCCGCAGTAGGGACAGATCTTCCATTGAACCTCTAGGGTCCGAACGCACGTCTCGCACTGCTTCCTGAGTGACTGGCCGCACTGGGGACAGCGAATGTAGTCTGACTCCACCAGGTGCTGGCAACTAGGACAGCTTGGGCTGGCGTCGATTTCGCGAATTATGGCCTCTTCCTCTAGAGAGCGCTGGTAGTTATCCGCCAGCGTCTCCGAAGGCCTGAGTATCAGGTAGAGGACAACTCCCAATACACCGCTGAATAAGACCAGCAGCGTCGCCAGAACCTGCACGACCGCGTCGCGGCTGCGCTGCTGAATGTCGCGGAAGGTCCAAATCACCAATCCGAACCAGAAAGCGGCCACATATGCGCCGGCCAGAGCGAAGAAGAGTTGGACTATGCTCTCGAGGCTATCTGGCAACAGGTCCGATATACCGACCGGCATCAGGCGTTCACCACGGCTACAACTCCAACTCTATGACGGTTACGCCTTCGCCGCCTTCGCTTTGTGGCGCGGACGAAGCCGACTTTACTATCGAGTGACCGCCGACGTGTTCTCGGACGACCCGGCGCAAAGTGCCGGCGCCCTTGCCGTGAATAATCCGCACCGACGCCCTTCCATCCATGAACGCGTCGTTCAAGTGGCGCTCCAAAGCCGGCTGGATGTCCTCGGCCCGGTACCCCCTCAGATCTATCTCTGCCGGCGTGGGGGGCCTTCGAGTCTCTGGGAAGAAAGAGACCGGGTTCCTTCTCGGTCGCGTGTAGCGAGGCGACGCTCCTCTCGCCGCCGGCTCTAGCTGGCTGGTGGGCGCTCGAAGGCGGGCCTTGTCCAACTGCACCTCCGCCTCGGAGCCGTCCTGGTTGATCGAAGTGACCACGCCGGATTGTTGCAGGTACTTCACGATCACCCGATCGCCCACCTCGCTGTCTCTGGATTTCTTGGGACCGGGTGGTGGGACCGGCTGGGCGCGGGCGGCAAGCCGCTTCGTCAGTTCTCGAACTCTTCGGGTCGCCGTGCCTGGAGCTATCTGCGGCCTATCCTCCCTGACCCGCTCTCCCAGTTGTTGGATTTCCTGCCGGATTTCTTCGAGGTCCTGCAACGCGTCCTGACGAGTCGCTTCGACTGCCTGGGCGCGCTCCGCCTCTGTCTTTGCGAGGCGATCAGCCAGGTCGCGCCGCAGGCGCTCTGCCTCTTTTTGGGCTTCCGCCGTCTCCTTACGCAACCTGCTCGCCGTTTCTAGCTCGCTCCGGGTGTTTTGCAGCAGTCCTTCGAGGGAGAGACGGCCGCCGTCCAGCATTGCGCGAGCGTCCTCCAGAATCGAGGTGTCCAATCCCAGCCGGCTGGCAATCTCTAGGGCGTTGCTCTGCCCGGGAAGTCCCATCATCAGGTTGTAGGTCGGAGACAGCGTTCCAGGGTCAAACTCCACCGCCGCATTGATCACCGCCGGCGTTTCGTGGGCAAACACCTTCAACTCGCTAAAGTGCGTGGTCGCCACCACCCAACTACCCTTGACGAGTAGGTGTCGTATCGTGGCGCGGGCTATGGCCGATCCCTCCTCCGGATCGGTGCCTGCGCCAATCTCGTCGAGCAGAATCAACGTATCGCCATCGGCGAGGTCCAAAGCCTCAATTATGTGCGTCATATGCGAAGAGAACGTCGAGAGACTTTGCTCTATGCTCTGCTCGTCGCCAATATCGGCGAACAGGCGGCCGAATACCGCGAGCCGGCTTCCGGGATCGGCAGGTATGTGCAAGCCGGATTGAGCCATCAGCGTGAGGAGTCCCAATGTCTTCAGCGCCACGGTCTTGCCCCCTGTGTTGGGGCCGGTTATTACCACAACGCGATTTGCGTCATCCATCTCGAATCTGATCGGGACCACGTTCTCCCCGAGCAGCGGATGGCGGGCGCCATCCAGGTGAATTGCTCGGCCGGCGTCGTGCCCCAGCAACAGTGGCTTTGACGCCTTTTGCTCGGCCGACAGACGGCCGGCGGCCAGGGCCAAATCAATCTCCGCCAGCAGTTCGACCGTCGCAATCATTGCCGGCGCATTGAAGCCGACTTGCTTGGACAGCTCTTGCAGTATCCTGCGGATTTCGTGCTGCTCTCGAATCTGAAGCCGGCGGAACGAGTTATTCATCTCCACCGTGGCCAGTGGCTCGACGTAGACGGTGGCGCCGCTGGCGGATTGATCGTGCACCACGCCGCGCAGGTGCCGTCGGTGTTCCGCTTTGACTGACAGCACGTACCGCCCCGACCTCTGGGTGATGATGGGCTCCTGGACGAATCCCGACCTGACCCCTGAACGCATCATGCGTTCCAGGTGATCGAGGACACGCCGGTGAGCGACTCGAATATCCGCTCGCAATCGACTTAGCATTGGACTCGCGGAGTCCAACACTTCGCCGCGGTCATTCAGGCACCGTGCGATCTCTTGGGCCAACCTGTCCAGCGCTGGCAGCGAGCCTGCCCTGTCCGAGAGAATTGGGGTGGCCTCGCTAGTCTTCGGTATACCCGAGCGAAGTCTTCGGCCGGCCGCGACCGTCGATTCAATGTCAAGCAATTCACTCGGCTCGAGGACGCCCCCAATGGCGGCGCGTTCAACCTGGGGCCGCACGTCCGAGGCGCCGGCGACGCGCAGGTCGGGACGATTGTCCGCCAGCCATCGACCTTCGGAGGTCAGCGACAATCGGGACTTGACCTCGAATGGGTCTGGACTCGGCCTCAATGAGCTCGCAAGCTGCCGGCTCGCCGAGAAGGAGGTCTTCTCGGCCAGGCGCTCGAGAATCTTGTCCAACTCGAGAACGCGGACAACGTGTTCGTTCACAGTCCTTCCTGTTACGTGGTACCTGCTGGCCGCATCGTGTTCCCCGCAACTCGCGGTTCCCGACATTGCCTGTTGCCGTT
Organism: Chloroflexota bacterium; assembly: GCA_963664835.2. Lineage (GTDB taxonomy): Bacteria > Chloroflexota > UBA6077 > FW602-bin22 > JBCLEL01. Next base: position 242,526 of record CAXXUG010000013.1, on the reverse strand, counting down.
CCTGTGCGTTACACGGCGACGCCCACAGCGTATCGGCATAATTCGCATAGTCGAGCGGATTATACAACGGTGCGCAGTACGGCCATTTCCTTCACCAAGGGCCGCCAACGGGTCGAGGCTTAGCGCTTCGCGTAGGTGTTCAGATTTTGGGGTGCCAAACTCCGTGTGGGCGTCCGCCTAGGCGGATCGCACACTTGAAGCTTCACCCGAGGCGAAGTGGCCTGATCGCGAATGATCAGAAACGGGTTGCAAGGGCGTCCGCCTGTGGCGGATGACGGGGGATGTGGGGGTGTCCCCCACAACAAAGTTCCCCCTTCTCTTGGCCAAGAGAAGGGGGCCAGGTCGTAGACTCGCCTTGGAGAGGGGATGAGATCGAACGCTGCTTGGTTGTGACGCGTCGGAGGGCCGGAAGTCATTCCTTCACAGGTGAGTAAGATCCGGAAAGACGAACAGGTTGTTTTGAGTTAGCGAGCAGGGAAGAAAGCGATAGACTCAAGTGTAAGCTGCTATGGGTGTCTAAACACTTCGAACCACATCCCGGCCGTTCAAGTCGCCCACCTAAGTCTGAACGGTTTACGGCTTCGCCGGTCGGCTAGACTCGATTCGGTCTCATGATCGAAAGTGAGACAGGCTCGTTAATCGGGTTCCGAGTCCGAGGAAGCGTAGGCGGTCTACGATTCCCATCGGGCGGTCAGTTGAACAGCGGTGGTTCTCAGGAAGTGACCTGGGGTCGGATGATATCGGGCTGAGACCTGGTCACTCAGATGGAGCCTTGTGGCTTGCCTCGTCGATATCAGTTTTCAGTTCCGATAAGAACTTTCGCATAAAGCGGTATCGACGTTCACCCATGTCTTTCGCTGTATTCGTGTAGAGCATGTCGAACCACTCCATCTGAAACGCAATCTGCTCGCTGATGTTTCGCGCGGCAATCGACCCGCGCTCGGCAATCACACCCTCCGGATAGTCGAGCAGATGACTCTTGGAGACGTAAGCGCGCATCAAACCCACCGCGCCAAGCCCCTCGAGTTTGTCCGCGTCCTGAATGATATTCGCGAGCATACCCTTGCTGCGCAGCTGGCTATGTTGCCGGACGGGCGGACAAGATCCGCTTTTTCGCGTCGTCCGAGAACTCGGTGGTCTCCCGCAATATGGAGTCCGCCCACTCAACCCCCGCCTCCGCGTGTCCGGCCTCTTCATCTTGCGTCAGCCTTCCCAAGTCGTGAAGCAAGCCGGCGGCCTCCGCTTCGTCGGGATCGCCGCCTTCATTTGTCGCGATGTGCCGGGCAAGGGCCGCGACGCGAAGGGTGTGCTTGATGTCGTGGGCGGGGATGTAACGCACCGACCAGACCTGTTCGACGCGTTGTCTGAGTCTATTGAGTCGCATCTGGTTTTTTCCTTGATTCGTGCCGGGCCGTCACAATGTCTTGATTTCAGTGTAGCCCCGTACGGACTGTTTACCAAGTCGCGGCTCGCGTGCGAGTGTCCGACTATCCCTCTAGCTGCGAATACAACGCTGGACTTTCAGCTATCTGATTCTGGATGAAGCATTCCTCCGAATCGAGAGCCGGAAGCGCTCTATCAACATCGGGCATCTGCGATCTGTCGCATGGTGATTCAAACGCCGGCCCAAACTGTGAACTAGAATAGTGTGTTTGGAAGATCGACCGAAAGATTCGCGAGGCGCCGGCTACAGGAGAAGGATCTTTGACTATCATTGGGACGTTTGTCGACCGGCTGCAGGCCACGGCAGTGGCGAAGCGGAGTTGGCTGTGCGTCGGGCTCGACGTCGTCGTCGACCGGCTGCCGGCCGGCCTTCCCAGGGACGCCGGCGGTGTGAGGCAGTTCATTTCCGCTGTCGTCGAGTCCACGAGCGACCTCGTTTGCGCCTACAAACCGAACTTCAGCTTCTTCGAGGCGATGGGAGTGGAGGGTTGGAGTATCCTACACGACCTTCGCGAGTTGGTTCCTGAAGACATTCTATTGATCGCCGACGCCAAGCGAGGCGACATCGATTCGTCAGCGGAGGCATATGCTCGGGCGATCTTGGATCGGATGGGCTTTGACGCGATCACAGTGAATCCCTACGTGGGCGGAGACTGCGTCGCGCCTTTCCTCGATAGGGCCGACAGGGGAGTCTTCGTGTTGACCCGTAGCTCGAATCCAGGGGCCAACGAGTTCCAGGACCTGATGGTAGAAAACGAACCACTTTACTTGACCGTTGCCAATAGGGTGGTCTCCTGGAACCGCCACGGCAACTGCGGATTGGTGGTTGGCGCGACCTACCCGAAGGAGTTAGCCGACGTCCGGAAGCGGGCGCCGGCGCTGCCGATCCTGATACCGGGCGTCGGAGCCCAGGCCGGCGACCTGGAGGCAGCCGTACGCGCCGGCCAGAGCGAAGCAGGCGGCCTGGCTCTGATCAACGCGTCTCGCTCGGTCATCTACGCTGGTTCCGGGACAAACTTTCGGACGGCAGTAAGGGAGGCGGCGGAAGACCTGCGGAACAGAATCGATGCTGCCTTGACCACTGGCATGGACGAGTAGGTTGGTCCTCGCACTGTACGTGGACGACGTAGTCCGGTTGAAGAAGCCACATCCCTGCGGTGGGTCCGAGTGGCGCATTTTCCGCGTCGGAGCCGACGTGGGACTGCGATGCCAGACATGTCAACGCCGATTGCTCCTCCGGCGCAGTGACGTTGAGCGAAGGATCAGGTCCTTCGTAGCCCGAGGCGACCTACCCCCAGAAAAGGCCGAATAGATTGGTGTATCTCGATCGGCTCATACCGCAGGACTCTATACTGCGGAATCGACACTTCGTCTACCTGTGGTCGGCGCAGGGATTGTCTCAAACGGCACAACAGGCGACCTGGTTCGGGATGCTAGTGGTCGTGCAGGAGACTAGCCGCTCCTCGGCGGTACTGGGCGCCGCGATCCTTTCGACGGTACTGCCTGGAGTGTTCGTCGGCCTGCTGGCCGGCGTAATCGTCGATCGTTCGCGGAAGAAGAGTATCCTTGTCTGGACAAATCTCCTCCGGGCCGGCGTGATTCTGGGCTACCTGTTCTATCCGATATCGTTGGCGGTTGTTTTCGCCGTAAACGTCCTGTTTGTGGCTATCAGCCAATTTTTCGGCCCGGCCGAGGCGGCCACGATTCCCGATCTGGTCAAACGCCGGCAGCTTCTTGTCGCAAACACGCTGTTCAATTTCACGTTCACTATTTCCCAGATGGTCGGGATCGTTTTGCTGGCCCCGTGGATCATCAAGTTCGTCGGCGCGCCGGCGTTGTTCGGGGTCATTGCCTTCATCTACCTGATTTGCACTGGACTCGTGATGTTTTTGCCGGCGAGCCAACCGCCGGCCAGAGGTCTCGATACCCTGCGGCGGGACACGCTGGTAGCGGACACGAAGCGCGACCTGGGCGAGGCGTGGGGATTTATATCCGCTGACCGACAAACGTGGTGGTCGATGGCCTATCTTACGACCGCTTCGGCGGTGATACTGGTCATGGCGATGCTGGTGCCCGGCTACATGGATAAGGTCGTCGGCGTTCAGGCGGTGGACGCCGTTTTTCTCTTCGCTCCCACCGGCGCCGGCATAGTGTTGGTCAGCTCGGTCCTGGGCCGGCTGGCAAAGAAACGCCACCTGACAAGTCTGAGCCACGTTGGTCTGGTCGTTGCGTCAATCTCGATGATCATGCTTGGTTTGATCGACCGGATCGTCACAACGGTGCTGGATTTTCAGGTTGGCATGCAGCTGGTTCCGATTCTGGTTGTCGTGTCGGCCGCATTCGGCGTCGGGTTTGGCCTGATCAACATCTCGTCGCAAACGCTACTGATGACCCGGGCGCCTGTGCAGTCGCGTGGGAGGATATTCGCCGTGCTTCTGATGCTGGGGAACATGGCGGCCGTGGTGCCGATAGTGTTTCTCGGCAGCATCGCCGACCTCATTGGCATAAACAACACCATCGCGATTGTCGGACTTATTGTTGCGACCGTGTTCTTCGTGGGCAAGACCGGCCTGGCGAGAAGCGAGGGTCCGGCGCCGGCGGCGTCGGGTTCTTAGCGGGAATTAGGCTTATGTCGAGCGTCAGTCCAGGATTAGTTGGGCTCCCGCTGCGTAGTCAGGCCGCGGCAACTGGGGCCCCGTCGATTATCTGGACTTCGAGCCGGTCTTCGAGCGGGAGGTCCGGTAGCTCCAGTCTAGCAGATCGATCGGATGCATGACCTCGATCGGCAAGCCTCGCTTACGCACCCCGTAGGCGAGCTGAATGATGCAGCCGGTGTTTGACGCCAGTAAGATTTCGGCGCCGGTCTGCGCCAGGAAATCAAGCTTGCGATCGAGAATCTCCATCGACATGTCGTAGTTTGTGATGTTGTATATGCCGGCACTGCCGCAGCACGCGTCGGACTCGCCCATCTCGACGAACTCGATCCCGGGAATGCTGTTGATCAGATCTCGGGGCTGTTCGGAGACGTTCTGGCCGTGGACCAGGTGGCAGGCGTCCTGGTAGGTAACCCGCCGGCGGATCTCGCCCAATTCTCGGTTAAGGTCGATCCCGCCGAGGAACTCGTTCACGTCGCGCATTCTTTGCGAGAATGACACCGCCCTCTGGGCGTAGTCCGGATCGTCGTGAAGCAGGTGGTGATACTCTTTCAGGGTCGACCCGCATCCGGCGGCGTTGACGATGATTGCGTCCACCTTCAACTCTTCAAATACCTCTATGTTCCGCCTAGCCAGTTGCTGGGCGGTCCCTTTCTCGCCGCCATGTACGTGCAGCGCGCCGCAGCACACCTGTCCAGGCGGGACTACCACCTCACAGCCATTGCGAGCGAGGACAGAGATTGTCGAGGCGTTGGTCCGCCGGAAGATTTCGTCCTGGACGCAGCCGGCTACGAACGCGACGCGGTGCTTGCTGGGACCAACGGCGGGCGTGAACTCGGGTAGCGGAGGGTTGAATACGCCGCCTTGAAATCGAGGCAACAGCCGTTCGAGCCGGCCGATGTTGAGCGGCATTCTATCGATGAGGCCAGTCCGTCTCACCAGGGCCTGCAACCCAGTCTTCTGATAGAGGCGAGTGGCGGTGCCAAACAGGCGAAGCAGCGTAGAGGAAGTGAATATCTTGTTCAGCACGACAAATCGAAGAACTCGTTCCAGCCTTGACGCCGGCGGGATTATGGCCCTCGACTGCTCCAACAGCTGCCCGTACTGAACTCCCGAGGGACAGGCGGTCTCACAGGCCCGGCAGTTCAGGCAAAGATTGATATGTTCTCGGAAGTCAGGACTTTCGACGGGGATTCGTCCGTCGGTTAGCAGCTTCATCTGGTAGATGCGTCCTCGGGGGGAATCGAGCTCGCTGCCCAACTCCTTGTATGTTGGGCAGTAGGAGAGGCACATTCCACAGTGGACGCAACCCCTGATCAGATCGCGATCTATCAGGTGGAGCTGATGTGATTCAGTCTTGTCGGTTTCGACGGCCAAGAAGCTAACCCTCTATCTTGGTGGCGACCAGACGGCCACCGTACACCTCGTATCGATACATTCTTTCAGATTCGTCCGACGAATCTGCCGGCATTCAAGATGCCGGCAGCGTCGAACCTGTCCTTCAGGCTTCTCATAACCCTCATATGAGGACCCACGTCGCCCCAAACGCTCGCCGCTACCCTGACGTCAGAAGGGCCGCGTTCGATCGCCAAGCTGCCGCCGACGTCGGAGCAGAGTTGGCGTAACGCGCCGATCTCGCGGGCCGCCGCATCCGCCCGCGACTCTGAGGCCAAAGGCCAAAACGCTTGGATGTCTCCCAGCGCGGGATAGGCCCTGACGATTCGGCTGTTTTCGCCTTCGATAGCTGCCTTTAGGAAGGCGTCCGAAGCTCGACCGGCGCGGGAAATAGGGACCGCTGCTCTCAGCCACAACCCTGGCTGGTTTTCGTGCCGTTGGGCAACCGACTCCCTGATCGCGGCCCACGTCGCACCTGAGTCCAATCCCGATACCTCGGCTTTGCCGGCGGAGTCGCAGTGTCCGACGATGTCGGCCAGTTGGCGGTCGACGGCGGCAGGCGATCCCGCGGCCATGGCAATCAGCAGCCAGTCGCTGGGTGATGAGGACGGCAGTTCGAGGCCAAGCTCGCCGGCCGCCTTGGTATCCAACACCGCTAGAGCCTGCGGAGGGGCCGGCAGCCTGATGATTCTGCCGACAGCGTCGGACCAGGACTCGACCGAATCGAACGATGCCAAGGCCATGCCCCTGGAAACCGGCAAAGGTGATAATTTGAAAGTGACTTCGCCAATCAACGCAAGTGTTCCAAGCGAACCGATCCAGAGCTTGTTCAGGTCGTACCCGGCGACGTTCTTTACCACGCGCCCGCCGGACTTGCTGATGCGACCGTCCGAAGTCGCCACTACGCTGCCTATCAACAGGTCGCGGGCGCCCCCATACGCCATACGCGAGGGACCGCTGGCGTTCGTAGCCAGAATGCCACCAATGGTGGCCCGGTCCGCATAGGGCGGATCTATCGGCAGCCATTGGCCGCGCGCCGCGAGTGTCTCTTGCAACGTTGACAGGCTCAAGCCGGCATCGACGGTCACCGTCAGGTTCGCCGGCTCGTACTCGACTATTCGGTTCATTCGAGTTGTAACCAGAAGCAGGTCGACTCTGCCGGGCGGATATCCAAGACCAAGTTTGGTTCCGGCGCCACGGATTGCTACTTGGGCCCCTGTACGGGAAGCCAGACCGAGCACGCCGGCGGCTTCCTCCAAGGAGGCGGGGTAAGCGACCGCGCCTGGAATCGCCCCGTCGAACGCGAGCGATTCATCCTCCGGGCCGACCTGGCGCCAGCCAAGTCCAATCGTGTCCATCCCTTCATACAGACGGAGCGAATCGACTGACTGACTCATTCGGGACTAGCCGCTCGGGGCAGGCTTGGATTGGAGTTCGTTTCGGAACTGGATAAACGGCACCGACTACCAACCCATGACCGGCAGCCTGCCGGGTCTCGGTTTGATGCAACGGCCGGGAGTTGGGAATAGCTTCCCTGGATTGCACATCTCGTCTGGATCGAGCGCCTTTTTGAGCCAACTCATAGTCGTGATGTCATCTTCACTGAAGAATAGACCCATCATGTCGCGTTTCTCGACGCCGATCCCATGCTCACCGGTAAGCGCGCCGCCGACCTTCGCGACGATATCCAGAACCTCGACCCCGGCGTCACGGACCTTTTCCTCCTCACCAGGATTGTCCGAGTTCCACAGGACCAGGGGGTGCAGGTTGCCGTCGCCGGCGTGGAAAACGTTGGCGATTCTGAGACCGTACTTCTTGCTGACCTCTTCGATGCCGGCAAGGACCTCCGGCAATCGGTTTCTGGGTACGACGCCATCCATCACATAGTAGTCCGGGCTCAGCCGGCCCATCGCGCCAAACGCGCCCTTGCGCCCGGCCCAGAGTAGGTTCCGTTCCTTGCCCTCGCTGGCGATCCTGACCTGCCGGGCGTTGTTCTTGCGGCAGACGGATGCGGCCGATTCAACCAAATCGCTGACCGTCTCACGCAGTCCCTCTACTTCAATCAGGAGCACGGCGGCAGCGTCGGTCGGGTAACCGGCGTGTACCGATCTCTCCACCGCCCGGATCGACAGGTTGTCCATCATCTCGAGGGCGGCCGGCACCACGCCGCTCTCTATGATGTCGCTGACGGCTGTACTGGCGTCGGCCACTGTTTCAAAGTCGGCGAGTAACGTTTTCACCGCCTCGGGCACCGGAGTCAGCTTGACGGTGATCTTGGTGACGATTCCGAGCGTCCCCTCGGAACCGACGAACATCCCCACGAGATCGTACCCCGGCGCGTCCAGTGCCTTGCCGCCTACGTTGATCATCTCGCCATCGGGCAAGACAACCTCCAGACCGAGTACGTGGTTGGTCGTGACGCCATAGATGAGCGTGTGGGGTCCACCTGAGTTCTCGCCAACGTTGCCGCCAATCGTGCAGGCCTTTTGGGATGAAGGGTCCGGCACGAAGTAGAGCCCAAGGTCGGCGGTCCGGTCGCTCAGGTGGAGGTTGACGACTCCCGGCTCGACGACTGCTCGCATGTTGTCAGCATCGATCTCGAGAATCCGGTTCAACTTCGAAAACACGAGCAGGACGCTGTCGTGCTCCGGCAGGCATCCGCCGCTGAGGCCGGTGCCGGCCCCTCGTGCCGTAAAGGGGACTCCGTGGCGATTGCAAAGTTTCACAACCTCCGAGACCTGTTCCGCCTCGGACGGCATCACGACCGCACTTGGACGCGCTTTGTCTATCGACCCATCGTACTCGTAGAGCATGAGGTCATAGTCTCGCCAGAGGACGGAACGCTCGCCGGCGATCGCCTTCAGGCCGGCGATCAACTCTGGATTGGTCATTTATTCGTACCTAGTGTGGCCCAGTCTTCTGGGCGCGTATTCTGAACCGTTGCGTGAACGGGTGCGGAGTTGACTAGATGGTAGGCATGTACTGATCGCCGTGTCAAACTTGCCTTGGGCTTCTTCGCCGGCAAATTCGTTTTCCGTCCATTATTGTGTGGGTTTGGACGCCAATGGGAGCGGGAGGGAAACTGGGAGTGCGGCGACGTTCCGGCATGATAGAATGGCGGCGTTCCGGCCTGATTTTCAGCATTCTTGCCGGCCGCCGGACCGACGAAACACCCACAGCGAAAAGGGGGACGCCTTGAAACTCGGATATTTTACAATGCCCCTCCATCCTCCAGGAAGCGATCCTTCGAAGACGATCAAGGATGACCTGGATCAACTGATTGCCCTTGACCAACTTGGGTTCAGTGAGGCTTGGATCGGCGAGCATTTTACGACCGCGTGGGAGAACATCCCCGCGCCGGACCTCTTGATCGCACAGGCGCTTCCGCTGACCAAGAACATCAAGCTGGGCACCGGCGTCAACTGTATGCCGAACCACAATCCGGTCGTTTTGGCTCACCGGATTGCCCAGTTGGACAATATGGCCGAGGGGCGCTTTATGTGGGGCGTGGGGTCCGGCGGATTCCCAGGTGACTTCGAGCTTTTCGACGTCGACCCGAAGTCTGGCTTGCAGCGGACTATCACCCACGACGCGATCGATGAGATCATTTCGATATGGACCGATCCGACCCCTGGACTGTATGAAGCGAAGACTTACCGCTATAAGCTACCGGAACCTGACCCCGTCATAAGCATGGGCATCTATTTGAAGCCGTACCAGAAGCCGCATCCGCCGATCGCAGTCGCCGGCGTGTCGGAGAAATCCGAGACACTCGTTCTTGCGGGCGAACGCGGATGGATCCCGATGAGCATCAACATCATTCCCGGTCGGGTTCTGAATACCCACTGGCGGTCGGTCGAGCAGGGCGCAGCCAACGCCGGCAGAACCGTCGACAGGTCGTCCTGGCGTATCGCTCGGGACATCTATGTAGCCGAGACGACCGAACAGGCGAAGGACGACATTATCAATGGCGTGATAGGCCGTGACTGGACGCACTACTTCCTTCCGCTATTGCGTAAGTTGAATTTCATCTCGCTCACCAAGGTTGATCTCGAAACGCCGGACGAGGAGGTAGACCTCGAGTATCTGGCGGAGAACGTTTGGATCGTCGGCAGCGTCGAAGACGTGGCTGAAAAGATTCGTGCGCTGCACGAAGAGACCGGCGGCTTCGGCCATCTTCTGGCGATCGGCCACGAGTGGAAACCAAAAGACAAGTGGATGCGCTCGATGGAACTGTTGGCCAACGAGGTGATACCGTCCCTGGACGATCTCTAGCCTCCTCCTCGGTTTAGAACGGCCGGCTGGCCGGGCTTGGATCGTGTTCTCAGGTTAGGCGAGTCACAATCGCGGCAGTTGTCACATTACCTAGCTGTGCAATGTGGTTCCTGGATTCGGAGAGCGCCTCATAAACCGGGCTCCCAGGGGATCTCGCTCAAGGCCATGAGAAGATCGACTGTTGATTCGGACCTGAGACTCAGAGTCGCAGGGGGCGTTACTCCCCAATGAATTCAAGGCGCGGCTGCCATTGAAGCGTACGCTAAAGCGGCTCCACGATCCCACATGGTTGGTTTTGCCCGATGATGTCGAACGGCAGATAGAGGTCTGGCGGCGCCCCCGTCCGGACATGCATGTGGACACGGTCACCGGTTTCACTGGTCTGAATGCCCAAGCCCTCACCCTGACCGATGGCTCCATCCCCGATTCGGACAAGCAGGTCCTGCTGTTCGTTCAACCGCACGGGCACGAGCCGGCCCAAACCGCCGGCGCGATGGAGGTTCTCAGCGAGCTGATCACCGGCCGGAGGCTGGATGGCCGGCGAACCGAGTTAGACGTTTCCACACTGCTGCGAAGGTTGGTCATCGTCATTAACCCCCTCGGCAACCCGGACGGGCGCTGCCGCACTCCCTGGGAAGTGTTCGATTACAACGTGGACATGATCGAAGGGCCCTACTACTGGTCCGGCAAGCTGAGGGGACAGGACTACGAGTGGATGCTGCCGGCATTTCCGCCTGGGCACTTCAACCGGTCGGAGCACGACTTCGATCCTGACTATCCAATCGCGCTCCGATACGAGCAGATCAGCGAAGATGAGTACTGGGACCCGTGGCACGAGTCGCCGGCCGACCTGCGAGATAATCCAACCAGCACAGCCAGGTTGGCGAGGACGATAATGGACCGGCACCAGGTTGACGCGGTCATCGACCTGCACCAGCATATACAGGTCGACAACGTCCGGCTCTGGGTCGCACAGTATCAGGGCGCCGCCCAGGAGAGGGCCGACCGGATCGCACAACGTATCGAAGACGACTGGGCAAATGCCGGCTTCCACGTCGCGTGGCGACTGCGCCACCATTATGAACATCTCATCAAGGCCTTGTTCGAGTACTCCGGACATGCGCCCACAATTACCGTGGAAGTTGGATGCGGCGCCGGCTATCGCAACGCGATCATGGTTCGCGAGGTACAGGGCGAGGCCTGCGCAAGCGCGATCCGCAGCGTTCTGAATCTCCACGCCGGTCTCTGAATTGAGCACATGGGTTTGACCGAACTGATCGCAAAGGAGGACCGATAATGCCAGGGCGTCTGTTGGGCAAGGTTGCGATCGTTACCGGAGCCGGCTCGCGCGGCGCGGGAACCGGTAACGGTCGGGCGGTCGCTATCCTATTCGCCCGCGAGGGGGCAAGAGTGCTTTGCGCTGACCTGGTGGGCGATCGGGCGGAAGAGACCGCCGCGACGATCCGAGGTGAGGGAGGCGACGCCTCGGCGATAGAGGCAGACGTGACTTCGAAGGAAGATTGTGAGCGCATGGTCGGCGCGGCGGTGGAAAAGTACGGCCGGCTGGACATTCTTCACAACAACGTAGGTATCGATTCTGGCGCAAGTATCCGGGACTTGACCGAAGACGAGTGGGACCGGGTATTGGCGGTGAACCTCAAGAGCATGGTGTTGGCGACTCAGGCGGCGGTCCCTCACCTTGAAGCGGCCGGCGGAGGGTCGGTGATAAATATCTCGTCAATCGCGTCGATGCGCCTTGCCGGCTTGGGTGGAACCGCCTACATGGCGAGCAAGGGCGGCGTCAACGGACTGACCATGTCGCTGGCGGGCCAGCTCGCCGAAAGCAGGATACGCGTCAACGCGATAGCGCCCGGCCTGGTGTACGGCCCTATCGTCGTCGACCGGCTCACTCCTGAGGTGAGGGAGCGCCGGCGGCTTGCCGGACTGATCAAAGACGAGGGCACGCCTTGGGACGTGGCCTGGGCCGCCGTATACCTTGCGAGCGACGAGTCGCGCTGGGTGACCGGCCAGGTCATCGTTGTGGACGGCGGAACGATCATCAGGACCCTCGACACGCCCCGAGAATAGGGCAGGGCATTTCTATCCTCTAATACTCAGGACTTCTAGCGTGTTTTCCTGGGCCGACAAGCAGATGGTCGGAACAGTTGATACGCCAAGGCCATTCCGATAGTCGACGAACCGCAAGTCGTTATGACTATGAGAATAGACCGCTTCGACGGCCTCTCGTTCGTGATTCGCGGCATCCCTTCGTCAATCTGGTCCCCCATCCGTCATTCCGGCCCCCACTCTCGTCATTCCGGCGCAGGCCGGAATCCAGGAGGGGAGGGGTGGGGTAATGTAGCGCGGGGGCTTGTCCCCCGCTGGGGTCGGGGTGGGGCAACGCAAGACCACCTTCGACCCCTGAGAACAGGGCCGGTTAGGTGTGTACGCCGGCGGCCGACGCCTCCGGTACGCTACTCTTGGCCGTCCCGACTATCTCCGTTGTAGTTCAGTAGCCTGTCGATCAGGTGGTGCACAACGGGACGAAACTCCTCAATCTCCTCATCTTCCATGGAGTCGTGATAGAAGTTTCTGTGGAACGATAGCGCAATACCGTAGGTCACAGTGAGATCCGGATAGTGCCGTTGAACTGCTTCGAACATCTTTCGGTGCTTACTAGGTATGCGACGACCATTGCGCTGCTCGGCCGCCTTCAGAGCATGAGCAGTTGCCTGCCCCCCCCCATAGATTCTCCGACCCCTGCAAGGCACCCTTGCTTGCAAACTCTCGGTCAGACTGCCTCAGAAGAATCTGAGCCTGCTCAGCGTGGTCCACGTCGTCGCGTCCTTCCTGAGAATAGGAATATTTCGGACCATTCTTGTCGAAGTCTTCAGGTCGCAGGAGAGCCCGCCAATTGGCGGCCAATAGTACACGAGCGGAGCCCTTTGGGATTTGTACGCGTTAGGTGTCGGGCTGTGCGCCTGCCTAACGCATAAGGAACTGGGCTATGTGAAGCCCGACCAACGCAATTGCGACGGTCACCATTGCGATAGTCATGGTATTGAGGCGACTATTGACTGTGTTCGTCAGTGTATTGACGCTGTCATTCAAATCGCCAAGTCGCTCATCGATCTGTTCGTATGAGCCTTCCAGGCGACTGACTCGCGACTCGGTTGTCGTCGTTGCCACTTCAGGTTTCTCCCGTGTCGATGACATTCTAGTACCTGCGTTTGGTGAAAACCAACCGCAAGGATTTAAACTCGGGCGCAAGCACCGGGCCCACGTGCAGGCATGGCTTTGCGCTCCGATTCTTTTTCTCCGCCGGAGATCATCTGCTCCAACTAGTTCGGCCGGCGAGGGCAAGAATCACGATTGCACGACCTCATCACTCGCTCCTGAAAGCCAGTTGCACCTCCTGGAGTGGCGAGATTTCGACAACACTCCAATGTCGGGGTCTTTGGGGACGAAATCCGAGTTCCAAAATTGCCCAGATTTACTCAGGAATTGGAACAAGTCGGAAAAGATGGACGTGGGCTTGGATGCTCGCGCAATCATGCCCAATCATGTGCACGGCATTTTGGTGTTGGTAGAGGCGGGTTTCAAACCCGCCTCTACGGCAATCGTGAGGCATGGACTTGCGGAATCCGTCCAGATTTGCTCCGGAATTCGAGTGAGTTGGAGCAGATGGGCCCGAGATACGCCGGCTACGTGTAGATGGCGAACTTGACCGTGCTGGCCCGGGCCGCCGGCTCGGTGATCACATTCACCACCGCCGGCTTACCGCTGGCGGCGGCGCGCTCAAGCGCGGGCCGGATCTCGGCCGGCTCCTCTACGTGCTCGCCGTGGCAGCCCAGTGTCTCCGCCATGCGATCGTAGCGGGTGAAACCCAGGTCGCGGCCAACCCTGAAACCTTCGTCGGATTGATAGCCTTCGCTGGCGGTCCAGCCGCCGTTGTTGCTTATCACGGTCAGGACCGGAAGGTCGAAACGAACCGCTGTATCCAGCTCCATCGCGTTGAGTCCAAATGAGCCGTCTCCGTGGAGGACGACGACCTGTCGGTCCGGGTCCGCGATTTTCGCCCCGAGTCCGAACGGCAACCCGACGCCCATGGTGCCGAAAGGCCCGGAATTGAGCCGGTGCCTGGGGGTGAAAGTCGGGATCGACTGCCGGGCGAAGTTCAGAATCTCGTGCCCGTCGACCACCAGGATATCGTCACGGCCTAGGAAGTCCCTGACCTCCTTGCACAGCCGCAGCGGATGTATGGGAATCTGATCGCTATTCATCACGGCCTCGCGCCCGCCGGCTTTCTGCGAGTTTATTTCGGCCAGGTACCCGACCCAATCGGCATACTCGTCAGGATTGACCCGTCCCACTGCCGCCTCAGTCAGCTGTTCGAGCACGGCGCCGGCATCTCCGACAATCCCTACGTCCACGTCGCGGGTCCGCCCTATTTCCATTGGGTCGAGGTCGATCTGAATCAGCTTGGCGTCCGCGGCGAAGCGGGGAGGTTTCCCGTAACCGAGGACGTAGTCGAGCCGGCCGCCAACTACAAGAATCAGGTCGGCCTCGCGAAACGCCGTGGACCGGCTGAATGGGAATGACAACGGATGGTCCTCCGGAACCGCTCCCCGGGCGTGGGGCTTCGTGTAGCAGGGAATCGACGTCCTCTCGATCCAGGCTCGAAGCTGAGACGCGGCATCGGACCATAAGACGCCGCTGCCGGAGACGACTACCGGACGCTTTGACGCCGAGATGAGGTCGAGCGCTCGGTCGATCTGGGCCGGATCTGCGAGCGGGCGCGCTCGATCGCCGGGCGGCGCCATCCAGTCCATGGTCGACTCGTCCACCGATACGTATAGCGAGGTCCCAGGCAGGTCCAGATAGACCGGGCCGGGCCGGCCGGCGAACGCATTCTGAAACGCTGCGTTCACGAGTTCCGGGATACGGCGCGGGTCATAGACTCGCTCGGCCCAGCGCACCATCGGCTTGAAAATGCCAACCTGGTCGATTTCCTGGAAGTCCCCCATGTAGTTTGTATCGACCGCGCTGGATCCGCCGATGGCCACGACCGGCGCTCCGTCCGCCCAGGCATTTGCCACTCCGGTCAGAAGGTTCAGAGTACCGGGGCCCGAAGCTCCCATGCAGACGGATGGCCGGTTGGCTATACGGCTGTAGGCATGGGCCATCATCGCGGCGGCCTGCTCGTGCCGGACGTCGACCATTCTTATGCCTTCGGCATGACAGGCGTCCTGGGCGTTCTCCAGGGGGCCGCCCATGATGAAGAAGATGACCTCGACACCCTGGTGTTTCAATGACTTTGCGAGAATCTTCGAGCCGGTGAGCGTCTTGGTTTCGGTTCCTACAGCCATTCTTCCCTCGCGTTTTCTATATTACGCCTTCGGCTGACAGCTGCTCCAGGTCCGCCGGTGAGAGTCCCAACAGTTCTCGATAGACTTCCTCGGAGTTCTGACCTAGCAGCGGCGCCGGCTCGACCGGCACCTTCGAGTTCGACATCTTTACCGGCCAGCCGGGCATCGCAAACGTGCCCCTTTGCGGATGGTCGATCGTGCCGAACATGCGTCTCTTCAGGTCGGGGTCGCTGGCAAGGTCGCTGGTGTCGTAAATCGCCCCGGCCGGCACGCCGGCCTTCCCCAGTATCTCCATCGCCTCGAACTTGGTGCGCGATCTCGTCCAGTCCGAAATCATCGCGTCGACCAGTTCCTGGTGCTCGAGACGCCTGTCGGGATTCGAGAAGCGAGGATCGTCCTTCGCGTCTTCGCGGCCGATCACCTCTAGAAGGCGCTTCCAGTGCTGGTCGCCACCGCCTCGGCTTGTGTAGACCATGCAGTAGTCGTTGGGGCCGCCCGGCTTGCAGGGATAGATGTTTGCCGGCGCATTCTGGCCCATGCCTCCTTTGTTGCCCTGGCGCTCAGCGGCGTGGCCGAATACGAAGTGCCGAACCCATCCGGTACCGCGCAGGAAGTTCATGACGACCTCCTGCATTGCCACCTCGATAAGTTGACCTTCACCGGTGACCTGACGCTGATGGAGAGCCGCGAGAATGCCGATGGCGCAGTGGAGCCCGCTGCCTGTGTCGCCGATGGAAGTCCCCGGGATCATTGGATAAGAATCACTCTCGCCGGTCATGCCGACCGAACCGCCGGTCGATTGGGCGATCGCGTCGAAACTCTTGAAGTCGGCGAACCGACTGTCCGATGCGAACCCTCTGATCCGCGCACAGATTATCCTCGGATTGATGGAGCGTACAGTCTCGTAGTCGAATCCCAGGCGCTCGACGGTGCCGGCGGCAAAGTTCTCCACGAAGACGTCGGCGGTCTTGAGCATCTCGCGGAGCATCTCCTTGCCCCTGGGATGCTTGAGATTGAGCGTCACGCTGCGCTTGTTCGCGTTTAGGAGTAAGAAATAGTACGAGTCGATTCCCGGTGGATCCGACACCGACTGGCGTCCCTGCTCTCCAATCTCCGGGCGTTCCACCTTGATCACGTCGGCGCCAAGCCAAGCGAGCGTTTCGGTGCAGGCGGTGCCGGCCTCCCATTGGGTCAGGTCGATCACCCGCACGCCTTCGAGCGCGGCGCGGGGTCTTGCAGGATCCTGAGGGATAAATGGACCAGAATTTTCCAAGTTGGCTATTCCTTGACTACCCTTTGTCTCGAAGTCTCGCCCGGGAGTTAGGTGGAGTGTGAAGCAACTCTGCCCAATGCCCGCAATTCAGCAGCTTGCTGCCCGGGTTCGATTCCCCATATTCGCTTTACCAACCTACTCCTCCGTGGGGCGCATCAACAGAATCCGACGCGAGACCCAGAGGGGATTCTTCGCTGTATGGTGCTCAAGGCGCGTCGCATTGTCAACCGCTCGTCTATAATCGGCGTTGCAGAACCAAGCCAATTGGGCCTGCTGGAGGAACGTCCGCTTGCCGAACGTCAAAGATTTTACCGAAACCGTCGTAGACAACGTCGAAAATGTAATTGTAGGCAAGCGCGACACCATTGAGCTTGCGGTCCTGGTGCTGCTCTGCGAGGGACACATTCTGATCGAGGACGTGCCAGGGGTCGGCAAGACGATGCTGGCTCGTTCGTTGGCGGTTTCCCTTGGATGCAGCTTCAAGAGGGTCCAATTCACGCCCGATCTGCTGCCCAACGACGTAACCGGCGTCTCCGTCTACAATCAACGCACCGGCGACTTCGAGTTCAGGGCGGGTCCTACCTTCGCCAATATCCTGCTGGCGGACGAGATAAACCGGGCCACTCCCCGTACCCAGTCCAGCCTGCTCGAGTGCATGGGTGAGCGCCAGGTCACCGTTGATGGCGTCACCCATGAGCTAGCGAGGCCGTACCTCGTGATGGCCACGCAGAACCCGGTCGAGTTCGAGGGCACGTTTCCCCTGCCCGAGGCGCAGTTGGACCGCTTCTTCGTCCGGCTCGACATCGGCTATCCTAGTCTCGAAGACGAGCGCGCTATTCTCGACAGCCAAAGGCTCTCCCATCCAATCGATTCGCTGACCCAAGTCACCGATGCACAGGCCCTGATCGAATGCCAGGATGCGATTGGCGAAATTCACGTCGAGAAGAGCGTCGTCGACTACATCCTCGCGGTCGCGCGCGGCACGCGCGAGCACCGCGACGTGGCGTTGGGAGCTTCGCCACGAGGTTCGCTGGCGCTCTACCGGCTGGCCCAGTCGATGGCGGCGGCGCGAGGCCGGAGCTTTGTGATACCGGACGACGTGAAGGGCCTAGCTCGTTACGTCTTGTCCCACCGGATCATCATGAAGCCGGAAAGCCAGCTCCGGGGAACGCGCCAGGAGGAAGTCGTAGAGTCGGTCATGGAGTCCCTCGAGGTGCCGATCAGCAGCGAATGAGCCGCCGGCAAAACCCACCCAAATTAAATGTCGTGGGCCCTCGAGTTTCCGGACCTTATAAAGGTCGATTGGCCAACGACCAACAGGTGATCGCCGAGTTCTCTAACCCTGGGATGGCTCCAAAGTTGGAGTGTCCAGCACGTTGTGGTCCCTCATCCAACTGATCCAGCGTTGGTGCGTCTCGTCCTCGATCGAGCGCCAGAACTCCGGATACATCTGGTGCCCGGCATATGTGGCGCGGCCCCGAGCGAACATTTGGTGGTTGAGGTCCATTTGCTCGAGGACTCCGGCCAGAGCCCTCTCGCTTGTCGGTTCCTCGTAGAACACGATCTCACACATACGCCGGCGATTCCCTCCGTGGAACGCACCGTGCCAGATGGGAGCGTCGAAGGCTAGCACGTCTCCCGGTGTCGTTTCGAATACGTAGGCCGGCAGCTCATCTGGGTGGACGCCAAAGGCAGCCCGCGTGTCGGTATTGATTGCGCCGTGCAGCGGTTCGCGATGAGAACCGGGAACGACTCGGAGGGCGCCATTCGTTCCGTCCAGCCGGTCGAAATAGGTGGTGAACTTCATTGCCCTGTAGTCGAGGCTGCGCGCGTCTGGGTGCCAAGCGGTGTCGCCAACGTGGTAGCTTCCGCCTATCCCAATTCCCAGCACCCCGGTACCAAGCAGCTGTTCGGCGACACCGGCTATCCGTTCATCGTGCATCAGCGATGTCGCGAATGGGGTGTTGGAGTCCATCAGCGAAGCGTAATGCCGGGCCTTGCCTTCGTGTACGCCGTCCGGTAGCCAGGAGTCGAGCTCGCTGTCGAACTCATGGCTGAACTTCAGCATCTCATCCGGCGAGAAAAGCTGACGAAACACTACGAATCCGAAAGTGCCGAAATGGTCAAGCTGCTGATGGCTCAGTTTCACGCCGGAACCTCCCCAAATGCCAATTGTTCCCAAATCCGGGCCGATTCTATCCCTTGATCCCCGAGAACACCACTCCCTGAATGAAGTACTTCTGAGCGAAGAAGAACAACAGCAGTGGCGGAACCATGATGATCGTCGCTCCGGCCATGACTTCAGTGACCACCGGCTGCAGAGTCGGCGAGGCGAGCCTGGCGAAGAAGTGCAGACCCACGGCAAGGGTGAAATTGTCGTTGCTGCGTAGGAAGATCACGGGGTTGAAGAAGTCATTCCACGTCCATAGAAACGAAAAGATAGCGACTGCGGCCAGCGCCGGCGTTATCAGCGGAAGAACTATTCTCCAGTACAGACCCAACCAGCCGCATCCATCGATCCGAGCGGCGTCGTCGAGCTCTGGGTTTACAGTCATTATGAACTGTCGCAGAAGGAATATGAAGAACGCGCCGCCTCCAAACCAAGCCGGAGCGATCAAAGGCCAGTAAGTGTCAATCAGTGACACCTGCCGGTAGATGATGAAAAGCGGGATGACCGTAACTTGGAAAGGCACCATCAGTGTGCTCAGCACCAGCACAAACAGCACGTTTCGACCAAAGAACCTCATCCGGGCGAATGCGAACGCGACCAACGAGGCGGTCATAAGCCTTCCAACCAGCACCGCAGAGGTGATCACTACTGTGTTGAGGAAATATCGTCCGAACGGGACATAGGAGAATAGCGCATTATGGTAGTTGACCCACATCCACTCGTTGGGAATCCAGGTGGGTGGAATTTGGAACGCTTCCCACTCTGATTTGAAAGACGCGGTAATCATCCAAAAGAACGGCAAGATCACGAATAGTGCGGCGAGTATCACCACGCCGTGGCTGAGGAAGGATCGAAGCATCTGTAGTCGGCGCCTTGAATTCGCGACGGCATCGGCTGGGGACGGGTTGTTTGCCATCGTACTCACTCTCGGTCCTCATTCCGTTCTCGATTCGCTCGCTCCGGCCTATCGACGTCATGGCCGGCGCCGGTTGGTGTATCCTGCACCGCTGAGCTAAATGGCCTCCAAATCGACGCTAGCCGACCTAGCCTTTGATCCCTGAGAAGACCACGCCTTGGATAAAGTACTTCTGAGCAAAGAAGAACAACAGCAACGGCGGGATCATTATTACCGTCGCCCCGGCCATCACTTCGGTGACGACCGGCCTGACACTCACCGAACCCATGCTGGCGAAGAAGTGCAGGCCGACGGCGAGGGTGTAGTTGTGGGCGCTTCGCAGGAAGATCAGAGGGTTGAAGAAGTCGCCCCAGGTCCACAGAAACGAGAATATCGCCACCGCGGCCAGAGCCGGCGTGATCAGCGGCAGGACTATTCTCCAGTACAGGCCGAACCAGCCGCATCCATCGATTCGAGCTGCGTCATCCAGCTCGCGGTTTACGGTCATTATGAACTGTCGCAGTAGGAATATGAAGAACGCCCCACCGCCAAACCAGGCCGGAGCGATCAACGGCGCATAGGTGTCCAGCCAATCCAGCTCTCTGTAGATGATGAACAGGGGGATTACCGTAACCTGGAATGGCACCATCATCGTGCTCAAGACCAGGATGAACAGCACGTTGCGGCCGAAGAACCTCAACCGGGCAAATGCGAACGCGACCATCGAGGCCGTGATCAACCTTCCGACCAGAACGCCGGCGGTGATCAACGTAGTATTCAGAAAGTACCGGCCGAAGGGAACGTAGTGGAACAGCGCCCGCTCGTAGTTGGTCCACTTGAATTCGTAAGGAATCCAGGTCGGCGGAATAGTGAACGCCTCCGTCTCGCTCTTTAGAGACGCAGTGACCATCCACACGAACGGGAAGAGTACAAACAGACTCGCCAGGATCACGATGCCATGGCTGATCGCCGACCGAAGCATCGCGAGGCGGCGCCGGCGGCGCTTGGACGCCGAAATCACCTGAGTCGTCGATGGACTGGCCGGTACCGCGCTCACTCTAGCTCTTTGGTCTTTCCCTCTGGTGTCACATGCCGGACCGACACGCTGTGAGACGCCGTCATCAAAGCCGCGATCGTGGTTGATGTTGCCGGCAACCGCGTAGGGGCTCGAACCCATACCGGGATGCAGGCCAGATCGGAGCCCACGCCCGGGATTGAACCGGGGACCTCATTCTTACCAAGAATGTGCTCTACCGACTGAGCTACGTGGGCACATGGGCGCCGCGATACAGGTTGGCCCTTCGCAATTGTTCGCGAGCATTCTACAGCTTGGCTCATTCCGACCGCAACGAACGCGCGCAACTGGGTGCCTTCTTGCCAGGTGCTGTCGCCCGTTCCAGGTGCGCCATCATTGATTGACTGCCCGCCGGAGCCCGCATACACTTCATTCAAGAAGCACGGCCTCAAACGTGCTGAGAATGGTAGCAAGAGACACCGGTGCCAATGGCTACTCCCACTCATCCTAGTGAACCGACACCCTTGCCGACAACGCGGAAATCAGACGAGATGCTGCCGGTGGTACTGAATCTCGAAGGCAAAAAGGGCGCCTCCCTTACTGTCGATCAGGCGATGGAGTTGCTCCATAACGGCAAGGTAGAGACCTGCCATCATCTACCGTGGGGATCGAACTACACATTCGTGGTCACGCTGAGTCACGAGACGGTGGGGCAAGCTCTCGCGATATATAAGCCACAGCGTGGCGAAGCGCCGCTTTGGGACTTTCCGCCGGGTACTCTGTACAAGCGCGAGTACGCTTCCTTCGAGCTTGCCCGGGCCCTGGGTTGGGGGTTCATACCGCCTACCGCAATCGGCGATGGTCCCTACGGCGTGGGCTCGATGCAGCTATATGTCGAGTCCGATAGTCGTGTGAGTCTCCAGCGCCTCGGTCCCGAGTGGCGCCTGCCCCTCCAGCAGATAATGACCTTCGATTTGATCGCAAATAACGCAGATCGCAAGACGGGGCACTGCTTTGTTGGAAACGACGGGCGGATGTGGGGCATAGACCATGGCCTGACGTTCAATGCCGAGCCAAAGTTGCGTACCGTCATCTGGGCGTTTGATGGCGAGGCGATTCCAGACTCGATTATGGCCGATCTGTTATCGCTGAGTTCGAACCGATTCAGATTCGACGCATTGATTGGGTCTCTCGGAAACCTGCTCGACCAGCAGGAAATAGAGAGTCTATTGGAGCGATACGAATCGTTGGCGAACGACGGCCGGTTTCCGCAGATGGATCCATATAAAAACATTCCACGCGGATTCTGGTGAAGATGGCCTTTCTTCGATCGCCCGCATCACTCGTTTCCGCCTGTTTTCTGCCGAATATCTTCGAAATGTCGCCTGCTAGTCTGTTCAGTCGCCCTATATCTTGACGCTGTAGATGATCCTTAAAAAATCTTATATACATTTAATCGGCAAATTACTCTTGTTGGTCATAGTTGCGATACAATATGCGGCGGTGGCGTGTGCTACCGGTCGCACGAGTTGCTCGAAAGTCGGGCGCTGGTGCATAGACGATGAGCTACCGTATGCAAATGGGTGGCTTGAGATTCGGCTCTGCGCGCTGGTGGTTATGCGCACACGATAGGGGTACACTTTTTGTATCGTCGAAGAAGTAGAATTAGCAGCACGACGGTAGGGCTTGAGGCACGTTGGAAGCCCTCGGTAGCCCTGCTAGTCTTGGTTGTTGGCATCCTAGTTGGACTCGTAGTTAACCTGCCGGCCGCCCTCAACGCGCGCTCGGCAACCCTGGACGACGCTTACCTCGTGTTGTCGGCGACTCTTTATCGCCAAGGCGTGAATGTCGACGCTCTACGTGATCGAATGCGTGATACAGGTTTCGTTGATCCACCCACGGCTGTCTCGCAACTCGCATCCCGGTATTCAGAGTCCCGCGATAGCACGCTCCAATCCCAGGCAGCCCTGCTTCAATCCTTCAGTCAGGCGATGGATCGTGGTACGTCGGTCCAGGCGCCAGTGGTAGGACAGGAGAGTGCTTCGCCGGCAGCGACCGGGCAGGCGCCGGCGGCGGAAAATGTGCAAGAAGTTGCATCGAATGAGCCGATAGTCATAGGCACACCCATAGTCGCACGCAGCGCGACGCCGCTGACGTCGGTGATAATCACGCCTGAACCCCTAATACCAGAATCTGGTACGATCCTAACCGCAGCTCGACTCCGTAGTCAGCCCACTACAGACTCCGAACAACTCGCTGTCTTGCCCGAAGGGGCAACCGTAAGTATCAAGAACATTCTGGAAGGGGAGGCAGTGGAGGCCGTTGAGCCAAGATGGTACCATGTGACCTACGAGGACTTGGACGGATACGTCTACTACTCCCTGATTTCGGCGAATGAGTAATTGGTAAATTCTATGTTTAAGGCATCCAGCTTCTTGCGAACCTCCTCGCCTTTGCGGCAGGGAATTATCTTGGCGTCGCTCCTGATCGCAGGCTTGGTGGTAGGTTCCATCGCGATTCGTGTATTGTTGCCGCCGGTCGAAGGATCGGTGAGTTCCACCGAATTTGTGCTTCTGGTCGCAGAGGCCAATGCCAGGGACAATGATCTGACTGCGGCCCGCGAGCGGCTCTCGCGCTTGGGAGACCCGATTCAGGTCGTGCAAGAAGCCCGACGGGCGGTGATTAACGATCCGACGCTGCCCTTGTCCGCCCAGGAACAGTTGCGTCAACTTGCCGTAAGGCTCGATGCAGGTGGACCTGGTGCCGCGGGTGTGGGTCAGGGACAGGCCGCGCAAGGTGCGCCGGCCGAATCTGCTGCTAGTGGTTTGATAGTTCCAATAGTGGCAATATTGGTGGCGCTGATCGCCGGCACGTTCGCCGCTATGAGACTGCTTGGCATTTCGTTCCCATCTCCAATGCGCGCTCAGCCACAGTCCCAAAATATGGCTGAGCAGCAAGAACAAGAACCTCCACGTTTCAGGACCAGAGCTGCTCCGCCGCAGAGCTACTCCTCCCGCCTCCAGCCGATGTCGGGACCGGACACGGCTCATACTGGCACAAACAGCGCTTTCAATGGCTTCAAGACTGTGGTGGAGACTCAGCACACCGCGGCGCCGGCTCGCGCGGCTGCAGCTAGTTCGCACGGCCGGGTTGGATTCCAGTCTACATATGAGTTGGGGGACGATCCTTACGACGAGATACACCCGATCGTGGACCGCGAAACTGGCGTTTTGCTGGGTGCTTGCGGACTTAGCGCCAGCAAGTGGCTGGAACCTGCCGGTAGCGGTAAGTTCTACGCCTTCACGGCGTGGTTGCACGACTACGTCGCCGATCAAGAGTTGCGCTCCGTTGGAATCGTGAGCCGTTGGGCCCTGGACCAGGGACGCAACCTGACGGAAGAATGGCTTCAGTCGGGGGCCGTCGACGATGTGATCGAGGCCAAGAACGGTGGCGTGACTCGGCTTGAGACCGGATCTCTTGCCGGGAACGTTACGATCAACGAGTCCCTCTACAACAGCAGCACGCCTGCGCAAAGCCACTTCTCCAGGCTATCGATTCGCTTTGAAATCTTCGTAAAGAGTGGCGTAGGCGCTAACTAAGTTAGCCGGTCGCCGCGTTTTCGAAGACGACCACCTTTCCCTTCAACTTCATTCAGTAGAGTCTGATCCCCGTGCCTTCGCTGCGTCCGCGCCTGAGTCAAATGTCGTTCCAGAATTGATGGACCAAATGGCGACTCTTGGGCCAGCGGGGAAAATCCTTCAATCGTCGGTCGACAAGTAAAAGGTCACTGGCCCCGTATTGTGAATCTCCACTTCCATGTAGGCGCCGAAACGGCCGGTCGCTACCCTAAAGCCGGCTGTGCGCAGAAGGCCGGCGAAGTGGTCTACCAGGGATTCCGCCAGTTGCGGAGGCGCCGCGGTGGCGAGACTGGGCCGGCGGCCCCTGGACAAATCGGCATACAGCGTGACTTGCGAGATAACCAAGAACTCCGCCGCCGCTTGCTTCGCGTCGAGGTTCATCTTTCCGGCCGAGTCTTCGAAGGCCCGCATCGTCACGATCTTTTTTGCTAGTTGGGCCGCTTTGTCCTCGCAATCACCGGGTCCAACTCCCAGGAGTATGGCCCACCCTCTGCCAATGGAGCCCACCTCCGCGCCATCCACCACCACCGCGGCTCGGTTGACTCTTTGCAAGAGTGCGCGCATTTCAATCGTCCTTAGTTGGCTGGGTTTTTGCCGGCTAGCCAAACCGTGCCGGTCGAGCGCGACTTCCAGCCGGCAAATTGCATTCAGATTACAAGCAGGTGTGCGAGTCGCCTATTCCACTAATCGACGATAGATCGCTGCCATTGATACCCTGGTCAGGCTGTCGCAACGAGCAGGCAGATAGCTAGTCACCCTCTATCGCTGCCACCAACCGCATCGTGCCGGCGACGTTTTGCAGGCTGTTCAGAGGCTCTGTGCCTGCCTCGATGCACTCTATGAAATGCCTGTTCATAGCCAGGGTCCCCTCGTATGCCCACATGTCGTCAGAGCCCACGAGTTCGGCCCCCCGAAGGATGGTCGGCTCTTCCTCGTTATCGCGCCAAACTTTCGCTTCTTCCGGAAGCCGCATGTATACAGAGATGCCTCGACCGTGAATCTCGTGGCGCAGATACCTGGCGCCGGCCGACCGGTTGCCGGAGATTACGCCGACCGCACCGTTGCTGAAGTGGACGAGGGCGTTGTAGCAGTTCTTCCAGTCTACGAAGAACCGTTTCTGTAGGGCATACACCTCTTGTGCTTCTCCTCCGCACATATAGCCGACGAGATCGACCGTGTGGATAACATCGTCCAGAAGCGTGCTGACGCCATATTGCGGTCCTGAAAACGTCAACAGGTTCTTGTGGAACTCCCCGAGGCACATAGTGACTGGCCCACGCTCCAGGACGAGCCGCTTGGCTTCTCGGGTCACTGCGGCGAAGCGGCGTTGGAGTGTGACCATTCCCCAGCGTCCATTTCGCTCAGCGGCCTCGACCATGGCCTCGAACTCGGCCAGGCTGTTGCCCGGCGGTTTCTCCATGACCACGTGCAGGCCAGATTCGAGACATTCGATGACGATCGGGGTCATGTTGTTGGGAGGCATGATGACGTAGACTACGTCTAGTTGGGATTCCGCCAACATCTGGCGATAGTCCGAGAAGCGGCGGTCTACGCCAAATCGATCACCGGCGGCGTTCAGTCTGCCGGCGTCCAGATCGCAGATCGCCGCGATCTCCGCACCCGCCAATTGATCGATCGTTGGGTAGTGCGCTGTGACCGCGCGCCTGCCGGCTCCGATGAACCCTACTCTGACCACGTGTATCCTAAACCCTCGTCTTCAACGCCGAAGATTGCTCTCGTCGGCTGTGCGGGCTGTCGCCGGTAAAGGCGCAACCTACGCATTCGCCTGCGATTGGTAAGAGCCCGGCTAGCCTGGGCGCTCCAAGTTTAATCGGCGCATTCGCCGGGAGCGTTACTCTTGGACGCGCCAAAGCACTCAATCTGAATCTGACTTTAGTCTTCCGCTACGACAGAGTTGCTCAGCGTGCCGATACCCTGAATCTCTATGTCGATCGTATCGCCGGGGGCGACCGGGCCAACGCCGGCGGGAGTTCCGCTATAGATCACGTCACCAGGCAGCAGAGTCATCGCCTCGCTAATGTACGAGACTAACTTTGCCGCCGGGAACAGCAGGTCCGACGTGTTGGCATCCTGCCTTACTTCGCCGTTTACCCGCGTGGTCAGGTCGACGTTGGTGGGATCGATGTCGGTTGCAATTATGGGCCCAAGCGGCTTGAATGTGTCGAACGACTTGCCGATCATAATGGCGCCCATCTTCATTTCTGCAAACTGGATAACGCGCTCGCTTACGTCGTTGCCGATGGTATAGCCGAATACGTAGTCCAGTGCCTCGGACTCGGAGACCCGTCGCGTTGGCTTGCCGATGACAATGACAAGCTCTCCTTCGAACTCTACTCTCTCCCCCTGGCGCGGATAGACGATCGAGTCGCCCGGTCCTACGACCGTCGTTGGCGGTAACAGGAACAGCATGGGAAAGGGCGGGGTGGCCAATCCCATTTCCTCGATATGTGCAACGTAGTTGCTGCCTACGCCGATCACTCTTGGTGGATCCACCGGCGCCAGCAGATTCAAATCATCTAAAGTACCGGCGGTACCGCCGATACTGTGGTCCCCGAACGGACAGCCGGAAAGCTCCCTTACTGTGCCTTCGTCCTCGACGACGCCGTATTGAGCTCCGCTGCTACCCTGGTAACGAACGAGCTTCACTGATGCTACCTCCCTCTATCTGCGTATATTCCTGTTCGTGGCGCGATGAGCCTTGGCTCTTTCATCTCGCCGGCGATCTAGACAGCGCCCGTGCGGGCGCACTCTTCAACGCCGGCATCAGCCTCTCTGCGGATTGGGAAACTATTTGATGGGGCCAGCCAGCGAATATTCGACGCTCTGGCGTGCGTGTAAGGTTGGTCGATACTATAGCACAAAGCGGTGTTCGACCGAGTTAATGAGGTGGGCTGTAGGTTCGTCCTGCGGTCCTTAGTAGGTGCCGCTCGCTGAGGCGGCCGTGTCTGTCGAGCTGGATTCGCCTTTCGCCGAAGCCGCCTTGTCCCTTGAAGAGTTCTTGGCCTTGTCGTCCGAAGATGAAGACTTGGAGTCGCTTTTCGATTCAGATTTTTTCTCATCCTTTGTGCTGTAGTCAGTCTTGTAGAAACCTGATCCCTTGAAAACTATGCCCACTGGAAAAAGCACGCGATAGGTGCTTCCACTGCATTCCGGACAGGTGGTTATCGGATCATCGGTCATCCGCTGCCGCGTCTCGAATCGATTACTGCAGTCGTTGCAGGCGTACTCGTAAGTCGGCATCTATTCCTCGGTAAGGGTTGTAGCGACCGGCCCGAAAAAAAAGCGACTCTAGCCTGTACCAAGGCCGATCAGCGTACCTGGGAGCGAATTATAGCACGGGGAAATGAACGCCCTACGAAGCGAATGCTCAGAATTGTGCAAGAAATACCTGGGCACCGCAACGTCCGGAACTTGGTCACTGCCGGCGCCCAAATTCGGGAATCATATGCCTTGCGATACAGGAGGGAGGTTGTGAAAGCATTGGTGCTAACATGCACAAACGCTCCGGGCGGGCGGCCTCATGTGCAATCTAGGCAGGCCTCGTCGGTAGGGTTGACAGTAACCTACCGGACCGGAGCGCTTACGTCTCTATGATACAAGACCTGATCAGAATCCGAAATAGCGAGATTAATTCTCGACGATCTACTCAAACAGCATTTGCCACATTCGCTTTTTCGTGTCAGCCGGTGCAAGTCGGAGGCGACGCGCGGCTCAACCAAGCGTGCGCATTGCCTGGGTTCACATGGGTGGCCTCCTGGCTGCACAGGGGACATCGCCGGTCTTCCAGGAGAAGTAGGTTTGATTCGTAGTCGATTGGTTCGAGAATGACCGTGCCCGCCGCCCACAATCGTCATCCCAGCGTAAGCTGGAATCCAGAGGGGAGGGGGTGGGAAATGTAGCGCGGTCGAAGACTACGCGAGGCGAGGGGCTTGCCCCCCGCTGGGGAGGGGAGTGGCGGGTTCGTCCGCGTCAATTAGCTGTACCAACCCACAGATCCGGCTTTTCCCACCTTAGCGTGCCGACTCCTGCCGGCATGAGCGATTAGTGTGATGTCTTTCACTCGGTTTGGCTAAGCGTTGCACGCAGCGCGTCGGCCAGAGATTTCAGGGAATCTCCCAGGCACCCGGATGCGTTCTCAAGCTCGATGTACTCTACCCTGGTTTGTTCACCGGCGAGAAACGCCGCCCGCAGCATCTCGCCACCGGCATCCGGCCTCAGCCAAGCGATGTCCTTGTCGAATGGCTGCCGAGTTGGAGGATCCCCGAGTGCTTCTTCGCTCATAACCAGGATGGTGCCGGCTTGGACAGGGTGCCTGCTCGAGAGGATTTCCGTTGGAGACGAGACCGAGGCTTCGCAGTCTACCATTACCAACCCTGACCTTGCGAAGACTTCCGCCGGCGAGAAGTTAGGAAATCCGTCACGCATTGCCTCGAAGGCCCGTTCGTCATCCGATTCGCCGACTACGACTTCGACGCCGGCGGAACGCAGGTTCAGCGCGATCGGCCGGCCGTATTGGCCGTACCCCACGATTCCAACCTCTTGAAATGCCGGCATCCATTTCCTCCAGTTCCTATTAAACGAGAAGGGAATCTACCATCACGGTAATCTGCGTAAAACGTATTATGCTGATTACAATTGAGGTTACTATAGCCATCGTCTTGACACCTATGAAATTAGGTCGCCGCCGGGCACACCCATCTTCGCAAACGCTACCGGGAGACTGTGATTGAACGCCAGCTCGGAATTCGTGGGTAACCAACAGGCGCTGAGTTTGCTTACCGGCGGATCCGCCAAGGGCAGGCCGTTTCATGCCTATCTTCTAACCGGCCCCTCACACGTAGGCAAGAGCCGGGCGGCGACCGAGCTGGGAATCGTCCTCAACTGTACCGGAACAATCGCACCATGCCGCGACTGTCAGAACTGCCGGCTGATTTCGGCCGGTCGACATCCTGATTTCAAGATTCTCAATCTTCGCAATCAAGCGGATTGGTTGGAGAACGAAGGTAGCAGCCGGCGGCCCGGTGCCCGGAAGCTAATTTCGATTGAGGCGGTCCGTGGGCTGCTGAGGGATTCCTATCGCAGACCGCTGCTCGGCGAGTGGCAGGTCTACCTTATCGAAGATGCCGATCGGCTACAGATGGACGCGGCGAACCGACTGCTGAAAGAGTTGGAGGAGGCGCCGCCTCGGAGCGTGTTTATCCTCTCGTCAACAGGCGCCGGCCAGATGCTCGATACGATTGTCTCTCGGTGCAGGGTGATCTCGTTCGGGCCTGTCGAAGCCGATGAAATCCGCCGGCACTTGGTTGATCATATTGGTTCCGACGAGGCTGACGCCGAGCGGATCAGCAGTTTGGCCCGCGGCCGGCCCGGCTGGGCAATTGACGCGTTTCACGAGCCAGGCATGATTGATCTGGCAGAGCGGCATTCCCTCGAACCGATCGAGCTATTCTCGATGCCCGCCGGCGAGCGGCTCCGTAGTTCGTCGGAGCTTGCTTCGTATTGGACCAGGGACCAAACCGCCGGACTGGAACGCATCGATACCTGGGCCGCTTCTGTTTGGGACTCGCTCGCCGACCCAACTGCGTCCCGTCGTTCACCGTCAGAGACGAACGGCGTGCCTCATTCCGATTTACTCATCGCGGCGCGGCTAATACGCCGGACCGCTATGTATCTGCAGGCGAACGTCCTGCCCAGACTGGCGTTCGACACACTCCACCTGGAATATCCGGCGGTTGAGCCAGGCGGTTAGCGCCGGATCCTCAGTAACCAAATCCCGAGCGTCGAAACCGAAAGAACTATCGCGACGGCCAGCACAATCCACTCATATCCGGCGACCGGCGACACTGGTGAGCTCGGTGCGTCGAACCTGACCTCCGCCATTTCCGCCGCGGCGGGCTCGGTCGGTTCGGCAGCACTCTCCGATTCAGCAGCCCTCTTTGCGCTCGGGGCACTCTGCGCGTCAGATGGCGCCGGCGCTTCCACCATACCGCTCATCGCTTCGGACTCCAGTTGCACTGCCTGCTCTGAAATCGCAAGCTCCATGTGCAGGGCATCAGTGGCCACGTAGACCATGTTGAATGCGAATAGGGCAACGAACGCGAAAGTCGCGAACGCTGCCCCAGCTCGCATCCACTGAAACCAGGCAAGAGCCGGGTTCGTCGCTTCGGCCGGTATGGCGAAAGAGCGCGGCGCCGGCACGGCCGGCAGGGCCTTGAGGAGCGTCACGATCTCCTGCTGTTGCTCTAAGCGTGTCTCACAGTCTCCACATCCCGGCAGATGTCCGGATATGGCATGTCGTTCCGCCTCGGTTGCTTCACCGTCCAGGTAGGTTGCGATCAGCTCGTCGCTGGCGTGATCGGAGCCGGAATGGCTCGGCCCTTGAGGTAGATCGGTGTTCATAGGCACTAGGTATAAAGACCCATGATCATGAACGAAACTTAGCCGGTAAAAGTTCCCCTTGGGACAGGAGATACTCTCGCAAATGTCCCCGGCCTCTGCTCAGGCGAGACTTTACCGTACCTGGAGATACATCCGTCGCTACGGCGGCCTCGTCGTAGCTCAATCCCTGAACGTCGACGAGAACTACCACTACACGCTGTTCCGCGGCCAGGGTGAGGAGCCCCTTCTTTACCTGGTTCAATAGCTCTACTCGGATCGCCTCTCCCTCTGGGGTTTGAACGGTCGCACCGATTGTTGGTGATCCGGTAGGAGACTCTTGCCACGCTTCAAGTGAGTCCGCCGGCCGGCTCCGCATCCGGCGGATCATGTCGTAGGCGGCGTTCGTGGCGATTCTGAACAGCCAGGCGCGCAGCGAACCTCCACGGAAGCCACCAAGATTCTTGAACGCCGAGATGAATGTTTCCTGGGCCACGTCTGACGCGGACTCGGCCGAGCCAGTCAGCCGGAACGCGACGTTGTACACGCCGTCTTGGTAGAGCAATACCAGGCGATTGAATGCCTCCACCTCGCCCTTCTTTGCTCGCTCGATCAGCTTGGCTTCAGAGTCGCTAGGTCGCTCCACCTATCTATACCACCGCGAGAGTTGCCGCCGGGCGCTCGAGGGACGTAAAGGCACGACCGCCGCCGCGCCGAGCCGGCCCGGAGCTCTGCAAGTTAGGTGCATTGCGGAATCAGGAATCTATACAGTCCCTCGCGAGGTGGCGACGAGCGCCGCTTGCCTCGCTTTCTTCCGGTGTAGGCGCGCAATCCGCCATTGGATCTCTTCCGAAGTCCGAGCGTGGAAGTTTTCGGTGCTCTTCAGGAGGTACACATCCAGCTTGGTGGATGCGGCGTGGGCGTAGGACAGGGCCCTGACGTAATCCCGTTCCCGGTGCTCGGCGATCTTCGCTAGGCTGATCAGCGCGTCTAGCGCGTAGTATCCCTGTTCTTTCGCCAGTCGCCGTAGGACTAGCTTGGCCTCTTCAATCCGCTCTTGCCGGCGCAGAATCTGTGCGGTAAGACTCAACGCTTGGCGGCGGATTTCCCGGCGTCCGAACTCGCTCGCGTATCGGTAGCAGATCAGGGCATCTTCGATTCTCCCGGACCTCGCGTAGGCCAGTCCAACAGAGAGCGCGTCCTCCGGCGCCGTGACGTCCGCGTGATTCCACCCCCGGCCGATCTGGGCCATAATCGTCGATAGGGCGGCCACGCTGACGATATCCTTTGCGTTGTGGAGGAAGACGCTTGGCATTCGTGTGAACTCGTCACGGTGCAGGTACTCGAAATACACCTCCGGGATCAACCATCCGGGGATATCTCCCTCACGATCTATCTCGAACAGCGCCTGTTCCAATGACTGCAGGCTGCAACTGCTCAATCTGCGCCGCCAAATCCGTCGGGCCGGCGGCAGAGCGTCGAAGTGTGGTTCGAAGTTGGGAGGCCGGATCCGGTTAATCGCGAACCGGTTGTAGAGGTGCGGTATGTCGAAAGTCCGTCCATTGAATGTCGCGACGACGCTGCTGGACTTCAACTCGTCTCGCACTGCCAACAGCATCGCCTGTTCGCCGGATGGGTCCGCAAGGAAGAATTGCCGGACTGTGAAACCGTCGTCAACGAATTTGCCGAGACCGGCCAGGAACGCGTAGGTGCCGGCGCCTCGGTCGAGTCCAGTCGTTTCCAGGTCGAGGAACACGTAGTCGAACGGTGTTTCGTCCCTGATGCCGGACCACATCTCCAGCCCGTTGAATTCGGGTGTTCCGAGGCCCCATCCCGACAAGAGCTCTTCGGCGTCGTAGCGTTGCTCGCGAATCGCGAACCAACCCTCCGATCTGTCGACGATGCGCATCGGCAGTATTTCGGCGAGGGCCTCGACCCGCCGGTGCGCTAAAGCTGTCTCTTGCGATGGACCGGAGGGGGGTGAACGTCGGAAATCGGTGATTGTCGCCGGCGAGCCTGACGCGCAGCCGCTCGAGCGCTTCCCGGGTTTCCAATGCCTCTACCCGTCGCTCAACTTGCTGAGCAGGTCTAGCGCCAGACGCTTGCCCTTGGGCCCGACCTGCTCCTCCGGACCGACGCAGGATGGACAGCCGGCGTCGCATATGCAAGTCTGGATCAACTCAGCCGCGGTCGCAAGCAGCAACTGGTGCTGCTGAAATAGCTTTTCGACAAGGCCAACAGCCTCCGGCAGCCTCTCATAGATGAATATAGTGGGCCGTTTCGTGATTGGATTCCGCCGGTGAGCCGAAACGAAGATGTCCCTGGCATCGCACATCAGGTGGAGCGGTGCGACGTGCACCAGCGCATTCGCCGCGCCGAACATAGCCTGGCTAAGCTCGTTTTCCGCGAATCGCATCACTACTTCGGGGCCGACCGCGATCCAGAAGCCGGACGAATGGACCTCTTCCTCTGGTAGGTTGACCGGCCCCGAACCTACGTTTTCTCCGGTCAACAGCTTGACTTTCTTGAATATGCTGGGCATGAAGCGGACGCGGACGTCTCCCAATGCCCGGCGGTATGGGCCACTGTCTTCGCCTTGGTTCTCGTGGAGAATGTCGAGATTTACTTGAAGCTCTGCGTCGGTGTAGTAGTCGACGGCCACTCGGCTAACGTATGCTTTGTTCTCGTCCCAATCGTTCCGGTTCACTTCGTACTGTTGGCCTTCGTGAATGTAGATAGCGTGGTCATGAAGGAGAGTGCGAGCTGCGTATCGGTCAATCTCCCCTATGACCTTAGCGCCTTCGGTTTGATCTATGATCACAAAGTTTTCGCCGGACATGGAACGCGGCTTGACACTCTGTGCAGGAAAACCCTCCGCCATCCAGTAGTAGCGCTGTCCGGACCTGTGCAACACGTTGATCTCGTGCAGGTACGCCAGCAGATCGGCTGTCGCGTCCGTGCCGAACCGCTCCTCCGAGTCGAATGGCAGCTCGAAAGTAGCGCACTTCAACTGGTCGGCGAGGATCAGGAGGTTGTCCGGGTTGATGAGTCCGTTCTCTGGGTTCCGTTCGAAGAAGTAGTCCGGCCGGCTGACGATGAACTGGTCGAGCGGAGACCAGCCGGCTACTAGAACTGCCAACGACTGCTGAGTCCGCCGGCCGGCCCGTCCCATGCGCTGCCAGGTGCTCGCAATGCTACCCGGATATCCACACAGCACCGCGGCCGACATGGATCCGATGTCGATTCCAAGCTCAAGCGCGTTCGTGCTGACCACGCAAAGGGCCTTCTTTGAACGCAGCTCCGATTCGATCTGCCGCCTTTCCGAGGGTAGGTAACCCCCTCTGTATCCACGGATCGAGTTCACCGGTATTCCCCGTTGCTGGGCGGCCATTCGGAGGTTCGACAGCAGCAACTCCACCGTCAACCTGGTGCGCCCGAAAACGATTGTCTGGATCCCGTTCGCGATTAGGTCCATCGCCACGCGGATCGTCACGGAGAACATCGAGTCGTTCGTGTATGTATCGTGGGCGATTGCCCCGGATGCCGGCCGATTCAACGTGCCTACGGGAGACTGAATCGGACCCTTGACGACTGGCGCTGCCGGCCTCTGCCCCCGGCTCATCGTGGACTGGACCGCCGCCGGTGGCGCGGAGAGTCGCGGGTTCAAAAAGACGACGTGCTTCTGGGCGACTGGCGCCCCGCTCTGGTCTATCAGCGTGACGTCGTCTCCGATGAGGCGCTCGGCCAACTCTCTGGCATTGCCGATCGAAGCCGACGAACATATGAAGGTCGGCCGGCTTCCGTAGTGTTTGCAGAGCCGGCGCAGGCGCCGGATCAGGTTCGCCACGTGACTGCCAAACACGCCGCGGTATTGATGCACCTCGTCTAACACGACGAACGACAAGTTCTCGAACAGCTTTATCCAGATCGTGTGGTGTGGCAGGATGCCGGCGTGAAGCATGTCCGGGTTAGTGATAACGATATGGCCGGCGTCACGCACGATCCGCCGGGCCGATTGCGGTGTGTCACCATCGTACGTGTTGGCATTGATCTTGACCGGAAGGCCGGGCACGAATTGGGCGAGCTCGTCACGCTGATCGTGTGCCAGCGCCTTGGTTGGAAAGAGATATATCGCCCTGGTGCCAGGGTTCTCGATAATCGATTGCAGCACCGGCAAGTTGTAGCAGAGTGTCTTTCCCGACGACGTGGGGGTCACGACGACTATGTTGCGTTGTCGGCGGACGTTGCTGTAGGCGTCCGCCTGATGGGAGTAGAGCTGTCCCAGCCCGGTTTCGAATAGACGCTTGCTCAGGGAGGGATGAAGCTCGTCTGGCAACGGCCGATACAGGCCCGGCGCGGCGTTGATTTCGCGATGAGTGGTTACCATAGAGCCGAATCGCCGGTCCCTGAGGAGACTGGTGACGAACTGCTCTACGTTCAAGGCGTTGTCACCAACTCTGCCACCCTTAAATCGGCCTGATCTCGCCGCACTTCTTGCATTTCCGATACTTCACTCCCGAATCGTCCTTCTGTTCCCCCCACTCATGGGTACCGCCATCCGAGCACCTATAGGTTCCTGGCAAATCAGCGCTCCTGTCGCACTATGCTCGATTTGGTCACCGCTCTTCGAAGATCAGGTATTCCGCCGGCACCCAACCGTCGTTGCCCCTGGGGGTCGCGGACCGCTATCCAGGTCCTTCCGCCGGCCTCGGTCCTTGGCCCAAGCAAGACCATCACCGTATTGTCCGGCCAGGCCAACAGCCTGTTCTCGTCCGATGGGGAACTGCGTATGTATACGCCGTCGCCATCGGTGTTTCCTACCCGGGCCAGTCGCAAGACTGGAGTTGGTTCCTCGGTAGGCGTGGCTTCGGCCTTTGCCGTGGCCGTCGCGTCAAAGTCGGGCGTGGGGGTCTGTGTGGGCGTCCCGGTGCTTGTGGGCTGCGGCGAGCCGGCGCGTGCGCCTTCGACGATGTTGAAGTCGGAATCTGAGCTGCCGCGAATCAGCCAATCATATCCAAAGTAAAGGGCGCCTCCCACTCCTACCGCCAGAAAGACCGCTAGCAAGAATACTATTACGTGTCCCAGGTCGTCAGGCTCATCGTACGGGTTTTTCGATTGCGCCACTGAATCTAACCCGCAGCTAGTCGACGCGCAGAAACGGGGATGAGCTGGCTTCGAATACCCCCAATTCTGTACTAGATGCCATCTGTCTCAAGCCGCCGATAGCGGCCTGGTCCGCCGTGGGCGGACTGCTTGCCTTGCGCAATTGCATCCACCAGTGTTTACCTGTGCGACGGTGTTGCCACCTGCCGCCCTGGGGTCTTAATCCCAGCTTTCACCCATCACCTGGCTTTCGCCTGCGGCTGGTCTCCTCTCTGTTGCACTTGACCTCGCTGCCAACTCGCGCCGGCAACGGCCTGCCTTACTGTTTCAGCAGGTAGGTATACCCGAACCAACTATTGGCTCAGAAGATGTTGGGAAGTTCCTCTAGCCGTTTCCGGCCAGCAGCATCTGGAAGCAGCTCATCCACGTTCAATCGTATCATAACTTGATGCCGGCGGGACCGTCCGACTCAATCAGGTGAGTGTTCGGAATCAGGGGTACCGCAACGCATTGCCGGAATATCCCTCCAATGAGGGTCAACCACCGGCGAAGATGCCAGATTGGCGGAATCCAAGACACGGTTGGAAGGGCGCAGCGCTTGACCGCCGACCGAGGTCCCGAATGGCGATCGGCCCTTGGTGATACTTGGGCGTTGAGAAGAAGAATCCACCCAATTCCGAGTCTGAACAGTTGCCTACGAATGGACTACTTGGCGCGCTTTCAGGGACAACTGGATGCGAAATCGGTCTTCGAAGTTGTCGAGATCGATCCCGGCGATCTCCTGGATCCGCTTGAGGCGATAAGACAGGCTGTTTCGATGCAGGTACAGCGAATCGGCCGTTGCGCGAAGGTTGCCGTGGGCACTCGAAGAACGCAACCAGCGTCTGAATCAGCTCGGTGCCATTCCGGTCGTCGTATCTTTGTAGCTCGGAAAGAGTCTCTTCGCAGTAGGTTTGCAACTCCGAACCCTCCGCCAGAGCGTAAAGCAACCGGTACACACCGAGATCCGCGAAATCCGACACGTGACGGTTGCCAAAAATTCTTCTGCCTATTACAAGCGCTTGATTTGCCTCTCGGTAGCTGGTCCGAATTCCCTCAATACTTTGGCGAATGCGTCCAATTCCTATAGATATGGAACGCCCATCATGGAGTGGGGACGTTAGCGATACGATGCGCCAGTCCGTTCACCTGGTCCGCGCTTGAGGAGTTGGTTGCCGGGCAGATGACCAGCAGTGCGTCCTTGTGAATCGTCAGGGGCGCGGCAATCCGCTGGCTGTTGAGTATCCGGTTCACCTGCCGAGACAGGTCCTTTAACCCACTCGTCGCTCTTGCGCCGGTGTGCCGGGGTTCGACCCGGTCATCGTCGAAACCTGCCACGAGGCAACGGGACGGTTGACTCAGCTCATAGCCAAGTCCATTCGCCCTGGCCAAGAGAACCTCCGGCGGAGATGTCCCATCCAGGAGCTCACTGAAGAAGTCTCCCCTCAATCTGTGCTCCGCCTCGTCGACCGCGCTTTGCTTCGCCATCTCGAGCGCGCACACGACGCTGGCCCTCGATAGCGCCAGGCTGTCGGCCTCATCCATGTTATTGATGGATGAAACGAATGCCAGATGGCCTAATACGATGTTGCGAACTCGTACCGGCGACAGCAGGACCTGGTATCCATCGATATTCAACTCGGTCGTCGGTGGGTCACCTGCACCCGGTACGTCACTGTCCGGCCAATACAGGGTAAGGTCGCTCGACGAGATGATCCGCTGAAGCCCGCTCAAATCCGGCTGGTGGTTCGTGGAGTGATAGCTCTTGACACCCAGTTTCTCGTCCAACAGGGCGACGTTGCGCCGGCTGATCTCGCATAGCCGGCTCAGAATAGATTCGAGTCCGCGGCCGGCCAGTGAGATCTCGACCAGCTCTCGGTGCAGCTCGAGGCTATGGCGGTACAGTTCGCTCCGGCGCTCGCTTATCGCCCGGGCCAGAGTTTGCTCAACGCTTGCAATCGAGACGCCCGCCGGGAGTCTCATCAAGGGCAACCCGACCCTGTCGGCGGTTTCCACCGCTCCCTTGCTGATATTTCCGAGCACGACTAATGCGCTTACGCTGTGTTCCGCCAGGCTATCTATCACCTGGTCAAGCGTCAGCGTCTCGTCGATCAGGCGCAACGCGTCCGTTGACAACAGAACGATGTCGTCCGCCCCCACCGATCCAAACGCCGGCGCACGGGTCCTCGGGACCGCCGGCCACCCCACGTCTTGGCTCATGCCTGTCCGTCCGGCCACGATCTCGGTGCCATCGGGCAACCCGAGCCTGAATGCAGTCTGGACTGATACCGATAGGCTCATTGGTTATCTGAGGCGCATCTCTCGTTGTGCAGGCTAGGCATTTGTTGCTCCGCGCACAATAACAGGGACGCTCGCATCGCTATCCGTCACGTCAGTCGCACGAGCCTGTTTGCACTTTGTCACGGTTGCACAATTATATCAGCGAGTTCTTGTTCGCTCAGCACATGTTGAATCGGAATTCTCTGTACACTCTTGGAGCTCTCGGAGCCTTAACAGCAACCTGACTCCCAGGCGAGTCTGGCATCGCGCCAGCTGGTGTCACGCCGATAGACCGCTGGCGTCCGATTTCGCGGTACCTAAAGCCTCCACCAGGTCGATGAAAGATGCGGATCTGATTTCATCTTCGACTACGTATCGTAAGTACGAGTGCAATATTCTCGTCACCTCGCGAGACAGATCCGGGCCCATGCGCAGACGGATAACCTCTGAGAAGTTGTCTTGCCTCAGCCATCGGAGCGCCTTTAGACAGTTCAAGCTCAACGATAGGGCCTGCGCAGCGCCGGCAGTGCAACGGCCGCAAACCGTGCCGCCCTCCTCAACCGCGAAGAGATGAGATCCAGGCTCCAGCGCCTCTGAGCAAAGTACGCAACGGTCCAGAACCGGCTCGTATCCGATCAGCCGAACCAGGTGCAGCTCGAAGTGTCTCAGGGTTACTTCCGGCCGGCGTTCAGTCGCCAGGCGTTCGAGTGTGGATACCAGGAGCCCAAACAGACGTGGGTTCTCGATTCGGTCGGCCACCACCCGGTCCACCAACTCGGCGACGTAGTATCCGCAAGCGGTAAGGTACAGATCCTCGCGGAGTTGCCGGTAGGACTCGAGTGCCTCCGCCTGGGTGAGCACGTCAAGCTCGCGGCCGCTCGCCAACAACACCTTGGCGCGGGTCAGGAGCTCGACATGGCCAGACCTCCGGCTGGTAATCCGGCGCACGCCCTTCGCGATTGCCCTCAGCTTGCCGTGGGTTGGCGTATACAGAGTTAGGATCCTGTCAGTTTCGCCAAAGTCGTGGCGCCTGAGGACGACCGCTTCAGTACGGTAGGTGGATGATCTAGGCATCGATGATCTGGCACGCTCCACTCTTTGGATAGGCAAATGATAACCGAGCGCCGGATGGACGCGTGCTCGGATGGTCGCGTAATCATGTCCAATCAAGTGCACGGCATTTTGGTGTTGGTAGGGGCGGGTCTCATGGACATTCGCTCCAACTAATTCGTACGGTCGGCCATGAGGAAGGGGCCAATGTAGGGCGGGGGCTTGTCCCCCGCCTGGGGCGGCCGACGGTTCGTGAGATGCAGGCGTTGAGTTGGCCGGCCGGTGTTCGTCGCCGGCGCGTTTCGTTGGTTGATGGGAAGTTTATCGCTGCTACGTCTCTGGATTTTCTAGTTGGTTTACCTCATGCGCCCCCAATTGCGCCACATTGTCGGACGTGAGTAAGGAGAGAAATACATTGGCCCTCATTCGCACCCTCAATACGCTAACCGCAAATGCTCCAGACGCGCCGCAAACACCCTGGAACCGAATTAGTTGGAGCAGATGGTCTCATGGACATCTGCTCCAACTAATTCGGCGGGCGAGGGCAAGAATCACGATTGTATGACCTGATCACACGCTCCTGGGAGCCAGTTGCACGTCCTGGAGTGGCGAGATTTCGACAAAACTCCAGTCTCGAGGGTCTTTGGGGACGCAATTCGAGTCTTGAAATCGCCCAGATTTGCTCCGGAATTGGAATAAGTTGGAACATATGGTCTCATGGATGCCCTGGCTGGTGCGCCTGCCCCTCAACTTCGCTTTCCCGCAATTTCACGCGCAGTCCCCCAAAACCGGCCCCGCGTATAGGGGCGGGAAGGGGAAAGTGTAGCGCGGGGGCTCGTCCCCCGCTGGGGTCGAGGTGGGGCGAGGCAGAATCCCTCGTGCCAAGTCGCGGTACCAAACCACAACTCAGGCTCTTCATTCCTTGGTGTGCCGGCCGCAGCCGGGATGGCCGACTGGTACGAAAATGATTGTTCCAGTCGACTACTATCGTCATTCTCGCGAAAGCGGGAATCCAGAGGGGGAGGGGCGCGGGTGGTAGGTTTTCATACCTTGGTGCCGGAACCAACCCGCAAGAGCGATTGGTACGAGAAGAGACAACGAAAAACCGACCCGTTCCTCCACTCCCATCTTCTCCGCCCGACGTAGAGAGATCATCGGTGTCTCCGGCGAACAACCCGCCCCATACCCGCGTATGCGCCATATCTACGAAATATGGCGGTCCCCGCAGCACCATCCTGTTGTAGCATATGTCCCATCGATTCAAACCTTGTTGAGGGCATTGGGACCCCACCTTCAAACCTCACATCTCTTGCCGGGGTGCCGTTTTGCAGATCAGCCGACCGGCGGTCGTCATCGCCGACGACCTCACCGGCGCCACCGATACCGGCCTCCAATTCAGCAAGATTGGCCTGCGCACGGAGGTCAATTTTGTTCCGCCGCTCTCTCCCAGATCCGGCGATGTAATTGTCGTTACGACCGAGTCCCGATCCCTCCCGGCCAAAGAAGCCCGCCGGATTGTCGCCCACGCCGGCGACCGAGTCCGCACCTGGAACGTCGCGAATGTTTACAAGAAGATCGATTCGACGATGCGAGGCAACATTGGTTCAGAACTCGAAGCGCTCGCCGGCGCGTTGGATCGCCGGCTGGTCGTACTAGCGCCGGCCTTTCCCGCCAATGGCAGGACCGTACAAAACGGCCGGCTGTTCGTGAACGGCGTGCCGCTAGCCAAAAGCGAGTTCGCAAACGATCCATCGTCTCCGAGGCGTCACTCCCGCATCGGAAAGATGCTGGCTGAACAGAGTAACCGACGCGTCGTCGAAATAGGACTGGGCGATGTTCGACGCGGCCCCGCCCGGCTGATGGAACGCATCGAGCAACTCGCCGAGGCCAAGGAACCTACGCTCGTCGTATGTGACGCAATCGAGTCCAGCGACCTGAGCCAGATTGCGGCGGCCATCGCCGGCTTAGGCGCCGTCCTCCCGGCCGGCTCAGCCGGTCTCGCCGAGTGGCTGCCCCAAGCCCTACCGATGAGGCCAACGCCGGCCAGCGTACTTCCGCGAATCCCCAGCGTGGACGCGGTAATCGCGGTCGTCGGCAGCGTGAACCCAATCTCCCGACGCCAACTGAAACTGCTGGCCGAGAGCGAAGGTGTGGCTACCGTGGAAATAACTGCCGAGCAGTTGAT
The DNA here is from genome assembly GCA_963664835.2 of Chloroflexota bacterium. Taxonomy (GTDB): domain Bacteria; phylum Chloroflexota; class UBA6077; order FW602-bin22; family JBCLEL01. The sequence continues at coordinate 201,346 of CAXXUG010000013.1, read as the reverse complement.
TAACCCAGATGCCCGCCGGCGCGAGATCGAGCGCGGCGCCGAAGAAACCAGTGTCACTCTTGCCTCCGGAATGGATGTCGCCTTGACGTTAGATCTGGCGACCGACGCCGACAGGCTCTCATTAATTGCCCAGCGACACGGACTCACAACGGTCAGAATTACCGAAATCATAGTCCACAGCCTTGGTACTATAGTGGCGACAATCCGCCCCTCGGTGACCCGGTTGGGCCTCGTGCTGACCGGCGGCGACACCGCGATCGCCGTATGCCGGGCCCTCGGAGGTAGTGGATTGGTCGTGAGTCTAGAGGTAGCCCCCGGCATTCCGATGTGCGCACTGGTGGGCGGCGATTATCGGGACACCCCGGTCGTGACCAAGGCCGGCGGCTTCGGCGCGGAGGATGCGTTACTAATGGCTCTCAAAACACTCAAAGATAGGTCATTGGTACGAAAATGACGTTACGCGGCCCGAGAGTGCCCGCACTCGTCTACTTGGCCTCCCAACGGTCACTCCGGCGAAAGCCGGAGTCCAGAGGGGTGGGGATGGGGAATGTAGCGCGGTCGAAGACTACGCGAGGCGAGGGGCTTGTCCCCCGCTGAGGTGGGGCCTGGGCATGGCAGAATCCCCCGCGCGAATTCGCCGCACAAAACCGCGACTCCGAGTTTTCATACCTTGGTGTGCCGGCGGAAGCCGGTATGAGCGATTACTATGAAAACACCTCCCGGAGCCCGATCCGGGATAGACTCCGGCAACGACTATCTAAAACGATCCCTGCGACCCGAAGCTCCCAATCGTCACTCCGGCGAAAGCCGGAGTCCGGAGGGGTGGGGAGGGGCCCGCCCACGCAATAGACGAAAGCTGTGAAACCAATAGTCGGAATCACCATGGGCGACCCCGCCGGCATCGGACCAGAGGTCGTCCTCAAGGCGCTCGCCCGCCCGGAAATCTACCGATCGTCCCGCCCCTTCGTTATCGGCGATCCTTCGGTGATCAAGCGCGACGCACGCCTCCTGGGTCTCAGCTTCGAAGTCCAACCCATCGATAGCGTCGAACGCGCCCAATTCAAGTCCGGCCTTGTCGAGGTACTCTCGGCCGGTGATGTCGATCTCACAGGTCTGGAGTATGGACGCGTCCACCCTCGCGCCGGCAGGGCTGCCGTAGAGTCGGTCTTCGCAGCAATAGACTTGGCCGTCGCCAAGAAGCTGGACGCTATAGTCACCGCTCCTTTGAACAAGGAAGCGATGCAGTCGGCCGGCTTCAGTTACCCCGGCCACACCGAAATCCTCGCCGAAAAAACCGGCAGCGAAGACTACTCTCTGATGCTTGTAGCCGACCGCCTGAAGGTCATCCACGTCACGACGCACGTTTCAATGCGCCAAGCCCTGTCTCTCATCGAGAAATCGCGGGTGATCAAGTACATCAGTCTGGCCCAGCGCACGATGGCTATGCTGGGCACCTCAGAACCCAGGATCGCGGTAGCCGGCCTCAATTGCCACGCCGGCGAGCACGGACTGTTCGGCGACGAGGATGCAAGGGAGATCGAGCCGGCCGTCCGGACGGCCCAGGCCGAGGGTATCGACGCAAGCGGGCCCTGGCCTCCGGACACCGTCTTTTACCGCGCGAACAGCGGCGAGTTCGACATTGTCGTCGCTATGTACCACGACCAGGGACACATCGCCGTCAAGATGCTCGGACTCGACGCCGGCGTCAACATGACCGCCGGCCTGCCCATAATCCGCACTTCGGTCGATCACGGCACCGCCTTCGACATAGCCGGCCGGGGCATTGCCGACGAAGGAAGCATGGTCGCCGCAATCCAGTTGGCCGTCGACATGGCCTTGAGGAAAAAGAGCCAGGCAAGGTAAGTGGCGGTATGGATCCGAAGTCAGTTCTCATTAGAGTGGCCAATAATCGTGATCTAGACCAAGTCCACCGGATGCAACTCCAATGGGCCGAAGAGGCCATCACTTACGGATACGTTGCCGATAAGAAGGAGAATCTCTCAAAGAAGATTGGCCGTTACTTTCTTGTAGCGGAAGTGGATGGCATTGTTGTCGGACACGTGTATGGATCGGCAAGGGTAAGCGAGGGCTTGGCCGTGATTCCGGCGGGGGAGCGCTACCTTGAGATCGAAGACATCTATGTGACTCCAAAGTTCCGGGGCAAGAGCATAGGCGGCCAGCTTATCGACGGGTTGCTCCAAGCTGCCGGTGAAGACGGTATCGAGACATTCTCGGCTTATTCTTCAACAAAGGACGCGGACCGTATTCTTCGCTTCTACCGCGACCACGGCTTCGAGTCGTGGTACGTTCAGTTGTTCCGTCGATGAAATAGGACGCCGACCTACTCCGCCAGGTCCAACGCCAACTGAACGAAGTTCCGGGTCGGCACACCGGTCGCCCCCTTTGTGAGATATGCCGACTCCCCCTCGGTCCAAGCCGTGCCGGCGATGTCCAGGTGGGCCCACGACACGTCGTCTTCTATGAAATTTTTGATGAAATAAGCGCCGGTAATGGTCCCTGCGGCCCGCCCGCCTACATTCGACATATCGGCTATCGGGCTCTTGAGCTGTTCACCGTACTCCTCGTCGATCGGCAGCTGCCACACGCGGTCGCCGGCTTTTCTACCGCTCGCCATCACTTGGTCGACCCATTCCTGGGGCCCACCCAGAACCGCCGAATTGTGGTTTCCCAGCGCTATGATTACCGCGCCGGTCAGCGTCGCGGCGTCCACTATTCGCTTCGCCCCCAGCTTTTGGGCGTGGACGACCGCATCCCCCAGTATCAATCTGCCCTCGGCGTCGGTGTTAAGTACCTCCACCGTCTTTCCGTTCATCGCCGTCAGCACGTCGCCGGGACGGATCGCTCGATCCGAAGGCATATTCTCGACCGCCGGAACCACGCCGATAACGTTGATCTTCGGATTCAGTTGGGCAATCGCCGACATTGCCGCTATGGTCGCCGCGCCGCCGGACATGTCCATCTTCATCTCTTCCATACCTCGCGACGGTTTTATCGAAATCCCGCCCGTGTCGAAAGTTACCGCCTTGCCGACCAGTGCAAGATCCGGCGGACCCTCGCCCCGGCCGTTGTGTGTCAGCACGATCATTCTCGGCGGCTCGGCGCTGCCCAGGGACACGCCAAGGATCAGGCCGGCGCCCATATCTGCCAGTTGCGATTCATCCAATACTTCAACATGAAGACCGTACCGGCCCGCCACCTTGACAGCCTCGTCTGCCAACACACGCGGAGGCAGCAGGTTGCCCGGCTCATTCGCCAGCCGGCGGGCGAGGTTCACCGCTTCCCCTATGATCGCGCCCCTCTCCACACCGGCCCGAGCATCTTCGACACGCTCGTCAGATTCGTGAACCGTCAACTCTTCCAGCGACCTGCTTTCATTCTCCTTCTTCTTGTAGGTCCCAAGATCGAAGGGGCCGATCACCGCTCCCTCGGCCGCGAATTGGCACGCACCTCCTGCGTCTAACTCGGACCGCAGCCAGAGCGCCGCCCGCGTAATGTTGCGTTTCGAGAGTTGCCGTGCCGCAACGCCGGCGACGTTGCGCGCCTTCACAAGGTCGAACTCGTCTCGTTTTCCCCCGCCAACGACGATCAGCCGACCGGCGGCCGCGCCGTCGGCCAATGGGACCGATGTCACCTCGTGCAGCTTGCCCTCAATTTCGCCAAGCTCAAGCAATTGGCCCACCAACCCGCCGGTCATCTCGTCGATCGAGACCAGGTCGCCGGCCTGTTCCCCCTCGTAAACAACCACCGCGATCGCGTCGACATCCAACGTGCCGAGCGATTCCGAGCTAGCAGTGACTTTCATAATTCCCTCCTGATCCTTCGGGGCCTGGGATTGTCCAAGACGGTAGCGATTATACCAACAGGCTTTATTCCAACTGCCCTTCCCGCGATTCCGGAATACCGGCCCCAATTCTGGACAAGCCGGCCGCCCCATCAATAGAATTCGATGCGATTGTGCATCTCACCTCACGGAGGACCCGTTGGAGCAGCAACCGGCCGAAGATCGATCCCGCGTCCTGATAATCAGTGCCCACCCGGACGACAGCGAGTATGGCGCCGCTGGATCCGCCGCAGTTTGGACGGCTGAAGGCAAAGAAGTCTTTTACCTCGTATGTACCCGCGGCGACAAGGGCAGTGACGACCCGAACATGACATCCGAGCGCCTGTCCCAGATTCGAGAACAAGAGCAGCGCAACGCCGTCGCTCAGATCGGTGGGAAAGAGGTCAACTTCCTGGACTTCAAGGATGGCGAGCTCGCCCCAACCTACCATTTTCGCGAGGCCATCGTCCGCGAGATCCGGCGGGTCCGGCCCTACACCGTCGTAACACACGATCCAACCCGCGTTTACTCGGACCAGGGAATCAATCATCCAGATCATCGCGCCGTCGGCACTGCCGTCCTCGATTCGGTCTTCCCAACCGCGCGAGACCGCCTCAACTACCTCCAACACGAAGTCGAAGGACTGAAACCCCACAAGGTCAGGGAAATCCTCCTTTGGGGCGCGCAAGAGCCCAACTACTGGGTCGACATCGGCCCAGCGCTCGATAAGAAGGTCGCTGCGCTTTCCCAGCACAAGAGCCAGATCGGCGACATCGACCAGCTCCGCGAGCGTATGGCGGAACGAGCCACACAGGTCGGTGAGAACAATGGCATCGCGTTGGCCGAGGCGTTCCGCCGCATCACCTTGGGCCGATAACGCGCCCACAAATCCGCTGCCCACCACCTGCCACGGTCGCCGCACCGGCGCCGTAGAGGCGGGTTTCAAATCCGCAACTCAGGCTTTCCATTAGCGGAACCAAAAATGAAGCGCGGTCGAAGACTGCAATAGGCGAGGGGCTTGTCCCCCGCTCGGGTCGGGCTGGGGCATGGCAAAATCCGCCCTGCCAATTCGCCCTACCAGACCGCAGCTCCGCCTTTCCATTAGCGGAACGAGAAATGTAGCGCGGGGGCTTGTCCCCATCTGCTCCAACTTATTCCAATTCCCGGGCCGTATCTGGGCGATTTCAGACCTCGCATTGCCTCCCCAAAGGCCCTTGAAACGAGTGTTTCGTCGAAATCTCGTAACTTCAAGACGTGCGATTGGCTCTCAGGAGGATGTGATTAGGTCATACAATCGCGATTCTTACCATCGCCGGCCGAATTAGTTGGAACAAATGGGCTTGTCCCCCGCTCGGGTTGGGCCGGGGCATGGCAGAGCCTGCCCTGCCAATTCGCCCTAACAAGACGCACCTCCGCCTTTCCATTGGCGGAACGAAAAATGTAGCACGGTCGAAGACTGCAATAGGCGAGGGGCTTGTCCCCCGCTCGGGTCGGGTTAGGGAATGGCAGAGTTAGCCCTGCCAATCCGCTGTATCAAGACGCAACCCTGCCGTTCCATTGGTGAAATAAAGAATGTAGCGCGGTCGAAGACTACGCGAGGCGAGGGGCTTGTCCCCCGCTCGGGCGGGGCTGGGCATGGCAGAATCCACCGCGCGAACTCGCCGCACAAAAACCGCAACTCAGAGTTTTCAAACCTTGGTATGCCGGCCCCTGCCGGCATCGGCCATCGCTACGAACTCAAACCCCGGACTCCGACCCGCGACCGCCCCGGCATCAACTTCGCTCGCACCTTCGGTACACACCCAGATCTTGGGACGAATCCCGATTCGATCCCGCATGGCCCAATTCGTCGCGAACCCTTTCGAATATTCGTTGTATCCGCGCCATAAAACGCGCTAAAGTTTAGCCAGGCAATTCAGAACAATTCGCGGGGTTTCCAAGACCCTGCCGGACCTCGTCGAGAGAAAGGGTGGGCCATGTCGTCAACAGCCATCGTTAAAGAGGAGGACGTTATCCGTGCCCTGAGCACCGTCAACGATCCCGATCTGAAGAGAGACCTAGTTTCGCTGAATATGATCGAGGACGTGAAGGTCGATGGCGGCGACGTCAGTTTCACGGTGGTATTGACCACGCCGGCCTGCCCGCTCAAGGGCGTGATCGAGGCCGATTGCAAGAAGGCCGTGTCCGCTGTCGAAAACGTGTCCAGCGTCGCGATTAACATGAGTTCCCGAGTCGTATCCACTCGGGGACAGACCAACAAGCAGACCCTTCCCGGCGTGCGCAACCTGATCGCCGTAGGCAGCGGCAAAGGCGGCGTAGGCAAAACGACCGTAACCGTCAACGTCGCTTTGGCCCTCGCAGAGACCGGCGCCAAGGTCGGAGTATTGGATGCCGACATCACCGGACCGAACGTCCCACTCATGCTCGGAGTCGGCGGTCAGCCGACCGGCTCGAACGGCAAGATCAACCCGTTGATGGCCTACGGCATCAAGGTTATATCGATTGCTTTCTTTGTCCCGGACGGGCAGCCGATCATTTGGAGAGGCCCCATGGTCGGAGGAGCCATCCAGCAGTTCCTCCGCGATGTAGATTGGGGAGACCTCGACTACCTGATCGTCGATCTGCCGCCCGGAACCGGCGACGCAGCCTTGTCCCTTGCCCAGGCTATTCCGTTGGGAGGTGTCGTTGTCGTCAGCACTCCTCAGGACGTTGCCGTGATGGACGCTTCCAAGTCCCTCGCGATGTTCCAGAAGCTCGAGGCGCCGATAATCGGGTTCGTCGAAAACATGAGCCAGTTTATATGCCCCCATTGCGGCGAACGCACCGACATATTCAGCTACGGCGGAGGCGAGCGTGCCGCGGCCGAGACGAGTATGGAGTTCCTCGGACGGATCCCATTCAACCCTCAGATCGTCTTTGGCGGAGATCACGGCGTACCCGTGCTCGCATCTCATCCCGAGTCCTTGGAGAGCGAGGCATTCCGGGAAGTCGCATCCGCAATCGCTGCGCGGGTGAGCGTGCTGGCCGTAGGCTCCGAATCCAAGCGACCGACCTGGATTCCGCTGCGGCCGGTCTAACAGGGAAGGACCACGATTCGGGACTGCGGCGGAGTTTCCGTCAACGTCCTGATCAAAAAATCGCAGCCAGGCTCCAACCGGCATCGCGCCTCCTCAACCCTTCACCCCCGAAATCACGACGCCCTGCATGAAGTACCGCTGCGTAAACATGAAGAAGACCGCCGTAGGTATCATCACCACCGTCGAAGCCGCCATTACCGACTGAATCAAGACCTGACCCATCATCATTCGGCCGAACAGCCTCAACCCGACCGAAATTGGATAAAGGTCCGGGTCACTGAGGAATACGACAGGCATCAGAAACTCGTTGTACGAGCTCAGGAACGTGAAGATCCCTATCGCCACCATCGCCGGCTTCATCAGCGGCAACACGATCCGCCGGTACACTCCGAACCAGCCACAGCCGTCGATTCGCGCCGCATCGTCCATCTCGTGCGGCAGCGTCATGATGAACTGCCGCATCAGGAAGATGAAGAACGGTCCGCCTCCCAGGAAGGCCGGCACCACCAGCGGAACGTAGGTCCCGAGAGCGTTCAATTCCCTCCAGATGATGAACGTCGGAATCAGTGTCACGTAGAGAGGGATCATCATCGTGCTCAGTACGATGATGAAGAGCACACCTCTTCCCCGGAACCGCAGCCGCGCGAACGAGTAAGCGCACAGAGACGCGGTGAAAAGAGTGCCAACCATCGTAAGGATCACGAGAATAGCAGTGTTCTTGAACCAAAACCAGTGGAAATGGTCCGTGCGCACCCCAAAGTTGTACCCCGTGATGAAGATCGCCTTGTAGTGCTCCAGGTTGATCTCTCGCGGAATCAGGGACGGCGGAAAGCCAAGCAGGTCGTCGTTGAACTTTAGCGACGTACCGACCATGTAGACGAACGGCAATATAAGCACGCCACTAAACACGATGAGGACCAACTGCTTTGATACCGCCGGCACCGCGACCCGCACGAACCAACTCTGGCGGTGGCGCGTTGCAGCTATGCGCGGGACAGTCGACGCGTGGTCACCCATTAAACCTCTGCTTTAACTCCGCCTTCTCCAGTCAATCGCGGCCGGCCAACGCTTGGTCTTTGCCACGAAGGCATATCCGGCCCCCGTTCCCGGATAAAACGCTCCCAGGGCAGCGCAGCAAAAAAGTAGCGCGGGGGCTTGTCCCCCGCTGGGGTCGGCCTGGGAAGAGGCGGAATCCACCCCGCCAATTCGCTTTAACAACTATAACTACCCCTTTGCGTGCCCCCGCAGTCGGCACGACCGATTCCTCCGAAACAGTATCTAGGACTCCGATACGGGGCCAGATCCCCCGTAGTCGGGAGAGGGAAATGTAGCGTGGTGGGCTTGTCCCCCGCTAGGGTGAGCATGAGGAATGGCAAATTCCACCATACCAACTCGCCGCACCACACTATAGCTCTCGCTTTTGTTACCTCGGCGTCCCGCTGGCGGTCGGCATTACTAATTCCTCCTACGGCATATCCCGGACTCCGATACGGAGTCAGCATCCCGGGCGTAGGGAGGGGAGAAATGTAGTGCGGGGGCTTGTCCCCCGCTGGGGTCGGCGTGGGGCACGGTAGGATTCATCAATGGAGGGGTCTCCCACTCCCCAAAGACTAGTCTGGAACCCCGGGAGGGCGACGCGGTAATTGCCTGAGCTTGTCCCTTGGCCTCCCCAACTGCCGCCGCGGATGAAGACGCCACGAACGCTCAACCGCCGGCCATCTCTATAATCGTAATATATGCCCCCTGCGGGTCGTTCAGGCACACGAATTGCCCCACGCCATCGACCTCAAGGACCGGCGTAATCTCTTTAGCGCCAAGCTCCCTCGCCTTCACCCGCGCCGCCCCCAGATCAGCGATCGCGAAATAGACCGACCAGTTCGGCGGAGTCGGACCCCACTCCTCTCGGATCGTGATCATCCCCGCGGCCGGCTGTCCATCCTTCTGAAACAACGTATACTCCCCTCCGTCCGCGCTCGGAGTGGCCATTGCTGACCAGCCAAACAGGCTCGAATAGAACCTCTCAGCCGCCTCTGTATCGTGCGTCGACAGCTCGCACCAAGCCAACGCACCCGGCTCGCCGAAGACCTCGGCGCCGATCTGGTCCAACGGCTGCCAGATCGCAAACACCGCCCCGGTTGGATCGACTCCAAATCCCAAGCGACCCGAAGTGAAGACATCGAAGGGCCCCTGAACCGTGCCTCCAAGTTCCTGGATACGCCCGGCGGTCGCATCGGCATTCTCAACAGTGAAGTAGGTCGTCCACCTCGCCTTGCCGCCCGTCATCTCCTTCTGATCGGGAGGCATCTCGTATACAGCGCAGGAGTTTCGACCCTCCTTTGTCAACATTGTGTAGATCACGCCCTCGCCGCCGGAAGTCTCGGTAGCTTCCAGTTCCAAGAGCTCCTTATAGAACCTCTCTGATCCCTCCGCGTCCGGCGTTGCCAGGTCCGCCCAGCTAAACATTCCCGGTTGATGTCTTTCTACTTTCATCTTCAGCTCCTCGTCATGATGTGCATTAGATGTAGACGACAGTATACCCCTGCAACCGGCTGCAGAGTCGCCATTCCCGCAACGACGGGGACCCACGGGCCAGACGTGCCGAATTGTAGGCGGATGGTAGATGGCGGAACGACGAAATGTAGCGCGGGGTCTAGTCCATCTGCTCCAACTAATTCTTACGGTCGGCCATGAGGAAGGGGGCCAATGTAGGGCGGCCGAAGGCTACGCAAGGCGAGTCGAAGACTACGCGAGGCGAGGGGCTTGTCCCCCGCTATGGCGAGTTGGGGCGTAGCGGAATCCGCCGTTGCAATTCGCTGTGCCAAGCCACAACTCAGGCTTTTCATTCCTTGGTGCGACGGCACTTGCCGGCCTGAGTGATTACTAAGGAAGCACGTCCCGGACTCCGATCCGGTATAGAGTGCTTCAGCAGCTTCTCGTTCGTGATTCGCGGCGTTCCTTCGTCAATCCGGCCCCCCAACCGTGATTCCGGTGCAAGGCAGAACCATTGGGTATTTGCGATCGCCCCGAATTCTTAAATCTTGGTATGCAGGCGGACACCGGCATCACAGATTGCTAAGATGCTCCTAGCGCGCGTTTGGAACTCTGGACGTTTTCCGGGACAATAGCGGTTGGGAGGTCTACTGAATTGAAAGCTCAAGAACCAGCGTACGTCTCCGCACAGCTGCTCGAGCAGCTTCGCCAGGTCAGCACCGGCACCGCAAGCTCGATCTTGATGAGTGAAGGAATCGGGCCCACCTTCATGTCGGGCATCGTCCCCCAAGTCCTGCCCGGACCGAACAGCCGGGTCGTCGGCCGTGCCGTTACGGCCCGTTTCCTGCCCCGGCGGGAGGACGTTTGGCAGGCCATGTCCGAGGAGGAGCGAACGTCTCCACCCTACCGTCAGGCAATCGAGTCGTTGGAACCGGGAGACGTCTTGGTAATTGACGCGATGGGCCGGCCGGAGGGCGCGATGGTCGGCGACATTCTCTCCGCTCGTATCAAGAACAGAGGCGGGGCTGCGTTGGTCGTGGACGGCCCGGTCCGCGACCTGATCGGCCTCAAAGAGGTGGGACTGCCGGTTTTCTCCAGGAACCTGCATCCTGTCCCCAGCCCCTATGGCATCATCAATACGGAGGCGGACGTTCCCATCCAATGCGGAGGCGTCTTGGTGATGCCTGGCGACATCGTTTTGGCCGATGAAGATGGAGTGATGATTGTGCCCCCGGCGTTGGCGACAAAGGTGGCCGAGGCGGGAATAGGTATCGAGGAGATGGAAGCCTTTACTCGAATGAAGGTGGAGCAGGGTTTCAGCACCCTGGACGTGTACCCGCTCAACGAAGAGTTGCAGAAAGAGTTCGAAGAGTTCAAGAAACGGTGAGACCAAGACCGTTGGCTAATCTGAACGATCGCCTGGCTGGCCGGCGAGCGGGCGCGGCACCGGAGGCGTTTGTACGACTCCGTCCGATCGCTCCTCGTTACGATTACTTGCCAACGCTCCAAATGGTTCGATCCCGGAAATGCTTAGATGGAGAGGCTAATTGAGCTTGCTGGATATTGAGAGCGACGATCCCGTCTTCGCCGTGGAGACAGCAGTTGTTCAGGACGGGAAGGTGCTGTTGATTCGCTGGGCGAATGTGCGCGGATGGTCCTTCCCCGGCGGTTATGTAAAGCCTAACGAGAACGTGATGCAGGCTGCGGTGCGAGAGACTCTCGAGATGACCGGCGTGGAGGTGGAACTCACACGGCTGTTAGGTGTGTATTCTCGCCCGAACTGGAGAAAGGCCGGCCACCACCAGGTATCTTTCGTCGCCCGTCCGGTCTCGGGAGAGCCCAGGCTCAGTCCTCTGATCATCGACGTCGGCTATTTCGCTCCCGACCAATTGCCCAAGGTGTTATTCCCCTTCTATCGACAACGCGTCGAGGATGCATTGTCGCCGGATGCCGCCCCGGTTGTTCGCGTGCAGAATTATGCTTGGCCGAACGAAGACGAGTTACGGGAGTTGGACCCATACTTGGACGATTTGCAGGCAAACCGCATCGTGGGTCCCTTCCGGAGGTGGTGGGACCGTTGGACGCACGAGGTCGAGACCGGGACCGAAACTCTGGGCGAGAAGTGACGGGTTCGGCTTCGATTGGCGGCCGGATGTGAGCGAAAACAAACGGGGTTTCAAAAAACCGCACAAATAGGAGGAGTAGTCTAGTGAAGATCAACGCGGCAGTCCTGCACGAGATAAACACACCATTGGTCGTCGAGGAGGTGGATCTCGCCGAGCCGGGACCTGGAGAAGTCCTGGTGAAGGTCGGATCGACCGGCATATGCCACAGCGATCTTCACTTTATCAAGGAGGAGATCCCTTGCACCCTGCCGACGGTACTCGGCCACGAGGCGGCCGGCACGGTTGTTTCGTGTGGCGACGGCGTGGAGGGCTTTCAGCCCGGCCAGAAGGTCATATTCCTTTCTCGTCCTAACTGTGGATTCTGCTTCTACTGCCAGTTGGGTCATCCCTACCTTTGCGAGGGAAGGGCTATGCCATACGGAGAATTCATGGATGGCACCACCAGGCTTTCGAAGGACGGCAACCCGATTTATCATATGGCGCTCGTTGCGTCATTCGCCGAGTACGCGGTCAGTCCGGCCGAGCAGCTTTTGGCTCTGCCCGAGGAGATGCCCCTGCCCCAGGCCGCGGTGATCGGATGCGCCGTGCTCACCGGCGTGGGCGCGGTCAAGAACATAGCTGAAGTCCAGATAGGAAGCTCGGTCGCTGTAATTGGCTGCGGCGGAGTGGGGCTCAACGTCGTCCAGGGCGCGCGATTGGCTGGCGCGGGCCGCATTATTGCCGTGGACTTGCTCGACAACAAGCTGGAGTACGCCGAGCAGTTCGGCGCGACGCACCTGGTCAACGCCTCGCGCGAGGACTCGGTACAGCGAATCAAGGATCTGACAGAGGGCCGCGGTGCCGACTACACTCTCGATGCCATAGGTCTCCCGCCAACGATTCGCCAGGCCGTAGACGCGACTCGACCGCGGGGCACGGTCGTCATAGTCGGCGCGGCCCCGATGGGTACCGATGCCCACTTGGACGCGTTTTCACTCGCTCTCGACGAAAAGACGATCAAGGGCTGTTTTCTCGGTGCCGCCCGGCCTAGGTTGGATCTGCCGCCATTGGTGGACCTGTATCTCACCGGCAAACTGCAGGTCGATGAGCTCATCACCCGCGAGTTGAGTCTGCCGGAGATCAACTACGCCTTCGATCTCTTGCGAAATGGCGAGGTCGCCCGAAGCGTCGTCAGCATGGATTGACGAGGCTCCAGCGGTTGTAGCTGCTGGCACCAGCCCACCAAGAATCAGGCGAAATGGGTCGTGGGACCGCTTGGTTACGCGGGTACCTTTACGGGATCTGGTAGCTCTCGAAGCAACTCGTCGAGCTGCTGCTCCTCGTCCGGCGTCAATGACCGGAACGGTCCGCTCATCGTGGCGTGAGATATCACGCCCCAGCGAACTAACGCCGCCTTTTGGGAGGCGATGGCCGCGCCAAAATAGGAAGCTCCCTTGACCACGCCGAAGAGGGACTGGTATTTGAGTACCTCTTCTTGAGCAATTGCAGCGCCGGCGAGGTCCCCTCGCTGAGCCGTCTCGACTGTGGCAACGCACTCCCGGGGAGCTACATTCGAGATACCAGGGATAGCGCCGTGCCCACCTACTGATACCGCGCAGTCTATCAGCGCGTCAGTGCCAAGGAAGAGCCGGAAATGGGGCGCGGAAGCTCGGACTGCGAGCGCGAACGCCCGGAACCATATGAAGTCATGCTGCGAGTCCTTGATGCCGGCGCAAGTGCCCTCCTCCGCCAGACACAACGCGGTCTCAAGCTCGAACTTGACCTTGACCGTTTGGGGAATGCTGTAGGCGAACAGCGGCAGATCGACTGCCGCGCGGATCGCACGGAAGTGCTCCAACAGCTCGGTCATGCTGATTTCGTAGTAATAGGGCGGCGTCGCGGCGATGGCGTCCGCGCCGGCAGCAGCGGCATTCTGTGCGTGCCGGATGACGAGCTCGGTGGAGCAATCGCTCACGTTGGCAATCACTGGCACGCGCCCGCCGGCTCCTTCGAGCGTCGCCTCGAGCGCGGCGAGCCGTTGACCCTCGCTCAGGCTCGTGAACTCTCCGGTTGTGCCAAGAGCCCATATTCCGTGCACGCCACTGGCTATGAGGAACTCGGTCAGACGCCGATTCGATGCGCGATCGACTGTGTGGTCCGGATTCAAGGCCGTCAGGCTCGGCGGAACGATCCCTCGCATTTCGGTTACGTCTGCCACATGGTCCTCCTTCAATTACTCAGTTCACGGCGTGGGCGGAAACTCGACTCCGAATGGGTTTGGTTGGTTGTCCGCCCGCGCGTTTCTCCTACGATATCAACTGACCATAGTTAGCACCACCATACTCCAAGATTGACTCGCAGGGCCACCCACAGCCGGACGCGGCCCGATCCGGATTGACCATCGTCAGTCTGAGCAGACTCGCCGCCGGAAGGATATGGTTAATGAACATATGCTCCTTATAATCGCGCGTCATCCGCGACATGCTCCCTGAGAATTGTGTAGATAAAGAAAGTTTTACAAAACCAACGCGAATGGGACTGCGCAACATTCGTGGATGCGATAAACGGGAATCCGAGGGACAATCTGTGCAATCTCGCGGGGGGTCGCCTGGAAAAAAGAAAGGTAAAAATGCAAAACAAAAGTGCAGAGGGTTCGGGGATTTTCACGAATCATGAGTCGGACGCCCTGCGCCCTGCTTCGACTACCTGGCCTAGGATCGTTTCAAAAGAGTAGTTTTTTGCAAAACAAATGCTAGGACGAACCCTGCGGGTGTAACTGTTCAGATTTGAGGGGAAAGTAGGAGTTTCTGAACTTCAAGGAAGGGATTGAGTCCCCGGACCCTCCAAGTGTCCATCAGAGTAGCACGGCGCATGGCATCTATCGATCCCTGCCTGGATCGTGTGCCTCCCCATACCTTCCTCGCGATCACGAGCGGGCGTAGTGAACGTTCTGCCTCGTTGTTGGTAGGTGGAACCTGCCGGTTAACCACGAATGTAAAGAGTTCGTGTACATATCTGAGAATGCGTTCGCAGAGGGTACGCTGAGGTTCGCCGTAGGTCCGCTCCTGGCCGATCGCCCGTAGGGGGACCGATCGCCGTCCGGGGGACGCATCCGAGTCGATGAACGGTTGGCAGATTCTAGTTGCGATTTTCTCCAATCTTTTGCGGGTAGCATGACGCTCAGCCGCATTTCGAGTCGGACTAGCTCTAGCCGCGCGGTAAAGACGATTCAGACTGTGTGCCCAGCGTGCCAATGAGCGGTTCTTGGGATACCGACCCACCAATTCTCGGACGTCGCGTAGCAGATGTGCCCAACAACGTTGATGCTCTCCCAACAAGTGGTCATAGGCTTTATAGAAGTCACTTACTGCTCATTGTTGCGCCGACCGATCTCAAAGTAACGGGCATTCGGCGTTGCTAGTACCCAAACGTAGCGGTTCTGCCCATCTTCCCGCCAGCCGGTCTCGTCTGCGTGCACCACGGCACTTTCTCGCGTCTGCTGGCGGATCGCCTCGACCGCAGCTGCACCCCTGGTCGCTACCGAATGCAGTGCGTACTCGATTGCTCCCACGCTGATCCGCAGGCCAAATAGACATTGCAAGTGTTCCTGAATTCGACGCACTGGCAACCGTCCCACTTCGTGCAGAGTAGTAATCATCCCAAGCAGCTTCGGGCCAAATCTATGTCTCCCTACTATTCCATCCTTGACCCCCAGCTTCGGCACGCATCGCTTAGTGCAAAGTGGACACACCCTCTCTACCACTACGTGCTCTGTCACTTCAGCCGGCATCAACACGATTTCGATCACCTCGCGCCGCCGCTTCACCGTTCCACCCTGCAGAACACATTCGCACTCAGGACATCGCTCAACGGCATGCACCATCTGCTTGCTGGGGGTACTCTTCTTACGCGCGTATCCTTCGGCGCGTTTCTTGCGGGGACGTTTATGCTCTTTTCGCTCCGGACTATTGGGCTTGATCCATGGTGGAGGCTTTGGCCCTGATCGATCATTCCGAGCTAGCTCTAGATCGACCTCCAACTGCTCTACTCGCTCTCGCAGCCGGTCGATTTCAGCCGATTGTTGCTCGATGATATGCATCAACTCGGAGCGGGAAGGGCATCTTTTGTTCACGAGTCAACCATATCCCTCCGCATCACACTATGACGTTAGAGCAGCGTTATTACTACACTCTTATCCAACCACGAAATTCGCCCACCCAAATCTGAACAGTTACCTGCGGGTCCTCAGCTTGACCGGCCACCGTTCGGTTCATACACTTGCCAACGGTAATTGCCATGAGTTGGCATACATTCAGTAACTACCTGCACCGCAGGCATTGAAATTGGAGGCGCGAAATGGATGCTAGTTGCCTGGCGCACGTCCTTACAGACGAAGAACGCCAAAAGTTCGAGCGGGACGGCTTCATCGTCGTGGATAACGCGCTGCCGCCGGAGATGCTCGAACAGTTGTTGAGGGCCACGGATCGCGTCGACGCCGAAACACGCGCGCGCGACGGGCTATCCTCCACCGACAGGGTAAATTTGCTGGACTTTATCGGTAAGGACGATATCTTCCTGGAGCTTCTCGATTGGCCGTTGACCTTCCCAAAGGTGTGGGGAATCCTGGGTTGGCACATTCAGCTCTACCATTCGCATTTGGTGGTTAGCCCTCCGGGAGCGGGCGCCGGTCCAAGAACCGAGAAACGGTTCGGTTGGCACCAGGACAGCGGTCGCCTGAACAACGACATCGAGTCGAACCCACGGCCGCGGATATCCCTGAAAGTAGGGTTCTTCCTGACCGACACAACCGAGCTGGGTCGCGCAAATTTCTATGTGATTCCCGGCAGCCATCTAAGCAATGATGTGGAAACACCCAAAGATCAAATCTCCGAGCCAGAAGGAGCGTTGGCCATCCGAGTACCTGCGGGCACGGCGGTCTTCTTCGATCGGCGAATCTGGCACTCGGCGACTCCCAACTTCTCGAACGTGCCGCGGAAGGTGTTGTTCTATGGCTACAGCTATCGGTGGTTGCGTCCAAGGGACAACATGACAGTCGCTCACTACATGGATCGCTCGGACCCGATACGCCGGCAGCTTCTCGGCGCCAGTTCAGGTGGGTTGGGCTACACCTCACCTAGCGACGAGGATGTGCCTCTAAAGTCTTGGCTCTCGGAGCACCTCGGAGAAGAGGCGGTGGTGGCCTAGGCGCTGTCTATCAGGCTTCTTAACGCACCCCCGGTTTCTTTGAACCAGTTGAACAGAATGGTTACGTCGGTGCCTATGCAGAAGTGGCGTACGCCCATGTCCAAGTATTTCTTTGCCTGCTCTGGGTCGTTGATTTCGGCGCGGGGCTGAATGCCCCTCGCGAGCGCCGTCTCGATGACATATTTCTCCGCTTCCAAGACGCTCGGATGGTCTCTGTGGCCGGTCAATCCCAGGCTCATCGAGTAGTCGGCGGGGCCGAATTGCACCATGTCTATGCCCTTGACCGAGAGAATATCCTCCAAGTCCTCCACTGCCTGCCGCTTCTCGATCATCAACATGATCACCGACTCCTCCAGCGACTGTACCCATGCCGGCGTTCCACCTTCGAACACGGCTCCATAAACGTCTCGCCTCAGGCCCACGCCGTGCAGGCCGCCGGTGGCCGGCGACTCTGCCTTCACTGCCTTGACACACGCCTCGGCATCCGCAACCGTTCTCACGTCGGCGAACAGGAGGTTCTGTATGCCTGATCCGATTGCTCGAATGGTCAGGTACATACGTGGTTCCTGTTCGATCTTCATCATTCCCGACATATTGTCGAACAGGTCGATCGCGCGTCCCAGATTCTCCAGTGCATACAGATCGTACGGTGCGTATTCTCCCACAAACTCCACGTAGTCAAACACACCGGAATAGCCCGCCAATTCGATGACCGAAGGCCAGGTGCTGTGGATGTGCGTGGAGACACTGCTTTCCCCGTTGTTCAGTATTTCGCGTAGTCTATTTCGCCGCATGGTTTATCCTCTCCGATTGGTTAATGAGCCAGTTGATTCTGAAATCCGCAGGATAGTTCGCCGATCCGGCTTGCCCGCGGTCAAGGGTTAGCGACCAGGCTCCCGCCGGAATCGACGAGTATCGACGACCCTGAAAGGGACTCGTTGCGAATGGCGAGCATAGCGCCCTCTGCCACGTCTTCCACTCTGGGGTGACGTTTCAGCGGCAGGGCTTCCGCCTGTTCGCGCCGGAGCTCAGCGCCAAAGCCGGCGGACCATCGCGTCATCATTCCGCCTGGCACCAGGCTGTTCACGCGAATCTCCGGACCTAAGGACTTTGCCAGGCACTTTGTGACCATTTCAAGCGCCGCCTTGGACGCGCAATACGGAATACTGCTGCCGATCGGTTTGAAAGCCGCACCCGACGTCGTGGCGACAATCACCCCGGCGCCCCGCCGCTTCATGTGCGGTACGACCGCCCGGGAGAGTAGGAACAGCGCCTTCGCGTTAACGGCGAAAACTCGGTCCCAATCCGCCTCATCCAATCCGTCCAAATCGTCGAATGGGACGAAAACCGTGGTGCCGGCGTTACTGAGCAGAATGTCGATGCCGCCACATCGCCGAACCACCTCCTCGACCATCGCGTCGACCTGATCGGCGACCGAGACGTCGGCTTTCACCGCGAATGCCTCGCCTCCACTGTCGGTGATCTCAGCGGCAGTTGTTTTCGCCTCTCCCTCGTCAGCACCGGGATAATTCACGGCAACTGTCGCACCGGCCGACGAGAGCTTCAAGCACATTGCCCGGCCCAACCCGGTGCCTCCGCCAGTGACTAGGGCGACTCTACCGCTCGGGTCCACTACGAGCGATTCCTCACTCGCTTTGCTCCAGTTCCCGGTACACCTCAACCATCGTCTCCAGTGCTCCAAGTACGACGGGAGCGCCGCCGAAAATGAATGTCTGGAAGATGACCTCTTGGATCTCGTCCCGGGTAGCGCCGGCGTAGTGCGACGCCAGGATGTGAGCCCGAATTTGGGCGAGCTTGCCGGTCATCACCAACGCCGAGAGCGCGCACAGTTCGCGTGTTTTCTGGTCGAGCACCTCACGCGAGTACAGACCGCCAAAAACTGTGTTTTCCCACCAACGCCGGTAGGAGGGGTCCAGCTCTTCTAGGAACTCCATTCCCTTCACACCCACCTCGGGAAACATGCGCTCGATCATCCTCACAGCGTCTGGATTTCGGTTTTCCATGTGCAATCTGCCTCCGCTAAATCGTCTGGCAATTGATTCTACCGGAACGTGATTGACTTCGCGGATGTCCCGAAGTTCCCAGCTTGTTTCTGAAGTTAATCGTTCTTTGAGGAGTGTCACCGCCCCAACGCATATGCTACTCATCGCCGTTGTTCGCATTTAGAATAGTCCGAACAATCGAGGAACCACATCACTGGCGGTGCAAGTGCAACCTGAGTCGGTTCGCAAGTCCTCACGTGTCGCAGCGGTAATCCCTGCCCTCGACGAGGAGGCAGCAATTGCCGACGTGGTTGGCTCGATAGATCCGAGCGTCGTAGGCGAGATAATTGTCGTCGACGGTGGCAGCAGAGACCGCACCGCTGCCTTCGCCGAACGCGCCGGTGCCAAGGTGGTCGCAGAACCGCGTCCTGGCTACGGACGTGCTTGCGCGACGGGCGTGCTTCAAACAGACCGCGAGGTAATCGTCTTCCTTGATGGCGATGGAAGCGACGACGGAGCGGCGTTGGGCCAGATCGTCGCTCCAATCCTAAGTGATGAGGCAGACCTGGTTCTCGGGTCGCGCCTCGACGTGGAATCCGGAGCTCTCCCCTTCTATGCTCGGTTAGGCAATTGGCTGGCAGCCTGGGTGATAACGGCGCTGTGGAGACAGCGGATCTCAGATCTTCCGTCCTGCAAGGCGATTCGGCGCCGTCATATCGTGGGGTTGCGCATGACAGAGGCGACGTACGGCTGGACTATCGAGATGATTGTAAAGGCTGCCCGTGGACATCTACGAATTCGCGAAGTTCCCTTGAGATACGCTCGCCGTGCCGGAGGCGTGTCAAAGGTGAGCGGAAATGCTGTCGCTTCCGTCAAAGCGGCATTCGCGATTCTCCGGGTCCTTGCCCACCACGGCCTCGGCCGGGGCGACGCCGATTCATCCGATGCCCCAGTATTAGTAAGAGACTGAGTGGCACGCGGAATCGAAAGCCAACAGGCATCAGTACATATTGCGCTTGGTGTGCCTACCAAGGCGCCCATCGCCGGAGTAGCGAAGACGCGCCTCGGCAGGGGTTTAGGTCACGACGCTGCCGCGAAGCTCCACCGGGCGTTCTTGCTGGACACGATCGCGATGCTGGGGCGAGTATCGGCAGAGTTGGGACTGGTCCGACGGTTCCTGATGTGCCCCGACCAGCGACACGCGCAAATCGTGCGAGGTCTTTTTGGCGGCTCTCTGACTGTGGAGGTCCAGGGTAGAACTGGGCTGATGGGTTGTCTGGCTGATGTCTTCGATTCGGGCTTTCGTAGTGGTGCCCAATATGCTGCAGCCATAGCATCGGATATCCCTGGCCTGCCCGAGCGTCATGTCCTGCGCTGCCTCGAACTGGCGCGCGATTACGACGTGGTACTGGGACCAGATTGCGGAGGTGGATACTATCTCATCGCTGCCCGGCGAGCGGCTTGGAGAATCATTCCGGACCTTCTGATGGGCGTGCCCTACGACGGTGCGACTATCCGCGTTGAGACTATGAAGCACGCTTCCGTGCTCGGATTAACCACCGCGGAGGGCCCAGCCGGATACGATATCGACACAATTGAAGACTTGAGAGTTCTGATCGAGCGGGACTTGTCCAAAGAGGCCCGCACAATGTCTCACACGCGTGCTGCGCTAGGTGATCTAGCTCGCGGGTCGTTGCTACTCAGTGGAGTAGAGGTCCCACGTATTCCATCTCCACAAGACGATGCAGAATTGTCGGATTGAGCACTCCGGTTCGTTCAATACGACCAAAACTTGCCGAATCGGGGACACTAGGGCATACTGCTAGAAGTTTGCGAGGAGGACAATCCAACTGGAAGTCTTGCAGTTGCCGGTCATACCGAAGCATGTCGATGCTCGTATTCCGCCTGACGGCGAGCATATTCCCAATCCTCGCGAGTTGTATGTAGAGGTCACCAACCGCTGCAACTCCTTGTGCGAGACCTGTCCCCTTACATTCGATCCACAAGAATCTGCCCACTACATGACCTTCGACGAGTTTACGCGGCTCGTCGATCAGTTTCCCGACCTGGAGCGCGCGGTGCTGCACGGCATTGGCGAGCCGCTGCTGAACAAGGACCTGGGTCCAATGATCAGGCACTTGAAGCGGCGAAACGTTCGGGTGGTTTTCAACTCCAACGCGGTGCTTCTCAACAACCGCCGGCAGACAGAGCTGATCGAAAACGGACTCGACGAGATTCGCGTATCCTGCGACGGCTCCACTCCGGAGACCTACGAGAAAATGCGGGGAATCGACAAGTTTCCCCTGATTCTCAGAAACGTGGAGGCATTGCTCAAACGCCGGCGTGAGATGAAGGCCAAAACACCCAGGGTGAGTCTGTGGATGACCGGCGTGAAGGACAACATTCACGAGCTACCGGGTCTGATCGAGATTGCCGGCCGGATCGGCGCCGACGAAGTGTACCTGACCCGCATGGTTTTCTTCGGTACAGGATTAGCCGTGGAGGATCAGTCCATATATCGCGATCTTCGCGAAGAGGTCCTTTCGGTAGTTGAGACGAGCGCGGAACTGGCAACGAGGTTGGGCGTGGAGTTCAAGGGCGCGGGCGCCATTTCTCCCACTGAAAACTTCGTGGAGGAAGTGCCAGACAGGCCATGGTCCGGCTGCCGTCGTCCTTGGCGGCTTGGTTACGTTACGGCCAACGGAAATGCTCTGCCCTGCTGCATCGCTCCTTTTACCGGTGCTGACTATGAATCTATGAAGCTTGGTAACGTCATCGAGGAGGGCAGCTTCAACGCTGTCTGGAACGGTGAGAAGTACCGCGAATTCCGCCGGAAGTTCTTGTCAGACAACCCGCCTGACGCCTGCCGGCGCTGTGGACTTGACTGGAGCCTCTGAAGACTACTCTCGCCTTCTCGATTCTCTTTGGGGCTATGTGGGCATGGCTCGCGATTGCTCGCCATGAGTCATTCGGCTCGAACGCCTTTGACCTCGGATACATTACGCAGACCCTCTGGAATACGGCAAGCGGTCATCCATTTCGATTTACTACACTAGAGGGCGTTCCCTTCAGCCCCGACGACATTTTCGATCCGTACTATTTGCGGCGCCCACATTCGCTGCTTGCGTTTCACGTAGAGCCGATTCTGCTGTTGATCGCACCGCTGTTCTGGATTTGGCCTGACCCGCGCCTCCTCTTGGTCGTTCAATCTGCGACATTGGCAGCCGGCGGTCTGGCGGCGGCGGCATTGGCCCAAAGGCGCATGGACAGTCCCACTGCCGCCCGAGTATTCGGCCTTGCGTTTCTTCTTTCACCGACGATTGCCGCGGCCGCCCTTTCCGATTTTCATACGATTGCGCTGGGCTCGACCTTGCTGATGACCACGATATTCTTGTTCGCTGCCGGCCGCCCACGGTTGGCGCTGATTGCCGCGTTGTTCACGGCCATTACTCGCGAGGATACCGCGGTGGTGGTGTCGATGCTCGGATTGTACCTAGTTCTACGAAGTGTCTTTGCTCGCGCCAAGTCGAATGGATCGGACTCGGTGCAGGCGCCGGCGAAAGGGGAATCCGTGCCAGACGACGTGGCCCGCGCTAACCAAGAGACAGATCCTCTAGATCAACATCGACGGCCGGGATTGATCTTGTTCGCCGGCGCCGGCGTCTGGGCGCTCGTTTCATTCGGACTAATCATTCCGTTTTTCAATGGGACAATCAGCATCCTGTTGGACGGCGCGGAGTCGCCCGGCTCGGTGTTCTGGAATAGATACTCTTGGTTGGGGAAGGACCCAATCCAAGCACTAGGAAACATAGTCACAAGTCCGGTTGTGGTGCTCGATTGGCTAACCCAGGGCGACGTGTTGGAATACCTTCTCACACTGCTGTTGAATGGAGGGATCGTTGCTTTGCTGGCGCCTGGGGCGCTGCTCATCGCAGCTCCGGCGATCCTTCAGAATGCGCTGTCTTCGTTCGAGTGGATGCGCTCCGGCGGCGCACATTACAGCGTGCTGATTGTCCCAATTACGATGTTGGCCGCGGTTGAGGGGTGCCGTCGCGTCTTCAAGCTGGTCGATCGAATAGGATCTCCGTCTGGACCCGCGGTCAAGCGGATTGCCAGGGGAGTGATACTCGCCAGTGTGCTCGGCTCGGCCTTCGCGAACCATCTATGGTTGGGTGCCTCGCCCCTTGCCGGCGGGCTCAGCTGGCCGGCGCCAAACGCTCGCGACAGCTTGGTTCGGGAGGCGTTAGCGAAAGTGCCTGCGGATGCTGCGATTTCCACAACCTCGTCGATTTACCCCCACCTTTCGACTCGCGCCAAAGCGTACTGGTTTCCCGCCATCCAAGATGCCGACTTCGTTGTGATAGATGTAGTCGGTAGCGCCCACCCTTTGGAACCGGTTTCACTCAACGAAAGAGTACATCGGATGCTCAATCAGAGGCGGTATCGTGTGGAGAACGTCGCGCCTGGGGTCGTCGTGTTGGCGCGACACGCCAGCCAGCGGGCCGCAGTATTACCAGAAGAGTTCTTCGATTTCGTGCGAGAGAGCGAAACGGACTCGCGAGGGTCTATTCGGCGGCCGTTGACGGCGGATTTCGGAAGCTACGTCCGGATCGTTGGGTACCGCTTGCGATGGACTCCATCTATCACTATATTTGGCCCTTCTGCCGAGCTGATTACCTACTGGCGCGCGATTCGGCCCGTCCCCAGTGATCTGGAGTTCACGTTTTTCCTCACGCGCTTTCCTGACGGCGCCGTGATTGGCGAGATGAAGAATCAAGCTGTCGAACCCTTATGGCACCCTACTTCCGAGTGGAGCCAGGACGAAACGATTGTGATGAGGATTACCATATCGCGCGTCCAGGGGCTCGACGGAGTTGGTGTTGGGGTTTTCGATCCCCAGAGCGATCAACGACTGCGGGTCAATGCGATTTCAGGCAATCCTGTTTGGGACGACAATACGATGTTACGGGTGATACGATTCGATCAAGAACCCATTCCAGCGCGGTGAACAGGCGCACCTGCGTGCGTTGGCGTTGGCTCTAGAGCGTGCGATGCCGTGTTGGAGATCGACTGGATTCAGGATTAACGATCGATATGTGCCTGACGCCGCCATATAGACAGAGTCTCGTTGAACACGCCCAGGTGAAGAGTAGGCTAGGTTGCGAATACTAGTTACGAACGCCCGATCCAGACTGCCCTCTTATCTCGGCGAGGCGCTCAGCAAGCGGCATCGAGTTGTGCTCACCGATGTTGAGGCAATTCCGACGCCGCTTCCATTCGAACGAAGCGACTTGGACCATCACGCTGGTACTAACGACCTAGTGAGGGGCGTGGATGCAATTGTTCATTCAGGCCCGATTGGTCAAATTGATGTCCATACGCGCTGCACCTACAACCTCTTGCAGGCCGCCGTGGAGGAAGGCGTTCCGCGCTTCATCTACCTTAGTTCGCTGTCACAGGTAAGCAGGTACGATCCAGAATTGGCGGTGACGGAGCAATGGAGGCCTACACCCAGCACTGATCCAGCCGACCTGTGCTTTCATCTTGGCGAGTTTGTATGTAGAGAGTTCGCCCGAGAGGGCCGGATCACGGTGGCTTCCCTGCGATTGGGACCGATCTTCGATGGCTCCGTAGACTGCGCAACCGGAGGTGATTTGGCATTGCACATCGATGACGCCGTGCATGCCGTCGACTGCGCGTTGACCGCCGAGGTCACAGGATTCACCGGGACGCAAGGCCGGCCCGGTGCCTTATTTCACATCCAATCTCCAGTAAAGGGGGCGAGGTTTCTGACAACCGCCGCTGAGAATATTTTGGGTTACTCTCCCAAATACCAAGGGTAGGTCTACAGCGTGAAAGTACTGATTATCGGCGCCAACGGGCATCTGGGGCCTCACGTTGTGACAGCTTTGGAAGGCCGGCACCACCTGCGGTTAACCGACGTCGAACCCGAGTGCGACACCCCTCACGAATACCGACAGGTCGATGTCCGATCGTTGGAGCAGGTTACGGATGCGGCGAGGGACATGGACACGATAATCAACTGCTCGGTGTTACGCTACGACCGACAGCTTGCTTTCGATGTGAATATGCATGGATGCTACAACGTGATGGCTGCGGCCGTACGCCATGGAATAAGGAGAGTAATCAACACTGGCCCTCATTTCGTGATCGCCGGGCCTACCTACGAAGACTTCGACTTCCTACTCAACCCAGATATGCCGCCCCAACCCGGTACCAACATTTACGCGCTCACCAAGTCCCTGGGCCAAGAGGTCTGCAGAGTATTCTCCGAGAATCACGATGTACACGTTGTAACTCTACTCTTCTACCACTTCAGGGACCACGACGATCTCTCGGAGAGGGGCCAAGATCTGAAACCGTTTTCAGTAGCATGGAGCGATGCGGCCGAGGCCTTCTCGCACGCCCTCGATATAGAGCTTGAAAGCCTCAGTTCACGTTGCGAAACGTTCTTCGTGTTTGCAGATCTTCCTCATCACAAGTTTTCGAATGAAAAAGCCAAACGCGTCCTCGGATGGCGGCCACGCCACGACTTGGGGCAGTTCTGGCGGAAGCCTGGGCGCCGGTAAACCTGAGAATCGAACAAGCAAACTGGCCGCTTAGGACGAAACGCGAACAGAAACCCTTACAGCGACGCGCGTGCTCGCGGGCGTCCCCAATCGGTGCCCCATTTGACAGTGGATTTGTACCAGGCGAACGTGCGGTTTTATCCGTTTAGCGAGAATTCCCAGGCGTTTCCCGCGACTTGGCGTTAGGCTCGGTTACCAGTCGAGTATGGCACGAGACGGTATGAAGCGCGTGACGGTCTTCATCGGAGCCGGCCGAGCTTTCTTGAGGTGGTCGCGCTGGTACAAGGGATAGCTGCCGGGCGACTCATCGCGTGGCGTGATATCTACCGCTGTGTTGCCCCGGAACGTGCAGCTGTAGGTCTTCTCGCGCCGCCAGACATGAGCCATCGTCGTGTATTTGGCCGTATGTTCCACCACGGGGAACTGAAGTGTCAGCGTATCGGTGGGTTTCAGGCCATCGAAGATCATGTAGTTGCCGGCCCAGAACGAAGCTCTGGGCTGCCCGTTCAGGTCCGCTCGAATTTGGGTTCTCTCCACCCACGACGGGATTCGGACTGAGACGCGCTCGCAGGTCTTGTTCTTGACCGTTACTTTCCCTTCGTATGGAAGGTAGCTGTCGATGTCCAGCCAGGGTGACGCTCGGTTCAACAACAGATTGATCTGCGCGTTCCTCCCATCGGCGCACCGGACCGTCCCCTCCCAAGCATAGTAAAGTCCTTGCGTGGCGTGGGCGGTGCAGCACTGCATTACCCAGGTGTCGGGGATACTTGTCACTTCAGTCGCGCCAGCGTATATGCCTAGAGTACGTTCAATGACGTTTTCGGTGGTTTCCTGGCCAGGCAGAACGTCGGCGCGCTCGTATTGATTCTTCCACTCCCAGTTGGATCCGGCAGGACGTTCGGGACCGTCTTCAGAGACCCTCTTCAGCTCGTCCGCCCTCAAGAGTTGGCCCTCTACGAGGTGGTTTCTGACACATTGATCGACATCGTCCCAGTAGTCACCGATACCCAGGTCACTGAGGCGAATTCCTAGAGCCACCCAGTCTCCTAGCATGCATCCTTCGCAGAATTGGGCATATTCGGTCCCGGGCCAGGTGGTTACAAATCCCAACCTTGGAATGGCGAGGGTCCGCATGTACTCATAGCCGCGACGGACAAACTCGGCCGCGCGGTCGTCGTTCGCGATCTTGGCGTACTCCAGAATTGCCCGCAGGGTGCAGGCTCGATTGTGAAGGTGAGAATCGACATGCCCTTGCTCGTTGCCGGCGACGCCCAACGGCTCCGGGTTCCCGCCCCAAAACTTGGGCATCATGCAGAAGTTGGTCACCTTCCTGGCAAGTTCGAGCGATGTCTTGTCTCCACTGGCGGCGTACCAGCGGGCCAGTCCCTGAATTGCGATTGACTGGTAGGAAGGTGCGTCTCCTTCACCGCCCTCGTGCGCGGTCATTGGCTCTGCAGTGGAACGCCAACCGGAGCGAGGAAAGGAAAAGCACTCGGCAAACCCGCCGTCGGGGTAATAGGCGTAGTCGTCCTTGTGAACAGCGATCTCGTTCAGCCCTTTGGCCATGCGCGCGATCGAATCGTCCCAGCGGGAATCTCCGTCCCGCTCCTTCCAGGTCAGCAGGGTGCGCATCATCAGACCGTCCGCGGCCAGGTTTGAGAAGTCCTCCTGGACGTTGTCGTATCCTTCGTGGCCGATCGAGTGCCAGGGGCGCTGCTCACTAGCGAGGGCATAGTAGAGACCGTCATCGGGCGACAGGCGTCCGATAAGAGTCTGCGCTAGACCTTGCTCTTCTTCGAGGCTTAGATCGCTGCCGGACATTGTCCTCATCATCGCGAAGGACTCGCCGAACTCCGGGTCGATAGTGGTACCAAAAGCGGCGTGAAGCATATAAGGCGGTTGCCAACGGTACCGGACCCAGAAGTATTGCTCGTAGCCGCAAGCAGGGTCTAACGAGCCTCCCATGCCGTTGAGCGCCAACTCGGCGCGATCGACCAAGTCGAGGGTGTCCGGAACCATTGCCTGATATCGCGTGCCATCTACCTGGCTCTGTATACCGCCGCTCACTTGGAACCTCCGTTTCAGTGATTCGGAGAGTGGTGCCGTCTAGTCGAAGAGTATTGAACTGGGAAGACGGGGCAATGCCGGCAAGACCCGGACTGCATGGTAGGGATTCACGCGGTACACGACCAATTGGTGTGAGAGTCGAAAGTCGTCTTCTCGAGCTTGCATAGGCTTAACTTGGTGACTCTCCGCGTGAATCCTACCAGTTCAATAGCGGCTGGGCCGGAACAAACCGGCTCTTAGTTTTCATAGGTGAAGCTTCCGTCCGGAGGTGTTGGCGTTCATAGAACTGGTACGAAGTCGGACTCGTGTCTTTAGGCGAGATGTCTACGACGGTGCTGCCTCGGAACGTGAGCTTATACTTCGTCTCTCGACCGTGACTACGATTGGAACCAGGTCTATGCGCGTTTGCAGTGTACGTCGCCGTTGACTCCTTTATCGGGAAGTCTAACTCGATGGTGTCACCGGGTTTCACCCCGTCAAATATGAGATAGTTCCCTACGCGAACACCATCTCGCGCGGCTTGATTGACCCTAGTTTGTAGCTGGCGCGCCGGCATCCAGGAAGCGACACGGACCGCCACCCTGTTGGAGTCCTTCACATCTATCACGATCTTGCCTTGGTGCGGGAGATAGCTGCTAACGTCCACCCACTTTGATGCCCGGTTGAGATGCAGGTTGATCGTCGTGGTTCCGG
This sequence comes from Chloroflexota bacterium, assembly GCA_963664835.2. Taxonomy (GTDB): domain Bacteria; phylum Chloroflexota; class UBA6077; order FW602-bin22; family JBCLEL01. Next base: position 173,275 of record CAXXUG010000013.1, on the reverse strand, counting down.
AATCGTGTCTGACAGCGGCTTCCCAGGCGTAATAGAGAGCTTGTGGAGCGTTGCCGGAGCAGCACTGCATTACCCATGGTTTTGGGATGCCGGCTGGACCCGCACAGGAGCCGAAGAGTCCCAAAGTACGGTCAATGACCCGGTCGTTCGATTCGGAAATCGGATCAAGGATGTGCTCCTCGCTTGCTGCCGATACCCTCTCGAGGGTGTCGCGACGCACGAGTTGCTGCTCGGCCAGGTGATTCCGGACAATCGAATCGACGGTGTCCCAGTAATCGCCGACGCCGGCATCGGTTAGTCTGATGCCAAGGCGCACCAGATCCTGAAGAGTGCATGCCTCATTCAGTCCTTCAAGGGTACCGCCCCAGAAGGGCGTGGTTATCCACCCCAATTTGGCGATCCCCAAAGTCAGCCCAAACTCGTAACCCCGCTGTACGAACTCCAATACGCGGTCGTCGTTGGCGATGCGCCCGTACTCCAACATAGAAGCTAGGGTCAGCATGCGATTATGAGTGTGGAAGTTGAAATGCCCTAGCTCGTTTCCCGCGACCATGACCGGCTCTGGATTGCCGCCCCAAAATTGAGGTTTCATGCAGAATCTGGTCAATTTGCCTGCAAGGTCGAGTGCCCGTTCGTCTCCGCTTTCAAGGTACCAGGCGGGAAGCACTCTGATGATGTCGCCGTAGTAGCTCGTAACGGAGCCCTCGGCATTGTCATAATCGGAAACTGGTTCGTCGGTGTGCAGCCATCCAGAACGGGGATAGCCGCAAACCTCGCTAAAGCCTCCGTCTGGGTAATAGGCGTAGTCGTCGCGGTATTCCGCGATTGATATAAGCCCGTCGACCATTGCGCTGATTCGCTTGTCCCAGGCGGGGTTGCCGTCGATGGTTCTCCAGAGCAGCAATGCGTGGAGGAAGAACGCGTTTGCTACGGTAACTGCAAAATCCTCGGTGACCAACGGTTTGCCTTCCGTGCCGTAGTTGGAGTGCCAATGCCGCCCGGGTTGGTAAACGTTGTAGTAGAGGCCGTCGTCCGGAGAGGTGTCGCGCAACAAATGTCGCATCAGGCCGACTTCTTCGTCCATCCGCTCAGTACTACCACTCATCGTCCTCAGCATGGGCAGCGTCGGCGAGAGTAGGGCGTCACAGGTAGGATCCGCGCCGTGGTGCTGCATAAATGGAGTCTTGGAGGCGTAGCGAATCCGAAACCACATCTGGTGGTCCATGTCGGTATCGAGAGCGCCGCCTATGCCGTGGATTGCCGCCGCCGCCCGATCCGCTAGGTCGAGTGTATCCGGGACTCTTGCCTCATAGCTGTCGCCAGCAATGCGGTATTCGTTGAAGTGAGGTGGCGGGTATCCAGCGGCCGATTCGCTCATGACTCTAGTTCTCCTAGCGTTGTTTGATGCGCTTTTGGCGGGCCAGACTCAGTTAGGATAGGAATCCTCGTGAAGCGACAACACTGTTGACGCGCGCAGGTCCTAGAATGATCGAATCCAGGTTCGCGATCGGGCGAAGGTGGGATCTTTGGAAGACTAGGCCCAACTCTTGATCAAGTCTTCGACTCCGAAGTTGGCCGGCATGTCATAAAAATTGTATTTTGTCGGCCCCGATTGGAAGCCGGGGACAAACTGATCTTCATCAGATTGTAGTCTCGAGTCGAGCGGAACGAACCGCTGCCAGAGCGTTTCGACTTCGTCCGCAGTGAACCGGGCGGAAAGGTTCTGATACATTGTGCGAGTCACTCCCGCCGTGAGGGCGGCAGCGGCGGCTTTGGCCTCGGAGTCCACCGCTCCCTCGGCAGCCTTGAGCGCACGAACGCGCTGGGCTACTTTGGACATCATCGTCAGAAACACCACGCGATGGTTCTTCCCGGGGTGAAGTCGGCCGACAAGAGAATAGAAACTGTTCGCGTCGCGGTAGATCATCGCCCTAAATAACGACTCGATAGTGTCCCACTCCTGGGTCCAGAGCTTGGCGTACCCGAGAAACTCTTCCTGATATCGATCTGGCAGAGCGTCGGTGAAGTCTGGTTCCCAATATCGATCGAACACGTACGGATAGTTTGGTCCACCGAACGCACGCGCCCCGAAATGGAGCGTCCGGCGCATCTTGGCGCTGTAGTTGCTTCCCCAGTGGAGAAGCGCATTGATGTACACGACGCCGTCGCCGGCTCGAAGGCGCACCGGCATGCCGGAGGAAAGCGGGGCCCGACTGTTCGCCAGAAGCTCGCGGTCCTCTTGGTCCGTATTGATGCGACGATGACTTCGCGGAACGACCCAAAGCACGTCGTCATCGTATAGAGGCACGTTCCACTGGACGAGGGCGGGTCCGTTTTCGAGAAAGTCGGCTTGCAGGCCACGAAGTGGAGGTTCCTTGTGCGGACCCAGGTCCCTGTGCCAATCTGCCGGCCCGTGGTCGCGCTCAGGGCTGCACATAACCCACATCACAATTGGGGCTACTTGGGGCCCTTTGGTGAGTTGCTGGGCTACTCCCAGAGTATTCTCGCCGGTAAAGAAGTCGATCACGTATGCGGTTTCAGCGTCGACTACTTGGTTCAGGATGACACGGGGTTGGGCAGCCGTGTCCCAGTGGCCGCCGGCAGGCTCGTCCGGCTTGCGGTCACGGGCCCAAATCGCTCGTTGGCGGCTGACCAATGTTTCGACGCCGGCGCGCATCCTGTCGAGCTCTGAGGGAGGAATTACATTCCTCAAGATCAAGTAGCCTTCTTCGAGCCACTGCTGACGATCTACCTTCATCGACAACTCATCCTTTCGGATTGCAAATCTGTGTGTTGATTGATCGATCAAAAAAGTGGCGACCATCAGGACTAACCCGATGGTCGCCACTCATCATTGCGAGACTAGGCTAACTCTAAGTCAGTGATTAGGAGTCAGCCAGAATGGCATCGATTGCAACCGTTGCGTCTTTCAATGCCTCCTCGACGGTCTTCTTCTCAAGCATGGCGAAGTCATACTCGGCGAAGAAGGCTTTCTGAATCTCGCTGGTCTGCGGACCCCAGATGTCGGGAGCGCAGTGGGGCAGGACGTTGTCGAAGAGGTTAGTGAAGAACGCCTTCTGCTTTTCGTCCTCCAGACCTGCCAGCATCCTCTTCTGGTCGTAACCGACGGGGATACCGATATCGACGAACTGGATTGTCAGTGCCGCAGGGTCGCTGAGCATCCACTGCATGTAGTTGAACGCGTCGTCAGGGTACTTGGTTTGCCCGTAAAGGGCTCGGACGTGCACCTCGCTGCTGTAGATGCGCTCTACGGCATCGGGAGCAATCGGGAAACCAGTCGACCACGCTTCGAACTCGAAGTTCTTCGTCCAGCGCTTCGACAGAGCATCCCAGTCGAGACCTGAGCTAACCATATTGGAGAGTTTGTTGCTGCCAAATATGTTGTCACCCAGGACCTTTTCCTGGCCGGGCGCCATCGCGACCTTGTCCTTGACCGTCCAGTCTACCGCCTGCTGTATCGCTGCGGCAGCCTCTGGAGAGTCGAGCAAGCACTTTGTCTGGTCTTCGTTGAACAGCGCTCCGCCCTTCTGCCAGATCATCTCTTGCGGCGTCCACGGGTTCTTCAAGGTGGGCATGCCGTAGACATCGGGCGGGTTGTGAAGCGCTTTCAGTGCGGCGGTCAGGTCGTCCCAAGTCCAGTCGATCGTTGGAAGATCTACGCCGGCATTCTCGTACAGGCCGATGTTGTAGATGAGCGTACGCGGGTTTGTGGGTGCGAATGGCAGGCCCCACAACTTACCGTTGTGTCCCATAAACCGTTGCGGGTCTGCGCTGAATCTCTCGTTCTCGAGACCACTAGCCTTCAGGTGATCGTCGATAGCATATGTGACTTGCTTTGTCTTTATCGGCGGCCACCATGGGCTACCAATCGTAACGTAGTCGGCGGCGGTGCCGGCGGCGACGTCGATCAGCCACTTGTCAGCGTGTTGTCCCCAGGGAACCTGCTCGAAGTTGATCGTGACATTATTGTCGATCAAGGTATAGAGCTCGATCTGGGGCTTCATCACCGAAATGGCCGTGTGGTGCCGAAGGGTGATCGGTTCCGCGGCCTTCATAGGCCCGGCCATCACAGTGACCTCTTTCTCGACCTCGACCTCGACTACGACTTCCTTCTCGACTACGACTTCCTTCTCGACCTCGACGGCCTTCTCGACTACGACTTCCTTCTCAACGACTTCTTGAACAACGACGGTTTCTTTGACTACGACCGGCACTTCCACCGTCTTCTCGATTACCTCAGGCTGACACGCTGCTATGATTGGTAGAGCAGCAGTCGCGCCCAGACCGACCAGAAACGTCCGGCGGCTGAACCCACGTGTCAATGAACTGTCAAGCAACTTAATTCACTCCTTGATGATTGCTGAATCGAATCCAACTTTCCGCTTGCCGAGCTTGAGCTCTGGCTATTGATCGCTCTACGGTAGAATCACCCCTTTCTTTCGCGATCATCATTATTCGCTGTTACCTTCCAATGTACATACGGCGACAAAGTATATGCCGGTATATAGTTTGTAGTCAACGCAGGGTAGAGGTTTTCGTTTAAATGATTTCGAAAGTGGGGACAGGCTAGCCTCATTGCACCTAGTATCTCGTTTGGACGGTCTAACCGGCCACGTGTTGCGTCCGATTTTTGCCCAGCAAACCGCGCGTGGTCGCAGTGGCTAAACCTCGGTACCATCTGCTGACGTCGCTCGCGGTGGCACCTGTTTTAGGTAGGGTTTCGCGGGACCGGCCTCAATGGCTGGCTTCGCTGGCGGGCGGATTCTTTGTCGATGCGGACCACCTGGTGGACTACGCAATAAGGCGGCTCTGGCCTGCCCGGCGGCTACTGATTTTGCCGATGCATTCTTGGGAGGTCGCAACGGGACTGACTGTATTGGCACTGATTAGGCGTCGGACCTTTCTAACGGCGTTGGTGGTTTCGTTTGTTGTCCATCTCCTCATCGACCAACTCAGTTCCTCCTCGGCACACCCGCTGCGCTACCTGATCAGCTACAGATTGGTCCGAGGTTTCGACGCTGCGCTCTTCTCCTCCGCGCCACCAGAAGACGGTTGGATCAAGGCGCCGATCCACAGGATCTGGAGGTGGTTTTGACCCGACGTGGATCGGCAATCAACCGATACTGGCGTCATTCAGGTTGCGGGAACGACTATCGGTACTTTCATCCTCGCCCCTGGCATTTCGGTTGAGTATCAACGTCGCCGCCACAACCAGTCCAACAGCGGCCCACCACAGCGCCAACATAGGTGTAAATCGAATATTGGCGAAATGATGATCCAGAATTCCGGTTGTGAGCGCTGCCGCCATCGCCCCGCACCAACCGATGAGCAAGACGCGCCCTTCGGAGTGTGGGCTAGACCACGCCGGCCGGATTGCGTTTCCCAAAACGACACCAATCAGTACCAAGAAAGTAGCGAGTCCCACCAGGCCGGTCTGCTCGGCAATTAGAAAATAGATGCTGCTCACGCCCAGATAAAGGTCAACGGTTGGCGCAGAGCCGTACCCGACTCCGAAGATAGGATATTGTTGGATCAATGTCCAAGCGTCCTTGTATTCCCCAAGTCGCATTGCGGCCGCCTGGTCTTGAGCCTGAAGGCCAGACTGAAGGTGCGAAACGAATGCGAGATCGGGTGGCAATAGAAGCGCTATTGCGGGTGAGGCGATAGCTAGTAGAGCGAACCAAGGCCGGCGGAGCCACAGTGTTGCGAATAATGCAGACCCGCTAACCAGACCAAGCCACGAGCTCCGTGAATAGGTGAGCAGCAGGGCCAAGAGTGCGATCGCAAGGCCAGCGAAGACCACGTAGCGCGATTGGCCGCGGGTGGTAACAAGTAATCCCACCGTTGCAAGGCAGACCATCGCCATCATTGCCCCATGCACATTTGGGTCAATTGCAAGCCCAATTGCGCGCTGGGTGTCGGTGCCGGCAATGAACCTTAGGACCGCCCCTGCCGGATAGTTGAGCGGTCTCAATGACGACAGCAGGGTCATCGAAACTGAGTGCGGTAGCAAATAGAGTATTACGCTGATCGTTGCGGCACCCCAGCCGAAGAACGCGAACAACCACGAGACGCGTCGCAGGAGTGGTATGGAAATCACGGATTGGGTAACAGCGAAGAACAGTATCCCAGCGGCAATAGCCTTTAGGAACAACCTAACGGCTGACGATGGGGTTGGAAACGCGGTACCGAGCACGAACGCCACGAAGGTTATTCCGAGGTAGACGAGGACGATTCCATCGGCGTGGCTCGGTCGGAAGTCAATGCGGGTCGCCAGGAGGCTTGCGAGCCACGAAACGGACGCGAGAATCAGTGCAACGTCGACAAGCGTAAGCCGGACCGGCCCTAGATTGATCGGGATCACGGCGAATGGGAGGCCCAATATTGCGGCGAATACGGCCACCAACGCCCAGAATGGGCTGAGCAAAGCGGCCGCTAGCGCGCAAGCACCCAATATTGCGGCGGTAACGTAAAGGGGAGAGCCCAAGGCTACAGCGGTGCCCAACACCAGGCCAACGAGGACAGCAAGTCCAATTGGCGAGAGAAATCTGAGAATTCGTTGGGTTTCAGTCTCTGCCTTTATCAATCTCGTGGTCACCCTGGTGTGAACCCGATGCCCGGGCAGTGCTCACTCTATTTACCCAGGAAATACCAACGGGGCCAATTTCGCCGAACGGCCTGGTTCCGCAGGATCCGGCGCGCGGTCCCTCGTTCCCGCAATCAAATACAGTTATACACGGGAAAGAGCCTTGATTGCGAGTTAACAGAGTGATCCTGCGAAGCGGGGGATCCATCAACGGGGTTCAGGCGCGGTTTTCGCAGTTCCTACGTGGACAAGGATATCTCTAGCGGCGCTCTAATTGAAGAGCCGCATTCTCGCGGCTACTATCGTTTTCAGACCCGCCGACCTGCGCGCAATCGTCGCCCGAGATGCCGCTCGCACGTAGGTCGGTCGGCGTCGTATTATTGGATCCACCGCATCAAAGCGGTCGGTTATCTCCCTAAAGAGGCGGCCCCATTCTATCACCTTCGACGTGTTGTGCCCTCAATCTGTCCGGTGTTGGGGTGAGGCTTCAGATGTCCCGCGCGGATGTTCAGACACTAACAACCAAGCCCCATATTACCCCTGAAATTGGCATCATAGCTTGAGCCATTCACCTCTCCTGAGGTGCTGCGGTCCTTTCGATATCGTAGGGCATGATTCCTCTTGAATTGGCGGAAATGCCGCGCGCTCGGCGGTATTGAGGCGCATTTGGGTCGCCGAAACGTTGCTGGCGAAATTGCGTGCGTGATAGACTTTTCTGCTGCCTGTAGGACCTGCGCAACTTGTCGCCCCATTTCTATTTGAAGAGGCATTTCGCGCCGAGGTAGCTCAGTCGGTAGAGCACATGACTGAAAATCATGGTGTCGGCGGTTCGATTCCGCCCCTCGGCACCGTTGGCCAGACTTTGAGCCGATAGACGACCCCGTCATTCTAGTATTGCGAGTCGCGGAAGAATGGACAGATCTTGGGTAGACAGAGCCTGGCCCACTGAGCGGGTGCCTTCTGCCTTACGCGCTGCGGCACTATTCTCGTTGTTGATCGTCGCGGCGTGCGGCGCTCCAGAGCCGGCGCCGACGGCGACTCCGCAGCCGGCCACACCAACGCAAGTAGTTGTGCAGGCTCCTACGGACACCCCCACCCCGCCGCCAACTCCGACGCAGACGCCGACTCCCGAGCCCACCGACACGCCCACGCCGGCGCCAACTGCCACACCGACTCAAACGCAGGCACCTGCGCCAACTGCCACGCTGGCGCCCACCTTTACGCCGACAACGGCGCCCGAACCGCCTGCCGAATCCGATCCCAGGGCCGACGCGCTGATCGAGAGCGCCGCAGAACGCTTCAGCGGGGTGGGATCAGTCAGGTTCGAGTTGACGGTGGAGAACGGCGCGATCGATCTGGGCTCCGGCATCGTGGTGAACAACCTTGTCGGGACAGTTGCCAGCCCGGACAGGGCGCACCTGATGTCGACGGTAAGAATGGACCAAGCGATTGTAGAGTTGGAGGTCATCAAGGTTGGCAGCGACCTATACCTGCTGAATCCTTTCAGCGAGCAATGGCAACCCCTTCCGCCTGGTTCCACCAACCTGGAACTGTTGGACCAATTCGCCGCGGCAGAGGTCTTCAGACGGGCCAGCGACTTGACTTACGTTGAGCAGGGCCAACTGGGAGGCGTGGACACGCACCAACTGCGCGCTACACTGACGCCCGAAGCGCTGGTCCCGCTGCTAGGTACCGTGGTCGGCGAGAAGCCAATCGTGTCCGACATTTGGATCGATGTTGAAGAGGAACTTCCCCGCCAAATACTGCTGACCATAGAGTCCGCCGCGGGCGAACCATTACTAGCGACAATAACACTCTCAGAGTTCGATCGGCCGGTAACGATCGACGCTCCGTGAGTCTCAACATCCTCGGCGCTTCCTCGCGGAACCAGGCTGCGGTCCTGGTTGTTTCAGTTGGCGTCTTCGTCGGCGCCTTGGACCAGACCGTCGTAGTGACCGCGCTCCCCCAAATGATCAGCGATCTGAATGTGCCCATCACCCGCCTGGATGACGCGGCTTGGATCGTGGACGGGTATCTATTGGGGTACGCTGCGTCATTGCCGCTTATCGGCCGGCTGGGCGACGTTCGTGGCCGGCGCTTGGTGTTGTTCGTGTGCCTCGCGCTGTTCCTGCTTGGCTCCGTGGCGGGAGCGCTGGCGCCAGGCTTATGGTGGCTTGTTGGGGCGCGCATGATTCAAGCGATCGGCGGCGGAGGACTGTTGCCGGTCGCGCTCTCGCTGGCGGTAGAGGATTCGGACAGCAGGGCGTGGATCGTCCTCTTGGGAATCGTGGGCGCGGTCGCCGAAGCGGGAGCCGTCTTGGGGCCGTTGTACGGGGGCATTATTACCAACTGGCTGGGTTGGCGCTGGATCTTCTGGATACACATTCCTCTCGTCGCATTACTCGCGCTTGCGACGTGGTTATCTATGCGCTCATACAAGGGTAGGGCAAGTGGAGAGAGCGTCGACTGGCTGGGGGCAGCCTGGATCGGAATCGGACTGGCCGCCCTGATCGTTGGGCTTTCCCAGATTGCCAGCCGGCACCCGACGGTGCCTGTACCGCCGGTGTGGTTCGTGGGTGTGGGACTGGTTTTGTTGGCGGCTTACGCCGCGGTAGCTTACCGCTGGCCGAGTCCGGTGGTCGATGTCCGATTGTTCAGACAGGCCGGCTTTGCCGCGGCTTGCGTAGTAAGCGTCCTGATAGGTGTGGCGTTCATCGTGGTGATGGTGGATGTTCCATTGCTGGCTAACGCCGTATTTGGGAAGACCCCGCTTGAGGGCGGACTGATGCTGATGCGGTTCAGTGTCTTTCTGCCGATAGGCGGTGTGATCGGTGGGTTCGCGGCTCGTAGGTTCGGCAATCGAATTACTGGAGCGGTTGGCCTTGTGTTGATCGCGTTCGGTCTCTTTAGCGTGAGCACGTGGCCGGCGGGCGTGGACGATTTTCGGATCGGGCGCGACCTGGCATTTGCCGGATTCGGCTTTGGCCTGTTGCTGGCGCCGGTGGTGGCGAGCGCGGTCGCAGCGGTCGGGTCTCGGAATGCCGGTACGGCAACCGCCCTGACGCATGTGTCGCGGGTGATAGGCATGATGATGGGACTCTCGGTGCTGACATCGTGGGGATTGGCCCGCTTCCAGGCGACGATGGCCGAGGTGCCCCTGCCGCTGCCGCGCCTGGATGAGGCGGCGGAGGTGTACCAGCAGCGTCTTGCCGATTACCAGGCGATCTTCGAGGGCGCGATTTGGGGCATCTACCGGGACACCTTCTTGGCGGCTGCGATAGTGACGTTGGTGGCGCTGGTGCCTTTGCTGGCTATGCGGGTCAAAACGCTGAGCGAGTAGCGCTCCGCCGGGCAGACGGTGAAGCGTATTTGTTTTGCAAAAAAATACTTTTTCCGCACGAGTCCTGGTGGTTGCCGGCCACCGGGCGTTTGTTTTGTAAAAAGCAGTTTCTCCCGGGCGTGCTCCTAGCGGCAACTGCTGCGTGGCTGTTTGTTTTGCAACAACAGCTTTTTGTGCGCAGGCGCCAGGTGTGATCAGAGGCCGGCGGCCATCTATTTCGCAATATTCGCTTCCTGCAAGGGTTTGTTGCGTGCTGATTGGCATGTCGGACATATGTGCTATTATTTTGCAATTTGGCGTGCGGGAGTTCAAGGTGTGGGCTATTGCCAAGGGACAAGCCCCTCGCCTAGCGTGGTCTTTGAGCGCACCACGCTCCCATCTGGTCCAACTAATTCAGCCGGTAAGGGTAAGAGTCACGATTGAATGAACTGCACGTATCCGAAACCCTTCCCTTGGTATTAGGCACTCGTAGGGGCAATCCCTTGTGGTTGCCCTCGTTCGGTCACTGCAGTTGATGGCGTCCAAAGGGTCGATTAGGCATGTGAGGCAATGCCAGCCCTGAAATCGCCGAAGATTTGCACCGGAATTGGAATAAGTTGGAGCAGATGACCACGCTCCCCGCCCCACGTCCCACGATTTGGCCAATTTGTGGGATGTTCGCGACATGCGAATTGGGAGACCCAAGGGTGGACCGGTGGCGAAGTTGACGTCGTACGTGGCAAAGCCAAAGAGTTGGTTCGGACGTGAGCGGGAAAAGAGTCGGATCTCAGGTGACGTGATCTCGCCTGTCGAGATCGAGTGGGAGGCCGAGTCGAATCCGGACCGCGTGCTGAACCCGGGATCCTGCTCGACACCGACGGCCTAATCTGGCGGGCCGGCCACAAGCATCCTACAGATTGCGAATCGTGCGCAGCGCGCAGTATGATTGTATGAATCAGTAATTCATACGGAGCATGACATGAGAATATCCGAGCGCGGCCAGATAACAATTCCCAAGCATCTGAGAGAGCGTTTTGGGATGAATCACAACGTGGAGGTTGAGATCACCCCAACCGAGCGTGGCCTGCTCATTCAGAAGCGCACGGCGGCATTGCACCCGGTGGACCGTGTCGCTGGGATTTTGGATGGCGCTGATTTTGACATCGACGAGTACGTGGAGGATATCAGGGGCAGGTGATCACCTCGATCGACACGAATGTACTGTTTGATTTGTTTCGAACCGACGCGCCGCACCACTCCCAATCGCGCGGCTGGGTACGCCAGGCGTACGACAGAGGAGCGATCATCGTGTGCGACGTCGTATACGCTGAAGTCGTTCCCGAATTCGCCGATAGGGCGTCGCTAGACGAGGCACTTCGCGAGATAGGGGCCGCGCTCTCCTCAATCGACTCGTCGATTGCTTACGAAGCGGGATTACGTTGGAAGCGGTACCGCGCGGCCGGCGGTCCGCGGGTACGTATCATGACGGACTTTCTGATTGGCGCCCACGCCTTAGCGGCAGCTGATGCGTTCCTCACGCGGGACCGCGGTTTTTTCTCGACTTATTTCCCCGAGTTGAAGCGTCAAGAGGCCTTGTGACATAAGTAGCAAGAGCTACGGGGTACTCACCCAGGTCTAGAAGCCGGCATGCACACTTTTGAGGCGGTATTCTCAGATTCGTTTTCAGATGCTGTCGCCGTGATCCGCCGGCCGGTTGAACCTCGAACTGCCGGTGGCTCCGCATTAGCGCACCGGAGCCGGATTTAGTCAGGTATTCATGGCCGCCGGTCTTGAAGTAATGAGGGAGGATTGGAATGACAGAGGTTCAGTTTGGCGACCTGGAATCGGTGGACTTGCGTGAGGCATGGTCCAACGAGGCGCAGAGCTTTACGCCGTGGCTTGCGGATAACCTCGATCGGCTGGCGGAGGTTATTGGGATTCCATTGGACTTGGAAAACCGCGAAGTCGAGGTTGGCAGGTTCGCGGCCGATTTGCTGACGCGCAATCCACAGGACGAGAGCTTCGTGCTGATCGAGAATCAACTGGAGCGCTCGGACCACTCACATTTGGGCCAAGTCCTGACCTACCTGGCCGGACTCGATGCCAAGATTGTCATCTGGATAGCCAAGGAGTTCGACGACTCGCACCGCTCCGCTGTGAAATGGCTCAACGATCACACCACCGAGGGATTTGCGTTCTTCGCGGTGAGGGTGAAAGTGGTGCGAATCGGCGGTTCTCCGCTCGCGCCGGTCTTCGAAGTGGTCGAGCAGCCGAACGAATGGGACCGGAAGATTCACTCCGTCGCCAGGGAATCGAGAGTACTCAGCGAGTTGGGCTCGTTCCGGCGAGAGTTCTGGGAATACTTCTCCAAGAATTATCCGGATGAGCTCGAGTTGCGTGAGAACTACGCGACGAGCTCGGTTTGGCACGAGGTGCCTGGGACTGATCTAATCGTCGCACAGTGGTTAGGTCAGAACCACGTGGGAGTGTCTGTGCGCGGCCGGCGCGGCGAATCGAGCGAAGCGGTGTTTTCGCGGTTGAAGCGCTACGAAACCGCGATACGAAACGAACTTGGGGTCGAGATAGTCGAGCACCCAAAGGGTAGCGGTCATTTTTGCGGAGTGGATATGCGCGTCGATTCTCGCGATCGTGGAAATTGGATGAAAATCACGGAATGGCTTCACAAAGAGTGCCGCCGGCGAGTGAACCTGTTCGAGAACTTTGGCGACGATTCTTAGCGGGCCTGGCTTGTAATGCGATTGGAGGGCGCCGCCGGCCACGGTGGCGGGCCGATGAGCCTGGAGGAGCCCTGGATGGGGCTTGAGGGAGGCGGTGCGCCGGCGGGACAAAGTGGTGGCGAGCCCGGGCGAGTCGCTGCGGGAGTTGGGGTATGCCAAAAGTTAGGGATGCGATCCGGCTGGTAGAGAGAGACGGTTGGAGGTTGGTCCGTACATGTGGAAGCCATCGCCACTATCATCATCCCCATAAGGCGGGGACCGTTACAATTCCGGGCCATCCGGGTAATGATGTGGCGAGAGGCACGTCGCTGAGCATACTCAAGCAGGCTGGCTGAAGGGAGGAGAATTGATGACACTCAAGTACGCAGTGGTGTATGAACGGACTCCCAACAACTTCAGCGCATATGTACCCGATCTGGCAGGGTGCATCAGCACGGGGAAGACTTGGGACGACTTTAAGGAAATGATCCGGGAGGCTATCGCTTTCCATATAGAAGACCTTAGCGACAAGGGGGAGGCGGCGCCGGCGCCAAAGATGTCCATCGGCGATGCAATGGCCTACCATGTTGCGAATCTTACCGAAGCCGGGGGGCCCATTCCCGATCTGGAAACAACGTTTGGTGTGGTTGAAGTGGAAGCGGAGCAGTCGCCGTCGCCGGCAGCCGAGGCAGGTTGAGGTAGGGCAAGACAAGAACGCCGGCGGGACGGTCGCTAGAGCGAAAGGAGAGGACTCGATTAACAGGAACGAAATCCTCGAAAAGCTTCGAACGCACAAGCACGTTCTTGTGGAGCGATTCGACGTGGCCGGACTCGCACTGTTCGGCTCGTTTGCCCGAGATCAGGCAACCGAAGTCAGCGACGTTGACATTCTGGTTCGGTTTTTGGGGCCGGCTACTTCGAGGTCCTACTTTGGCGTGCAGTTCTACATTGAGGACCTTCTGGGCCGGCGGGTGGACCTCGTTACGGATAAAGCGTTACGACCGGCGTTTCGTCCCTACGTGGAGCGTGAGGCGCTGGATGTGTGATCGTCCCCAAGTGAGGCTTAGGTACGCGGTCGTCTTTGAACAAATGACGAACAACTATGGCGCATATGCGCCCGATGTGCCAGGCTGCGTCAGCACTGGGAAAAACTGGGAAGAGATTCAGGCGAACATCCGGCAGGCGCGTCCGACGCTGAAGGTCCGCTGGGCGAAGTTCTGGAGGCAGGTGTCGAGCGCGTTGCCGGATGCTCAGGAGCGGCGCCGGCGATTGCGGGAGGCCGGCCGGATGCTTCCGCTGTGATCCGCCGGCTGCTTGAAGAGCTCAGGAAGGGGCTGGGAAAGCGGCGCAACGTGGTTGTCAGCGGCCGGAAATTTCACCCGCCGGGGTTGACGTTCTTGCCCGATGTATCGCCGGCGCGGTGGGTGGAAGAGGGGTTGGCGCCTGAGTTCGCGACGGTGGGCGCGTTGATTCCGAGCGGGTTTGCGACGTATGGACGGCTGTTCCACCCGGCTAGGACCGAGACCGACGAGCGCGTTCGATGGGCGGAAGTTGCCGCATGGAGCGGCCGGACGGCGCATCCGTTGATGGCGTTCGAGGGGATCAGTGTGCCTGACCGTGGATTTGGGACCGGGGATCCGCCTTGGAGTGATGATCCCACTCACGGGAGCATGGATGAAGATGATGCGGTTGCATTCGCCGAACTCTTGGAGGGGTTTACCGAGACGCCGGATCGTTGCTATTTCGCCATATGGGAGGGTTACGGGCAGTTCTCGCCGGGTGGGACCGCAGTACTCTCAAGGGCCGGCGACGTAACGCGCCTCATGACGTTGTCTCCTCCGAATGAAGTATTGACCGCTGACCGGATGAAGGGCATAGGGCGGGACTATCTGCTCTATGCCGGGGCTCTTTCGGCGATCGGCTCGTTCTTCGTCAACCGCTGGCGCGATTCGCCGAGCATCTGGTGGCCGGCGGATAGGAGGTGGTGCGTTTCGACGGATATCGATTTGGACTCGACCTATGTTGGCGGGAGTGCCGGCTGTCTCGAAGCACTGATGATGGATCAGTCTTTCGAGGTACTGAGGACGAGTCCCGACGCGCCGGTGCATATGCAGGCGGATACTCTGAATCTTCCGTGAGTTCGGCGCACTGGGCAGTTCGACGTCGCTACAGCGCACAGTGCCGGCGTGGACATTTCCCTGTGACTGCCGGCGCTACCGACAGTATTGCTCCTGACGATGACATTCAGGACATGCTTTCATAGTAAGCGCTCGTGCCGGCCCCTGCCGGCACACGAGGGTATGAAGGCCGGGGCACCGGATTACGAGTCTTCTCTACGGTGGTTCGGGATTATTGGCTGGTTGTAGGACTGTCTGGAGCGGGGGACAAGCCCCTCGCCTCGCGTAGTCTTCGACTCGCCTTGCGTAGCCTTCGGCCGCGCTACATTTCCCATCCCCGCCCCTCCTGGGTTCCGGCCTTCGCCGGAATCACCACGGCCTTGCGAAGGCCGCATAAGAGGATGAAAATCGCGACACGAGTTAGCAGAAGTTAGCGGATTCATCTAATTTTCATAGCAATCGCCCATCCCGGCTTGCGCCGGCACACCAAGATATGAAAAAAAATCAGGGCGCTGGTTGGCCGGCCTTCTCTACGGGGGCTCGGAACTAGGCTCGGCTAATGACCCGCCTGCGGCTGGGGACAAGCCCCAGCCCTACAATGTTCTCTTCCGGCTGGAAACGAAGTCCCAATTAAGAGGAAGTTAGCTAGTCCGGCCATTTTCGTACCCAGCCCGTAACTGTGCCTGAGAAATCCTACCAGCTAGACGGTATTTCTTTCGAGCACGAAGACTTCACCGGTTTCCGCGTCGCACATCCAGAACGTCCCATCATGGATTGTCATGCCGTGCGCCTCGGGTCCGGCGATCCCGATGGCGTCGAGGATTCCGCCGGTTTCGGGGTCAAGCATGAAGACTATGCGCCGGTTCGTGTCTGCACACCAGAGCGCCGGCAATCCGCGCGGCGAACGCCAAGTGCCACTAGATCGTTTGTGTTTGGCAACTGGGCCGTCGGTGCCGGCCAGGGCCTTGTTGCGCAAGCGCCACAGACCCTCTTCCTCCCAAGCAATTCCATGAGTCCGATCGCCGGCGACGCGGACCCAATGGACCACGGTCCCGTTGGCAGGATCCAACTCGACAAGCGCTCCCGGGAACTGTGTAGCGACCCACAGATGGCCATCGGCCCAGATCAAGCCATGGGGCAGGGCCGGATTGGGCTGCAGCTTCGGTGTGGGGAAAGCGGTAAGCTCCTTGCCGGTTTCAGGATCGTAACAGAGGATCTCGAACCCGATCGTCGACGAGACCCAGATGTTTCCGTCGGGGTCCTGGGTAATTCCGCTACCACGTTTCGTGCGGACCTCAAACTGGTGGAGCAGTGCGCCGTCCGAGTAACGAAGCAAGCAAACTTTGCGCTCCGGACTGTGATCGACGACCCAGAGACCATCTTTGGTTGCCTGCAATCCGTTTGGTTCGGCACAAGGCGCCCTCCAGAGCACCCGGGCGTTGCAGGTTCCGGGCAAATTCTTCGGAATGAACGAGAACAAGAGATTGGGGCTCCGGGATGTACGAATCGGACTGGCTCATCTTCACACAGGGGAGTTATTTTGCGCAACACCGACCGATCTAAGGGGAGGGGATTACCCGCATGGCCGGATTAGTGGTGTGGGACGCGGAATCGGTAAGAGAAATTCTCCTTCGCCACGGTCCGAGTCCAGCCGGGGACGAGCCCCTCGCCTTTTGTAGTATTCGATGGCGCTTCATTTCCCTTCCCCGCCTCTCCTGGATTCCGGCTTGCGCCGGCACACCAAAGTATGAAAAAAATCAGGGCGCTGGTCGGCCGGTCTTCATCTACGGAGGCTCGGAACTCGGCTCGGCTAATGACCCGCCTGCGGCTGGGGACAAGCCCCAGCCCTACAATGTCCTCTTCCGGCTGGAGATGAAGTCCCAGTTAGAGGAAGTTAGCTAGTCCGGCCATTTTCGTACCAATCACCCATTCCGGCTTGCGACGGCACACCAAGGTATGAAAATCTGCGCCGCCCGCACCCCACCCTGGATTCCGGCTTTCGCCGGAATGACGATCCGGGAGATTCGAGAACCTCCGAGGCACTATTGAAGCCGCGTTGTCGATGGCCAGCGAAAATGTCCGCCCAAGTGGCCAGCATAAATGTCACCCGTACTGCTAGTGATGGTATCAGATCATCCCCTCTTCAACGCGGAGCGCTTCATGGGCGGACTCTCAGCCTCCATGTACTTCTTCGCCGTGTCCCGGTGGATGCCCACTTCCCTGGCGACAGCTCGAATCGACAATCCCCCGCGCTTCGCCTTCTGCACAGCGTTCCACCTTGCTTTCTGGAGTGGGGTGGGCTTCCTATGTCGCATGGCAACGGCTTTGCGGACTCTGATTGCACCGTTTGCTTCTACCGTGTCGATCCCGGCGTCGAGTCCTGCCAGGGTCGCCTCCCAGCGCCTGCCCAGTCCGTTGAGGCCGCGATATGGGGGTAGCTCGTGTGAGGAAGAGCCGTTGAATCTTCTGAGTATGCCTGGGCGGGGTGGCGCCTCCTGGCTAGGGATTATCGCTCCCTGGTAACGGACAGCCAGTTGGCCATCCAAGCCTTCCAAGACCTCAACCACCGTTCCGGCGTAGCTGGGTCGTTCCATACCTGGCAGCAGCTGAAGCGTGCGCCAGCGATACTTCACCGTGTTGTCCCTGGCCACTCTGCGGTTGTGTTTGAAGCAGAGCACCGTATCGATGCACACTCCCGATCCCAACGGGCGGTAGGCAGCCTCAGGGTGCTGCGCCGGCACTCCGAAGCGAGCGTTGAAGCGGACAAGGAAGTCCTTCAGCACGACGTTGGCCTCCTCGATGGTGGTTCCGCCTGCAAGCCGAAGCTCTGCCACCAGCCTGTCCTGGAGGGTTCCGGCAGTCCGCTCCACTCTGCCCTTCGCCTGAGGTGACAGCGCGAACACCATCTGTATTCCCAACTCGTCCATCGCGCGGCTGAACTGCGTCGGTGCACCGACGAGCCCGGCCCCGGACACATTCTTGAAGACGGAGTGTCGGTCGGTGTAGAGGGCAATGGGTATTCCGTAGCGCTGTATCAGACCCCTCATCAGGCGGAAGTAATCGCGGGTGTTCTCCTGCTCGCAGAACAGGGCATTAACCACGATGCCCGTGGCGTCGTCCACCGCCAGCAGCAGCGCGAAGGCCGAACCATCCTCTCCCAACCATCGGTGATGGCTGCCGTCGATCTGTATCAGCATGCCCTTGCGCGGCATCCGCTGCCGGCGGACACGGTGTCGCGGTGGCCGGCGCCGGCGCGGGCTCTTCAGGCCGGCTCCAACCAGTATGCGCCGCAGCGTAGTTCTGCCTATATCTATGCCTTCGCGCTCCCTGAGTAACTCGCTCAGGTGAGTGTGGTTCGTCTTCGGGTACCGGGTCTGAGCAAGGCGCACTACCTCCGCCCTTGTCGCCTCCGATGTCAGGTTGGGTGCTCGGCGTCCACGATGTCCGTGAGCGAGTGCGGCTGCGCCCTCCTCCCTGTACGCCGCCAGGATGCGCCTGGTGTGGCGCGTGCTCACTCCCATCAGAGTCGCCGCTTGGTCCAGAGTCATATGCTCTGCCAATAAGCTGTTGAGTACCTGAAGCCTTGCCTGCTCTCTCTGGTTCAATGTCACATTCTCCATAATGTGACATTCTTGCTGGCCAGTTAGTGAGGACGTTTATGCTGGCCATCAACAGCCGCGTAACACCATTTTCGTACCAATTACGTTTGGGGGGGCGGATTGACGAAGTGGAGTCCGGATTGACGATGGGATGCCGCGAATCACGAACGAGAGGCCGCCGAAGCGGTCTAGTTTCATGCAAATGGCGAGTGTCGGGGCCGGAGTAACTAGTATGGGAGCCGTGAGATGCGGGCATTCTCGGGGCCACGTAAGACTGTTATCGTACCAATTGCGAATGCCGGTTTTCGCCAGCGTTTCGACTAGCGGCTGTCGCCGTTATTGATCCGCCACCCCTGTCTGTCCAGCAGGCTGCTCGGCGAGTGGTTGTAGGGCCAGCCGTTGCCGCCAAGCCACCGGAATTGGTCCGATTTGCCGCACATCCAGGTGAACATCTCGGCAACACGTGGCACCGACTGCCATCTGCGGGTTGCGGTGGTGAAGTACTCGCTGTCGATGGCAAAATCGGCTCTGCCGATGTCGAAGTCGGGATCGACAATCCAGTCTCCGCAGGGAGGCTCAGAGCGCCAGTAGCTCCACCTGACCAGGTTACGGGTTCCAGGCTCGGTCTTGTTCCCTTGCCGATGCCAAATCGAGCTGTGGACTATGAAGACGCTGCCTGCCGGTGCAATCGTCTGCACCTGTCCGGCCAAATGGCCGAAGTGCTGCAGCTCTTCTCGGGTTATCGGAACCAGATGGGACCCCGGCAAGAAGTAGGTGGCGCCGGCTTGCTTCGTGTTTGCCTGGGGTGCGTAGAACGCATAGACAAGATTCAGGGACCTATCGAACCGGGCGCCGGCGTCTATGTGCCAGGGTAGTGGCTTCTTGGGACCCTCGAGGCGATGGTTGTGAACCTGCTCCGGGAACAGGAAATTGTCTCCGAGCAGAGACCGTATCACGCCGGTCACGGCCGGATTTAGGAACACCTCATTGACGAAGCGTTCGCTGTCGGCGAGTTCGGTCTCGTGCCCGTCATCTCGGTCCAACTGCTCGAATACCCACTCGTTCGTCGATTGTGGGATCACTCCCTTCAACATGAGGAAGCCGTTCTTGCAGAACTCCAAAACGTCGTGGTCGTTCAGGGTGGGCTTGACGCCTGTGACAGTTCGATCGATTGCAAGCACGATAATCTACTCCAGTTCCTCCTGTACGCGTGCCGCGACGCACCGAGGCGCTAACCCTTCAAAGATGCAGCGACTGGGGCCGAACCGTTGTTTATGCGTCGCAGATCATGCCATCATTCGCGTTGAATGGTCGGTTCGCGGAGTCGTCCGAAACGTTCACGGACCAGCGCGCCAGAAGACTGTAAGGCCGTAACGGAGCTTAGTTTAGCAGACGGAAAATTCCAGGGGCAGGTCCCATTTCTTGAAACAAAGGACACAAAGGACGACAGTCAGGATCCGACAAGTCATCCCAATCGTGATGAGAGGCACCAGGGGATACGACGAGTGGGTGATCGTGCGCGTCGTCACCGACCAAGGTATAGAGGGAGTCGGAGAAGGCTTCACCTGGGCCGGCAAGGCTGCGCCTATACGTTCGTGGATCGAGAGCATCGGCGAGGACATAGTCGGGCGGCCACTCGAGATCGAGGCCTTCCTCGCACGCTTTCTCCCCCACGCCAGCGACCGCAGCTGGTACGCGGCGATCTCGGCGATTGAGATCGCTCTTTGGGACGTCCTCGGAAAGATCGCCGGCCGTCCCGTATATTGTCTCTTGGGAGGACCGGTTCGGAAGCAGATTCCGCTCTACGCCGATCACGGAATCTTCGATGGCACGAAGAGTTGGGAGGAGCAGATCGAGAGAATCCTCGCGGCGAAGGAGGCCGGCTTCAGGATGTTCAAATGGGATCCCTTTGTCGACATGGACGCGCGGGATGCCAAGGAACTCGGCAAGCGGGTAGATAGAGTGCGGCAGGTGCGGGAAGCGGTGGGAGAAGGATACGAACTGGCTATCGACGCGCACAATCGATTCGACGCGGCCGGCGCGATCGCGGCGGCGAAGATGCTTGAACCGCTGGACATCCTGTTCTTCGAGGCGCCCACCAAGGACGACCCTGAGCTTCTGAAGAAAGTTGCCGGCGGAACCTCGATTCCCCTAGCAACCGGAGAACTGGCCACCAACCGCCGGGAGGCGAAGGAGCTTCTCGACAGCGGCGCACTGTCGGTTTTTCAGCCGGAGGTTGGAATCAACGGCGGGGTTCTGGAGAGTTGCAAGACCGCGGCACTAGCCGAGCGCTACGGTGTCAGGATCGCGACGCATAACTGGTGCGGCCCGATAGTGACAAGAGCGGCGACGCATGTATGCGCCGCCACTCCGAATCTCCTCTACCAGGAGTATGCCGGCGGGGCGCCTCGAAACGATTGGGAATATGATCTGTTGGAGCCGCCAACTAGGATCGAAAACGGTCGCCAATTGCTGCCCGAGGGTCCGGGGCTCGGGTTTCGATTTGAATGAGGAGCTGCTGGATTCTCGACAGATCGATTGAACGGTCCGTGCGGGAACTACGAACCTGCTCTGTGACCTAAGGAGGGTGAAGATTTGAATGAAGAGTACACAACTGAAAATGTGATATTTGTGATTCTGGCCGTGATCTTCTGCGTGGCGGCGTTCGTGATTTCGGTGGCGGCGCTGGTGAGGCTGTTCGGCTGATGCTGGCGCTGACGGTCTGGCGGCCTTTGACTGCATTCCTGGCCCCAGGCTATCGGCGCATCGAAACAAGGAGCTTGGGATCCGCCGCGCCGCATGCACGGGGAGTTTGTACTTGGCCGGCGGGTCGCAACTCACGCGGCGAAGGGCGGCCTTGGGCAATCAATAGTTTTGGGAGTGATTTATGTCCATTTCCGAACGGCACTTAACCGCGAACGGAGTTTCCCTCTGGACGGCGACTCAGGGCAGTGGTCCGCCCATCGCCCTCTGTCACGGTGGTCCGGGAGCTTACGACTACCTGGAGGCGGTCGCGGGAATGATTCACGATGTCGTGACCGTGCACCGGTACGACCAGCGCGCATGCGGCAGATCGCAAGACCGCGGTCCTTACGAGATTGCAACGTTCGTCGACGACCTTGATGCGCTCCGGGAATATTGGGGCTACGAGGCGTGGACAGTCCTCGGCCACTCATGGGGGGCGAGCCTCGCCCTTCTGTATGCGATTCAATATCCCGAACGCACCGCGCGCCTGGTGTACTTTTCGGGCACAGGCATTGATCCCGCCTGGCACGAAGAATATCATTGGAACCGGGAGGCGAAGCTCCTTCCCTCCGAACGTAAACGCTTTCGCCTACTTAGTCAACGCCGGTTGACTGCCAAGGGCGAGGAACTTAGGCAGATCAACGAAGAGCGCTCTGCCATGCTCGAAACGACCGAGCTCTATGACTTGACTCGGCTCGACGAAGTACCCCGATACGACCGCTTTCCCATCAACTATTCTCTGAACGCCGCATTATACGCGGAGGCGAACCTTATGGAGGAGATGGGAAACCTACCCTCTCAGATCTCCCGCATCACAGCGCCCACGCTTGTCCTAGACGGTGATGGGGATCCGCGGCCCAGGTGGGCACGAGCCGACATCGCCCGACTCATTCCAAACAGCCGTCACGTGACAATACCGCGGGCCGGGCACGAGACGTG
The DNA here is from genome assembly GCA_963664835.2 of Chloroflexota bacterium. Lineage (GTDB taxonomy): Bacteria > Chloroflexota > UBA6077 > FW602-bin22 > JBCLEL01. The sequence continues at coordinate 151,232 of CAXXUG010000013.1, read as the reverse complement.
GGTGGAGCAGCCTGAGGCAACCGCCCGCGCCCTCCGCGATTTCCTCATGGATACTGCGTAGCGCCTGAACGATCCGGGACCATGCATCCCAGCCCTGTCGAACGGTTCCCTCCGGGCCGCCTCCAGCCCTTCTATATATGGACCCTCCTGCGGAGAGTTCGCAGCACGGAATGCACAGGCTCACCGAACCGGACAAGATCGAGGGCCAGGGCGCCGCGATGCCCATCGCGTCATATTCGGTGTCACTTCATACTGCGGTGCCGTGGGTAGGTATAGCGACTTGGCACGGCCGATTCCGCCACTCCGCCCGTCCCCAGCGGGGGACAAGCCCCCGCGCTACATTTCCCATCCCCGCCCCTGCTGGATTGGCTAAGTTCACAAACGAAGTGCAACACTCTATTGAGGTGTTGAGCGGCGAGGAGTTACCGGGCCCGCGGAGGTGAAAGGGGTCCGCGGACTTAACGGGAGTCGTCTGTTTTCGTGTCCGTGACTGGATAGGCGTTTCCGGCATGCTCCTGTGAATTATCACACCGGCCTGATCGATTTGGATCTGGCCTTGGCCGATTGAGCAGGCGTCAATCCGGCTTCCCTGGCGGAGCGTTCCACTAACTCCCAAAACAGGCGGCGGTCGGCGGTCCGGACTACGGCCTGCTCGTGCGCCTCCGTAAGTGAGACTGGGTATCCGAGGCCCTTTTCGATCTGATCGACGATAGCCGCGTGGACGAAATTCAGAGCGGTGGCGTCGCAGGCGACCCACTCGGGCAGGTCGACGCGAGCGATTTCGTCACCGGTGTTGAGATATATGAAGTGGACTCGATGCTCGTTGTACTGGTCGCGCGACGTGCGCCAACTGCTGCAGAAGACGGCCGAGCGGTCACCGACCTCCTCCAAGACTTCCTTGAAGACATCCCGGTCGGAGATTCCGTCGAAGTCTTCTTCCGCCAAGCCAATGGATTCGTGTCTCGCTTCAGTTGCTGGCAAGGTTCGGAGCCACAGGCGTAGGGCGCGGACCACGTCATCGCTACGGGGCCGGCTGACGTAGCTCGCAACAGGGACATTGCCCACTCTCAACAGATCCAACGCCTGCAAGTGGCGGCGAGTGAACTCGTCGCGCAGAGGCTGATCGACGCCGGCGCCTTCGAGGACGCTCAGCCGCATCGCGCCGTCCTGCAGCGCGAGCTTGGGTGCTGCCAATCGATCGTCCTCGGCCGCAGTTTGGGCCAGCAGTTTCATCTCGCCCAACTGGCGATGGATGCCAAGCAGCTGTCCGCCCAACTGGACGGTCCGGCCGTCAGCGCCAAACGTCAGGTCCTCGGGACGGTAGCGCAGTTCGGTGCGACTGAACAGCCAGGCGGCAGAATCTCGCAGGGGATTTGATCGATAGCACAGAATCGCGACGCCGTAGTTCAGGAGGAAGCAGTAGACCGGGGCGTGAGGGTCAAGCTCGATCTGGGAGCCATCGACCGCGACCACGCTGTAATCGCCCTGGCAGGCCGGCGCCGGCGCCCGCAACGCGGGGGGTTCTATTGGCTCGGCGGCTCGCGCGGTACTCAGGTTGGCCGTTACTTTGAGGCGCAGGGCGTCGAGATCGTGGTGCCGGGAGACCGAGCGCAGCCAACCGACAATCTTGCCGTTCGCGATCCGGCGGCGCTCGCCGGTCACCTTCAGGTAATCGGCCAACTCCGAGGCGCCGGCGACCAGTCCGCCGGACTCTAACGGTGCCAGTTTGCGCCCGCTTAGACGAGGGCGCCGCTCAACGAGCGGAGCTTCTCTATGATTGACGGCAACTCGACGAGAACGCGCTCGACCTCATCGATCGTGTTGTCTTTGCCTACGGTCAACCTGAGACTGCCATGGGACAGGCTTGCCGGCAGGCCCAGCGCCATCAGGACGTGGGAAGGCTCGAGCGATGCTGAGGTGCAAGCCGACCCGCTGGAGGCCATAATGCCCCGCTGGTCCAGGGCCAGGAGGATGGATTCACCCTCGATATTTTCGAAGCAGAAGCTCGCGTTGTTCGAGAGACGGTCGCTCGGGTGACCAGTCAACACAGAGTTGTCCACCCGGCTCCGGACACCCTCGATCAATCTATCGCGGAGCATTGCGGCGTGGCTATTGACTCGATCGAAATTCTCGTAGGCCGCCCTCAGGGCAGCGGCGAAGCCGACGATGCCGGCGACGTTCTCGGTACCTGCCCGCCGGTTGCGTTCCTGGGTGCCGCCGTGTTGCTGGGGCCAGTATTGCACGCCCCGCCGGACGAATAACGCGCCGATGCCCTTGGGTCCGTGGAACTTGTGGCCGGAGAGACTGAGCAGGTCCACGCCGAGCCGTTTCACGTCGAGATCGAGGGCGCCGGCGGCTTGTACCGCGTCGGTGTGAAAATGGACGCGGCGCTCCTTGCAGATTCCAGCTATCTCTTCTATTGGCTGAATCGTGCCGATCTCGTTGTTCGCGTACATGATCGTGACCAGAATCGTCTCGTCGCACATTTCGTCCCTCAACGAGTCCAGGTCGACTACGCCATGTCGATCTACCGGCAGATACGAAACGCGAAATCCAAACTTTTCGAGGTACTGGCAGCTGTGCAGGACCGCGTGATGCTCTATTTGTGAGGTGATTATGTGATTCCCGCGCGACCGATTGGCAAAGGCGACTCCCTTTATCGCGAGGTTGTCGCTCTCGCTGCCGCCGCTCGTAAACACGATCTCTCTCGCACGCGCGTCCAGGATATCGGCGACGCTATCGCGGGCATCGTCCAGGGCCCGCCGGGCCTCTCGGGCAGACTGGTAGATGCTGGATGGGTTGCCGAATACCTCAAAGAGATAGGGCTCCATCAGAGCCAATACCGATCGGTCCAAGGGGGTGGTAGCGGCGTGGTCAAAGTAGATTAGACTGCTCACCAGGCAATCCTCCGACAACAGCAAACCTGCCGGTTCGTCTTGACAATACTAGCTTGTCTATTGAGGTGCGCAACCATTAATGAGGTACACGACGGCAGCCTAACGTAAGCTGATTTTCAGAGAAGAATGCGGTCTCGATGATACTTAAAATCGTAATCGACGTTTGCGAGTGCCGGCGTTCAAATCTCGTCTGGCAGGTCGCGCAACTTTAGGGCGCGTCGGCTGGCAACACTGCAAGGCGCGTGTTGCCTCAAAACTAGAGATTACCGAACTGGTATCGTTGCCTCTCTCTATAGGCGAGTCTTCGACAATATTGAACCTTTCCCAACTCATACCTCGGATTACTCAAGACGCTAGATCCTTTACCCTTCTTATGGGTGGGGAGGGGCGTTCCCTAAGTCTCCATAAAGCTTCGATCCCCTGCTCAATCCGCCGGCGTAGCAAGGCCGGCCCCCAACTTCTGTGTTCTAGTTCGAGCAGGGCTCTCTCTTCTGCCTGAAGGACTTCGGCGGCTAAGATCCGTCTGTAAGGCATTAGGGCGGTATCATACCGCTTGGTGAGCTTGCCACCGTTCCTTTTTTACCAACCAACTTAAGTAGTGGCTGCCAGTGGTTTATCCACAGTCTCACCAGACCGTAGACTCGGTTCAATTGCTCCAACGCCGGCTGAGACTCGAAGCGATCATAGCCGATTAGCTTTCTAACAACAGACCAGTGCTTCTGTTCTACGTGGGCCTGATCGTTCTTCCAGTAGGGACGTGAGCGGGCGAAGGTGATATTCTCAGAGCGACAGTACCGTAGTAAATGAGCGTTTAGGAACTCTGATCCATTATCGGAGTCGATACCTAAGAGAGGAAAAGGCAGCCGTTCTCTTACCAGCTCCAAGGCGGCAAACACGCCGGCTTGGCCTTTCCCTCAAACCCCAATAGGCTCGGTCCAGCCACTAGCCACATCGACAACGTTTAGGGTGTTGAGGTAATGCCCGGCTGCGGAGGTGGCGCAGTGAGCTACCAGGTCAATCTCTACATAGCCCGGTCTCTGTTCTTCCCAAGGAGTATAGGTTTGGACCGGTATCTGTTATTTCAACAGTGAACCTGGCTTTGTAGTAGTGTAGCCACCTAGGCGTTTGTGTCGCTAGATTAGACGCAAACGCCGATCGATAGTAGCTGCGCTCATTGTCATCAGCTGCTCTCTCACTTCACGATCAATCCTCAATGCTCCTTCTTCTTCCAAGGCTGGCACAAGCTCTCTAAGGAACGGAGCCAGTCGCTTCCCGCACATCCAGCCACTTAGCTCAAGTACGGTCCTTAAACTTCCTACCGCTAGCTAGGAGTACTTCCTTGGTCTGCCTCCACCTTTCCCCTTAGGTTTGGGTGGCCCATCGCACAATAATCGGATCGCCCATTTGCGGTAATAGCCTGTAGCCGTCAAAAACTCATCCAACAACCTACTTTTCCCGGCGAGTTCCATTCTTATAGCGGACTCTTAAAGCGTTCGCCAACTCGTGTTTGCTTTGTTGTCGCCCGCCGCGACGGGTCATAACTCCTGCTCCTTACGGTAATGTGAGTTATGAGGCAATTCGGGGCGTTGAAATGTGGTTGCCGGGCGTGTTAAAATCCCATATGTATTTGTGTCAAGGTGGCAGCTTGGCAACCGACGGGGGCGTCCGCATGACATCGCATCCGGTGGGCAACAGATCAGCCTCGCTTCGGTTTGCCTTTTCGGGTCGTTAGGGTTATCGCCAAGGTCTGCAGGCGCCCAGCCAGTGACAATTGGCGGGCACCTTAGGAGGGAATGATTGATCCAGGCTACATATCGCCGCGTAGAAACGATTGATGAAGTCGGACCATTCGACGCCGATCTACTAGAAGCGGAATCCTCTCTGGGTCAATCTATCGCCATAGACGAGGACAACCTCAGCCCCGACGAGATCATCATTGACGACCCAGTCAAGATGTACCTGCACGAGATCGGCCGGGGTCAACTCCTCACGGCAAAGGATGAAAAATGGTTGGCCTGCCGGCTCGAAGAGGTATCGATGCTGGACCGGATCGAGGAGGAGCTAACCGAGGGCTTTGACTTTGAGCCTTCTAGCCTTGATGTAGCCACCGAAATCTACCGGCGTGTCGCTGAGAATCGCGAGATCGTCAATATCGTGACCAACCACGCGGATATTCCATCCCACATATCGGTTGCCGCGACGATCTACCACCCCGAGTTTCGCAAGGAAGTCGACTACAGCATTGATGCGGACATCACCCAAGAGGTCAGTGAGCGACTCGACCTTTCTATCGATGACAGCCAGAGCAAGATTGTAGACTTCTCTGTTTCTACCAGGGCATTGCCGTCAAGAATCAGACCTTTGATGGACTGCGATTCAATCGACGATCTGCGTTGTTGCGAAGACATAGGCAACGAGTTGATTGAACACGAGGACGAACTCGACTCACATTTCAGGGGACTGAGACGTGGGGCCGAATCAGCCGAACAACGTTTGACCAAGGCTAATCTCCGGCTGGTGGTCAGCGTGGCCAAGAAATACTTGGGCCGCGGTATGGCGTTTTTGGACCTGATACAAGAGGGCAACCTCGGATTGATGAGAGCGGTCAGCAAGTTTGACCATCGTCGAGGATTCAAGTTCAGCACCTACGCTACCTGGTGGATCCGTCAGGCGGTCAGCCGGGCTATTGCCGACCAATCGCGTACCATCCGAGTTCCAGTACATATGGTTGAGGTTATCAACCGGCTCACGAGAGTCTCGCGCGAGTTGGTGCAAGGTCTGGGAAGGGATCCGACACGAGAAGAGGTCGCCCTTATGATGGGGTTTTTCGATGAGGAGCTCGAAACCGACCTGGTGGACCTGGTGCTAATCAGGTCTGCGCAGCAAGGCGAGCGAGTGCCCATGGTAGACCCAACGCGGCGCCGAGACTTCATCCTCGGATCTGGGGTATTGAACCGGGCGAGCGATCTTCCATCTCCGCTCAAGGAATCGGTCGAAATCGCTACCATCCGGGTGCGCGAGGCGAGCAAAGTAGCTCGACGACCAGTATCGCTAGAAGCCCCGATCGGCGAAGACCAGGACAACCATTTGGGAGACCTGATCGAAGACCGGTCATCGCCGGCGCCGCTGGACCTTGCGACCTGTCAACTATTGAGGGAACAGGTCGATAGCGTGCTTTCGTCGCTCTCATTGAGGGAGAGACGGGTCCTGCAACTAAGATTCGGGTTGGAAGACGGTCACAGTCGTACTTTGGAGGAGGTCGGCTGCGAGTTCGGCGTCACACGTGAGCGCATTCGCCAAATCGAGGCTAAGGCCCTGCGAAAGCTGCGTCATCCCAGCCGCTCGAAAAAGCTCCGCGCCTATCTCGATTAGCCGAGTCGCTGTCCAACTATAGCGCTATTCCCTCGTACAAAATCGGCCGCCGACATCTCCCGGCGCCCCTCGAGTTGAAGTCTCTGGACCGCAAGTTGTCCGTGCCCGGTTCCGATGAGTAGTGTATTGGACTCAGGGCCGATAGCCACCTCGCCCGGTTCCAAACCAGAAGATTCCATGGCTTTAACGTTGACCAGTTTGATTGACTTGCCGCGCCAACTGCTGAACGCGCCAGGCCAACTGTGGAAGGCCCTCACCATTCTGCCAATTCTCTCTGCCGTTTGATTCCAGTCGATCAATCCATCGGATTTTTGGAGACGTCGCGTGAACGTCGCCTCCGTCTCATCCTGGCGATGGGGACTGATCTCGCCCCTTACGTGGCGATCGAGCACGTCTATCACCAACTCAGCCCCTATAACAGCGAGGCGCCGCCCTAAAGAATCACTTGTATCATCAGAGTCTATGGGCACGGTTCGTTGTCCCAGGATGTCGCCGGCATCTACCCGCTCGTTCATGAAAATAACAGTGACACCGGTGGTCTGGTCGCCGGCGAGAATTGCGGCCGGGATCGGTGTGGCGCCACGATGTCGAGGCAGGAGCGAAGGATGCAGATTCAGAGATCCCAGTCTCGGTAAGTGCAATAGCTCCGCCGGCAATATCAGGCCGTAGGACACTACGACGATAGCGTCAGGCTCACGACCGGCAATCTGCTCCAACAGATCCGGCCGACGTATGCCCTTAGGTTGCAGGATCGGGAGTCCAAGCCGCGTCGCCGCCTCCTTCACCGCCGAGGCCCGCGGTCGCCGACCACGCCCGGCTCTACGATCCGGCGCCGTACACACCGCGACGATCTCGTGACCCGCTCTATGGACTGCCTTCAGGGTCGGTACGCTGAACGCGGGCGTACCCATGAAAATAACCCTCACGCTGGGCTCCTATTCTGCGAGTGGCGAGATTCCAATCTCTGCTTCGCCCGGTAAATCAAGGGACAAGCTGAGTCACAAGAGGAATTCCCCTTTTTTCTACACACAATCCCCGGCGATTCGGCGATTCGGCGATTGACACCCCGCTGTGTTCTAATTAGTGTCAGTAGGATTGGTTTCGGAGGTGCCAGATCCTGTTCTTAAAGCAACCCGAGGTCATCGGCATGATTCGAAATCTCCTGCGCCTGCTTGTCGTGACGCTAGGCTTAGGGGCAGGAGGCGCCGCAGTCGGCCTGCTGCTATTTTATCTGGTGGAAACGCCGCCATATTACCAAGCGGATCCACTCGATCCTGATTCTGCACCAACTGACATCATTCTGGAGCTGTTGCAAGCCAGAGACCTTCCGACGGTAAGGTCATTGGCAGGCGGCAATCAGAATGACATTGACGGGCCCGAACCCGCTGAACAGTACACGGTCATGCGGTTCCGCACTAGGTGGGGTGCCCTCGAAGCGGCAGGCGCGCAAATGCCGGAAGATCACAACTTCAGCAGGGTGGTCGTGTCTTGGATCACGCTGCAGAAGTTCGCGAGCCCAATCGATGCGCGAGTTGCATTGCTCAGGATGGCGTATGCGTTCCGGAACTCTGACCCAGTCGTCAACCCGATCAAGGGGTTCTTCTACACCAAGCGCGCCTTGCCAGAAGGGACCGAATCCACAGACCCCGTTGGTCCGACGTCGGCTTTCACAACCAGAGCGCAACTCAGATGGACCCGCTTCGTCTGGATTGACGGCGCCTGGATAGGGTTCATCCAAGTTCCCGACGACCGGTATGCATCCGCGATGTTGGAGCACTTTCCGCACCTAAACGTAACAAGAGGACCAGATTTGCTCCAAAGAATCGATGGAAGAATGGTGTTTCCAATCGCGGGTTTAGTCGCGTCGCTCGCATTCTGGCCGGTGTTGGCGTCCAGGATTGTTGCGCTACGCCCCGACCGGACTCGCCGCCCCGCTTCGGCCGACGAACTAGCCGGCATACTCTTGTCCTTGAACGGCGGCGACCGACGATGGACCATAAGGTCTACGAACGGTACTGACTTCCTGGCCGAGTGGAAAACCAACGACCAAACCTGGCAAGCGCTGTTTGGCAGGCATGGACTGTCAAGGGCGAGAGGCATCAGGCTGCGCGTCGATCGCCGTCGAACGGTGATAAAGGTGGCAGATTATGCGTATAGGGTGCGGAAACGCGGCAAGTGGGGCGTTGACAGTCAAGTTTCTATAGGGTTCCGTCCAGTTGTCGGGCTAGACCTAACTCACGGGCGTTATGCCGCGAATGGCGCCGGCAACTCACCGGCCGCCAAGGATCCGATACTGCTAGCGGGCTTAGGATACGAAATATCCGCCATCAAGACTCAAGTCGTTAAGGCGATTCTAGGAGCAGGCTGGAGCTATCAGCCGGTCGTCTTCATGAACTGGAGCTAACACAGTCCCTTATGGATGCCGCGGCGCACAGCTCCCGACAAGAAGTGAGCATTCATCTTGAGCCCGGATGCGGGGAGGCTGCAGGAAACCGCTCAAGTATGGGATGAGTAGACCTTTGCGCCGTCTCGTGCCGACGACCGTTGCGTTATTCCTCGTGTCGGGCGTTTTGGGCTTCTTGTTGTCCCTCGCAACAGAAACCGCCCCGTTCCAACGCGCAAAGTCTATAGACCCTCAACAGACGCCAGTCGAAGTGCTGCAACAGTTCATAGACGCGCGCGACCTTACTTCGGAGGATTTCCGAATGGTTTCGTCAGAGGATTCTGCGGCTATGCCGGTAAGTTCAGGCGGAACCGGAATTGGAAGAGTTCGCATCAATCTAGGCGAAGTGGATTGGGCCCAGGTGCGGATGGAGGAAGACTACGAGGGCCCAAATCACATCTACTCCTGGATTCTCTTGCGGAAGTTCTCTAACGCGATTCAACCGCGAATAGCTCTGATCCGGCTTGCGCGCGAGAGTCGGTTCGACAACCCGTATGTCAATCCCGTCCAGGTATTCGCCTACTCGAGTGGCTACTGGGACGGCGTAATGATCAGATACCACACGAAGATTCTCACTTGGGTCGACGGAGTTTGGCTCGCCACAGTCTTGATTCCCGATGACCGGTATGAAGAGGATATGTTGCGGCACTTTCCGTACGTCAGAATGCGGGACCCGCGTTCCAGCGTCCATTTGCTCGGAGAGTTCGAGGTGGATCGGAGGGTCTTTTGGCCGGCAATCGGGATGGCATTTGCCGCCCTTGTTTGGCCGGTGGTAGCATCGCGGGTCTCCGCATCAAGGCCTCGCCGCTCAAATCAGCCAGCTTCCGCCGCCGAGATGGAGAATGCTCTTCTCTCAAGCAATGGGAGCGATCGCCTATGGAGAGTCACCAAGGCGGCAAAGGATGAGTTCGTCACGGTTTGGGAGGCTCGCGAGCGTACCTGGCAAGAGCTCTTCGGACGACAGGGCATGACCGGAGCCATAGCGCTGCGGTTGCGACTCGACAGTAGACGCAAAACGGTTAGGGTGGCGCAGGAGAGATATCGGCTGATCGCAAAGGGTAAATGGAGACCTGACAGCGAAGTACAGGTCCGTCGCCGGCCGATTATCGGGCTGGATCTGACTGACTGGAGCCACCTGCCTGCAACTGGCGGGGGCGCGGATGTGGAACGAAACCCGCGCCCGGAGACCCGAAAGACCTATGATGTTTCATTAATGAAACGACAGATTGCCGAAGCGGTGTTGAACGCCGGCTGGAGCTACCAACCGACTATTTTCATGCGCTGGAGCTGAGGCAGCTTCCCCGGATTAACAGATCCTGGCGTTCACTTCGCAGCGCCCTACCCGCTCGCATGCTTCCTGTGCATGGGCACAACTAATCACCCAGCGCGCAGTTAATGGATCGTTCCAACGCGGCCAGGAAGAAATCAACCTCCTGATCACCCATCGGCGTCGACAGACAGCCCAACATAGCCTTGGAGATAATCACACCTTCATCGAGGAGATTCAGGTGCAGATTCGCGATCACCTCTGAAGCAGCGGTTTGACGGGCCGAGCTACGGTAGTTGGAAACTGGCTCGTCGGTAAACAGTATGCGGAATACTGAACCGTCGCCTGTGATCTGGCCCTTGACGCCTGCCGCGGAGATGATCGACGTGCCCTCTTCGCGCAGTTTGCGCCCCAACTGACCGATTCGGTCGTACTCCGCCGGCGACATCTGCTCGAGCGCGGCGTATCCGGCCACCATCGTCAACGGGTTGGCACTAAAGGTGCCACCGGATGCGACCGGCGGGCTTCCCAGGCTCGGATCGAGCAGCGCCATGATGTCACGCCGGCCTCCTACCGCTCCTACTGGCAGTCCACCGCCAATTATTTTGCCGAATACCGTGAGGTCCGGATCTCCACCGTACGCGCCCTGGGCGCCACCGTAAGAGATACGAAAACATATCACCTCATCGAAGATCAGGACGATGCCATACTTGGACGTGATCTCCCGGAGGAAACTCAGAAACCCATCGGCCGGACGAACAAATCCGGCCCTGTTCGACAACGGGTCGAGGATGAGGGCGGCAATCGATTGGTGATGCTCTTCCAACAGCCTTTCGACGGCGGGCCGGTTGTTGAAAGGCAATACGAGGACGTCTTCGGGCACCGAGTCAGCGAGACCCCCTGATCCGGCAACGCTGGTTGGCGCGCTCTCATCGCCAAGATTCAGTCCAGGGACACCGTTGCTGATCTGTGCATAGTCGTAATACCCGTGGTAGAAACCCTCGAACTTGGCGATCATCGAGCGACCAGTGTACGCCCTGGCGAGTTTGATCGCGATCATTACGCTCTCTGTTCCGGAGTTGCCGAAGCGAATCTGCTCGACGGTCGACACTCTTTCGGTCATCAGCCTTGCCAGGTTAATTTCCTCTGCGGCCGGCTCCGAGAATGCGGTGCCTCGCTCGATCTGATCAACCAGAGCCCGCTTGACGGCCGGGTTTCCGTGGCCGTGGATCAGAGCGGTCATGTTGTTGAGGAAATCGAGCCGCTCCACGCCCTCGACATCGGTCAAATGGCATCCCGACGCCGTCCTGGCATAGATCGGGTTGGGTTGAAAGTGATAGTGGACCCGCGAACTACCGCCTGGAATAAACCGCGACGCTTCCTTATACAGCTTGGCGGTCGCCGAATCGGGCGATAGGAACGCGTTGTGTCGAACTGGTTGCAGCGTTTGGCTCATCGCTAACACCTCCCAAATCGGCCGATGGAAGAGAGAATCTCTAACAACCGGCGTAACGACCATTGTCGACTGTAGCATGTTAACCCACACGGCCATTGCGAGCGACAAGGTTTGGGCGCTAACCTACTATCGGGCTCCTCACCGGAATCGCCTAAGGCCTTGTCAAGGCCATATAAGGGGAGCAGAATCGTCCGCTTAAGGCGGACCGGATGCTTAGTTCGGAACCAGCGCCGTCGCTACGGAATCCCCACCACTAGACTCCGGCCCCGTTTCGGGGTACGGAGCCTTCCTACCATACCCACAGCATTGCTATTCACGATGACATTCAGGACATGCTTTAGGTCGCCGCAGTGACGAATCGGGAGGCTATTCTCAAAGTAATCGGTCCAGCCAGAAGCGGGCGGCCCAAGGTATGAAATTCGAAGCGCAGGTTGGCGGGTCTTCTCTACGTTGGCTCGGGACTAGGGTTAGGTGCCGGTCTGCCGGCAGCGGGGGACAAGCCCCCGCGCTACATTTCCCTTCCCCGCCCCTCTGGATTCCGGCTTTCGCCGGAACGACGAACGGGAGGCCAGATTGACGAGTGCGGGACCGGTTTAATGAGGGCACTCTCGGAGCCACGTAGGATCATTCTCGAACCAACGACTAATGGCGGGCCAAGACGAAGAATGCAGAAGCCCCGTTGCGCGCGCACTCTCGGGGTCGCGTCACATCATTTTCGTGCCAGGTTGAGCGCCGCTTCAGCGATTTCTCAACCGTTCCCGCACCATGCAACGGTCGAAGAGGCAGCTAACGTGGGCGGAGGGTCTGATGGGCCTCCGAGTCGGCGGCTACTCGGTCCCAGTCGTACAGCATGGGTTTCGTTTTCAAGCCGGCCCAGATTGGCGATTGGTCAAGGTAGTGCGGGCTGCCAGGGTGGCCGGATGCGCCCAACGGGACGATCCAGCGCGAATTGTCCCAATCCGACAAATCGAAGACGTAGCGCGCCACCGAAGCGTTCCTAACGACCTCGGGCTCCGATGGGTGGGAGGAAGCGCACAAGGGCGTGTCGCCATCACCGGGCATCCGGGTTGAAGGTGGATCCAACAAGGGGACCAGATTGGGAAAGGTCGGAGAGAGTGTGTGGCTAGGCTGCGTATAGTGGACGGCGCCCCACCGCCAATCATCAATGTCTGGCCCAAGCCGGGCCTTCAAAAATGCCAACGCCTCTGATAGCGACCTAGATATCAATGTGCTCCAGTCTACACCGGGCAAGAGCACTGTGCCTTCGCCCTCATTTCCCTTTTGCGCGAATATGGCCTCCATCCGGGCGGGGCCTCCCGGCACTCCACTTCCACCGCTGTCGAGAGCTTCGTCAGCAATTCTTCCGAAAGCAACTCTCTGTATCGCTCTCGTTAGCCTGTCGCGGAAGGCCCGGTATATTGCCGGCGCCGGCTCGTCGGCTCTCATTCCACCATCCCAATGTCTTACTTCGTGTTGCGCCCTGGACGTCAGGCCATCAGTGGGGTCGGCCCGAAGGATCAAGTCCACGTAGGTAGCTGCGGGGACTGACACCAGATCGGAATGCACGGCGCTCATGTCTTCCACGGTCGCACGCCCTATGCTCGACAAGCGTTCGGTAATTCGCCGGGCCCGGTAGTCAGGGGCGAAATGCAAGGAGATGTGGTAGGGATACTCATCGCCGACGATTCGATTGTTCGCCGTGACGATGTAGCCGGCGTCGGGATTTCGTGACCGCACCAACTCCTCGAAGGGAATGTATCCCTTCCACTCATGCTCGCCAGTCCAGCCAGGCACGGGCAGCCAGGCATTTGACATCGACCGAATGGGCACCCTGCCGCGATTCAGGTAGCCGATGTCGCCGTGGACATCCGCGTACAAGAAGTTATTGCAAGGGTCGACCCAAGTCCTCATCGACTCGTCCAACTCGTCCACCGATGAAGCCGTGAGCATCTTGTGGATAGCCTCAGCGGTGCGGTTGGGTTCAGCAGTGGAGGTGTATTTGAAGGCAATCGCGTATCCATCCTCGCGGTTGCCGGCGACGATTGGCCCGTGGTGAGTCGAGGCAATCTCCACCTCAACCGGAGCATCCTCCCTGACCTCGACGGTCTCACGTCGAATCTCGGTTCGCTTCATATTCCCCCTAAAGTGATACATGCTCGGGTCATCCCGGTCGAATCTCTCGATGTACAGGTCTTGATAATCGGCCATGGCGTGCGTGACGCACCAAGCGACGTGGGCGTTGTGGCCAAAGTGAGGAAATCCGGGGCATCCCGGAAATGAGAGCCCGATTACATCGAACTCCGGACAGGCGATGTGGTTCTGATAGTAAGCATTCGGGACATCCAACGCGCGATGAGGATCGCCGGCCAAGAGCGGTTTTCCCGAGGCGGTTCTGGACCCGGAGAGCGCCCAACTGTTGCTGCCGGCGTCGACTCCGCTGAGCCGGCTGACCGCGGCTGCGCCCCGGGATATCTCGGCGATTCCATCGGCAACGGGACCGTCATATTGAGCGCCAGGCGGAACGATCAACAGCTGGCCGGGCTCGTAACCAGGAAAAAGGCGGGATGCTCGCTCGGATCCCAACTCCCGTACCAGTCTTGCGACCCAGAGCTTGCCTTCGAATGAACCCATCGTTATGTGGCGCACCTTGAACACCGCCAGGCAATCCCAGGGCTGCCAGGGTTCGGGCTGCTGACCAACCAGGGCGTATTCGATGGGCAGGGAGTCCCCACCGTCGATGAAGGCGTTCACGCCGGCGGCGTAACTGTCCAGCATTGCTCTGGCATCCGCGGTGAGAGATCGGTAATCCTCCTGAACCGTTGGCAAGATCTGGAAGCGACGCATCAGGATGTCTTGCTCGACCGCGACCTTGCCGGCGTACTCCGCCCAGCGTCCATAAGCGCGGTGCCGGTCGTAGTCCATGTGCCACAGCCGGTCCTGTGCGGTTACGAATCCCTGCCCGAAGAAGGCGTCCGCGACTGATCTGCCCTTAACGTGCGGGATTCCCAGGCTATCCCTAAATATGTCGACATTCGCGTCCAGACGTTCGACCACTCTCGGACTCACCAAGTCCGGCAAAGTTGAACGCAGGCCGTTCCTCAACTCCTCAAGCGTTCCCATAATTCGCCATTTTATGAAAGGATGTGTCGTTGAATGACTTTGTCTCGAGTTCCCGGCATTGGGAGTAGCAGCCGCGGCATCTTGTGGAGACTCCCTCGCTCGTAGCCAATGGTCGGAGGTACATCAATGTCCAGCGTCCACCTGACTTCTCATCGCCACGAAGTGAACGACTTCCTGGAGGCTAACGAACTATACCACGAGCGAGGTTGGAGCGACGGTCTACCGATAATCCCTCCGACCGAAGACCTGGTGCTCCGGTTTCTGGAAGCTGCCGGTAGGGATGGGTCAGACGTCTTGGGTATGGAGCCGGTACGGGGCAGAGTCCTCACAGTGGAGAAGGCAGCCATCAACGCCGTGATGGCCGGGTGCAGGCCGGAGTATTTCCCGGTGGTTTTGGCGGCGGCCGAGGCCATCTGCGAGGACCAGTTCAACCTGCACGCGATCACGGCCAGCACGATGGGCGCCGCTATCCTGATGGTGGTCAACGGACCTATTGCCCAGCAGATCGGTCTCAACTCGGGGATCAACCTGTTCGGTCCGGGGCGAAGGGCGAACGCCACTATCGGCCGGGCGTTACGCCTGATAGCGATCAACGTGGTCGGCGCGATTCCCGGCGAGTTGGACAAGGCGACGTTCGGCCACGCCGGAAAGTACAGTTGGTGCATAGCCGAGGCCGAGGAGGAGAGCCCCTGGGACCCGCTCCACGTCGAGCGAGGGTTGTCTGAGGATGAGAGCGCCGTTTCGGTGTTTGCCGGGCTCTCTCCATGGCAGGCGACCAATCATGCCGGCAACACGCCGGAGGCCATTCTCACTACCGTTGCAGACGTCCTGAAGGCAGTCGGTCCCGACCAGGGTGAGGTGGTGCTGATAATGTCGCCGGAGCACATAGGACACATTCGCACGGCCCGCTGGAGCAAGCGCCAAGTCAAGGAGTTCCTGGCAGAGAAGGCGCAGCGCACGGTGCAAGATTGGATCGAAGCCGGCCGCCTGGAGTCGAAGGAGGCGCCGGAGGATCCCAACCGGCTCGTTGGCGTGTGTCGCGAACCGGACTCGATCACCATAGTGGTGGCGGGTGGCGCGGCCGGAGCCTTTGTCGATATAATCCCGCTGTGGGCTGGTGGCACCGGCTCCAGGCCGGTCACTCGATCCATCTAGGCGACAGACATTCGGTGCCGATAACGCTTAATCAGGAGGCGCAAATGGTTACTTCATTCGCGACTATGACGGTCTTGGATCCGACCACTGAGACGGTGACCGTTCCGGCGGATCTGGCGCCACGCCCTTCCTCGTTGGCTTCACAACGGATTGGACTGCTCGCCAACGGCAAGGCCAACTCGGAAGAGCTGCTTCAAGCGGTGTTAGGACATCTGGCCAAGAACTATGAGTTCGCGACCGTCGCGACCCGAAACAAGGGTAACGCAGGCCGGCCCGCGCCACCTGGAATCCTCGAGGAACTGAAGCAGCAGTGCGACGTGGTGATTACCGCCACCGGCGATTGAGGGTCCTGCTCTTCGTGCAGTTTGCACGACGGATTGACCCTGGAGCGCATGGGCGTGCCCACCGCGGTAATCTGCACCCAGCCGTTCGTGAGTAGCGGCAAGGTGATGAGCCGGCTGCAAGGCGCGCCGGATTATCCATTTGCGGTGATTCCCCACCCAATTGGCAGCCTGACTCCCGAGGAGTTGAGTAAACGCGCCAAGATGGCTCTGCCCCAGGTGATTCAACTACTCCTGCGCCAGGACTAGCGCAAACGCTCGCTACATGGCTGTCAGCGAGCGCTGGTGGTTCCGGTGGATGATGTGGGCGCCGAGCAGGCCGATGTGGCCGGTCGAAGGGTCCGGCTGAAGGGCAAGCGGCTCCCGCAGTAGGTCAAACACCTCGCCGGCAATCAACGGGAAGGATCTATCGGGGTCGGCCTTAGTCGCCCGGTGGGTCGCGTCGGCGTACAGTTCGGCGACTTCGATGCACTTCTCCAGGTAACGCCGGCAGTCCGAGCGGTATTTGACCGATTCGCGAGTCATCCCAGGCACGATGTAGTGGTGGCCTAAAGCCAGGACGACTGGATCGACATCCAGAAGCCTGCGTACAGAGGCCTCGTACAACTCGGGATGCAGCATCAGCGGGGAACCTCCCTCGCGGCTGCCATTGCCGGGTGCGGAATCGCAGCTCAACACGATCCCTTCCTGTTCCCAGTGGAGACTGACACAGCCTGCGGAGTGTCCCGGCGTGTGCAATACCCTCAACTCGATACCGCGCCCGAGATCGATCAAGTCGTCGTCGTTGATGAACCGAGTGATCTTGGGCGGCCGGCCCATATATCGGTGCATTTCCTGGCGACTTGCCTCCATCTGGTCGTGTAATCCGAGCAGCTCCAGCGCTGGACCTTGCAGAGTCTCGAACTGGCGGTCAGGATCCTCGGCGATCTCCCGGTCCGCCGGGTGGAGCAGGATTTCGCAGTCCGGCGCCGCCTCGAGAACCGACTCATTGCCGCCAACGTGGTCGTAGTGTCCATGAGAGTTGATGATCAGGTCGACGTCGGCAAGCGAGCGACCGATGTTCTCCAACGCCGGAGCGATGTATCTCTCTGGATCGGGCGCGGTGCAGGTGTCGACGACCGCCAGCCGCTCGCCTTCGAGCAGGTAGAGCTCAGTGTGCCCAACGCCGCCCCAATAGCAACCGATCTGGGTGATCTGGGGATGGAACTTGAAATCAGTGTGATTGAGCGGGTCCATAGTTTCTCCTTGGCAAGAGACTCTGGGTGTATGAGCCAGGGGCACCAGGTCGAGGTGCGTTGGCGACTAATGCCTGGCATAGTCGAACACGTTTTCGGGGTTCGTGAGCCTGGCGACTCGATCCATATTCTACTTGAGCCTCTGAGTTGCCGATTGATCTCAGTGATTCGACTCGAACCGAAAGCCGGATGTAGACTGGCCGAAAAGGAGAGGATTCGTGATACGACACATCGTGATGTTCAATACGTTGCCGACGGCAAGACAGGAAGACGTAGACGCTGTTCTCAAGTCTGCCCAAGATGACCTACGTGCAATTGAAGGGGTGAAGAACCTGGCGGTAAGCACGTCGTTCGAGGTAGTCGAACCGCCAGCGTACCGTTATGCGTTGACGATGGAGTTCGAAGACGACGCCTCGCTGCAGAGCTACATGACCCACCCGACCCATGACCGATTCAGAAGTATCTTCTTTGCGATTCGCGACGACTTTATGATCATGGACCTCAGGGAGTTACCTGATCCGACCTAGCCGCGGCAGAGGTTCTGATTAGGGTAGAGCGACGTGCCGGCCGGTCCGGCTTGAGCGGTAGAGCGCCTCGATCGCGGCCATGTTGCCTATCGCGTCCTCGGCCGGCGTGAGCGGCTCCGCGCCGTCGCGGAGACAGGAGGCGAAGGCGTCGGCCTGAAGCGTGTACGCGTTGACCGCCGGGAAGTGGTACTCGGAGCTACGGTCATCTATGACGAGGCGGACTGTAGTTTCGGTATGGTCCGAGGTCAGGAAGTCCTTGACGAGTGCGTAGCCGCGCTCGCCGAACACCTGGTAGCTTATCTTGCGAGCATATTTGAAACCGCTGCTCACCATCCCGACTTGGCCGTCGCCAAAGTCCAACATTCCATTGAACGAGAACTCAACCCCGTGGTTGGGGTCGACATCCATCATCGCGCTTACGACCTTTGGCTCGGCCTGATAGAGCCACCGACAGAGATTGACCGGGTAGCATCCACCGTCCATAAGCGTACCGCCGGCCAACTCCTTCGACATCCTGATATTCGTGTCAAGGTTGGCGATATTGGCATGCAGGTATGCCCGAATCTGCCTGATCTTGCCGAGCCGGCCCTCGGCGATCGCGTCTCGGACCGGCTGGTGCTGGGGATGTTGGCGGTACCAGAATGCCTCGATCAACAGAACGTCGTGTTTGCGTGCCGCCTCGATCATCTGCCGGCACTCAGCGACGTCGACGGCGAGGGGCTTCTCGCAGAGGATGTGCTTGCCGGCCTCGGCGGCCTTGATAGACCACTCGAGATGCAGGGTGTTGGGAAGCGGATTGTAAATGGCGTCGATATCGGGATCCGCGAGCAACTCATCGTAGGAGCCGTAGTGTCGCTCTATCCCAAGTCGCTCGGCGAACTCGGCGGCCCCTCTCGCCGCTCCGGCTGGCAATGGCGAGGACGCGGCCGGTCTTGGACTGTTGCGTCGCGGGGATAACGTGCAAATTGGCGATACGGGCCGTGCTCAGTATGCCCCAGTTCAGTTTTTCGGTTTTGACCAATCAACTCCTCCTCTTGGGACCGCGCAGGTCCACCTTTCGGTCTTGAGGGAGCCTATCGAGGTTATTTGTTTTGCAATTATTACCTTTTTTTCAATCTTGTGTTCGCCCGTCATGCAAATGGGCCGGTGTCTCGCTCCCGAAAATACGCGGAGAAGCGGTGGATTGCTGTTTTTGTTTCGCATTTTTTGGTCATGAGTGTGTGAATTGCGGGGCCGAGGTTGTTCTCGCCTCTTGTGAAGGTTGGTTCAGAGAACGCGTGTTCCTTATTGTAGCATTTCTCGAGCGGGCCAGCGCTAGTGGTGTTAGATCTTGCGGGTTGCCGGATGGTTCCAATTGGGGCGCCGGATAGTGCCGTGGGGAGCGGGGGACAAGCCCCCGCGCTACATTCTGTCGTTCCGCCATCGACCAACAGGCAACAATCCGGCACGTTGCGCGGGTGTTGAGCCGACATCACCGTTTATTGGATGCACATCCCGGATCGGAGTCCGGGACATGTTGTCGTACCAATCACTCACGCCGGCAGGGGCCGGCACACCCGGATATGAAAACCCGGAGTTGCAGTTTTGTTAGGCGAATTCGCACGGGGATTCCGCCATGCCCTGCCCCGACCCCAGCGGGGGACAAGCCCCTCGCCTCGCGGAGTCTTCGACCGCGCTACATTTCCCCGTCCCCGCCCCTTCTGGATTCCGGCCTTCGCCGGAGTGACGAAGTGGGGGCCGTAGTCAAGGTGTGGGGCCGGAGTGACGATTGGGGGCGCCGGTTCGTAGAAGGCGGGTTCGAGAGTCGGGGCCAGAGTCCACCACCCCCCTTCGGCGCGGGCGATTCGCGAATCGCCCCCAACAGGAATCGAGTCAATTGACTAGTCAAAGCACTATACTTTGCGGGATCGACATTGATAGGAGCTACATAGTGATTCGCGCGGTGATATTCGACTTTGACGGGCTGATTCTCGATACGGAGACGCCGGATCTTCAGTCTTGGCGAGAGGTCTACGAGGGCTACGGTCACCCGTTCCCGGAGGAAGTCTGGCTGCCGGTCATCGGAGGGTCAAGCTTGGACTTCGAGTTCGATCCTTACGAGCACCTAGAGTCACTCCTCGAACACCCTGTCGATCGCGAAACTATCCGGGCGAGGCGGCGCCGGCGCAACCGCGAGCTTGTGGAAAACGAACCCATCTTGCCCGGGGTAGAGACATACATCGCAGACGGACGGCGGCTTGGATTGAGTCTAGGAGTCGCTTCGAGTTCGACTCGCGAATGGGTGTTGGGTCACCTGGCACGTATCGGACTTTTGGAGTTCTTCGATAGCGTCAAGTGTCGCGACGACGTGGGCAAGAGCAAGCCGGACCCGGGTTCATATCTCGCGGTCCTGGCGGAGCTTGGCGTCGATCCGGAAGAGGCGATAGCGCTGGAGGACTCGACGAACGGCACCGTTGCCGCGAAGGCGGCCGGCGTCTACTGCCTGGCGGTGCCGAATGCTGTAACGCGGCATTTTAGCTTCGAGAAAGCGGACCAGGTGGTGGAATCGCTGGAGGACATGACGTTGGAACAACTAATTGCGCAGGCGGAGGAGAGTCGCCGACGGCTATGAGTCGGTAGCCCAACCTCTGGCTCGATCGACGGCACGGAGCCAGCCACTGTATTGGCGTTCGCGCAGCGCCGGCTTGATCTGAGGTCGGTAGGTCCGATCCGTCTCCCACATTTCGCTCAACTGATCGGTGGAATCCCAGAAGCCGACCCCAAGGCCGGCGAGGTAGCCGGCACCGAGAGCGGTGGTTTCAAGGTACTTGGGACGCACGACCTCGACGTCGAGTTGGTCGGCAAGGAACTGCGCCAGGAACTCATTGCCCGCAGCGCCGCCGTCGATTGCCAGAGTTTCGAGCTGAATGCCCGTCTCCCGGGAGCCGGCCTCAACAACATCCCGCACCTGGAAGGCGATAGACTCGAGAGCGGCACGGACCAGGTGGACGCGAGATGTCCCGCGGGTGAGACCGACTATTGTGCCGCGAGCATCCATGTCCCAGTGAGGAGATCCAAGGCCGACGAAGGCCGGCACAAGATAGACGCCGGCGCTGTCGGCTACTGACGAGGCCAACTGATCAGTTTCGCCGGCGGACGCTATCAGGCCAAGCTGATCGCGCAGCCACTGGATGGTAGCGCCGGCGGAGAAAACGCTGCCCTCAAGTGCAAACGTGGAGCGGTCGCCAAGCTGCCAGGCAATCGTCGAGAGCAACCCTTCCGGCGGAGCGGCAACCCGGACGCCGGCGTTCATCAGTACGAAAGCGCCGGTTCCGAGGGTCGCCTTTGTGTCGCCGATGCCGAAGCAGGTCTGGCCGAACAGGGCGGCGTGCTGATCGCCGGCGACGCCTGAAATCGGTACGCCGGCTGGGATGACAACTCGGCCGGCGTTGTCGAGGCGTTCAACCGATTCCCCGAACAAGCCGGACGACGGTCTCACCTCCGGCAACATAGCAATTGGCACGTCCAAAATGCCGCATAGCTCGGCGTCCCAGCTACCCGTTCCGATGTCAAATAGGAGAGTTCGAGACGCATTGGAGGGATCGGTCGCGTGGACACTGCCGCCGGTGAGATTCCGTACCAGCCAAGAGTCTACGGTGCCGAAGCAGATGTCGCCTGCGCTTGCGCGTCGCCTGTGCTCATCACTTTGGTCCAGGAGCCACTTGATTTTGGGACCGGAAAAGTAGGGATCGAGCAGCAGTCCGGTCTTAGAGCGAAACCTCGGCTCCAGTCCGGACTGCTTCAGGTCGCGACAAATATCGGCCGTGCGGCGGCACTGCCAGACAACCGCCGGCGCTATTGGCTCTCCGGTGCGGCGGTCCCACAGAATTGTCGTTTCGCGTTGATTGGTGATGCCAATCGCGGCGAGGTCGGGAGAGCCGGTCTGTTCGAGAGTCTGGCGAATTGCGACGAGAACACTCGCCCAGATCTGGTTGGGATCGTGCTCGACCCAGCCGGGACGGGGGTAATGCTGCTCAATGTCGCAATAGCCGCGGGCGGACATCCGGCCGGCTCGGTCGATCAGGTAGGTCGTTGTGCCGGTGGTACCCTGATCGATCGCGAGAATGAAGCGGCCAGCCATCGGCGACGTGGTTCAGGCCGAACCCACGCGGCGAAACTTTTGGAACATGTGGCAATCGGCCGGCACCAATCCCCGACTTCCACCAAAGGAGTAGGTGACCTCTCCAACGTAGAAGTCCCCGTGTGAGTCGACACAGATGTCGTGGGCCGCGACAAAGTTCCCCGGCGCACAGGGATCGTCGCCGCTGATCCTGGTAACCAAGTTGCCGTCGAGATCGAATACGCTCACCCTGGAGTGAAGAATCTCGGTTATATCGCCGAGACTGTATGAGTAGTGGCCGGCGGGCCAGGCCATCTCTGAGACGTAAACGAGATCGCCAACTATCTGAAGGCTGGATGGTCGCTGGACCTGAGTCCACTGGTCGAGAAATTCTCCGTCGGGGCTGAAGATCTGTAGACGGTCATTCTCGCGGTCCGCGACCCATACCCGGCTGTCGGGACCTACCCAGATGCCATGGGGCAGGTGGAACTGTCCGGGGTCGGTGCCGGGCTCTCCCCAGGACTGTATCAGCTCCCCATCGGCGGTAAATCGGTGGACCCGGGCATTGCCGTAGCCGTCAGACACATAGAGCTCGCCGTTTGGAGCCACGGACAGGTTGGTCGGCCGGTTGAAGGGCGGACCTCCATAAGTGATGGTGGGCAGCGAGCTTCCGTCGTAGCCGGTATCGGACGCGACGCCTTTGGTTCCGATGGTCGACAGCAGGTCGCCATCTCGTGTGTACTTGTATATGACGTGATTTCCTTCGTCGACGCAGTAGACCTCGTCGTTGGGGCCGACGGTGACGCCGTGGGTCCGGGGCGAGAACAGGTCTTCGCCCCAGGAGCCGACAAAACTGCCGTCACGCTCGTAGACCATCAACCGAGGTGCGCCACGGTTGATGATGTATACGCGGTCGCCGGAATCGACTGAGACTCCACAGACATCCTGGTGCGTATAGCCGGCCGGAAGCTGTTCCCAGTCTTCAATGACCTCGAAGCTCAGATCATCGGAATTCGTCATTATCAATCCTCCGCTTACGGTAATCGACAGATCGCGGGTCTTCAGGAGGTTTCTTTGCGCTCAAATTTTTGCAGCGTGTGGCAGTCAGTCGGGACCATGCCCAACCTGCCGGCGAAGCTGTATGCGACCTCGCCGACGTAGATATCGCCACGGGAATCGATCGCGACATCGTGGGGAGCGCAGAAATTGCCAGGCGCGCAGGGGTCGCCGGCGGTTACGATCCTTTTGAGGACGGCTCCGTTTCGGTCCAGTATGCTGAGACGGGACGGCTGATTCTCGGTAATCTCGCCATCGGTGAACGACCTGGGTCCGATCGGCCACCACAACTCGGATACGTATAGCAGTCCGTCAGGGCCCAACTGCACGTTGGTCGGGCGCTGGACCTGGGTCCACTCTTCCAGGAACTCGCCGGTCGGCCCAAATATCTGTAGCCGGTCATTCTCGCGGTCAGCAACTAACACCCGGCCGTCTTGATCCACACATATTCCGTGGGGTAAGTTGAACTGTCCCGGCTCGGTGCCGGGCTCTCCCCAAGACTGGATCAACTCGCCATCGGCGGTGAAGCGATGGACCCTCGCGTTGCCATAGCCATCCGAGATGTAAAGCTCTCCGTTGGGCGCGATCGCAAGGTTGGTTGGCTCGTTGAACGGCGGTCCGCCGCGAACGATAGTGCTCGGAAGGACGTCGCGATATCCGGTGTCCGATGGTACGCCGGTGCCGATGGTGAACAGCAACTCACCATCCGGCGTGAGTTTATGAATCACGTGGCCCCGATCGACGACCAAGAACACCGAATCGTCCGGCGCGATGGTCAGTCCATGAGGTCGCGAGGTGAGCAGGTCCTCGCACATAGAGGCGACGAACGAGCCGTCTGGCTCGTATATGATAAGGCGCTCCTGAGACCGGGTCAGGATGAAGAGTCGGTCCTTCGAGTCAACGGCGGTACCGCAGACATCAAGGTGAGAATAGCCGGCCGGCAGCTGCTCCCAGCCTTCGACGACTTCGTAGGTGACGTTGGACAGATCGGTCATTTCCGCATCCTCGCCTCACAGAGTTTGTTGGGTATTCTATATGAATCGCTCATACGGACGGCCGGCGAGTGCCACGCGCCGGGGCGTCGTGGCGTTCGTTTGCCGCGGGCCGGCCCCATCTGCTCCAACTAATTCGGCCGGCGGGGGACAAGCCCCCGCGCTACACTACCCGATCGACCAGCCTAGCCTCAGACTCTTGCTTCGAACACCTGCATGATCTCGAACACGAAGCCGTTGGGAGATCGGAAGAACGCGATCCGACGAGTTCCAAATGCTGCGTCGACATCTCTGGGTGGGATCAATACCTCGGCGCCGAGCGCCTTGATTTTCTCGAACTCGCTCTCGAAATCATCGACTTCGTATACGGCGTGGGTCAATCCAGGCAGAACGTCATCGGGAACCTGGTCCTCGAATACCACCTTTGGAGAAAAGACGAGCATTCGGTGTCCACCGAGCTCCAGGACGACATATTCACTGCCGTAGGGCAGGCGGTCCCTGACCACGAACTTGGCGCCAACCGCCTGGAGAAACTCCACTTCTTTGTCAAGGTCGTCCGCCTTCAGTCCTATGTTCCACAGCCCTTTTATCAATGGAGGAACCTCCAATACGCAAAGTAGTTGGGCGCGTTTGCGGCCAACTTGGCAAGCGTAGCAGAACCAGCCGGGGGGACCTACGAAGGCGGAGAAGCTTGCTACACTTTCAACCGTATCGCCCACTCCGTACTGACTGAGAAAAGGGGGACGAGGACATGGTGCAGAGCAAAGCGATGACAGTTGACGAGTACTTGGATGAGCTTCCGCCGGAGCGGCGCGAAACAGTGACGGCCATGCGCGAGCTCATATTGAAAAATCTACCAGAGGGCTACGAGGAAACGATGTATTTCGGCATGATCGGATACGTCGTGCCGCTTGAGGTCCAGCCGGATACGTACAACGGCCAACCTCTGGGATATATCGCGCTCGCTTCGCAGAAGAACTACGTATCGCTGTATCTTATGAGCGTGTACGGGCACAAGGAGACCCAGGAGTGGTTCCTGAACGCGTATAAGGCCAGCGGGAAGAAGCTCAACATGGGCAAGTCATGCGTTCGATTCAAGAAGGTAGACGACCTGCCCCTCGACGTTATCGCCGAGGTGGTGGGTCTCACGCCAATGGATGTGTTCGTCAACGCTTACAACGACTTGCGCCGGGGGAAATAGGCGCCGGCACACATTTAGATGACGGCGCAGGTTGGCGGGTCTCCTATATTGTGGCTCGGGACTCGGGTTGGTTGCCGGTCTGTGGGGACCGGGGGACGAGCGCCTCGCCTCGCGTAGTCTTCGACTCGCCTTGCGTAGCCTTCGGCCGCGCTACATTTCCCTTCCCCGCCCCTCTGGATTCCCGCCATCGCGGGAATCACCATGGCCTTGTGCAGCCCGCATAAGAGGATGAAAATGGTGGGACGCCAGTTAGAAGAAGTTAGAGAATTCATCTATTTTCATAGCAATGACGATTGCGGGGATTGGTGGGTTTCGAGGTCACGATCCAAGGCGGGCAAGGTCATTTTCGTACCAATCGCTCATGCCGGCAGGGGCCGGCACGCCAAGGGATGTAAAGCCGGAGTCGTGGGTTGGTTCAGCAAATTGGCACGGCGGATTCTCCCGCTCCCCGCCCTGACCCCAGCGGGGGACAAGCCCCCGCGCTACATTTCCCATCCCCACCCCTCAACCATGCCCCTCATTTTGGTGCCAATTGTGAGGCTTTCACACCATTCAGGTGACGATCGGCGGATCAGCCGGCGGGAGTTTGCCGCGCCCCGCCCAGGGCGATTCGCGAATCGCGCCTACGGTCACCTAGGTGGTTGAAACGTCGCCGGTGGAAACACCGACAGGGCGACCTTGCTGTGCGCCTTGAGTTGGGGACAAGTCCCTCGCCTCGCGTGGTCTTCGACCGCGCTACATTTTTCCGACTGCGATACTATTGAAGCGGCTATGCTCATTGCAATGTCGGAATGGTGCAACAGATCTGCCGGGTTCAGGAGAGGATGAATGCCAAACGGGTCAGATTCATCGGGTTGTAGCGCACAGAATGGCCGGCTCTTCCCGGCTGGATTGCCGGAGCATGAATGGACCGAGTTCGAGGCGGACGGGTTCGATGGGCCGGTCACCGGCATCATCTATCGCGATGGAAGCGTTATGCCGGGCATGCCGCTGGGAGGTCTGGGGACCGGGTTCATCAGCCTGGGTACGGACGGCACGCTCGACTACGTGAGCACGATATTCAACGAGTACGAAGCGCGATGGACGGCGACACAAGCGGCGGCCGGCCCGATCTCGGCGATGGGTGAACTGGTCAACGTGCAGAGAGAGCACGTACCCACGCGCAGGCTGCCGTTCCTGGGTCTCTCGGTTGAGGGAGAGACGCGGCTCCTAGCGCTCCATTCGGTACGGGGAATCGAGGGAGCAACCGACGTCGAGTACTGGGGCCATTATCCGGTGGCCGATCTTCAGTACGAGACCGATCTGCAGGTGAGTGCCGGCCTGAGAGCATGGAGCAACTTCTTTCCGGGGAACGCGGTCGCTTCGAACGCGCCGGCCGCGGTATTCGAGGTGAGGCTCGCGAACGAAAGCGATCAGGCGCAGAGCGGAACACTGGCATTCAGTTTCGATGGCCCCCGAGAACTTGACATAGGCATTCCGGCAAACCTCGGTCCTACCGTCTACGAGCGTGATCGGGTGGCAGATTCACTCAATGGGGTCGCAGTCAGAGCGGAGCGAGATGGCATAGAGGTGGGTTACTCATTGGCGTTAATTGGCGAGCATCAGGTGCGCATCGGCGCCGGACTTGGTTCCTCGGCGATCAAATGGAGCAGTATTTCGAGCAAGCTTCCGGAGGCGCAGGACGAGGATCCGGGTGCGTCGATCGCGTTGGACTTCGAGTTGACAGCCGGCGAGACGAAGACGGTACGTTTCGTGCTGGCCTGGTACGCGCCGGTATGGCGCTCCTGGTACGGCACTCCGGAGAGGTTCGCACGGCGGCTGGCTCAGCCGGAGATTGGTCAGGCAATTCACTGGCAGCACCTGCCGGAGAGAAGGTACGTCAATATCTACCAGAGTAGGTTCTCGAGCGCGCTCGACGTCGCGCGGCAGGTCGCCGACGAGCACGAATCGAGACTGACGCGGATCCTTGGCTGGCAGCAGGTAGTCTTCGGAGAGGACAGATTGCCGGGTTGGCTGCGCGAATCACTGGTGAACATCTTCCACATCCTCGCTCATCAGTCGTTCTGGATCAGGAGCCTGGATGAGGACCATTGGTGGGGATCGGAGGGGTTCTTCACCGTAAACGAAAGCCTGCTGTCCTGCCCCCAACAGAGTTGCCTTGCCAACAATGCGGCCGGAAATTGGCCTCTGGATCTTTTCTTTCCAGAGCTGGCACGAAACAACTTGCGCACGTTCAAGCACCTGCAAAAGCCGTGGGGTTTGGTGCCTTCGACGCTGGGTCCAGGCGCGGAGCCTGATATGCCATGGTACGAGCAGCAGATCTCTTTCGATGGACAGATATACATACATCTGGTCAATCGGATTTGGGAGGTCACCGGCGACGACGGCGTTCTCGAAGAATTCTACGGATCGGTAAAGGCGCAGAGCAACTTCTTGAAGCTGGTGGACCAGGATGGAGACGGACTGGTAGACGTATGGGGCAACAGCCAATACTACGACGCTTGGCCGACTATGTCCGGCGCCGCGATACACATAGCCGGATATTGGCTAGCCACCCTTAGGGTCGTCGAGAGGATGGCGGAGAAGATGGGCGACGGGGCATTCGCCGAGGACTGTCGGGCATGGTATGAGCGCGGCAGCGAGTCGATGGAAGAGAAGCTCTGGAACGAGCAAGCCGGCTCGTATGTGCTCTTCCACAATGTTTCGACCGGCGAACGGTCGGACACTGTGCTATCTGATCAGCTTGTTGGGCAGTGGCTCGCGGAAATGCACCACCTGCCAAGAATCTTCCCCGATTCGCGTGTCAAACGAGTCCTGGAGACCATATGGGGACTCAACGTGGCCAGCACGCCCTATGGTGTGAGAACTGGATTGCATCCCGACGGGGCGACGGACCGATCCGGGTTCTACTCGTCACTCATGACGCCGTCGTACTCGAGCCTGGTGCCGGCAATGCTGATGATAAATTGCGGCGACCAGGAACGAGGGATCGAGCTGATGCGCCGGGTCTGGCGCCATCTGGTCATCGATCTGCCGATGGCCTGGGACATGCCGGTGATGTTGAATGCGGACGGGGAACACGCCTGGGGACTGGAGTATTTCCACAACACGATGCTGTGGGTGCTGCCTACGGCGATCCTGGGGCAGGACCTGGCGACGTTTGCGGAGGCCGGCGGTGTGATCGACCGGGTAGTGCGTGCGGCGCGGGGGAGTTGACGGGTCACCTCTACGGTGGTGTGGGAAACAGGGTTGGTTACCGGACTGCCGGGAGCGGGGACAAGCCCCTCGCCTCGCGTGGTCTTCGACCGCGGTACATGTCCCATCTCCGACCCTCATCCATGTCCCAAAATTTGACCCTAATTGTGAGGCTTTCACAACATACAGATGACGAATGGGGGCCCAATTGACAAGCGTGGGAGCAGTGGTATGCGGGCACTTGCTGGGTCGCGTAAGATCATTTTCGTTCCAATCGCTCATCCCGGCAGGGGCCGGTACACCAAGGGATGAAAACACATAGTCCCGGTTTGGTGCGCCGACTTCGCGTGGAGGATTCTGCCATGCCCAGGCCCCACCCCAGCGGGGGACAAGCCCCCGCGCTACATTTTCCTGTCCCCTCCCGCCCCCTCTGGATTCCGGCCTCCGCCGGAATGACAGCTCAAGAGGGTTTCCGCTTGCGCCGGGAATGATATAGTGGCGAGACAGTCTAAACACGCTGGGAGTGCAAATGTCGCGATGGTTTGAGCAGTGTACCGCCCAGATGACCTGGGCAAAGTTCGGCGAGCCGATGACTCGCGAGTGGACGAGCAACCTGATCGACAGGGCAAAGTCGTTGGGGTTCGATGCGCTCATCTTCGGAGCGCAACTGGGAGGGCACGTCGCCGGGCATTCCAGGGTGGCGCCGCCGATACCAGGTATGGAAGGCGACGTCTTCGGCCAGCTGTGCGAGGAGGGCCACGCCAAATCGCTGCGTATCGTACCGTACTTCATGAGCACGACTGGGGCTTGCAACATTCAGGTTCGCGAGCACCCCGACTGGATCGCGATGGGCCCGGAAGGCAAAGCGCGCATGGCGCTCTGCTACTCGTCGCCGTTTGGCGACTGGATGGAGGCGCTAGTCCGGGACCTCTACATCACCTATCCGCTTGATGGGATCATGTTCGACCAGCTCTCGGCGGCGTGCTATTGCCAGTTCTGCCTGGAGAACTTTCGCCGGCAGTACGGCCGCGAGATGCCGAGAGAGAAACAGTTCGCCCGCATGGCTCCCGGCCTGGTCACCCTACCAGGTGGAAGGGACGCGCAGGCGCTCTACGATTTTCGCGTTCGTATGGCCAGGTTCTTTTGCTATCGAATCCGGCGGGCGCTTGACAGGTCGCGTCCAAACGCCGTGTATATCCAGAACTCGCTATATGGGCCGGCCGCGGCGGACTGCGCCGAGTTCGTCGACGCGTTCCTGCCGGAGCGGCACCTGGGCGAGTCGATGGCATTCATGCCCGATCCCTACCTGGGCGATCCGCACGACGTAGGTTCGATGGTGATGTCGGCGCGGCTGGCCGGCGCTTACAGCTCCAAGCCGGTCTGGTCGTACGTAGACTATCTCTACTTTCACCACGCTCACGCTCACCCGCC
This sequence comes from Chloroflexota bacterium, assembly GCA_963664835.2. Lineage (GTDB taxonomy): Bacteria > Chloroflexota > UBA6077 > FW602-bin22 > JBCLEL01. The sequence continues at coordinate 121,445 of CAXXUG010000013.1, read as the reverse complement.
GGAGCACAGCCACCTGATGTTGATGGAGGCCGTGGGGATCCCATCCAATCCAACTATGGTCGATCTCAACGCGTTGGACCATACGCCGAATAGGCGCGCCGACCTTACGCGCGTTCTTCATGAGGTGCGCTGGTCATCCGAAGCGCAGCGAGGGGCGCGTCCGGTGCGATACGCGGCGCTGTTGCACTCGCGCCACAGCCAGACGTACTTCAAAGAGGAGCACAATAGCGAGTTCCATGGGTACTACGAGGTGCTGAGGGCCGAGCACGTGCCGGTGGAGGTGATCACCGAGCGGGGAGTGCAGGAAGGCGATCTGGATGGGTACAAGGTCCTGATAGTTCCGGACGCGGTCTGTCTCGCCGACGAGACGATCGCCGCGATTGAGGGCTTCGTCGAGGCCGGCGGAGGTTTGCTGGCCACCTACCGCTCGGGCGAACGGGACCAAGACGGCAACCTCAGGTCAAGCGCCGGCCTCGCCGGTCTGACCGGGGTTCGTCCGCTGAGGCTGGTAGCGTTCGACGCCGAGCTGACCTATCCATCTCGCGAGGCGATGGTAAACATTCCGAGTATCGACGTTTCTCCGGGCAAGGCCTACTTCCGCTACGCCCGGCCGGCGGCGGGACATCCGGCAATTGGACCTTTGACCGACGAGTTGCTTGTATTCCGGGCCGGCTACGTGGAGGCGTTGTACGAGCAGGATACAGAAACAGCCGCGTGGATCCTGGAGACCGACCAGGCCAAGATCAATATGAACCCGTACAACCGCAGAGGACTTTTTCCGGCCGACCCGCTGTGCCCGCTGGTGACGACTCGAGAGCCGGCCGGACGGGTCGTGTACGTTGCGGCGACGCTGGGGCCGGAGCGCAGCAGAATGGAGTCGTACGAGCTCGACAGGCTGATAGGCGATCTGGTCGTTTGGGCGGCTGGAAGTGAGCCGCCGCTAGCCGCCGAGGAACTACCGCCGGTGGTGCAATTCTCGTTGACTGAGCGCGAGGACGGGACGGTGATCGTTACGGTGACCAACCACGCGACGAATCCGGTCCGGACCGGTGGTGGCTCGATCACCGCGATCGGAGAGGCCGGCGACATTTTGCAGACCACACATCCGATCACTGCCGGCTCGATTCGCTGGATCGCGCACATGAACCAGATCAGATTCAGCGTGAGGGCCGAAGGCCGGCGGAGGATAGAGTCCGCGACGGGAACGGCAAGGTTGATCGAACAGAAAGACGGATGGTCCTCGATCGAGATACCGAGCCTGGGGCCGGGCGACTGCGTCGTCCTGAGCTTGACGTGAGAGACAGGCAGATCCGGGCGGCTAGGCCGGCACCAATCGCAGCGTCACTATCTCGTAGGGCCGGACGGAGAGATTTACGGAGCGGCCGGAGGGTTCCAGCGCGGTTTCGTTCTCCTCTAACAGATTAGTGTGCCAAGCTTCCGCGATCTCGAATCCGGCGGTCAGCGTCACTGGTCCGCGCCGGCGCTGGCTCTCGTACAGCCGGACGACAATTCCATTGCCATCTTCCGCTCGCTTTATAGTCTCGACGATGATGTTGGGACGATCGACCGATATCAGTGACTGGAAACCAGACGCCCGAGGTTCGGCAGAGGTTACTCCCTCGGCGACAATCAACGGGTCGTTCAAGCAGTAGGCCTCGGCGATTGTCAACTCATCCCAGGAGCCGGCGTGGGGCAACAGACTGTAAGCGAAGCGGTGTTCTCCCCGGTCGGCCTGTGGATCAGGGTCGGATGGGCTGCGCAGCAGGCTAATGCGAATGACGTTGTCCCTGATGTCGTGGCCGTACTTGCAATCGTTGAGCAGGCTTATCCCGTAGTCGCCTTCGCTGAGATCCACCCATTTCTGAGCGCAAGTCTCGAAGCGGGCCCAGTCCCAGCTGGTGTTGCGATGGGTCGGCCTCTGAACGTTGCCCCACTGGATCTCGTAGGTTGCGACCGGCGAGAGAATGTCGACCGGGAAGGCGGCCTTCAGCAGAACATGCCGCTCCTGCCAGTCGATAGCTGTTTCGATGTCCAGGCGGGCGCTGTTGTGGCTCAAGGAGATGCGTTGGAGGTACTCGCTTCGCAGGATGCGCCGGCTGATGTCGAGAGTGGCTCTGAGCGGGCCGGCCTCGACAACTTCGATAGATGTAGCGGGATCGGCGGTCCACATCTTGTCTTCGAAGAATACGTCAATATCCCAAGCGTCGTATTTGAGTGGGCGGTCCTCGAAGGCCTGGAACTGATTGGCGATGGCACCGGCCGGCAGGACTTCCCGCTGAGAAATCTTATCGTAGACGCGGGTAATGTCGCCGGCTTGGTCCAGTTCCACCCGCAGATAGGCGTTCTCGAGCAGGGTGGGCGAAGCGACAAGACCCGGTTCCGGGATGGGCGCTTCGCCGGCGGATACGGAAATAACCGAAAGGTTGAAGGGCGTCTGAGCTCCTACCGCGATCCAGGTTCCGTTGGCAGTGGTCTGGGTGGGCAAGAGAGCGCCATCCCCAGCCTGCAAACACTGGGTAGGTTCAAGCTGACCGGGCCAGAAGGCGAGGTCGTCTCTATCGAACGACGTCGGGTTGACGACGAGAATATCGCCTCCAATCGCGCCGGCGATCGAAGACAGGGCGCGGTCCCGCGCCGTTGCGGCGATCTCTGTAATCCGCTGGTACTGCTCGAGCGAATCGACATAGACCTGAGCAATGCTGCTACCGGGGACTATGTCGTGAAACTGGTTCAGGCAGACCAACTGCCAGGCTTCTGCCAACTCGCCGGCGGGGTACTGGAAGGCCGGATCGAGCTGGGATGCGAGTACTCCCAGGAACTCGACGTCGTGGAGTAGAAACTCGCTCTTGCGATTGGCCCGTTTGTTTCGACCCTGGGTCGTGTAGGTTCCTCGGTGAAGCTCCAGGTAAAGCTCGCCGTTCCACATAGGCAGGCGGTCGCCGGACGCCTCTTCGAGACGCCGGAAGAAATCGCCGACTCGGGCGTGGCGCATCCTGGGCGCGGCGGGAAAGTCCCCCATCTCCCGAATATTCTCAAGCATCTCGCGGGTGGGTCCGCCGCCGCCATCGCCGTAGCCAAATATCATCAGCAGATCGCGCTGGAGGTCCTTCTGCTGGAAATTGGTCCAGGTGCCCAGGGCTTGCTCCGGTGTTGCCATCGCATTGTAGGTGCTGACGCCGGCACCGCCGCCCGGCGTCGTGCTGAAGTGGGTCAGGACTCGGGTGCCGTCCAGTCCCTGCCACCAGAAGCTGTCGTAAGGCAGCCGGTTGTACTGGCTCCATCCGATCTTGATGGTCATGAAGTAATCGAGTCCGGCCTGCTTGATCAGCTGGGGTAGAGCCCAGGCATAGCCGAAAACGTCGGGAAGCCACAGCACCGGCGATTCGGCATCGGCGCCGAAGTGTTCGCGAAAGAAGGACCGGCCAAGGAGAAACTGGCGGGCCAAAGACTCAGCGCCGGTGATGTTGCAGTCGGACTCAATCCACATTCCGCCGATCGGCTCCCAGCGGCCCTCGGCGGCGCGTTCCTTGATGGCCTCGAACAGCTCAGGGTAGTCCTGTCGAACGTAGTCGTAGAGTTGGGGCTGGCTCTGGGTGAAGTGGTAGTCGGGAAACTGCTCTATTAGCCGCAGCGCAGTGTGGAAGGTGCGGCCGGCTTTGCGGCGAGTTTGACCCAGCGGCCAGAGCCAGGCGACGTCGATATGAGCGTGGCCGGCGGCGAATATGTCCACATTCATAGACGGGCCGGCCGATTCTATGCCGGCGCGGAGCACGGCGTCCGCCTCGGGCACGCTGGCGTAGAAACGGTCTCCGAACGGCTCGCGAGTCTCAAGGACCTTGAACGCCTCGTCCAAGGCATCGAGCAGACTACCCTTGGCCGGCTCGTCATCGAGGCACTGGGCGACGCCAAGCGCAATGCGGGCGCGAGCGACTAAGTCCCTGGTCGCCCGGTCGATTTGGACCACAAAGCAGGGGCGCATGAAGAGCTTGGTGTGAAACTCGCCCTGGCGGGCACCGCCTCCGCCGGCCCAGCCGTGCAACGCGAGGATGTGGCTGGCGCCGTCCTTCCACCGAGCATCTAGAAGGACTTCCTGGTGGTGGCGGTCGCAGGCGGCAATGGGAACCTCGTCCACATAGGCGAGGAACTCAGGGTGGCTGAAGTCGCCAGCTTCTCCCAGAGGCAAATGGAGAGCGATAGGCGAACTTGAGTCCCAGTCTTGGGGCACCTGGAAGTGAGTGCGCAGCGCGTAGTCGGTCATCCATTCGCCCCAATAGGAGTAGGGGTCGATCCGGGGCCATAGACTATCGTCTACGTCGCGACCTACCGGCGGGGCGTCGGCAGGGCCGGTTAGCTGGGTATGGCGAAAGGGTGGAATCGGGTGGCGGCGACGGTAGACCAACGGTTCAATCAGCTCGATCCTAAGGGCTATTTTCTCGGCGGTCCGGCGCTCGTTGTGAATCAAGTCCCTGCTCCGCTTCGTGAGGATTCCTGTTTGCGGCCCTCAAGACTCATTCGTTGACACATGGTGCGCCTAGAGGTCCGAACGTGGTCCTGTCGTCCATTTGAATTCTCTCAGACCGTGTGCCTGGTTGGCCAAGGGTCAGGGGCGATGAGCCCGACATCAGGCAGTCAGCCGGCCCGGTTGTAAGCGAGGCATCTACGGGGCAAGCCGGCGCCTGTATTGTGGGTCTGACTCTGGAGGAAGTTGGTAGAGGCGGGTTTGAAACCCATCTGCTCCAACTAATTGGGTTTCAGGGTGTTTGCGGTGCGTCTGGAGCATTTGCGGTTAGCGTATCGAGGGGTGCGAATGAGGGCCCATGTATATCTCACCTTCCTCACGTCCGACAATGTGGCGCAATTGGGGGCGCATGCGGTAAACCAACTAGAAAATCCAGAGACGTAGCAGCGATAAACTTCCCACCAACCAACGCAACGCCTGCATCTCACGAATCGCCGGCCGCCCCAGGCGGGGGACAAGCCCCCGCCTTACATTGGCCCCCTTCCTCCTGGCCGACCGTAAGAATTAGTTGGAGCGAATGGTTTGAAACCCGCCTCTACGGCGTTCGTGAGGCATGGGGCGCCGGAAGTCGTCCAGATTTGCTCCGGAATTGGAACAAGTTGGAACAGATGGGGTAAAGTGCCTCATTTCCAGCCAGCCGAGGCTTTCGGAACCAGCTATGCCGGTTCCGCGGGCCATCAAGGGAATGCAGGCAGCTACATGAAGAGATCGCCGACCGACCCGCCCTCGTGAATGCGTTCGATCGCCTGCGCAAGGAGGGGCGCAACCGACAGGACTGTGATCTTGTCCAGATGCTTTTCCGGAGGCAAGGGTACCGTATCGGTAGTGACGATTTCAGTGATTGCCGGATCTTCCAAGCGTTCAATCGCCGGGTCCGAGAACACACCGTGTACGCAGCAGACCAGTACATCGAGCACGCCGGCTCCTCGGAGCAGATGCGCCGCTTGGGTCACCGTGCCGGCGGTGTCAATCTCGTCGTCGAACACGATCGCGGTGCGATTGGCGACGTCTCCGATGATGTTGAGCGCCTCGCTGGTTGAGTCGTTTCTCGACGACCGGCGTTTCTCGACGAAGGCGAGGCTGGCATCGATCCGGCTGGCAAAGTTCCGCGCGCGCTTGGCCGCGCCGAGATCCGCGGCAACGACGACCGGGTCATCGATCTGTTTATCCACCATGTAACGGCTGAGCAAGGCAATGGCGGAGAGTTCGTCCACCGGGATGTTGAAGAATCCCTGGATTTGGCCGGCATGGAGGTCCAAGGTCAGGATTCTATGAGCGCCGGCGGTCGTGAGCAGGTCGGCCAGGAGCCGGGCGGTTATGGGAACCCTGGGCTGGTCCTTCTTGTCGCTCCGACCGTAGGCGTAGTAGGGGATAACGCCGGTGATTCGAGCGGCGGAGGCGCGCTTCAGGGCATCGATCAGGATCAGCATCTCCATGATGCTGGTGTTGACCGGTGAGGTGAGCGGCTGAACTACGAAGACATCATCCTCACGGACGGTCTCCTCTATCTTTACGAAAATGTTTTCATTGGGAAAGTGGAAGACCTCGGCTTCACCCCGTGCCAACTGGAGTGAGTCGCAAATGCGCAATGCCATCTGGGGGTTGGCGTTTCCGGCGAAGATACTCAGCTTGCCCAAGGGTTTGAAGTTCCTCGCAATAGGAAGCATACGCCGCATCCATCGCGACATGAATTGAACGACCGAGTATTATATCACCGTGCGTTTTGCATGCTTCGGATCCGCCAACACAAAAATACTCGACTGACGGGGTCTTATTGCGCTTGGCCTGGCTAGTAGCTCTGCTGATAGTTGTTCCTTGGATTGGGGCCCTTTTGTCGGCAGTTGGCAGCGCCGGGGGCAGGGCAATCTTCCACAGACTCTCGGCTCTGATCTTGTTCGGACTATTGGCGCTGCTTGCACGCGCGCTCACCGAGACCCGGTTGACCGTGTTCGAGATCGATGGCTTCACATGGATGCAGTGGCCGTTTGGCGCTGCGACAGCGTCGGTGCGACTTGACGCGATTTCCGTATTCTTCGCCATTCCAATAGCGCTGATCGTGGCCGGAGTCGCGTGGAACAACTGGTCGCTCTCACGCATGATCTCCGGGCGCCCGTACCTGCTGGTGGGCATCGGGTTTTGGTTTGCGGGTCTGTTTTCCGCGGACCTGTTGACCGCCTCGTTGTGTTTCGCTCTTGCCGGTCTATCGCTGGCGAGCATCGACCGAGGCAAGGGGGCAGACCGGCAAACCTCGGTCAGGCAGATCTGGCTTGAATCGTCGGTCTTCTTCCTCCTGATCGGACTGGCCTCTCTGTCCGAGTTGAACGATGGCTCGTTTCTTTACTCGACGGTCGGCGAATATGCATCGCTTGAAATGGTTGCCTGGCTGTTGGTAGCTCAGGCCGTCGCGCGTTTGGCACTGGCGGCAGTGCACAACGTGCCAGCCCAGTTCATCCACAGGGAGGCGGTCGCGTCCCGGCTGGCCCTGTTCAACGGCTCTGTAGCGCTGTACTGGTTGGCACGCGTCGTGGTGGCACGGTACAACCTCGAGCACACGTACTTCCCGTCCGAACTGTCCATCGGTATCGCCGCATTGGCGATCGTCGCAACTATCGCGGTGGCGCGACGCACACGTGAACCGGCCTGGCAGATCGGTTTCTTCTGGGCGGCAATAGGCATGATTCTGGCCTCGGCCGGAACGGTCACGGCCGGTTTGACGATCTTCCTTGGAACCTGCCTGGCTTACGCCGGCCGGCGTTGGCACCGAACAGACGCGCCGGACAACGTCTTGGTAAGCGCGATCGTATGGACCAACAACCTATCCTTGCCCGGATCGATCAACTTCGCCGGTTACTTGCTACTGCTGAGCAACCTGCTCCTGTTACCTCCAGACTGGGCTGTACCGCTAGTTGCGCTGATGTTGATCGGAATCGTTCTGGCGGACAACCTATCGGACCTGGAACCGACGGCGAGCGCGGCACAACCAGAGGCCCGTACCCGGATACTTGCGCGCGGACTGGCGGCCGTATTGGCCCTGCTGGCGTTGGCGCCGGCCGCACTGATTCAGGAGGTGATAGGTCCGGCGACTACGAATTTCTTTCCGACGGAAGGGGGGGCCGGCAGGCCCGCAGTTGCTGTTCGTTTGGAACTTTCCCGGGGTGTTGTCGTTTACCGCAACTGCCGGACTGCTTGCCGCCTTCGCCGCACGCGAGTTGGTACCGACCCAACAGTTACTGGCGGGATATCGAGTTGTCCGGCAGACCCTGGTTCCAGGCATTTATAGCATTAGCCGGATAGGGCGTGGATTCGCCAAGATCAGTCAACCAGGGTCCTTAGCCAACGACCGAGCTTACGTCTCTATCGCCCTGGGATTCACTTTGCTAGTGACATTTGTCTTACTGCGGTGACATGACTACTTCGATCCTCGTCGTTTACATACTATGCCTCCTTACTCTGGCGGTTGCCCGAAGGCAGGGAGTGCTGCTGATCGCGATCACGCTCGGTGCGCTGTCTGAAGGAGCTCTAGTCGCCTTTAGCTTCGACTCCGTGCTGATCGCGGCTCTGTATGCGGTGTTCGCAATTGCGATCACGATTGGGTTTGCATCGAAGAGCCTCCGGGCCGAGCCGGCCGGCTCAGACAGGGGTAGGGACCAATTCAAGGGACTAATCAGTGAGGACGCGTTCCTGGTTGCTTGGATCGTTCTAGCCGGGGCAACTGTCTACCTACTGGCTTCGAGTCAACCGATAGTCGGAACGCTATCGAGCGATCTCGCGATCTACGCCACGATTGCGGCGATCGTCTTGTCGGCGTTGCTATCGCGTTCAAATCTAGGAATGATCGGCGCCATGGTTCTCGGCATCGGAGCGACCGGCCTGCTGGGGGAGTCGGTGGCTGGCGAGCTAGACTTCCTCGCGACCATGGCGGTAGTCTTGGCGTCGGGCATATTCACCGGCCAATACCTGAGCGAACTGACCGGTTTCCAGCGGAGCGACGCCGTTGGCGACTAGCTTGGCAGCCATATTCCTGATGGTTGGCGGCCTTGTAGGCTGTCGCTTCAGCGCTCGAGTCGGCCCCTTTTCCCTCCTGCCGGCCATCGCGTTTCTGCTAGCAGCATGGAGCGTGGGGCCAGTTCCGCTGCCCGGCGGAGAAGTCAATCTCTCGATTGGCCAATTCCATGCTGTGCCAATCGCACTGCTGATTCTCTTGGCGATTTCGATTTGCGTCGCGGCGTTGGGCAGTCGAAAGCATAAGAACACGAGCCTGATTGCCGCCGGCGCCGTCGCATCGACAAGCGCGCTACTGGCGCAGAACGACATTATGCTGGCTGCTGGGATCGGGTCATCGATCCTGCTCTGCGTTAGGAACGCCTGGGCAGGATCGGATTGGCAAGATGTTCGAGCGGTTTCCACCCGCGTCGGAGTGTCATCAGTTCTGGCTGTACTCTTCTTGATTTCGGCGCCCATCCTGATCCAGACTCAATCACCTCATCCCCACGCGCACCTGATCAGCTCGGCAATCGGCCTGTTGATCGTGTCCGTCACGATATTGAGCGGCGCGTTCCCTTTCGGGGGACTGGTGCCAGCCTCGACGGATCCAGAGTCTCGCTACCGCTGGAGCGTATCGCTGGGTTGTGCCCAGCTAATGGTCCTTTTCCTAATGTTCTCGATCTTCGAAGGGAGATTTGAGATCGTCGAACTCGACTACTGGTCGACCGCGGTTGGCGTGTTGATGGTAGTCGTATCATTGACAGCGATAGGATCTTGGGCCTCATCTGAACGCTATGCCGCGATGGAGACCGGCAGATTTGCGGTCGTCGGATTGGCAATCGCCGTAATCATGGCCGGTGGATGGTTCGCGTGGCTGGGACTGTTCGCAGGGGGCGCCGCCCTGATAGTTTCTGCCGTTTCCATACAAGCGCGGGATTTCGAGACCAGGGCCGCTTCAGGAACACTGGAGATGATCGCGCAGAGGATCGTCCTATTTACCACGATAGGGTTTCCGGGCAGCCTAGTTTTCATCCTTTGGTGGATGGCAGTCCAAGTGGCCGTGTCCAAAGACAATTTGGTCGCATTCTTGATGGGTGCGGCCGGGCTGCTTGTGGCCATTTCTCTTTCAGTGTCGTTCGAACGGCTGAGACTCGACGGGTCGTCCACCGATGGCAACACTCAAGACATCGCAGCGTCAAGGAGATGGCTGCCGCTGGTTCTAGTGGTGGTCAGCGTGGTCCTGGGTATCTACCCGGCGCCTTTATTCGAGACCATCAGCGAATGGAACGTGTTGATAGGAACCTACCCCTGATCGGTCAGGCGAGCCAGCGTACGGTGACCTCGTCGCCTCGCTTCAGGTCCAGAACCTCAGCGGCGCTTCTGCGATAGACGGCGATCTCCAAGAGACCGGAGCTGCCGAATAGCAGTCGTGGCTCAGGGGCTTGTTCGTAATTCTCGACCGGGCCGGGCACCTCTCTAGAGCCTACGACCGCGGCGCAGGCTTTCCAAGCGCTGACATCCCGCCGGTGAAGCGCGAGTATGACATTTCCAAAGTGGTCTATCCAAATCACGCGGGTCTTCATCGTGCGCTCATCGACAGCGGAAGACGAGGCCGGCAGTCCGCGGATCGAGCGGATCGGATCACCCAAGTTGGCGATGTTCTCTCCGCCGGCCAGTCGCGCAGCGACCGGTGCGAAGATGTCGCGACCGTGAAAGGTGGAGCTGACCTCCGGTCTCCAATAGCTAGTATTCGTGAGGCTGACCGCTCGGCATTCCGAAGATAATGCTAGCTCGTCTCCGAGGTGATTCGTGAACTGCCGGAGGGCTAGCGCGAACAAGCCATTGTCGGGACCGACGAGCCAACCGGTTGGAACTTCGATGGCCAAGGCGCGCCGGTCCGATCCGACGCCGGGATCTACAACCGCCAGGTGGACGGTGCCGGCCGGGAAGTGATCGATAGTCCGTTGCAGAAGATATGCGCCGGCGGACACGTCTTGGGAAGGACCGAATGGGATACGTCAATCAAGGTGAGCGCGGGGTTGATCGAAAGCATCACACCCTTCATCTCCGCCAAGTAAGAATCGCGAAGCCCGAAGTCGGTTGTCAAGGTGATTATTCCGTTAGCGAGCATTTGTACCTCGTTTGTTGGGGGCGGTACCGGGCGTAGGACGGGCCACCCGGGACAGGGAGCGAGCGCCGTATGGGCCGAGAGCCGTGCCGTCGACATAAGACTCTTCATCACGCTGGCGGATATTAGTGGTCACTGTCCGGCTGGCGCCGGCACACCAAGGGTATGAAGAGCCGGAGTTGTGGCTTGGTACAGAGAATTGGCACGGCGAATTCTGTCGCTCCCCACCCACACCCCTGCGGGGGACAAGCCCCCGCGCTACATTTTTCCGTGGACTACGAGATAACAATTGACAGTTCGGCAAGAGTGACGGACGCGGCTAGACCATGTCGGACGCCATCTCGGATCGGAGCCCGGGACATGCTTCCCGGCGATGTCGAATGCAGGGAATGGTGGGCTATCTGTCTAGATGCCGACTACCCCCCCAAAGGACTGCCTGCGCCCCGCCAGTCGTTATGCCGCTCAGACCTTGGCCACGCAAGGGGCCAGATTATCCCGATTCGGTAGCCATGGCCATGTTGATGGCCTCGACCTCCTCTTCAGTCAGCGTATGGGTTGACCGGCCGGCGACAACTTCCTTGGCAAACATTCGGCTGCCGGCCCTGGAGAAAAGCGAGCTGAGGACCAAGCCGGTACCATCAGCATCGAGCAAGGCTATGGCAAAGCTCTGATCGCCGCCTGCGTCCTCAAAGGGATTAAACCGGATCAAGCCAACTCGCTGTAGATCGTTGCGCGCAGACATCCTCAGCTCTTCAGTCAGGGCGATCAAGTCCTCTGTACGTTGGCTGTTCTTCTCGACGGCATCGACGTAGTGATACAACGCGTCTTCAAAATTAGCGTCTTCGAGCCCCTCGGTGAGCCCGTTCAACACTTGCCGGATGCGAGAGAGTCGCCACTGAAGGGCGATCAACCAGATCAAGAGAATCGCGACTATCACCAAGAGAATTAGCAACAACAGAGAATTGTCTACGGGAAGCAGATCTATACCCTCCAATCGTCTAAGTGGCAGGCGGCTTCCGCCGGCCTGTCAGCAATCCAAGCTAGAGCGTTGCGCCGGGTGCGCCGGCGAGCACAATACTTGATCATTTTCACAATCCGACGCAACATGGGATACGGACATTATACGCGCCTCCACTCCACCATTGAGTCCAACCGAGTCGATAAATCCAGCCAACACCCACAGATCGCTGCCAACTAAGGTGGCAAAGACTCGATACCAGACCCAAGTATCACGAGATTGTCTGACCCACTGAACCGAGCTATCTCCCAGTCTCTAATCGCGCTGAGTTGCCGGCCGGCCGGGTTGTTCTGCGACATCGATGGCACTATCAGCGCTATCGCGCCCACGCCGGGCCAAGCCGTGGTGGACTTCCGTTGCCGAGAGGCGCTGGAGGCGCTATCGCAAAGCCTTGGCCTGGTTGCGGTGGTGTCCGGCCGATCGGCCGGCGAATCGCGGTCGATGGTCGGATTGCCGCAGATCGTCTACGTTGGGAACCACGGCCTGGAAACTTGGGAGAACGGTCGGATGACCGCAACTGAGGACTTGAGCTCCTTTCGCGGAGTTTTGCGGAGTTTCTTGGACAGGTTGCGGAAATCGCTCGATGTCCAGGAGGTTCTCATTGAAGCCAAGGGCTTCACCGCATCCGTCCACTATCGGCGCGCAAGTGACCCGGAAGAAACGCGCAGGAAAATCCTTGATGCCATAGCCGCAATTCAGTACGACGAACGATTTCTGATAACTGAAGGAAGAATGATCGTGGAGATCAGGCCTCCAACTAAGGTAAACAAGGGAACGGCAGTGGCGGATCTGGTTCGCCGGCACGGGTTGGAGGGCGCTGTTTACCTGGGAGACGACCTGACCGATCTGGACGCCTTCGAGGCGCTTAGTAGGCTTGAGCAACAAGGCAGACTCAGAGCTAAGGCGTCGATCGCCGTGAAAGCGGTTGAGTCCCCTCGCGAGGTTTTGGACGCCGCCGACGCGACGGTGGACGGGGTGGAGGGGGTCGCGAAGCTGCTGGATAAGCTCTTAGAGCTAGGCTAATATCGAGGCTCTCCTGGCTGCCTGTTCCTGTTCTTGGGCAATCTGGCGCAGGTCGTGCAACTGCTCGTCTACCCACCAATCCAAGTCCTCGCTTTCCACGCTGCGACGCAGCGCGCGAGACTGGGCAAGCCGCTCGATCATCGGCATCTCCAACGCCCTTTCGAGCGCGTTAGACGTCTCTTCGACATCGCCCGGCGAAACGGTGAGGGCGTGCCTACCGAGTTGGTAGTGAGCTCCGGTGGCTTCGGAGAGGATTAGCACGGAGTTCTTCTCGCTGACGATGACCGATTCCTTCGAGACCAGATTCATACCATCCAGCACGGAATTCGCCAAATAGACGTCGGCCAAGCGCATGCCGGCGATGGCTTGCAGCAAATTGTTTTCGTAAAACACCTCTATCGGTTTCCAGCCTGGCCGGCCGAAGCGCTGGTTCGCGTCGTCAACCAATTTGAACACGCGGTCCTGGTATCTCTGGTACTCCGGAATCTCCGAGCGAGAGGGGACGAGGAAGGCAAGGAACTTCACATTGCCTATAAGGTCCGGCCGGCGCTCGAGGAGCGAGCAATACGCCTCGAATCCTCGGACGATATTCTTCGATAGCTCGAGGCGATCGACCCGGACGATCGTGTATTGGCTGCAAACCCGACGCAGCTTGTCGACGTATTGCTCGCAGTCGGGCGAGAACGCCACCCGCTTAAGCTCTCTAACGTCAACGGAGATCGGATAGACCTTAATACGAACGGGGTGTCCTCGGTAGCGAACTATTCTGTTGTGGTAGTCGATGGTTGCGCCCTCCAGAAAATCCTCGCATGTGTTGAGGAAGTTTCTAGCGAACTCCTGGGTCTGGAAGCCGAGCACGTCGGCATGACATAGGCTCTCTACTATCGCTTGCCGCATGTACTGGGGGATTAGCAGCCAATAGTTGGGCGCGGGCCAAGGTGTGTGAATGAAGTGAGACAGAATCGCCTCTGGGCATCGTTCCCTGAGGAAACCTGGAACCAGGTAGAGTTGGTAGTCCTGCAGCAGCGTAAACGGTGTCAGTCCATCGGGGCCCCTGGCGGCCAAGGGCGCCAGTGCCTCGGCCAACGCCCGGTTCACTGCCACGTAGCCCTCCTTGTAGGCTTTGTGGGCCTCCTCATCGATCCTGGGACCGTAAGCAGCGTTCCAGAGATAGTGATGGATGAACCAGAGGATGGGATTGCTGAAAACGTTGTAATGGCGGTGCAGAACTTCCTCCGGCACGGCCACGAACTTGTGGTCCAACGACGGGGGCAAGAATGTTGGCCTGGGCAAATCCGGCTGGCTGGCGGCCAAGCGATCGTCGTCGGACATGGCGGCGCTCAGCCAAGTGACCGCGGTGTTGCGGGACAGCGCGGCGAGGGCGGAAACGACTCCGCCGGCCGCTCTTGTGGGCTCCAACTCGCCGCTCTCGTTCACGGCGTAGTCTACTGGACCGCGATTGGAAGCGAGTATTAGCTTCCGATTGACTAAGACTTCGCGCCGAAATTCCGCCTGGGGACTGTTTTCAGCAGCGCTCGAAAGACTTGGACCGTTTTCCGCCATCTGTCCCATTCCTGCACCGCGCCCGGTTGCTTGGAAATGACTCGTCGTGCAGATGGAGATCTAATTGACCGTCCCAGAACACCACACGTATGAGGATAAATCGAAGCTGCCGGGGCCTATCAAGTGGTCAGTTTCCCCGTCAGTAGCGATACGGAGTTGCGGGAAACTCGGGCCAAGCCCTGTCCGGCAGGCCCGGCTCCAACTCCTGCTTGCCTTCGATTCTAACACACGCCAATTCTGAGACTAGGTATTCCTTTTGGGAGTACGGGGAACGGAAGCTGCAACGGACAAATGTATGCAATTTCTAACGAAAACGCCGATAATGTGGCGGTCATAACACTCGCCCATTGGCGAGGGAGCATTTTATTCAAGTCCGGAGGGGCCATCTATCTCACGTGTTCGACAACGATAGCCTCGTGCTCGGGATCGAGACATCCTGCGATGAAACCAGCGTCGCGGTAGTAGCCGGTGGGCGACAGATCCTGAGTAACGTAGTCGCATCCCAGATTGAGATCCATCAACGCTTCGGTGGCGTGGTTCCGGAAGTAGCGTCCCGCCAACACATTTTGGCCATGACACCGACGATTCGGCGGGCGTTGGCCGATGCCGGCGCGGGACTCGAAGACCTGTCCGGCGTAGCGGTAACGTACGGCCCGGGACTTGCCGGCGCGTTGCTGGTCGGCGTGAACGCGGCAAAAGCCATTGCATTTGGCCAAGACCTGCCGTTAATCGGGGTGAACCATATCGAGGCGCATATCTACGCAAACTGGCTGACCGGCCAGGAGATTCGCTTCCCCTTGATGTGCTTGATAGTCTCCGGGTCGCACTCCGACCTGGTTTTGATGGAGGAAAACTGCCGCTTCCGGTTGTTGGGCAAGACACGCGACGATGCGGCCGGAGAGGCCTTCGACAAGATTGCGAGGATGTTGGACCTCGGCTATCCGGGAGGGCCGGTTATAGAGAAACTCGCTAGGCAGGGCCGGTCGGGCAAGGTGGTATTCCCCAGGGCATGGATGGGCAAGAGCTACGATTTCAGCTTTTCCGGACTGAAGACCGCCGTCCTGAGGTTCATCGAGCAGATGAACGATCAGTCGGAGGAGGTCACTCGCGCCGACATCGCGTTAGGTTTCCAGGAAGCGGTTGTCGACGTGCTCGCAACCAAGACTGCCCGGGCCGCCAAGGAGTACGGCGTGGAACAGGTCCTCTTGGCCGGAGGGGTCGCGGCAAATCTTGCCCTCCGGGAAAGGGTGTCGGCCGATGTAGGGAAGAATGTCCTCTATCCGCCGTTGAGACTGTGCACCGACAACGCCGCAATGATTGCCGGCTTTGGCTTCTTTCAGCTTCAGCGCGGACTCCGCTCAAACCTCGACTTGGACGTTGCGCCGGGCCTACGCATCAACGATGAATGACGCCGGCCGGTTCGGGCTTGGAAATTCCGGTAACGGTATGTAGACTGGGTCGCAGGCGACCGGTTTGTTGCGACGTGTTAACCCCATTTTCAAGAGCGGTGCTTTTCGGAAACGAATGCCGTAAACAGAGGTAAGATCACTTGGCCAAGAACTATTGGATGCTCGTAAGCTCGGCCGATAATTTCGAAACGACCAGGGCCCACGGATTCACGGTGCAGGGGATCAAGAAGCGGCATCGGAAGAAGGCCCAGGCGATGCAACCTGGCGACAGGGTACTTTACTACTGCACCAAAGTCATGGGATTCGCCGGCACGGCTTCCATTACGTCCGAGTATTTTGAAGATTATGCACCCATTTGGGCCAGCAAGAAAGACGGCGAGGACTATCCATTTCGGTTCAACATCGGGCCGAACGAGATCTTGCCGCCCGGCGAATTCGTAAAGGCAGAATCGCTGCTCGGGCAGCTGCAGTTCATAAAGAAGTGGCCGGAGAAGCATTGGAAGCTTGCATTTCAGGGCAACGTCCACGTACTGCCGGCCGAGGACTTCGAGACTATCGAGAACGCGATAGCCGAGAAGAACAGGACCCTGGCTGGTATCAGCTAGAGACGTAGCCGGCGGCGGGAATGGCGCCTTCGCCAACGACTGCACCGGGGTCGAACTGCGCTACTTCCACGTCGAAGGCGGCCAACTCGGTCTGAATCTCCGCGGGCGACCATCCCAACTCCTTAGCCATTATCGTGACCACACGGCGCGCGGCGGCCCTTCCCTGGTCCTTGGCGAATAGAGCCACGTGCGTCCGGCGCGCCAGCACGTCGGTGAGGCGCATCGCCATTTCGTTGCGAACCGCGTTTACGACCTCGGCACCGACATATGGCAGACCCGGCTCGATCGGTTCGGCCAACTGTGGTTCCGCGGCAGCTATCTCCCAGACCTGTTCCCACCAACTGCCGTAGGTTTGGTAGAGATGCACGGCTGTAGCCAAAGGCGCCTCGCCGGCCAGCTCGCTCTCGAATCTCCAGGCGCCGGGGCGATCGAGGGCACTGCTCAAAGGGAGCCTGCGCGTGGGCGACTTAGGTCTCTTTCTCAGAATCCCGGAGCGATGGAGCCTTTTCACGGTGAGATCGACCACCTTGCTTGCCATCTTGCGATAGGTTGTGAGTTTACCGCCGGCTATACCGATAACCCCGGGACAAAGCTCGAAGACCCGCTCCGACCGGGAAACGTCTGAGGGTGACCGCAACTTGTCCGAAGCGATCAGGGGACGCAGTCCCGCCTGGACGCTGATGATCTCGTTCAGTTTGACCTTAGCCGAGGGAAACACCTCATTTGTCAAGTCCACGAGGTATCGAACATCCTCGGAGGAGGCCCGAGGTTGGTCTAACGGGCCCTCGTAGTAGGTGTCGGTGGTCCCGATCAATGTCCCTTGCAGCCAGGGGACCACGAACATCAACCGCTCGTCCGGCGTGGGCGCCACAATCGCATTCTTGGTGTTGAACCTGCCGGCAGGCAATACGAGGTGCACGCCCTTGGAGGGCCGCAGGCGCGATTCAACCTTTGGGCCGGCTTTTTCCGCCAATTGGTCCAACCAGACTCCTGTGGCCAATACGGTCTGACGGGCCGAGATGGTAAAGCCGGCGCCACCCAACTCGTCCCTAGCCTCGACTCCAACCACCTCTCCCTCGAAGCGGGCGAAATCTACGGCTGAAACGTGACTGGCAACGACGGCGCCCCAGGCTACGGCCGACTTGAGGGCTTCGAGCACAAGCCGGGCGTCGTCAGTTTGAGCATCGTAGTAGCGAAAGGCCGCGCGCAAACCGTCGGGATCAAGCATTGGCGCCTCGACCAACGCCCTCTCTGGCGGCAGCCTATTATGGCGCGGCGTGCGTCTAAGGCCGGCGAGGAGATCGTAGATCCATAGTCCCGCGCTGAGTCGGAGGGTCTCGATCCGGCTGTCGTAGACCGGGAATATGAACGGCAGCCAACGAACGAGATTGGGGGCCAACCTGCGCAACAGGAGGTATCGCTCGGAAAGGGCCTCGCGGGTCAGGCGAAATCGAAACTGAGAAAGGTACCTCAAGCCCCCGTGGATCAGTTTTGTGGAGCGGCTGCTGGTACCGCAGGCGAAGTCGGACCGATCAATAAGAGCGACGCGGAGTCCGCGAGCCGCGGCATCAAAGGCTATCCCGGCGCCGGTGATTCCCCCTCCGACGACCAGGAGATCGAAATCCTCCCTGGCGAGTATCTCAAGGTTCTCAGCGCGGTCGCCGAGTGAGGTTGGCGGACGCGGTTCTATTCGTGGTTTGCGTCTGAGTCTCATCAACAGGCCCCACTTGTTCCACGATTATATCAACCCGCTCAGGCCGGCCGGGACCGGCGCGCAGGTTGGCGGGTCTTCTCTACGGTGGCTCGGGACAAAGGGAGGTTGCTGGTCTGCAGGGAGCGGGGACAATCCCCTCGCCTCGCGTAGTCTTCGACCGCGCTACGTTTCCCATCCCCACCCTCTGGATTCCAGCTTTCGACTAGACCTCACCCCCGTCATGAACCCATACAACCACACGCTCAACAGCCCTCGCGGGTGGTATCCGGGCGCTCCCAGTCGCCCTCCTTCTATGTCTACTCCCAACTCCGCCCAGTCCTCCTCCTCTAAGGCGTCTACGAACTCCCCCACAAATCGGGCTGGATGGTCGGCTGGCAGCAACTCCTCGAGACTCGGCGGCAACACCCACATCTGCTCTCGGCTCATCGGTCTATGTGGCATCTACCTATCCTCCAATCACCTTCCTTCCCTCAATTTTACTAATTCCTCTCATGCCTGACTCATGAAACACGCTCCGAGGGATGCCCCTACGGGGTAATTGGTGACTAGCTGAGGCCGGCAGGCTAATACATGCGATGTCGCCATCCCCAAGGGTGCTGCGTGAGGCCGGCTGTTGGACGGTTGCTATACTGTTGGATAGTTACTTGGCACGAATGTGAGATTGACGGTTGGTGGGATTGGCCGATGATATCTGGCGTTGAGATCAAGCGATTGGCGACGCACCCGGACGAGCGGGGATTCTTTCGCGAGATCATCCGGCACACGGATGAGTTCTTTGGCGAGGGGTTCGCCCAGCTCAGCCACTCACAGATGCACCCTGGTACGGCCAAGGCGTGGCATATCCATCAGCAGCAGGTCGACTGGTGGTACGTGCCGATAGGGGTGCTGAAAGTGGCGCTGCACGACCGCCGGCCGGACTCGCCGACGGCCGGTCAAACCGAGACGCTGTACATGGGCGAAGGCCACGATGCCACGGTGTTGAAGATTCCGCCGGGGGTAGCGCACGGGTGCCGGGCGTTGACCGCAAGTCATCTGTTTTATGTAACGTCATCGGTCTACAATCCGGATGACGAGGGCCGGATTCCCCACGACGATCCTTCGATCGGCTACGATTGGCTCGCGGGTCCGCCAATTACCTAGATTGTTGGCCGCTAATCGGTGACATCACGATGCTTCGAGCGTTCTCTGATGGGTTTATCCGGTTGGACAATTGCGTTATCTATTCGGTGACACCGATGAGGCGACCCGCCGGCTTCAGGTGGTTGCCGAGGTGTTCGCCGGGTCGACGGCGGCATTCCTGCAGGACTCGGTCGACTTTCGGCCGAAGTCGGCGGTGGACCTCGGCTGCGGCCCGGGATTCACGACTCACCTGGTGGCGGAGTCCCTTGCATGCGAGCGAGTAGTCGGCCTCGATAGCTCGGAGCACTTCATCGGGATCGCGGGCAAGACCTCGACGGAGAGCGTATGTTTCCTACTTCACGACGTCACAGAGGTTCCGTTTCCGATAGGGCCGGCGGACCTCATTTTCTGCCGGCTGTTGCTTACGCATCTCGCTGAACCATTGGAGGCGCTGCGAGATTGGGGTAATCAGTTGGGGAACGGCGGTCTACTGCTGGTCGAAGAAGTGGAGTGGATCCGCACGGGCAGTCCGCTGTTTGGAGAGTACCTGGAGATGGTTGAGGCGATGCTTGCGGACCAGGGCAGTCACCTGTTCGTGGGTCCGATCATCGACCGATTCGAGGACTCCCGCCGGCTCAGGAGGCGAGCCGGCGGTGTGCGGAAGGTTCGAGTTTCGAACCGCAACGCGGCACGGATGTTCCTTCTGAACCTCCGTGCCTGGCAACACCGGCCGTTCGTCCGCGACAATTATTCCTCGCGCGTCATCGCCGGCATCGAAGCGGAACTGTCGGCGTTGATTGGAGAGTCGTCGGCCGGCTCGGATATAGAGTGGGGGATAAGAAGCTTGGTTTTTGAGAGAGTTGGCGACTGACGGGAACGCCGCTCTTTAGCCGGTCGGACCGGCTGTTTCGCAGTGACCGGGCGTGCCGGCCGGCTCCGTTGCGCCAAGGTGTGACATTTGCGGAGTCGGCTGGCGGGGGTGCTCTACGGCGGCTCGGGGACAGGGTTGGTTGCCGGACTGCCGGGAGCGGAGGACGAGCCTCCGCGCTACATTATGTCGTTCCGCAATCGACCATCGGTTTGCAATCCGGCACGTTTCGCCGGTGGATAGCCGCCGTCAAAGTCAATTGGATGCACAACCCGGATCGGAGTCCGGGACATGCTTTCGTCCCAATCCCCCATGCCGGCGGGGGCCGGCACACCGAGGTATGAAAACCCGGAGTTGCCGCTTCATGAGGCGAATTCGCACAGGGCATTCCGCCACGCCCCCGGCCCCAGCGGGGGACAAGCCCCCGCGCTACATTCCTCTTTTCCGGCTACGAACGACGATGAGTTAGAAGAAGTTAGCTGGAAGGCTATTTTCGTACTAATGATCGGTGCAGGCGAATCTTGGTATTCAACGACACGATCGAAGCTGCGTAGCATCATCTCGGATCCGAGTCCGGGACATTTTCTCGTTTGAAGTTTTTGACCATTGGAGTTCTTATGCCAGCCAGCTTTCGGAAAAGAGGCGTCTGATCCCCCAGCTTCTGTCCGGCGGGGAGTCTCCGCAACTGCCAGCCTTGATCCGCAAGGGTGTCGGTATAGCCGAGTTGACGGTGCAGGCGTTCGGTGGTGAATGGCAGGAAGGGGGCGAAGAGCAGCTTTAGCGCGTCGATCGCATTGAGCGCGGTGTACAGCGTGGTTGCGCAGGCCTGTGGATCGGTCTTGATCGTACACCAAGGCGCCTGAACATCGAGGTAGCGGTTGGTTTCCCGTGCGAGCGCCAGGGGTTCGCGAATCGCTGCTCTGAAGCGACAGTTGGAGATCAGCTCGCCGGTGCGGGCGAGGGCGTCGTCGGCCCGGGCCATCAGCGCGCAATCGGCCGTCCTCGACGTGGTGGGGCTGGGCACTCGGCCGGCGAAATGCCGGTGGATGAACGTCAGAACTCTTTGGGCCAAGTTTCCCCAGGTTGCGACGAGCTGCGAGTCGTTGGTTTGAACGAAGGCGTCCCAACTGAAATCGGCGTCCGCGCTCTCCGACATATTTCTTGAGAGATAGAACCGCAACGGGTCCGGGTCGTACCTCGCCAGATAGTCCGGCAGCCAGACGGCCCAGTCTTGACTGGTGGAGAAGGGCCAGCCTTCCAGTGTCAAGTACTCGTTTGCGGGTACGTCGTCCGGGAGCTTGAGTTCGCCGTGACCCAGCAGCATCGCCGGCCATACGATCGTGTGGAAGAAGACGTTGTCTTTGCCCATGAAGTAATAATGGCGCGCCGGGTCCCGCCAGAAGTGTCTCCACGCTGCCGGATCGCCCCGCCGGATCGCCCACTCGACGCTGGCGGAGAGGTATCCGATGACCGCCTCGAACCAGACGTAGATGCGCTTGTCCTCGTAACCTTCAAGTGGGACTGGTATGCCCCAGTCCAGGTCTCGCGTAATCGCGCGGTCGTTTAGCCCTCTAGCCAACCATGAGTTGGCGATTCCGCGTACATTGGGACGCCAATGGGTCTGCCGGCCGACCCAGGCTCTTACTTGGTCTTGAAAGTCGGACAGCCGAAGGAAGACGTGCTTCCGATCGCGTTGCTCAGGTGGCGTTCCGCATCGCCGGCAGCGGGGAGCCACCAGGTCGCCGGGATCCAGCACGCGACCGCATGCGGGACATTGGTCGCCACGGGCATTTGGCGAGAGGCAATGCGGACAAGTGCCGCCAACGAAGCGGTCCGGCAGAAAGCGCCGGCAACCCGGACAGTAGACAACCGGCATCGTCGCCTCGCTCAGATAACCGCGTTCTTGAAGTCGATTGAAGACATCGTGAACGATTCGAGTGTGGTTCGCGGTGCCGGTCGTTGTGAACAGATCGAAAGATATGCCCAAATCCTTCCAACAGTCCAGAAACTCGGCGTGGTAGCGATCCGCAACCTGTTCGGGTGCGGTGCCTTCCTCTTCCGCTCGAACGACTATCGGAGTTCCGTGCTGGTCGCTGCCGGAGACCATCAGCACCTCGTGCCCAGCGAGTCGGTGGTAGCGGGCGAATATGTCGGCCGGCAGGTAGCAGCCGGCAATGTGCCCAAGGTGTAGGGGGCCGTTCGAGTACGGCCAGGCTACGCCAATGAAAATGCGCTCAGGCATTGCTTTTTCTCCATGTCAAAAGAAAAAGGCCGTGGACGAATGCGCCCACGGCCTGAAGGATTAATGATAACGAGAAGGGCCGCGGGTGAGTTAAGGCCCACCCGTGGCCAAGACTCTTAGGCTATGGTCTCGACCCCCGGATGGGCCTGTCCATGACCATAGCCACGCCAATGGGGAATTCTGCGGGGATTGGGTCAAGCGTTGTGTCTGTCACTTGAAATCTGCGTGCGTAGAACTCTCGCGGTAGCGCCATTTGAGAACTCACGTGTGTCCCTGGTGTTGAGTCGGCAGGGCGGTCGGGTGCTTGGGTTGGTAGATTCCGAGCTCGCCGGCGCCGGGTATTTTGACCCAGGCCACCAGGCCCCAACCCTCGTCTCTTATCGTGCCGTTGATCTCCACGTCCTTTGTCTTCAGTTTCTCCACGGTGGCGTGGATGTCGTCGCACGACAGGTACAGCTCATGGTGAACGTCGTTGTCGGTGGGGTGTACGCCGAGTTCAGCCGGCGGCATGGCGAAGAGCAACCATCCATGGCCGGCGTCGACCGACGGCAACTCGAGGGTGTCCTTGAAGAAGGTTCGAAGCGCTTCAGCTTCCGTGCTGTAGATTATTGCGTGGACGCCTGTTATCACGGTGTGGCCCCATTGGTTCGCGGCCGGATAGCGGCCGGGAGAATGTTCTACCGATATTCGACGCTGTTATACCACAGGGCGTTTCATCTGGGTGCATACCATGGTTCCGAGCGCGGAAATCGGATTACAATTCGGCAGGTTTAGCCGGCGGAGAGCCCGCGTTGAGGTTGGTAGAGAAACTTGGCGTGGCGGGATCCGCGATGCCCGTCCTCCGCCCCGCTCCGAGCGGGGGACAAGCCCCCGCGCTACATTTCGTCATTCCGCGCGCGGGAGTAGGTCTACAATTCGGCAGGTTTAGCCGGCGGAGAGCCGGCGTTGAGGTTGGTAGAGAGACTTGGCGCGGCGGGATCTGCGATGCCCATCCCCGCCCCGCTCCGAGCGGGGGACAAGCCCCCGCGCTACATTTCGTCATTCCGCAGGCGGGAGTAGGTCTACGTTGCGGCAGGTTTCAAATCGCCTCTACGAAAGGTCGGGATGTTGGGCGCGAAGCCGCCAGGCCCTCAACGTTCGAGGTGCCAGGCCATCTCCCAGAAGGCGAGCTCCCAGCGGCTGCTGGTCAGAAAGGCATCCTGCATCCGTTCACGATCGGCCGGCCCGGCGTCGGCGGCCAACTCGTCGATCAGATCGCGACACCAGCCGACGAGCTCGAGGAACTCGTCGCCGGAGTAGGCGTCAATCCACTCGGCGTAGCGGGGGTCGGAAGGCCGTCGCTTGGTGGCTAGCTGGCGCCCGATCTCGCAATAGCCCCACATACAGGGCAGCAGGCCGGCGACCAGCTCTCTGAAGTCGCCGACGGTCGCGGTCCGCAACAGAAAATCGGTGTATGCACGCGTGGTAGGCGCCGGCTGCTCTCGCTCCAACTCCTCGGTCGAGATGCCGAAGCTGGCGGCATACTGCCGGTGGAGGGACATCTCGGTGTGCAACGTTTCGTTCAACAACGAGGCGAACCGGGTCATCGTGGCGAGGTCGGGCGAACGGGCGGCGGCCAATGCAAAGAGCCGGGAGTAGTCAATCAGGTACAGGTAGTCCTGCCGGATCCAGTGCTTGAATCGCTCGAGGTCGAGGGTTCCGTCGCCAATACCCTGTACGAACGGGTGTCGGTGCTGAGCTTCCCATATATCGCTGGCTGCTTCACGCAGCTGGTTGCTGAATTTTTTCATCGTCGATTCTTCCTTAGAGCCTACATCTCTGATATCTTGCGTCACGGAGATATTATCAATTTGCAAAACTTCTCTCCGCAACGGTCGCCCCCGGTTTCAGGGGAATGCCGTCAGCGAGATTGAATCGAGGTGGAGAATGAGCGCAGCCCAACGATTCCAAAGTGACCTAAAGGAGGCCCTGCGGGCCGGCGACAAGACGCGTGTCGGCACTATCAGACTGCTGGTGGCCGCTATTCGAAACGCGGAGATCGCCCGTACGGACCCGAAGAACCGCGATCACGGCAAAGAGCTAGACGAGGCGGCGGTCGTCACGATCATTCGGCGCGAGGTCAGGCAACGCCGTGAGTCGATCGAAGCATTCGAAAAGGGAGGCCGGTCCGACCTGGTTGAGAAGGAACGGGCCGAGTTGGCGATACTGGAGGACTATCTGCCGGCGCAGCTCAGCCGGGATGAGATCGCGGAGCACGTCGGCAAGCTGATCGAGGAGCTGGGTCCGGAGATGCGGAAGGTTATGCCGAGGGCACAGCAGGAGCTTCGCGGCCGGGCTGAAGGAGGCGCGATCGCCGGCGTGGTTCGGGAGCTAACGGGCTGAGGGGGCGTCCGGCTTGTGGCCGCGGTAAGCGCGCATTTCGAACGTCATCGGCACATCAAAAGATGAAAACCGCGGTGCCAGTGATTGGACGGGTGAAACAGCGGACCATCCCGGCGCTCCATTGTTCCCAGAGGGCGTGGTCCGTGGCGAAAGAGGGACGGATGTATTCGCGGATGGGCGCAGAGTTCGATGCGACCGGCGCGTATCGCTACTCGCTGTGGCGTGAGTGTGACACTCGTGCGCCGGCCGTAGCGTTCGTGATGCTTAATCCGAGCACCGCTGACGCCGAGAGAGATGACCCGACGATCCGGCGTTGTGCAAACCTTGCGCGGTCGTGGGGCTATGGATCGTTGGAGGTGGTCAACCTCTTCGCATACCGCGCGAGTGAGCCCAAGCGCCTCCGGGAGACACGGGATCCGATTGGGCCTGCCAATGACGATTACCTGGTCGACGCGGCTGACCGCACTCGGGTGGTGATCGTAGCTTGGGGCGTGCATGGTGGGTTAATGGATCGAGATCTCGAGGCCTTCAGGCTTCTTGCCGGAAGGGGCGATATTCACTGCCTTGGGTTCACCAAGGCTGGCCATCCTCGCCACCCGCTATACGTGCGAAGAGAGACGGTGCCGGTGCTTTTCCAACATTTGTAGCGGTCGCCCATCCCGGAGAGCCTCCGCCCACTGGCGTGTAAATACTGAGACGCCGGGTCGCGGAGGTTGGGTTCGAGAGTCGGTGCTGGGGTCTATCCTCGATAGGGGTCCGGGACATGCATTCATGGTAATCGCTCATGCCGGCAGGGGCCGGCACACCAAGGTATGAGAGTCAGGGCACCGGTTGGCGGATCCTCTCTACAGCGGCTCGGAACTAGAGTTGGTTGCCGGACTGCCGGGAGCGGGGGACAAGCCCCTCGCCTCGCGAAGTCTTCGACCGCGCTACACTTCCCATCCCCACCCCACCTGGATTCCTGACTTCGCCGGAATCACCATGGCCTTGCCAAAGCCGCATAAGAAGATGAAAAGGGGACCCGGGATTCCGTTGATTGTATGTCGGGTTTGCCCCACCCCGACCCCAGCGGGGGACAAGCCCCCCGCGCTACATTACCCATCCCTGCCCCTCTGGATTCCGGCCTTCGCCGGCATGACGAATGGGGGGCCGGATTGACGATGGGATGCCGCGAATCACGAATGAGAGGCCGCCGAAGGGGTCTGTTTTCATAGCAATGACGGATGGAGGGCCGGATTGGCGAAGCGATACCTCGTCTCTATCGAAGCCGCGTAACGTCATTTTCGTACCAATCACCCATGCCGTTTTGCGCCGGCATACCAAGGTATGAAAATGCGTACGCTAGTTGGCGGACCTTCTATACAGTGGCTCGGGAGTAACGTGGGTTGCCGGTCAGCCGGGAGCGGGGGACAAGCCCCTCGCCTCGCGTAGTCTTCGACCGCGCTACATTCCGCTGTGCCGCAATCGGAGGTCTGATGGTCACAAGACGGGTCTGTGAACCACCTACAGTTTTTCTGGTCTTGCTATTGAGGATGTGTCCAGCGGAAGCAACGAACTCGGGTTCAAGTGCGGATTTCAACATGTGCCGAAGGTGCATCACGTCATTGTTCGACGTATTGGACCTCCGCGTTTCGAACCACTTCATCACGGAAGCTCGTGTTGAGATCGGCCGGCGTCCTCAGATCGACGCTCTTGCCCAACAACTGGGATAGCTCCCTCTCCATTCCCGATAGCCGGATCAAGCCAACCGGGCGGCCAGGCGCAAACTCTACGAGCACATCGATATCGCTATCAGCCCGGAAATCTCGATCCAATATCGAACCGAACAGGGACAGTTTGCGGATTCCATTCTTCCTGCAAAACGCCGCGATCATTTCCGGAGCAATCACGACATTGTGGTACGTTCTGACTTCGGACTCATGGTCGATGTTATGTCGCATAAGGTCATTTCCAAGCGACCCGGGTTTGTCGAGTGACATCTCTTGGCAATCGAATAGATAAGTCTGACTCCTCATAGGATAACGTCGATCAGGTCGGCCGGCACCAGGTCGAAACCGGTTTCGAGCCGGCCGGCTCGAAGCAGAGCCAGCGTTGGATCGGTTGCGGCGAGGCGCTTCGTGGGGCCGGCGGCTACGATGACCGGCAGTCCGGCGGAGTGGGCGTACTCGACCAATTGGCCGGACGGTGCGCCATTGACCACCGAACCGTCCGGCAAGACGGAGTCGGCGCCTATCAGAACAAGGTCCGCTCGCTCGACGGCGGCCGGCAGCTCTTCGTCGGGAACTACGGAGGCACCCAGTCCGGCGGAGCGCACGGCATCGGCCGTGCGCCGGCCGAATGAAGGCGTTTCGCGGCCGGAGGCGAGGGCCAGTACTCGGACACGTTTGCCCTGCCCTGCTGCCCGAGCGAATCCGTTTACCAGGGAAGAGCTGTAGCTGGCGGTCAGGACGACATCGCCATCACTGAGCGAGTCGGCGATGTCATCGGCCAGGCGGTCGCCCAACTGGTCGGCCTCGATGTTGAGGCCTTGCCCCTTCACCAACGATTTTACGGCCGAGCGAAGGGCCGGCAGGTCCGGAAAGTTGGCGTGCGCCTCGACCAAGCCGGCGTGGAATCGACTGGCCCAGTAGCCGATCGGCGTCATCGTTGGCCGGACGAGGCGGAGTGCGCCGGCGGTCCTGTCCAACAGGTTGGCGAGGTCGGTTGGCGAGTATGTCTGATACTGCTGTGCGGCGGAGCCGAGTGCGTCCAGGGCTTGACGCGCCAACTCGGCTGCGCCCGCTGAACGATTCTCGCGGATTGCGTCGAGCGCGGCCTCGATCCAGCCGGGCAGGAGTGCTACGCGGGACCATGCATCGAAGAGGCTAGGTACAGTTGAAAGCCTATTCATTTCGGCGGCCTCGACCCACTTTGCCTCCAGGTGCTCCCAATTCAACTCGATACTTGCGTCGTCGGACACCTTGAACCGGAACGGGTGAACAACCCATCGCCGGCTGAGTTCGTCGTCGACAAATCCGAAGGGTCTTCCGGCGAGGACCGGAGACGCATCGGCGTTCGAGAGGCTGGTCTCCTCCTCGATCTCCTGGATTGCTTGCTCGATGGGCGAGCGGCCGGCGTCCAAGCTGCCGCTGACGCCGGCCCATAGTCCCCTGTATGTCCTGACCCGGGCGCTCCGCCGGAGGAGCAGCACCTGGTTTCCTCGTGTCAGGAAGGCGGTTACTACGTGCCGTTCATCCATGGGTCTTAGTTTAGCGTGCGCGCAAATCGAGTCGAGCCAACGGATCCGCCTTGGGTACGCCGGAGGTCCGGTAATTCAGCACTCTGTTGACCCGGAGGCGGTCTGGGTTACGATAGGGCAATTCCAATCGGGCCTTGTACGCGTTGAGACTCACTGGAGACAAGGAAATCTGGCGAGGGTGGCGATCCTGTGGAGATAGAGGCGAAGTTTCTGGCGGACCGGGAGCTGTTGGGGCGCTTCGCGAGCGCGTTCGACGTGGCCGGCCGGCCGGTCGTGCAGCGCCATCACCTACGGCTGGAGACTGTCTACTACGATACCGAAGATCGGCGGTTGGCTGATCAGGAGTGCGCCCTTCGGCTGCGCAGAGGAGAGCCGGTGGGTACTTTGTTGTCATTCAAGAGGGGCCGGGTTGCCGGCGAAATCTCACGTCGAGAGGAGCTCGAAGTAAAGGTGCCAGCGGACTACGATCCGGCGCGTCCGGCGGCGCGTCCAAGGCCCCAAATAATGGCAGAGGCGGTGGCTGACGGCCTGCTCTTGGGGCCGGTTCTCACTCTTGCGATGGACCGAACGGTGCTCTTGATAACCGCCGGCGATTCTCGGATGCACATGTGCCTGGACAGGACGTCTAGGCCGGATGTGCCGGGGTGGCGGGACTATGAGATCGAGGTCGAGCTGGATCAGGGGCCTGAGGCGGGATTCGCTGAGTTTGTCTCGGGCCTGCAGCGAGCGCATGATCTGAAGCCGTCCGTCAGCAGCAAGATCGAACGCGCGCTGCGTGCATCCGCCGGCTAGAGTCGAGAGCGATAGTCTATTCTACGATTGTTCATTACTAGAGTGATTGAGAGGTGAACCATGGCAGACCTACCCGGCTGTGCTTACATCAACGGCGAGTTCGTCCGACCGTCCGAGGCAAGGATTTCGGTGTTCGACGTGGGGTTCGTGAGCGGTGTGATGGTGTTCGACGTAATGGCGGGCTGGCAGGGATGGATTTTCAAGCTGGACCCGCACATCGACCGCTTCTATCGATCGACTCACGCGACCAGGATGGAGATGCCCTACACAAAGGCCGAGTTCAGGTCGCTATTCATCGAGACCTATCGGCGCGGAGGTCTAAAGGACGCCTTCATCGAGTGTATCGCAACTCCCGGCGACTATTCTCCAGGGCCACTCTACGGTAAAAAAGCAAGCGTGATCATTTTCTCGGTGCCGTATCGTTGGAACATACCGCCGGCGAAGATCGAGACCGGGGCGAGCGTGATGTTTGCCCGCACTCCGAACGTGTCGTTTCGAAACGTCGATCCGAAGATCAAGAACTCGAACCGGCTGCACAGCTACCTGGCCGGCATAGAAGCATACGACGCCGGAGTCGACTCGCTGATCATGCTCGATCTGGACGGCCGCGTCACTGAAGGCCGGGGAGAAAATGTCTTCGCGGTCAGGGACGGCCGGCTGTACTCGCCGTCGGAGGGGATTCTGCAGGGCGTGACCCGGGAGGCCGTGCTGGAGATCGCCGGGGATACCGGCATAGAGGCGGTCGTGGGAGAATTGACGCCCTACGATTTCTACACTGCCGACGAGGCGTTCTTCTGCAGCACGGCCGGCGGAATAATGCCGATCGTCGAGATCGATGGCCGGAGGGTAGGCGAAGGCCGGCCGGGCGAAATTACCAAGAAGATCAAGGACATCTACTGGCACCGCCACGTCAACGAGCCCTGGGCTACGCCGGTGCTGGTCTGAGCCTGCGCGGCAGGAATATGCGGGGCCACGCTCCGGGCAAAGCATAAACTGGTCGGCGAGGCCATTATTGTGACAAAACAGGTCAAATAATGCAATAATTAGCTGACATTGTCATCTTTTGTCCTGGGTTGGATTGGAAGGGGCCTGTGCAGCAACACGTGCTCGAAGCAATGGAGCCGCGAGTCCTAGGCCGGCGCCTGCAAGCAGCCAGAAAGGCTCGCCACCTCACCCAACAGCATGTTGCGGATTCTCTGCAATTGGCTCGGACGACGATCACTGCATTGGAGAAGGGAGCCCGCAGGGTCCGGCCCAACGAACTAATCCGACTGGCGACGCTTTATGGCGAGCCGGTGAGCCAACTCGTCGGAACTGAGGAACCTGTGGAGGACTTCACGGCACACTTTCGGGTGGCCATAGCCGGTGCAAGTCCTCTTCAGATTCAACAAGAGCTCGATCAAGGTGTACGGGCCTTCCAGAGGCTGTGCGAGGACTACCTGCGCCTGGAAAACCTGAATGGCGCGTCTATCGGCCCTCGCTATCCAAGCGAATACGTAATAGATGCCGTCCCTCCAGCCGTTGCGGCGGAAGACGTTGCGTCGTCCGAGCGAAACCGGTTGGGGATTGGAGATGGACCGTTTCTGAACGTGAGGGAGGCCCTCGAAACCGACGTCGGCCTGCGTGTGTTCTACACGGAGCTTCCTCCGAGTGTTGCGGGCCTATTCGCCTATACGGAACAGCTGGGCGGATGCATCGCAGTGAACGGGGGGCATCCGGAGGAACGCCGGCGATGGTCGATGGCTCATCAGTACGGACACTTCCTTACCAGCCGCCTTCGACCAAGAGTATCGATGCTGTCGTCGTACGGGCGGGTTCAGGCCGGCGAGCGGTTTGCAGATTCGTTCGCGGGATCCCTGCTCATGCCGCCGGTCGGACTTCGCCGGCGCTTCAACGAAATAGTTCGCGCTTCCAATGGGACGGTTACGGCTGCTGACGTGCATCGATTGGCGAACTACTACCACGTTTCCGTCTCCGCGATGATGCTGAGGATGCAGTGGTTGCGACTTCTACCCTCAGGCGCCTGGGACCGGCTGAGCGCTAGAGGACTCACGGTGCGTGAATCTCGCGAGGAATTGGGATTGTCGCCACAGGCTCACGACGAAGGGCGTCTTCCTTTCAGATATCGACTATTCGCCGTGAGAGCCTACGAAGAGGGGAAGCTCACTGAGGGTGAGTTGGCCAAGATCCTACGGGTCGACCGCGTATCGGCGCGACGGACGGTTCAAAGGTTGACTCATTCACCGCATCTACTCGACGAAGGAAGTGCGGCGTACCTCTCCTTACCCTTAGCGAGCATCGTCAGGGGCCGAGAGTCGTGACGGAAACTTAGTAGCTGGTGGCGCAGACATTCGATCTCGTCCTTCTCGACGCTAGCTGCCTCTTAAACCTATACGCAACGGATCGTTTGCGGGATATAGTCTTGGCTGTGCCCTATCGTGTCGGGGTCGCCTACTACGTTGTCAAACGTGAAGCCCTCTACGTCTGGCGTAGCGACTTGGCAGGCGCTGAAGAGCAGCGAGTGCCGGTGGACTTGGGGCCTCTTGTCGAGGAATGCCTGATCAAGGTGATGCACATCGAAGGGCAAGACGAAGAGTGGAGTTTCGTGGATCTCGCGTCCATGATGGACGATGGGGAGGCTGTCACAGGCGCGATCGCTTTGCACCGTGGGTATGCGGTGGCGACCGACGACCGCAAGGCTCGCAGGGTATTGGTCGAACGCGCTCCCTTGATCTCGATAGTCTCAACGCTGGAGTTGCTGAAGCTTTGGGCCGAGTCGGCGCAAGTCCCTCAGTGTGAGATGCGAGCGGCGTTGGTTGCGATGAGGACTGGAGCGAGCTACCTGCCCGGCGAGCGCGATCCGCTCTATTGGTGGTGGGCAGAAATATACGAAGGCGGCACCGCTTAGATCGACGAGAATTCAGGCCGGCCGTTCGCCGGCGGAGTCCTCCTGCAAGGAGGCGATTTCGGCGAACTTGGGGGCCAGACGGTGGTAGAGGTCGGTATAGAGAGCGTACAGCCGGTCGTATAGGCCGGCGTTCGTCGGGTCAGGCTCGACCTCGCGGAGCGGCCGGACAAGTGAGTCGATCTCTTCAAGCGAGCGGTTGACCCCCAGGTGCATACCGGCCAGGTATGCGGCGCCGAACGCTGACGCCTGCTCGGCATCGGTCACCGTCAGCCGGCGTTGGAGCATGTCGGCCTGCAACTGGACCCAGAACTCGGAACGGGTGAAGCCGCCGGCGGCTAGAAGCTTGGTTGCGGGTCCAACCAGCTCCTCCATTACGTCAAGGTTGGTCCGCATGCGGAATCCGACGCCCTCGAATGCGGCGCGGGCGATGTGGGCCGGACCGTGCTCGATGGCGAGGCCGAACAGGACGCCCCTTGCGTCGGCGTTCCAGTAGGGCGAACGTTCGCCAGTCAGGTAGGGGAGAAATAGCAGGCCGCCGGCGCCGGCCGGAGCAGATCGAGCCAGGCGCTCCAGCTCCTGAACGCCAGATGCCGCCTCGGACCCGCCGGGCTCGGCGACCAGCAGGTCGGCAGCCCATTTGGCGACTATGCCGGCGTTGTTGATTGCGGCGCCCGGTACCCAGCGGTCCCGGCAGAGGTAGTAGCACCAGGTACGCCGCTGGGGGTCGACGACCGGCCGATTAGTGATGGTACGTACGGCGCCGGACGAGCCAATCATCAGGGTCATGCGTCCTGGCCGGACCGTTCCAGTGCCGAGGCTGGCCAGGGGGCCGTCGGCTCCGCCGGCGACGACAGGGGTGCCGGGAACCAATCCGGTCTCCGCGCTTGCGGCGTCGGTGATCCGGCCGATCATCTCGTCTCCTTCGACCAGCCGGCCGAGCCGACTTGTCGGAATTCCCAGAAAAGCTAGGACTTCCTGGTGCCAGGTCTTGGCCGCTGTGTCGTAAATTCCGGTGCCGGACGCGATGGACATGTCGACCGCCCACTCGCCGGTCAGCCGGCGCAGGATGTACTCCTTGATCGTGCCGAAGCCGGCCGCGGAGGCGAACACGTCGGGCATGTGTTTCTTGAGCCACACCAGCTTGGAATGCGAGTACATCGGGTGGAGGCCGCAGCCGGTGCGCCGATACAGGTCGTCGGCGCCTATGGCCTGAATAAGCTCGTTGACCTCGGCGTGAGAGCGGCTATCGGCCCAGTACCACGAGCTTGTCAGTGGCTCGCCATGGCTATCGAACGCGATCAGGGTGGCGAGGATGGTGCTGATGCCGACGGCGAGGACGGAGGAGGGGTCGGCATTTGCGTCGGCAAGAGCCCGCCGAATGGTCAGGCAGCCGGCGTCGTAGATCTCTACCGGGTCTTGCTCGGCCCAGCGTGGACGGGGCGATAGCTGGCGGTAGCCGGCCTCGCCGGAGCCTCGGGGCTGCCAGCCGGTGTCGAATAGGACCGCTCGAACGCCGCTGGTGCCATAGTCGAGGCCGAGGATGAGGCCTGAGCGCGGTGGTTTCGTCCGCATTACGGGACGGCCGGCCATCTGAACATGCTCGCGCCACCAATGCACACGGTTGGTCCTGTCCAAGGGAGGTGTTTCCGTTGTCGGACAAGATACCGGTTGGGACAGGAGGTGTCCAATGTCCGCGGGTGTAATGCTAACCGGCCAAGCAGGTCGCCGGGGGCAGATCGGGGTAGGAGGGTTACCTCCACGCCTGCCGCTCCCGGAAGCCCATTCGGGGGAAATAGGCGATGGCCTTTTGAAGGCCACTTAAGCGGATGAAAGTGGGACACGGGAGTTTGCCCACGGTATGGCGGTGCTTCCTCGTACCCACCCCTCTGGACTGCGGCTTACGCCGGGTCGCAGAAATCAGTTTTGAGGGTCGTTGCCGGGCCGTATGCCGGATCGGAGTCCGGAGCATGCTCTCATGGCAAGCGCTCATCCCGGCAGGGGCCGGCACGCCGAGGTATGAAGATCTTGACGGGTTGTTGGAGACATCTGGGCGCCCTTTGTGCCACCCCCTCCGCCCCTGGATTCCGGCTTTCGCCGGAATGACGATCCGGGAGATTGGTGAAACTGAGAGGCACAATCGAAACCGTGCACCATCATTCTCGTACCAATCGCTGATCCTGGCAGGGTCCAGCATACCAAGATATGAAAAATGGGTGCGTTGGTTGGCGGGTCTTCTCTACGGTGGCTCGGGACTAGGGTTGGTTGCCGGTCCGCCGGGAGCGGGGGACAAGCCCCTCGCCTTGCGTAGTCTTCGACCGCGCTACATTTTCCCCTCCCTGTGGCTTGCTGCCCCGAATCGTGTTACGGGATGCGCTTTCAATCCCCGGGATGATTACGTCGGCACGTCCAATGGCTGCTGCCCGTCTTCCCTACTAATGTCATAGCATGGACCCTGAATATGGAATCACGGACTCGACGTGCCGATCACAGTGAACTGGCCGCGGGTGAGCGGCGCCGGCGAACAGAAGTCGTATTCGCCGGCCCCGAAGCAGCGACCTAATTTGAGATGGAGAAAGTGAAATAGTCGGCACCGACCTTCAGCTATTGCTCAGATTGGCGAGGAGCGCCGGCGGCGAGGTTGCCGAGCGGCGCGGCCTGGCGATATCGGTGATGGTGTTTGCGGCGTGCATGTTCAGCACGAGTCCGGTACTGGTGCGTTGGGCTGCTCCGCTGTCGCCGGCGCTGATTACGTCTGGCCGGCTGTTTGTGGCCGGCCTCGCGGTCGCGACGCTGGCGATGGTCATCAGGTCGCCGGGGCTGGAGCCGCGGCAGTTCCGCCGGCTCGCGCTATACGGTCTGATCGCGGCGCTGCATTTTCAGCTTTATGTCGCGTCGCTCTCGTACACGACCGTCGCCCATAGCCTGACGCTTGTATACACCGCTCCGGTGTTCGTGGCGCTGTTCACCTGGATTATCCTTGGCGAACGGGTACCCGCCGGCAAGCTGTTGGGGCTGCCGGTTGTGGTGATCGGCGTCGGTCTGATCGCCGGCTTCGAGACGCGGCTGGATCCGACGATGGCGCTCGGCGACCTGATGGCGGTTGGATCGGCGCTTTGCTTCGGCCTTTACTCGGTTGCCGGCCGGCGGGAGCGCACTGAGATTCCGGTGGCGACCTACGCGGCTACGGTATACGCGACCGCGGGATTGTGGCTGCTGCCTTTCGCGATCGTGTCGCCGGGAGACGTCGCCGGCGCCGGCTCTAGCCAGTGGGTGGCGATCCTGGCGCTGGGGATCTTTCCCCTGGCGATCGGTCACACGCTGTACAATACGGCAGTCCGGCTGACGAATCCCACCTACGTGAACCTGATAGCTACCCAAGAAGTGATCGGCGGCATAGCGTTGAGCGCGATCTTCCTGGGGGAGCAGATCACCCTGCCGGCGCTGGCCGGCGCGATCGTGACGTTGGCCGGCGTCACATGGGTTGTGGCAAAGAGATAGGACTGCTTAGAGATGTTTGTCGGAGTGGCGAGACTGGTCATCGACATACCGGGCAGCGGCTCGTTGAAGGACAAGCGCAAAGTCGTCAAGTCGGTGCTGTCGAGAGTCAACAATCATCTCAAGCTGGCGACGGCAGAGATTGGGCACCTGGATAGCTGGCAGACGGCCGAGGTTGGGCTGGCCTGCGTCAGCGGAAGTCCTACGGTCGCCCAGCAGGTGATCGAGCGTGCGGTTGGATGGATAGAGGATACTCGGCCGGATGTCGAGCTTATCTCGATAGAGATCCAGG
Organism: Chloroflexota bacterium; assembly: GCA_963664835.2. GTDB lineage: Bacteria > Chloroflexota > UBA6077 > FW602-bin22 > JBCLEL01. Next base: position 86,146 of record CAXXUG010000013.1, on the reverse strand, counting down.
TGTTGCAGGGCGATTAGCGGAGCCGGCGCACAACCGGTATGCGCGTGGGAAGGGCCTACTCGCACACAATACCGTCGTCATCGCGGTCGTCCATGAAGGGATATGCGATGTGTCCCCGGCGCACAGGCGCGATGCCGTGTCGCTCGGCCTCGGCGCATGTGATGCGACCGTTGCCGTTATCGTCGTAGAGTGCGAGCGCGTCGTTGGTGGCCGCCGGCGTCGCGGTCGGGTGTGCGGAGGGCGTCCCAACTATTACACCTGGAGACGATGCGCAAGTAGCGATCATATCTTTCAAAGCTGCAAGCTCGCGCTCGGTCGCGGTCAAGTCCCAGGCGACCTTTATTTTGATCCAATGGGTTGCGTACTCGCACCAATAACTCCGGTCTGGCGGCATCCATTCTTCAGGGCCCTTACTGCCTTTCTTCCTATTCTCAGAGTTGAGTACGGCATTTAGATGGCCGTCATAGCTCAAGTCGTTCGCGAATCGCGTCTTCTTGGCCCTACTCCAGTCGTACGCGCCAGAATCGTGGGCATTCTTGAGAGGCACCAAATGGTCGATGTCGAGGCGTCCGGGATTGGTGAATTGCTCTCCAGTGAAGGGCCCTTCCCAGGTACCGGAGGTGACCCGACACCCGTTGGCGGTCCTAAACGTGACCGGAGTGGATGACTCGTCAATCAGTACCTCTTGCCGCGTGTCCTGGCAATCTCCGTCGGCATCGATCCAGTCGCCCCAATCGTCACGATCGTACTCGGGGATGTCGGTGGGAACTGGAGCCTGGCGAGGGAATACGAGCACCGGCTGGTCTATAGCTTCCACCAGATACTCAGCCGGCACGTATCCCTCGTTGCCGTCGGGGTCTCTTACGTGGCGCCACAGATGCTCTTCGACTTCGACCGGGGACGTGAGCTCGATCATCTTCGTACCATCAGGCCAAGCCTTGATCCTGTCCTCCATGGTGCGGGTGCGCCGGATGTAGACACCCTCGCTGTCGGTATTGCCCACAACATAGATTTGCCCGGAATACTCCGCCGTTTTGGACGACTCAGGCGCCGCCGCTACGATCGGCGTGGGAGATGGAGTTAGTGAGGGCTGGACAGGTGGCGTTGCGGTGGCAGTTGGATAGGGCACCCCCCCCCGTGGTCTGAATGACTGTCAGGCGGTCCGCCAAAACCTGACCATCTACTTCGCTAGTTGGCGGACCGCAGCCTAGAGCGAGCGGTATCAAGGCGAGCAACGCCAAGATGACCTTCAGGGCCGCTAGGGGGATGACCTTAGTGCTGGGACTGGGCGAAATGATGAGGGAGTTCCCCTTGTGGGATTGGGATGTTGACTTTGCTACAAGTGCTTCATCCCATATTGAGCCGACAAGGGGGCACGAAGCCCCATCCCCCCACCATTCGACTCATCCGCAATTGCGGAGGATATGTGCATGAAGCACTTGTAGCGTGCACTATGCTACCATGATTGAGTTTGGTTAGATAAATAAGCCGGCGACTACATGTTGAATCGATGGTCGCTTCAACTAAGGAAATGAACTTGAACCTCATACAAGAGATTGAGAAGGACCAGCTAAGGCAAGACCTGCCCGAAATGGGCCCCGGTGACATGGTCCGGGTCATTGTCAGGGTCGTAGAGGGCGGCAACGTCCGGACCCAGCCATTCGAGGGCACGATCATCGCCCTGAAGGGCCGGGGACTCTCGCGCACGTTTACAGTCCGGCGGATCGCCAGCCACGGTATTGGCGTCGAGCGCACGTTCCTGCTCAATTCGCCCAGGATCGAGACTGTAGACGTGCTACGGCGCGGGCATGTACGGCGCGCCAAGCTGTATTACTTGCGAGGTCGTGTTGGCAGGCAGGCTCGCATCAAGGAGCGGCGGTAGCAGCCAATCCGGCTCGCTTCGGCTAACCCTTCACTCCACGGTCGCCTTGGAAGAGGCGCTGTATCGTCTTGGCCGCCGGACCATCGTCGGCGTTGACGAAGTTGGACGCGGTTCTATAGCCGGCCCGGTCGTGGCGGCAGCCTGCCGAATCCCCTTCGATCTGCTTTGCTCCGAGTCTCTTGGCGAAGTGCGCGACTCCAAGCAACTGAACGACGCCGGCCGCCGGCGGTTGGCGCGCGAGATCAGATCAGAGTGCGAAGTTGCCTACGGGGCGATGCCGCCGGACCTCATCGACCGCATCGGGATTGCGCCGGCTACCAGGCTGGCTATGGCGGCGGCCGTCGACCAGGTGTCGCCGGAGCCCGATTGCGTGATTGTGGACTACCTGCCCTTGACCTGTGGCCGCTGGCCAACGATCGGGGTCCTCAAGGGCGACGCGATTTGCCGGTCGATTGCGGCGGCGTCGATAGTCGCCAAGGTGTTTAGGGACGATCTGATGATCGCGGAATCGCCGAGGTGGCCGGCCTATCACCTGGATTCGAACAAGGGCTACGCGACGAAACAGCACCTGGCGGCGATTGTCGAGGCCGGGCCATCTCCCTTCCATCGTAGATCGTTTCTCTCCAGAGTATTGGGGCCGGCGGAAGGATGAGCGACCGTCGCGCCGTAGGCAGGGCTTATGAGGACCGGGCGGCGAGGTTTCTGAGCGCCTGCGGGTACGAGCTTGTCGAACGCAACTTCACTTCACGGTACGGCGAGATCGATTTGATCTGCCGCGACGGGGATACGCTGGTGTTCGTCGAGGTAAAGATGCGCCGGCCGTCCAGCTACGGTACCGCCGAGGAGGCGGTCAGCCGGACGAAGCAGCGACGGCTGATCACCGCGGCGGAGGAATACCTGCAAAAGTCGGGCGCGTCGGAAGTGGCGGCTCGGTTCGACGTTGTGGCGATAGACGAGCCGGCCGGCGACGACCGTTCGATCCGGCTGATAAAGAACGCTATCGAGACGTGAGGGCCGGCGCGACAGTGTTGCGCAGGGTACCCAGGCCGCTGATCTCCACCTCGACGACGTCGCCGGGCTGGAGGAACGATTTCTCGACCGCGCCGACGCCCGAGGGCGTGCCGGTGGCGATCATGTCCCCAGGCTCCAGCGCCGCGAACTGACTGACCCAGGCGACGGTTTCGGCGACCGAGAAGATCATGTCACCGGTGGCGGCCTTCTGCCGGACCTGCCCATTGACGCGAGTCTCCAGGTCAAGCGCCTGAGGGTCTTCGATCTCGTCCTTGAGCACGAGGAACGGGCCGGTAGGGGCGAATGTATCGAACCACTTACCGTTGAGCCAGTCGAAAAAGGGTGTTCGGGGCATTGGCTTCCGCTTGTCCGAGATATTGAGCTTGCGGCCGGAAACGTCGTTGAAGTTGAGATAGCCGGCGACGTAGTCGAGTGCCTCTGACGCATCGACGTAGTGGCAACGCTTGCCGATAACGACGCCAAGCTCGCCCTCGTAGTCGACGCTGGTGCAGATGGGACCAGGCATCCGGATCTCGTCGTTCAAGCCAATGATGGTGGTAACCGGTTTGACGAACACCTGAGGCACCTGCTGCTCTTTGGGTACGACCTCTCCGCCGCCTTCACGGATGTGCTCGCGATAGTTGCCGGCGAGGGCGAATATCTTGCGGGGATCCAGGATCGGGGCCTTTATGTTAACTTCGGACAGCGCCGGCCAAGAGGCGACGGCGCCGCTGGTGATTGCGGTTTCGACCAGTGACCTGGCTTGGGCGATGGCCGAATCGCCGTCTTCGAGGAAGTCCCGCGCCGAGGCGCTGCGGCCGACTAGGCTTCCAACCCTATCCTGGTGAACCACTCCCAACTGAACGTAGCCGTTTTGCTCGTAGGTGATTAGTTTCAAAGTCTTCTCCTGGGGCAGGTGTGCCGGGCCGGTGGATGAATTCTATCTAATAGTCGGGTTCGAGGTATCGTGGGCAACAGGTTTGTCCGCGTTTTCAAGAGATTGAGATGAGGCGGGTCGGTGGGCACTTGCCCCGGCCCCACCCAGGTCGATGCGTGCATCGCCCCTACGGGGACGGCGGGTGGTTTGCAGGCCGGCCGGTGCGGGCACGTCAAAGTATGAAAAGGCACGTGTTGTGCGTGTCTAGTTCGCGGTTCCTTGGGTGTCGGTCTGTTGCCCGTTCAGGGCCAATAGTCGGTGTACCAGGCGTTCCACCTTGGGCAAGTCGAACTCTAGCTCGTGCGGCTCCATCATGCCGTGATAGAAGATCTTGTGAAAGCTCTCGGCTACTGCGAAGCCGGAACTCAACTCAGGCTCATTCAGGTCCCGGGAAAGCTGTTCGACTCTTTTTCTGATGGCGGCGTGGGATTCAGGGACTCGACCACCCGATTGGCCAACGGCAGCGAAAAGTGCGTGGCAGGCGGCGCCCCACAGCTTTTCGGAGCCTTGGAATATGTCGTTAGCCCCGAACTCCCGTTTAGATTGCGAAAGAAAGGTAAGCGCCTGGGCGGCGTGGCCGTGCGGAGACTTGGCTCTGGGATTAGTGGCGGCCAAGTATCTCTCCTGAGTGGGTCTCGTTTCGCCGGCCAAATGTGCGGTTCTGATTATAGACGGTGATGGCCTATTTCCGGGCGTCCGGAATGGTGTTTGGCGCGTATCGGCGCGTCAATGCACAATCGGCTCGACGCCGAATGTCATGTTGGCAGGCACGTGGTCGGATGGTCTGGGTCGCGCGCTCCCCGCCCCCTGTTTTCCGGCTTTCGCCGGCATGACTCTTGTGGGTGGTGGGTGTTCTCTACGGTGGATCGGGACCAGGGTTGGTTGCCGGACTGGCTGGAGCGGGGGACAAGTCCCCGCGCTACATTTCCCCTCCCAGCCCCTCCTGGATTCCGGCCTTCGCCGGAATGACCATTCTGGAGTGCAGGAACAGTCATTTTCGTCCCAATGACGAATATGGGGGCCGGCGGTGGGTTTGTAGGGCGGCGAGCACCCGAATTGGGTTTTCCCCAATCTGGACGGGTTTGAAACCCGTCCCTACGCTCAGGGTTTGGTGGGGGATAGGTGGACGACCCGCTCTTGTTCTACCGAGAGGTAGATGGCGTCGAGGATTTCTAAGAGTCTCAACGCGTCGTCGGCGGTTACGGGGACTTGGCCCACGCCGTCGAGTGACGCCTGGATGAAGTCGTCGACGAACGCGAGTCCGTGAGCGCCGCCGTACGCCTCAACCGCCGGCAGGGCGAACCGCAGGGTCTGGTCCGGGGCGGTCTTCCATTCAGGGGCGATGGTCTGGAGCTTTACGACCGGTGCGCCGCGTCGCTCTACGAGGGAGAGGGTGCCGTGGGTGCCGCGAAAGATAATGGCGGTGTCGTTGCGGGCACCCTCGTATCCGGCTCTGCCGGTCGAGAGCAGGTAGCCGGCGTGGAGGGTGGCCAAGGCCCCTTCGGTCAGGCGGAACGAGACTGTCGCGACGTCTTCGACGCTGATGTCTTCGCCGCTAAGGGTGCCGGCGAGCGCGGCCACGCTTGCCACCTCCTGGCCGGTCAGGTAGCGCATCATGTCGATATAGTGGCAGGCGAGCCAGGAGAGGATGCCTCCGCCGGCTACGTCGTGCTTGAAGAGCCAATGCGACGGGTCCCGGAGCCTAACCTGGGTGGTGACGATTCTCAGTTCGATCGATGTGAGTCTGCCCAGGGCGCCGGCGACGATCAACTCGCGCATCTTGCGGACGGCCGGATGGCGCCTCCAGTTGTAGAAGGTGGTGAAGCGGACGTTGTAACGGTCCAATTCATTGACGACCGGCCGGAACTCGTCTGCGGTGCGGGCGCACGGCTTTTCACACATGACGTGCTTGCCGGCCCGGGCGGCCTTGATGACGACTTCCGGCGCCTGATCGTTGGGGACGTGTATCAGGACGGCCGGAATATCGTCGCGGGCCAACAGCGCGTCCAAATCGTCGTAGGTGGTTTCCACCTTGGGCCAGGTGTTGGCGGCGGCGGCGCGGGCATCCGGGTCGGGATCGTAGGCCGCGATCTCGGTCACGCGGTCATGGGTATCGAGTGTTGACAGATGTGCGCGGGTGTGCGGATTGGTGAGTCCGATCATTCCGATAGTTAGAGTCATTCCCAACTCCTATTCTGGGTTCGGGCGGCCTCACCGCGAGAAACGCGGGTGGGCGGCGCGAACTGCTCACATGTCCCGGATGGGGAAGTCGAGCCGGCTGGAGCCAGCGACGTTCGATTGGAGAATGCCGAGAATTATCGACAAGGCCCGGCGGCCGTCCTGAGCCGATGAAGTGGATTCGCGCCGGCCAGTCTCGATCATATCTATCAGCTCTGGTATGGCGGCCAGCAGGTTTATCCTGGTAGTTTGCTCCGGGTGCAGCCGGCTGACTTCCGCCTGCCAGGGGGGTGTAATTCGCCAGACCTCGCCGATGTTCCGCCCGACCTTGATGCGGCCGTTCTCGCACACGAGCTCCAACTCGAAGTTTTGCGGCGCGCTCTTGGAGATGTTAATGAACGCTCTCACGCCGTTGTCGAAGTGGACGTAGGCGCTGCATCCGGGATCGGTTGAGGCGTCGCGGCCGCCTGTGCCGGCATACCTGGGTCCGTAATCGCGAAAATTGTCGTCGAGGTCTCCCATTACCCAAGCGGGGTCCGCATCGGCAAAGAAGCAGACCAGGTCGATCAGGTGAGTCCCGTTGCGGAAGAGCATCGCCCGGGGGCCACCGAGCGTGGCAAAGACTAATCTCAGCTCGCCAATCTCGCCGGACCTGATCAGCTCACGGGCCTGCTGGTACTCCGGCTCCCAGCGCCGGTTGTGATGGATGATCATCGGGACGTCGGCCCGCTCGCAGGCTTCGATCATTCGGTCGGCATCCGCCAGGGTTGTCGCGATGGGTTTCTCGCAGAGGATGCCCTTGGCGCCGGCTTCTATCCCATCGATGGTCATCTGTGCGTGGACGTGGTCGGAAGTTGCCACGCTGAGGATGTCGATCCGCTCCTTCGAGAGCATCTCGCGATAGTCGTTGTACATATTGACGTTGGGTAGGATCGCGCCGAAGTCCCGCTGGAAGCCCTCGAGTAGGTCCGGCACGAGGTCGCAGACCGCGACGAGCTCAGTCTGTGGAAGAAGGGCGTAGTTTTCGACGTGCGACGCAGGTATTAGTTGGCCCAGGACCGGATTTGGCGGTGGTTTGGATACGCTACTTCCGATACCACGCATTCCGATTATCGCCGTTCGATAGGTCTTCATCGGTATCCTCCGATCACCGTGCCGTTCGGGGTGACGCCGGCGCAAAGTGTCTAAAGAGCGCTGGCGGCCGGTGACAGCTCCAACTCTTCGATCAACTGGCCAATCCTTGCTTCCTCGTCGGCGGAGGCGGTCCTGAAGGGGCCGCTGACCTTTGCAGACTTGATGACTCCCATCAGCTTCAGCGCCGATTTCATGCCGGCGAGAATTGCGCCCTGGTTTGAGCCCTGGACGACAGCAGTGATCCGTCGCGCGAAGATCACTTTCTCTTGGTAGAGATTGGCGGAAGCCATGTCGCCCCGACGGGCCGCCTCGTAAGCACCGACGCAGGCTCGGGGAGCAATATTCGACGTGCTGGGAATCGCGCCGTGGGCGCCTGCCAACAGGCCGGCGTCGATCAGCGCCTGGGTGCCGAGAAAGCCTCGAATCTGCTTGCCGGCGCGTCGGGCGCCGATCATCACCTGCCGGAACCAGTCCAGGTCGTTCTGGCTGTCCTTGAGCCCGATGACGGTTCCTTCCTCTGCTAGTGTGAGCATCGTAGAGACATCGAGCTTGACCTTTACGGTCTGGGGAATGTTGTAGACCATCAACGGAGAATCGACCTCCGCCCGCAGCCGGCGGAAGTGGTCCAGGAGCTCGGACTGGCTCGTAACGTAGTAGTAGGGCGGAGTAAGGGCGATCGCATCCACGCCGGCGTCGGCCGCGAGACGGCCGTGATGAATCGCCAGCCGGGTGCTGCAATCGCCAATGCCGGCCATAATAGGGACTCGGCCGGCGACCGTCGCGACGGTTTTTCGCACTATGGAAGATCGCTCCGAGGCAGTAAAGCAGGGGAACTCGCCGGTGGTGCCATTGACCCAGATGCCGTGGACACCGTTTTCGATCAGGAAATCGACAAGGCTGGCGAGCGACTCCAGATCGGGAGACTCGTCGTCATTCATTGGGGTCAGGATTGGAGGGACTATTCCGTGGAGGCGATTGAGATCTAACATAGGGTGCAACCTGATGTGAATGCGGTTGTATCGTCGTAATGGGAGGGGCCGGCCGCCGCTCGCCGGCATGAGTCTAGACTGATGCCGGAAGTGCGTCAATCGGAGCGGTGTGTGTCGAATGCACCACCCAATCGAGGTGGGAACGTCTTGAAAGTTCGCTTGGGGTTTCTCGTGACATCAATCGACGACCGCAGGCTATGGGATGGTTCGCTGGAAGATCGCCATGGGTTGCTGCCGGCAGGGGCTGGCATACCAAGGTATTAAGACACGGAGTCGCGGTCCTGTGCGGCGAATTCGTGCGGGAGATTCTGCCATGCCCAGTCCCCACCCCAGCGGGGGACAAGCCCCCGCGCTACATTCCCCCTCCCCGCCCCTCCTAGATTCCGGCCTCCGCCGGAATGACCATTCTGGAGTGCAGGAACAGTCATTTTTCGTACCAACCGCTCATCCCGGTTGGCGCCGGCACACCAAGGTATGAAAAATGGTGCGTCGGTTGGCGGGGCTTCTGTACATTGGCGCGGGATCAGTGGTGCTTCCCGGATTGCGGGGAGCGGGGGACAAGCCCCTCGCCCCGCGTAGTCTTCGACCGCGCTACATTACACATCCCCACGCCCCACAATTTTGCCCAATCTGTGAGGCTTCACAAAATGAAAATGAGCAACGTTGGGATCGGTGGGTCTCAAGGTCACGATCGGAGCCGAGTGGCATCATAGCGGATCGAATTGCCAGGGCCGGGCAAAAGGAAAAGGGCGGGTTGGACACCCGCCCTTTGGTGGATTGTTGGTCGCTGGGTTAGCTGACTGAAACCTTGATCTTCTTTGGCTTGACCGCTTCCGCTTTGGGGAGCTTGAGGGTCAGGACTCCGTGCTCGAAGGTTGCCTCCGCGCTTCCACCCTGAACCTCGGCCGGCAGGGCTACCTCTCGGTAGAACGAGCCGTAATGCCGCTCCTTGCGCAGGAAGTTGGCGTCCTTGGCGTCGGACTCGGTCCTAGTCTCAGCTTTGATCTTGAGGGTCTCGCCAATGACGGTTATATCCAAGTCCTCAGGCTTCACTCCCGGCACGGATGCCGAAACGACGAACTCGTCCGGCGTCTCGTGCAGGTCGATAGGCAGGGACTTGGTCCCGTGCGCCTCGGCCACCCAGGTTGGCGGCCGGACGAAGCTGTCCTCGAAAAGCCTGTTCATCATTTCCCGCAACGACACCGACTCAATCGCCGGCTCCCATCTTGTAATGTGACGCATTCGCAAATCCTCCATGTGTTGAATCTGATTGCTTTGACTCTGGCACCTGTGCGCCTTGATGTAAACCCTAAACTATTCTATGGTAAACGTCAAGTTATTTATGAGATAAAGATAAATAGTATGAGTGCTAGACCATCAAGAGATTGCTAAAGCACACTCAATTCAGTATTATTTTATCGAATAATTCCGATGTTTCAGTCAAGACATGTTGTGGACGGTGAGGGGCAATGAATCAGAATCGTTTTACGGAGAAAGCCCAAGAGGCCATTTATGGCGCGCATGAACTCGCTGAGCAGTCGAACCACGGCCAAATCGAACCGGAGCACCTAGCGTTGACGCTGTTGGAACAACCGGACGGTATTGTGCCCGGCTTGGTCGACAAGCTTGGGCACGATCCGGCGGCGCTGGCCGGCGAGGTCCGGACCTTTGTCGACCGGCTGCCTCGTCTGAGTAGGCCGGTACAGCCGGCGATGTCCCCGACGCTGTCGAAGGTCGTGTCCAACTCGGTGGAGGAGGCGAAGCGTCTCCGCGATGAGTTCCTGAGCACGGAGCACCTGTTCATCGCGTTAGTCCAGTCCGGCAACTCTACGGATATCGGGCGAAGGCTGAGCAGGCTGGGTGTGACCGTCGAAGATGTTTACAGGGCGCTCGAGTCGGTTCGCGGCGGCCAACGTGTCGCGGATTCGAACCCAGAGGACAAGTACGAAGCGCTGAAGCGATACGGCCGCGATCTGACCCAATTGGCCCGGGCCGGCAAGCTTGACCCGGTGATCGGCCGTGACGAAGAGATCCGCAGGGTAATACAGGTGCTCTCCCGCCGGACGAAGAACAACCCGGTGTTGACCGGCGAGCCGGGCGTCGGGAAGACGGCCATTGCCGAGGGCCTTGCTCGCCGGATCGAGAAGGGTGACGTGCCGGACGGCCTCAAGGATCGGCAGATTATCTCACTTGACCTGAGCTCGCTTGTCGCCGGCACCAAGTACAGGGGAGAGTTCGAGGAGCGCTTGAAGGCGGTGCTACGTGAGGTGCAGGAGGCGAACGGACGGGTGATATTGTTCATCGACGAGCTGCACACCGTGGTAGGCGCCGGCGCGGCAGAGGGTGCGATGGACGCTTCCAACATGCTGAAGCCGATGCTGGCGCGCGGCGAGCTTCACTGCATCGGCGCGACAACTCTCGATGAGTATCGCAAGCAAATCGAAAAGGACGCCGCGCTGGAGCGCAGGTTTCAGCCGGTGCTCGTCGACCAACCGACGGTGGAGGAGACGGTCAGCATACTGCGCGGCATCAGGGAGCGCTACGAGCTTCACCACGGCGTGAGGATCAAGGATTCGGCTGTCGTCGCCGCCGCTCAACTCTCAAATCGCTATATCAGCGACCGATTTTTGCCGGACAAAGCTATCGATCTGATTGATGAGGCGGCCAGCAAGCTTCGGGTGGAGATTGACAGCATGCCGAACGAGCTGGACGAGGTCGAGCGGCGTATGACGCAGTTGGAAATCGAGCGAGAGGCGCTGAAGAAAGAGTCCGATCCCGCTTCGCAGGACCGTCTCGCGCGTCTGGAGAAAGAGTTGGGAGAGCTCAAGGAGATAGACACCCGCCTGCGTCTCCAATGGGACAACGAGAAGCAATCGATCCAGAGGCTGCGCGACATTCAGCAAAAGCTCGAGGAAACGCGATTCGAGATTGAGAAGGCGGAGAGGGCGGCCGATTTCGAGTTGGCCGCCAGGCTCAAGTATGTGGAACTGGCCCGGTACACGAGCGAGTTGGCCGAAGCGAAAGCCGGCGCCGGCGGGGGTGGCGCCAGGCTGTTAAAGGAGGAGGTGGACGAGGAGGACATCGCCGACGTGGTCAGCCGCTGGACCGGGATACCGGTGAGCAAGATGCTGGAGAGCGAGTTGAGAAAGTTGCTGAATATCGAGGAACGGTTGCAGGAGCGAGTCGTCGGCCAGGAAGAGGCAATAAACGCGGTGGGGAGCGCGGTCCGGCGGGCCAGGGCCAGGTTGCAAGATCCCAATCGCCCAATGGCAAGCTTCATCTTCCTGGGTCCGACCGGAGTGGGAAAGACGGAGTTGGCGCGTGCGTTGGCCGAATTCCTGTTCGACGACGAGCAGGCCATGATTCGGATAGACATGTCGGAGTATATGGAAAAGCACTCGGTATCCCGACTTATCGGCGCTCCTCCCGGCTACGTCGGCTATGACGAGGCAGGCCAGTTAACCGAGGCTATACGCAGGAGACCGTTCGCGGTGGTGCTGTTCGACGAGATCGAGAAGGCGCATGGTGACGTATTCAATGCCCTGCTCCAAGTCCTCGACGACGGTCGAATGACCGACGGGCAGGGCCGTACCGTCGATTTCAGGAACGCCGTGATCATAATGACCAGCAACGTGGGCACTGACTGGATCTTCCAAGACGGTAACGGCGATCGCAGTAAGGTCCGGGGCCTGGTGAACCAGGAGCTTCGGACCAGGTTCAGGCCGGAGTTCTTGAACCGCATTGACGAGACGCTGATCTTCGAGCCTCTTGGACCGGACCACATCTACAAGATCGTGGACCTTCAGATGAGGGAAATTGCGGAGCGGCTGAAGGATAGGAGAATCTCTTTGAACGTAAGCGTCGGAGCAAGGCGGGCATTGGCTGACGAGGGTTACGATCCGGTATTCGGCGCGCGACCATTGCGCCGGACCATTCAGCGGCGAGTCTTGGATCCTCTGGCAGTTCACCTACTCGAGGGTAGATTCCTCGATGGAAGCTCGGTGCGGGTGGATTATAGGGAAAGTTCCTACGTGTTCGAAGGCGCGCCAGCGGTAGTAGACGGTTCAGTTAACTGGTGACGAAAGTCCGGCCCACAGCCGGAGCCAATAATGAGCGGACATCTCGCGGATTGGATTCTGTTGGCCGTGACTTGTTGGAACGGCGGGGGCGTTGCCGTCTGATGCTAGAATTATGCAATCGCCGCGACGAGTACTAGCGCGTTGCGGCGCGTAGCTACATCTAGGTCGCGATCGAGGAGGTCGTCGTGAGGCGGGTCAAGGGTTGGATCGAGAGACATCCTTACATATCGATGTGGTTCGCCTTGGCCGCGGTGATGGTTGCGATAATGCTCTATTCCGCCAGACAGGTGGACATGCTGGCAACCCAGCGCTCAGCGCTAGTAATCGCGACGATTCTCTTGGCCGGCGCGTGCGTTTGGATCATCACTTGGGAGTGAGAGCCGGCCAGATCGAGCGTTCAGCAGTCGGCGTTTTACTTTACGCTCGCCACCTTGTAACGGATGATGCCGGCAGGCGCAGGGACCTCGAACTCTTCGCCAACCCTGCGGCCAATGGAGGCTTTACCGACCGGTGACTCGTTCGAGAGCTTGCCGGCACTCGGATTCGCCTCGCTACTGCCGACCAGCGTGTAGGTAATCTCGCCTCCGTGGGTCAAGTCTTGCAAGATAATGTGGGTGCCGAGTCCGATGCGATCACCCTCGGTTTGGGCGTGATCGACGACTCTCGACGTGGCCAGTGTCTGAGATATAAGCCTGATTCGAGCCTCGACCTCTGCTTGACGCTGCTTTGCCGCGTCGTAGGGGGCGTTCTCTCGAATGTCCCTGTCCAAGCGAGCGTCGTACAGGAGTTGGGCGATCTCAGCGCGCACCTCGGTCGAGAGGTACTCGAGCTCTTTCTTCAACTCCTCGTAGCCTTCCGAAGTAACTTGCGAGACTTCTTCTTCCTTGGTCCTGCTCTGGGACCTAGGGGCTTTGGATCTGGTCGATGTCCGCCGACTCTTCAGGACTTTTGCCAGGTTGGTGGAGGTGATTTTCCTCTTATGGGCGAATGCGAGCAGCCGGCGCACCGGATCCAATCGGATGGCGGGATCCACCCCGCTCAGTTGAACCTGGGACTGGTAGCTCTCGACCTCAGCCGCGGTTATGCGGTTGATGTCTGACCGCGCACCAAAGAAGAGCACGAAGCGGTTCAGCTCGCCCTGCTGCCCGGCTCGCTCTTCGTCGGTAAGTTTGGAGACGTAATCTCCCACAGCTTGCCCGAGAGTTGTCGCTGAATCCATTGACACCTCGCTCATTGCACGGGTCCGCGGATCTGACGGCAGGGTACCGTCTTAATCGGGATGTTTCTCAAAAAATATGCTCCTATGTGGTTTCTCTTGCGACCTCGTAAGGCCTCTCCGAAGTTCAGAATATCCAATCATGTCGTGTGTCACGCCGACTTGCCATCGACCGACTCGTAGGCTTGCAACAAGTCAACCAGCTTTCTGCGTAGATCGGTCGGCAGTCGAGCTTTCCTAGACTTGCCATCACCTCCCCGGGCGAACGCTCGGATGTCCTTGCCTCCGAGAACTGGCACCACGGGGTCGTTAACAATTAGCGACGCGCGGGGATGTGTAAAGACTATGGCCGTCTGAAGGGGAATGCTATTGGCCACCTGGTCGCCGAACTGGTCAACAAGCCACTGCTTCAGCTCTTTCCCCATCGATACGGCGTCGCGAGTCGGATTGCCGATGCTGCCTTCGGCGAAGTACATCAGAACCTTCTTGATTCCACCCTGTCGACCCCAACGATCGCCCTGATTGGTTATCGCGCCGAAGTTTGGCCGGGACACGAAGGCGATCAAGCCGTAGGGGGTGAGAAGCAAGTGATCGGTGGGCAACTGAGGGGCATAGTTATACAGCCGATGGCGGTTGTCCAGCCCCTTCAAGGAGTTGGTGAGGACTTCGTGAGCCGGAAACTGTCCGCCCCATCGGCTGCTGTTGTTCCTTCCGACACTGACGAGAATGAATCCGGCGATCAGGGCGACCCAAGAAATCAAAGCCGCCTCGATAGACGGGTTGGCGCCTTCCTGGAAGGCCGGCTGTGCCTGGCATGAATAGAGAAGTCCGCCGAAGAGCACTCCCATGCCCGCGAATGACGCGATTTGACCGATGCGCCTGCGTGTTTTTACGAGGTTTTCGTCGGTATGTACGAGCAAGGTCTAACCCTCGAATCTTTGGAAGGCCAGTACGGCATTGTGCCCGCCGAAGGCGAATGAGTTTGAGAGGGCGGTTCGGACCGGCAAGTCTCGAGCTACATTTGGAACGTAGTCCAGGTCGCAATCCGGGTCTGGCGTCTCGTAGTTGGTCGTCGGGTGAACGGTGTTGTCTCTGATGGACATTATCGCGGCGAGGGCCTCTATTGCACCTGACGCGCCCATCGAGTGACCAACCATCGACTTGGTCGAGCTTACTGGTATCTTGTAGGCGCGGTCTCCAAACACGCGCTTTATCGCCAAGGTCTCGACGTCGTCGCCGACCGGCGTGGACGTCGCGTGTGCATTGATATAGTCGACCTCGTCCGGCGGGATGGCGGCGTCGTCGAGGGCCTGAGTCATAGCCTTGACTGCGCCATCTCCCTTGGGATGGGGAGCGACCACGTGATAGGCGTCGGAAGAAGCGCCGTAGCCGGTTATCTCCGCGAGGATGGGCGCATTTCGGCGTCTTGCCCGGTCCAGGTTCTCCAAGACCAATGTCGTTGCGCCCTCGGCCGGAACCAATCCGTCACGGTTGCGGTCAAACGGCCTGCTAGCCCTGGTCGGTTCGTCGTTCCTGAGCGAGAGCGCCCGGAGTACGGAGAAACTGGACATACCCAGAGCACAGATCGAAGCCTCGCTACCGCCGGCGAGCATA
This sequence comes from Chloroflexota bacterium, assembly GCA_963664835.2. Lineage (GTDB taxonomy): Bacteria > Chloroflexota > UBA6077 > FW602-bin22 > JBCLEL01. The sequence continues at coordinate 71,106 of CAXXUG010000013.1, read as the reverse complement.
ACCTGGGCGCCGCCCCGCCGGATGACCTCGGCGGCGTCTCCGATGGCTTGTGCGCCGCTGGAGCAAGCGGTCACAATCGTAGAGCTGTATCCGTGGATTCCGAATATTCTTGTCACCTGGGAAGCTGCCATATTGGGCAACATCATAGGAAGGAAATTGGGGTTCACGCGCATGCCGCCCCGCCGGAGCAGGGTACCGCACTCGCGTTCGGTGGTCGTAAGGCTGCCGATTCCAGTTCCGATTATGACTCCAATATCCGCGCTGTCCTCTTTCTCGATATCGATGCCGGCGTTGGCGAGTGCCTGATGGCAGGCAAATAGCGCGAATTGAACGAATCGAGACATTCGCCGCAGATCTTTGCGGCCAACGAAAGGCATCGGCTGGTCAAAATCAACCTCGGCGGCAATTCGCGTGGGAAAGGGACTGGCGTCGAACTGGGTGATCGTCCTGATGCCGGATTTCCCTGCGAGAAGATTACGCCATGATTCTTCGGGATCGTTTCCCACGGCGGTAATGGCGCCAATGCCGGTGACAACTACTCTCGACTTGCCATCGCGAATGGACCGAGCCATTTCAAGACTCCTAAAGGCAAACGAGACATTGCTATCCCGACACTGGGATGCTGCTGCGTCGTACCATTTGATCACTACCTACTCGTATGTGGTTGACCACTCCGAATTCTACCGCGCTGTAGGCTCTGAGGAGAGCGTTCTTGATCGCTTTGGCTTTACTCCTGCCGTGGGCGATCAGGACTATTCCATCAACGCCGAGCAGCAGCGCCGCGCCGTACTCGTCGTAGTCGAACCGTCTCTTGATTCTTCGCAGGCTGGGCATCAGCAACAGTCCGCCAATCTTGGATAGAAGGCTTGCCCTGTCGAACTCATCGCGCAACAGCTTGAAAGCAAACTCGGCGACGCCTTCGGCGGTCTTCAGCGCGACGTTTCCAACAAATCCGTCAGCGACAATAACGTCGGCTTTGCCGAAGGGTATGTCTTTTCCCTCGATATTTCCGACGAAGTTCAGATTGCTGGAAGCGAGACGCTCGTGGGTCTGTTGAACGATCGAGTTTCCCTTGGAGCTCTCTTCTCCGTTGCTCAAGAGTCCCACTTTAGGATTGGGCATCATCATGACCCGCTGGCAGTAGACGCTTCCCATCACCGCGAAACGGACCAAGTCGTCTACCCTGCAGTCGGTTGAAGCGCCGACATCCAGCATCAGGCACTCACCTGCCAGGGTGGGAAATACTGAGGCCAAAGCCGGCTTATCAATCTCGGCGGAGCGTCCCAATCGCAGCACGGACGCGGCCATAATCGCCCCGCTGTTGCCGGCTGATACAAAGCCGGATGCCCGCCCTTTCTTTACGAGATCCATTCCTACGACGATCGAGGACTCGCGTTTGTGCCTGACTGCCTGTACAGGGGACTCATCCATCGCGATGTTATGGGGGGCGTCGACCAACTCGATTCGGGAGTCGCTGGCATTTATGCGGTCCAACTCGGTTAGCAGAAGGTCTCTGGGCCCAACGAGCGTTATGGGTACGCCGGATTCTCGATAGGCCTGCACCGCGCCCTCGATGATTTCGCCCGGAGCGTTGTCTCCGCCGACCGCATCTAGGGCTATCGGCATTTTGGGCTGTTTAGAATCTGGGTCGGTGTTTGCCGTCATACGTCTAGGTGTCGCACCTGCTTGGCGTGGGTCTGAATGAACCGTCGGCGAGGTGGGACACTTTCGCCCATCAACATTTGGAAAATCTTGTCCGCCTCGACCGCCTCGTCGATGGTCACCTGCAATGTGGTTCGCTGCTCCGGATTCATGGTTGTTTCCCAGAGCTGCTCTGGATTCATCTCGCCCAGACCCTTGTATCTCTGGACGGTCACGCTCCTGCTCTTGATAGAGGCGAGCATCTCGTCCTTCTCATCTTCGGAGTAAACCCACGCGCGCTTCTTGCCTGCCTGTATCCGGTAGAGAGGTGGTTGTGCTATATAGAGATATCCGTGCTCGATCAACTCGCGCATGTTCCGGTAAAAGAAAGTCAACAGCAGAGTGCGAATGTGTGCTCCATCTACGTCGGCATCGCACATCAGAATAACACGGTAGTAGCGAAGCTTGCTCAAATCGAAGTTGATGTTTATTCCTGCGCCCAAGGCGGTGATGATAGCCCTGATTTCTGCGTGGGACAGCATCTTGTCTTCGCGGGCCTTCTCAACGTTCAGGATCTTTCCCCGGAGCGGGAGCACGGCTTGAAATCGGCGGTCGCGTCCCTGTTTGGCGGACCCGCCGGCCGAGTCGCCCTCGACCAGGTAAAGCTCAGCACGGCTTGGATCTCTTTCGGTGCAATCTGCGAGCTTACCTGGGAGAGTCATTCCGTCCAAGGCGTTCTTGCGAATGACGGCGTCTCTCGCCATTTGGGCTGCCTTGCGCGCTCTGGCCGCGGTCAAGCACTTGTCGATGATTCGGCGGGCGTCACTTGGGTTTTCGTCGAAATAGATCCTCAGACCGTCCACTACAGCGGTTTCGACGTGATTTCGCACCTCGGCATTGCCAAGCTTTGCCTTGGTCTGACTCTCGAACTGCGGTTCCGGAAGCTTGACGCTGATTATGGCGGCCAGACCTTCTCGGACGTCGTCGCCGCTAAGATTTCCGTCGTCGTCCTTGAGCAGCTTGTTTTTGCGCCCGTAGTCGTTGATCGTTCGAGTAATTGCAGACCGGAAGCCGGTCAGGTGGGTGCCACCGTCGGAGGTATTGATATTGTTCGCGAAGCTGTAAACGGTCTCGGCGAACGAGTCGTTGTACTGAATGGCAACTTCCACCTGGGAAGTGTCAACCGATCGCTCGATATAAATGGGCTTGTGAACTGGACTACGATGCTTATTCAAGTGACGGACGAAGGACAGGACGCCGCCTTCGAAATAGAATGACATCTCCCGGTCGGTGCGTTCGTCGATGAACGTAATCTGCAGGCCCTTTGTCAGATACGCCATCTCGCGAAATCTTTGGGCCAGCGTGTCGAAGTTGTAATCGAGCGACTCGAATATGCTCTTGTCGCCGAGAAAAGAGGTTGTGGTTCCAACGCGATCGGTCCGGCCGATTTTCTTTACGTCAGTGGTGGGCACGCCTCTGGAATACTCTTGTCGGTACAGGTCGCCATCGCGGACTACTTCTACCCAGAGCCATTCGGACAGAGCGTTTACCGCGGATACGCCGACTCCATGCAGCCCGCTGGCGACTTTATAGCCGTTTCCGCCGAATTTGCCGCCGGCGTGGAGCGTGGTCATTACCGTCTCGAGCGCCGATTTGCCGGTCTTGGGGTGAGTTTCGATGGGAATCCCGCGTCCATTGTCAACTGACGTAACGCTTCCATCGGCATGGATCGTCAGGGTGACTTGGTCGCAAATGCCGGCCAGCGCTTCGTCGACCGAGTTGTCGACGACCTCGTAGATGAGGTGATGCAATCCACGTACGTCGGTGCTACCGATGTACATTCCAGGCCGGCGGCGAACCGCTTCGAGGCCCTCGAGAACGTGGATACTCTCGACGCCGTATTCGGACGTTTCCAAGTCTCTAACTGAGTCTATCGCCATTCAACCCCCAAGCTACGTTGATTTCCATGTTGCAATTGGCTTACCGACTCGGGCGGCACCTGCGACCGCACATCTATACGATTCCACGTACGATGCGCAAGCTCGACGCCAGGTACTCATCGCTTACATACCGGACCGGATCGGCGGGCCGGCATCCGCCGGCATTACCTTTGAGCGCAGCGCCTGAAGTGGCCTTTTCGACAAGAGCGACATCGCCGATTTCGCTCGCGAGCATGACCGTGTGTAGGAAGTCAACGGCCGATCAACTCCGTTCACGGACACCCCATGTGGATCTCGGAGCATGGACCGGGGTTGACCAGGAGCACGGGACCGGGAACGGTATTCTGTCGCGCGAAACTTCTTTGCCGCGACAAACCTGTTGCTCGAAAAGTGTTTCGCATATTTGCTTATATTTTACCGATAAATACGGGCATTGTCTATCTCGCGCCGAGTGCGCAAAAGGCCCTACAGTGGGCGCAATACCGGCTCACTCGTGAAGCGATTCTGTTTCGCGATTGCGATCTCAACTTAGGTCCCAAAATCAGTCGGAATCCTGCTCACCGCAGATTTTCGGTAGGCGCGAGAACTCGCGGGACATGGAGATAGGCTGGACTCCCATTCGTGAGGTTTCGCCATTCTCTATTCCGCCACCGTGCAGTTGCTGACGGTGACGTTCCCGATGTCGTAGCCGTCGACTCTGCCGCGCATACTTACATCCTGGCCCTTTCTTAGATCTACAAGCTGGTCGGCGTGACGATTCTCGAAGTGGCAGTGCACTCGGCTCACCGGTAGAAGTCCGCCTTCAGCCAGCGAGACGTACTTGCGACCCAGGACCTCGCTGATGGAGCCGATCTCACCGGTGATGATGACCCACTTGTTCCTGTACTTCATGTCGGCCGCGACCTCGTTGGCGTCGTAATCGGCCATCATCTCGGCGGCTGTGATCTCGATGGGCACGGGGGTTGCGGTTGGCGCGACGCTAGCGGCGCCAAGCTCGACTACTGACTTGGTCGCGGCGGAGTTGCCAGTTATCAATGCAATTATGACCCAGACAAGTATCACGGATGCGCTCACGCCTCCAACGTCTCTGAGGCAACCGCCCATACGCTGAATCCTCTTCCCCGCAATGCACATCGGCGACAATCGACCACGGTTCGCGCCATTCCTGGCCGGCTTCTGACGGCGCACAGCGACCACGCCCGCCGGAGAGCCACACCTAGCGCGGAGACGCTACTAGTGGTAGGTACAATCCCAATATAGCCGGCGCGACATGCGATGCAACTATGAAATTGCTTAAATAAATTGGTATCAGACGCGTGCGCGCGGCCTGCATTTACCGGCCGGCCCTGACCTAGACTGTTTCGGAAATATTGACGGCGAGCAGTTCTATACCAGGAACAATGCGGCGGCACCGGCCAGCGACGGATTCGGCAGCGCGGTCTTGACCGCCTGAATGCCGTGGCGCTCGATCCGGCGTCGCAGGGAGGGCTCGAAGAGGTCCCAGGCGTTGGCGAGCCCGCCGCCGATAACGGCGTCTGGTATACCGGATTCGGAGGACAGTCGGACTACGGTGTCTCCAAGAGCCTCGCCGACCTGCCGCCAGGCCTTTAGAGCGGAGGCATCGCCGGCTAGCGCCAGCCGATGGATCGTTGCAGGATCCGCCCCATAGTGCTCGGCAAAGTGAAAGCCTGAGTGCCTCGAGGCAGCCGGCCAGCCGTATTCTGTGTAAAAGCGAAAGGCGACATCGGGGAAGCCCCTTGGTCCGGTAAGCACTTGGCCGGCCTGGACGAGGCCGATTGCGGGCCCGGTTCCGAGGCCTATTGCTATGAAGCTTCTCAGGCGGCGGCCCTCGCCAAAGCGCAGAATCCCGTGCGCGAACAGGCTGGCGTCGGAGACAACCTTGGCCGGCAGTCCATAGGTGTCCTCCAAGTGTTGGCGCAGGGGAAAGCCGTGCATCGAGGGATAGCCGGAGGCCTCGCTATCGAGCACACCACGCTCGAAGTCTCCGAACGATGGAAAGCCGGCGCCGATACCCTCGGCCGGCTCCTCTGCGAAGGGTTCGAGCGCCGCCTTGATGTCGTCGAGGACCTGTGCGCGGGAGCCGCCGGCGTGGCTCTCGACGACGTTCTGTGCGAGTACCTCGCCGGTCGAGTCGACGATGCCGGCTTTGGTGGTCGTACCGCCTACGTCGAGCGCGAGATACTTGGCCAGAGGAGCCTTGGAGGCAGAATTCATGGCTTGTTGGTATCACGGTCCTGTTCTGCTACTGGGTGGTCTATTACCATCGTCCAACGCCGACAAAGTCGAGCGGCAAATCTGATTTCCGCCGAGTAGCTTGCGCGGCACCGCTCTCCGCACTAAGCACGCTAGGACATTTCATGGTGGCGGCGAGAGGATATAGTCTTATTCAGGGCTGTTGTTTAGATGTCGAACCGTCTCAATCAATTGAGTCGTTAGCTCATCGCTAAAGTTGTCGAGCGCGAAACCGTGAACGATGGCGTTCCTGTACCTCAACATGCCTGAGAGATTTCGATACTCGTCTCGTGAGATGACGCCTTGAGATGCTGCCTGGTTCAATACGTAGCTCGGTGTCGTGATGCTTTCATTCGAGATTCCTTCCTCTGCCATCAATGCTCTGATCGCAGCCTCGCAAGCCGACCAAGCAAGCAAGAACGCAGCTTCGGACAATCCTGACTCACGGGCGCTCTCGGCTTCCTCTAGCCGCTGCAGGATGTTTTCTTTCTCAAAGGGTTGTGCGCCCTGGGGCAGATCCAGCTTCTCCGGTTCGCTCACCAATAGCAGCTCGAAACTCCATCCCGGCTTCGAGTGGATGATCTGCGCCAACTCCCTGATCTTAGGATTCGCCGCAAGAGACGATCTGGCCTTCACTTCAATCACCGTTACTTGATCGTCTTTGCGAACAATCAGGTCTGGGCGAAATCCGGGCAAAAAATCAAGTTGAGGCTCTCTTGATACCTCGTAGCCTTTCTGGCGATACTGGTCCGCGAGGAGGCCTTCAAGGATCGTCGCATCTTCGATCAGAATCTCACCTCCTGACTTGGCGAGTTGACGACTGTTATGTAGAGAAACTGTCCAGGTCTGTCTAAGTAGTCCAGCAACAATGGTGAGGCATTTTGGAATCGCAACTGGCGCCGACGGTCTCTGGGTCGGCAAAGAATATCAGAAACCTGAGAGTCATCAGAGTAGACCAATCCGCTCAAGGCATCCCGAATTGGCTTTGGGATGTTATCAACGTCAAGCTTTGCGTCGTCAAAGGAGTACGTGATAGTCACAATGACGCCGCCAGCGAGGGGCTCTTGCGAGGCCCATCGCCGCCCGGCGGCATTCCTCACCGCTTCTCTCCATCTTTGTACGAGTTGTCTTCGACGAGCTTGTTGAGACACCGGCGGGCCGTCTACGACGAATTCAAGTGGGGTAGTCATCCGTTCGAATTATAGACGATGAACAGTATTACCACTCGGACGCTGTCGCGAAGCTCTTCAAGCTCTCGCAACACGCCGGATTGCCGAAGCGTACAAATTGAAAGTAGTACTTTCAATTTGTACCAATTACCTGGAAGGGAGGTGGGTTCCTTGATCTTCAACGGGATGGTTCGATCTGGAAAAACAAGTAGATCGTTGGACGCGAAAGGCGGCAGAGTACGTTTCCCCTTCAGCGCCCGTCGCCCGGAATTTACAGCAGGTCGTGGATCTCCGGCGACAAACCGTATTCTCACCATCACCTGAGGAGCCGGTATCGTCCGGCGGACCAGATGCCTACCCGCCCAAATACTCCAAATGTACGCCATCAAGGTCGCGGATCAGTTCGGCGCCGTAGGCAGAAGACGGCGTCTGGTATCCGATCTTGAAATCCTCGTTCAGGGTGCGGGCGGCGATGTTTACGGACGCATCTGCGGTCAGGTCGTAAGGATCTGGCGTGCGTAGTCGAGCCGCTGCATGATTGCCGTTCGAATCTTCTATATCGGCGACGAAGATCGCGTAGTTGGTTCGACGCCGCGATTCGCTTGGCCCCAACGGCGCGCGGTCGACCAGGGCATTCAGTAGCGCCAGCCAGATGGGCTTCGCCGGCAGCCGGCCGTACAACCGGCTGATGCCCGTCAGAATGCGGAACAACTTGGTGGCCTGGTTGTAGCTCTCAATGTTTGGGATGCCAGTCGACCAATGGGCTGTAGAGACATCGCCCAGTGAACTGACAAGCGCGGAGCTGGGCGGCGCGCCGAAATCGAACTCCTGGCGTAGGCTGCCGGATGGAACGCGCGTCATCTTGCCTTCCCGCCGGATGCGGAAGTTCTCGATGCTCATCAGCATGGTGCGCATGGTGCCCCGGGAGACGCCGGAGCGTATGGCGAGGCCGAGCCGCAAATATTGACCTCCAGGATGACGCGCGGCAAGGCCGGCGATCAAACAATCGCTCGGCACGACGTCGATCCCGGTGCCCGGCAGAATCATTATCCGAGCGTCTCTGGCGGCTTCGTCACGCGCCGAGAGGGTTTCGAAGACATCCATCTCCCCAGTTATGTCCAGATAGTGGGTGCCGGTTTTCAGGCATGCTTCAATCATGGGCGTGGCTGTGTGCACAAATGGGCCGGCGCAGTTCAAAACCACCGCGACGTTCTCCAAGGCCCTTTCGAGCCGGCGGGAGTCACCCAGTCCGAAGACACGTGTCTCAATCCCAAAGGCGCCTGCCATGAGCGACATCTTGCTCGGGTTGCGACCGGCCAAAATGGTTCGCAGGCCTGACGAGACCGCCCGTGCCGTAATAAGTCTGCCGGTGTAGCCGGAAGCGCCATAGATCATTAGAGTTGGTTCGCTCATTTCAGTACTCGGAAATACCTCAATCTATCGCATCTTGCAGTCAGATAAATATATAAGTGGGGAAAAGACAATATTAAGGCTGAAGTTCGTATTCACCATCGGCTACACAAAACCGGAAGATCCGGTGCAGTCCCTTCGAATAGTCACAGGTTAATGATGGGATTTGGAGTTGACGGCGTGCAATGGCGTTTGACACTCGGTCCTATCAACTTGAAAATTGAGTGCGCCTTATTTAGCTTCACATGAACAGGGGCCAAGACGGACACCACCCAAACAGTCCCTGGCGAGGGGGCGGCGCAGATAATAAGTCCCGGAGGTGCAAGGCTACCAATGGAGCTACTTCTCTCCGAAAGTGGTCCAGAAGTCTCAGCGGAAGTGGGTTACTCACGGTGCGCCGAGTTGGCGCGTACGCACTACGAGAACTTCAGCGTAGGCTCCTGGCTTCTTCCTGGGGACAAACGCAAGCACATTTACGCCGTCTATGCCTTCTGCCGATTCGTTGACGACCTTGGCGACGAGTACGAAGGGGACAGGATCGAGGCGCTCGATGCTTGGGAGCGCGAGGTGAATCTGTGCTACGAGGACACCCCGCGGCACCCATACATGGTCGCGTTGCAGGAAACTATCCGGGCTTTTGACATCCCGAGGGCGCCTTTCCTCAAGCTGATCGAGGCCAACCGGATGGACCAGGTCAACACACGTTACGAGACGTACGAAGACCTGGAGCACTACTGCCGGCACTCGGCGAACCCGGTGGGACAGATGGTGCTTTATGTGTTTGGATACCGCGACGAAGAGCGCCACAGGTTATCGGACTACACCTGCACGGCGCTGCAGTTGACCAACTTCTGGCAAGACGTGGCCCGCGACTACGCGATGGGCCGCATTTACATACCCCAGGAAGACATGGACCGATTCCGGTACACCGAGTCAGAGCTTGCGGATGGCGTTTTCACACCAGAGTTTCGCGATTTGATGGTATTCGAGGTCGAGAGGGCGCGTGGACTCTTCCACAAGGGATTGAAGCTGGTTGGCACCCTCGATGGTCGCTTCAAACTGGACGTGGCGCTGTTCAGTTTGGGAGGTATGAGGGTATTGGACGCCATTGAAGGACAGGGATTCGACGTGCTCAGCCGGCGGCCTGAGCTATCGAAGTCCGCCAAGCTGGGGTTGATGCTGGGCACAGGCCTCAAGCTAGGCCTCGGTTTCAAGGTATAGGGGTTGTTCGGTGGCCACCGAGCTCGAGCTTGCTTACGAACACTGTCGGCGAGTTGCCAAGTCAGAGGCGAAGAACTTCTACTATGGCTTTATGACGCTACCGGTCCGGCAACGGCGCTCCATCTATGCGGCGTACGCTTTCTGCCGGCTCTGCGACGACATCGCGGATGGCACCAGTTCGACGGAGGACAAGAGGCGACTCTTGGCCGATACGCGCCAGTCGCTGCGACGAATCGAGCGCGGTGTCGTACCCGGTCCGACCTACGTTGCATTAGCTGACACGCTTTCGGCGTTCGAAATCCCAAGCCGTTACTTCGAGGAAGTGATCGAAGGGGTCGAGATGGACCTCGTCCAATCGTCGTACCGAAGCTTCGAGGACCTGAGGGAGTACTGCTACAAGGTAGCTTCGGCGGTGGGCCTGATATGCGTGGAGATCTTCGGCTACGACGACGCGAAGGCGCAGGAATACGCGGTTGACCTGGGCCTCGCGATGCAGCTCACCAATATTCTGCGAGACCTCAAGGAGGACATCCAAAGGGACCGGATATACGTTCCACTGGACGAGATGGCCTCGTTCGGATACTCGCCGGAGGAGCTGCGCCAAGGTGTGATCAACGACGCTTTTCGCGGACTGATGCGGCACCAGATCGCGCGGGCCAGAAGATACTTCGATAGTGGAAGGCGCTTGCTTCCGCTGGTGCCGGCCCGGACCAGCGCCTGCCCAGCGATGCTCTTAGCCGTGTATAGTCGTATACTCGATCGGATCGAGTCCTCCGACTTCGACGTTTTCACGAAGCGAGTCGGCTTGAGCACGGTCGAGAAACTGCTGATGATGGCGAGGCTATGGGCGACGAGCCTGATACCGGTTTACCCGCGAGGAAAGTAGCGGTTCTGGGTGGCGGCCTGGCGGGACTGTCGGCCGCCCGCAGGCTGCTTGAGCACGGCTGTGAGGTCACGCTGGTCGAGAGGCGCCCCTTTCTCGGTGGCCGGGCCTACTCGTTCCGCGACGGAAATGACGGTCCTGAAGTAGATAACGGTCAGCACGTTTTCCTTGGGTGCTGCACCTACTACGTGGACTACCTCCGGACGATCGGGTCCTTTGATCAGACTTACCTGCCACAGAGGCTGAGAGCGGAAGTAGTACTGAACGGTGTCACCGGTGTTCTGTCCGGCGTTCCGTTTCTCGGCCGGCTTCATCTCGTGCCATCCTTCGCCGCATATCCCCACCTGGGTCTGAAAGACAAGCTGCTTGTGGCCTATGGGTTGCTCAGGGCCAGGCTTACCAACCGGGCCAAGAACGCGAGCGCTTTGGACGGCGAGAGCGCCTACGATTGGCTGAAGCGGCACCACCAGACCGATCTGGCGATCGACAGATTGTGGAACCTCTTCGTACTGCCGGCGCTCAACGACGACATTCGCAACGTCAGCGCGGACATGGCCTTGATGGTCTTCCAGGAGGCGCTGCTAAAGGGACCGTCGGATGCCGCGATCGGATTATCGCGGGTCGGCCTGACTTCCCTGAATGGCGAGCCGGCAGCGCGACTGATTCGGGATGCCGGCGGTTCGTTACTGTCTGGCAAGGCGGTGAGGTCCATCGAGGTCTCTGACGGAGAAGTGACCGGCGTACACCTATCGGACGGCTCGATGCTTCACGCGGACGTCTACCTCAGCGCCCTGCCCTATTGGACGCTTTTGGAAACGCTGCCGGAGGGAGTGGCCGGCAATCCGTTTTTCTCCAAGGCATCGGAGCTCGAATCAGCGCCCATACTCGGCATTCATCTATGGTACGACCGAAGGGTGATGGATCAGGACTTCGTAGTCTTTCTAGACAGCCCGGTGCAGTGGGTCTTCAACAAGACGCTGATCCAAGGGGATGACCGAGGCAACGGACAATACGTCTGTGTCTCGATCAGCGGCGCCTGGCAGTTTGCCGGAGTGCCGAAAGGGGAGCTAATCGAGACGTTCACGCAGGAGATGGCCCGGCTCTTTCCACGGGCCGGCGGGGGCAAAGATCGAGAGGTCGTTCGTCGTCAAGGAGCACTCCGCGACGTTTCGGCCGATGCCGGGAGTGGCGCAGCATCGCCTGCCGCAGAGGACGCCTATCTCGAACCTGTTCCTGGCCGGCGACTGGACCCAGAGCGGTTGGCCATCGACGATGGAGGGAGCCGTACGCAGCGGAGTTTTCGCGGCTGACGCGCTTGCGTCGGCGGAGTGACCGGTAAGTTCGCGCCGGCCGGCCCTACCGCTGGCCTTCGACGTTGACCGTGACGACGTCGACTCCGTGGTATTTCTGGTGACGCACGGAAGAGGCGTAGTGCAGCAGCAAGCGGAACGAGACCTCGCGTTCGTCGGGAACAGGAGGCAACTCGCTCAAATATGCCAGACGGTCCTCCATGTTCTCCCCCTCCAATGCGGTCACGAACTCCAACTCGGCCGAGCGTCCGTCGAGGCGCGCGGTTACGGCCAATCTGCGTCCCGGTCCGACCGCGCCGTCGCTGTTCTCTTGCAATAGGACCGACAGCGTTTCCTCGCCGGCGGACGCCAGCCGGTCTGCTGAAGATGAATTCCATTTCGCCCTGGAGGCAAACTCCCGCAGAAACTTATCTATTTTCGGCAAGGCTTCGATGCTCAATGCGACTTCCAGACGCCTGCGTCGCAAGCCGGTCAGCTCCATGAACGCCACCATTATTATGGCGACGATGGCCCCCGACGTCATGCCGTTGCCAAGCAACACGGCCAAGAATCCTTCACCCAACAGGTCTGGGAAGATCACCTGATTCTGGAATCCCACACCTATCCAAAACGACAATCCCACGATTGTGGTCTTCCGGTGATCTACGCCGTCTTGAACGATGATCTTCATGCCTTGTACAAAGAGTATTCCAATCAGAAGGATTAGATAGGCCGCCGCAACTGGCCCAGGGATAGCAATCAACAGGGCGGCAACTTTGGGGAAGAAGGCGAGGATCAAGAAGATTACACCGATTGTGACGCCCACTCTGCGCGCGGCGATTCCGGTAACCTCGGCAAGTGACACACTACTCGAGTAGGTGGTATTGGGCAGCGTTCCCAAGATGCCGGAGAGGAGATTTCCCAGGCCGTCCGCGTTGAGCGCGCCCTGAACTACTCGAAAATCAGTTGCACGGCGCCGGCGCCGAGATACCCGCTGTATCGCAACTCCGTCGCCAATCGTCTCTATGGCGCCCACAAGCGTGACGACGACGAACGCCGGCAGGAGTGCCCAGAATTCCTCACCCGGCGTAAGGTCCAATCCAGGCCAGCCGCCCAACGGAACGCCGATCCAGGGCGCTTCCAGGACGCCCTTCAAGTCGTAGATTCCGAACAGCGCGGCCACGAAACAGCCTACTATGATGCCTATGATCGGTGACCATAGTCGCCACGTGGGCGGCGCACGCAACACGAGAACCGCGACGGTTATTATCGTAGCCAGAGCAACCACTGGCGCGGCGGCCCCGGACGAAGTGTCAGGTGTATCATCCAACGCGTCGAAAACGAGTGGCATCACCGTTACCGCTATCAACATGATCACTGTGCCAGCCACGGTAGGCGTGAATATCCGTCGCAGAAGGGACAGGCGCGACGCCAGCAAGAACTGAAAAAGCGAAGAAATGATGATGAGACTTGCCATCGTGGAAGGGCCGCCCTTGACCAGGGCCGCGACGCATACCGCTATGAATGCCCCGGAGGTTCCCATTATGAGGACGTACCCGGCGCCGATTCGGCCTACTCGGACAGCCTGGAAAACAGTCGTGGCGCCACTGACCAGCAGAGCCGCAAATACGGCCCACGACATGTAACCCTCGGATTGACCGGCAATTCGGGCGACGATGACAACCGTCAGAACGACCGGCGCCAGCAGGACCATGGAAGCCTGAACGCCGGCACCAATGGCGACTAAATAGGGAGGTTTCTCGTGTGGTTCGTATCGGACGTTTTCGTTTAGCTGTGCTTCATTCAACAGTCAAGCCTGAATAGTGGTTTTGTCCGGTTGACGGTTCCGTCGGGGGCCAACAGGTACTGTATTGCCAACTTTCCAGTGGGTGGTCAAGCTATAGCAGGAGCCGATCCCCTCGTAGAATGCTCTATGATAGCACTTGAGGTAAAGAGTTTGAGCGACCATCAGAACGGCGATATCCGAAACCTTGCCATCATAGCGCACGTCGACCACGGCAAGACTACCCTGGTCGACGCGCTGTTGAAACAGGGTCGGGTCTTCCGTGCCCACCAACAGGTGGGAGCCTTAATTATGGACACCAACCCATTGGAGCGAGAGCGCGGCATCACGATTCTCGCCAAGAACGCCTCGATCTCCTATGGGGGCGTCAGGATCAACATCATCGACACGCCGGGCCACGCGGACTTCGGCGGCGAGGTGGAGCGTGTCATGAACATGGCCGACGGCTGTCTGTTGCTGGTCGACGCGGTGGACGGACCCATGCCCCAGACCACTTACGTGCTGCGCCAAGCGTTCCAGCAGAATGTCATCCCCTTGGTGGTCATCAACAAGATTGACCGACCAGAGGCCCGGGTGGCTGAGGTGGTGGAGATGGTCCAGGACCTGTTCCTGGAGGTGGCTACGAATGCGGAGCAGTTGGATTTCACTGTGCTCTACGCATCTGCCCGGGAGGGGTACGCCACAACGAGCATGGATGAGCCTGGGGCGGACATGCAACCCCTCTTTGAAGCTATCGTCAATTCGGTGCCGCCGCCGTCTGGGGACCCCGGCGCCCCGCTGCAAATGCTTGTTGCGGCGCTCGACCACGACAACTACCTCGGTCAAGTGTCCGTCGGCCGGATCACCCACGGCACACTCAGGCTGCGCGACGAAGTGTCCCTTTTGGGCCGCTCCGCTGAGCCAACTTCCCACCTCGTGGAGCGCATATTCGTGTTTCGTGGGATGGAGCGGTTTGAAGTCTCCGAAGCCCATGCAGGGGACATTGTGGCCGTCACCGGCCCAGATGGCGTGTCCATAGGCGACACCATTGCCTCTGTCGCAAGCCCTAAGGCTCTACCGTCCCTCGACATCAACGAACCTACTGTTCGCATGACCTTTGGCGTCAGCACGTCCCCTTTCATGGGCAGGGAGGGGGACCACTGCACCTCCCGCAATCTCTACGGACGGCTGATGAGAGAACTGCGGACCAACGTCAGCCTGCAGGTGGAGACCACTTCCAGCCCAGACGTGTTCGTAGTCTCCGGACGGGGAGAGCTGCAACTGTCCATCTTGGTCGAGACCATGCGCCGTGAACAGTTCGAATTCCAGGTATCCCGTCCCGCGCCGGTAACCAAGATCATCGCGGGCAAGGTACACGAGCCCTGCGAGATCTTGAATATCACCACCCGCGAAGAGTACGTGGGCGTGCTGACCAAACACCTATCCGCCAACTTGGGGCAGGTCCGAGACATACGGTACGGCGAGGACAGGCACGTCTACCTGGAGTACAAGATTCCCACACGAGGGCTTATCGGATTCAACGCTTTCTTCCTCCGCACAACCCGAGGCGACGGAGTGAAGAGCAGTATTTTCACCTCGTACGAGCCGATGGAAGGAGAAGTTCAGACCCGGCGTGGCGGAGTGCTTGTGGCATCCGAGGGCGGCGTTGCCGTCACCTATGGTCTGCTCAACGCCCAGGGCAGGGGCGACACGTTCATCGACCCCGGCACCAAGATTTACGCCGGCATGATCGTGGGCTCCCATTCTCGCGGGGGCGACATTGAGATCAACGTCTGTAAGGAAAAGAAATTGACGAATATTCGTTCATCAACGGTCGAAGTGGCGAAACGCCTGAAGGCCACTGTGAGGATGAGCCTCGATGAAGCGCTGGAGTTCATTTCCGATGACGAGTTCGTGGAGGTAACCCCCCAGAATCTGCGACTACGCAAGATGGAGCTCTCCGCCGTAGACCGCAAGCGTAAGCGCCGCGACGTAGCCCGGTCCAGGGACTAGGCGGCCCCTTTGACAGCCGAATTCATTGCGGTGGCGCAAGCCGGCCAGAAAACGTTGGCGCAAATACTGCTAGAATAGATCGACACGCGTTACCGGCGCACTCCGGCTTGAACGGAAGTGGACTAGCATCTGTCCCACTGTACCGTCTTCTCCAATCCGCGCCGGCCCATTGTTTCAATCAACTAGAAGAGGTGTTCTTTGCCTGTAGGCTATCCATGCCAATGACAACCCGCGCCCGTCGGTCCGACCGTACGAGGCGCCACCCCGCGATATGTACCGCCTGTAATGCATCCACGTCCGTCCCCTTCCTACCAAGGCCGGACAGGCCGGTGTACTGCCGCCCCTGCCATCAATCCCGGCGTCACGGCCCTCCAAGGGCGGTCAAATCACCCGTGATTGAGCCGGTGACGGGCCATGTGGCCCGCGATGATACCGCCAACGCCTTGGATTCCGTATATCCCGGAATGGCCCTGAAGGACTCTACCAGGCGGTCGATCGCGCAGATGGATATATCCGAACCCACACCGATTCAAGCCAAGACCATCCCGCACCTGCTGGAGGGCCGAGACCTGATAGGCCAGGCACGCACTGGGTCTGGCAAGACGCTCGCGTTCGCCGTTCCCATGGTGGAGCAGTGCGACCCGTCGGTCCGGCGGAGTCAGGCGCTGGTGCTTGTGCCCACGCGGGAGCTGGCCATTCAGGTGGCCGAAGTCACAGAGCTCCTGGCATCATCGCAGCGCCTCCGCGTGACGTTACTGTACGGCGGCCGGTCGTTGGGGCCGGAGTGTGCAGCATTGAGGAGCGGCGCCCAGATAATCATTGGCACGCCGGGCCGGACGCTGGACCATATACGCCAAGGCAACCTAGACCTGCGATCGGTACGATTCATGGTGCTGGATGAAGCCGACGAGATGCTGGACAAGGGGTTCGCCCACGATGTAGAGGCGATCCTCGGCGAGACTCCCTCGGAACGCCAGACGGCGCTCTTGTCCGCGACGATGCCTGAGTGGGTTGCCAAGACCGCGGCGAAGCACCTGAAAGACCCAGTAATGGTCGAAGTGGACGCGGGCCTGCGATCCCTGCCCGCGGTGGAACACATCGTGTTCAACATCCGCAAGAGCGACAAGATCGAGGTCCTCCAAGACCTGCTGAACGAGCGGCGCGGCGCCCAGGTTATTGTCTTCGGCAGGACCAAACACGGCGTCAAGAAGCTGGCGAAACGACTCGACAACATGGGATATCCTGTCGGGGCGCTTCAGGGCAACCTCAGTCAGAACGCCCGCGAACGTGTGATGCAGGACTTCCGTTCCGGCGACGCCCCAATCCTGGTTGCAACGAATGTCGCGGCCAGAGGCCTGGACGTCGAGGGTATCGAACAGATTATCAACTATGATCTGCCGGACACAGAACTGCTCTTCACGCACCGGGTCGGACGAACTGGCCGTATGGGCCGCTCCGGCGAGGCGGTGACGTTGATCACTCCGGATGAAGAGCGGAAGTGGCGGGAGATCGAGCGGAGCCTCGGCCGCCGGTTCAAGCGCATGCCCTGGGTTGTCACGCGCCAGAAAGCGCGGTCTCGAGGGAGACACGAGTAGGGGCATCTTCACCCTCGGCTCAATTCTCTTCCGGCAAGCGTCCGTTGCCAGCCAGGGGTGATTTCGGGCAATGGGCCGCACATGTGAATAGGCAGAGACGGCGACCGCTATACCCGCGATGGCCTTCCTGTGATCGGCTGGTCAGCGCCCTGCGCCGGCCAGCTCTGCCTCCCGCGCCTGCCCCAAGGCTTAGCGACCACTCAAACGGGACATGACGCGGGCTTCCGCTACGTCTGCGCTAGGGGGCCAGCACGTAAGGGAATGGTCGGCCTAAGGGGGCTGAATTCCGAACTTTTCGCTGGAATCTTTTCTATATTAGACATGGGCCAGGCGGTGGCCGCCGGCGGTACACACTCATAGGTGTGATATTACGCTCATACGGAGTTGGTACTCCTAAATCTGAACACTTACCAGGAGCAAGCCAAGGTTGTTAGGGTCCATGTTTGTTGCTAGTATTGCGTTTGATCTTGACACCGTGGGGGTGAACCTTTGACTGAGTCGTTGGCGCGTTTCAGTGCGCGGAGGCCGTTGGTAGTCGTTGGCATCTGGGTGTTTGTGGTCGTAATTTCACTTGTGATCATCGGGGCTCTCCTGGATAGTGCCACTACCACCGACTTCAGGCTCGCCGACAGATACGAGTCCGAACGCGCAGCCGCCTTACTCGAAGACAGATTGCGAGGTCCTAAACCGGTTACTGAACTCGTCATCGTTCAATCGCCGACTTTCACTGTCGATGATCCTGAGTTCCAAGAAATTGTCGAGTCAGTGCATGACGAGATCATGGCGTTGGGGCCTGACACGGTGGAGTTTGGGGCGCACTACTATATAACCGGCGATCCGATTTCGGTATCGCCGGACCGCAAGACCACCATAATGGCCTTCGTCCTGACCGGCACCACTCAGGAGGCCACGGGGAACGTAGAAGACGTCGTTCACATTGTCCAAGAAGCCAACGAAGCGGCCGACTTTCGCGTGCTCATTGGCGGAGATGCCAGCGTAGCTTTCGAGAACAACGAGATGAGCGCGGCAGACTTGGAGAAAGGGGAGCGATTTGGCGTCCCCATAGCGCTGATCATTCTACTGGTGCTTTTCGGTACCATCGTCGCCATCTTTCTGCCGTTAGGGATCGCCATTGTCGCCATAATGCTGGCGCTCGCTGCCGTGGGGGTTATCGGCCAGTTCTTTCAGTTGATCTTCTTCGTCACGATGATGATCACGATGATTGGCCTTGCGGTGGGCATCGACTACTCGCTGCTGATCGTGTCTCGCTTTCGAGAGGAGATGAGCAGTGGTCTTGATAAGCAAGAGGCAATCGCGAAGACGGGTGATACGGCGGGCCGCACGGTGCTCTTCAGCGGCACCACCGTCGTGGTGGCACTCCTTGGAATGCTCATCGTTCCGGTGTCGTTCTTCCAGTCCCTGGGGCTAGGCGCCATCCTGGTTGTCCTAGCAGCCTTGGCCGCGACCCTCACCCTCTTGCCGGCTGTGCTCTCGCTGCTCGGCTCCAGGGTGAACTTCCTGTCCATCCCCTTCCTCGCCAGATTCTCCCTTAAGGGCCGTCAGACCACAGAGCATGGATACTGGGTGGCTGTTGCTCGCGTCGTCACGCGCTACCCGATCGTCAGCATTCTCCTCGTCGGCGTTCCGTTGATTGCCCTGACGTACCTCTATTTCGGCATCAAAACCGGACTCAACGATGTGAATACCTTCCCCGACAGTTCGGAGACCAAGGCGGCGTTTACGGTTCTAGAAGAGGAGTTCTCCGTCGGAGAGGTCAGCCCCGCCGGCGTGCTGAGTCCCGCGGAGATCGTCATAGACGGCGATATCAACAGTTCTGAGGTGCGGGGGGCGATGTTGCGTCTTATTACGTCTCTTCGGGAAGACCCCGCTTTCCCGGTCCCGGCCACGTTTGAGGTCAACGAAGACGGCGACCTCGCGCTGGTGACGCTTCCGTTCCCAGGAGAGCCAAACAGCCGTGAGGCGACCGGCAAGCTGGGTACTCTGCGCGACGTGCACGTTCCCGAAGCGTTCGAGGGCGTACCCGTAGAGGTGTATGTTGGGGGCGTAACCGCTGAAGCCGCCGATTTCTTCGGTATTGTCGACGTGTTCACTCCGATTGTCTTTGCGTTTGTTCTTGGCACCAGCTTCATCATACTGATGCTGGTCTTCCGGTCGATAGTCATCCCTATCAAAGCCATCATCATGAATCTTCTCTCGGTTGGCGCTGCGTATGGCCTGCTGGTGCTGATGTTCCAAAAGGGGTTTGGTCCGGACCTGTTTGGATTCCAACACGCGGAGGTCATCGACGCATGGATACCGCTGTTCCTGTTCTCTATTCTGTTCGGGTTGTCCATGGACTACCATGTGTTTCTGCTCAGCAGGATACGCGAACGTTACGACGAGACCGGGAACAACGCGCGGGCGGTGGCCTACGGACTGCAGTCCACCGGAGGAATGATCACCGGCGCCGCTCTGATCATGGTTGCGGTATTCGGCGCATTTGCCGCAGGGGATACAATCGTCAATCAGCAGGTCGGCTTCGGGCTTGCCGTGGCGGTACTCCTGGATGCGACGTTGATTCGATCGGTCCTGGTGCCGGCAAGTATGGAGGTGTTGGGTAGAGGGAACTGGTACTTGCCACCATTCCTCAGTTGGCTACCCGATCTGCGGGTCGAGCCGGCCGAAGAGAGTTCGGCACAATGAGCGCTCCTGATCTTGTCCATACCATCTGATTACACCTCAGGTTATGAAAAAGCCCGCGCCCTCAATCCGGAGTTAGCCTCCAGGTACATCGCCCACACGGTCATCGGCGATCCAGAAGCAGATGCCGTCATAGAGCAGTTGAGTACTGTCGATCAGCGCACAGCGAGGCGATTGATCCAGGCGGCGATGGACCAAAGGGATGTCGATGCTGTGCGCGACACGGCTCCTCTGTTGCTAGATTTCTTGCGCGGATTGGAAACGCCGCCGGATTGGGTAGATCTCTCGAGCTTCACTCCCGGTATTCGAATGTTCCACAGGAATTCGAGGTTGGTGCTTGGGGCATTTGTGGGTGGAGTCCTCGTAGAGGGATTCTCGACGAATATCAGCAAGTCCTTCTTCATAACCGGGCGTCTGCGCGATCAAGGTGTCAGACGCTTGAAGCAGAACAACCGTCACATGATCGAGCTATTCGTTCCGGGCGGCTTGGACAGAGAGGGTGACGGCTGGAAGCTGTCCGTCCGGCTCCGGCTGATCCACGCCCAAGTCAGGCGACTGCTGTACGAATCGGGCGAATGGGAAACAGAAGCGTGGGGCGTGCCGATTAGCGCGGCACATTTAGGGTTCGCGATCACCGCATTTTCAGCCAGATTACTGAGGCACTTGGCGAGCCTGGGCGCAGTCTACGACGAGGAAGAACGAGCGAGCTTCATGGCGGTGTGGCGCTATTCCGGTCACTTGATGGGTATTCCTGAGACGATTCTTTTCAAGAATGAAGAGGAGGCCCTGGAGATTTTCGAGACGGGAGGCATGTGCGAGCCCGATCCCCAGTTCGAGTCGATTGCGATGGCGAATTCATTGATTAACTCAGCGCCGTTGGTGATCGGTATTGAAGATCCGGATGAACGCCGTTACCTCGCAAAGTACGTGTTCCGGGTCTCACGCGCGCTCATTGGGAACTCGCTTGCCGACCAGTTAAAGTATCCGGGTGGTACTACGCTAGGGGTCCTCGCGTGGTTTCGGATGCGAGAGCGCTACAATCGCATTGTGGGAAGGATATTCCCAAAACGGATCATGGAGGACAGTTTCGCTAGATTTACCTCCCTACTCGAGGCATCGATGTTCGATGAAGCGGGAATCAGCTATGGATTACCGGACCACGTACATGCCGAGAGGTCGACGAGATGGTGAAATCGGCAAGATTGGCGCATTTTTTAAGTACAAGCATCCGGCTCTAGGTGGGGTTGGTGGCATGTATTACAATCACAATTAGACGTCTCTGCCTATAGTAAGCGAGCGCTGCAATGTTACCAGCCTAGAAGGAGTCCATATATGGCCCGTCGCCTCCTCGATCGGATCGACGCACCGAGCCACCTTAAAGCGCTGACGCACGAAGAGTTGACCCAAGTCGCGCAGGAGGTGCGGGATACGATCATATCCGTGATCAGTGAGCGCGGGGGCCATTTGGCCTCCAATCTTGGGGTGGTAGAGCTGACGATGGCGCTGCACCGAGTTTTTGACAGCCCCAATGATGGCATTGTCTGGGATACGACAAACCAGACGTACACTCACAAGCTCGTGACTGGGCGGCGAGACGATTTCCAGAACATTCGTCTGGAGGGAGGCCTCTCCGGGTTTGGTGAGCCAAGCGAGAGCCCACACGACACGCTCTGCGCCGGCCACGCCGGAACTGGGCTTTCAATCGCGCTGGGCATTGCGGAGGGCGCCGCGAAGCTCCGACGGGATTCCTGGACCATCGCGGTGGTCGGCGACGGCGCGATGACGTCTGGATCCAGCTTCGAGGCGCTGAACAACATCGTCCACCTCAATCCCGAGAAGTTCATGGTTGTCCTCAACGACAACGGAATGTCTATCTCCGAGAACATTGGCTTCCTTACCAACTGGCGCAATCGTCTGGTCAGCCATCCCGAGGTACACGCGATGGTCCGGCGCATGGAGGCCCTTTCAAAGAAGGTGCCGACCGGTGAGCTCCTGTACCGTCTAGTGAAGAGGTTCAATACTGGACTCGCAGGTTTGATCGTACCGACGATGTTCTGGACCGAGATGGGATTCCAATATTTGGGACCCATAGACGGCCACGACTTCAAGCAACTTGAAGGCGCCCTTCAGCAAGCCAGAATGCCGACTGGATCAGTGCCTCTGGTCCACGTTGTGACCCATAAGGGTCACGGCTACGAGCCGGCTGAAGATGATCCGGTCAAGTTCCATCAGCCAAGCTCACCCCTGGGGGATGGATCGGGAGCGCCCACCTACTCGCAGGTCTTCTCCCAGACGATCACTCGCCTGATGAGGGACGATGACTCGGTCGTCGGTATCAGCGCGGCGATGCTCGAGGGTACCGGGCTCGCAAACGCGCAGCGCGAGTTCCCCGACAGAATATTTGACGTAGGCATCGCCGAGCAACACGCCGTCAGCATGGCGGCCGGCATGGCATCGAATGGCCTGCATCCATTCGTCTCCATCTATTCCACATTCCTGCAGCGAGCGTTCGATCAGGTGGTGCACGACGTTTGTCTGAGGGACCTGCCGGTAACCCTGATCGCCGATCGCGCCGGCCTCGTCGGTGAAGACGGCAAGACACACCACGGCGCGTTCGACATCTCCTACTTGCGATGTCTCCCCAACGCGGTGGTTGCGGCGCCGATGGACGAAAACGAATTGCAGCATCTTGTCTACACCGCATATCGGCACCAAGGCCCGTTTGCGATCCGCATCGCGCGGGGACCCGGCGTGGGAACGCCGCTAGATAGAAAGTTGAAGGAATTACCTCTGGGCAAGGGCTTGGTGGTCAGAGAGGGCAACGATGTCGTGATATTCGCCCTGGGTAAGACTGTGCAGGCGGCCCTTGGCGCCGCGGAGATGCTTGCCCAAGAGGGAATCTCCTGTGGAGTGGTGAATCCAATATTCGTGAAGCCTCTCGATGTCGATCTGCTCTTGGAGTCGGCCCGCAGCGCCCGGCGCATCGTGACGGTGGAGGAAAACGTGCTCGCCGGCGGATTCGGGTCGGCCGCCCTTGAAGCCTTGGCGGAAGCCGGCCTGCAAGACGTGTCGGTGCACCGGATTGGAATGCCGGACTCATTCATCGAACACGGCACCGCGGCCGATCAACGGCGCCAACTTCAACTGGACGCTGAGGGCATCGCCCAACAGGTCAGGAACGTCTTCTTCTCCGAGGTAGAGACCCTAGCTTCGCCGCAAAGGGTTTGAATCGTGAAGGTGTATCTGGCTGCCCCGCGGGGCTTTTGCGCCGGAGTGGATAGGGCTATCGACATTGTCGATATCGCGCTCCAGCGGTTCGGCGCGCCGGTCTATCTGAAGCACGAGATCGTACATAACTCGTACGTGGGCAGGACCCTGGAGGCGAGGGGTGCGGTTACGGTCGAGGACGTTCGGGAGATTCCTGAGGGAGCGAACGTGGTGTTCTCGGCGCACGGCTCGGGCCCGGACGATTTCCAGGCCGCGCGCGAGCGGAATCTTAATGTGATAGACGCTACCTGCCCGCTCGTGACCAAGGTGCACAACGAGGCTCGGAAGTATAACCGCGAGGGCCGCAAAATCATCCTTGTTGGGCATCGTGGTCATCAAGAGGTCAAGGGCACCATGGGCCAGGCTCCAATGGCACTGGTGGATGACCGAGAGGAATTGGAGCTTCCCGATTGGGATGAATCCGCCGATCTGGCGGTTATCACCCAGACCACGCTTTCGGTCGAGGACACCCGCAGGTCGGTTGAGTCGATCAGAAAACACTTCCCCAACGCCATCGTCCGCAACGATCTCTGCTACGCGACGACGAACCGCCAGGCGGCGGTCAAAGAGCTCTGCGAGTTGGTTGAAATGGTACTGGTGATAGGCGCGTCGAACAGCTCGAACTGTATGAGACTTCGCGAAGTCGCCGAAGCCCAGGGCAAGCCAGCCTACCTGATAAACGGTCCTGAGGAGTTGAATCTCGATTGGCTGATGGGTGTAGAGTCGGTGGGCATTACCTCCGGCGCGTCGACCCCCGAGACGCTTGTCCACAACGTCGTCGAGGCGATCGGGCCGGACGAGGTCCATCATATTCAAACTATCGACGAAGACGTCAGCTTTGTACTCCCGCGGGCGCTTCGCTAGCTATTCAGCCTGGTAACGGATCGCGTCCTACCTTCGACTGGCTTCGACAACTGTTCCGTCCCACCTAAATTAGTCGAGAGCGTGGCGACCTATCCGGTTCTGGGCGCAACTGGGCTGTTCACGCGATCAAACAGCTCCACGACCTCCCGGGCCGGGCGCGATGTCAGCAGAGTCACGACCACCGCCGCCGGCGTCGCGATCAAGAACCCGGGTGTGGCAGGTTGAATGGTCCACAACCCGTCCGGACGAGCTTTCATCGCATCCCACAAAAAGGTGAGGGCTTCGACCGGCGCCGCAGAGTTAGCATCCAGGGGCAGAGACCACCATAGGGTGGCGACCGCGGTGCCCAGGAGTATGGAAGTCAAAGCTCCCCAGAAATTGAACCGGCGCCAGTAGAGGGCCAGGATGGTCACGGGACCGAATGCAGCTCCCATTCCTCCCCAAGCAAGAGACACCAGGCTGAAGACCGAGTCGGGATGGAAGATTGAGAGTATTGCAGCGATTAACCCGACTACCAGCAGCATGCCGCGTCCCATCCAGACGCGAGCATGAGTTTGTATCGAGTAGGTCACTCGCTTGATTATGGGCATGTCGTCGGTCGCGACAGCCGACGCGAGCAGGAGCTGGGAGTCGGCTGTACTCATCACCGCGGCGATCACCGCGGTCAGGAGCAGGCCGGCTATCAGTGGGTGGAAGAACGTCGTCGATGTGAACAGATACACCCGCTCTGGATCCACCATCACCTGCTCGAGCATCCCTTGGTCGGCCAGCGCCGGCACGGCGACCACTCCCAGCAACACTCCGAATCCAAACATGAGGACTATCCAGGAAACGCCGATGTTGCGGCTGGTGGGGATGTTCTCTTCTCGATCCACGGCCATCAGGCGTGCCAGAACTCTTTGTGATCCAAGTGCACCCAAGCCCCATCCGGCGGTCGAGAGCAGAAAGACCAGACCGATGGAGTTGCCGGAGCCGTCTATGAACGGGTTCCAAAATCCCGGCCCGGCGCTCTCCAGGCCTCTGAAGGGGTCGCTGGACATTGTGATCAGGACCAGAGGCAGGATGATGAAGCCAGATAGCATGATCAGCGATTGGAATACGTCGGTGCGGGAAACGGCCAGAAAGCCGCCGATAAAGGTATAGGTGGTGATGGCCGCCAACGTTATCAGGACTCCCAGATAGTGGTATTCCTCGTGTGACATGTCGAAAACTACTTCGATGAGCTTGGCGCCGGCGATGAAGCCGGAGCTGACGTAAAAGATGATGAAGAACACGGTTATGAACGCCGATACGGTCCTAAGGATCCCGGTTCGGTCCATGAACCGTTTCTCGTAGAACTCGGGCAGGGTGAGCGAGTCTTGGGTGGCGATGGTGTAACGGCGCAGCCTTCGTCCCATGGTGGTCCATACCAGCCAACCGCCCAGCGCGATACCTGCCGCGGTCCATATGTGCACCAGCCCCTCCGAAAACGCCAACGCCGGAAACACCAACATAGTCCAGCCGCTGGACGTCGACGAAGCCGCGCTCAGCGCGGAGGTCACCGCCCCAACCTTGCGGCCTCCCAACACATAGTCGGACATGTTCCGCATCTGGCGAGATCGAAGGATCGCTATGCCAATCAATACCGCAAAATATGCGATGAATACCAAAAGCACCCAGATCGCGAAGCTCACGAACTTGGACTCCTTGACTGGAATTAATGGCCTGAAGCGTCCCGGGCTCGGAGGCCGACCGTAAGCGACTCGGGCGCATCACGAATCGATCTTTCGCAGGGTGCTCCGTACCAGGCACAGTGCCGCATAGACACGTTCCATTCACAAGAGTTAGCGGCCCAATGACTAGCGGCACGGTCAAGTATACTTCGTGGACCAAGCGGGTTGTGACTCGCTCACATAGCTCCGGGCGGGAGGCGCGAACTCGGATAGGGCGGAGACTGAATCAGGAGGACACTTGAATGCTGCGGGCGCCTTTACCAGGTCTGGCGCTTGTGATCTTGATTGCCACGGCGTGTGCCGACATTGGAGCGACGCCTTGCCCGGAGGGGTCCGATTTGTGGGTGGAGTACCAGCTGTTCATGGGACGCAGCAATGAATCAGGCGAGGTGGTGGACGATGCCGCGTGGGACGCTTTCTTGGCGGACGCGGTTACTCCGCGGTTCCCGGACGGGCTGACGGTGCTGGATGCCCGGGGCCAATGGCGCGACTCGGAGGGCACAATTCATAAGGAGCGTTCGAAGCTGCTGGTAATCCTGGCGCCACCGGGTGACGACGGACCGCTCCTGATCGACGAGATCTCGGACGAGTACAAGAGCCGGTTCGATCAGCAGTCGGTTCTACAGGTCGTGGACGAGACCTGCGTCGCGTTCCGCTGAGAGCGGGCCCGCGTTGGGGCCGTCGTTCCCATCAGATGTGTACCAGCTCATTTTGGGCACTTGAGGCGCTACCCTCCGCCGACCCTTTTTACTTGCGTCTGCAATGATACTGCCACGTCCCGTGCACCCTGCAGAATGTCATTGTCGGAAGTAACCAGCGGAACGCCCAACGACCTTGCCAGGACAACGAACTCGGCGTCGTAGGCAGTAAGCCCGCACTCCAACGCAGTTTCGATCACTTGAGGCCCGCTCGGGCCGGAAATGCGATCCCCCAGAACCGTGGAGGCGTCATCGCTCATCGCCTTGGCCTGGTCGGGGCTCAAAGCGCCTCTGCGGACGAAACCGACAAGGACGTTGGACAACTCGCTGAGCAGGAGGCGGGGCGCGGCCCATTCGGAGTCCTTGCGCAGGAGCTTGGCCGCGTCGCTCCCTTCTTGTCCGCCCACCAGGAGCCGCACCATCACGTTCGTGTCGGCTACGATCATGGCCGGCCGGCGTTGCGCATCTCTCGGATGGTCTCATCACTTAGATCGATCTGCCCGATGGCCTCGCGTCGAAGGCGTATACGTCGCAGAAGGGTGTCCACGTCTACTGGTTCGTTGCCAATCGAAGACGTCAGCCGTGCCAGAATCTCTCCGTTCAGGCTGCGATGGTTTCGCTTGGCGGCAGATTTAAGCTCTCGATGCACACGCTCCGAGAGTCCTCGTACCGCGATGTCGGGCATGCACCCCTCCTTCTAGCAAAAGCTATCGAAACGATAGCAATATAGTATCATATGCAGCTCGCGCGCCTAGAATGGATCAAAGTGCGTAGGCGGGACCAGCCGGCAAGTCCTATGGTTCATTTGCGTCCAAGAAGGAATGTCGAGAGGTTCAACACTGGCGGCGCTTACGCTCAGCGCGTCCTGAATTCAGCCGTGGTAAGCTCAGCGGATGACCTCCGGGCCCACATTAATGCAGTCCAGCGAGGCGCCGGCCGAACGGTACCACGGTCTGGATGGCCTCCGGGGATTCGCGATGTTGATGGGTATCGTGCTGCACGCGACCCTGCCTTACTTCTCTCGGATAGCTGAGATCGAGTATTTGTGGCCGGCGGACGACGATCAGTCGGTTCTGCTCTTCGTGGTCTTCGACTTCGTTCACGTGTGGCGGATGCCGACGTTTTTCCTACTGGCCGGGTTCTTCGCCCACTTGGTGCTGGTCCGCCGGCCAACGCCGGTGTTCGTTATCGATAGGTTGAAACGAATCGCGGTGCCGTTGGTTCTATTCGGCGCCGTGATGTTCGTTATCATCCCACCGATATGGGTCTACGGTTGGTCCGGTAACATGTCCGTCGAAACATTCCAGGACGTGCTGGGCGAAAGGCTGGACCTCGATTCCAGCGGCGAACTAGTCGCCCACCTTTGGTTCCTCTACTACCTGCTGCTTATGTACGCCGCACTCATAGGCTTCCGCCTCTTGGGCGGGCTTCTTCGGTTGCCGGCGATCTCGGAGCCGGCCGGCCGGCTCCGGCTCGGGAGATATTTGGGGAACGCGGTCTATACGCGGTTGCCGTTGCTGCTGACTTTGGCGGCCGTGCTCTTGCTCGTTGTTCGAGCCGGCAACGAGTCGAAGCCGATCTGGCCGCCGAACGTGCCGGACTTACTCTACGCTTCGTTGTTCTTCTTCTATGGTTACGGGCTCTACCGACGGAGAGATTTGATAGAGAGGCTCAAAGGAACTGGAGGTCTGGTCGCACTGTGGGCGGTCGCGATCCTGGCGTTCTCGGTCAACATAGTGCTGGTAGCGGCGAGGGCCGAGCTATCGGGTCAAGGCACAGATGATGAGACAATCGAATTCCTGTGGCTGATCGGGACCCTGTTCTACGGAGCCTCTGCCGCGTTCTTCGGCCTCGGGTTAGTCGGGATGTTCGAGCGCATGTTGCGGACATCACGCGATTGGATTCGCTGGTTGGCGGACTCGTCGTACTGGATTTATATACTGCACCTGCCGGTTGTGACGCTGCTGACGTTCTACCTCGCTCACCTCGATCGACGGGGTAGGCTGGAAGCGCTGACCGGGTTCACCTGGAGCGCCGAGTTGAAATTCCTGCTGGCCTGTCTCGTGACTACCGCGCTTGGATTGGTGACGTACCGGTACCTGGTCAGATACACTCCACTAGGCACACTACTGAATGGCAGGAGAGCCGCGACCTAGCTCCGGCCTTTGGAAACGACCGCAACCCCTAACGCCCGCCAGAATTTTCTGAGCGGACCGACGGCCTGCGAAGCCGTTTGCGGAGTCTTGCTCTAGGGCGGATTGGAGGCCCAAATGGCATCAGCCCGCTTGAATAGCAACATCCGCTACGAGCCGGATGAGCCGTGTCCCCCACTGACGGCTATAGTGGTCGGCGCCCAGGGAATCCTGATCGTGCTGGCCCCGACGGTGTTGATTGTTGCCATTACGGTCCTTGCCGCCGGCCGGGACGAGCTAGGACTGGCGTGGTCGGTCTTCGCGGCGCTGATTATCGTCGGCGCAGTCACTGCCCTACAGGCGGCCAAGTTAGGGCGACTGGGTGGAGGAAATGTGCTGGTTTGCGGGGTGACGCCCAACTACATCGCGGTTTCAGTGCTGGCGCTCGACGAAGGCGGGCCGGCGATGTTGGCAAGCCTCATTGTGCTGTCTTCGCTGTTTTACCTGGCGATGGCCGCATGGCTTCCGCTGCTCCGCCGGGTCATCACGCCGGTTGTTTCAGGCACGGTACTGATGTTGATAGCGGCTACGATCCTGCCATTCTGTTTTGAACGGTTGAATGAGGTACCGACTGGCGCGCCGGCCGGCGCGGGTCCGCTGGTGGCATTAGTCACGCTGGTTGTATCTGCGATGCTGATCCTGCGGGCTCCTAGACTGTGGCGGCCGTGGTCGCTGGTGATCGGAATAGCGGCGGGTTGTATCGTAGCGGCCCCTTTCGGACTCTACGATCTCACGGAACTGTCTGCTGCGCCTTGGGTTGGAATTCCCGAAGGCGGACTACCAGGATTGGATATCACGCCAACTGCCGGATTCTTGGCTCTGCTGCCGATGTTCCTAATAGTGACCCTTGTGCAATCGATCAAGAATATCGGAGACTGCATGGTCGTCCAGCGGGTGTCGCGACGCAGGCCGCAAGCGACCGACTTTCGCTCAATCCAGGGCTCGATCTATTCCAACGGCGTCGGCATTTTGTTGTCGGGCCTGGCCGGCACCCCGCCCACCAGCTCATACTCGACGATGACAGTCTCGCTGTTCAATCTCACCGGGGTCGCGGCCCGCCGCGTTGGGTATGCGATGGGGGCGATCCTGGTACTTCTGGCGTTATTCCCGAAGTTGATTGCAGTCCTGTTGACGATTCCGAGCCCGGTCATGGGAGGATTCCTGTTGGTCGCGATTGGCCTGCTTTTCGTGGAGGGAATTCAGACTCTTTCGCGGGCCGGCCTCAACGCTCAGACTGCCCTGATTACGGGACTGGCGTTTTCGATAGGCCTGGGAATGGAGCAACGGAATGTACTGGAAGACCTGCTTGGTAAACCTTGGGGAACGCTACTCGGAAGCGGCATAACAGTTGGCGCCTTTACGGCAATGGCGCTAACGACATTCCTGGATCTAGCCAGCCCCCGCCGCCGGCGGCTGGAGGTATCGTTGGACATGGTCGACCTACCCAAAATCGACGCCTTCCTGCGTGAGTTGGCGGCAGCGATGGGATGGGACGCGGCCTCAACTGAGCGTCTGAGATCCGCCGGCGAGGAGACTTTGTCGAGTCTACTGCAGCCCGGCAGCGCGCAGCAGGCGGGCAAGGCGCCGCGCCTGATCGTCAATGCCAGTCCCGGAGGTGGTAGCGTGGAAATGGAGTTCCTAGCGGTCCTGGAGGAAGGAAACTTGGAAGACCGTCTCGCGTATCTGGATGAACAGGCCGAGTCTACGGATGACCGGGAAATATCGTTCCGGCTGTTGCGTCACCACGCTTCGTCGGTCCGGCACCAACAATATCAAGGATTGGATGTCGTCGAAGTCCGCGTCGACAGGGCGTAGCCAGACTGCGAGGCCTTCCGCATCTCCGCCGGCGGTGCGCGGAGCTATCGCAGGATTACCGGATAGGCCGGGTCAGATTCGGACAATCGGGTCCAGGAATTCACGCATCGTCGCGACGCATTCTTCTGGTGCCTCGATCTGCAACAAGTGCGTCGCTTCAGGCAAGAAGTCGTAATTCACGCTCATGATATCGCTGAGATCGAGGGTGGGCAGGTAGGAATACGGCAGGGTGGGATCGGCACCTATGACCTTCGTTGGACAACGCAGCGAACCGAAGTCCACGAGAACTGCAAATGCGCGCGCGTAATCTACGAGTCGCGCCTCATACTCCGGGGGACATCGGAGCTCATAACCCGTGCCCTTTGCGGATTCACTGAGGGTCGCTCTGGCAAAGAGATCGTAGAATCCGGGCACGGTGCGCTCGAATGTAGGCAGGAAGCTGAGGAGTTCGGCCAGCGACTCTCTGGTCTCGAAGTGAAACGTGCGGCGCCGGGTCACCGCGGCCAGGCGGGTCGCCGCCGCATCGAATTCCTCGTAGCTGTCGCCAGCCTTGCAGAGGGGTGGGTCAAATAGAATCAGCGCCGAGTATCGTTCTCCCCTCATGGGTGAAAGTAACGTCGTCAGTGCCGAGATGGAATGAAAGACGCCGGCCGTAGATTTCTGCCCGTACTGGCTGTCAATCGCTTCAATGATCTTGTCGTGGTCACTCACCAATGTTGGAAGATTGTGGTTGTCTATCGCACCGAGCTTGTTCCAACCGTGGTTTCTGAGGTCGTAAACTATCACGTCGAACTCGTCGGTGAGTAGCGACCAAAAGGGGTAGTAGAGATCAATCGCCAGACCGTTACCATGGCTCAGGACAAGCCTTGGACCTGCCGGGTTGCCGTGTCGCCGCAGGATGACTGCCGATTCATCGTCGACGGGTACTTCCAAGGTCGACAGTGGCTCCGGGATTTCCCAGACAACCTCCGAATGCGTCATTAAGCCGCTGATCTACGTGGAGTGTTTTCCCCTACAACTTCGAAGGCGATGGCAGCTGCGAACTGTGTGTTGCCCAGGTCCTCGATTCTCCAGCAAACTTCCGGACTCTGAGGCAAACGGAAATCAGCTCTTGGTACATCTCCGCGCAGTGCGAAGCGCATATCAAAGCTCGATACATCGAGCACGAAGCCCGCGCCGTGAGCCTTGGCTATCGCCTCCTTCATAGTCCATAGCTTAAAAAAGAGATTGATCTTGTCGCGTCCGCGCATCCGGGCGAGTTCGGCCCGTTCCTCTTTGCCAAGTACGGACTCGACGAGCAAATCGAGCCTTCGATGAGTCACGCGTTCCTCGATATCCACACCCAGCCGGCCTACAGGCGCGAACGCGATCAGGCCATGATTGCCGCTATGGCTGACGTTGAAGCTGACGGGAGCCGGCTTCCCGTTCACCAAAGCGAACGGCTTACCGTACTTGGAGGTCGCGAATGCAAGCGCCAAATTGTCGCAGCCAAGTTGGCGACACAGGATATTTCGGAGTGCACCTCGGCACAGAGCGAACCTGCGTTGTGGCCCGGCAAATTGGAATCGACTCCAACGTACCCGTTCGCCCTCATCAAGCGCCGCTAAAGCAACCGCTTCGCGCGCCGGGGAGTGCGTCAGATCGACACATAAGATCGACGCTGAGTCGACACTTCTGAATTGACGCCACCAACGCTCGGCAGGGCGAGACGACATCTGCGGGCGCTCCGCCGCTGCTAGCGACTATGCGGCCCCGGAGTCTAGGAATTCGACCAAAGCGCGCAAGTTAGTAAGCCTGGCGCAATCCTCCCGGGAAAACTCGACATTGAACTCTTTGGAGATTAGCTTTGCGAATGCGACGATATCCATCGACGAGACGCCGGCGTCCGAAAGGCCGGTGTCGAAATCTACCGGCTCGGCAAGCGGCTTTCCATCAACTTCTAGGTTGTCGCGTACGAGTTGCCTGACCCGATCTTCGTTGGTTGCCATGAATTCCTATCTCCATTGGATGGTTTTTTGCCTGAGACGTTGGGTAGAGTAGCAATATGAGCGGACTAAGTCAATTCGAAGCGGGCCGCTTCCCCGGCCCGAGATAGCGGCAATAGGGTTCGATGCGCTATGGGCTAAAGCACCCTCCCTATCAAGCCGTGTTCTGCCGTTTGAGAGGGTCAACCCAGTGCCGCCGGCGTTGGAACGGGTAGATTGGCAGTGAGATTCGACGTCGCGCCTCTCCGGCGAACAGGCCTTCGAATGCAATCGGCAAACCTGCATCATATGCCCTCGCAACGGCTTCCACGAACCCCGCCGCTCCAATTGCCGCCGAACCGTCTCCAGTGGAATGACGCGGGCCGTGAAGCACCGACGGCGCACGATTCGCGCGGACTTCCACCACGACTGCGCTGCCAAGGTCGGTCAGTTTCTTGACGCAGGTTTGGAGCTCGAACGGCTCACCTGTCGACCAGCGAAAGTACGACTCGTAAAGCGGCTCGCCGGGTTTCGTCACTTGCCCGGTCGCGCCGCTGACCATAGATAGTGTCGGCGCTGACGTGTGGACACCCGCGAGATTCTCTTCTGTCTGGTCGTAAGTTGCCGCTAATCGCATTCCGTCTTCCAATGTGAAGACTTCCGCCGCCTGTGCCGCCGCAATCCGACCCGGACCGTGACCCAAAACTACGTTGGGCTTAACCCCCACGCTCTCCCAGAGCGCTGTCAGCGCGCACTCCAGTGCGTAGGTCGCCGGCAGAGTCAATGCCGGCTCGTCGACGTCGGCCTCGGTTCCGCCCGCGCCGTAAATCGCATCGAGCAATGAGACGCCCCGTTCTTCGGCGAGCAACCGGTCGCACTGTTCCAGAACTGCGCGGGCGACCGGCTCAGTCTCATGAAGCTCTCGGGCGATTCTTCCCCATCTGCCGGCTTGGCCCGTATATGCAAACGCAACCTGGGGGGTCTCGGATGATTCTGGAATTTCCCTTGAGTTTGCCAGGGCCTTCAGCCGCTTTCGCAACGATTCGACATCGCTGAACGGCAGACCCGCCCGGAACGCGAAGTGGCTACGGCCCACGCCGGCGGTCCATGTCATGTCACTCAGCGCCTCATTCGAGGCGGCGCCTTCCTTAGCGCTGAGCCAGGAAAGGTACTGCTCTGCCAAATCCCGCAGCGCACCTGCCGACTTCCCAGACAGCGGCAACAGGCGGGTGATCCGCTCCGACAATCCGTCCCCGGACATCGAGGTGTCGGCGCCCGGTTCCAGGGGCGATACGGGCACCGACTTCGGATCGCCCATTGGCAGGGGCAGGTCGGCGCTGGTTGCGATGGCGCCCAAAGGAGAACGATAACCCTGGACCAGAACGTGCGCGTTTGCTCCCGACAGGCCAAAGGCGTTGACGCCGGCTAGAGGTTGGCGACCGGATGCGGCGGGCCATTCGGTCCGTTTGGACGTCACCTTCGCCGGCAGCTCGTCCTGCTCGATGTTGGGATTCAGGGTTTCGAAATGTAGGCTTTCGGGAATCACGCCAGCATTCATGGAGAGGACAGTCTTGATGAGCGCAGCGATTCCCGCTGCCCACTCGACGTGTCCGATGTTCGATTTTACCGATCCGATGAGAAGAGGACTTTCTCGATCGCGCTCCTTGCCGTAAACCGCTGCCACCGCATTCAATTCTATGGAGTCGCCCAACTGCGAGCCGACGGCGTGCGCCTCCAGGTAGTCGACATCGCCTGGGGATATGCCCGCCCGTGTAAGAGCGTCCCCCATAACGCGCTCCTGGGCTGGTCCGTTCGGCACCGTCAGCGCGGCGCTGGCACCGTTTTGGTTGACCGCCGAGCCTCTAATAAGCCCCCATATACGGTCCCCGTCGGACTCCGCGTCGCTGAGTCGCTTCAGTACCACCACGCCACAGCCCTCGCCCCGGACGTAACCGTCAGCAGCCGCGTCGAAGGCGTTGCACCTTCCCGCGGCCGACAACATGCCAATGTCATTGTGGAACCTCACAAACCGTTGTGACAGCGTTGCGTTTACTCCGCCGGCCAAGGCCATGTCCACGTCTCCCCTACGCAGTGCCGCGACCGCCTGGTGCACTGCGGCCAGGGACGACGCACAAGCCATGTCAACCGGCATGGCCGGGCCCTCCAAGCCCAGGGCGAAAGCGACACGGCCAACGGCCACGCTCGCAGCGGTCCCGAGGTAGCTGTCATCCTGGCCGCTGGCTGCGATGATGTCCCTATACTCGGCGCTGCCGACTCCTGCATAGACGCCGGTCCGGCTGCCCCTCAATCCGTCCGGGTCTATCGCTGCATCTTCCAAGGCTTGCCAACTGGTCTCCAGTAGCATCCGGTGCTGGGGGTCCATCAACCGCGCCTCGATAGGGGAAATGCGGAAGAATCTAGCGTCGAATTGGTCGATCCCCTCGACGAACGCTCCCCACCGGTACGCCGCGTCCTCCGAAGCCGGGTCTCCGGCGACACCGCTCCAGGGTCCAGCATCTTGACGTCCATCAGTAACCGCATTCTCGCCCGCTTCCAAGAGACGCCAAAAGGCCGAAAGATCCGGCGCACCGGGGAATCGACAGGCCATTCCCACGATCGCTATGTCGTCCTCGTCGCGTCGCGCCTCCGGGCCGGTTTCGTGACCAGGACGGTCCTGAATGGCGTCGGGACTATCGGCCGCTATGGTCGAGGTGAGTTCCTCACGCAAGTGGCTAGCCAAGCTGTCGATACTGGGGTAATCAAACACGGCCGTACTCGACAGCACGTGCTCCCCGGATAAAGCCCGGTTCAGCCGGTTGCGGAACTCGACCGACATCAACGAGTCCATCCCCAACTCGAAGAAACCAACCACCGACGCGGGGGCGGACGGCAGCCTCAGCACCGCCTGCAACTCCCTCTGCAGGAACGAAACCAGCACCTGTTCCCAGTCCGCAGTTGCTGTTTGACTCAGTTCCGAAAGCAGATCGATTGCGCCAGATTCGGCTCCGCTGTCCTCGTCGGACTCCAATCCACCTGGGAGCAAATTCTCCAAGAAGTTGGGCGCGCTCTCGAAGTTCTCAGTGAAAGCCGGCCAGTCCACCGCCGCTACCATGCATGAGGTCAAGTCCCTGCGAACCAGCTCGTCGAATGCGTCGCGACCCTGTCGAGGGCTGATCCAGCCAGTACCCGATGCTGCGAGCTGCTCCTCGATCCTCTCCCGCTGCTCTTCGGCTTCGCCCAAGCCTGACCAGGCTCCCCACGCGATGGCCTGCCCGGGAAGTCCCAATGACCTCCTGTACGTAGCCAACTGGTCCAGGAAGGCATTGGCCGCGGCGTGATTGCCTTGACCGGAGTTGCCCAACACCCCGGTGATGCTGCTGAAGAGGACGAACAGGTCCAGGTCACGGTTGGCTGTGGCACGGTGCAGGTGCCACGCTCCCAGGACCTTGGGCCACAGGACCTGTTCGAAGCGTTCCCAAGTCTGGTTTCCCAGGGCGCCGTCGGACAGAACTCCCACGCTGTGGATGACGCCGGCAAGGGGCGGCATTTCAGCGTCTATGCGGGCCAGCAATGAATCCACTGCCGCGGGCTGGGTCACGTCGGCCAACTCCACACGCACGTCGGCCCCTCGCTGCCTAAGTGCTTCAATGGCTTCGCCAGCCGCGGGGTCGGGGGGCCGGCGTCCATTCAGAACAATTGCACCGGCCCCGTGGTCCACGAGCCATTCGGCCACAACCAGGCCGATGCCGCCCAGGCCGCCGGTTACCAGGTAGGTGCCATCAGGCCTCAACTTACCGCCGGTCACCGGAGGCATAACGAGCACGTTCTTTCCGATGTGCCGTGTCGACCGCATGAAATCCATGGCGGCGCCGGCTTCGGTTATCGGCCACCGCGTATGGGCGAGCGGCTGCAAGGTGCCAGCAGTCATCCTCTCCATTACGTCGCGCAGCACGCCGCCAGGCCGCGCCGGTTCATTCACTTTGAGCCAGTCCAGCTCCAGGATGGAGTAGGAGACATCAGGGCGCGACTCCGCCATCTCCTCAGCGCTCCAGATGTCCCGCCTGCCCATCTCCACGAACCTTCCGCCGATGCCGAGGCAGGACAGACTGGCCTCTATGAACCCTGGGCCCGTGAGGCTGTTGAGCACCACGGTGACGCCGGCGCCGCCGGTGGCGTCCATGATCTGACTTCCGAAGTCAGTCGTCCGGCTGTCGAAGACGTGAGCGATGCCCAACGATCTGAGATACGCGTGCTTGGGCGCGCTGGCCGTGGCGAATACTTCCGCGCCGATCGTCTGGGCCAACTGCACCGCCGCCAGCCCGACACCGCCGGAGGCGGTGTGGATGAGTACACGGTCACCGGGCTTCAACGCAGCCATCTCAAAGGACAACGCAGCGCTGGCAAACGCGGAGGGTATAGTCGCAAGTGCCGCCGCGTCCACTCCCGTGGGCGCCGGCGCCACCAGTTCCGCTTTCGTCACCACTTCGGGCGAAAAGGTGCCGAAGCCAAGGCCCACTACCCGGTCGCCGACGCAAACCCCCGAAACGTCCGGGGCTATCTCCACTATTCGTCCGCAGAATTCCTCGCCCAACAGAGGTTCAGCCGAGTTCACAACACCCAGGCTGAGCAGCACATCAAGGAAGTTCAACCCCACCGCCTCGACAGCCACTCGCACCTGTCCCGGTTCAAGGGGTTGACTCGCCGCAGGTTCAGCCTGCAGTTCTTCCAGTCCTCCTTCCGCCCCGGGCATAAGGCGCCAAGCCGGATCTTCCGGCAACTCTACTCGTGTTCTTGCCGCGCCGCTTCGGATCAAGCGAGCACCCAAGCGGTTGCCATCCCGGTAAGCGACCTCGGTTTCCTGGTCCGGGTACAGCAGCTCATCGGCCAAACGGTTAACCTCGGTTGGTTCGGCCGGGTCCAGGTCCAACATTCGTGGGCGAAGGTGACCTGCCTCCCGCGCCACCGCCTTGCCAAAGCCCCAAAGGGTGGCTCCGGCCAATTCTCCAACGCTCGCGCGGTTGTAGTCTCGCGCCAGGGCTTGCCCTCCCAACGTGACAAACCAGAGGCCTTTGTCTGGAGCAACATCGGCATCCAGCATTCCCTGCACCAGCGCCAGTGCGCCGCCTCCGGCATCCCTCGTATCCTCCAGGAGCTGATCGGTGGACGCCTCCGGCCCGTGCCCATCGAGAGCACCCAGGTGCACCACACCTTGAAACGGAATGTCTTTGGGGAGTCCCTCCAGGAGGGCCTGCCAGGACTCTCGGCGGTCGGTAACGACGGCCCTGCGAACAATGTTGCCCTCTATTGCCGACTCCTCAGATATCTGATCCGACTCTGCCAGCACGACGGTCTGGTTTCTCGTTGCCAGTTCCCTCGCCAATTGAGCGCCCGTTCCGCCACGATCCGAGGATATGACCCACAACCCGGGAGGCTCGGTTATTTTGGTGGGTCCCTGTGCCATGATGACGCTGGATCCCAGCGGTCCATCCTTCTCGGCTCTCTCCACTCCAAGGAAATCTACCTCTTCATAGCCCGAATCCAACAGTGCTTGACGCCACACCGATGGGGGAGCCATGGCGTGATGCGGCCGGTAATCATCGGCGAAGCGCCACCAGCCGTCCAGTAGACCGAAGGTGATGTCCTGCCATCCCCGGCCACGCATGTTCTCCAGGGCCAATAACTGCCCGGATGGAGCAAGTAGTTCACGGCAGTGGACCAAGGTTTCCACCAGATCGCGGGTGGCGTGAAGCACGTTCGCCGCAATTATCAGGTCATAAGCGTGGGGTTCGTAGCCCTGGCCGGCAGGGTCCCTTTCAATGTCAAGCGGCCGGTACTCGATCGGAACACCGGAATCGCTGAAACGAGTCTCAGCTTCGGCGAAAAAGCCTGCGGAGATATCGGTGAACACGTAGTCAACCTGCCCAGCGGGTAGCTCCGGCAACACCACCGAGGTAGCCGACCCGGTGCCCGCACCAACCTCCAATACACGCAACCGCCGGCCTTCAGGCCAATTCCTAACCACTTCGGCCACGGCGTCACCCAGGAGCCGGTTGGATGCGCGGGACGCCGGCGCGGAGAAGTAGTACTCCGTGACACCTGGCCCCTCGCTTCGGAAGAGAATTTCTAGGGGGTCGACAGTACCTCTGAGCCCGCCGGCAAGGGCCGCGCCGCTTCTTCTGACAAGGCCCAGCTCGTTGTATCCGTGGGGGTACCGTTCGGCTATTCTGTCCGCAAACTCCTCGGGGTCGATCAGAGCGTCGTCAGGCAGCGAGTCGCCGGCGCCGACCTCAACTATGAATCCTTCCTCCTCGTTGGTCCCACTGAGTAGTCCGGCGTCCCTGAGCAGTCGCAGCATACGGCCCACCAACTTGGTGTGTTGGGGGTCAACCTGCAAGAGGTTGCAAATGGCGCTGGGCACCGCCTCTTCGCCTACGCGGCGCTTCCAACCTAGCTGCTCCAACGCCGCCAGTGCGTAGGAGCGGGATAGGCGCTCCAGGTCACTCAGAAGCGCGGCCCGATCGTCAAGTTCGACACCCTCGCGTGACAGGTAGTCTGCAAACGGGACCACGACCTCGCGAATCGCAGCCGGCCGCGTCAGGGCTTCGGCTGACTGGAGCCCGCCGGCCAACGGACGCTCTCTCCAGACGACCTCGTAGAGCATCTCCTGCAATCCCTCCGAGGAGGAAAGGAGTGTAGCGCGCGTCGCCCGCTTCACGCTGAATCCTGACAGCCCGCCGAGTGCGGCCCCTTGCGCATCGTAAAACCACAAGTCCCCTGTAAGGGTCTCCGGCTGCTCTGGTGACGCGGGATCGGACGTCGCCGTTCGGTTGACTTCCCTCAGTCGAGCGTGGCAAACGAACCGCTGAGGCAGGGGCCCGTTCAACCACAATCGCTCCCAGGCGAAGGGCAAGTAGGTGGCATCGGTCCCGGTTTCGGCCAGGTTGCGGGCTGCCGAAAACACCTGGAAGCAGCCGTCCAACAACACCGGGTGTAAGTGAGAGCTACTTGCCTCCCCGGCTTCTTGCAAGACGACCTCGCCGACCGCCTCGCCGGCGCGGCCCCACAGGGCGTCCAGGGACCGGAAGCGCGGGCCAAAGTCGATCCCGGTTGCGGCCTTTGCCCGGTAATACGCACGCAGGTCTTGACTCTGCAGCTCTGCTCTCAAGCCATGCAGATCCGTCCTGTCTCGAGCATCCAATCGCCCAATATCCGAGGACAGCCTGCCCTGCGCGTGGAGTGTCCAATTCTCTTCCGCCGGCCCCCTACTGAATATTTCGAAGTTTCGGGATTCGTTTCCATTCGCGTCGTCGAGGACAAATTGAAGCCGCCGGCCCGCCGCCTCCGACTCCTCCCCGTTTATCTCCGGGAACACCAGCGGGTTGTGCAGCTGTAGCTCCTCCACGACAGCCGATTCGTCCCCATCGGCCAGCGGCGCCGAGGCGGCCATCGCTCCGTACAGGGCGCCGGGCATCACCACCCGTCCGAAGACCTGGTGGTCTTGCAGCCACTCCGGGTCCGACGGAAACATCTCAGTCTCGAACATGATCTCGCCACGCGGGGACTCGTGGCGGACTCCTAACAGGGGGTGGGCGTCACTGGACCGTCTCCGACGGGGGCCGGGAACCCAGTGCCGCCGGCGTTGGAACGGATAGCCGGGCAGGGAGATCCTGCGCCGGGCTTCGCCGGCGAATAATCCGGCAAAGAAGACCTCCAGGCCCGCCTCGTAGGCGCCGGCAACCGCCGCCAGGAATGCGTCGGCCCGCTCCGGTTCGGACCCGTCCGCCGACGGGCGCAGCAGGCTTGCAAGAACTGCCGGGGTTTGGACGTTATCTGGGGATTGAGGCCAGTTGAGGGAAACCAAGGGGCCAAGTACCGCATGGGGGCCAACCTCGATCACCGTGTCCACACCCATTTCGGACAGAGTCTCCACGCAACTGCGGAAGGCTACCGGCTCGCGCGCCTGGCGACGCCAGTAAGTCCCATCCAACAACTGGTCGGGTCTTACCGCCCGACCGGTCATGTTGCTGACAAAGGGAAGTGTGGTCGGAGAAACGGCGATGCCCGAGAAGAGGGTTTCCAAACCGTCCAGGGCCGGCTCGACCAGTGAGCTGTGGTAAGCAGGGCTGGGCCTTAACCGCCTGACGTTAACGCCCTCCTTCTCCATGCTTTCCGAGAAGGCGTGTACCTCCGCCACCGGCCCGCTGATCACTTGTTGCGCGCCATTGTCCACGGCGACGCACAGGTCCGCGTCCTCACGGGACTCATTCCATTCCCGTACCGCCTCCGCCACCTTGGATTCGGCAGCGAAAACCGCGGCCATAGCGCCGGCCCGCGGTAGTGCCCCCATCAGCCGCCCCCGGGTCGAGGCAAAGCGCAATCCATCCTCCAGCGAGAACGCTCCTGCGGTATGCGCCGCGGCGATCTCGCCCAAGCTGTGGCCCAATACAACGTCGGGACGGA
Organism: Chloroflexota bacterium; assembly: GCA_963664835.2. Lineage (GTDB taxonomy): Bacteria > Chloroflexota > UBA6077 > FW602-bin22 > JBCLEL01. The sequence continues at coordinate 30,237 of CAXXUG010000013.1, read as the reverse complement.
CCCCCACGCTTTCCCAAAGTGCGGCCAGCGCGCACTCCAGCGCATAGATGGCTGGCTGGGTCCATGCGGGGTCGTCCAGTTGGCCGACGGCACCGGGCCGGCCGAACATCACGTCCAGCAGGGATGCGCCCCGCTCTTCAATGATGAGTCGGTCGCAGCGGTCCAAAATGGCGCGAAATACTGGTTCACTCTGATACAGGAGCTCACCCATACCCACCCATTGGCTGCCCTGGCCGGTAAAGGTGAACGCCACCCTCCCCGGCTTCTGAAGCTGTGGTAGCTGCTGCTCCTCGGCGACTGCACTCAGCCCGGCCCTCAGCGAAGCTACGTCGCGGAAGACGACTCCTGCTCGACAGTCGAAGTGGCTGCGTCCCACACTGGCGGTCCATGCCATGTCCGAAAGGCCTGAATCTGCAACGTTGTCATCGACCGTCGATTCGTCGTCGTGCTCATCCAGCCAGGACAGGTAGCGCTCCGCCAGCTCACGGAGGGCCGGCTCTGACTTTGCCGATATCGGCAGCAGCCGCGCTGCCCTTCTGCCGCACTGTTCCGCAGCGCGTTCCTGGCCGGCGATAGAATCCGGCAGAGAGACCGCGATGGCGCGGCTGGGCCCGACAGGCACAGACGAGTGCCGGTTGGCCACGGTCCTACTTCCAGGGTCGCCGTATCCCTCTACAACGACGTGGGCATTGGTTCCCGACCATCCGTAGGCGCTGATTCCGGCCCGCGGCGGCCGATCGGCGTGCTGTGGCCAGTCAGTGAGCTCGGTGGTTATCTTTACCGGCAGCCGGTCCCAATCCAAGCGTGGGTTCGGATTACGGAAATGCAGATGCTTGGGAATTGCTCCGTTGTGCATTGACAGTATTACTTTTGTCAAACCGGCGACGCCGGCCGCCGGCTCCAGATGGCCGAAGTTCGTTTTTACGGAGCCGACCAGCAGAGGGCGGTCTGGCTTCCTGTCCTTGCCGTACGCGGCTGCGGCGGCGTTTAGCTCGATGGGGTCGCCTACCTCCGTGCCGGTCCCGTGAGCCTCAAGGTAGTCCACTTCCGACGGAGCCACTCCGGCCCGGAGTAGCGCCTCGGCAATGACCCTCTCCTGGGCCATCTCATTCGGCACCGTGAATCCGGCACTGGTCCCGTCCTGGTTGAGGGCCGAGCCCAGGATCACGCCCCAGATCCGGTCTCCGTCAGCCTCGGCGTCGCTGAGCCTCTTCAATACGACTATCCCGCAGCCCTCGCCCCGGACGAAGCCATTTGCCGAAGCGTCGAAAGCCTTAACCTTGCCGTCTGGCGACAACATCCGGGCGTTGGCGCGTAGCTCAGTCAGCCGGCCGGAGAGATTGGCCTGCACCCCGCCTGCCAGGATAGTCTCCGCCTCGTTCCGCTGCAGAGCCGTCACCGCCTGATGGAGCGCGACAAGCGAGGAGGAACAGGCGGTGTCCACCGCCATGGCCGGACCCTCGAGGCCCATTGCGTACGCAACTCTTCCGGCGGCCGTGTTCAGGGACGTGCCGCTTACGGCGTACAGGCTGGCAGTAGGTTCGGAAATTGGGCCGGAGTCCAGGTTGAGGAATCGGTAGTCCATGTTGCTGATGCCAATGTAGACTCCGGTGCGGCTGCCCTTCAGGCGACCCTGATCGATGCCCGCGTCTTCCAGGGCTTGCCAACTGGTTTCCAGCATCAATCGCTGCTGTGGGTCCAGCAGTTCCGCCTCTACCGGCGAAATTCGAAAGAACTCCGCATCAAACAGGTCAATCCCATCGAGAAAAGCCCCGAACCGGCAGGCTTCGCTTTGTATCTCGCCGCTGGGGTAAAGCTCGCCTATGCGCCCGACGCCGGATCCGGGGACGCCTTCGCTGACCGCGTTCTTGCCCTCTAGGAGGAGTTGCCAGAAGGCCTCCAAATTCTCCGCGCCGGGGAACCGGCAGGCCATACCTACGATCGCTATGGGTTGTTCGAACCTTGGTCCTTCCCGTTCGCCGACTATGTCCTCGGCGAGCAGGTCACCGGAATGGTCGAAATACTTTTCTGTTGTCGTCACGCCATTCTCTCAAGCCTAGCCTGATGTTAAGCCACACCGCCTCGTCATTTGAAGCATAATGATACCAAGCCGAGGCAATGCCACAATCACCCTGGATAGCCAACTCCTACCAACAGAATCCCCGCATCTAACATTGCGATGTTTGGAGCGCGGGGGCTTGTCCTCCGCTTGGTAGATTCTTCGCCGGAACCAGCGCCGCCTGGCGAACGCAACCCGTGGAAGATCAAAAGCGGTCGGGCGTCGGTCGCTACAACCAGGGAGGGCTGCCTGCCGCTTCGTTGGCTGGTGACAAACCCCAGCCTTACATTAATGATTCCCTGAATCTGAGCAGTTGCCAAGAAACGTCACCCGGTGAACGACTCCGTGACGATTTGTTACCATTGAAATGCCAACGAGGCGCGGATAGGCACGCCCGCGAAGGAGGTTAGGTCCAATGAAGCACCTTGTATTCGTGATCTTGTTGATATCCCTGTGGGTCGCGGCATTGGGTTGCGCCGGCGCCGGCGAGCCCGCGGCCGAGGGAGACCGAGCATACCCACAGGACGCTATGTCCGACTCGTCGGGCGAGGCCTCGAGCGACAGCGAGCAGTCTTCCTCCTCGGACTACGATGACTCGGATGACGATGTCGATTACGGAAATTCCGGCCAGGCCGGCGCGGAAGACAGCGACATCGTGAGCCGGGAGAATCCTGGCCTGACAGGAACAGCCTTCGACAGTGGCCGAAACGATTCCCTGTTCGACGCTCAACCCCTAGACGCCGTGACCTGGACGATGGAGCCCACGATTTCAGCAGGAGCGCTCGAGGCGAAGGGAGTTCTCAAGGATGGCGCGGCGCTCTTCGACCCGACAATAGGCGGCGAAGGAGCCGGCTTCATCGTCTACTTCAAGGGGATGCGGGAGCCTCTAGTCTTGCTGCTCCCCGACCTCGGGCCAACGCGCATATGGGAAACCGACCACACCGTTGCCCCGATGGAGCAAGAATTAAATGGCGCTTCGTTCGCGATCAGGGCCTACTCCCCGCTATTCATGGACGTCGGTGGGTCCGACCTGGAAATCCGGCTCTTCGGCTATGATGCCCAACGCGCAGATGCGCTCTTGGCAATCCAACCGGTAACTGTCCCGTAGATCTCTCCCCTCCAGTTGAGGCGGAGTAAACGAGCGGCCTCGGTCCCAGTGGCTTTCCAGCCAAAGATGAGTTCGAGTGCGCTTTTTGTTAGCGATCATTGATGCCAGATGGGGCCGGCGTGCCAAGGTATGAAAATTGGGGCGGAGTGTCTGCGGCGGGTGACGAGCCCATCTGCTCTAACTAATTGATTTTCAGGGCGCTTGCGGTTAGCGTTTCGAGGGGTGCAAATGAGGGCCAGCACATTCGCCCCTTCCCAGACCTGACAATCTGGCGCAAGTGTTGGGCGCCTAAGGTACACGAAATAGGAATTCCAAAGGCGTGGCCAGGGATAAATTCCTCACTGACCAACGCAACGCGCCGGCGACAAACACCCGCCGGCCAACTCACGGAGGGCCGGATCTGATTTTGCCGAAGTCGGAAGAAGCCGCGCAACCCTTCCCCTGGAGGCGCCGGCCTGTGGGACCGCATCGTCGCAAGTTTGACGCACCGAGTTCCTTCGATAGCGGGACGCCGACAATATAATGTGCCCAGCCGCTGCGATGGGAGCGATCGCCGGCTTAGCAGACCCGGCGTGACCAAGGAGGATAAACGAAATGACGACAAACGGTACCTACGACGTAATAGTGTTGGGCGTTGGGGGAATGGGTTCCGCGACCGTGTTCGAGCTGGCGTGCCGCGGGCGGCGGGTGCTGGGCCTCGAGCGTTTCGACATTCCCCACAGCTTTGGATCGTCGCACGGCGTAAACCGCATCATCCGCATGTCTTACTATGAGGACCCGTCCTACGTGCCGCTGCTGCGCCGGTCGTACGAGCGGTGGCGAGAGTTGGAGGCGCTGACCGGAGAAGAGCTGCTGCATATCACCGGTGGTGTTGACACCGGTCCTGAAGACGGCGGGGTGTTTGCCGGCTCACTGCGTTCCTGCCTGGAGCACGATCTGGCGCACGAGCCGCTTACCAGCGCCGAGTTGACGAACCGATTCCCCGGCTGCCGGTTTCCGGACGATTGGATGGGCGTATTCCAGCCGGACGGCGGGTTCGTGCAGTCGGAGCGATGCATTGTGAACCACGTGCTCGCCGCTTTGGACAGGGGTGGCGAGGTGAGAGCCCGCGAGGCGGTCCTGGAGTGGAGCGACGCCGGCGACAGGGTGCGGGTCGAAACCACGCGCGGGTCGTACGAGGCCGGCGCGTTGGTGATCACAGCCGGCGGCTGGGCCGGCCCGCTGATGCCCTCGTTGGACCATTTGCTGGTGCCGGAGCGCCAGGTCATGGGCTGGTTTCAACCCCTGCGGCCAGAACTGTACGGCCCGGACAGATGCCCGGTCGTGATCGGTGAGTTCGAAGAAGGAAACTACTACTCATTCCCAACGTTTGGTGTTCCGGGTTTCAAGATTGGGAAGTTTCATCACTTGAGTGAAGCGACGACCGCCGAGGGTTTGGACCGGGACTGCCGCGACGAGGATGAGGCGGTACTGCGGCAGGCGGTCTCCCGCTACTTCCCCGACGCAAACGGACCAACTATGGCGCTCAAGGCCTGCATGTTCACGAACACGCCGGACGAGCACTTCATCATCGACGCGCTGCCGGGGTTTTCGAACGTCTATTTCGCGGCCGGTTTTTCCGGCCACGGATACAAGTTCTGCAGCGTCGTCGGCGAGATCATGGCCGACTTGGCCACGAATGGAGAGACGAGTCACGATATCTCGCTCCTCCGGCTGGACCGTTTCGACTCAAGCGCCTGAGCCGGCGGCGTGCACATGAGTGGTGGGTACCCCCGGCACCTGCGCGCTATTCGTGCGATCTGCCAGACACTGACACCTGGCATTCGGGACCACGCGACGGAGACAACCAATGAATTCAATGCACGAAGCCAACCGGCGATGCTGGGACCGGGCCGCGGAGCGGTGGGAGAGGCTTGATGAAGCGGGTTTCTGGCGGCGCTGCGCCGGCGAGCCTGGGCTTGCTTTTGCGGGAGGCGCGTTTGGCCTGATTCGCGAGTTCGCCGGCAACATGCCGGGCAAAGACGTGTGCGTCGTTGGCAGTGGGGATAACCACGCAGCCTTCGCTCTCGCCGGAATGGGCGCGAACGTCACGTCAATAGACATCTCTGAGCGGCGGCTGGCCGTGGCTGAGGAACGGGCGAAGCACCTTGAGCTGCCAATAACTTTCGTGCAAGCCGATGCCGCCGACCTGTGTTCTGTCTGGAACGCGGAGTTCGACCTGGTCTTTTCCTCGAACGGGCTCTTCGTTTGGATTTCGGACCTGCAAGCGGTCTTTGCTGAGGCATACCGTATCCTCCGGCCAGGCGGACATTGCGTCTTCTACGACATCCATCCGTTTCAGCGGCCCTGGCGGGACCAGGTCAAACCGATTGAGGTCGCGAAGCCATATTGGGAAACCGGACCCTTTGAGAACGAAGAGGACGGCACGTTCGAGTGCCACTGGACGATCGCGGATATTCTCAACCCCCTGGCCGATTCGGGATTCGTCCTGCGGAGAATCTTGGAGAGTCCGGCCGACGACTCAAGATTCTGGCAGGAGTATTCGTACCTGCCGGGGACTGACGACAGCCTGTTGGACTGGAACGAGAACGCTCGTGCAGCGTTGCCGGTGTGGCTCGCGATTGCCGCGCAAAAGCCCTTGTAGTTTCGAGGAGGCCCGTCCTCAAAAGGCGGGGGACTGAGTATCGCCGGCAATCGGGTGAAGCCAGACGCTACTGCGGGCCGGCGAGGGAAGTCGAGTTGAACGTGCCCCTCTCGACGACAGTGCCCGCCGGAGCCTCACTCCCAGCGGAACAGCCGCGCCCCGGCGCCCACGCAGACCGCCGCTATCGCGCCCAGGTAGGCGAATGAGACCCAGATTGGCGTGCCGATTGTCGTTTCCACGTCCCAGGTCCCGCCCAGCCAGAGGAACGTGAGCAGGTCGTAGGCGTGCGTTAGGGGCAGCCAGTCCCCCACCGCTCTGAGTACGGCGGGAAACGATTCCCGCGGACCGAACGAGCCGCTCAGCACATACATCGGAAAGAACAATGCTAGACCCAGTCCCAACGCGGTCCGTACGTTGCGGATTCGGGAGGTGAGGGCCGTCCCCAAAGCGGCGAATGCCAGGTACGACGCCAGAATCGCGAGCGCGACCATCGCCACGTCGCCGCCAAAGCGTATTTCGAATACCAGCCATCCCACAACGAGCATCAGGGCGAGGGATGCCACGACCACCAACGCGCCGATCGCCAATGGTGCGACCACCAGCATGTAAGACGGCATCGGCGTGGCGCGGTAACGCCGGAATACACCGTGTTGGCGAAACTCTACCAGCGATTGGGGCAATGCCACCATCCCGAATATGGCCGTGACCCAGGCGATGTTGCCGGCAAGCAGCACGTCCCTGACGTGGAACATGTCCACTCCGCCGCCTTCCCGGTCGACCGGAATCTCGATATCGCCGATCGAGAATCCGAGAGCGAGGAAGATGGCCAGCGGAAGGATGATTGTCATGAACATCGCCGCCGGCTCCCGCACCGCCAGCAGCAACTCTGTATAGATCAGCCAACGAAAGGCGTTCGCGTTCATAGCTCTGCTCCTTGTGGGCTATTGCCTCCGACAGCGAGAAAGTAAATGTCGTCCAGGTTCGCCGGCCTCGTCTGCATTACGCCGGCGGATACTCCCGCGCGTCGTAGAAACGCGGTTACCTCGTCCACCACGTCACTATCTCCATATAGATATAGGTCGGACTGCGTTTTACGGACGTGGATTACCGCCGGCAACGCTTCAAAATCTTCCGCTCGGACGGCCCCTAACCCGGCTCGGGGCAGTACGACACGCGCCGCCAGCCCGGATTCCTGAATGAGGCGATCGGGCGCTCCAGAGGTTACGATGCGGCCCTGGTTCATGAGAAGCACCGTGTCGCAGTACTCCCGTGCCTCCTCCATGTAGTGGGTGGTCGCGACGATCGTCATTCCGCGGGCGTTCTGCCGCCGGAGGTAGCTCCAGAATTGGAATCGGGACTCGGGATCGAGGCCGGTGGTGGGTTCGTCGAGGAACACGATTTCCGGATCGCCGACGAGTGCGAGCGCGATGTTGACCCTTCGCTTCTGGCCGCCGGATAGGGAGCCGTACTGCTTGGAAAGGCACTCTTCCAAGCCCAACTCGTCGCTGAGCTCTGCCATTGGAATGGATCTTTGGTACAGTGCCGCGAAAAGCCCAAGCGCCTCCCTGGCCTTCATGCGCGGCGGAATCCCTGTTTCCTGCAACTGCACGCCGATCTTGCGAACCAGTTTGGCGTGCTCGGCAGATGGGTCAAGGCCGGCTACCTGAATCGAGCCGGCGTCCGGCCGGCGGAGCCCTTCGAGGCACTCGATCGTCGTGGTCTTGCCGGCGCCATTGGGGCCGATAATGCAGAACACGCTTCCGCGCTCGACCTCGAAACTGACATCGTCCACCGCGACCACGTCGCCGTAGACCTTGCGAAGCGACCTCACCCGCAACGCGGGGCCATTTGACTGTTCCAAAGCGGTCTGCCTCCAACTGAAAACCAATAATTTGTAATACAAACTAGTTTGTGCAACAATGGTAAACGCGAAGTACAGGATAGTCAAGCAAGTCGAACTCGATAATTTGATGGGTCGGACGCCGCGCAGGCCGGTCGGTTCGGCCAGAATCCCGTTTAAGACCAGGAGACGGACTATGAAAGAAGCGGATGAGGACGCACAGGCGCTGACGCCGGAGGAGAGTTGGCGCGCGATACACACGACGATGGACAGCGCGCGCAGCTCCATGTACGTCGCCGGCGCGGCGACTATAGCGATCCTTTGGGGTGTGTTAGCGGCGCTGGGGTATCTCTCAATGTACGCCCTCCAGACGCTCGCGCCCGACTTTATGACGAGCAATCCCTGGATTTACCTGGCTCTATGGGGTGTCCTCGTGACAGCCGGCATGACGGCCAGCGCGATCATCGGGACCCGCGCCGGCCGTGAAAACACGGTAGGCGGCGCCGCCCAAAGCGCCGGCATCAGGGTGTTCCTGTTCTGGGTTGCGGTCGCGGCAGCAGCGTTCCTAATCCCGGCGGCAGCGGGAATGTGGGCTCCCGGCGCTGCCGGCGCCAACGTAGGACGCGCCACCATCGGGATCATCGCGCTGGGATACATACTCTTTGGGATTATGCACCGGCCGGTGATTGCGGTGACGGGAATCGGGATCGCGGCGGCGTTCTACGTTCCCAGCTACCTGGACATCGACGCCGCGCCGGCGGTGTCTGCGGTCGCAACTCTGATAGTTGCCGCGCTGGCCGCGGCCTGGATACGCAAGACCGGCGTGGCATGACCGACGACTCGATAGTCCTCAACGAGACGATCCACCAGTCCACCCGGCTGCGGATAATGACCCTGCTGGTGTCCCAGCCGGAGGGGGATCGGATCGCCTATGGGTTCGTCCAGAGGACGCTGGGACTCACCGGCGGCAACCTGACGACCCATCTGCGAAAGCTCGAGGACGCCGGCTATCTGACTCTTACCAAGGAGTTCCAGGACCTGAAACCGCGCACCTGGCTGCAGGCGACGCCGGCCGGCCGGCGTGCCTTCGCCGAGTACCTGTCCAATCTGAGAAGGGCGCTGAACCTGCCGGCGCAGGGGTAGCCGGCGGTATCGTGCCGGCCTTGCGTCCCAGCTGTGCTCAGTACCCGACCCACGTCCCGCTCTTTCTCAAGGACGCTGAGTTTCCGTGCTCGGCCCAATCAACGGTTCCCCATAGACTCACCGCTGCGCGTTGGGAATCAGCTGGGTTTTTCGTGGCTTGAGGTGGTCGATTTGCGAGGGCTCCGGCTCGTTGACCGGTGCAGCCGCTCGTGGTATTGTTCTCGTACCACCCCTGTCGCTTAGGCGGTAGGGTCGAGACCGTCCTCGTGGCGGTCTCTGTCTTTATTTGAGGTAGCGATTGGTCACCAGCGTCTACATCGACGGCTTCAATCTCTACTACCGAGCCCTCAAGGACACAGCGTTCAGATGGCTCGATCTGCGGAAGTTAGCCGAGAACCTCTTCCCTCAGGACGTAATCCTTAGGCTATGCTATTTCACCGCCCGGCTCGATGCGCGCCCCGGAAATCCCGCTCAACCCCAACGGCAGCAGGCCTACTTGAGAGCCTTAGCAACGCTTCCGGGCTTAGAGGTCCACTACGGTTCATTCCGGTCCGGCATTAAGCGCCGCCCGCGCCGGGACTCCCGAGACACGTCTTGGTTAGGGACTCAGAGGAGAAGGGATCGGATGTGAACCTGGCCACCCGTCTGTTGGTCGATGGCTTTAACCGGGACTACGAGCAGGCGGTCGTGGTGTCCAACGATGCGGACTTTGCTGGTGCGATGCGGTATATCCGGGACAACCTGGGCCTTCGCGTTACGCTTGTCAACCCGGATCCTAGGAGGACAAGCCCTAGGGAGTTGGCAGATGCCGCATCCTACGTCAAGCGCCTGTGGAAGAGTCATCTGAGACGGAGCCAGCTCCCGGACACGATAACGGACGAAGTTGGCGCCATAGCTAAACCGGCCAATTGGTGACTCCGGCGGCGGCTGTGCCGCATCGCGGTCTCTTCAGTTCGGAAATCCGTCCATCCCAACGGCGGCTGGGCCTCCGAGCCGGACGTGCCGCCCAAGCAACGGATTAGCCACGAGTCATCCGCGCACCTGGTTGCAGGCGCCGGCCGCCCGGAGTGCCTTTGCCGAGTAGCTGTCCAATCTGAGGAGGGCGCTGAACCTGCCGGCGGAGGGGTAGCCGGAGGGGTGGCGTTGAGTGACGCCGTAACAGGTCAAGTGCTCTGCCAGACGGCTGGTCAGTCGGTTAGAATGAGAAGTAGAGAGGGCAAAGGGGGTTTCTATTTGGGAACTTTCAACTGGCCGCTGCGGATTTCCAGCATGGACGGCAAACACGCTCGGGACATCGAGGCGACGGTCGATACCCGTGCCGCATTTACTACGATGCCCGCTCCGCTGCTTCGCGAGTTAGGGGTTGCGCCGATGGGCAAGCGCAGGTTTCTCTTGGCCGACGGCCGGCGGACCGAGATGGACTACGGACAGGCGTGGGCAACCATAGACGGTGACAGCGTGGTCACCATAGTAATCTTCGGAGACGAGGAAGCTCCCGCCCTGTTGGGCGCCTACACTCTGGAGGGCCTCAGCTTAGCGGTAGACCCGGTCGAGCAACGACTGGTACCTACCCACCTCATTATGTACTAGGCGCTCCAATGCTTGCCCAAACGTGACGTCCTTCCGCAAGCTGGGGAACGCCACGGAGGGCGGGCCGGCGGCATGGCTGATTCTGAAGCCAGTTGAGTTCGTCCCGGGAGGGCGTTGTCCCGCAGGTGTAGCCGGCCGGCGGACCATCGCCGAGTACCTTGCCAACTTGCCGGCACTTGCGGGGCAGTAGAATCGAATGGACCCCCTAACCTCGCGGCCACAGGTCAACGATTATGCTGTACATCCAATCTCCACGCTTGCCTATGTCGACTTCGGTCCATTCATCCGTTGATTCTTCAAGTAAGCGACGATTGAGGAATAAGTTGTCTGACTTTTGAATCTCTTTGCGCTTTATGCTCCAGCGAGCGTTGCTGATAGCTGCATTCAATCTACCGTTGAGTAGAGTCAAGTTTCCTAGTGTTTCTATCGTGTGGTTGCGTTCCTCTATACCCGAGGTTGGTACGTCCGAATCGAGCAATGGCCATGAATCTGGCTGCCACGCGCGGGGCATAATGTGTTCAATTTGAACATACGGGGACAGTGTCGGGATACCCGCCCAGTTCGAGATCAACCGTTGCTCGATTGCGGACAATACCAATCGTTGTGCGTATTGGGGCAGGCGTCGATTCAGTACCGCGTGTTTCACTTCTGAATCGCTCGGCCAGATTCTCGCGGCCTCGGTGTACTGCGCTAGGCGTTTCAACATTATGTTTGTAGTGCTAGTCTGGTTATCGCTGCGCGTCGACAACTCATTCAGTAGCTCTAGAGCCGCCTGGTCATAGCTCCGCGCTTGATACCCCACAATCACCCTGCGGACGAAGTAGCTCTCTAGCATTGCGAACCATTTTTCTCGCTCCGATTTTTCGGCATCGATTCGTTGCAGGTAGAGGAGCAAAGGCCAAATCGCTCCTATACCCAAATCCAATCGACGACGGTGGAACTGCACTTCTCGATTCATCGTGCTGTTATCCAGCTCCTCGAACCGCTGGAAATACAATGCGTCTTGAACCAACTCATCCATTCTGGGTTCGAGTTGCTGATCCTCGACGTCTAGGTGCTTCTGAAACTCTCTGAAGACCCGTCGTACCGCAACGGGAGTCTTTTTCCGTGACTCCAACCAATAGTCCGCGAAGATGTCTGTACGAGGCCTTTGAGCACCGCGACCTACGGCTTTACGCCACCAAGGGTCGTCGAAACGCGCCAAATAGCGCTCGAAAAACGGCTCTTGGCCCAAGCCGGGTTCCTGGTCGGCTCTGTAAAGCAGGTAGTTCTTGATTTTGTCCCATTCAGTCAGAGGTTCGCCCCGAGCATTCAACGTCTCAAAGATAATATGCTCTTTTTCGTGGGAATCTAGGTAAATACCCACCAGATGGAGTTTCATTATCAGCGTCGTTGCAAGCGCAGAGGAGGCGGTAAAACTGTGTGTGTCTCGCGCACCAAGCCAGTCTCGGATGCGCTGTTGGAAGAATCGATAACATTCCGCCATGGGACCACCAATACTGTCGGTTGTGTCGCCACCGAGTGCGGCTCGCATAACGTCACTGAACCGCTCGTAATCGTGACCGTGCTCGTGCCAGTGGTGGTTGATCTTGTAACTGTTAAGGCCAGATGTGGCCGAACTAGACGAGTTTGACGTAAGCTCCTTCAAACGTTCAGCAGGATTGGGGAGCCCCGCAGTTCTAAGCTCTGCGACCGCAGCCGCAACTAATAGTTGGAGCGTCGTAAGGCGCTGTTGACCGTCGATTACCCGAAGTTGCCTTGCCAGATCTGGGGTATTTCCGCTCATTTTCAGCACCACGGCTCCGAGGAAGTGGGCCTCCACTGACCTTGGATCGACGTTGTCACTGCCCTTGCTCACGGCATCCATAACAAGCGCGTTGGCAATGTCCTCTACGTCTGACCAAAGGGGTTCCCATTGGTCCTCGCGGTTCCAGACATACAATCTCTGATAACTCGGAACTACGTAGACCAACTGACCCTCGAATAGCTCGGCTAAAGTGTGCTTTCGTGGCTCCAGAGCAAACCTCTCCTCATTCCAGTTCGAAGATTACGCGCGATTGTGCCGATACAAGTCGGGAATCCATTCGCTCATGTCGTGGGAGCATTCTACCCTACCAGCGAATCGAAAATTGGAGCGTGGTCTGCGGGTTGAGCTAGGGAACGTCGTTCTGAGGCATCGTGTCCTTTGTGGTCGCCATTACCCAGATTACCCTCGTTGTCAAAGTCAATCTGCCTGCCACGCCCAAACCCGCCCGGTGGCGTTCAAAGAGTGCCTCTTCAACTTGAGGCGAGAGCTCAACTCGTGGCATCGCATGTGGTTAGGGGCGTGCCGCAGGCTTGTCCCAGCCTCGCCATACTTATTGCCCAGACTTCGCACCGTTTCCGTGATTTTAGGTGGATAGTTTGCGAGCGCATAGGATCGCTAACCCGTGCAGCCGCGGTGATACTGTCCTCGCACCACCCCCATCACTATGGGTAATAGGGCAAAAACCGAAATGGTGGAGCTCCTTGTCTCTTATTGCGGTGACGAGAGTTGGCCAACCTCTACGTCGACGGCTCCAATCTACTTGGCAGCGAGTTGGTAGGCACTTCCTATGTCGGCTATGACCGGCGTCCAAGTTCAAGTCCTTCTTGAATCAAACGGCCGATGTTGACTTTCCAAGAAATTTCCTCGTCGTCAGTGCCCGACATCCGGATCACTTCCTGTCTCTCGGGATGATCCTTCCAAATCTCGTTCAAATCGTGAATAGTGTGGCCCCATTTTCGTAGAAGTGGTCCTGCAAGCCCGTTCACACCATACTTTCTGTTGTTTACCTCCACCCACACCGCCGTTCCATTGCAGCATAGCTTTGCCGAGTCAACTGTTAAGGGCCATTCCGGGCCATACTCGATCGAACTTACGGTCTTACACTCTGCGCTACGGATGAATCTTGTTCGTTCAAGAACTGTTAGGAACTTAATGTAGGGCAGCGTTCCGATAGTCAGGAATATGGGAAACAGGATGGCTTGAAATAGATTTATCCATTCTTCTGGAGTGACGAGTACCGCAATAGCGACCAAACCTATTAACGCAAATGCATACAATGACAACAACCCACGGGAGAAGTTAGTAAGACTAGATGTGAGATTTGCGTGTGCAGCATAGCCGAAGATAACGAGTAGGGGTACAAGCGCCACCTCCAATGCGAAATCGAGAATTGCGACGCCGGCTACCTGAGTCAAGATAGTTGACGGAACTAGAACCCCGATGGCTCTGACTCTAAACTCATTGTCGGTTCTAAGGAAGTCGCCAAAATGCATCAGAAGCGAGAAACCCGTAGTCAACAACCACAACGTTGCGGTAACGACGGGAAGCGTCTTCCAAAGTCCAACAACTTGCCCCGAGGTCACTCCAAGTACCGTGAGCAAGGTGACGTAGACTACAAGGCCGAGTATGGGTAACAACAGGGAGGGACTCAGGAGCGATCGAATTAAGCCGCTGATTGATCTCCGGACCTCGGAAGATTTGGCCATGGCAAACACCAACATAACCGTCCACCAAATGGCCATGGCCTGATGTCGAGCGTTCAAATCGTGCCATTCGAGCATAGGGCCGTCTTACTACCTATTTTCGTCGCTGTCTGAGTTCAACTACTGGTGGGGACTACTCGGTGGTTCGGAAATACGTGCAGCTAACTGCAGTGTATAGCAGATGTCGCACCTACTTGATCGCGAACGATACTCGGCCACTAGATGATTGGTTAGTGGGACAGCAATGGAGCTTGCGTGCTTACTTCAACGGGAAACATCTCGAATCGAGGATCCCGAATAATGTCAACGCCTTGAACGAATCGCGGCGTGATGCGGGTAACGAGTGGGCCGATCTAGTTTGTATAGCCCCTGGTGAAAGCCCGCGTTGACCGCTAGGGGTTCGGCGGGTCCCGCTTAGGTCTCTTCCCCGGCGCTATCCTCCCTCGATCGTCGCCTTTAGTAACTTCAGTTGCTTGCCGTCGGTCAGTCGGATGGCGATTCGAAGGAGCGGAGAGATTATGCGCCACCACAGCCCTGAAAATTGACAGTCGGCTACCAGCGTGACGCGGGTCGAGCGCTCGTCAATGTCATGGACTTCGTACCTGTAGTCGGCGGTCACTCCACCCTGCACCGAACGCAGAACGATCGATTTACCCGGGTCGCAGTGGACGATGGCGCTGGAACGTTCCGCGCCGCGCGCGAGGAATACCAGTTTCGTCCCGGCGGCGGTTTCCCCGTCGGCCGCCATCCCTTCGAGCCCAGCCATCCACCTATGGGCGTTTTCCCAGTCGGTGAGCGCCTCCCACACTTCGGCGGCCGGCCTTGAGATCTCCTCTTCGACCGCAATCGTTCGCGTCATTTTCTTACTCCTAACCCATCGATTTTATCAGCGGGCGCTCGCCCCAAATGCAAATGGTTTGAGCTACTCAAAATTGGAACTTCCACTGAAAGTGGCGTTGGCCGTCATACAGGCGATGGCCCTACACGCCGCTAGGAATCCGTCCCTACCAACAACAACCCGGCCGCACGCGTCTCGCACCGCGGGCACCCACCCTAACACAGGCGTTAGCCTCGTTGAGTCTTCGTGGTTATTTGGGCCTACAGTTACTGAATTGCAAACCATTTGCTGGCAGGTTTCGTTGTAGTCCACGGCGGTCCAGGAATTCTCGTTAGCCAAGGAGTCCCTGACCATCTGCAAGAGGACACATGCTCACTAGAATCAACTTGACCCAGGGAATCTCGGATGATGACAACTCTTGGCCATTGGGTTCACTAGCAATTCATCGGGCGAAGTCGCAGTTTGCAGGCTGAACTGAGGTCCAGGATACTCGGCGCTAGAGGGTAACCCCCTTTACCTGTCTGTTGTACTATGACGGGCGAGCTTGCCAGCGACAATGTGCCAGCTACAGCGGACCGCTGGGAGCCAGCAGGACATCAATTTCGAAAGGGCGAACCGCATTGCAGCCGTCAACTTGAACTGTCTTGAGGCGTTGAACGCCATGAACATTCGTTGGGTTTCTCATGTAACCGGGGCGGTTTGCGGCGGCAGGAGAGGAATCGATGGGATCTGACGCGTCTATCACATCCGTACAATTCAGGAATTTCAAAGCATTCCAGAACTTCTCGATTTCACTTGAGCGCACTAATGTTCTTGTCGGTCCAAACAATTCTGGAAAGTCTACTGTGATCGGGGCATTTCGTGTCCTATCTTTGGGACTTAGGAGAGCGGCCGCACGGAACCCGGAGCTTCTCGGTACTGGAGAGTTTGCCCGGGGCTACAGAATACCCGGAGCCTCGCTTCCCATCACCATGGAGAATGCGCAGACGAATTACGAAGATGTAGAAGCGACAGTTACATTTAGATTATCAAATGGAAATAGGCTGAGATTGTCGTTCACTAAGGACGATAACGACTGCATCTTGTATCCGATTACGTATGAGGGAGAAACAGTAACCAAAGGTAAGTTTAGTCGACAGTTTCCGATATCGCTGTTAGTTGTTCCTGTGCTCGGCCCTGTCGAAAACCGAGAGCAAATCGTACAAAAGGAGACCGTAGATCAAAACTTGGCGACTCACCGGGCATCCCGAAATTTTCGCAACTATTGGTACCATTATCCTGACGGCTTTGATGCGTTCCGGCAGCAGGTCAAAACTACGTGGCCTGGCATGGATATAAGCCCACCAGAGGTAGCAGAAGATTTTAGGCTCTCCATGTTTTGCGTTGAAGACAGGATCACTCGAGAGCTTTATTGGACTGGTTCTGGCTTTCATGTGTGGTGCCAGTTGCTTTCACACATTTCTAGGAGCCAGACCAGTTCAATGTTGGTAATTGATGAGCCAGACGTCTACTTGCACGCCAACCCACAGAGACAACTGTTGTCGATTTTGAAGGCGGCTGCACCGGATGTGTTGATGGCGACTCACTCAAGTGAAATCATCGCAGAGGCCGACACCAACGACATTCTATTGATAGACAAGACTCAACGTTCGGCCAAAAGGGTTCGTGGTTCTGAAGGGATCCAGTCCACACTGGGCTCGCTGGGGTCCATACACACGGTGACGATGACCACCATCGCGCAAACAAGACGAGTCCTCTATGTTGAGGGCGAGGATTTCAGAATCCTCAGGAGATTTGCGAGACGCCTTGGCTTGAACGAACTCGGAGCCGGAGTTGGAATCGCGGCGTTTCCTCTGGGAGGATTCCCCTCGATACAACGCATCAAGGCGGTTAATCTGGGTGTTTTGGAGTCAATTGGGGAATCAGTGCTTCTTGGTGGTGTCTTTGATCGAGACTTCCGCCCCGATGAGGAAATCGATAAATTACTCAAGACGCTTGAGAGCGAGTTAGCGTTACTCGTGATACTGGAAAGGAAGGAGATAGAGAACTACCTACTCGTCCCAGCCGCCTTGGACAGAACGTTGGCTAGACTCCAAAGAGAGAGGGATCGACGTAACGATGAGCCTGTTTATGCGGCCAGACCGGTTGCTGAACTCCTTGAGGAGATTACCGCGCCTATGAAAGCGCAAGTTCAGTCCCAGTATATTGCGAAGCGAGTGGAGTACTTCCGCCACACAGGGAGAGACACAAGTACGATCAGTCGCGAGGCGATTGAAGTCTTCGATCAAAAGTGGAACGATGATCAGTTGCGACTTCACATAGTGCCAGGCAAAAGGGTTCTCAGCGAACTGGTCTGCCGAATTCAAAGAGAATACAACGTGACTTTGACGAAAGCGAAGATCATGGAGCTAATGCGTGAGAGTGACATACCTCCGGACCTTCGTCAAACGTTAAGGGCGGTTGACCGGTTTCGGCGTCAGGCTCTGTGATGGTCGATTAATTGCTTGTTCAACTGTGCCTATGCGAGTTTAGAGAGTTAGAGGCTTCCCTACTTGATGCATACATTCCACCTTTGACAACCAACTTTTGAGGGCTTTGAAGGGAGCAGTAGGTTTCAAGCAGAGCCCTGAGTCGGGTCGGGCCCGTAGGTCGTCTTGTTTGAGGCCTCACGGCACCGGCTGCATGAGACTTGAACGATGTCCGACATTCACAGGACCAGTGATCACTCGCTCGCAATCCGGCTCGGTATGTGCGTGGGCCAATTAGGACTCGAACTCACATCCAGACAACTGGCAATTGCAGGTCTTGCTAGCGTGAGCTAGCGCACCGGTTCTGAGCGCCGAATGCCGCGTCCCCGGGCCGGCAGTTCCCCGGCGTCCAACTGCTATCATTGCGCCGGCGGACCGATCCACGGCCGGGAGGGTGTTGAAGCATGGAGATTCTCCAAGGACTTATCGGAATTGTGGGGCTGATAGTCCTCGCATGGGCGATCAGCGAGAACCGGCGGGCCTTTCCCTGGCGAACGATGGCGATAGGGCTGGCTGTTCAAGTCCTGCTGGCATTGCTGTTGATCAAGTTGCCCGGCTCCCAGATCGTGTTCGTTTGGATCGGCAACGCAGTGGCGGCGTTGGTGAGGGCGACCGAGGCCGGCACGTCACTCGTATTCGGCTACCTAGGCGGCGCGCCGCTGCCGTTCGAGGAGGCGTTTCCCGGCGCATCGTTCGTCTTCGCGTTTCGCTCCCTTCCGCTTGTGGTGTTCATTGGCGCGCTTTCGGCGGTCCTGTACCACTATCGCGTGCTTCCCTGGATCGTGAAGGGGTTCGCCTGGGCCCTGAGCAAGACGCTCAACATCAGCGGGGCCACCAGCTTTTCGACCGCGGCCAACGTTTTCATAGGAATGGTCGAGGCTCCTCTCCTGGTGCGACCTTACCTGCAGCGTATGACCCGGTCGGAGCTGTTCGTCGTGATGACCGCCGGCATGGCGACAATCGCCGGCACCGTCTTTGCACTCTACGCGACCCTGCTGGATGGCATAATCCCCGATCCGGCCGGCCACCTGTTGACCGCGTCGATCATTAGCGCGCCTGCCGCAGTCGTGATCGCCCTGATACTCGTGCCCCGGACCGGCGAAGAGAAGGACGACTCGAAGGTTGAGTTCGAGCGCATGTACGAGAACGGCGCCGACGCACTCACCCGCGGCACCATCGAGGGCCTGCGGTTGTTCGCATACATCATCGGAATGTTGATCGTGCTGATCGCGCTGGTCGAGTTGGTCAACATTATTCTGGGGCTGCTACCGGTCGTGGCCGGCGAACCTCTGACAATGCAGAGAATCCTGGGTTGGGTGTTGGCCCCGGTCGCGTGGGCGCTTGGCGTGCCCTGGTCCGAGGCGACGAATGCGGGCCAACTGCTTGGGACCAAGGTGGTCCTGAACGAGCTGGTCGCCTATATCCAGATGTCCCAACTGCCGGCCGGCGCCTTGAGCGAGCGCAGCGCAATCATAATGTCCTACAGCATCTGCGGCTTCGCAAACTTCGGCAGCCTGGGCATCATGATCGGCGGCATCGGCGCGATAGTGCCGGAACGCAGGGTGGAGGTAGCGCAGCTGGGTATCAAGTCGATACTGGCCGGCACGATGGCGACTTGCATGACCGGGGCGATAGCCGGCTTGCTGTACTGGTAGTGACAAGACCGGAGTCAAGGTGACTTGGGGACGCATCCAGGCGTGACGGGTAACGGGCCCGATGGTGTGGCGACAAACTGGGATGCCGGCTCGCTCTGGGAGTTTGCGAGGGCCCGCGGGATGGACCGACGCCAATTCCTCCGGCTGCTGGTAACGGGCGGCACTGCGGCGGTCCTGGCCGGCTGCATCGGCATCGAGCAGCGGTTCGAAGGGCCACCGTCGGCTCCGACAAGTGCCGGCGCCAGCCCTACCCCGTCTTCGCCGTGGTTCAAAGACGCCTCACCGTTCATCCGGCATGACGACAAGGGCCTGGAGGCCCGTCTCGAACACATGGAAGAGCTCATCACCCCGAATCGCCTTTTCTTCGTTCGGAACAACTCCTTCAGCCTGGACCTGGACGCCTCGAACTGGCGGCTCTCCGTGGAGGGAGACGCGGTGGGGCAGCCGATGGAGATTACCTACGACGAGATAAGAGGCCTGCCCAGCCGCACGCTGACGTCCTACCTGGAATGCGCCGGCAACCACCGGGCGATGTTCGATCTTTTGAAGGGCAGGAAGGCGGCCGGCACCCAGTGGATGACGGGCGCCGTGGGCAACGGCGAATGGGTGGGCGCCGCGCTGCGAGATGTTCTCGCGCGGGCGGAGATCACAGCAAACGCGGTCAGCGTGCTGCTTATCGGTCTCGACTCCGAATCGCCGGAAGAGGGCTTTCGCTACGTCCTGCCGGTGGAAAAGGCAATGCACCCGGATACGCTGCTGGCCTACCAGCTGAATGGCGAGGCGCTTCCCAAAGACCACGGCTTCCCGATCCGGGCGCTGGTGCCGGGCTGGGTCGGCAGCGCAAACATCAAGTGGCTTGGGCGCATCGTCGTCTCGTCCGAGAAGTTGTGGACACGCAACAATACCACTTCCTACGTGCTCATCGGCGACAAGTACCCTCCCGAGGGCGAGGCGCAGGGCAAGCCGGCGACGGAGCAGGTCATAAGGAGCGCACTCGCGCTACCCTGGCCGGCGGAGCTTCCAGCCGGACGCACGCGCATCCACGGCTACGCCCACTCGCCGGCGGGAGCAATCACGCGGGTGGAGTGGAGCGACGACGCCGGCCGCACCTGGAACGACGCGGCGCTGCCTGGCGAACAGCCGGACCGTTCCTGGGCGAGGTTTGAGTTCGAATGGGATGCGGAGGCTCGTGAGTGGACCATTATGACAAGAGCCACCGACGCTGCCGGCAACACCCAACCCGACGAAGTGCCTTTCAACGAGAAGGGCTATCTATTCAACCAGCCGGTGCCCCACCCAATCCGCGTGACCTAGTGAGCCTTGCCGGCGCACGCTGAGTTCCCAATATCCGCGCCTGTGGTTTCTACGTGTCCCATTGGGAAGGCGGCCTGGGTTTCTCCGAAGACGACCCGACGTGAGTATGAGTATGTCCGTCGCCGGGTTCGTTGATGAGGGCGCGAGTTGCGGTTCTGGCGAGCGAGCCGGCCCGCGGCCTTATGGAAGTGGGTTCCAGCGCAGACCCACTGCGACACCCGCGATGGTGAGCAGGCCGGCAATGGCAGTGAAAATCGCCGAGACCTCCGTGCGTACGGTGTCGTTCCTGAGTTGCACCGGTATCGTAGAGAACACTTCGAGCAGTTCGTCGGCGCTTTCAGCCAGGTAATACTCGGCCCCGGTCATCTCGGCTACGTTCTTCAGCGTGGGCTCGTCCAGCTGCAGGAACCTTACGCGTCCAAACCTGCCGAATCCGCCCCGTCCAAAGCGGTTGCTCCAATTGTCCGTGCCCAGTTGGTCAGATGTGCATCTCAGCATAGACGGGTTCGTCGTACCGAAGCCGATCGTGTATACACGAACGCCGCGGTCGCGCGCGGCTTGAGCGGCTACCAACGGGAGCACTCCCCTGTTGCTCGCGCCGTCCGTGAGTAGCACAATGACATCAGGCTGCAGATTGTCTTGGGCGAACGCCTCCTGCCTTTCTTGAATTGGGACCGAGTACACGCGGGTAGCAGGAATGCTTGGGTTGACCTGGGCGAGCGCATCCAGCGAGCGGTTGATAGCGCTTCCCACTGCCGTCCACCGGCCGGTTTTCAGGCTCGAAACAGCCTCAGTCAGGGCTTCTCTGTCGGTCGTAGGCGGTACGATTAGCTGGGCAATCCCGGAGAACGCGACGATTCCCACCTGCGTGTGCGGCTCCTGGCTCTGGATGAATCCTTTAGCGGCGTCCTGAGCGACAGCGAGCCGGTTGGGGGAGATGTCGTTGGCGCACATGCTCCCTGAGACGTCCAACGCCAACATGACGGTGGTCTTGCTAGAGGCGACGGTTAGATTTGCGAACGGCCGGCTCAGCCCAAGCAGGAGCAGCCCGAGCGCAAGAACAATGAGCGCGAAGGGCAGATGCCGGCGCCACCGGATGCCGGAAGGCATAGCCTGCCTGATAAGCGAAAGACTGGAGTAGTGAACCGCAAACCGCCTTCTCCGTCTCAGCACCAGCACGTACGCCAAGACTACCAGCGGAATCGCCGCCAGTAACAGCAGGAAGGCAGGCCAAAGCAGTCCCAATTGGATGTACTCCTTCTACGGTATCCGCCCGAACCAGATGAGCGACAGGGCGCTTCCGACGAGTAGCAGCACGGCGCTCACTCCGCCCACGGTAGACGTGATTTCGACCTCGCTTGGCTCGACTATGAACTCCTTTTCCAACTCTGTGTAAACCGACGGCACGTCGTCGGCGTTCTCGATCTTGAAATAAATTCCTTCGGTCAGTAGAGCGATTTCCTCGAGAATGGGCTCGTTAAGCCGGGTGGAGAGGTTGAAGCCGTCAACCTCGATTACGGTCCCCTCGGAGGTGCCCACTCCGACAGTGTGGACCCGCACTCCCCTCTCGATGGCCAGCTGCGCGATTTCAATTGGCTCCGGCGGTACGTTGTTCTCGCCGTCCGTCAGCAATACGATGACGGCTGGAGCGAGCGCGCGACTCATTTCCGGATCCTCTGCCGGCGCCCCACCGTCGGTGCCTGGACCGGAGTCCTGAGTGACGACGTTCAGCGCCGTCAGCATGCCCCTACCAAGAGAGGTCCCGCTCTGAGGCACCAGGCGGTCGATGGTAGCGTACAAAGCCTCATCGTTGTCGGTAGGCGGTTGCACGAGGAGCCCGCCCTCTCCAAAGGCCACCGCTCCGATCTTGGCGCCTTCGGGACGTCGCTCGACGAGCGCTCTTGCGATGTCCTTCGCGGCGTCCATCCTGGTCGGCTCGACGTCTTCGGCGGCCATGCTTGCGGATGCGTCAAATGTGAGCAGAACGGTGCCCTCCAGGCGGGGCAGCGGGAGAGTAATCTGTGGCCGCGCGGACGCCATCGCCAACAGAGCTATGCCAACAAGAAAAATCAGGGGCGGTATGTGGCGGCGCTTGCCCACGACGGAAGTCGATCCCTCCCTGACGACGCCGAGGGTGCCCAGGTCGGCCATGTTACTGGCGCGCCTCCGTTGGAAGCGCACATAGGCGAATGCGCACAGTGGCAGCGCGAGCAGAGAGACCAGGACCCACGGCCAGATGAACGACACCTGTTATGCCCCCTGAAATTGTCGCAATCGGAACCTACGGCGTAACGAAGCGAATCGCGAGATGGCCAGCACGAGGTCCTCCTCGGTAGAGAGCGGGAGTTGGCCCACGCCGGCACGCTTGAACGATTGCGCCAACTCGCTTTCACGCCGGCGCGAGGCCTCGTGGAACCGCCGCCTGAACCCCTTGTCGCTCGTGTCTATACTGAGTTGGGCACCAGTTTCGGAGTCCTCGACGAGCACGACCCCGACATCAGGGAGGTCTCGCTCGCGCGGGTCCCAAAGCCGCACGGTCAACAGTTCATGTCTTCTGTTGAACTGGTCCATCGCTTTTTCCCAACCGGGCATAGAAATGAAGTCGGATACCAGGAAGACTAGCGACCGCCGCTTTATGCGGTTAAACGCGGTTTTCAGCAGCCTGTTCAAGTCGGTCATTGCGCCGGCGGGCGCAGACTGCTGCCTCTGAATATCGTTGATCAGGCGGAGGACTTGCAGCCGGCCGCCTCGGGGCGGAATCGTAATCTCATTGTTGTTGTCATACAGGATTGCGCCTACGCGGTTCCCGTTTCGGGTCAGAAGACGCGCCAGCACGCCGACGAAGTCGACGAGGACGGACTCTTTGCGCCGGTCCAGCGCACCAAAATCCATCGATGGGCTGAGGTCCAGCAGGAACCACGCGTTGATCTCGCGGTCTTCGAGGAACCTGCGCACATAGGGGAAATCCATGCGCGCGGTCACGTTCCAGTCGATGTGACGAATGTCATCCGGCGGCTGATACTCGCGCAGTTCGGCAAAGTCCAGGCCTCCGCCCATGAAGAGGCTTTGGTGATCTCCCTGGAGTATTCCGTCGAGCCGGCGCAGCACCCTCCACTCGAGGCGGTGCAGCACCTGTTCGGCTGTGCTTTGGTCGCTAGAGCGTGCGAGCGCCTGCGTACTCACGTAACGGTACCTCGGGCAATGGAATCGCCTCCATGAACCTTCCCAAAATGGCATCGCTGTTGACGTTGTCTGAGAGCGCCTCATATGAAAGCACCAGACGGTGCCTCATGACATCGAGCGCCACGTCCCGGACGTCCTCTGGCAGAGCGTATTCGCGTCCTCGCACAAACGCCAACGCGCGGCCGGCGATGATCATGTTGATGGACGCCCTTGGACTCGCTCCGAACAGAATGTAGCGTTTCAGTTCTTCCAGTCCACATGTTTCAGGATGGCGAGTGGCGGTGACCAGCCTCACCGAGTACTCGATGAGCGATGGGTCCACGTAGACGTTATCCGCCTGACGTTGAAGAGCCAATGTGTCCCCTATGCTGAGGACGGACTGAACCGCCTGAAGCGCGCTCGTCATCCGCTCCACGATCACGAACTCTTCAGTCGTGCTTGGGTAGCCAACGAGCACTTTCAGCATGAAACGGTCAACCTGCGCCTCGGGCAGGGGGTAAGTGCCCTCCGCCTCGATCGGGTTTTGAGTCGCCATTACAAGGAACGGGTTGGGCACGGGGTGAGACTCGCGCCCTATGGTGACCTGCCTCTCCTGCATCACCTCGAGCAGAGCGCTCTGTACCTTGGCCGGAGCCCGGTTGATCTCATCCGCCAGCAGCAGGTTGGCGAATACGGGCCCCAGCGAAGTGTTGAACTCGCCGGTCTTCTGGTTGTATATTCGGGTGCCCACCAGGTCGGCCGGCATCAGATCCGGCGTGAATTGGATGCGCTGAAACTCACCGCCTATCGCCTGGGCTAGCGTCTTGACCGCCATTGTCTTTGCCAGCCCGGGTACTCCCTCAACAAGGATGTGGCCCCTCGCCAACAACGACACTACCATGCGCTCGAGCAGGTGGTCTTGGCCCACGATGACCTTCTTTACCTCGTAGAGCACCCGTTCCATGGGTTGGCTGTTTTCGCTATTGGTCATGCCCTCAACTCACCTCTCTGTCGATTACTGTGCGGGCCCGCCCGCTCCTCCTAGTGCCTGGTCGATTGGCACCGCGAATCCGATTCCTATGAAGACTTCCTGGTCGGTCGGGTTGACGAGCCCGGTGACGATGCCAACGACTTGCCCGCGGCGGTCGAGGAGCGGTCCCCCCGAGTTTCCGGAGTTGACCGCCGCGTCAAATTGGATTAAACCACGCAGCGATTGCTCTCTGACCGTGAGCTTCACTTCGCGGTCCAGGCCAGACACCACGCCGGCACTCATCGAGCCCGCCAGACCAAGAGGGTTGCCCACCGCGAACACCTCATCACCGACCTGCAACGAGGACGAAGCGCCAATGGTCGCCGGCACGACGAAGCTCGGCTGCGTGAAGGGTGACAATACGGCAATGTCTCTGGTTGGATCAGCGCCTGCAACGACGGCTTGCGTTCTGGTCCCGTCCGCAAAGGAGACATGAATCTCCGTCGCGCCATCGACGATATGCAGGGCAGTGAGCACCACGGCATCGACGTTGACGACGACTCCGCTTCCCACACCTACGCCTTCCTCCTCTTTGGCGTTGTCGGTGTGGACAACCACCAGGGACGGCAGAATAGCCTGATAGATCTGGGTTGGATCGACCTGGTCCGGCTGCTCCAGTTCGATCGCCTCTGCGACCGCCTCGTACACTTCGGCTGAGGTCAGGGGCTGCTCAACACCAACACTCGTTCTCCACAGTAGGAACACTACCAGCAGCGATAGCGCCAAGAGCGCCACCCACATTAGAAGAAAGGCGGAGCGCTTAGGTATGCTGTGGAACGGCCGGTGCCAAGACGTTGCCCCAGGTGCCAGTGCGGTCTCTGGAGTCTCTTCTGTGCGCCGCTCCGGGACTGGTCCAAATGGCGGAAAAATTCCGGGGCGCAACATTGCCTCCTCGCTGCCACAAAGCCGTGCGCCGAACGGGAATCAGGTGCACCCCATCAGTGCAAGCCATTTGTTGCGCTCTCAAGCGTAGCACACGGGTATGGTGGAAATGTGAAGGGGGTGTTGTCTAAATGTGAACGGATACTTGTCGTTCAACACTCGGAGTACGACCTGATAGCCGGTCCCTACTCTCGGAGTTGGAGTAGGCAAGACTCAGCAACCCAGGTAGGCTACCGTCGAAGAACCAGCAGGGGGTTCATCCCGCACTAGTGGACAATTTACGACGTGACCAGCTTCGCATTCGGATCGTCGCGGATGGAGTGGAGCGGCGACTCCGGCCGCACCTGGACGAGGTTTGGGTTCGAATGGGACGCGTGGGCTGGAGAATGCACGAAAACGACACCGGCCACCGATGCCGCCGGCAACATCCAACCCGACGAAGTGCCCTTCAACAAAGAAGGCTACCTGTTGAACCAGCCGGTGCCGCACCCAATTCGGGTGGTGCAGGGTATCTGGCCGGCTGCTCTGCACGCCGTAGCCGCAAAGCGCCAATCTTGGCCCTCGTTCGGCCTGTCACGATGACGGCCCTGACGGTCGCCCCAATCGGTCTTACTCAGCGGCTTGCAGGAGCGCTATTCCGATCGCGCCGGGGCCGGTGTAGACCCCGAGCGCGGGGCCGAATCGGGCAACGTAAGGTTCTGTGCCCGTCGGGAGCAAGTCTTTGAGGTCATTGGCAACCTCCTCCGCCAGGTCCTGGGTGGTGCTGTGTATCACGACCAGGGCCTCTAACGGAGCGAACTCGCGGGCCGTGTTCTTCAGCACGGTCAGGCCCTTGGAGAAAGTCCGGGCCTTGCCAAGTGGGTCCACCACTCCATCCCGCAATATGATCATCGGCTTGATTTTTAGAAGGGAGCCCAGCAGTGCCTGGGCTTTGCCGATCCTCCCACCCTTCTGAAGGTACTCCAGCGTCTCGAACAGGCAGATGCACTGTGCCCTTGCCGCCGAGGCCTTGGCCACCGATACGACTTCATCGTGGCTTGCTCCCCGGCTCGCAGCTTCAGCGGCCGCCACAACAACGAGGCCAAGTCCCATCGACGCCTGGCCGGAGTCTATGACCTCAATTGGACATCCTGCTGTTGCCTGCGCCGCCCCTTGGATGGCTGAGTTCCAGGTGCCGCTCATCTTGGAGGAAACGTGAATCGACACAATCCCATCGCTGTCCTCGGCCAACCTGTCGTACAGCTCCTTGAATTCCCCCGGCGACGCCTGCGAGGTCTTTGGGAGCTCAGAGCCGCCGACGAGCATCGAGTAAAAGTCGTCCGGCTTTATCGTGACGTTGTCCTTGAAGGTCTGCTCGCCGAAGTGAACATTCTGGGCGATAACGCTAACCCCGAGTTCCTGGGCCTTCGCTACCGGAATATCGGAAGTGCTGTCGGTTACGATGCGGACTGGCATTTCCCCTCCTTTAATCTCCTGAGATTTGTGATCAATTTGGCTCGGCGCGAGGTTCGTCAATTAGGCGGGCGAGGGTGGCGCCGACGGCGAGGTCCTCGATCTGGCCAAACGCGTTGGCGCGGATCCGGCCGGCCCGGTCGATGACAACCAGGCTTGGGGTGCCCCGCAGCTGGTACCGGCCCATCGTAATGGGCCGGGTGACTCCGGGGTCGTGCGCATCGACGCCGACCGGGAATGTGATGCGGTACTCATGCAGGAACGCTTCCAATGAAACGGGCGTCATCGCGTCGTGGTGCTCGAACACGCAGTGCAGTCCGAGCAGGGCGATCTCGTTGCCAAAGGCCTGTTGGATTCGCTTAGCCTGTGGCAATCCGTAGGACACGCAACCGGGGCAGAGCATCTGGAACGCCTCGATGACAACAACCTCGCCTCTCAGGCCGGCCAGCGTCGGATTGCCGGCGGTATTGAACCAACGGGCGATAGCCAACTCGGGAGCGGCGGGATAGTTAGATTGCGTGCTCAAGGTCGTCCGCGATCCCTTGAATCGCCGGCGGACGAGTGAAGAAGCGAAGAAGGCCGTGTGTTCAAGATCAGATTACCTCTGGTAAGTGAGTATATAGGAAACCTGCGCCTTCGACGGGGCAAACCCACGGTCTAGAATGTCAGGCCGGAATCGAGCAGTCAAGACGTGTCCTACGTGGGAGAGGTGCCTGGTGCGCCCCCTTGCTCGCGCAATAGGGGGCCGTGTAAGACTGATTTGCAAACTTTTCGTTGGGAGGTTCGAATCTAGACGGTTGGGCAACGGCCGCCTGCTCACGGGCGATGACTTCCAATAGGACATCCCGGGAGGTGGTGGTCAGGTTGAGTTTCTGTTCCCTGAGCTTAGTTAACCATGTCTGAGCCGTCCCCACCCACGAAACGTCCTGCTCGATTCCGCCAGTTCACCCCGCCAACGCTGAACTGTAACCGTCAATTCGACTAGTTGACAGCCTCAGAGCTGGCAGTGTACGATCAGAGTTTAGTAAATGAGACCTTGTATCATTACAGCTTGAAGGAGGATTCCGTATGAACACGCAGCGCAGAGTACCTGTTACCATCCTGACAGGCTTCCTCGGTTCTGGCAAGACGACCCTGCTCAACCGGATCTTGACTGAGGAGCACGGCAAGCGCATTGCCGTGATTGAGAACGAGTATGGGGAGGTCGGCATCGATCAGGCGCTCGTCATCAACGCTGACGAGGAGATCTTCGAGATGTCGAACGGCTGCATCTGCTGCACGGTGCGCGGAGACCTGATTCGGGTGCTCAGCAATCTCAACAAGCGCCGCGAAAAGTTCGACTATGTGTTGGTGGAAACCACAGGGCTCGCCGACCCCGGTCCGGTCGCTCAGACGTTCTTCATGGACGACGAGCTTTCCGCTGACTACGCGCTGGACGGGATCGTCACACTCGTCGATGCAGCCCACATTGAACAGCAGCTTGGTCGAAGCGACGAAAGCACGGAGCAAATCGCGTTCGCAGACGTTCTCGTCCTCAACAAGACGGACCTCGTCAACGGCGAGGCCCTCGACAGTCTCGAAGCTCGGCTCCGAGGCATGAACCGAATGGCGCGAGTCGTGCGCAGCGAGCGAGCGGACGTACCAGTCGGCACTGTGCTCGACCTCGGCGCCTTCGATCTGGACCAGTCCTTGAGCGTCGCCCCACCTTCCTCGAGCCGGAGTATCCCTTCGAATGGACTGGAGTCTTTTCGCTGGAAATTGGCCGTTACGAACTGGTCCTCGCCGATGGACCTGATCCGGCGATGTCGCTCGTCGTCGTGTCCGAGCAGGGTACGGATGACGCCGCCCTTCGGGAGAGCGCGGAGTGGTGTGTACGGCAGTACGCCGAACCTGCGGAGGTCATTCAGCGGGGGACGGAGATTCCGGTCGGAAAGCATGTGAACCTCCGGTTAGATTACTCAGGGCGCAAGTCGTTCTTCTTTGAGGTCGATGCGCCGGTGCAAGTTGGCCTCTACGCCCAGCACCTGGCGGAGGAGTTTGATCTCCAACTGAGGAGCACGGATGGATCTGTGGTTCCCGTCGAGGCCGAGCGAACTTGGGTCGCACAGCACGAGCACGATGATCAGGTGGGCTCGATCGCGATAGAGAGAGACGGCGACGTCGATCCCGAAAGGCTCAACGCCTGGCTTGGGGGAACTGCTCCGGGAGCGCGGGGTGGACATCTCCGAATGAAGGGCTTCATCAGTGTTGCCGGTGAGTCGCGTCGCTTCGTATTCCAGGGGGTTCACATGCTCTTTGATGGCCTGCCGGATCGCGAATGGGGAGACGCGCCCCGCCGCAGTCAGCTCGTCTTCATCGGCCGGAACCTTGATGAAAAGGGCATGCGGGCCGGATTCGATGCATGTCTGAATTGAACGTCGGCCGCCCTAGAGGTGTTCTTATCCGGGGATGGTCTGCGGCCGTCGACGACTACGCTATCGCCGGCGGTTGGAGCCTGGCCGGTAAAGCGCTTGTGGCCGGTGATACCGAGGGTGGCGTCTACGCCTTCGACGGCGAGTCTGGCGCGCCTTCCTGGGCGCGGCGCGGTGTTCATGACGGTGGTGTACTCTCGGTGTCAATCCATCCAAGCGGAAGAGTGTTCGCTACGGCAGGACAGGACGGCCGAGTGTTAATCTGGAGTGCCGCCGAAGGTCAGGTAGTCCGAGCTATCGACGTCGGCAGCGGCTGGGTGGAAAACGTGGCATGGTCGCCGGACGGCCAACGATTGGCTGCCTCCTGCTCCCGGCGGGTTCACGCGTATAACCCGGACGGCGCGGAGGTTTGGCGGTCCGATGATCATCCCAGCACCGTCAGCGCCATCGCCTGGTCAGGCGCTGGTGAGCTGGCGACGGCCTGTTACGGACGAGTGACCTTCTTCGAGCCAGCCACCGGCGGTCTTCGCCAAAAGCTGGAGTGGCAGGGCTCCCTGGTGTCGATGGTGCTGAGCTCGGACGGGGGCATCGTGGCCTGCGGCAGCCAGGACAACTCGGTGCACTTCTGGCGTCGCTCAACGGGGGAGGACTCTGAGATGTTCGGATATCCTGGCAAGCCTTCGGCTTTGGCCTTTGATGATACCAACACCCTTTTGGCCACCGGCGGCGGGGAGGCGGTGACGGTCTGGAGTTTCCGGAGAGGGGGGCCGGAGGGTACGCGGCCTGGCGTTCTGGAGTTTCATGTTCTACCCGTCACGACGCTTGCCTTTGCGCCTCGCTCAAAGCGCCTGGCATCGGGGGGGCGTGATGGGGCAGTCGTAGTGTGGTCGCTTCGGAGCGATGGCACAGGCGGCTCGATAGGGGCCGAGGAGTTGGGGGACCAAGTGGCCGAATTGTATTGGCGGCCCGACGGGCGCGCACTCGCCGCCCTCGACGCCCAGGGTGGCGTGACGGTCTGGCGGATGGGACGACGATAGTGCCGAGCTGCCTGCACATGCGCGGGTCGGCGCT
>CAXXUG010000012.1:0-213360 GCA_963664835.2 Chloroflexota bacterium | reverse complement strand
TCGTACTCGCCAATACATTTTGGATAACCCGGCACGCTGGAACGAAGACCCGGAGAATCCTTATGTCACGGGTGATTCGAATTAGGGCGACGCGTGCCTGGATGCTTGCGTAATCATGCCCAATCGTGTGCACGGCATTTTGGTGTTTGTAGAGGCGGGTTTGAAACCCGCCTCTACGGCAATCGTGAGGCATGGTCTGCCGGAAATCGCCCGGATTTGCTCCGGACTTGGAATAAGTTGGAGCATGTGACCACAAGCTTTGCCCTTACGACTGCCCTCAGTCCCTGGGTCAGGTTTCGGGTACGTACAGTTCATACAATCGTCATTCTTACGCCCACCGGCCGAATTAGTTGGCGCCCATGGGGACTAGACCCTCGCCTCAGGTAGTCTTCGACCGCGCTACATACCCCACCCACAAGCCCTCAATATATAATCGGGCCAAACGTCAGAATCCGGCCTCCCTCGGTGTGAAACCCAACCTAGTCTTTATGAGAGGAAGAAGAAATGGCGCGACCTATCACCATAGTTACCGGTCAGTGGACAGACCTGCCGTTCGAGACGATGTGCGCCACGGCCAGCGAGATCGGCTACGACGGCCTGGAGATCGGCTGCTCTGATCTTCACTTCGATGTGGAGGCGGCCCTGAACGACGACGGCTACGTGAAGGGAAGACTGGACACCCTCGAGAGATATGGCCTCAAGTGCTTTGCCATGAATAATGCGCCGGTTGGGCAAGCGGTGTGCGACCGCATAGACGAGCGACACAAGTCGATCCTGCCGGAGAGAGTTTGGGGAGATGGAAAAGAGGACGGCGTGCGCCGGCGGGCCGCCGAGGAGATGCAGAACACTGCTCGTGCGGTGGGTATGATGGGCGGGAGCGTAGTGACCGGCTTTACCGGTTCATCGATATGGCCATACATTTACGCGTTCCCGCCAAACACTCCCGGCCTGATCGAGAACGGCTACAAGTTCTTCGCGGAAATGTGGCATCCGATACTCGACGTATTTGACGAAGCCGGCGTGCGATTCGCGCTGGAGGTGCATCCAACCGAGATAGCATTCGACATCGTGACCGCCGAGGCCGCTCTCAGGGCGATCGACGGGCGCAGGTCTATGGGTTTCAACTACGATCCGAGCCACATGGGGTACCAGGGTGTGGACTACGTCGAGTTCATCCGAAGGTTCAACGACCGAATCTACCACGTTCACCTGAAGGACGCTTATTGGTCGAGCACTTTGACGGAGTCTGGGGTGTTCGGCGGACACCTTGAGTTCGGGGATCCGAGGCGCTATTGGGACTTCCGCTCGCTTGGACGCGGTAATATCGACTTCGAAGCGATTATCCGCGCCCTGAACGCGATTGGGTACGCCGGCCCGCTCTCGGTGGAGTGGGAAGACAATGGGATGGACCGAGTGCACGGAGCCAAGGAAGCCCACGGGTTCGTCCGCCGGTTGGACTTTGAGCCGTCCGACATCACGTTCGAATCGGTATTCGTGGGAGAGTGAAACGCAGGGATACGGCCGGCGATCAGTGCGACGGCTTGGCGGCTGTTCCTGTCGAGGCTGATCGGTAGGCAGCGTCTATCAAGCGTGTGACCTCGAGTGCCTCTTCGCCGGAGGTATCCGGCTGTTCGCCTCGGAGGACGCTGCGAACGAATCGAGTCGTGATATCTCCGAAGTGAGTCCCGTACTCATCAGGGACATCCAGGAGCCTGTCCTCGACAGCCTGCCGGTCCGCGCCGGCTATGACCCTGGAGAGGGGATTGAATCGAAGGCCGGCCTTGGTGCCCAATACGACTGTCCTGTCCTGGCCGACTATGTTCGACCTCCAAGCGACTTCGACAATTGCGGAAGCGCCATTCTCGCAGGTGAGCATCACCACGGCGTGGTCCTCGACGGTCCGGCCAGCAGGCGAAGACACCGGCGTTCCGACGCTGTCGTAGGTCGAGCAGAGAACGTCGGTAACGCGGGGGAAGCCCAGAAGCCACAGCACCTGGTCCAAGTGGTAGACGCCTATGTCGATCAACGCGCCGCCGCCGGCCTGGGACCTGTCAACGAACCAGGCGCCGGCCTTGGGATTATCGCTGATCGGGCGCCCGCGCAGGCGATAGCCGCAGGACCGCACGTGATAGACATCGCCCAAGTCGCCGGACCTCACCAGAAGGTGGGCCGTGGCAGGGCCGGCTCCAAAGCGCTCGCGTCCACAGCAAACGGCTAGAAAGCGCCCATGCTCATCCGCTGCCTTCACCATGCTCTCCGCCTCGGTGGCGTTGAGAGCGAACGGTTTCTCACATAAAACGTGTTTGCCGGCGGCAATAGCCATCGTCGTGTGCTCGCGGTGTGCAACCGGGGGCGTGGCCACAATCACCGCCCCGATGTCGCGGCGTTCGAGGAGGCCCTCCAAGCTCGGCTCTACGTTGGGAACTTCGAAGGCGGCCGCGGTCTCGGAGGCCTGCTTCGGCACGACGTCGTAGAGCGCGATTACCCTGGCTTCGGGCGTCTTGGCAAGTGCTTCGAGATGATACTGTGCTACCTGGCCGGCGCCGATTATGCCTATGCCGATTTCAGCCAACAGACTCCCCTTCAGTAGCCTAGATCGCGGAGGTACTCGCGGTTGACTCTGGCCGCTTTGGCCGGCGAACGCGACGGGTAGGGCCGGTCCAACTCGACCGCGATCCAACCATCGTAGCCGACCTCTTCGAGACCCTCGAGAACGGCTTTCGTGTCCAAACCGAAGTTGCCCTTGCCCAATTCGGCGAAGCGCGCTTGCTCGTTGAATCTATGGGTCCGGTGGTCCCAGGCGTTCGGATCATCGGCGTGGAAGTCCTTAAGGTGGACGTGGCCGATGCGTTCCCGCAGACGCTCGCTTTGGAACACCTGCATTGGATCGCTGCGAGCGAGGAGGAGATGGCCGGTGTCGAAGAGCAGCCACAGGTCGGGCGAGGCGGCCAGCAAACGCTCGGCGTCCTCAACAGTCTCGATCATGGTATCAAGGTGCGCATGATGGAAGGCTCTGACACCGTGGTCCGAGCAGAATGCAACAATCTCATCGATTGATCGAGCGGCTTGCTCGAAATTACGATCGCTCGGATGGCCGCCGCCCCAGTCCGAACGGCGCAAGAAGGGGACTTCCGCGGAGTCATTGCCGAGGGTGATGTTGAATTTGACGGATTGAATGGTTCTTTGACCAGGTGCGCGCACGTTCACCAGGTGGAGCCCGAATCGACGGGCCATGCTCGCCAGGTCGACAAGCTCGTCAGCGCTGGCGGCGAAGAAGCCCTCGACACCGTCCCAGCCGGCGTCGGCGATTTCGCGGAGCACCTTCAGTGGGTTCTGAGACTCTTCGCCGGCGAACTGTATCAGGTGACAGGCCAGCTTGAATTTGCCCAAGGCTAGATCTCCGATACCGGACGATAACGACCGCCGATGCAGCCCAGAACCATAATACGAGACATTGGCGACGCGATCAAAGGACGCCGGCATCGAAGCCGCGCGTTATACTGTGCGCGGGCTTCACTCGTTAACCGTGCCATTTCCGCGAGGATTACTGTTCCCAGGACTCAGATTGGAAAACCTACCTAACCCGTTGGACCAGAGTGTCAGGAAGACTCGGCAGTCGTTCTTCGGCCGGATACGGGGGATCTTTGCCCAGCCGGCGCTGGATGAGGACCTGCTGGACGATCTGGAGGCGCTGCTGATTCAGGCCGACGTAGGCGTTGAGACGTCCGAACTGGCTATCGAGGCCCTCCGGCAACGGGTCCAGGAAGACCGCATCGACGACAGCGAGTCGGCGGTAGGGGCCCTGAGGGCGATCTTGATTCAGACGCTCCATTCGGCCGGCGACCCGGCTGGACTGAGGATGAATCCGGCCGGATTGACCGTCGTGCTGATCGTTGGCGTGAACGGCTCAGGCAAGACTACGACCGTTGCCAAGCTGGCCCAACACCTGAGGGCGGACAACAGCAGGGTTATGCTGGCGGCGGCGGATACGTTCAGGGCGGCGGCCGATGACCAACTGAAGATATGGGCCGGCCGGGTGGGCGTGCCGGTCGTCAGCCATCAGCCGGGGGCGGATCCGGGAGCGGTAGTCTTCGACGCGATGGAATCGGCCCAAGCTCGCGGGTACGACGTGCTGCTGGTAGACACCGCCGGCCGGCTGCACACCAAGTCGAACCTGATGGACGAACTGGCGAAGATACGCCGCGTCATCAGCCGGCGTATTCCGGACGCTCCGCACGAGACTCTTCTTGTGCTGGACGCTACTACCGGACAGAACGCGGTCGTCCAGGCCCGCGAGTTCCTGCAATCGGCCGGCGTTACAGGACTCGTGCTGGCAAAGCTCGACGGCACCGCCAAGGGAGGAATCGTCTTCTCGATAGCGCGGGAGCTGAAGCTGCCGATTCTCTTTGCCGGCACCGGCGAATCGGCCGATGACCTGACTGCGTTCGAGGCCGCTCAGTTCGTAGACGCGCTACTGCGGAGAGACTGACGACAACGAACGATCCATCTCCTCGGTCGTACTGTGAAGGTGAAAAAATGTAGGGCTGGGGCTTGTCCCCAGCCGAGGACGGGACCGCGACGCTCCCGTGTCTGTCCTCTCACCACCCAATTTGGCCCCTCTATTATCGGACTCTTGGACTTTCACACTAGACGAGTTGCCCAGATCTCTACGAAAGTGTTGCCTAATGTCCCCAGCTAAGGGCGCGCTGGGCAGCTCGCCCTAGATTTCCGACCGGCGCTCGGACCGGCTAACCGGGCACGCCGGCAACCGCGTCAACGGAAGACCGCTCTTAACTCAGTACGCCCCAGCTCCGCTGGACCGTCTGGAGAGTATGCAAGGCGCTGGCGGCGACTTCCTCGACCTTTGTCCACACCTCGTCGTGAATTGGGCGGGCGACCCACTCCACCCGCTCCTGTTCGGACTCCCAGAAACAAACGACCTCCAGTGCCGCCTCCGGCTTGAACGCCTGCAGCGCTGTCAGCTCGTCGTCGGCAAACGGCTTGACAACGGCGGCGCTGATGAAGCCGGGCTGCTGGGCCATTGCCGGCAGCCAGCCATCTGAGACCGCCGCATCCAATGCTTCTTCCATTCCGGCTTTCGGTGTGAGATATACGTGAAGAGTGATCATTTCACCATCCTTTGTGTATTTGGCCCGATTACTTGGGAGAACCTGGGTAGCGGATTGCCGATCAATCGTACTCGCTGGCGCAACGGGTCGGTCTAGACCGCTGGCGGCTTGCGCCCAACTTAACATGAACGTGCCCAGCAGTTCCAACTGTAGCGACAAAACCACGGTTAGCGCGAGGGGCGAAATTGCCAATGGAGACTGTTGATGATGCTGCCTCCAACAAGTACCCAGCACGGCCCCGGCACACCCGCCGGCGCCGTCAGATTTCTCGGCAGTCCTCCCAAAAAACAGCCGGCCCGGTTTCGAGGTCCGGGCCGGCTGAAATTGGTCGCCTGTGCGCGCCTATCTGGCTAGCATTCGGAGAAGCCGCAAGCTTGGCACTTCCGGCACCCTTCTTGGTAAACGAGCGTGTTACTCTTGCAATCGGGACACAAGTTTCCTGTCACTCTGCCTATCGGAACTACCTGCTCGACTATGTTTTTGGCGTCGCCATTGCCATTTGTTTGCACATGGTGCCGGTCGTCAAGTCCGATGTGCATCTCCAACGCCAAAGCCACCGCGTCCGGCAGCGACCGTACCTGTCGAGCGCCAAAGCCCACCGATCGGCTTCCGCCGATTCCCCTCAGTTGGCCGATGATCTCGCGTGTGCGCTCTACCTGGCCCATCGGCGACGGCATCCGGAGAAGCATTGACGTAAGGCGACCAACCGCCTCCGCCAGCGCCGCGATATCGCTGCCGGCTTTGCCTACGTTGACAAACACCTCCAGCAGACCATCGTCGTCGCTGTTCACCGTGATGTTAACGGTACCCTCCGGCGCCCTGATATTGCGCGTATATCCGTGTACGACCGCCGGACGAGGCTTTAGCATAGCGTCGACGCCCGGATTCGGAGCCGCCCTCCGCTCGTCCCCGCCGACGTCCGGGTCACTGTCTGACGAAGGAGCGGCACTCTCGACAACCTCGACCCCGGCTTCATCTTCGCTCGCCGGCGTTAACGTGGCCGCCTCCTTTCGCTCCTTCGACTTGCCATCTTCAACTCCGACGTTCAGGACTTGGGCGCCCTTGCTCCCGTCTCGGAAGACAGTTATCCCCAAACATCCCAGCCCATACGCGTCCAGGTAAGCTCTGGCCACATCCTCCGGGGTTGCGTCGTTGGGTAGGTTGATCGTCTTGGAGACAGCGTTGTCGGTGTAGCGTTGGAACGCAGACTGCATGCGCACGTGACATGGCGGCGTGATCTCGTGAGCGGTCACGAATACCCGCTTCAAATCTTCCGGCACGCCTTCGACATCGTGCACGCTTCCCATTTCCTGCACGGCATCCATAAGCTCCTCGCTGTAAAAGCTGCCTTCATTGGCGGCCTGCTCGAAAATTGGGTTCACGAAGCGCAACTCGCGACCGTTTGCCCGGTGAGTAAATGCCAGTGCAAATATCGGCTCGATGCCCGAGGAGCAGTCTGCGATTATCGATATAGTCCCAGTCGGAGCGATAGTCGTGATAGTTGAGTTCCGCAGGGGTACGTCGTCTTTGTAGATACTCCGCGACCAGTTCGGGAACGGTCCTCGCTCTCTCGCCAACTGCTGTGATTCCTGGTGGCCGATCCGATTGATCAACTCCATCGTCCGTTCGCCCAGCGTCAACGCGGCCTCGTCGTCGTAGGGAATCCCTAGCATGAACAGAGCGTCCGCCCAGCCCATCACGCCTAACCCAATTCGGCGGTTTGCCTTGACCATCTCATGAATTTCCGGCAACGGATACGGGTTCACCTCGATGACGTCGTCAAGGAACCGAATGCAAGTTCTCACGTCATTTTCCAGTTCGTCCCAGTTGAAATCGCCTCGTTCAACGTCCACGAACTGGGCGAGGTTGATCGACCCCAGATTGCACGCCTCGTAGGGCAACAGAGGCTGTTCGCCGCAGGGATTGGTAGCCTCGACCATGCCAACCTCCGGCGTTGGGTTGGCCGGACTGTTATTGATTCGATCGATGAAAACCATCCCAGGGTCACCGGTCGCCCACGCCGCCGCGACTATCATGTCGAATACTTTTGTCGCACGCAGGCTGCCCACCGCTCGCCCGGTGTGCGGTTCGATGAGATCGTAGTCTCGGTCATTGGCCAATGCGTGCATGAACTCGTCTGTAGCGGCTACGGAGATGTTGAAGTTCGTGATACCGCCATCTAGCTTGCAGTTGATGAACTCGAGAATGTCGGGATGATCGATGCGCAAGATGCCCATGTTCGCTCCCCGGCGCGTTCCGCCCTGCTTCACCGCCTCGGTAGCACCGTTGAACACGCGCATGAAGCTGACGGGACCGCTGGCGGCGCCGTCGGTGGTAGAGACCGTGGAACCGGCTGGTCGAAGCCGAGAAAACGAGAACCCCGTGCCGCCACCACTCTTGTGGATTATCGCCGCATGCTTGACCGAATCGAAGATCCCTTCCATGCTATCGGCGACCGGCAACACGAAGCACGCCGAGAGTTGCTGGTTGTTGTCCTTGCCGGCATTCATGAGTGTCGGTGAATTTGGCATGAACTTTTTATCGGACATCAGCTCATAGAACTGCCCGGCAGTCTCCGCAACGGTGCGCCCGGACTCGGGCCATCGGGCCTCGGCTTGAGCCACTGCCCGCGCTACCCGCCGGCACATTCCGTCGGGGGTTTCGACTACATCGCCATCCTCGCGCAGCAAATAGCGCTCACGCAACACCCGTACGGCCGACTCCGACCACGTTCCTCGCTTCTCACTTAACAGCAATATCTCGTCTCCCTTTCTTCGACATGCCCACCGGGCTCAATGATCTTAATGTTTGCGACCGCTAATTTCTCCACTTGGGCCCGCAGCGGATCGCTCTTCTCGGCAGTTGGACCTTATCTATTCGCCGCCGGCGTTGGCCGTGCGCTGCCAATCCTGCCAAACCTGAATCTGCTCCACCAACCCATCGACATCGCGAAACTGCCGGTATACCGAGGCGAATCGCACGTAGGCGACACCATCCAACTCTCGTAACTCATCCATTACCAATTCGCCGATGACGTTGCTTGGAACCTCATTACGGCCCAGAGAGTAGACTCTCGCCTCCACCTGGTCCACGACCGAATCTATCGTTTCGACCGGAATCGGCCGCTTGAAACACGCTGTCCGAATCCCACCGGCCAACTTTGATCGCTCGTACCCCTCGCGCCGGCCATCCTTCTTCACAACCGTCATGCTCACCCGCTCGAACCGCTCGTGCGTGGTGAACCTCTGACTGCATGATGGACATTCGCGACGCCGACGTACTGCGTCACTTACTTCCCTTGAGTCGACGACCTTAGAGTCTGTCGAAGAGCAATACGGACACTTCACTTGTAATCTCTCCAAGTGAAGGCAACTCTTCGGTGGAAGACTGGAGGGCGCTCCCAGCACCAGAAGCCATTTCGATTCGCTCCACCGAACTCGATGCCAAGCTTCTGATGCTAGAGCAACTCTACTACGATATACACTCCGTCAATACCAACGACTTAGTTGCCAAACTCAGACACTTATAGAAACCTGATCTCGATCTCTCCACAGAGGGCAATTTTCGTGCAAATTCCCTAACTTTTTCTCGCTGCAAGCCCTCTGTTTGGTCCTTATGTCCATCAAACTCCCACCGCGAAAATTTTCCCCGAAATCCTTTTATACGAATGGCGCAAAATGGGGCGGGCAACTATATCTTGTACCCTCGATCAGACAAAGACACTATATATGGTATTTATACACGAGTGCAATAAAAAACCCGAAAAAGCCTTAACCTTCTCGTTTCGTCCTGGATCCGCGCCAAATCCGTTAAGATATCCGCCTCATGAACGAGCACTCACCGGTAACCCGCGACTTCACGGTCGCCGTCTTCGTCGTAAGCGATGATCGCGTACTGATCCTGATGCATCCCAAGCTCAAAATGCTGCTCCCGCCCGGTGGCCACATCGAGCCCGGCGAACTACCGGACCAAGCCGCGCTGCGAGAGGTGCGCGAAGAAACCGGCCTCGAAGTAAGATTGGTGGGCGAAACAGCCCTGTGGGTTGATCAGCCGGCCCAACTCGTCCGACCGGAAGGCATACAGTTAGAGGATATCGCGCCGGGCCATCAGCACATTGATCTAATTTACTTCGCAGTGCCGCTCCACGGAGTTGAACCACGCCCTGAGGACGGTGTCAAACACTTGAAATGGTATTCGCCTGAAGAATTACTCACGGCCGGAGCGTCCGAAGAGATCGTCGCTTGGTCGCGCAGGGCAGTCATGTCCACCCGGCAACGATTGGCAGACTCGCGCCCAACGACCGTGTGTGGTCAGACTTAGGGGTACCAGCCCGGTACGGGCGTAATACCCCGTATATAGAGGATCTAACAGGGGCGACGTGGTGAACCGCAACAGTCAACAAGGGGTTGCAAGGGCATTCAGAGCCCCAGGAGGATGACGGAGGATGTGGGGAATGAACTCAACCAGCACGTCGATTTGAAAATGTTAGATGTGAAATCACGCTCTAAGGGCAGATTGTGATTCCAAAGTGCTACTAAGCCGTTTAAGCAAACTAGGGTGGATTTACGCGGCACACCCATATCTGAACGGTTACGCATCGACCCTTTAATGGCGTTTCCACGGGCATTATGGTAAATTTCCGACACTTAATATGAGCATTCTCATGAGCCGGCTCGCCGGCATTGCCACGCCAACTCCCCGCTGGTCGATTCTTCTTTTCGGCCTCGTTGTGTCACTGGGTCTGATCGCTATTCTCGCGTCTGAACTCCTGCTGAATCGATACGTTTTGACCGAGGGCGAAGTGGCTACCCTTTTGATCAAGTCACCGCGTAAGGTTGAGTTTCAGAGCGATATTCAAACCGAGGCCGCTCGTCGTGAGGCGGCGGAAGCCATTGATCCTCTCCTCCGCTTTGACGATTCCATTGCTCAAACTACCGTGGCCGAGGTTACCGAAGCCCTCGGACTCATAGCTGGCTTGCGGAATACCACCGGCGATCTTTCGACCCTCGCATCTCTCGTAACCCAGGTCCCAGGTGTCCGTGTTACACACGACGAGGCCACCGAAATTCTGAAACTGCCCGAGGATGAGTGGCAACAAGTACGATTCGAGTCGATTCGGACCACCCAGCATACTATGCGAAATCAGATTATCGAAGCCCAGGTCGAAGAAGCCCACCGAGCGGCCATGTTGCACGTCTCGGCAGATCTCACCGAACTTCAGACCTCACTGGTTCGCAGCCTTACCCGGGGCTTTGTCCGGGCCAACTATCTCATCGACCAGAGTGCCACCGATCAAGCGAGGTTAGCCGCTCGCGGAAGCGTGGCTCCGGTGATACTAAGCATCGAGGCCGGCGAGACGATTGTCCGCGACGGCGAGATTATCAAGCCGGCACACCTCGAGAAGCTGGCCGCCGTTGGGCTCAACGAGGTGCGCATAGATCTGCGCGAGTTTGGTGCAAGAGCTGGCCTTCTTATCGCGATGATCGCGATATTCGCAGGCTATCTGAACAGCTATCGCGAACAACGTTTCCAAAGGGCCGGACCACTTGTCCTCCTTGGCTTGATTCTTCTGCTATCCGTCGGACTTGCAAGGGCAACGCCGATTCAGGCTGACCTCAAACCTGTTGTTATTCCTTTTGCCGCGGCAACGATGTTGGTTTCGGTCTTGCTCGGTACTCGATTGGCGGTCGTAATGGGCGTTATCGCAGCATTCGCCGTAGGTGTAATAGAGGGCAACAACTTTCAGTTGGCCCCCCAACTCTTCATAACCGGCACCGTCGGAGCGTTGTTGGTTCGCCGAATAGAGCGCGTCAATCACCTTTTCCTGGCCGGGCTCGCGGTGGGAGCATCCGCCCTGGCGACGGGCTCCGTCTTCCATCTTTCGAGCGGAGACCTGGAGAGTATGTCGATATTGACGATTCTCGTCGCCGCGCTCATCAACGGGGTCTTGAGCTCGATACTCGTCGTGGGAACGATGACGATTCTTGGCCAGGTATTCGGAATCACCACAACTATCGGCCTGTTGGAGTTGGCCCATCCCAGCCAGCCTCTTTTTCGTAGATTGTTGACTGAGGCTCCCGGTACCTACCACCACAGTATTGTCGTCGCTAATCTGGCCGAGGCCGCCGCCGAAGCGATCGGCGCCGATGCATTGCTTTGCCGGATCAGCGCCTACTATCACGACATCGGCAAGCTCCATCGCCCCTACGCGTTCAGCGAAAACCAGTTCGGCGGCGAGAACATACACGACCAACTCCGGCCTTCGCTCAGCGCCAAGATCATCATCGGCCACGTTAACGAGGGCTATAAATTGGGCAAGGAGCATGGACTGCCCAACCGGGTGCTGGAACTGATCATGCAGCACCACGGCACCACCCAAGTTGCCTACTTCTACCAGAAGGCGTTAGCCTCTAGCGAGCTTCCAGTCGACCAGTCGCTCTATAGGTATCCCGGGCCTCGCCCTCAATCGCGCGAAGCAGGAATAATGCTGCTTGCAGATACAATCGAGGCGTCGGTCCGGTCGGCCCCCGACCAATCTCCTGAGACGGTTGCGTCGATGCTCGACAAGATGTTCGAGGCGCGCATCACCGACGGACAACTCTCGGAATGCGACCTGACATTGCGCGATCTCGAGGAAATCAAACAATCCCTGTCGAACGTCCTCCAGGGCATATACCATCCCCGCGTCGAGTATCCGTCGGCTGACCAGTTGCAGGAGACCGAGCAACCGCCGAAGCTCTTGGAGCCGTCCCAGAGTTGAACGACAACCGGCGGGTGGAGATTCGCGTTTACGAGGAGACGCCGCTACCCCCGGGAATCGATCTCGAACAGACATTGCAGTGTGTTCGGTCCGCAGCGGCATATAGTCCGTGCAAAGGCCCAGTTGCGGCAAATCTCTATCTCTGCGACGCGAAGACTGTCCACGAGTTGAATAATCAATATCGCAACGTAGACGCGCCGACCGACGTCCTATCATTCCCGCAAGCGCCGTCTGAGGATTTCGCCAAGCCGGCGGAGTTGCCCCACGAGCTAGGCGACGTTTTCGTCTGCGTCCCGTTGGCGGTGCAGCAGGCATCCGACTTTGGCCACTCGATAATGCGCGAGCTCACCTACTTGGCGGTCCACGGAACTCTTCACCTGCTGGGATTTGATCATGAGGCCGAGTCTGCCCGGAAGAAGATGCGTGCCGAAGAGGAGAGTGTACTGGCTGCTATCCCGCGCTGAAGGTCGGGAACGGACGCTCGATTTGCCCGCCGCTCCGCAGACGCCCGATAAGCAGTACCAGGGCAGCCGCCGATAGCACCGAACACGCAGCCGGAATAATCAACCTTCGCCATGAGATAGCAGGCTCCGCACGCTTCTCCGGCTGCCAATTGTCGAGTTTGACCCGCAGTTCCTTCAAGAATACCGGGTTGGGTTCTATCGGTCGAAACGCCGGTATCAACCGGTCGACCGTAGCCAGCAGCCTTTCAACCTCGCGATCGTGAGCAAATAGGTCCCTGATACCCTCTTTCTCGGCCCGACCGGCTATCCTGCCGTTCAGGTATTGGCTAACTAGTTCCGCTGCGACTCGCTTATTCACGTTCCTTCCTTCCTATTCGTCACTCATACGCGCGAACTCTTTGCGAAGGCTCGTAATTGTCCTGTGCAGCAAAGCCTTAATCGCGCCTTCGGTTCTGCCCATGACCGCTGCAACCTGTGCATTGGTCATCCGGCTGGCAAATTTCATCACTATAAGCTGTTGCCTGTCCGGCGGCAGTTTCCTGACCAAATCCCTGATCTCATCTACCGCCTCCGTCGCTTCGACCTCTTCCACCGGATCGGCCGACACGCCGGCAAATTGGATCAAACCCTCCAAACGCGAAACCGGCCGCCGCGATTTGTCCCGGTGCCAGTTTGCCAACAAGTTGTGCGCTATGCGGAACAACCACGCGGAAAACGGCACCCCTCGGTCCGTATAGCGGTGGATATTTGCCAGGGCGCGAATGAACGTTCGCGCCGTCAGGTCCTCCGCATCTGCCTGACTGCTGCACCGGTAGTAGTGGTAGTTGTGAATTCTCCTCACGTAGCGCTCATACAACTCGCCAAACGCCGACCTGTCGACTCGGGCCCTGATGGCCAATGCCGCGTCTGTTTCCCGCTCTGACCGACTCGCGTCGGTCGCAGCGGCTGATTCCCGGCCATTCACCTCCGCCGGGTTAGCCGCTGACGTTAACTTTTCCCCTTGTATCATGAGAACACCGTCGAACATATTGAGATACACATTTCGGGAAGCCAACCGTATTCTTGATTCCGCTGGACCGCGTCTCGAAACGACAAATC
Organism: Chloroflexota bacterium; assembly: GCA_963664835.2. Lineage (GTDB taxonomy): Bacteria > Chloroflexota > UBA6077 > FW602-bin22 > JBCLEL01. The sequence goes on along the minus strand of CAXXUG010000012.1, from coordinate 199,909 downwards.
CTAGCAACCACTCGAACCAGCGCCCGTAGCGGGGATAGAATCCTAGAGTTTCAATCGAGTCTTCCCGCCAGAGGGAAGCGACTTGCCCCCGCCATAGATCGACAACGTTAGTCGCTTGCGTTTGGATTAGTCAAGTGGGAAACTCGACATAAGGCTCGGCGCCATCAACGCGGAAACTGACTCCGGCGTCCACTTACCGCAACCGCGCTCCGACTCAACCTCCGGCTTGAGATTCTCGTGGTCGAGCGCTCCTCAAGAACATTGTATTATGGTCGGCGACCGGCCCCACGCCAACATCGAGGGCGCCAAGGCGCACTGCACGATCACGGGTTGAGCACCCAATCGCCCCAAGGTCTTCGCCGGAGAATCCGAACGGATGACACTCTCGGGCGGCCGGACCCAGTTCAAGGAGTCGGCAATATTCCGACCATCCCTCGGAGCGCATTAAGTTCTAGTCACTCGGAGACAACTACAAGATGATTGACCAGGTCAAAGCGAGCGGCCGTCTGATGGCTGAGTCAGTTGCCAGATTGCTCGCCCGAACCGGCGCCCATCCCAACCACGTCACGATTGCGGCGATGCTGCTCAACGCCGGCGTCGGCGTGATAATCGCCCTGGGACACGTTCAATTGGGCGGCGTATTGGTATTGGTCGTCGCTCTTATCGACACTCTCGATGGTGCCCTCGCCCGCGTGACTCAAAAGAGTTCGACCTTCGGCGCGTTTCTCGATTCGACGCTCGACCGGTACTCGGAGGGCTTCATTCTCCTCGGCCTTCTCTTTCACCTGAGCGCCGGCGGCGACAGGTTGGGGGTCGCTCTCTGCTTCGTTGTACTGCTGGGTTCCCTGATGGTAAGCTACACCCGGGCCCGTGCCGAAGGACTCGGTATGAAGTGCGAGGTCGGCGTAGCGCCAAGACCCGAACGTGTCGCCATTCTGAGCATTGGCTTGATTGTTGGCTGGACGATGCCGGCGCTCGCCATCCTGGCAGTCCTCACACACCTGACAGCATTGCAGCGAATCCTCCACGTTCTAAAATTGGGCAAGAATGAGTGACCGAGATGTCCTGAAACCTACCGCGGAGCCGGGTGAGACCGAGGCCGAAGGCAGCCTCCGGCCCCGATGGTTGCGCGAGTGCATCGGGCAGGAAAAGCTAAAGGCTAACCTGGCCATTTCAATCGCTGCGGCCAAGAGCCGTGGCGAGCCGCTCGACCACGTCCTACTCTACGGTCCACCTGGTCTCGGAAAGACCACTTTCGCTAATGTCTTGGCCAACGAGATGGGTGCCCAGTTGCGTATGACATCCGGTCCTGCCATCACGATTCCCGGCGATCTGGCCGCCTACATCACCGGCTTGGCTCCGGGCGACGTAATCTTTATAGACGAGATACACCGGCTGAACCGTCCCGTTGAAGAAGCCCTCTATCCCGCGATGGAAGACTTCGTCTGGGACATGGTTCTGGGCAAGGGTATGGCCGCCAAACCCATCCGATTGCGCCTGCCCAAGTTCACCGTCATCGGCGCGACCACTCGATATTCAATGCTCAGCGCACCATTGCGTGATCGATTCGGCTCCACCTATCGGCTTGACTATTTCACCGTTCAGGCCATAGCCCAGATTGTCATCCGCTCGGCGGACATTCTGGAAACCGAGATCGACCGCGCCGGCGCCGACGAGATTGCCCGGCGGTCCCGTGGCACGCCCCGGATCGGCAATCGCCTGCTTCGCCGCGTGCGCGACTTCGCCCAGGTCAAGGCCAACGGCAGCATCGACCGATCAGTCGCCGTGGACGCGCTGGCGATGCTGGAGGTGGACAACCTGGGGCTCGACAACATCGATCGGCAAGTGCTCGCTACCATAATAGACAAGTTCGACGGCGGTCCAGTTGGCCTCGAAACCGTCTCCGCCGCAGTCAGTGAGGACCCGGACACTATTATGGACGTGTGCGAACCCTATCTGCTCCAGCTAGGCTTCCTCGATCGGACTCCGCGCGGCAGGACCGCCACCGAGTTGGCCTATCGGCATCTCGGCCGTATTCCCAAGCAGGTCGAGGAGCGGGCCCAACCGAGGCTCATCTGATGCCGTCGGTCGAATTTGGCAAGTTACTAATCTTTGCAGCCGTAGTCCTCGCGATTGTCGGCTTTTTGTTGGTTACCGGCACCCGCATCCCATTCTTCGGTCGGCTGCCCGGCGACTTCAACCTCCACATCGGCGGCGGCTCGATCACCCTGCTAATTGGCACCTCGATATTTGTGTCCATACTGCTCACGGTCGCCCTGAACCTGCTCTTCAGGATACTCAATCGCTGAGCCTCGTTCGCAGGGAGATTGACCAACGCCCCGGCGGACCGGCTACCAAACCTGGTCCCGAGTCACTGTACGGAAGACCCGCCAACAGGTGTCCCGACTCTCGCACCTCGGTGTCCCGGTCCCAACCGGCATTAGCGATTGGTACGAAAATGGCCTTCCTGCTAACTTCTTCTAACTCATCCTCGTTCGTAGCCGGAAAAGAAGAATGTAGCGCGGGGGCTTGTCCCCCGCTCCCGGCAGACCGACAACCAAACCCGATCCCGAGTCACTGTACAGAAGACCCGCCAACAGGTGCCCCGGTTTCCATACCGTGGTGTGCCGGCACCACTCGGCATCAGCAATTGCTACGAAGGCGCGTCCCAGACTCCGATCCGGCATGCGTGGCGTTCCCCTGCCGCCATCATCTCACAATTCGCCCATCCAAAATCGAACGGCTACTCCACTGGAGATACGTTTGACAGTATCTTTTTCCCGCAATTATCATTTGCAACCAGCAGCATCAGAACTCATGCGACACCTGAACTTAGCCGAAGAGGAGCTGCCCACCGGCGCATTCGCACTGTCCTGTCATTTATGACTGGTCGATCGGTCTGGCGCATCGATCGATCCCAAGCCCTCCTGGCTAAGATGGAGCAAGACAATGGCGATTGAAATTCACCTTTCCGATCCCACGGCAGATCCCGATAACTGCGTAGATACCCGCGAGAAGTTGGATCGGCACCTTACCAGTCAAAGAGTCCGGCCTGGCCGTTTGGAACGAACCGTAGAGTTGTTCGAGGCCCCGGCGAGCCCTGTACACGCCGACCGACAAGCCCCCAGCCAGGTCAGGATCCCGGAGCACTATCTGACGATGCCGGCCGAAGAAATCGATCGCTCGATAGCCCGGGCCAGGGAAACACTTGGCGACCAGGTCGTAATCCTCGGCCATCACTACCAGCGAGACGAAGTGATCAAACATGCCGACTTCCGTGGCGATTCCTTCAAGCTCTCCCAATTGGCCGCCAGCCGGCCCGACTCCGAGTTCATCGTATTTTGCGGTGTCCACTTCATGGCCGAGACTGCCGACATCTTGAGCGGTCCAAGTCAAAAGGTCCTCTTGCCTAATCTCGAGGCCGGCTGTTCTATGGCCGATATGGCCGACATTGACTCGGTCGAGGAGTGCTGGGAGGTACTCGAGGACGTTTGCGGTGCGGGAACCGTTCCAATCACCTACATGAACTCAGCCGCCGATCTCAAGGCGTTCTGCGGACGCAACGGCGGCATTGTATGCACCTCTTCCAACGCCCAGAACATCTTGAATTGGGCCTTTGCGCGAGGCGAGCGGGTACTCTTCTTCCCTGACGAACACCTGGGACGCAACACCGGCATTAAGATGGACATCCCTCCGGAGGAGATGGCGGTTTGGGACCCTAGATTCCCCGATCGCAACGATCTGGGCGCTATTCAGAGGGCCAAGATAATCCTCTGGAAAGGGTACTGCTCCGTCCACGCCCGTTTCAATATAGAGCAGATTCGAGACATCCGTGCGAAAGACCCCACGGTCAACATCTTGGTTCACCCAGAGTGCCGCAAGGAGGTGGTCGACGCATCGGATTTTGATGGATCGACCGAATACATCGTAAAGATGGTCACGGATGCCCCGGTCGGCTCAAAATGGGCAATCGGTACCGAGATCAATCTCGTGAACCGTCTCGACCAGGAGAATCCTGGCAAGACCGTCTTCTGCCTCAATCCCGTCATCTGCCCCTGCTCGACCATGTACCGCATCCACCCGGCATACGTCCTCTGGACCTTGGAGAGCCTGTTGTCCGGCGACGTGATCAATCGAATCTCCGTGCCCCCGGACGACGCCAGGCACGCACTTGTCGCGCTCAAGCGGATGCTTGCGCACGCATAATGGTTTGGACTACGAATTCATAGTCGTAGGCAGTGGTATCGCCGGCCTCTACACTGCCCTACATGCTCAAAAACACGGTCGCGTACTGGTTCTTACCAAGTCGACTCTCGAAGACTGTAACACCCTTTGGGCCCAGGGCGGTATAGCCGCCGCCATCGGCGACACGGACTCCGCCCACCTGCACTATAAGGACACGCTCTCCGCCGGCGCCGGCCTTTGCGACCCCCACGCGGTCCGCATCCTATGCGAAGAAGGCCCGGATCGGGTGTTCGACCTCATATCGCTCGGAGTCCGTTTCGACACCGACCACGGCCAACTTGCGCTGGCCCGCGAGGGTGCCCACAGCGTGCCCCGTGTCCTCCATTCCGGCGGAGATTCGACCGGCGCCAGCATCGAGACTTCCCTTTCCGCCAGGGCCCTCCATTCGCCAAATATCGACGTCTTTGAGCATCAACAGGTCACTTCTATAAGGGTCGACCGTGGCCGCGCAATTGGATTGAATTGTGTAGATGGGCGTTCCGGGTGCCGTGGGCAATTCCACGGCCGGCGGATCGTCTTGGCCAGCGGCGGTGCAGGTCAGCTCTACTGGAAGACTACAAATCCAGGCGTTGCCACCGGCGACGGCGTGGCAATCGCATACAGAGCCGGCGCCGAGGTGGCCGATTGCGAATTCTTTCAGTTTCATCCCACCGCGTTCGCCAAGCCGGGGGCTCCCAGCTTTCTCATCTCGGAAGCCGTGCGTGGTGAGGGAGGCTACCTGATTAACCACAGGGGCGACCGGTTCGCCCACAAACTTGATGATCGAGCTGAGTTAGCCCCCCGCGACATCGTTGCTAGGGCGATCAGTCAGGAGATGAGCGAATCGGGCGCCGATTCGGTCTTTCTGACTATGGAACATCTTCCCAGGGAGAGGGTGATGACGCGCTTTCCCTCGATTGCCCGATTCTGCCGATCCCACGGAATTGACATAGCCGTCGACCCCATCCCCGTCGCGCCGGCCGCTCACTACTTCATGGGAGGAGTCAAGACAAACGAGTGGGGAGAGACCAGCCTGCCCGGGCTCTACGCCTGCGGCGAAGCCGCCTGCACTGGGGTCCACGGCGCGAATAGGCTCGCCAGCAACTCTCTCTTGGAAACACTCGTCTTTCCCCACCGTCTGGTTGAACGCTCACTCTCCAGCCCCAGCCGGGAAGATATAAATGTCGGTCCCGAGTTCACAACTCTCGAGACCGTGCCTCCAGTTGCCAACGAAGATGCTCGTCCGACCATCGCCGAGGTCCAGCGCCTGATGTGGGAGTCCGTGGGACTTGTTAGGGAACGCGAAGCATTGGAAACGGCGACGGCCCAGCTTTACAGATGGATCGGCGCCATGTCGACCGAGCCGGCCAGCCGAGCCGAGGCCGAGGTCGCGAACGTCGCCTTGGTCGGTTGGCTCGTATCAACCGCCGCTCTGGCCCGCGAGGAGAGTCGCGGCGCCCACTTCCGGCCCGACTTCCCCCACCCGTCCGACTCCTGGCGCCGCCGCCTCGTATACAGGCTCGCCACTGCAGGCTAACAGCCGGCCACTTGGACTGTGCGCCGAGCCGGGCGACAAGGCCGTCCCACTCTTCCGACGCGAAGCTCCGACGACCGAGAGGACCCGTCTCCTGAGCACCCATTCGCATCCCGCTTCGTTTTCCCGGACGCGACGAGCGATCCGCAACGCCTTGACGTACCGCACTCTCACGGACCCAGCGTTCGATCTGCCAGGCGAGTTCTCGTAAACCCCGATTCAATAATGTTTTGGTGGGTATCTGATAGGATGAATTGTGGCAAGAGGAGTAGGGGATGATAGACAACCAACGAATCGAAGCCTATTTCCGTATCCGATGTGAACCCGAAGTAAGAAAGGGCCGATGACACCTAAGGAACACGAGAGACAAGCCAGGATATTCTTGGAGCAGTCGGACAGGGAATTTGCCAGCGGCGATGTTCTTCAGGGCTGCGAAAAGCTGTGGGGCGCCGCCGCACAGGCTCTAATGGCTGCGGAAGGGCAAGAGGGTCGGCCCATACCGGGTAAACACGTGAGGATGATTGCCGCAGTCGATCAGCATTATCCCAGACTAAGAGCCAACTTTGCGGTAGCTCGAGCATTCCATAGCAACTTCTACCACGACTTCATGGAAGATGCGGATATTCGACTGCAGCGTCCCCTGGTACACGACCTCGTAGACCAACTCTTGAACGGCTCGGGCTAGCGAAATCGGCCGTATTCCAGGCCGATGGTCGTTCGCGGAAGAGAAAAATGTAGCGCGGGGGCTTGTCCCCCGCTCCCGGCAGCCCGGCAACTAACCCGGGTCCCGAGCCACTGCATATGAGACCCGGAAACCAGCGGACCCATATTCAGATCTTGGCGTGCCGGCCGTAGCCGGCATGAGCGCTAGGTATGAGAATATCGTTACGCGGCTTCGGTTGTGCCTCTGATTTTCACGAATCTCCCGGATCGTCATTGCTATTGACAATAGATGAATCCGCTAACTTGTGCTAACTCACGGCGCGATTTTCATTCCTTTATGCGGTCCTCGCAAGGCCATAGTGATTCCGGCGAGAGCCGGAATCCAGAAGGGCGGGGATGGGAAATGTAGCGCGCTTGAAGACTGCGCGAGGCGTGTTGCTTGTCCCCTGCCAACTACACCGCCGGCCCCAAGCGCAACATCCGGCCTCTTCCCTATCCACAAACGTATACGTGGGGGCACCCCTTGTGGGTGCCCTGGGCGGGGAATCGGCGGATCTTCAACAAGACCGACCTCTTTGGCGAGATTAGATCCCGCAAAATCCTGACCTACGTCTGAAGTCGTGGTGTGATCGATTACCGCGTTCTGTCCTGTGAGGGCCAAAGAATGTAGTGCTGACGCTCTTCCCCGGCTAACCACGCCGCCGGCCCCAACCGCCTCATCCGGCCCCGCGCAAAGATACAAACGTATTTGTAGGGGCGATTCGCGAATCGCCCCGCGTGGGGGGCGCGCACTCCCACTCCCTATGGCAAACCCGCCGGCCTATCCGGCCACTCCCGCCGGCACCCGTCGATTGACGCCCATGTGCCGGCTCAGCCACTGCCCCGTGTACGACGAAGGCGTCGCAGCCACGTCCTCCGGCGTCCCGACCGCAACGACCTCACCGCCGGCGTCTCCGCCCTCTGGCCCAAGATCTATGATCCAGTCCGCGCACTTGATCACGTCCAGGTTGTGCTCGATCACCACCACCGTGTTGCCGGCGTCTACCAGCCGCTGCAGAACGTCCAGCAACTTTCCCACGTCCGCAAAATGCAGCCCTGTCGTCGGCTCATCGAGGATATAGAGCGTCCGGCCCGTCGCCCTCTTCGAAAGCTCAGTCGCCAGCTTGATCCTCTGGGCCTCGCCACCGGACAGCGTAGTCGCCGGCTGGCCCAGGTGTATGTAGCCCAGCCCCACGTCTTCCAACACCGTCAGCTTGTTCCGCACCTTCGGAATATTCTGATAGAACTCGAGCGCCTCGGAAACTGTCATTTCCAGCACTTCGGCAATCGTCTTACCGTGGTAGAGAATCTCGAGCGCTTCCCGGTTGTAGCGTTTGCCCTCGCAAACCTCGCATGGCACGTAAACGTCCGGCAGGAACTGCATTTCGATCTTGATGATCCCGTCGCCGTCGCATGCTTCGCAACGCCCGCCTTTCACGTTAAACGAGAAGCGTCCTGGCTTGTAGCCGCGAATCTTCGATTCTGGAACGCTGGCAAACAGTTCCCTCACCGGCGTGAACAGGCCCGTGTAGGTCGCCGGGTTAGAGCGTGGAGTGCGCCCAATCGGCGACTGGTCCACGTTGATCGCCTTGTCCAACTCTTCCAGTCCAGATATCTCGTCGTGGGACCCTGGCCGCTCTCTCGATTGATAGATGCCCTGCGCCAGTTTCCGGTACAGAATGTCCGAAATCAGCGTGCTCTTGCCCGAGCCCGACACACCGGTAACGCATACAAACTTGCCTAGTGGAATGTCCACGTCGATGCTCTTCAGGTTATTCTCACGCGCTCCCCGGACCACCAGGTGCTTTCCGCTGCCGGCTCTACGGACCGTCGGCACCGGGATTTCGGCTTGGCCTGAAAGGTAATGCCCGGTAATCGACTCAGGATTCCTCTCCACGTCCTCGACTGGGCCGGCGACAACGATCTCTCCTCCGTGTTTGCCGGCGCCCGGCCCTATGTCGATCACGAAGTCCGCCGCTCGAATCGTCTCTTCATCGTGCTCCACTACCAGGACGGTGTTTCCCACGTCTCTCAGTCGTACCAGAGTCTCGATGAGCCGCCGGTTGTCTCTCTGGTGAAGCCCGATGCTCGGCTCGTCGAGTATGTAGAGCACCCCCATAAGGCTGCTTCCAATCTGGGTCGCCAGCCTAATGCGTTGCGCCTCGCCTCCAGAGAGCGTTGCAGCTCGCCGGTCCAGGCTCAGGTAGTTGAGCCCGACGTCATACAGGAAGCCCAGCCTTGAACGGATCTCCTTCAACACTTGCCGGGCGATAGTCCTCTGGTTCTCGCTGAACGACCCCTCGACCTTAGCGAACCAGTCCATAGCCTCCTGAATCGAATGAGCAGTCACCTCGATTATTGATTTGCCGTTGATCGTTACCGCCAAACTTTCCGGCTTTAGCCGCTGCCCCTGACAGGCGGGACAGTTGCGGTAGGACATATATCGTCCGATCTCGTGGCGCCGCCATTCGGACTCCGTCTGTCGATAAAGCCTCGCCAGGTTTGTGACCACACCTTCGTACGACGCATTGAAACGTGTGAGTCCGTCCCCGCGAGTCGACGTGCGATACCGAATACCGCTTACCGCCAGAGCCGTAAAGAATCAGACTCTGTTCGGAATCCAACAGGTGATCGAATGGCGTGTCGAGCGAGAAACCTACCTGATCGGCCACGCTCTTTATCAGGTCGCGCATCCAGCCGTTGCTCCTGCCGGCCGAGCGCGAGCGCCAGGGATGCAGTGCGCCTTGGTTGATCGACAGATCGCCATTCGGTACGACCAAATCGCGGTCTACCTCCAGCATCACGCCCAGGCCGGAGCATACCGCGCATGCTCCATGAGGACTGTTGAAAGAGAAACTGCGCGGCTCCAACTCCGGAATGCTGATCCCACAATTCGCGCAGGCGAAGTTCTCTGAAAACAGCAGGTCCTCGCCTCCCACCACGGACGCGATCGCATTTCCCGAACCGATTCGCAGCGCCGTTTCTACCGAATCCGCCAATCTGCTCCTGTCCTCCGACGCGAACCCCGGCCCGGTTACCAGTCGGTCCACAACCACCTCGATCGTGTGCCGGTAGTTGCGCCTGAGCTTTATCTCCTCCGATAGTTCCATGGGTTTACCATCCACCCGTGCCCGCGAGAATCCCATCCGGCGGGCATCCTCGAAAACGGACTCATGCTCCCCCTTGCGGTCCTTGACCAATGGCGCCAATAGCATCAACCGCGTTCCATCCTCCAGGGCCGCGATCTGATCGACGATCTGCTGGGTCGTTTGTTGTTCGATGGGCTTGCCGCACTTCGGACAGTGCGGCTGACCCACCCGGGCGAACAGCAGCCGCAAGTAGTCATATATCTCCGTGACAGTTCCGACCGTCGAGCGGGGGTTGCTGCTGACTCCCTTCTGGTCGATCGATATCGCCGGAGACAACCCCTCGATCAGGTCCACGTCCGGCTTGTTCATCTGGCCGAGGAACTGGCGCGCATAGGCCGATAGCGACTCGACATAACGGCGCTGGCCCTCGGCATATATCGTGTCGAACGCGAGGCTCGACTTGCCGGAGCCGGAAAGGCCGGTTACCACTACCAGCCGGTCGCGAGGAATGTCGAGGTCTAAGTGCTTGAGGTTATGCTCGCGGGCCCCCCGAATGATGATGTGATCGTGCGCCATCTAAAATATCGCGAGTTGCACAATCGGAGGATGGTGCTCTCGGCTCGAAAGCATGTCCACGTATCTTACGCCTGAATTTGAGACTAGAGTCAATTGAATCTCCAAGTCACGCCGCCGGCCGGCCGGAGGATTTGCGGGAGCCCTCAGGCTATGATCATAGCCTAAACAGGGCGGTGACTATTCGCCGGGCCGAACCCCGGTATTTACTATGCGCCGCAGGTCCATAATCTCATCTCTCAGCAAGGCGGCCTTCTCATACTCCAGCTCCCTGGCTGCGTGCTTCATTTGGGCCTCGAGCTCTTCTATCAACTCCAGCATCTCGGAGTCCGCCGTCTCGCTGTTTGCCGAGTAGGCGGTCCGTCGCTCGGCCACGACCCTGACCCGCTCGTTAATGTCGCGTATAGCCTTGCGAATCCCGACCGGCTCTATCTCGTGCTCTTCGTTGTACTTCAACTGTATTTGCCGCCGGCGGTAGGTCTCGTCGATCGCACGCTTCATCGAGTCGGTCAGTTGGTCAGCATACATTACTACCGAGCCGTCGATGTGCCGGGCCGCCCTTCCAATCGTCTGGATTAGAGAGCTGTCCGAGCGCAAGAATCCCTCTTTGTCGGCGTCGAGGATCGCGACCAATGAAACTTCAGGGAGGTCCAATCCTTCCCGCAGCAAGTTGATCCCCACTACTACGTCGAACACTCCAAGCCTCAGGTCTCGCAAGATGTCTACCCGCTCCAACGTATCGATCTCGGAATGGAGGTGATGCACTCGCACGCCCACCTCCTTCAGGTAGTCGGCCAAAGACTCCGCCATTCTCTTCGTCAGAGTCGTGACAAGCGCTCGCTCGCCCCTCTCTACTCTCTTGCCAATCTCCTCGATCAGGTTGTCAATCTGTCCCCTCGTCGGTCTTACCTCGATCCGCGGATCTACAAGTCCTGTTGGCCGGATGACTTGCTCCACCACCTGTTCGCTATGCTCCAACTCATAGGGGCCGGGCGTCGCCGATACATATACCGCCTGCCCAATGTGCCGCTCGAACTCCGGGAATTTCAGCGGCCGGTTATCCAGCGCCGACGGCAGCCGAAAGCCAAAATCGACCAGTGTCTGCTTGCGCGACATATCGCCGTGATACATGCCCCGAACCTGTGGTAGCGTCATGTGCGACTCATCGATGAACATCACAAAGTCGTCCGGAAAGTAATCGAGAAGCGTCCAAGGCTGGCTCCCCGGCTCTCTCCGCGATAGCACGCGGGAGTAGTTCTCCACCCCGGCACAGAACCCGCTCTCGGTAAGCATCTCGACGTCATACATTGTCCGTTGACGCAATCGCTGCGCCTCGAGTAGCGATCCGTTAGACTCCAGCGCCGCCGAGCGCTCTTCCAACTCACTCACTATGTCTTCTATCGCTTCGCTCAGCTTCTCCCGGGGAGTGATGAAGTGGCGCGCGGGAAAAATCTCGACCGATTCCTGGTCTGCCAATATCTCACCGGAGAGCGGATCGATCTCCAGTATTCGATCGATCTCGTCGCCCCAGAAGTCGACGCGAAAAGCCGTGTTCGTGTAGGCCGGGAAAACGTCTAGCGTATCGCCCCTGACCCGGAATTTGCCCCGATCGAACTCGTAGTCATTCCGGCTGTAGTGTATGTCGGTCAGGAAACGGAGGACCTTGTCTCGCTTGCGTATCTCGCCCTTGCGTAGTCTGACCGTCGTCTGTTCGTAGTCAGACGGCGATCCAAGGCTGTAGATGCAAGAAACCGACGCGACGATTATTACGTCGCGGCGAGTAAACAGAGACTGGGTCGCCGAGAGCCGAAGACGCTCGATCTCGTCATTGATCGTCGCGTCCTTTTCGACGTACGTATCGGTTCGCGGGACATAGGCCTCCGGCTGATAGTAGTCGTAATAGCTGACAAAGTACTCGACTGCATTGTTCGGGAAGAAATCTTTGAACTCGGTTGCCAGCTGCGCCGCTAGCGTCTTGTTGTGAGCGATCACCAGCGCCGGCCGCTGCATCGCCTCCACGACCTTCGCCATCGTGAATGTCTTGCCGCTGCCGGTCACGCCCATCAGCGTCTGGTGTTTCGCGCCTTTTTCCAGTCCGGCGACCAACTCCTCTATCGCCTGAGGTTGATCGCCGGTCGGTTGGAACTCGGATACTACTCTGAACTCAGCCATCTGCCCAATCGCTATCCATTCACGGGGTCGAACATAGGAGCGCCTGTCACGCTCCGGCCCTGATTTCAATGTCGAGAGAAATATCAACCGCCGGCGCCGAGTGCGTCAGTCTCCCTATCGAGATCAGATCCACACCTGTTCTGGCAACCGCTCCGACGGTCTCCAAACTCACGTCGCCCGAAGCCTCCAACACGGCCCGTCCGGCAACCTGTTCCACTGCACGTCGCATGTCCTCAGTTGACATATTATCTAGCAGCACGATGTCGGCGCCGGCTTCCGCGGCCTCGACCGCCTCGGCGACGGACTCCACCTCTACTTCGATCCCCATCGTGTGCGGAGCGCCGCCCCGTGCCACCGCTACTGCCTCGCGAAAGCCGGCTCCCAAGCCGCGCATCGCCGCAAGATGATTGTCCTTAATGAGTACGCCATCGGACAGGCCAAAACGATGATTCTGGCCCCCGCCGGCTCGGACCGCATACTTCTCCAGCGCCCTCAAACCAGGGGTCGTCTTCCGGGTGTCGGTGATATTTGCTTCCGTGCCAGCTACCGCGTCCACAAACCTACGCGTCAACGTAGCTGTCCCGGACAGCCTTTGGAGAAAGTTCAGCGAGACTCGTTCCGCCCGCAACACACTGGCCGCCCTGCCCTCTACCGAAGCTAGTACAGTGCCGCGGTCAAACTCCTCGCCGTCAGCGACATGTATCCTGAACATCACCTCCCCATCTAACGCTGCCATCGCCGCCTCGGCCAGATCGAGACCCGCCAGCACGCCGGAGTCTTTCGCTATATAACGCGCTGTACACGCTAGGCGGGCCGGAATCAACGTATCCGTCGTCACGTCTCCCCACGGCATGTCCTCCTCCAGCGCGCGAGTCACCGCTTCGCGTACGATCCCGGGGGAAAGCTTGGCTAAACGCAAGAACCCCATTCCATCTTCGGCGAATACCTCAATCTCCGACCTGATCCGTCCGAACTTATCTGTCGAAGTAAACCGAAACCTCTCCGCCGCACGTCGCCGGCGGACACTCGTCTTCGGGCACCGAACAGTCTAGGAGCCGGGCATTATCAGGTCAAGAATCCCATACCCCAAGCGGCGCTCCACAATTACAGGGCCGATGCGAATGAAGGGGATCCCAATTCACATCCCAGCCTCAGGTGCAGAGAATGCGCTGCGCAGTTGTCTAGCAATAGCCCAGCAAGTGCACCAAATACCCGGCAGTTGGTCCGAAAATGACCGTTCCTGCACTTCAGAATGGTCAGTCCGGCGCAGGCCGGAATCCAGGAGGGGCGGGGAGGGGTAAATGTAGCGCGGGGGCTTGTCCCCCGCTCGGGTGGGGCCTGGGCATGGCAGAATCCCCTGCGCGAATTCGCCGCACGAAACCGCGACTCCGGGTTTTGATACCTCAGTGTACCTGCCCCGCCGGCATCAGCGACTGGTACGAAAATGAGCATCCAATAAACTCCGATGCGGGATTTCCACCAGCGATTCGCGCCGGATTGCAAACCTACGGTCGATGGCGGAACGAAATAATGTAGCGCGGGGGCTTGTCCCCCGCTCCCGGCAGTCCCGCAACCAACCCCAGTACCGAGCTACCGTTGAGAAGACCCGCCACTCGCCGCCTCGTTTTTCATATCTTGGTGTGCCGGCACCAGCCGGCGTGGGGGGATCGTACGAAAATCTGCATCGAGTAAACTATGATGCCGGTGCCCAACCCAAGGCAGGCGAGAGCATTGGTCGGCACTCGTTTATCGACTCAGGATCACTTCCAAGAACACGAAATTGCAAAACAAACCTCTTGGAGACATTGTCGCTCAACGCGAGCCTTCGATTTACCACTCTCCATGCTCGTTGTACAATTGGCTTGCAAGGCTTGGCCCACAGTCCAACCAGGATTTGGACGCGCAGTTACTGATCGAATAGGGGATTGACCTTGGCGATTCGAGAGATTCGTATGATGGGCGACCCTATCTTGCGCCAAAAGTGCAAGAAGGTGGGTAAGCTCACAAAGGATCTGCGAACACTTGTCGACGATATGGTGGACACCATGAACGATGCCAATGGAATCGGCCTTGCGGCTCCGCAAGTCGGTGCCCCACTGCGTATCATCGTGGCCCAGATTCCTGATGATGTTGAAGAGGAACCCGCCGCCGGCAAGCTGTTCGTCGTCTACAATCCGGAAATCGTCAAGTCCTCAGGTGAGCACTTTCCGGAAGAAGGATGCCTGTCGATTCCTGGATACGTGGCAAATGTGCGCCGTGCGTTTAACGTAGTGGTCACTGGAAAAGACCGCCGCGGTCGAGATCAGAGACTAAGGGCCTCCGGACGGTTGGCCCAAATCTTTCAGCACGAGATCGATCACATCGATGGCGTCCTATTCATCGATCGCCTCGACAGTCTCGACGAGTTGCGGAAGGTTGAACGGGATCCGGAGCCAGAGGCGGAGGCGGCCGCGACGGCCTGACTTACGCAAGCAAATCGCTCGTTCGCGGAATGAACCGCCCTACACCCCACTATAACGGTGTCTATCTTTGTGCAGGATGATTAGTTGAATCTCCACGAGTATCAGGCCCGACAACTGCTAAGCAGATTCGGATTGCCCTATCCAGACGGAAGCATCGCCTCCACCCCCGATGAGGCGGCCAGCATCGCCGCGCAGATTGGCGGCCCGGTCGTAGTGAAAGCACAGGTGCTGACCGGCGGTAGGGGCAAGGCCGGCGGCGTCAGACTGGCCGGAAACACCGGCCAAGCCAAGGATATAGCCAGGCAGATTCTTGCCCTGAACATCAAAGGCTTCCCCGTCAATCGCGTGCTTGTGGTCGAAGCGACCGATATCCTGCACGAGTTCTATCTGGGAATCATCATCGATCGCGTGTCTCGGCGGCCGGTACTGATGGCAAGCGCCGCCGGCGGAGTCGACATCGAAGAGGTGAATCGACAGACCCCGGAGCAGATTATCTCCCTGCCCATTGATCCATTGCTCGGTCTGCAGGAGTTCCAGTCGAGACAGATCGGATTCAGACTCGGCCTCTCGCCGGCGCAGGTTCGCCAATTCACCGGGATCGCTGCTTCTCTTTACCAAGCGTTCATGGGCTTGGACGCCTCGCTTTGCGAAATCAATCCCTTGATAGTCGACGGCTCCGGCAACTTGCGGCCCCTGGATGCCAAGCTCTCGATCGACGACAACTCCCTTTTCAGACAAACCGAGCTTGCCGCGCTTCGCGATCTCGAGTCGGAGGATCCCCTCGAGCGGCTGGCGCGAGAGCAGGAGTTGAGCTACGTCAAGCTAGACGGTGAAGTCGGCTGTATCGTGAATGGCGCCGGCCTCGCGATGGCCACGATGGACCTCGTCAAGCTATATGGCGCGGAGCCAGCCAATTTCTTGGACATAGGCGGAGGCGCCCGCGCCGAAACAGTCGCGACCGCGCTGCGCCTGGTGATTACCGATCCAAAGGTCAAAGCGGTGCTCATCAACATCTTTGGTGGGATCACTCGCTGTGATGAAGTTGCCAGGGGGATAATCGCTGCACTTGAGCAGGTAGACGTCGATGTTCCAATCGTAGTTCGTCTGGTGGGCACCAACGAACAAGAGGGCCGGCGCATACTGCGACAGGCAGGCTTGACCGCGGTCACCTCCGTGACCGAGGCCGCCAGAGCCGTCATTGGCACGCTGAACTTGGCAGCGGAATCCAAATGAGCATTCTAGTCGGTTCGGACACCCGTCTCTTGGTTCAGGGAATCACCGGGCGGGAAGGCGAGTTCCATACCCGCCAGATGATCGGGTATGGCACCAACGTCGTCGCCGGAGTCACGCCAGGCCGGGGCGGAAGCGAGGTCGCCGGAGTGCCCGTGTTCGACACGGTGCGCGATGCCGTCGACGCCTCCGGAGCAAATGCCGCCAATATTTACGTGCCGGCGCCCTTCGCTCCAGATGCGATCCTGGAAGCCGCTGACGCCGGCCTCCCGCTCATCATCTGTATAACCGAAGGGATTCCAACTATCGACATGGCGAGGGTTGATAGCATCATCCGAAAGCGCGGGGCGCGTTTGATCGGACCGAACTGCCCTGGTGTAATCGCGCCGGGACTCGCGAAGGTCGGCATAATGCCGGCACATATCCACCGACGAGGAAACATCGGCCTGGTGTCCCGTAGCGGCACGTTGACCTATGAAATAGTCAATGCGTTGACTGGGGCCGGATACGGCCAGTCGACCTGCGTCGGAATCGGAGGAGACCCTATTATCGGCACGACGTTTGTTGACATCCTCCGGCTCTTTGCGGACGACGACCAAACTGAGGCTGTTGTGCTGATTGGCGAGATTGGTGGCAACGACGAGGAGCGCGCCGCCGAGTTCATCGGGCTTGGTTTTCCCAAACCCGTGGTCGCCTTTGTAGCAGGCAGAACCGCGCCGGCTGACAAGAGGATGGGTCACGCCGGCGCGATCGTTTCGGGCGGGTCAGGTACCGCCGCCGGCAAGGTTCAGGCTCTCAATGATGTCGGGGTCCGCGTTGCTGAAAGCCCCATCGAAGTTCCGCAAATCTTGCGATCCATGAACATTGTCGCCTGAGCAGGATCGGATGTGCTCCATTCCTGCCCACGCAATCCACGATCGCTGCGCCAGATTGGATGGACGCGTAAGAATATGGCTGCTAACATTTGCTCGCGCGATGAACGCTTCGTTTTCCCTGTTGCCTACCTTACTACTTCATCGCGTTCCAACCAACAGAGAGTAGCCGGGTTTTGCTGGAAGCAATTGGAAGGACCGATTCGCATTGTGGGTTAGCCGTTGACTAAACACTTTCGCTGGCTGGCTTTCATCATCCTCATTGTCGTCGCCGCGGTTTGGATCGCTTTGCCGGACAATCCTGGATTGCATTTCAGTATAGGCGGAACACGCATAGATCGAGAAATCGAAGTCCGGCAGGGCCTAGATCTTCAAGGCGGTATCCAGGTCCTCCTTGAAGCCCAGGTGCCCGAGGGAGCAGCCGTCCAGCCGGAGTCCATGGAGGCAGCCAAGCTCATCATCGAGCGTCGTGTCAACGCTTTAGGCGTTGTAGAACCCGTGATACAGCTTGCACAGAATAATCGGATTATCGTCGAGCTGCCCGGCGTGAAAGACCCCGACAGGGCGGTTCAGACCTTCGGGCAAACTGGCCGCTTGGAGTTTGTTGGATCCGGCCCTACGCCGTTGCAGCTTGGCGACAAAGTGAAGACTACGCTCGGCGGCCCTGAGGCGCCCGTCGGCGTAGAAGGAGATAGCGAGCCAGATGCGGAGGCACAAGTTTACGAAACCGTTATTGAAGGACGTCACCTGTCCGATGCGGCGGTTGGATATGACGAACTTAACCGAGTGCAAATAGAGTTCTCGCTGACCCCTGAGGGTACAGAAATCTTTGGCGATTTCACCTCCAATAACGTCGGTCAGTGGATGTCGATCCTAATGGACAATGAGGTGATTTCCTCGGCTGTCATAGAAACCGCCATCACCCGCGGCAGAGGCGTAATTAGAGGCGGAGCCTCGGGGTACCCGCTCGAAGAAGCCCAGTCGACGGTCATTCAACTGAAGTATGGTGCGTTGCCTGTCCCGTTGAAGATCGTTCAAACGAGAACCATAGGCCCAAGTTTGGGACAAGACTCTCTGCAGAAGAGTTACGTCGCCGGAGCGGTTGGACTGGCGATTGTCGCTGTATTCATGGTCATCTACTACCGGCTAGCCGGCCTCGTAGCCAACCTCGCTCTCGCCGCGTACGCAGTCATAGTGTTCGCGATCTTCAAAAACCCGTTCCAACCAGTCACACTCACGTTAGCCGGAGGTGCTGGGTTTATTCTCTCGGTTGGGATGGCGGTCGACGCCAACATTCTTATTTTCGAGCGTACGAAGGAAGAGCTTCGCCTCGGTAAGAGCATGCGTTCAGCTCTAGAAGCCGGCTTTGACCGCGCATGGAGCTCGATCCGGGATTCGAATATATCGACGTTGATCACCTGTGCGATTCTGATCTATTTTGGTGCGACCTTGGGCGCGAGCATTATCCAAGGATTCGCCGTCACTTTGGCGATTGGCGTCCTAGTCAGTATGTTCACGGCCATAATCGTTAGTCGTACGCTGCTCAGGATTCTGTTCAGCATCAGTGGCGGCCTCAGCCGCCACTGGTTTCCCGCTACTTAGCCCGATCCCATCTTTGTCGAGGTTGCATTGATCGACATTGTCAGCCACCGGGGACGATATTTCATTCTGTCTACGGTGGTCATCCTACTGGGCCTGATCTCTCTCCTTGCGCCAAACGGTCTCCGGCTCGGCATCGACTTCACTGGCGGAACACTTTGGGAGATAGAGTTCGCCGAAGACGCACAGCCCGGCCCTATCCGTGAGGCGCTCGAGTCTTTGGGTTACGAGTCGGTAGTCCAAACTACTGGTGATAAGACGGTGCTTATCCGTACCAGGGAGCTCCCGCCGGACTCGCCGGCAAAGGCTGCAGCGGTGGACGAGCTGTCGGCGATCGGCGGAGAATTCGATGAGTTGCGTTTCGAGTCGATCGGGCCTACCGTTGGCGCCGAGATCGCCCAGAGAGCGATCATCGCCGTAGCATTGGCCTGTATAGGGATTCTCCTCTATCTCTGGTGGGCCTTCCGGCAGGTGCAGGGAGCCTTTCGCTACGGCGCCTGCGCGGTCATTGCCCTGACGCACGACGCGCTCGTCGTCCTTGGCTTGTTCTCCATATTGGGACGGATCTTTCACGTCGACGTTGACGCTATGTTCGTTACCGCAATCCTGACCGTAATTGGCTTTTCAGTACACGACACAATCGTTGTGTTCGATCGGGTGCGTGAGAACCTGCTCCGATTCCCTAACGAGCCGTTCAAGCTGGTCTTGAACCACTCCTTGTTTCAGACATTGGGAAGGTCGCTCACCACGTCTATCACTGTGGTGTTTACGTTGTTGGCGATAATTCTCTTTGGAGGCGAAACCATTAAGTGGTTCGCGATCACCCTGATGATAGGGATCGTCAGCGGCACTTACTCATCTATCTTCAACGCGAGCCAGGTACTCTACGCTTGGACTGAAGGGGACTTCAACCGGCTCTTGAGCAGAGTCTTTCGGAATAGGACACCAACCGGCCCCGACGAGCGGAGGGCTTGAACTCTGCTCACAACCTCTCGTGTCGCAATACATTTAGCACGAATACAGTCGTTGTGTCCGAGCTCGTATTGATCAGGTTCATCACGTCGTCTATCTGATCATCCTCGACGCCTATCAATAATGTCGAGTTGCCGCGCTTGAAAAAACCGCCGGCCGTGTTTATCCTCGTCGCGCGGTACTCCCGGTCCATCAACATGTCCACAACGGCACTTGCCTCATCTTCTTTCATGATGGCGACCAAGAGTCTCAAACCGACGCCTCCTAGAATTCTCGGGTGGATTTTGCTGAGCCGAAACGACTAGAATGTGTCAACGTGGCTGTGCGCCCACCTAATTAGCTGGATATCTGTCTTCGGTAAAGCGCATCGGCGGGAATGAGTGCGCTGGGACAACGCTCGAATCAAGATCCCATCATCGAAGCTGGATCGCGCGGTAATCTTTCGGTGCGCAGATTATAGGGATTTTCAAACAACTACGTCAATTTGATATCCCCTACCCCCTTCCACCAACCAATTGATCGTCTCGAAGGCCAAGATTTGTCCTAGTCTCCAATTATGTTGGAGTTGCTTTGGAACGTTGGCCCACTAAGATTCTGAATAGTCTTTCAGGTAGTCTGCTTGACAAGCGTTTGGACATCACATGAGGAGCAAATTCGGTGCAGTCAGGAAACCTGGTCGAGCTGAAGTCGTTGAAAGCCCAACACGAAGTTGGACTGATCTATCTAATTCGCCGGCAGTCGGAGATTCAGAAACAGGTTGAGGCAACCAAACAACAGGGAAATTCTGGAGTTGTGTACCGCGGCGCCGTAAGCCACGTACAGAGGAACCTGGAGACTGTGACGATAGAGATCGAACGAAAGCGCTTGGTTATCGCCGAATTGGACGAGAAGATTGAGCGCGTGGAGAGCATCGGCGTTAGTGCCACTGCGTCTGATCTTACCGGCCGAGACGACGACGCGAGTGCGGAGTTGGCGCAAATACGGGCTGCAATTCTGGTTACACTCAAGAGCCTGGCGGACCCGCTGAGCCGCTTTGCGGAGCTGTCGGAGGAAAAGGTCCGCTTGGCCCAACAGCTTTCGCAAATAACTGGACGCGATACTTCCTACGCGACTTATATGGACTCGGCACTTCTTCGTCAGGCGGAGTACGACGATCGACTGAAGTTTGTCGTCGAGTACATCAAGAGGACTCGCGTCGCCTCCTGAAAACCCGTGCCACCTCGCCGCACGGCGAGCCAATCAAACCGGTCTGACTATTGGAAAACTGGTCCGAAGGGCTTCGAATCGAAACATCCCGAACAGGAAATAACACGCTCCCGCGCGTCGATTACGCTAAGCGCCTGCTTTCCTTAGGGTATCGAATGCTGTTCCGGTTCTTGCCGCAGAGATTAATCTGAGCGTACAAAGACTAGCTGGCTGAAGGGAAAATGCCTGCGAGGTGACGCCTTAGCATATCGAGTGCAGCCACCACCGTTCGCGACTTGACGGTGGACGGAGTGTTGCCGAATCCAATCTCGCTGTGACAAACGAGCTGTCCCCCGTCATCGATTGCCAAGTGAATCGACCCTGGCCCCTGACCCCGGTATGGTTCAGGGCCGGCTACACCCGTGACGCCGATACCAACTTCCGCGTCAAAATGCCGCCGCGCCAGAGTGGCCATTGATTCAGAGACTGCCGCACTCACTTCGCCGGCGGACTCCATCAGCCTCCGATCGATCCCCCACCTGGCTTTCGCCTCCGTCGAGTCTGCCACCAAGCCGCCCTTGAAGACATTCGAGCCCCCTGCGGCGGCATCCGCCAGTGCCGCAGAAATCAGTCCCCCAGTGATGGCTTCGACGCAGGCAACAGTCTTGCCATTCGAATCCAATTGGCGCAAGACGATAGACTCAATTGTCTCGTCGTCCACACCGTAGATCGCCGGCCCCAACAGCCGACGGACCTCTGCCTCTGGGTCCAGCAATAGGCTGCGCGCCTCTTCTACCGATGCTGCCTTTGCCGTTATCCGGACGTGGATCCCGTCCGACTTCGCATACGTCGCGAGCGTCGGATTCGTGCTGGCAAGCAGTGGCTGAATTATCTCCTCAACGTGAGACTCACCGATGCCAAGCACTTTGACAATCTTGGTATGGATTACCGCACTGTCCTCGCCCTTCAACAGGCGAGGTGCGATCTCATTCCGCCACATCCGATACATCTCGTTGGGCACGCCCGGCATCGCCGCGATCATCGTCCCATGCTTCTCGACCCACCATCCAGGAGCGGTACCTATGGGATTTGGGACTGCCCGCGCCGACGGAATGAGAGTGGCTTGCTTTACGTTGCGTTCAGGCATTGGCCGGCCCCGTCGCTCGAAGAACTCTCTTAGCTCCGTCTCAAGTTTAGGCACGACCACCATTTCCTCGTTCAAAGCGGCAGCTATGCTCTCGCGAGTCAGGTCATCTTCGGTTGGGCCCAACCCACCGGTCACAATCACGAAATCCGAGCGTGACATTGCCCGCCGAAAAGACTCAGTCACGCGTTCCAGATTGTCTCCGACGTGCGTCCCCCAATAGAGGTCGATACCGAGTGCCGACAGCTCCTGCGCAAGGTAGGCGGCGTTCGTATCTACGATATGACCCAGTAACAACTCGGTGCCAACTGATATGATCTCGGCTTTCAAGCGTCCTCCCCCGGCGACTCAACTGCCTCCTCGGCAATAGCCCTTTCGGTGTCGTTCAAGTGCGCCATTGCCAGAAGATCGGGTCTCCTGTGCGCGGTTGTAAGTATAGATTGTTCTCTCCTCCAACGTGCTATTTCCGCGTGATGCCCCGACAAGAGCACCTTAGGCACTTCCATTTCCCGATAGACTGCCGGCCGTGTGTATTGGGGGTGCTCCAGTAATTCGCGCGAGTGCGATTCATCCTCCAGCGACTGCGTGCTGCCCACTACTCCCGGCAACAGGCGAACCGTCGCGTCAACTATCGATATTGCCGCAATCTCACCGCCGGTCAACACATAGTCGCCCACTGAAATCTCATCGTCGACCACCAACTGAGACACACGCTCGTCGACGCCCTCATAACGACCGCAAATTACGATCAATTCTGAGTGATTGCACAGTTCCGCGGCAACCCGCTGATTGAAGAGCCTGCCACGAGCCGAGGTCAAAACAACCCAAGCGGATCGAGCCGATTCCCTTTCGGAATCAAGAATTATCGATTCCACAGCCGAAACAATTGGCTCGGGCTTCATTAACATACCGGCCCCACCACCATAGACAATATCGTCGGTCAGCTTGTGTCTGCCAATCCCAAACCCACGCAAATCTACGATATTGACTTCCACTAACCCGCGGTCCGATGCGCGTCCGATTATGCTCTTGTCGAACGGACCTCTGAACATTTCAGGAAAAAGAGTAATCACGTGTATCTTCATATAATGGGCGACCCACCTGTAAATTGAAGCGACTTTCGATCAAGCCGGGTTTTCAGCTTTGTGCCTGACTACAGCCACTTCCCAAATATCGAATATCCCCGTCCCGTCTCAGTGAATCCGAATCTCATGTACAGATTCTGAGAACGCGTGTTGGTTCGCTGAGTGGTTAGAATAACGTTCTCCCTACCGGATTCTCTTATCTTTCCGAGACTCCAACTCATCATAGCTTTGCCAAGGCCTCTTCCCTGTTCCTCCGGCAAGATCGCCATACGGTCGATATGTGCGAAACCACGATGCACAGTGTAGGTAAGGTAGCCGGCTAGCTCTCCATTCGTACTGGCAGCAAACGCTCTGACCCCTGCCTGCTGCAAGTAGGTGGCCATCTCTTGCTCGGAGTTGCGCCAAAGCCATGAGAACGCCTCGCGGTCGATTCCGATCAACCTGGCTGGATCGTTTTCCCGCCTGAATCCAATTGCAGACCGCGGCCTGTACTCTAGGAGCGCCGGCCCCTCGGACACCATCTCAATTATCTCTTCCAACAGTACAAACCCAGCGTGCCTGAAGATCGCTTTGTTAGATGAGAATAGACTGTGATTAGTGAGTATGAGTTGGCCGCCTTGGTCGGCGAACCGGCGGCTGAGATCATTCAGCAGTCGCCCTATTCTTGGGCCACTAGTCATCTCCAGGATCTCGAGGATCTCTGTCCGATTGCGCCAAGGACGCGCATTCACGAACTCGCCCGTGTCACCAATGCTGAGACAACGGTTTGAGACCCGTTCCGAACCGGAGGGCGTGGCGCTGAGACTTGCTTGGGCGACGTGCCGGCTCAAACGCATTGGCGCAAGCGGCTCGATGCTTGGTTGTGCGGTGGCATTCTCTTGTAATGCCGAGCGTATCTCGGAGTCGATAAGTCTATCTCGCAACGGCACTGAAGTTAGCGGACATTTGGCCGGCCAGCCCGGCCAAGTGTCGAGATACACCCTCTCGTGAGGGCTCTCCGGCATCGCAAGCCGCTTCGATCGCGTCAAGCGAAATCGAAACAACAGTGTCCACAATAGCGGAGTCAACAGGAGTAGCCGTCGCCGAATCCGACGCCGCAAACCAGACTTGGCCCTCAGCCGGCGGCATTTCGTCGATCTTTGCGAAACTGATCCACGGCAGGTTCGCCGCACCGTAGACGACTCCGACGATGTCGAGATCTGATTCCGGACCGTGCCCAAGCACGATCATCGTCGCACTATCGGCTGCAATTGATTCGGCCCTTCGTCCACGATCCCATTCCCAAGTGTCCGAAATCACCAACTCTACCCGACAGTTATCCATAGCCGCCCGATCCCCAACCAATCTGCGAGCCGTCTGTACGCTCTCTTCGGATACCGCTCGGTCGGCTGAACCGAATGAGTAGACGAGAGCTATCTTTACCGTACTGGGTGATTCCGTCGAATTCGGCGCACAGGCGAGCTGCAGGATCACTACCCACAGCGAAACGAAGAGAAGTCCGATGGAAAGCCCACGCATTCAGTCCTTTTTCCTGTCGATCTCATCAACATATGGCGGGAGTGCACCGAGTTGACCCTTGACGGGCGCCCGCTAAGACCGCAAAAACCGGCCTCACCCGTGCAAATGCTGTCGATCTAATTCACAACTCTAACCGCTTATGCCTGATTAGAATACTCTGCAACAGACCGATCGAAAAGAGTACAGTGATTAGCGAACTGCCGCCAAAGCTCACTAGCGGAAGTGTAATGCCGGCGACTGGCAGAAGC
Organism: Chloroflexota bacterium; assembly: GCA_963664835.2. Lineage (GTDB taxonomy): Bacteria > Chloroflexota > UBA6077 > FW602-bin22 > JBCLEL01. Next base: position 175,300 of record CAXXUG010000012.1, on the reverse strand, counting down.
CCGACGTTCATTCCAATATTTACCATCGCCTGGAATCCGATCATCGCGGCGAGCCCGCTTGCGACGAGCCTACCGAATCGGTCCTTCGAAACGAGCGCGACGCGAAACACCCTCAAAAGGAATAGCCCCAGCAACAACAGTAAACCGACCGCGCCAACGAACCCTAGCTCTTCGGTAAGCACCGAGAATATGAAATCTGAGTATTGAACCTTTAGGAATCGCAATTGGCTTTGCGTACCGCTCGTAAACCCACGTCCTAGCAGACCGCCGGATCCCACCGAAATCAGCGCCTGAATCACGTTGTACCCCTCCTCATAAGGAGCCGACGTCGGATCAAGGAAGATTAGAATTCGCCTGCGCATGTACTCGAGCATGAACTGCCAAGCTATCGGCAGAGATGCCATCGTCGCAGCGACGAGAATCGCCAAGTGGCGACCCCGCATACCTCCCACAAACATTATCGTGATCCAGATCGCAACATAGACCAGCGAACTCCCCATATCGGGCTGAATCAGAGTTAGACCGACTGGGATAGCTACTAGAACCATCGACTTCAGCACGACTACTATTCGACCGATCTGCCGGTGGTTGTCCGAGACATACCTCGCCAAGCAGATCACCAACCCCAGCTTGGCAAACTCGGATGGTTGGAACTGAACGCCGGCCACGCTGAACCATCTTTGCGAACCGTGTACGACGACGCCAGAAACAATTACCGCCACCAGGAGCACGATAGTAGACCCGTATATCACGTAGGCGAATGGTGCCATCAGGCGGTAGTCGAAGGTCACCGCAATCGCTATCAGAACTAAGCCCATTGCTCCAATCGTGGCCTGGCGACCCACGTGCGAACTCAGTGTCCACGGGTCTTCGATACCAAAAGTGGCACTGTAAATCAGGGCAAGCCCGTAGACTAGAATCAGTATCGCCGTCAGAAATAGAATCGGATCGAAGTTTCGCAGCAGGCGCTCGTTGCCAATGTTTCTAATTTTCTAGCTCCTCCGGTATTCGAAAATAGTAGCGCAGGATCGACTCGGCCAACTCACCCGCATCCTGCGCTCCGCGTCCTCTCTTCACGAAAACCGCCAATGCGATCTCAGGATCTTCGGCCGGCGCGAACGCCACAAACCAACCATGGGTTGGTAGGGAGCCTGACGAATCCGGCTGACCATATTCGGCGGTTCCCGTCTTTCCCGCAACGGCCAAACCTGGAATCTCGGCCGTATATGAAGTGCCGACGTATGAAGTGCCGTAAGGAGTTCGGCCGATTAACATTCCGGACCGCATTCCCGCCCTCACTACTTCGATGAATGGCGCCGCCACCGGCACTTGGCGGATCACCTCCGGACTCATTTCTCGAATAACCTCTCCGTGCTCGTCGAGTATCTGTTTCACAATCTCGGGGCGGTAGAGTGTACCTCCATTCGCTATCACGGCAACGGCGTTTGCCATCTGCAAGGGCGTAGCAGTAACAAAACCCTGACCGATCGCGGTCAAATAGGTGTCCCCCAGGTACCATTCCTGGTCGTAAACTTCTCTTTTCCACGCTGGCGAAGGCACAAATCCATCTGACTCTCCTGTCAGCCGTATTCCCGTTTGCTCCCCCAGTCCAAACAGCCGTGCATAACGCGCAAGGCGCTCAATACCCAGCCCACTGATTGACCCCTCCGGGTCGCCTCCGCCAAGCATATAGAAATAGACGTTGCAAGAGGAGGCTAGTGCACTCACGGCATCGACTTCACCGTGCGCGGCCCAATCCGCGATCCTGGTCGTCAATGTGGGGTCGAAACGGTTCGGCACGTGCAGCGCGCCTGTGCAGAATATCCGTTGGTAAGGGGTAACGACTCCCTCCTGCAACGCAGCGGCAGCCGTGATCACTTTGAAAGACGATCCAGGCGGATACGAGTTGGAGATGGCGCCGTTGACCAACGGTCTGCGGGTGTCTTGGATGAGCTCCTGTAGCTCAGACTCCGTCACCTCGCGACTGAACAGATTATTGTCGTACTCAGGCAAGTGGACCATTGCCAAGACCTGCCCGTTGCGCGGATCCAGTGCGACTGCCGATGCCAACTCGTACCGATCGATATCTTCCGCCAGAATGGCACGAGTTGCTCTTTGCAGCTCCAGGTCGAGGGTTAACGACAGGTTTCTTCCAGAAGTCGGATTCTCGACGCCAAGTTCCCTGACCTCCCGGCCGGCCGCATTCACGACTAACCTGCGTTCGCCGGGCCGGCCACGCAGATCCTGATCGAATGTGGCCTCCACCCCTGCCTGTCCTATGCGCGCATTCAGTCCGAGAGCAATATCGGCGGCCTTACTTAACTCAGCGTATTGTTCCTCGGTCACCAGGCCTACGTAACCCAGCAGATGTGCCGTCAACGGACCATCAAGGTAATCACGGGATGGCTCCGCATAGATATGCACACCTGGTATGTCAATGTGGCGGGCTTCGATGCCAAATGCCAGCTCTTGGTCGACGTTTCTCTTGATGGGTACGTTGTCGAAGCGGGCCAACCCCGACACCGCATCCACCTTGTCCTTGATCTCTTGCGCCGGCACCCCAATTAATTTGGACAAACGTCGAATGGTCGGATGCGTTAGCCGATCGTCCAACTGTGGCGGTAGGTCGACCGGAACGATGCCGACCGAGTAGCTCGGCCGGTTCCGCACCAAGAGTATTCCGTTCCGATCATATATGACGCCCCGTTGGGCCTCGATCCTGGACTGACGGAACCGATTGTTGTCCGCCTGGTGCCGATAGTAATCTCCCTCTAGTATCTGAAGGCGCCATAGTTGGAAGACTATGACCGCAACAAACAGGACTACGATGGCCTGAAGAACATAGATGCGGGAACTGTGAGCATCGACAACGGGCTGCTCGTCAAACGGCTCGTCGAGGGAATGTATAGGTTCAAGCCTACGGGACAATTCAAACTCTCGCGATAGAAGCCTTCGCCATCAAAGGACGGGGAGAATGGAGCCAATCTCGTGTGCGATGCATCGCAAACTTGGATTCAACCAGGTTCATTCCCGTCGACGGCTGTTTCACTCAAGGTCTCCAATGTGGACCTTGTGCCAAGCCAACCCAGTTGATCCACATCTTGCAGATTGGCTTCGAGTGAAAGGTTCAACTGCCGCCTATGCTCGAACACCAAGCGGAATCCTTCTGTCGCCTTGCGTCGCGTCTCCATCAACTCGCGCTGCAGGTTCTGTAGGTTCTGCTCTAGACGGACGCCCAAGTCTGCTAACTCGGACTGAAACAGGAGCCGATCAGACTCCCTATTCGACATCATAGTCTGTTTGTCGCGCTCCATCTGCTCTAGCTCGAGAGTTGCTCTGTCGAGAGTGGACATCATCGTCTTCTGGAGCGTCTGGGTCTCCTCAAGTCGCCCCAAAGCGCGGTGCATCGACTCCTCCACGTTCCAACGCGCCGACGCTTCTTCGGCTAGCTTCTGCCTGGCCAATTCCTGTCCTGCCGCAAGCTGTTGCACTCGTTCCGCGAGGCGCGAGTTCTCGAGTACAGAGGTGCGTTCTTCAACCTCGAGTTTGCCTACACGCTCGAGTAGTTCCACCGTGCCGGCCCTTAGCTCGTCCACCTGGTTCTGAAGAGCCAGCACACGCTCGGAAACTGCAAGAACCGGCCGCGACCGCTCCTCGTCCTCCGCTCGCCACACCTCCAAGCGGCCTGACCACTCGTCCGCCTGCCGTGACCACCTTACATCCGATAATCTCGCCCAGTTTTCCAGATGCTGGACCCGACCACCATGCTCCTCTATCAACGACTCGAGCTGTGTAGTACTAGTTTCAATTCGTTTGTCGCTGTCCTCCATATGGATCAGCCGATTCCCTAATGCATTGATGTCGCGTTGTAGTGCTTCTATAGCCGCAGGCATCGAGGCCGCCAGCGATCGTTCTCTACTGATCTCAGCGTGCATTGCGGAGGTCTTCTGACTGTCGGTTCGTAGCTGCTGTTCAATTCTCTCCAATCGCTGGGCAGTCTCGAGGTCCGCTTTCTTTTCCTGAGACTCGCTTACACTCCGCAACGAATCTTGGCGTTGCAGTTCTTCCTCTAGGGTCTCTAACTTGAGCTCGTGTCTCGACATCTGGTCGAATACAGGCCGCATTTCGGCATCAGGAATTACCGGCTTGGATATGTGTCCAGCGACCGAAGATATCTGTAGATCTTGGTTGCGCAAGCGCATGTCGATTTCGTCCACTTGGGTAGAAATATCCGCCATATCCTTGACCAAGTTGGTAATCCGCTCACGGTCCTGATTGCGCTGCTCATCAAGCCAAGCAACCAGTTGGCTGATCTGAGTTGGATCGAACTGGCGGTTGTCCGTCGCCACTGTTCCTGCTCCTCCAGCAATTAGAACTTCGTAAACCTAGGGTCGTTGCTTAATCGTAATCTGGCATTGAGTTTTGCGTAAAGACTTCTTCAAGTCGTAGTCTACCGGTTCGAGAACTCTATTCCCGATGGTGCATATATAATCTGTACATGTGGACTCTTCGTTCCCGAGCGAGGCTCCTTTGAGAACGAACATCATAGTTGCATCTAGAGGCCTATGACTACCCGAATCCTATATTTTCTTGTAGCAGTAGCCGCAGCTACACTTTCTTGGCTGGTCTATGACGAGTTCATAAGCGAGCGTTTGACTAGCTTTTCGGTATTCGACACTGAGTCGAATCAGCCAATCTCCGGCGCGATGATTCAAACCGGCGACCGTCTGGTTTCCACCAACGATATTGGCACGGTCATCTACGTCGGACCGCGTCTGCGCGAAGATCAACTTATCACGGTCAATGCACCCGGATACACACCACAATCCGTTTTCTCTCATGATCGTTCCACAATAGAGATTCGACTACAACCTACACTGATTAGCGGACGTGTCGTCGATGTGAGCAACAGCGAGCCGATTTCCGGTGCCCGAGTTGTCCAAGGCAATCGAAGCGCCGAATCGGGGGCGGATGGTTCCTTCCGAGTCAAGTACGTTGACATGGACCAACCCATCAGTGTTGACGCGCCCGGTTATCTTTCACAAGTGCTTCCCTTTAATAGCGAGCCTATGCAGGTCAGGTTGCAGCCAAGGGTCATCACGGTAGAAGTCGTTAGCGACAAGTTTGGGCTGCTCGCCGGTGCCGAGGTTGTTGTGGGCGACAACAGCGGACTCTCAGGCGAAGATGGCATGGCCCACGTGAGCTATGTCGAGACCGGGCAGATACTGAGCATCTCTGCGCCGGATCACGAGCAAGTGTCCGCGATCCTTCCCGAAGGCAGTGCCTTTCGCATGATTCTCCGCCACAACGTCATTTCGGGCCGCGTGGTAGACAGGTACAATGGACGCCCCATCCCTAACGCGACGGTAATCACCGGTCAGAGTGAGGTCCGGACCGACGTAAACGGTGAATTCCGGGTCGGAGGCGCCAAGCCAGATCTACCCATCTTCGTGCGAGCTAGTAACTACGCGGCAACCACAGTTTTGATGACCGGCCCAGGCCCACTCGTCGTCGAGCTCGAGAAGGAGGCCATAAGGGCAATTTACCTGACATTCTACGGCATCGCCTCTCCAGAGTTGCGCGACAATGCGATCAGGCTCATCGAAGAGACCGAACTGAATGCGTTGGTCATCGACGTGAAAGGCGATAGGGGTTGGATAGCGTACAAGAGCGCGTTGCCTGCGGTGCAGGAATACGGGGCACAGCCTGAAATCACGATACCAGACCCCAAGGCATTGTTGGCAGACCTAAAGGGTCGCGGCATCTACTCGATAGCCCGAATTGTAACGTTCAAGGACGACCCCTTGAGCAAGGCCCGCCCCGACCTTGCTGTTATGGATTCCGAGACCGGAAAACAGTGGGTAGACGGGGAGGGTCTCGGTTGGGCCGACCCAACTAGGCGCGAGGTGTGGGAGTACAACGTAGCTATCGCCAAGGAGGCCGCTGAGCTCGGATTCGATGAGATTCAATTCGACTACATCAGATTCCCCAGCGACCCTGCCCCCGGCACGAACGTTGATCGCATGGTATTTTCTCAGGCGAATAACCAGGGCAACAGGATTGCGGCAATCACCGGCTTCCTCGAGTACGCCCGCTCCGTTCTTGCGCCGACCGGAGTTAGACTGGCCGTGGATGTCTTTGGCTATACGTCGTGGCGCGAGGACGACATGGGTATTGGACAGCGAATCGAAGCGATGGCCCCGCATGTGGACGTGATCTCGACTATGGTTTATCCCAATCTTTTCTTCGACGGCATACCCGCCGAAAGCGGAGTAGTTTACCGTGGAGAGGCATCACACCACCCATACGAGATCGTGCACGAGAGTATCAAGAATGCCCAGGAACGACTAAGCAACACCGGTGTAACCTTACGGCCCTGGCTCCAATACTATGATGACTATATTCTGGACTACCCCTACGGTCCCGACCAATTCCATTTGCAGAAGCAGGCGCTATATGACCTTGGATTGGGCGGTTGGATGTTTTGGGACCCAGGAAATCAATACGCCAAGGGTGGATTTGAGCCCGATAATTGACCAGCCCACCTGGCCAAGGCTATATTCCACAGTGCAACTATCAGCCGACGTAGCTCAGTGGTAGAGCAGCTGTTTCGTAAACAGCAGGCCGAGGGTTCGAATCCCTCCGTCGGCTCCAATTCCTGGCACGAAAAATAGCAGGCCCCGTGGTACCGCCATCCACTATCGTAGCTGGTACGAGAATGGCCATCCAGCTAAGTTTTTCCAACTCTTCCTCGTTCGTAGCCGGAAAAGAAGAATGTAGGGCGGGGGCTTGTCCCCCGCTGGGGCTGGGGATGGGAAACGTAGCGCGGTCGAAGACTTCGCGAGGCGAGGGGCTTGTCCCCCGCTGGGGCCGGGCTGGGGCAAACCCGACATACAATCAACGGAATCACTCGTCCCATTTTCATCCTCTCGTGCGGGCTTCACAAGGCCATGGTGATTCGGGTGAAGGCCGGAATCCAGGAAGCGAGGCGCCGGCGGCACAATTCCGCTACATTTTGGGTGCCCACGCCGGCCAGAATGGACGCGACTTAGTTGATTCTTGAGCTATCGCGCTCCAAATACTCCTCTCAACTCTACATCGCATTTAGGAGGTGCCCACTTTGGCCGCGGACACAGAACCTTACTCGCTTCACAATCAAGCCTTGGTCATCGACTGCCACAACGACGCGATTGTCTCCCACATCCTCCGAGGGAATCTGAGCTTTTCGGGTGAGTCGCCGCCAGACCGAGACCGCCACATGGGTACCGTTGCCCATCTACGCGATCAGCGCATCGGCACTATGACGCCGGTCCAAATCAATCTACCCAAGATGCGTCGGGGTGGGATAGACGCCGCCTTCTTTGCCGTCGACGTAACGAGCGCCTGGAATAATCATCTCAGCTTCGCCCTCGATGCCTTCGGGTATTTCGACGCGGAGATCGAAGCCCATTCAGACGAACTCGTTATAGCCAAGTCAGCGGAAGACATTCGTCTCGCCAAGGCCGAAGGCAAGTTGGCCGCAATTCTCGCAATCGAGAACAGCGACGGGCTCGAACGGAGCCTTAATGTCCTCAGGATGCTCTTTCGCCTTGGAGTCCGATCCATCGGACTCACTCACAACCCAAGCTCCTGGGCGGCTGCGGGCAATGCCGAGGAGCGCTCGGGCGGAGGATTGACGAGCTTCGGCGTGCAGTTGGTGAAGGAAATGAACGCTCTGGGCATGCTTGTTGATGTCTCTCATATCGCCGAGCGAGGATTCTGGGACGTTCTCGAGGTCTCGACCTCTCCCGTGCTCGCCTCCCACAGCAATTGCAAGCGCCTGTGCGATCATCCGCGCAATCTGAGCGACGAACAGATCAAGGGTGTGGCAAACAATAACGGTGTCATGGCAATCACGTTCGTTCCAGATTTTGTCGACGCCCACGACGCGTCCCTGCCTCGTCTGCTAGAGCACATTGACCACGCCGTCAACGTCGCAGGCATTGACCACGTAGGCTTGGGATCGGACTTCGACGGCGGCGGACTGTTGATAGAGGACGCTACCAAATACCCCCAAATCACTCAGGGTCTTGTGGCACGCGGCTACGGCGAAGATGCCGTCAGAAAAATCCTCGGAGACAACGTATTGCGCGTGCTGGAACAAGCCTGTCAATCACAATAACTGAGGGTACGAAGAGCCGAGTCAACGATCTCGGCGAGAGCGGCCCAGCACAAGCGTTTGGGGACAAGGGAGATTCAACTAAGTGGCGATATGTCGGAGTCATTCCGCCGTTGCACTTGCTGGCGGACTGTCCTCTCTTAGTTGCGACGATCGCATGTGAATACGAGGACCGGCTGCGTCAACTTACCGCGTAACTGTTCAGATTTGAGGGGAAAGTAGGAGTTTCTGATCTTCAAGGAAGGGATTGAGTCCTCGGACTCTCCAAGTGTCGACCATTGTAGCCCGACGCGTAGCATCAACCGTTCCACCCTGTAGAAGCTAATCGCAGCTAGGACATCGCTCAACCGCGTGCATAACCTGCCTGTCGGCTACACTTCGCTTACGCGCGAATCCCGTGGGGCCTTTCTTGCGTGCGCGTTTGGACCCAATTCGATCAGGACTATTAGTCTTGAGCCAGGATGGAGGTTTTGGTCCTGGTCGATCACTCCGGCCTAGCTCTAGATCGATCTCCAATTGCTCCACTCGTTCTCGCAGCCAGGCAATTTCGCCTGCTTGTTGCCGATAATATTCATCGAGAAACGTTTCGCGAAGGAAATCTCTTTGTCACGGAGAAACCTTTGCCATTCAGACCGCACTAAGACGTTTGAGCGGCGTCAACCCATAAGAGCACAGCCCAGTCCCAACAATCGCTCACTTAATCCTGAAGAGCTACGTTTCACGGTAACTGTTCAGACTTTAGAGCGCCCAATTTTGTAGGCGACTGGTACGCACGCACGTCCCGTACCCCGATACGGGATCGGACTCCGTCCCAACCCACGCCGCCGCCGACAATCCAGGCAGAAACCTGTAGGGCTGGGGCTTGTCCCCAGCCGTGGGTGGCCGCTCTGCTGCACGGGCCTGCCGGGCCTTTTCAACCGAAAGTTGCTCAATAATGCGAAACAACTCAGTTCGCGAAGAAAATCTCTTATGTCATGGAGAACCCATCCGCCCAGGCGGAACCAAACCGCACAATGACTGTAGAGCAGTGTCGACACGTCAAAGCATAACCCAGCCCCAAGATCGCCCACCCAATTCTGAACACTTACGTTTCACGGTAACTGTTCAGATTTGAGGGGAAAGTAGGAGTTTCTGAACTTCAAGGAAGGGATTGAGTCCCCGGACCCTCCAAGTGTCCATCAGAGTAGCACGGCGCATGGCATCTATCGATCCCTGCCTGGATCGTGTGCCTCCCCATACCTTCCTCGCGATCACGAGCGGGCGTAGTGAACGTTCTGCCTCGTTGTTGGTAGGTGGAACCTGCCGGTTAACCACGAATGTAAAGAGTTCGTGTACATATCTGAGAATGCGTTCGCAGAGGGCACGCTGAGGTTCGCCGTAGGTCCGCTCCTGGCCGATCGCCCGTAGGGGGACCGATCGCCGTCCGGGGGACGCATCCGAGTCGATGAACGGTTGGCAGATTCTAGTTGCGATTTTCTCCAATCTTTTGCGGGTAGCATGACGCTCAGCCGCATTTCGAGTCGGACTAGCTCTAGCCGCGCGGTAAAGACGATTCAGACTGTGTGCCCAGCGTGCCAATGAGCGGTTCTTGGGATACCGACCCACCAATTCCCGGACGTCGCGTAGCAGATGTGCCCAACAACGTTGATGCTCTCCCAACAAGTGGTCATAGGCTTTATAGAAGTCACTTACAACTATCCCGTTGAAGCTCTCCCCCAGCATTGAGTCTATCTGCTCATTGTTGCGCCGACCGATCTCAAAGTAACGGGTATTCGGCGTTGCTAGTACCCAAACGTAGCGGTTCTGCCCATCTTCCCGCCAGCCGGTCTCGTCTGCGTGCACCACGGCACTTTCTCGCGTCTGCTGGCGGATCGCCTCGACCGCAGCTGCACCCCTGGTCGCTACCGAATGCAGTGCGTACTCGATTGCTCCCACGCTGATCCGCAGGCCAAATAGACATTGCAAGTGTTCCTGAATTCGACGCACTGGCAACCGTCCCACTTCGTGCAGAGTAGTAATCATCCCAAGCAGCTTCGGGCCAAATCTATGTCTCCCTACTATTCCATCCTTGACCCCCAGCTTCGGCACGCATCGCTTAGTGCAAAGTGGACACACCCTCTCTACCACTACGTGCTCTGTCACTTCAGCCGGCATCAACACGATTTCGATCACCTCGCGCCGCCGCTTCACCGTTCCACCCTGCAGAACACATTCGCACTCAGGACATCGCTCAACGGCATGCACCATCTGCTTGCTGGGGGTACTCTTCTTACGCGCGTATCCTTCGGCGCGTTTCTTGCGGGGACGTTTATGCTCTTTTCGCTCCGGACTATTGGGCTTGATCCATGGTGGAGGCTTTGGCCCTGATCGATCATTCCGAGCTAGCTCTAGATCGACCTCCAACTGCTCTACTCGCTCTCGCAGCCGGTCGATTTCAGCCGATTGTTGCTCGATGATATGCATCAACTCGGAGCGGGAAGGGTATCTTTTGTTCACGAGTCAACCATATCCCTCCGCATCACACTATGACGTTAGAGCAGCGTTATTACTACACTCTTATCCAACCACGAAATTCGCCCACCCAAATCTGAACAGTTACCTTACCGCCGGGAAGTTGACCCTGGGTCGTGAGATTGAATATACTACCGCTTGAATTAGACGGGAATCTATAAAAGGCCAGTTCTGGGGTGTAACCGTCCGAAAAGCACAATCGAAGGAGGGATGAATCTCGTACCGTAGGCCAGCTTTAAGAGGCGTTGGCGCAGACGCCGGGATGTCACATTTCGCAACGTTCGAGTTTGTAGGAGTTTCAAGAATTGTCTGAAAAGCTTTTGTCGAAGAAGTTCACCCGCCGCTCGTTTTTGGCGGGTCTTGGCGCCGCCGCTGCGCTGCCTGTACTGGCAGCCTGCGAGCCTCAGGTCGTCGAGAAGATCGTCAAGGAAACCGTAGTTGTAGAGAAGGAAGTCGAGGTCGAGAAGGAAGTTACCGTCGAAGTTGGCATGATGCCCGAGAAGCTTCAGGGCGAGCTCAACATCGTCATTCGAAAGGACATCGGTTACTTTGCCGAGGTGGTCCCGAAGTTTGAGAACCTGCATCCCGACGTCAAGGTCAATTTCGAACCCGTAGAAGCCGATCCTACTCCTGGCTGGGTTACCGGCCTACTCGCCGGCAAGATTGAGTCAGACGTCATGCACGTCGTCCAGCATATCCATGTCCCGCGTCTCTTGAAGAAGGGCATTGCTGAAAAAGTCCTCTATGAGACAACCGAAGATATGAAACCCTTCGTCCCCATCGTTCCTCATTCCAACTTTGTCCTTTACAAGAACAGGTATTGGGGCGTTCCTAGCTCCAACTCCTGCGCCGCTTGGTACTATCGCACCGACGCCTATGAGGAAGCTGGTATCGATGCGAGCAAGCTTAATGACTGGGACGCCGTAGCCGAGGCCGGCAAGGCCCTCAAGGAAGTCAATCCCGATTGGCGGGCCATCATCCTCGATACCTCCGGCTGGAATCACCTGACCATGTTCACCGAGCTGAATGGTGGCGGTCTCATCGACAAGAATAACGAGATCATCATCGACAGCGACGAGACGATCGAAGCGACTCAGGTCTATGCCGACTTGATCAACGTCCACGACGTAGCCTGGACAACCGCTACCTTCTACGCTCCAGAGAGTTGGCAGGCATACAAGGACAACGTCATAGTCTCCGTCATGATGCCCGACTGGTACATCGCCAGGACCGCCCACATGGGCGTTCAAATCGCCGAGCACGAGTACGGCAGAGGCAAATGGGCCGGCCGCATTGTCCCGCAGTTGAAAGCCGGTATCCTCGGTGCCCAGCGTGGCGGTGGCGCTACCTTGGTTGCCAAGGGGCCCAATGAGGCCAACGCGGCTGCATTCGCCTTCTATATGGACTTGGAGCCCGAGAACGAACTCGGTCGGCTAAGAGAGAAGAACTTCTTGCCGAACCGGTTCGACACGCTCGACTCCGAAGAGGCTCAGGCGTCCAAGAACTGGTTCCTCAACGACCAGTTGTGGATCAAGGACATCTTCGGCATCGCCTACAAGAACCAGGGCAAGTACTACCAGCATCCCAACCTCTCGGAGATGCAGGGAATAGTCAACCGCCAGGTTCCCAGGATAGCCGCCGGCGAAGTCTCGGCAGCTGAGGGTCTCAAGATCGCCGCCGACGAGGCTCGCGCTCTGCCTATGGAGTAGCCCGCGCGTCACAACCTTAACGCGACTCATGACAAGGAGGAGTGATGGCAGCGGACAACACTTCGCCAGATAGCAGCGTCCAACGGCAGTCAGCGAGCGGTGCGACCGGCGGGATGGTCGCGCAAGCGTCCAGATCCCGGTCTTTCCGATTCAGTGATGTCGAACCCTACATATTCCTGCTGCCGTTCCTCCTCACCTTCGTTGCGTTCATGATCGGTCCCTTCATTTGGATGCTCTACATGTCCTTGACCGACTGGGTGGGCATCCTCGATCCCGAGTTCATAGGCCTCGAGAACTACGACAGAATGTTCTTTAAGGACAGAGTCTTCTGGATCGCCTTCCTGAACAACATCTGGTTTGCGGTCGGCGCTGTCCTGTTGGTTATCCCGTTCGCAATGGGAATCGCGTTGATTCTGAACTGGCAGGCGCTCCCGGCAAAGCCCATTTTTCGCACGCTCTTCTTTTTGCCTATAGCGACGTCAGCCGCGGTCGTGTCGGTTATCTTTGCCAACATTTTCGGCAGAGAATATGGAATCGTAAACTTCATATTCGGCAACTTCGGTATCGGGGTTATCGACTGGTTCTCCGATCCCGTCGCGATTAAGCCGGCGATCATGACGCTTATCGTCTGGCGCTGGTCGGCCCTCTTCATGATCTATCTTCTTGCCGGGCTCCAGGGCATCTCGAACGAGTACTACGAAGCCGCCAAGGTGGACGGGGCAAATGCCCTTCAGTCGTTCTTTAACGTCACGATTCCGCTGTTGAGACCGGTGCTCGTATTCGTGCTCGTAATTGTCACTCACGACTCCCTTCGCGTGTTCGAGGAGCCATTCATATTGACTCGATTTACGTCAGAAGGAGATGCCGCCGCCGGCGGCCCGGAGGACTCCGCCCTCACACTCTCGCTCTATCTTTACCGACATGGCTTCCTATGGGGTAAGTTAGGCTATGGTTCGGCGGTGTCATTCTTCATATTCGCTTTGACGATGATCGTCGCCTTTGTCCAGATCAAACGCCTGAGGGGTTTGTTTGCTCACTGATCGGTGAGCAAAGGGAAAGGAGGGTGAAGCAATGGCACAAGCGCAGGTAGAACAACGCGTAGCCCGGTCATCGGCACCGATAAATTTCGGCACACTTGTCGGCCGAGTGCTGATCTATCTTGCGATGTTGTTAGGCTTGGCATTTACTGTCTATCCATTCATATTCATGCTCTCTACCTCCTTGCAAACGAACGCGGAAATCTTCTCAGCTCCTCCGAAGCTGATTCCCCCTACCTGGCAGTTTGTAAATTGGCCCAACTTGTTTGCCGAGACAGATTTTGCTCTGTGGTTTCGCAACAGCGTGATCGTAGTGGCGATCCGGCTCCCGCTGAGCCTGTTTCTCTGCTCTCTTGGCGGGTTCGCCCTGGCCAAGTACCAGTTCATAGGACGTACACTCGTGTTTTGGCTGGTTATCGCCACGATCATGGTTCCATTTGAGGCCATCTACATACCCCTGTACTTCATAATGCTCAAGCTTGGCTGGCTCGATACCTTTGCGGCGCTGATTGTCCCATTTGCAGCAAGCGCATTCGGCATCTTTATGATGCGGCAATATATGGTGTCGATCCCGGACGAGTTTATCGACGCCGCCAAGGTGGACGGGGCCTCAGGGTTCTGGATCTATCGCAGCATCATGGTCCCGCTCTCGTTGCCAGCGCTCGGTGCAATCGCGATCGTGCTGTTCCTGGCCACCTGGAATAACTACTTCTGGCCGCTGATAGTTGCGACCGATAGAGATGTACAGACGATTCCACTGGGTCTCGTATATCTAATCGACATAACACTTGCCAATGACCTTGGCCTGCAGTGGGAGAAGGCGATGGTCGCGGCTACCATCTCGATCTTGCCGTTGCTTCTCACCTTCCTACTCGCGCAGAGGCAGTTCATTGCCGGCCTCACCACAGGTGGAGTAAAAGGCGTCTAGCAGCAGCCTCCGAACTTGAAGTCGATGCGACCAATCGGCACCACTCGCCTCGACTTGGAAAGCTAATGCGATGCTTCCTGCAATCGCCAGACGAGGATCGTCTCGTTGCCATGGTGATCGGTGCGGAGGGTGTGTGGTCCCAGCTCTCGATTGCGAGACCCATCAGAGGCTCAGTCGATCTCAACGCGCGCTGTGTTTTCATTGGTACGAAAATGGCCTTCCAGCTAACTTCTTCTAACTCATCCTCGTTCGTAGCCGGAAAAGAAGAATGTAGCGCGGGGGCTCGTCCCCCGCTGGGGCCGGGCGCGGGACATGGCAGAATCCCCTGTGCGAATTCGCCGCACAAAACCGGGACTCCGCGTTTTCATACCTTGGTGTGCCGGCGACGGCCGGGATGGGTGATTGGTACGAAAATGACGTCACCCGCCTTGCAACGTGAATTCGAAAACCACCAATTCTCGCAATCGTCATTGGTATGAAAATGTGATGAATGCCCTAACTTCCGCTAACTGGTGTCCCACCATTTTCATTCTCTTATGCGGGCTTCACAAGGCCATGGTGATTCCCGCGAAGGCGGGAATCCAGTGGGGCGGGGACGGGAAATGTAGCGCGGGGGCTTGTCCCCCGCTGGGGTTGGGGCGCGGCAGAATCCGCTGTGCCAAGTCACGGCTCCGGCTTTTCTTTTACCTTGGCGCGCCAAGCAGCGGCCACGAGGAGCGATTGGTGCGAAAATGACGGGCCCAGTCACCCACCATCGTCATTCCGGCCCCTACCATCGTCATTGCTATGAAAATAGAATGGATTCCCTAACTTCTTCTAACTGGAGTCCCACCATTTTCATTCTCTTATGCGGGCTTCACAAGGCCATGGTGATTCCCGCGAAGGCGGGAATCCAGGAGGGGCGCGGATGGGAAATGTAGCGCGGCCGAAGGCTACGCAAGGCGAGTCGAAGACCACGCGAGGCGAGGGGCTTGTCCCCCGCTCCAAGCAGTCCGGCACCCAACCCTGGTCCCAATCCACCGTAGAGAAGAGCCGCCGCTCCGAACCGTCACTCCGGCGAAAGCCGGAGTCCAGCGGCGAGGAAATTCCCTACCGCCGGAACCTGTTCCCAACCATTCATCCGGTCCCCCTCAGGCAGACGATTATCACCCCCTTGTGTGGCCCTCAAAAGGCCATCGGCGATTCGAAGTAAATCCGACAGACCGAGGTAAGAATAGATGCTAGACACTATGCAAACCGCCGCCAGCGTCAAGCCCACCCTGACCGATCACGATGTACTACAGTTTTGCAAGACTGGTTTCCTGGTGTTGGAGGGTGTAATCCCGGACTCCACTAACCGTTGGGTATTTGAATACCTTGATCGCGAAGGCGCCCCTGAGAGCGCTCTCGCTAAGCACGAGCGTTACATCGCTGAAGTGCTCCTCCATCCCGCGGTTGCCGGCGTCGCCCGCTCACTGTTAGGTGACGGCTTTGCAATGCCAGAGAAGTTGCCGAATCATCGTTTGGTGGAACCAACACCGGCCGGCCGATGGCATATGGATGGGGGCGCCCTGTTCGAACGAACCTGCACTCATGTCTATGCCTTCTACATTCCTCAGACGAACACGAAAGAGATGGGCCCCACATACTTCCTGCCCGGCTCGCACCTGGTCCCAATCTCCCGGGAAGAGATGCAACACTTCGGCCACCTGGCAGGCCAGGTCCAGACCAATGGTCCGGCAGGTAGCGTGTTCTTCACTCATCAGTCCATCTGGCACCGCCAGGCGGTCAAGACTGATCAGTCGATTCGCAACTTGCTCAAGTGGAGCTTCTGGAGGACCGTACCGCCGAAGAGAGACTGGATCATAGACCCTGACTTTAGGTTCAGCAGGGCCGATTATTCACTCGACTCCGAATACTTCTCCGGCCCGGCAAGGAAATGGCAGTCGGTGCCACGAGTCGCCGAGATGTTTACATGGATGTGCGGCAAGTCGGATAACTTCCGCTGGTTCGGTGGGTCCGGCTGGCCCTACGGAGGATCGCCGGACGTGATTCTCGAAAAACAAAGTTGGATGCCGGATCGCGATTAACAAGGAGAAACCGGCCAATCTCTAGATTCCAAGCGCGGCCCCTAGGCGATCGTCCCAGTGGTTCTCCCGCGAGGCACCTCGAACAATGGTATAATCATGGTACATCCGTTCGCCTCATCGTTCGCGCGAACCCGGCCGGTTGCAGACTGCAATGCAGGTCAAAAGCGCCTAAATGAGAAGGGTATTCAGCCCAGAGAGTAGGAATTGCAAAAGAATAGTGCCTGCAAATCTCGGTTCGCCCGCAGAGGCTCGCAAAATAAAGGTGAAAATTGCAAAACAAACGCAGGTCGATCTCAATGCGACCGCAGGGAGGCCGCGAAAAAAGGTAGAAATTGCAAAACAAATGCCCGACCCGGCGTCTGCCATCAACCGTTTGTGGTCCAATGGACTGCACGATGGCCCCGGCGCGCGTCGATGCTACTTGGTCGGGATTTGAAGCGACTCCCTTGGTACGACCAACCAGCAATTTGCGTCTGCTACACTATCCACCGTGGAAGAGGCTAGGTAGCAGGTCCAGGAATGCCGGTACCGAGATCGATCCTTCAGACAGAACGAGTACGCCGTCTCTTCACCGGTTATCCGCCTCGGTCTTTGCCTGCTAGGAGATCGTAGAATGGCTCAAGCATCGCCTGCGGCTCAGGACAGCCGCGCATCGTTGGCCTTGGGCACCCTCAGCTTCTGGGCAGGCCGGGGGCTAATTATCGCTTTTTTCGCGATTGGATTGGTCTTCACCATCTATCCCTTTCTGTTCATGCTCTCCAGTTCCCTCAAGACCAACGCGGAAATCTTCTCTGCACCTCCCACTCTGATTCCCCCGACTTGGCAGTTTCGGAATTGGGTAAGCCTGTTCACCGACACGGCGTTCGTCATGTGGTTTCGCAACAGTCTGATCGTAGTGTTGATCCGTGTGCCAATCAGCCTGTTTCTCTGCTCCCTCGGTGGATTTGCCCTCGCAAAGTACCAGTTCCCTGGACGTACGCTAGTATTCTGGTTGGTCATCGCGACGATCATGGTGCCGTTTGAGGCCATCTATATTCCGCTGTACTTCATCATGCTCAGGCTTGGCTGGCTGGATACATTCGCCGCACTGATCGTGCCGTTCGCCGCCAGCGCCTTTGGCATTTTCATGATGCGCCAATACATCGTTTCTATCCCAGATGAGTTCATCGATGCCGCAAAGGTGGACGGGGCCACCGGTTGGTGGATCTACCGGAGCATCATAGTTCCACTATCTTTGCCGGCCCTTGGCGCAATCGCGATAGTCTTGTTCCTGGCAACTTGGAACAACTATTTCTGGCCTTTGATAGTAGCCAACGCCATCGAAGTCTTGACCATCCCGCTCGGCCTCGTCTATTTGATAGATGTGTCGGTGCGCACCGACCTCGGGCTGTCGTGGGATAAGGCGATGGCCGCAGCATCATTGTCTATAATGCCGTTGATGTTGATGTTCCTGTTGGCTCAGAAACAGTTCATCGCCGGCCTCACTCAAGGGGGTGTCAAAGGCGTCTGACCAGAACGGAGAGTGAAAGATGGCTCAAGCATCGCCAGCCGCTCAAGGGGTAGTCCGGCCCTTTAGTATTGGAACGCTCGCCCGCTGGGCCGGCCTGGTAGTGATTACTGTAGTGATCGTATTGGGTTTGTTGTTCACCATCTATCCGTTTATCTTTATGCTCGGCGCCACCCTAAAGACCAACAAAGAGATCTTCTCGCTGCCTCCGACCATACTTCCCCCGACATGGCAATTCCAAAACTGGCCGGGCCTTTTTGCCGATACGAGCTTTGCGCGCTGGCTCCTAAATAGCGTGATTGTGGTCGGCATTCGGTTGCCCTTGAGCCTCTTCCTGTGCTCGTTGGGCGCGTTTGCGTTGGCCAAGTACCAGTTTCCTGGACGCACGCTCGTATTCTGGTTGGTTATCGCGACCATAATGGTTCCGTTCGAGGCAATCTACGTGCCCCTGTACTTCATTATGCTCAAGCTGGGTTGGCTGGACACGTATCAGGCTTTGATTGTCCCGTTTGCCGCAAGCGCGTTCGGCATATTCATGCTCCGGCAGTACATGGTTTCCGTTCCTGACGAGTTCATCGATGCCGCGAAGGTTGATGGGGCCTCCGGCTGGTGGATCTACCGAAGCGTAATGGTGCCACTTTCTTTGCCTGCGCTGGGTGCGATTGCCATCATCCTGTTCCTGGCTACTTGGAACAGCTACTTCTGGCCCGTGATTGCAGCTAACGGCAAGGACGTCTTGACGATTCCTTTGGGCCTTACCTGGCTCATAAGCGGGGGCGCTGCCGAAGCCATGGAAGGCCCCCAGTGGCATCTGGCGATGGTCGTCTCCACGATCTCGATCCTACCCCTGCTCCTGGCATTCCTGTTCGCGCAGAGACAGTTCATCGCCGGCCTCACCTCCGGCGGCGTAAAGGGCATGTGACGATCACTGGTGCGGAGAGTTTCCCAATCCTCGTAATCCGATCCGAGCGCAACCCTCCCCGCGATTCTAGTCGCACTTTGGTAAGAGTAACCCGCTACGAATGACTGCGTCCTACCGGCGCGGCCGGCGACAGCGTTGGATCTGGCAAACCGCCACTTGAGACGCAACGCGGCAAGCTCGCGTAGGGCGACATTCGTTAACGCGAACGGAGCTCTAACGTCCTACATGGAGCGGCTGAATGGCTAGCAGACACAAATTAAGGTGGGGCGTCTTGGGCACGGCAGACATTGCGGTCCGGCAAGTAATACCTGCCACCCAGCAATCGCGATCCGGCCACGTGGCCGCGATCGCGAGCCGAAGCCTGGAGAATGCCGCTAATGCTGCCAGATCGCTAGAAATCGAGCGATACTATGGGTCGTACGAGCACCTGCTGGCTGACCCCGATCTCGACGCGGTCTACATCCCTTTGCCAAACAGCATGCATCTCAAGTGGGTCACCAGGGCCGCCGAAGCCGGTAAGCACATACTCTGCGAGAAACCGTTGGGCGTAACCGCCGACGAATGCCGACAAATGGTGAGTGCCGCCCGAAAGAACAATGTACTCTTGGTTGAAGCATTCTGGTTCCGCCATCACCCGCAGAACCGACTGGTCAAGAGCTTGGTCGCCGAGGGATCGTTGGGCGAACCAAAGATCATACGGGGTTATCTTCAAGGAAAGGCGACCAATCCTGAATCTAACATTAGGTTCTCGTCTGAACTTGCCGGCGGCACGCTGCTTGACGGCGGCTGCTATCCGGTAAACCTGTGCCGGTGGCTATACCAACGCGAACCGAGTGTTGTTAGTGCGATGTTCGAATACGATTATCGCTACAACGTGGATGTGGCGTTCTACGGCATTCTCCAATTCGGGGACGGTCAATTCGGATTTGCAAGCAGCGGCTACAGGCACGCCCGTAGCGTCAGCTACGAAGTCTACGGAGATCGTGGTTCTGCTTCAGTCGAGTCATTCATGACCTCAGATCACAAAAGTACGACTGTTCGCTTGATGATTGATGGCGAGGCTTCCGAGCGCAAGTTCCCTTCGGTGAACGCATATACACTGCAGGCAGAAAGCTTTGTTGAAAACGTGCGCGAGGGCACGGCGCCTTTGACCCCGGCGGACGACGCAATCAAGAACATGGCGGTCCTCGAAGCGCTCATCGAATCGGGACGGACCGGCCGGCACGTTTCAGTGCCTATTGTCGAGGACACATAGAACCGGCACGCTTTTCTCGATGCTAGAGCGAACAGCGCGCCGGATTTTGAAGAGTGGTTTCACGAAGAAAGGTGAACTATGACCCCCTTAGAACTAATAGTCAATTTCTTGAGGCAACAAGGTATTGAGTACCTGAGTTGCTTCCCTACTACCAATATGATCGAGACCGCCGCCAAGGCGGGGATTAGACCGATTGTTTGTCGCCAAGAACGCATTGGAGTTGGAATTGCGGATGGATACTCCCGTGTAACCAATGGCGAACCGCCGGGCGTATTCGCAATGCAGTACGGTCCAGGCGCCGAGAATGCTTACTCAGGGGTGGCAACCGCCTTTTCAGACTCGGTGCCAATGCTGCTTTTCCCACTTGGAAACTCCGAAGACCGAGAAGGAGTTGCCCCTCTTTTCAGCTCCGTAGCCAGTTTTGCTTCCGTGACCAAGAGAGTAGAGCGGATCAATAGCTCGGCGCGCATTGGCGAGGTGATGCGCAGGGCAATTGCGGCTTTACGCCAGGGCCGCCCCGGCCCCGTGATGGTGGAAATCCCGGTAGATATTCTCAAGGACCAAGTCCAGCCAACTATCCTGGCAGATCTCTCGATCAAGCGCGCGAACTCCCAAGGCGACCCGGCTGACATCGATGCAGCGGCCCGCGCTCTATGTGATTCTAGGCGTCCCATTGTGCACGCCGGACAAGGCGTCCTGTATGCCAACGCCTCAGATGAACTCACCGAATTAGCCGAGTTGTTGAGCCTCCCGGTGATGACGACGGTCGTGGGAAAGAGCGCTTTCCCTGAGAATCATCCCCTCTCTCTGGGCAGTGGTACCGAGCAAAGCATTCCTCGAAAGCTCCACCACTTTTTGCAACGCTCGGACTTGGTCCTGGGCATAGGTTGCAGCTTCACCAAGCATGGAATGTCTGTCCCCATTCCCAGTGGAAAGCCGCTGATTCATGCCAGCAACGATCCATCCGACGTCAACAAAGACTATCAAGTCGAGTACCCGATCATTGGTGACGCAAAGCTCGTATTGCGGCAATTGATCGACGCCTGCCGCGACATCGTCGGTAAAGACGGGCGCAGAAACCCAGCGGTAATCGAAGAAATCGCTTCTGTAGATCGCAGATGGCTTGCCGACTGGATGGGCAAGCTCACCAGCCGGGAACGTCCCATCAACCCGTATCGCGTAATTTGGGAGTTCATGCAAACGGTAGACCCTAACGAGGCCATAGTCACACACGACTCTGGAAATCCAAGAATGCAAATGATGCCCTTCTACCGTGCGGGAGGACCGCGGAGCTACATTGGTTGGGGCAAGTCACACGGCCTCGGTACCGGCCTCGGTCTAATTATGGGAGCCAAGCTCGCACGACCGGACAAGCTGTGCGTCAATTTCATGGGCGATGCCGCGTTCGGAATGGCGGGCCTCGACTTCGAGACAGCCGTACGAAACCGGATTCCAATTATCACCATCGTTTTGAACAATTCCGGAATGGCGTCGGAGGGCAGGTCAATGCCCACAGCGGACGCCAATTATCGTATCGCCGAGTTGGGCGGAAACTACTCTGAAATCGCACGGGCATTGGGCGGGTATTCGGAGCGAATAGAAGACCCCGCTGAAATCGGTGGTGCCATCAAACGGGCGCTGCGCGTAACCGATGAACAAGGTGAGCCGGCGCTGCTGGAGTTTGTAACCGCCCAAGAGACCGACTGGTCCTGGAGGGGAAGCGAGAGTATGCTGGGGACCGCGGCCGGCGACTTCAAGCCAAGTTAGTTGTGAGGTGGATTGCCGGCTTGGAAGTCTTCAAATGTTAGGAATTAGTACCGTTACGCCATCCCGCGGGCACGGGGCAGTCTGAGAACCGCAGAAGTGGAGTTCAAATCCTTCTAGACCGTCACGCCATCCGCGGATACCAGGGCCTTTTAATTTTCAAGGCGGATGCAAACTATAAGCAAACCCACCGCCCTAGGTGGAGTACCAGGGCTTTTTTGTTCTTTAATGTTTAGGAACTCTAGAGTGTTTTCCTATGCCGATTAGCAGTCGGTCGAAACAATCAACCCGCCAAGGCCATTTCGATAGTCCCCGAACCGCATGTCGCCATTTGTACGAGAATGTGCATCCAATAAACCGTAATGCCGGCTCTTCACCGGCGAAATGTGCCGAATCGCAGGCCAATGGTCGATGGCCGAACCAAAAAATGTAGAGCGGTCGAAGACTACGCGAGGCGAGGGGCTTGTCCCCCGCTGGGGTCGGGGTGGGGAGTGGCAGAATCCGCCGTGCCAATTCGCTGTAACAGCCCGCAACTCTGGCTTTTCATACCTTGGTGTGCCGGTGGCAACCGGCATGGGCGATTGGTACGAAAGCATGTCCTGGACTTCGATCCGGGATGACGGCCCCCACCATCCAGAATGATCACTCCGGCGAAGTCCGGAATCCAGAGGAGGCAAATCAGTTTTCGCGTTCCGTTTCCCCAAGCTGCGCCAAGGCGTCCTCCTCAACAATACTCACCTTGAGCTACCGTCGGTGAAGGGCTATAATCATAGTACACATGTTCCGCAGAATGCGAATCGACCAGAGCACATGTAACTGTTCAGATTTGGGTGGGCGAATTTCGTGGTTGGATAAGAGTGTAGTAATAACGCTGCTCTAACATCATAGTGTGATGCGGAGGGATATGGTTGACTCGTGAACAAAAGATACCCTTCCCGCTCCGAGTTGATGCATATCATCGAGCAACAATCGGCTGAAATCGACCGGCTGCGAGAGCGAGTAGAGCAGTTGGAGGTCGATCTAGAGCTAGCTCGGAATGATCGATCAGGGCCAAAGCCTCCACCATGGATCAAGCCCAATAGTCCGGAGCGAAAAGAGCATAAACGTCCCCGCAAGAAACGCGCCGAAGGATACGCGCGTAAGAAGAGTACCCCCAGCAAGCAGATGGTGCATGCCGTTGAGCGATGTCCTGAGTGCGAATGTGTTCTGCAGGGTGGAACGGTGAAGCGGCGGCGCGAGGTGATCGAAATCGTGTTGATGCCGGCTGAAGTGACAGAGCACGTAGTGGTAGAGAGGGTGTGTCCACTTTGCACTAAGCGATGCGTGCCGAAGCTGGGGGTCAAGGATGGAATAGTAGGGAGACATAGATTTGGCCCGAAGCTGCTTGGGATGATTACTACTCTGCACGAAGTGGGACGGTTGCCAGTGCGTCGAATTCAGGAACACTTGCAATGTCTATTTGGCCTGCGGATCAGCGTGGGAGCAATCGAGTACGCACTGCATTCGGTAGCGACCAGGGGTGCAGCTGCGGTCGAGGCGATCCGCCAGCAGACGCGAGAAAGTGCCGTGGTGCACGCAGACGAGACCGGCTGGCGGGAAGATGGGCAGAACCGCTACGTTTGGGTACTAGCAACGCCGAATACCCGTTACTTTGAGATCGGTCGGCGCAACAATGAGCAGATAGACTCAATGCTGGGGGAGAGCTTCAACGGGATAGTTGTAAGTGACTTCTATAAAGCCTATGACCACTTGTTGGGAGAGCATCAACGTTGTTGGGCACATCTGCTACGCGACGTCCGAGAATTGGTGGGTCGGTATCCCAAGAACCGCTCATTGGCACGCTGGGCACACAGTCTGAATCGTCTTTACCGCGCGGCTAGAGCTAGTCCGACTCGAAATGCGGCTGAGCGTCATGCTACCCGCAAAAGATTGGAGAAAATCGCAACTAGAATCTGCCAACCGTTCATCGACTCGGATGCGTCCCCCGGACGGCGATCGGTCCCCCTACGGGCGATCGGCCAGGAGCGGACCTACGGCGAACCTCAGCGTGCCCTCTGCGAACGCATTCTCAGATATGTACACGAACTCTTTACATTCGTGGTTAACCGGCAGGTTCCACCTACCAACAACGAGGCAGAACGTTCACTACGCCCGCTCGTGATCGCGAGGAAGGTATGGGGAGGCACACGATCCAGGCAGGGATCGATAGATGCCATGCGCCGTGCTACTCTGATGGACACTTGGAGGGTCCGGGGACTCAATCCCTTCCTTGAAGTTCAGAAACTCCTACTTTCCCCTCAAATCTGAACAGTTACGAGCACATCTACGAGAAATGAAGAATTGCAAAACAAGCGCCCGGCGGCCAGTCATCACGCCAAGCCCGTACGGAAAACACTACTTTTTGCAAAACAAACTGCCGGTGCCAGCGGTCAAGTCGAGCCCGTGCAGAAAATACTACTTTTTGCAAAACAAACTGCCGGCGGCCAATGGTCACGCCAAGCCCGTACGGAAAACACTACTTTTTGCAAAACAAACTGCCGGTGCCAGCGGTCAAGTCGAGCCCGTGCAGAAAATACTACTTTTTGCAAAACAAACTGCCGGCGGCAGCGGTCACGCCAAGCCCGTGCGGAAAATACTACTTTTTTACAAAACAAACTGCCGGCGGCTGATGGCAAGAGCGATTGGCATCTCGCTACAACTGCTTGGAATCGATCCAATATGAAAACTAAAAGGCCCTGCCGCGGATGCGGCCGCACTTTGTTGCAGGGAATAATGGCTATAATTGACTTAAACGTCGTCCAGGTCGAGAATCGCCCTGTCTAGGGGTAAATGGCAAATGTCAGAATCGCGACTTGCCTCCATCGCACACCTGATGCGCCGCGCGGGGTTCGGTGCAACCTATGCCGAGTTGGAAGAGCTTGCCGCCAAGGGCTACGAGCAAGTCGTTGAAGACCTCATTCATCCCGAACGCGCGCCGGATATCGAACGTGACGTTATAGAGCGCTATTGGGACGGGGAGTTCAACGCTCAGCAGCCAAATTGGCTCTTCCGGATGATCAACAGCCGCCGTCCGCTTGAGGAAAAGTTGGCGCTATTTTGGCACCATGTTTTCGCCACGGCCTGGTACAAGTCCGAGCACATCTGGTCGATCCCCAACCAAATCGAAATGTTCAGACGGGTTGGATTCTCCGATTTCCGAGAAATCCTCATTCAGCTCTCGAGAGATCCGGCGATGATCTTCTGGCTCGACAACAACGAGAACCATAAGGACGAGCCGAATGAGAACTACGGTCGCGAACTGCTCGAACTATTCTCGATGGGCGTGGGCAATTACACCGAACAAGACATCAAGATGGCGGCAAGGGCGTTTACTGGCTGGACTTTTACTCAACCCATTCCTCTCTATCCCCACGGTGACTATGACGCCGAATTTCTGTTTCGCGAAGAGGACCACGACAATAGCGTCAAGACGTTCCTCGGCGAAACTGGCCGATTCAACGGCGAAGACATCATCGAGATTATAGTGAAGCAGCCTGCCACCGCCCGATTCATTTCGAGGCACCTCTACAACTTTTTTGTCGCCGACGAGCCCCAGGTGCCTTCCTGGAATCAAGTGCCTCCCCAGGATCCTCGTGCCATTGAGACTCTGGAGAACGCGTACTTTGACAGTGGTGGCAACATTCGCTCGATGTTAAGAGAGCTGTTCAATTCCGACTTCTTCAAGGAAGCGAAACTCAAGCGGGTCAAGTCCCCTACGGAGTTGATCGTGGGGACTATCAAGTTAAGTGGAACGTACAAGTTCCCAGACCACCGACTACTCGAGTTGATCGCAGCTTCTAGAGCCATGGGACAGGAGATAATGAATCCGCCTACCGTTGAGGGGTGGCACACGGGCAAGGAGTGGATTGACGGCGGAACACTCAATGAACGGGTGAATTTCGCAGTAAACGAAATGAGTGACGTGACCAAGCCTGGAAT
This sequence comes from Chloroflexota bacterium, assembly GCA_963664835.2. Taxonomy (GTDB): domain Bacteria; phylum Chloroflexota; class UBA6077; order FW602-bin22; family JBCLEL01. Next base: position 149,462 of record CAXXUG010000012.1, on the reverse strand, counting down.
TCAAGACATTGTCGCCGGCCTAAGATCCGAAGGCGATGAGCTGTCAACCGAGGCATTAATCGACCGCATCTTGGATCTAGCAGGCTCGATGGAGACCAGCACTGAAACTCGTGAAATCTTGGTGAGAGCTGCCGAATCGGAGCTCGAAATGCCGACCGGCGCCGATGATGGAGCATTGAACGCTGAGGGCGTGGGTCACATCCTTCAACTCGTAGTTTCGTCACGGGAGTACCAATTCGCTTGAGTAGCTAAGGGGGAGACGTTGAACAGGGATCGCAAACAACCTGTCTTGGTGGTCGTGCAACTCACTGGGGGCAACGACTTCATGAATACGGTGGTGCCCTACACAAACTCGAACTACTACGATAGCAGGAAAAAGTTAGTCGTCGGGCAAGAGGAGGCCCTGCCTATTGACGACAATCTCGCGTTTCATCCCAGAGTGGCAGGCTTGAAATCACTCTACGACAAAGGCAAAGTCGCGGTGATTCAGGGAATCGGCTATCCAAATTCAAGCCGCTCGCATTTCCGAGCATTGGACATCTGGCACACTTGCGAGCCGGGGCACGTGGCCACCGAAGGTTGGCTTGGCAAGACAATTCAAGAGCTCGACCCCCACAAGCAAAATGTCCTCACCGGCGTCAATATCGGGAGGGGTCTGCCCCGCGCCATGGCCGTCCCTGGCGTGCCCATCGCCTCGGTCGGAGACTTGGACAACTATGGACTTATGAGCGGAATCGGGGATGTCTCTCAGCGCGAGCGCGCGTTAACCACTTTCCAGAGGATGTACGCCCCTGCCATCGGAGCCGGACCTGTCATGGACTACCTGGCCCAAACCGGCAATGACCTGCTCGTAGGTGCCGACCGGTTGAAAGAGGCTCCCAAGAACTACATGTCGAGCGTCGAATATCCCGACACTGTGATCGCTCGCGGCCTCAGAGACGTTGCGCGAGTGCATCTGGCCGACCTCGGAACACGCGTTTTGTTTACGGCCCAGCCCGGATACGACACGCATGCAAACCAGGAATCTAACCACCCAAAGTTGCTCGGCGAGTTCTCCGATGCCTTAGCCGCCTTTTACCAGGATCTTGAGGAACACGATGCCTCGGAGGAGGTCGCAATCCTCGTGTACACCGAGTTTGGCCGGAGGATCAGAGACAATGGCAGCGGCACAGACCACGGATCTGGTGGAGGCGCTTTCATCGTTGGCGAACGAGTCAACGGCGGATTGTACGCCGAATACCCACCGCTGGAACCCAACCAGTGGTTAAACGGCGAAGACCTCCGCCACACCATCGACTTTCGAGGAGTCTACGCGACTTTGCTGGAACAATGGCTTGGATTGGATGCCAGCCCAATCGTCGGTGGGACATTTGAACAAGTCCGGCCCTTTGCCTAGCACCAACGCGGCGCGTCGGGCAAAAAGCGCGGGAATCATTCGGAGACAATAATGGCCAGACCCTACGGGCTCCTGAGGGCCGGTTTCCCTTACGTAAAGACTTTGGGAATGCGAAGGGTTACCAACTTTCCCGTCGACCTCGCCATCGGAGCTGATGAAACTCTATATGTGGTGTGCCGAAGTCCTCGGTTCGCCCAGATCAGCCGGGTGACCCAAACGGACGAGAACCTTGGAGCAATCGGCGGATTTGGGGCTGACGACGGTAAGTTCCAGTTGCCGGCTGCCATTGCAATAGACCGCGAACAGAAGCTTTGGATTTCCGACGAAGCGCTCCACCGGATTACGGTCCTGACCCCCGATGGCAACTTCGTGACCAATTGGGGGGACCATGGAAAGGCGGAGGGCCAACTCAACCGCCCCTCTGGAATAGCGTTCGATTCCGAAGAGAATCTATACGTGGTAGATACGATGAATCACCGGGTCCAGAAATTCTCCCAGAGCGGCGAGTTTATCCAGAGTTGGGGGCGATTTGGCGATGGCGACGGTGAGTTAAACATGCCGTGGGGCATAGCCGTTGATGAGATTGGGGATGTGTATGTTGCCGACTGGCGGAACGACCGTGTCCAGAAGTTTAGTCGCGATGGAAGATTCCTTCTTACCATTGGCGGTTCGGGAGACGGAAACGGGATGTTTAGCCGTCCAGCTGGGGTAGCCGTCGACGACCACGGTGACATCTATGTGGCAGACGCCGGCAACAACCGGGTCCAACAATTCAACTCGGAAGGCCACTACGTAAAGAGATTCATAGGTAATGCGACTCTATCCAGATCCGGTCGACAATACATGATGGCCAACGCGCTACCGAATCGTCTGAGGGATATGGCTGACCTTGAACCCCAGGAGCGATTTAGAAATCCTAAGTCCGTGAAGATCGACAAACAATTCAGGATGTACGTCGCAGATTTTGGCTCTTATCGGATCCAGGTATATCAGAAGGATTTTGTTCCGCTCTCGCCTGAGCAATTCGCACCACCTCTTCGTTCGCCCACTTTGATGTCCCAATAGGTGCCCGAAGATCAAATCTCGGTGCACGGTCGAGCGGAGAACCGAACGATACGATCTCCAACAAGGTGGGACGACCCAATTCATTTGTTGATTCCGAGACTCCCACTAGGATGCCACGAACTGTCAACCATCGTAAGGCGCACTCTTTAGGATGCCCAAGTTGAAGTGGTTCCTGACCCCTAGTTTGGCGAATTCCGCTCGGACATCTCGACGCTGCGGGCATTGACGGTGCGTCCGCGTCCGAACTAAGCAACGTTCTGGAGTGCTGCTACCACAGCGCTTGGATGTATCCTTGCCAGTTGAAACCTCAGGTCGCCTGCAGGAGACCTAATCTTGGCCTACGATCACATTGTCGTCGGAGCCGGCACAGCCGGCGCCATAATGGCCGCGCGCCTCTCTGAAGACCCTCAGAACTCTGTGCTCTTACTGGAAGCGGGGCCGGACTATCCCGACTTCGACGGAATGCCGGAAGAGATCAGGTACGCCTATTCCCACCTTGAAAAACCGCTACCGAAGGCGTTTGGCCCCGCCAGCAAACACGACTGGAACTTCGAGGCGCTCGCCACGCCTGATCGTCGAATGCCAGTCTACAGGGGAAAAGTGACCGGAGGATCAAGTGCTGTCAACGCAATGATCTTCCTGCGAGGAGTTCCCGAAGACTACGACAGCTGGACAGATTTGGGCAACGATGAGTGGAGTTTTCAACAACTCCTTCCCTATTTTCGCAAGATCGAGACCGACCTCAACTTCAATGGCGAATATCACGGCGACGCCGGCCCAATTCCGGTCAGCCGATTCAGAGAGGAGGATTGGCACGACGATCAAACAGCGTTCTACAACAGTTGCTTGGACGCGGGATTCGCCGGGTGTCCCGACCACAACCACCCCAGTTCGGCCGGCGTGGGCCCAATCCCGTTTAATCACTTCAACGGCATGCGTTGGAGCACTGCTCTCGGATATCTCAACCCGGCACGCTCGCGACCGAATCTTACGGTCCTACCAAACACGCTCGTGCACCGCGTCATCGTGGAGGAGAAGACCGCGGTCGGCGTTATGGTTGAGCGCGGAAGCGAGGCCTTCGCTGTGTACGGACATCAGGTAGTACTTTGTGCGGGCGCTATAGGCTCTCCCCACGTGCTGTTGCTCTCAGGAATTGGACCGCCAAATAACAACGCACATGTTCCAGTCGTACACGAACTACATGGTGTGGGTAAGAACCTGCGAGATCACCCGATGGTCTCGCTGATCTGGAAGACCGTTGAATCATTCGTGCAGAATGAACTCGCGCCCCAACTCCAAGTTTTTCTCAGGACGACCGTCCCCGGCTCGACCATTCGGAATGATCTAATGATCCAGCAAGTTTCTCTAGCGACTAAACACAGCACCTCGCGCTCAGCTGAGTTTGAGGGGATTGGAATGGCGGTGCTACTCGGACTCGCACATGGCGCGGGAGAACTCAGTCTCGCCTCCGATAATCCCAAGATTCAACCAGTATTGGACTTCAACTATCTTCAGGAGTTTGGCGACCGTGAACGCCTGCGACTCGGAGTCAGAACATCGCTCGAATTGGCCAGATACCCCGAACTCTCGCGCGTTGTCAAGCATCGTCTAGACCCAGCGGATGAAGACTTGGCTTCGGATGAGACGCTCGATAAATGGATATGGAGAAATGTGTCTACGGCGCACCACGTTTCTGGAACCTGCAAGATGGGGCCGGCTTCGGACCCACTGGCGGTCGTCGACCAGAACGGTCGGGTACACGGGCTAGACGGACTCATAGTGGCCGATGCCTCGATAATGCCCGACTGTATCCGGGCGAACACCAACGCGACGACAATGGTGATAGCGGAGCGAATCGCCGAGTTCCTGACCTAGCGCGCGCATCGGGTTGGCAGCTCGCCAATCTCTCCGCCAATCGTAGACAATATTGGGAAGAATCTCGACCGGAGGTAGTGCTAAGATTCTAACTGCCGATGAATTGAGAGGTGTCAATTGACCCGTGATATACCAAGCGCTAACCTCTCACAGAGGATGTGCCTTGCGTCATTCACGGCGAGACCGGCACCCGGTATAATGGAAGCGACTACTACTAGGCGCAGACAATGTAGCAGTCCCTTCCGGCCGTTCTGAAAGGCAGGACTCGGCCGGCCCCTGTCAACCGGGCGGTCTGGTGAATCGAATGATTTAAGTGGCGCGTCGCCGGTAGATTCCACGCCACAGCAATTGAGAAGTTGAGGTGATGGAAATTGTCCGCTAGTATCAAGCAGCATCTTGAGGAGTGCATCGAACAGCTAAGACGAGGAGAGTTGACTGAGGCCAGGTTGCGTAAACTGGGTGAGAGGATTGGCGCCAACAACGGAAATCGCCAGAGTCTGCTCTTTCTGCAGAGTAATACGTCGTCCGTTACCGAGCGAGTAATTGGGATGCAGTTAATCCAAGACGGCGTGGTCTCTGACGGGCCGTTCAATGCGGCGGATTGGCCGTACAAATCAGTGCTTGAAGCGATAAACGATGGCTGGAGAGTTATCCGCTTCCCGGTTCAGCTACCTGTTGGACACACACAGGATACTCATCTTTCCTGCGAATTCGTACTCGAAAAGTGGGGTTAAATGATGGCGATTGCACCGACGATAGCGTCTACCGACATAAAGCCAACGATGACCGATCAGCAAGTGTTGGATTTTTGCAAGACGGGATTTCTTGTTCTGGAAGGAGTAATACCCGACTCCACAAACAGGTGGGTTACCGACTTGATGGACCAAAGGTCCAGCAACCAGATGGAGTGGCTTGCGAGAGAAGAGCGGTTCGTTGAAGAAGTCCTACTGCATCCAGAAGTGGCCGGCGTTGCGAGGTCGCTGCTGAGTGAGAACTTTCAGATGCCCGACTGGATTGCGAACCATCGGCTGGTAGGTCCCGTGCCCGCAAAGAGCTGGCACATGGACGCCGGCTCAGATTTCGAGCGCAAGTGCAACATACTCCAAGTCTTCTACATCCCCCAAGAGAACACCATGGAGATGGGGCCAACGTACGTGATGCCAGGCTCTCACCTGGTGCCAATACCGCGGGAGGAGCTAGATCACTTCGGCGGCTTGGCCGGCCAAGTGGCAACCGTAGCGCCGGCTGGGTCGGTATTCTTCACCGCCTACTCAATTTGGCACCGGCAATCGAACAAAGTCGATTCATCTACCCGCAATTTGCTGAAATGGGATTACTGGAGGACCACGCCGCCCAAGCGGGATTGGGTAGTGGATCCTGACTTCGATTTCTTGGGCGCAGACTACACTTATAAGAGTGAGTACTTCGATGGGCCGACGCGACTTTGGCAGTCAGTTTTGCGCGTCGCTGAGATGTTCTATTGGGTGTGCGGGAAATCGGACGAGTTCCACCACGCCGGCGGTTCGGGCTGGCCTTTCAGCATGTCCGACCCTGCCATCAAGGGAATTATCCGCTAGGCTCACAATAACGATCTAGTGAGCGGGCGCAACTATACCGGGATCGCCTTTCACGCATGCATCCAGCGGCCACGACGCGAGATTGCGAACCGTGAGTGCGTACTCCGGGTTTCAGCCCCATTTGCCGGTCGTCCCGCAAGGTGGTGTTTTTGAGCGTAACGATTCTACCCACGGAGGCTTGATATGGCAGGTTGGTTAGAAGGCAAAGTCGCCCTCGTAACTGGAGGGGGCACTGGAATCGGCAGGGCCACCGCCTTGGCGTTTGCGAGGGAAGAAGCTAAGGTCGTTGTCTCTGACCTGGACGTCGATAGTGGAGAGGCGACAGCGACCAAGATAAACGAGGCGGGAGGCGAGTCCACATTCGTTCAGTCCGACGCCTCCAAGGAAGAAGAGATCGAGGCCCTTGTCGCCGAAGTAGTCTCCACCTACGGCCGTCTAGACTGCGCATTCAATAACGCTGGCATAGAGCGTGAGCTTACCTTCCCCGACCAGAGGTTCACCCAGGAGACTCTGGATGGTGTGATCGAGGTCAACCTCAAGGGTGTGTGGCTTTGCATGAAGCACGAGGTCCCTCAGATGATCAAGCAGGGAGGCGGGGCAATCGTCAACACATCTTCAATTGCCGGCTTGGTAGGTGTAGCGGGGCAACCCATCTACGTCGCGAGCAAGCATGGAGTCTCCGGCCTAACCAAAGCGATGGCGGTGGAGCACGCTGCACAGGGTGTACGCATCAACGCCGTATGCCCCGGCCTGATTCGCACCGATCTGATGGAGCGTATTTATAAAGCCAACCCGGCACTGCGAGGGGAGGCGAACTCCTGGCAACCAATTGGACGCGTGGGCGAGCCGGAAGAGGTTGCCGAGGCCGTTGTCTGGCTCAGCTCGGATAAGGCTTCCTTCGTCGTCGGACACACAATGACGATAGATGGGGGTCTCGTCGCAAAGTAGGGCTCAGGAAGCCCCGGGCTCCAGTTAAAGTCGTGACCCAGTTCCGATCGTCTGTAATGGAGCCCCCGCGGCGCCGGTCGCATTCACCCCACCCCAACTGAACCAAGAGGTGCTATGGCAGAACGAATCACTTTCTACAGCGATGGCATGGAGCTAGTTGGCTACCTACATAAACCCAAGGGAATGCGCGCGGGCGAGAAGCGAAGCGCCATCGTTCTTTGCCCAGGTTTCGGCGCTCATCAGGAGAGGTTTCTTCCGGAGATGGCCAGCCACCTGGCCAACAGCGGGTTCGTGGCCCTTACCTTCGACTACAGGGGATTTGGTGAGAGCGAGGGGACTCGCTGGCGCATGATACCGCAGGAGCAAGTCAAGGACATTTCAAGCGCGATCACGTTCCTGCAACTCCAAGACGCGGTAGACGGCGATCAGATCGGCCTGCACGGCATTAGCTTTGGTGGGGCAAACGTATGTTACGTGGCCAGTGTCGATCCCAGAGTAAGGTGCTTGGTCAGCATAGTTGGAGTGGGTTGTGGTGAGAAGTGGCTGCGCGGGTTGAGGCGCACCTGGGAGTGGAAGGCGTTTCTGAAGGAACTGAAGGATGATCGCAAGCATCGAGTAATCCACGGCGCGTCTCGCATCGTGGACCGCCTGCACATCATGCTTCCTGATCCGGACTCCGCCGAGATGATCCGGCTGACCCAAACCAGGTACCCAGATACTTGCACCGAGATGCCTTTGGAGACGGCGGAAGCCGTCATCAACTTTCATCCACAGGAAGTAATGAAGCAGGCGCCGCCAGAGAATGCGCTGTTTATCGTGGCGGAGGAAGACGACTTGGTCCCCGACTACAATACAAGGGAGCTGTACCAGGCGGCCGCCGAGCCCAAGAGGTGGGTGGTACTGGAGGGCTGCGGACACTACCAAGCGTACGGATCGCCGTATTTTGAGAGAGTAATGGCGGAGAGCACCGCTTGGTTCACCAGATTCATCCCCCCGGAGGCGAGCTAGAGAGCCGGCCTTCACCTACCACCGCGAGAGTAGCGTCAGCGGATACACGGTAAACGCCGATGTTCTGACCGGCGGGGCCGGCGAGCCGACGCCCACTCGCGGCGAGCTCTTGTGCCACATAACCTCTTGTAGGCCGTACCCCGAATAGGCATTGGGGTTTACTTCGACTTGCAGGATCTTTGTTTTGCATTTTCTACTTTTTTCAACGCTATCTAAACGGAACTTGAAGAATCCGGCTTGTACGTTTGTTTTGTAATTTTGTACTCCGAATGGGCACCTCCGCGTCCAGGCGTGGACAGGTAGGGCAACCGTCTGCTCAGATCCGGGCAGGTTAAGGACTGAACGGGCATTTGTTTTGCAATTATTGCCCTGTTTTTGCGGTGCCCGGCCGTTTCCCCGCGGAGCCAACGTGGCGATTGTCGGCGCCGCTTTGGCCCTTAGATTGCTTCGAACGCTTGTACCATAATTGTAGCAGTTTGGGTTGTGTCCTGCGCGAATCAACTGAAGAGCCGCTAAGGGATCTTTAATTCTTCGCGTGCGGTACTCACAGGTGCGTGGCAGCTAAGTCAAGGGAGCTACGTGAACCGTGAACAATGCGGCGTGGTCGGAAATGCCGGGGCCCAGTTAGAGCCGCTCCGGCCCATTGGGGGTGGATTCATTGCGGCGCGCGTCACTGAGAGAATTGGAAGATACTAGGACCTGGAGAATGAAGCTCGGACCTGTGGAGACGCCATCAGGTAGGCCATCAACTCTCTCTTGAGTTGCGCCTCGTCTTCGGGCGTCCAATCGTAGAACCCCTTGCCGCTCGTGCAACCCAATTCATGCCTGTTCGCCTTCCGTTTAAGCAACGGCGAGGAATCTGGCGATCCGGAGATGTGGGGTAGCAGGTAATCGTGGATTGCGAGCGTAAGATCAAGGCCAACGAGGTCGGCATTCTTGAGCGGGCCAAGGGCCGGCAACCGGAGGCCAAAGCCGCTGGCAATCACTTCGTCGACATCCTCGGCATCCGCGATTTCGTTCTCTACGATTGAGATCGCCTCGCGCCACAACGCGTGCTGAAGTCGATTGCCTATAAACCCAGGGACATCTTTCCTCACCTTGACGGGTCGCTTTCCGACGCTCTGGAGAAAGTGGTAGACGGCGTCGACCGTTTCTTGGGCTGTATCAGGACCCTTCACAACCTCTACCAAGGGTATGAGATAGGGCGGATTCCAGAAATGCGTTCCTACGACTCTTTGGCGGTTTACAACCAACTCGGAAATGTCAGAGATGCTGATCGCCGAAGTGTTAGTGGCGAGGATTACAGACTGAGGACAAAGCTCATCCAGCGCGCGAAAGACTTTCTGCTTCAGGTCAACGCTTTCGGAAATGGCCTCGATGACAAGATCCGCGTCAGATACCGCTTCGCGTAGCGCGGAATGGGTATGAATCCTATTGATAATCGACCGGATCTCGGCTCTCTCGATCAGGCCGTTTGCTGCGATAGCTTCCAAATTTGCCGCTGCGTTTGTAAGTGCGCGTGAAAGCGCTTGTGGGTCAAGATCGTAGAGGTGTACGTCGAGTTCGCGGGTCGCGAACAGTTGGGCGATACCATGGCCCATCAAACCAGCACCGACAACCGCGACGGCGGAGAAACGGTTAGAGCGGGTACTGTTCAAAGTTTTAGTTTCCTTTGACGGACCGATTTGAGCACAAGGGCAAGAACAGTCGGTTGCTGCCGACTTGGTAGGAGAAGCTCGTTTACTGGTCTCCCTCATCTACGAAGGCAACCAATCGGACAATGGAGCCGTCGCCTTTGACCCATCGAATTGGAAAGCCGGCGATCGTGACTCGCATTCCGACAACTTCGTCAAGGTCGCCCCCCACGTTCTCCCATCCCATGATTCCGTTGCCCAAGAGCTGCCGGTGGCAGGGCTCCCATTCGGGAAAGTCCTCCAGGACCGGCCGTCCCATCTCTCTTTCGTATTCCGCGCATATGTCCGGCCGCAGTGGGCCGGGGCCATGGGGCGCGATCGCGGTTGCCAGGGGATGGTCGAGCGCCTGCTGGTCAACGCCCACAGCCTTCACCTGTCTCTCAACGAACCATTCGCCGGCCTCTCTGCCCAGTCCGGGTGAGTAACAAAAGTACTCTACGCTATCTGAGTATTTGTGATGCCAGCCGGTGTGAATAATAACGATGTCGCCCTTCTCTATCCTGGGTCTTGCCGCCTCTAAATCTTCAGCGGTGATCAGCTCCCACTTGGACTTTGGTATATCGACCACCACGCCAGTGCCATAATAGCTGTCGAGGGGTATTTCATCCGTATAAGGCGCACCTTCGATGACATGTGCCGGCGAGTCGGCGTGGGTCGTAATGTGCATTGTGGTGGTGATGACTTGTGACAGCACTCCGGATTTTGCGTGGTAGTGCATCCGCTCAATTTTCAAGTCGTCGAAATAAGGCCACAAGGGAGCCTTGTCTCCAAAGGGGTGACTCAAGTCGACTAAGCGTTTCTTCCCCATAATTTTGACTACCTCTTCAGATTGATCGGCTCCTCGGTTGGGTGAGCGCGTTTTAAAGGGACTTTGAGAACATAATGCGCGTTGATTGCCCGACTTGATCCATCCACAAGATCTTGTCACCACTTAGAAGGGTCCGGGCAACGTGCAGTGAGGCCCCGGCGACGATTTTACGGGCGTGGTCTGAACCAGTCAATCGGTGGTCGGACCGCCTCGCGATGCAGTCGATCTTCGATGCGCCGGCCCTGCATTCGGCTAGTCGGGTTTGCGTAAAACAAAGCAGTTCCACCATTGTGGTAGAATCCGTCTCGCACCACACTCGCTTAGAGGATTCCGGGAGCGGAGCCAAATGGAAGGAATTGATCGACCCGTCTTGGTAGTGGACAGGGACGTTAGCGTGTTCGATGAGTTGCGTCGAAGGCTAGACAGATATGGGTTTACGCCCTTGCGGGCGCACTCCGGAATTGGTATCAAGGACAAAGTTAAAGAGATCAGGCCGGCAATCATTGTCATGGATATCACTATGCCTGATACGGACGGCGTCAGGGCTATCCGCGAGATCAAAGACGATTACTCGCTTAAGGATATTCCGCTCTTCGTCGCCTCCAACTATCCCGGCCGGCTGGACCGGAGGACCGGGCCGAGAGTCGAGGGTGTCTACTCAAAACCACTGAACTACGACCACTTGGTGGCCCACGTGGTGGGCGCCCACATGCGACGCGTCGGTAAAGTAGACAACAACACGGGTAGGCCCATTAAGTAACGGTCTCCGGACCGAGTCTTTGTTCGAACAAGGCTAGCCGTCGGCCCGCCCATCCACGGGGCGTCAAAGATCGGACATGTGCAAGCCGAAATCGCCCAGGCAACATGCCGGCGTCATTCCTCCGCCTCTGGTTGCACAACTACGATCTGCTCGGGCGAACTGACAACGGTGCCCGCGATACCGTTGTCTTCGGTAATCCAACCAGTAACACAAACGGTCTTGCCTATAAAGGCGTGTTCCGGCGGAGAATCGAACTTCTCCCTATCTTGACCTCTGATCTCCACAGTGAACCGATCCGGATCTCGCAAGTTGCGTCCGAGCTCCATCACCGTCGGTGATCCCGGCCTATCGCGCAGAAATCCGGTCTTAACGACCGGGCCAACTACAGGCACTCTTTCGCCAACGTGCGTCTTGGCCTGGTGCCACGGCACAGAATCCGGGCAGGCTTCGTTGGCTTGAACTGGGGTCAACGAAGGCGTTGCCGTCGGCACGTTGGTTGGCGACGAGAGGGAAGTCGCAGTTACGATTGGAGACTGCTGGGCCGGAGGCGGAGTTGGACTGGGTGTTGCTTCGACTGTTGGATCAGGGCAAATTGCATACTCGGCCGGGAGGTATCCGACGTTGCCGTCAGGATCCTCGACGCTCTTCCAAATTCGGCCCTGCGACCGAATATCCGGACCGATGACTTGCATTTCCGTGGCGTCGGGCCAAGCTTTGATCCTGTCTTCCATGTTGGGGGTCCGGCGAATATAGACACCGTCGCCACCTGTATTACCGACAAAACAGACGATCGATTCCGGTGTGGGGCTGACCGTCGGAGTCGATGTAGGGGGAACTATTGTGGGAGTCAAGCTGATTGGCGTGACAGTTAGTGTCACGATTGCCAGCGTTGGCGATGGTGAAGGTTCGATGACAGCGGAGGTGGGTGGTGGGGATGGGGTAGGCGTCGCGGCGGGCGACTCGGCGACCAACACTTCGGCGGGGGAAGTCGTAGGACTGGGTGTAGGAGTCGGACCCAGAGATAAGATGGGCTGGCAACCCACGAGCGCCACCAACAGGAATAAGGCGAATCGGCTCAGCCCTACACAAGCATGACGCAATCCAAACCTCTCCGCCCATGATCTCCACTTGATTCTAGCGCAATGACTATTCACCATCCACGGGAAGTCAACTGGCGCTCTCTAACTTGATTTCAACAATGCCTCGCTAAACAGTTCGTGTACATCGTGTAGTTAATGTAATGTCCGGACGGTGGGGAAGGCAGGAGAGGAATGAAATCAGAGTTAGTTACGACAAAGGTAATCTCAGCATTCAAGGCCAAGCAGAACTTCGGGCAGCTGCTTGAGGAAGCTCGCCACCAAGGCTATCGCTTCTTGGTGAAGCGCGCCGGCAAGCCTATGGTCGTAGTCTTGGGCATCGAAGAATGGGAAAACATCGTAGAAACTCTTTCAGAACTGGCAGATCCATCCTACGTCGCATCCATTAAGGAGACACGCCGGGAGATCGAGCTAGGAGAGACCGTCACATTGGAGGAAATGCGCCGTGAGCTAGCCAAGTCCAAGAATGTCCTTTAAGCAATACCATCTTGTCATAGCAATCGCTCATCACGGAGGGGGCCGGGCACACCAAGGTATGAAAACCGTGGCACCGGTTGGCGGGTTTTCTGTACGGTGGCTCGGGAGTAGGGTTGGTTGGCAGCCTGACGGGAGCGGGGGACAAGCCCCTCGCCTCGCGTAGTCTTCGACCGCGCTACATTTCCCACCCCACCCCTTCTGGGTTCCAGCTTTCGCTGGAATGACGATCCGGTAGATTTGTGAGACTCAGAGGCACAATCGAAGCCGCGTAACGTCATTTTCGTACCAATCGCTCATCCCGGCTTGCGCCGGCACACCAAGGTATGAAAACCCGGAGTTGCCGTTACATGCGGCGAATTCGCACAGGGGATTCTGCCATGCCCCGCCCCCGGCCCCAGCGGGGGACAAGCCCCCGCGCTACATTCTTCTTTTCCGGCTACGAACGAGGATGAGTTAGAAGAAGTTAGCTGGAAGGCCATTTTCGTACCAATCGGATACGAAATCGTTGGAAACGAGATCCACGTGCTTCAAGCTAGGCACCGTAGAGAAGTCTACCGTCAGGACTGAGACTGTTGACGCTTGAGCCGTGATTGACGAATTGGCGCGACGGGGCAGCCTGATATCAATTCAAGTCTCATTGACCGAATCCGCACAATCGGCAACGACCTTACGTTACCTACCCCTCGTCCTGCGAGGCTCCTCTCAGTCGACATTGTAACTCATAGAGCTTTCCCAACGCCTCGATTGGTGTTATCGACATAACATCGAGATTCTTTAGGGCCTCGATAATGGGGTCGGCCTCGCCGAACATGGAAAGCTGAAGCTCGGGTTCGGTACCGGCTCCATCTCCGCTCCTGTTCGCCGGCGGCCCGACCGAGTCTCCCTGCTCCAGAGAATGGAGAATCTCTTCGGCACGACGAACCACGGCCCTGGGTACTCCGGCCAACTGCGCAACGTGCACACCATAGCTGCGATCAGCGGCGCCAGGAGTGACCTGGTGGAGAAACACCACTTCGCCGTCCTGCTCCACCACCTCCGTTTGATAGTTCCTAACCCGGGGCAACCGGCCCTCAAGCGCGGTCAATTCGCGATAGTGAGTTGCGAAGAGGGTTCTGGATCCCAGCTTGGGATGGTTGTGAATATACTCCACGACTGCTTGGGCAATTGCGAGACCATCATAGGTGCTGGTTCCACGCCCCACCTCGTCAAGTATCAGCAGACTTCGTCGCGTGCACTGAGTCAAGAGGTTCGCTGTTTCCAGCATCTCAACCAGGAAAGTGCTCTGTCCAGCGCCAAGGTCATCTTGGGCTCCGATGCGAGTGAAAATTCGATCGACGAGTCCGATCTTGGCGTGGGAAGCCGGCACGAAGCTGCCGATTTGGGACATCAATACGATCAGGGCAGTCTGCCTGAGGTATGTTGATTTACCTGCCATATTGGGCCCAGTCAAAATGATTATCTGGTCGTCATCGCACGAGATACGAACGTCATTGGGCACAAACGGCATATCTCCGCGCGAGACCTCGACCACCGGATGACGACCGTTTGAGACTTGAATCTCAGACGACTCGTCGAGATCGGGCCTGACGTAGCCACGTTCAACAGCAACTTCGGCCATGGATCGAAGGACGTCTGATTGGGCCACTACCTCGGCAGCTTGCAACAGACGCTCGCGTGAATCAGCGATTTCGCCGCAGAGTTCTCGGAACAACAACGCCTCCAACTCGCTGATCTTTTCCTGAGCGCCGAGTACGACGGCCTCTTGTTCCTTCAGTTCGGGAGTAATGTATCGCTCGGCGTTGACCAGGGTCTGCTTGCGTACATAGTCAGACGGGGTACGCTCGGCATTGGCTCTGCTGACCTCAATGAAATATCCAAACACCCGGTTGTAGCCAACCTTCAGGCCCTTGATGCCAGTACGCTCGCGTTCCGTGATCTCCAACGAAGCAATCCACTGTCGGGCGCCGGCGGTTGACTGTTTGAGCTCGTCCAACTGCGCGGAGAAGCCGGTGGCAATAACCCCACCGTCGGCTAAAGAATTTGGCGGCTCATCGACGACAGCGTTACGGATCAACGCCGATACGGGAGATAGATCAGGCAGTTGCTCAGCGAGCGGCCTCAAGGCCGCAGCTTCAATTGCTGGTAGGTGAAACAGCCTGTCCAACTCAGCGCGCAACCCAGAGAGCCTGTCGATCGCTTTCCCCAGCCCAACAAGCTCGCGCGGTGTCGCCAGACGCGATACGACTCGGTTTGTTAAACGCTCCAAGTCTGGCATTCCTGAAAGTGCCTCGCCAATCTTGCGCCGGGCGTCCAAATCGTCGAACAGGACCTGAACAATGTCGTGTCGACACTTTAGGGGCTGTAGCTCCAGGAGAGGCTCCTGGAGCCAACGCCGGAGAAGTCTCGCCCCGGGCGCGGTCCGCGTCTTGTCCAACGCCCAGAGCAATGAACCGCGAGAAGACTCTCCCCTAACAGTGCGGGTCAACTCAAGGTTCTTACGAGTACTGGGATCGAGGACCATAAAGCCACCGAGCGAGTAGGTCTTCAGGGAGTTCAACTGCAATCGCGTGCCTGGTTGGCCGTCGCCCAGGTAGCGGACAATGGCGCCGGCCGCACGAACGGCCATTGGCAGCCCGGCGCACCCGAACCCATCCAGAGACGCTACTCTGTAGAGGTCCAATAGGGAAGACCGAGCGTTGTGCAGCGAAAAATAGCGCTGATCATACGGCTCAAACCGGCCGGTGAAGCCAAGCTCGGCCGGTGGCGTTGGCGGTGTTTCCCGCGGGTCGTAAGGCCAAAGCAACTCGGCCGGTCCGATCCGCTCCAACTCCTCCCGAATCCGGTCCAAGGGACGTTTAGTTTGAAACTGCGTCGCAAAGAAAGCCCCGACCGAGACGTCGACATAGGCAAACCCTACGCGGTTACGCTGGACCAAGACACTCGCGAGATAGTTGTTCGCCCTCTCGTCAAGTAGATTGGGCTCGACAACGGTGCCGGGCGTCACGACCCGAACTACATCCCGGTCAACCAACCCGGAACCAGCGGAAGGCTCAGAGATTTGCTCGCAGACAGCGACCTTGTGACCATTGCGAACGAGCTTGGCCAGATGCGTTTCCAACGAATGATGTGGTACGCCGGCCATCGGAATTCGCCGGCCCTTGCCGGCCTCGCGGCCGGTGAGAACGATGTTCAACTCGCCGGCGACCAGAATCGCGTCATCATCGAAGGTTTCGTAGAAATCGCCGAGGCGAAACATGAGGATCGAGTCGGGAAAGCGGCTCTTCAACTGGAGATACTGCCGCCGAAGGGGTGTCAACTTGGCAGGGGCCGGCGGGTTCAATTCATCGGTCCGTTAGCTCTATTGGGGAGTTGAGATTTCGGTTCGGAGATTACCAGGCCGAACGCCCTCCACATCTCTCAACGAAGGCAAGATGCGACGGACTAACCCCTGTTGCCCGGGGGCATCTCGCCTCTGAGTTGATTTGCCCAGATCGGTGGTGGCGTCTACTCAGTCCAACCTATCCATTTCGTCAGATCGCTGGCTGGCTGACGCTTCGAGTGGCGGGGTGACATGGCCGGATGGCCAAGATAGACTATCGCTATCACCTGATCGCCTTCATCCAAGCCGAGCCACCGGTTGATCGAAGAGTCGTATACGATACCGCCTGTGCGCCATTGTGCGCCCAAACCCATGTCGTGAGCCGCCAGCAAGATATTCTGCACGGCGGCGGCGGTGGCAGTGATCTCCTCAGCCTCAATGACCTTGCCCTCTCGGTTGGGGTTCACGGCCACTAAGATCAGCACCGGGGCGCGCAGCGGTTTGGATCGCTCTTGGCGCAGCCTGTTCTGGGCGCGCTCTGAAGTCGGATCGTCGAGAGACTTGGCCAACAGATCGGCCATCAAATCGCCAAGCTCGGCGCGCGCGTCGCCGGCAACAACGAAGAATCGCCATGGCTCAGTGACGTGGTGGTTTGGCGCACGGACCGCCGCCTCTAGGAGCTCTTCAATTTGCTCACGGGACGGTAGTTGATCGCTAAGCTTACCTATGCTCGATCGCGAATGGATTGCCTCTAGGGTCTTCAAGTCTGCCCTCCTCAGGTTGTCACTTGGCAAGATTATCGCGGTTTTTTCTCAATGATCCTAGTAATATTATCGTGCGCAGCCCCAATCAGAAAACGCCTTAACGCCGGGTGACCGACGTCGCAGGTCAATAATGTAACCAGTGGAAGTCCCTATACCTTGAATGTCACGGTCAAACTGTACAGCGATCTGAGAGTGTATCTGGGCAAGAGACCGGACCCCTTCGAGATCGAATTGCCGGACCGCGCCGACGTGGCGACTGTGATCCAGACGTTGGGAATCGATAGGGAGAAACATGAGATAATCGTGGGAATCAACGGAGAATTGGGCCACTCGGACTCGTTCCTCAAGGAAGGGGACGAAGTAATGTTGGTCACACCCATGCAGGGCGGCCAAGGCTGCTGAAAGGCGATTCTGGCGCACCAATTGAACTTGTTCAACCACTGAGAATCGAGGGGGAAAGATGTCCTACGGATACTGGGGAAACATCCTACGCGTAGATCTGACGAGCGGTAGGATTTGGACGGAACACCACTCGGAAGAATGGTACCGCCGATTCGTAGGCGGCCGGCTCATGATCGCCTACTACCTGCTCACGGAGGTTCCACAGAACGTAGACGCGCTCGACCCTGAGAACCGGCTCATATTTGCCGCCGGCCCAATCACCGGCGTACCATTCCCCGGCGCAGGGCGACACAGCGTGGGCGCCAAATCCCCCCTCACAGGCATATTTGGCGAGGCCGAAGCCGGCGGATTCTGGGGCGCGGAACTCAAGCGAGCCGGCTGGGATGGCATTGTAGTATCGGGCCGAGCAAGCAAACCCACCTACATTTGGATAAACGAGGACCAGGTCGAACTGCGGGACGCTTCGCACCTTTGGGGAAGAGTGACTGACGAGGTCGAGGACACCATTCGAGAAGAGCTTGGAGACAAGTGGATCCGCGTCTCCCAAATCGGTCCAGCCGGCGAGAATCTCGTGCGATACGCCCTGGTGGCCAACGACCTGAACGAGGTTGCAGGCCGCACGGGGATGGGTGCGGTAATGGGATCCAAGCTGCTGAAGGCGATCGCCGTACGCGGTAAGAAAAAAGTGCCTGTCGCTGATTCCACCAAGTTTCGAGGGACGGCCAAGTGGGTTTCTTCAACGATGGATGAAAACCACTACAACTTCCACCACTTTGGCACCGGCGCGGCGATGGTCGGCAAACAGCTAGAAGGACACTTGATCGTCCACAACATGCGCGATGGGCAATTTGAGCCGGTGAACCAGATCGACGCAGTGGCGATCAAAGAGCAATACCTGGAGAAGATGGATGGCTGCTATGCCTGCTCGGTGCGTTGCAAGAAACGGGTGAACATCGATCAAGGCGACATAAAGGTTCATCCCAAGTTTGGCGGGCCTGAATACGAGACGTTGGGCGCGATTGGCACCAATTTGGAGATCGACGATCTTGTCGCTCTGTGCAAGTCAAATGAGATGCTGAACTACCTGGGGATGGACAGCATCTCCTGCGGGGTGACTGTCGGTTGGGCTGCGGAGTGCTACGAGGCCGGCCTGGTAACGAAAGACGACACCGGCGGCATCGAGTTGCGATTCGGAGACGGAAGGCAACTGATGGATCTGATCGAAGATATCGCCTATCGGCGAGGATTTGGAGACCTGCTCGCCGAAGGCTCACTCCGGGCGGCACGGATGATAGGCAGAGGGACCGAGGACCTTGTGGTGCACGTCAAGGGCCTCGAAGTCGCTATGCACGATCCCAGAGCGATGGAGGACAAGCGGCGAAACTACCCGGTCACTCCGACGGGTGGCGATCACACCGGTGCCGCGACGATTCGTACGAGCAATCGCAACACCGTCGGTCTTTGCCAGTTCCTGGGATATGAAGAGCCTTTGCTGGTCGAACTCATGCAGGCAGCCACCGGCTGGGACGTCACACTGGACGAGTTGACCGAGCTGAGCGAGCGCGGTCTGACGATGGCGAGACTGTTCAATCTCCGGGAGGGCGTCACCGCCGCCGATGACAGGCTACCCAAGCGTCTGCATGAACCGATACGAAAGGGCCCGCTTAGCAACCACCGCATCACTGAAAATCAGATACGCGAAGAGGTGCAAGAGTACTATCGAGAGCGCGGTTGGACGGACGATGCGGGCATCCCAACGCCAGATACGCTTGAACGATTGAGCCTGACGGAGCCGGCGTTCGCAGTGGCGCCGGCAGTCTAAGTGCAGATTGATTAGTGGCGGAGTATACTCTACTGGTATATTGGTGCGATGCTGAAAATGGATATGCTTCTTAGTGTTTAGGAGACCATGAACATCCAAGGAACTGCGATTCCACTCACACGGCCGTTCCTGGCGATCGGATTGTTGGTGGCGAGCTTATTTCTGCTGATCGCCTGCGAATCGACGCCGGATCAAGTCAATCAAATGGAATCGGACACCGTCGCGCAAGCCCCGCCGGAACCGGTAGGGTATGTGGGATCCGATGGCATCAGGCGGGTCACGGCGGAGCAAGCGAAGATGCTGCTGGACCAGGACCGGGCGGTACTTGTGGACACGAGAAGTTCCGCGTCGTTCATGCGCGCGCGCGCGGCGGGCGCCATTTTGGCGTCGGTGACTGAAATCAATCAAGACCGGGTCGGTGCGCTGTCTGAAGTTCCGGACCACAAGGAACTTGTCCTCTATTGAACTTGACCGGATGAACGGACAAGCGTCGGTGCGGCGCAAAGGCTGATGAACCTAGGATTCTCCTCGGATCGGCTCTCGGCGCTCCTTGGGGGGCTTGGGGCTTGGAACGACGCCGGCTACCCAATGGAGTACGGAGACCCAGGCTCCTAACGATCAACCCCTCCGAATATTCGATTCAACACCCCCTCTTTAAGTTGTTTCCCGTTGAGCAGTCGACGGCGGGGCGCTGTCTTGACCCCGGCAAGACCGTGGCCGGCCGGATTTCATTCACGACAGGCACTCCTGGTTTGAACTGCGGCTTTGTTGACAAGCGTAAATATCGGAACCTACAATCGAATCATGGAGTTTGAAATCCAAGGGAATCCAGACTACGGGCAACTGCGAGTCTGGTTGAACCGAGAGGAGACGTTCATCGCCGAGGGCGGCTCCATGGCCTGGATGGACGCCGGGATTCAGTCAAGGGCCAGGTTGCTCGGCGGATTCTTCGCCGCATTGATTCGAAAGTTCACCGGTGGGGAGTCGCTCTTTGTGGGCGAGTATTTCTCCGATCGCGGCGGAGAGGTCGCGTTTTCGCCGGCAAATCCGGGGTCGGTTCTTCATCGGACTCTGGAAGGCGATTCCATTATCTTGACCGCGGGCTCGTTCATGGCCTGCACTCCGGGCATTACCCTGAGCACGAAGTTCGGAGGCCTCGGCGCCTTGTTCTCAGGCGAGGGCCTTTTCTTCATAGAGTGTAGCGGGAACGGGGAGCTATTCTACAACTCCTACGGCTCCATTATCGAGAAAGAGATTGACGGCTCGTTCGTCGTCGACACGAGCCACGTCGTAGCCTGGGAACCGGGCTTGAGTTTCTCCATCCAAGGCATGGGCGGCTTAAAGAGCACTTTACTCTCGGGCGAGGGCCTTGTGATGAAATTCTCGGGCTCTGGCAAGATATTCTTGCAGACGAGGACGATGGAAGGGGTCGCTTCTTGGCTGGCGCCATTCACGGCCTGAGCCATAGACTGAAATTCAAGACTAAGACCCTATCACCCAATGTGTCACACCTAACTCTGAGACAAATATGCACATAGAAGTATCTAACAGCGGCGCGTTTGGATCCGCGTTGGTGAACCTGACTCCTGGCGAGGAGTTCGTGTCCGAGGCCGGCGCAATGTTCCGTGCGTCCAGCAACGTGGACATAGACGTGACAACTCGCAGTCGAAGCACCGGCGGGTTAATGTCTGGCCTTAGACGGATTCTCGCGAATGAGAATCTTTTCTTCTCGAGATATAGCGTAACCGACAACCGGGCAGCGGAAGTTGGTCTGGCTCCCACGCTCCAAGGACAGATTGCCCTTATCGACTGTGCCGGCAGCACGCGTTGGATTTGTGCCGGCGGCAGTTACCTTGGCTCCGCAATTGAACTGAACATCGACACTCAGTTTCAAGGGCTGAGAGGCATGCTTTCGGGCGAGTCACTGTCGTTCATTACAGTTGAGGGAACCGGACCGCTGCTGGTGAACGCCTTCGGCCTGATCAGCGGGCTGGACATCGACGGCGAGCTCACGGTGGACACCGGACACGTGGTGGCTTTCGAGGAGACGTTGGATTACTCGGTGAGCAAGGCAGGCGGAAGCTGGATCTCATCGTTTCTCACGAGCGAGGGTCTGGTGTTGAATTTCAGCGGCCGAGGAAGGGTATATGTACAGAGCCACAATCCGGACGAGTTCGGCAAGAGCCTGGGCCCACTCCTACCATTGAGAGATTCCTAGTGAATTACATAATTCGGTCGCAACCCAGCTACAGCCTGCTCGAGGTCACTCTGGAGGTCGGCGAGCAACTGGTGACCGAGGCGGGGGCGATGGCCTGGATGACGCCCAACTTCGACGTTCAGACGTCATCAAGGGGTGGCGTGTTGTCAGGTTTGAGCCGTGCAGTCCTAAGCGGCGAGAGCTTCTTTCAGAACACCTACGAGGCGCAGGACGACCGTGGCACCATCGGACTCGCGCCGGGACAACCGGGCGACGTGATGGCCTACCAATTGGACGGAAGCAGCCTGCTGCTCGAGAAGGGGGCTTACCTGGCGTCAACTCTTGGCGTTACGACGAGCTCCGACTTCCAGGGACTGCGAGGACTGTTCAATGAAGGAATGTTCATCCTCCGAGTTTCCGGCACCGGGTTGCTGTTCTTCAACGCCTATGGAGATATCCAAGAGATTAACGTCGATGGCTCGTACGTCATCGACAATGGACACGCCGTCGCCTGGGAGCCCACACTTGAATACCGACTCACGAGGGGCAGGCGAATCCGTTCGTTCCTCTTTTCCGATCAGATCATTATGGAGTTCTCGGGACACGGCAAGCTTTGGGTGCAATCCCGAAATCCACGTTCGCTATCTGATTGGGTTTTCCCATTCCGTGGCGTCAAGCCGCAAAAAGAGGACTAGCTCGAAGCTTTTGCAAAACAAATGCGGCTTGGGGGAAGACTTCGACTGGGCATTGCAGTAACGGCCTTCAGCAACAAACTATTCGCAGTCGGAGACGGATCAGGCCGAAGTGTTGTGGCCTAACCTCCGGCGGCAGCCGGCACTATCGATACCGCCTCGCCGTCTCCAATCTTGGTGGCGAGGCCGTCACGGAAGCGAATATCCTCACCGTCGACAAAAAAGTTGATGAATTGGCGGATTTCGCCGGATTCGTCGCACAGCCTTTCTCGAATTCCAGGGAATTGCTGTTCAAGCCCATCGATCACTTCTTGGATTGTGCCGGCGTTTACTTGGACTTGGCGCTGGTTATTAGTCAGCCGCCGAAGCGGGGTCGGCACTTTGACCGTTACTGACATTTGGCAACTCCTATTCACAATCTAGCCAAAGCTATGGTGGCGAACTAATTCCAATCAGCCGGCGATGATATCGCCCTCTACCGGCTCGACAACAACACCCTTGTCCCGGGCCCATTTCAACGCCCGGTTGACGACATCTTCCTCGCCATCAACCTCGAGAACAACCCAACCAATGTCAGAAGTAACATTGGCCCTGCGAATATTCGTCACAACCTCAAAGTTCTTGCTCATCAGGTAGATGATAGGTTCGGTAATCAGGTCGGAAGGGAAAATCAGCTTGACCCGTCGTTTTACCAATGATCCGAGCTCCGACCGCTAGCCGACCGGTAACGCAACGGGGGCCCGCTGTTCCATAAGATTCTCGAAGGCGTCCAATGTTGGCTCGATCAGGTAAGGCTCCTCGACCTCGCCAATGACGGCCTCTTGGGTTTTCAGACCATTGCCGGTGATATAGGCTACGGCCAACGCATCGCGCGGGATTCGGCCATCTTCGACCATTTTCTTTAGTACGGCTACCGTGACGCCACCGGCCGTCTCAGCAAATATTCCTTCTGTAGCCGCCAGCAACTTGATGCCCTCGACGATCTCCTGGTCGGTAGCGACGTCCGCGCTTCCGCCGGTTTCACGCAGGATTTTGAGGACGTACACGGCGTCGGCCGGGTTTCCGATGGCTAACGACTTGGCAATCGTATCCGGTCGGACCGGCCGAGCGTGAGTATGACCTTCGCGGAAGGCGGTAACCACCGGTGAGCAACCGAGGGCCTGGGCGCCATTCATCACGGTGGGCACCTCGTCGATCAATCCGACCTTGGCCAACTCATTGTAGCCTTTCCATATCTTGGTGAATTGTGCGCCCGAAGCGATAGGCACGACGACGTGGTCGGGAGCGCGCCAGCCCAATTGCTCGGCGACCTCATAAGCCAGCGTCTTGCTACCCTCGGAGTAGTAGGGCCGAATGTTGATGTTGACGAAGGCCCAGTTGTAATCGTCCGCTACCTCGCTGCACAGCCTGTTGACGTCGTCGTAATTGCCGTTGATCGCGACGATATCAGGACCATAGATGGCGGTACCGAGAACCTTGCCTTGTTCCAGATCGCTCGGGATGAACACACACGCCTTAATCCCGGCGCGAGCCGCGT
The DNA here is from genome assembly GCA_963664835.2 of Chloroflexota bacterium. Classification (GTDB taxonomy): domain Bacteria; phylum Chloroflexota; class UBA6077; order FW602-bin22; family JBCLEL01. Next base: position 126,024 of record CAXXUG010000012.1, on the reverse strand, counting down.
GGGCGGCAACGGCGCAGGCCAAATTGCCGGTCGAGGCGCAGGAGAGGGTGTCGAAGCCAAACTCAAGGGCCTTTGAGCTAGCTACCGATACCACCCTGTCCTTGAACGAGTAGCTGGGATTTACGCAGTCGTTTTTCAGATAGAGATTTTCCAGACCAAGAGCTTTGCCCAAGTTCACAGCCTTGATGAGCGGAGTGTAGCCGGCGCCGATATCCACAACGCGTTCACCATCAATCGGAAGAAAGTCGCGATAACGCCAGATCGTCGGCGGGCCGGCGGCGATTTTTTCGCGTGTTACGACAGATCGGATTCCGTCATAGTCGTAGGCGACTTCGAGAGGGCCAAAGCAAAACTCGCATACGTGGTTTGGCTCAATTGGGTAAATGCGTCCGCACTCGCGACACTCTAGGCCGGTTGCAAAGCTCATCTGGCTACACTCCTACGATTGGCGTGGGATGATTTGCTCCATCCCCGATGAGCGATGGATAAACCGTTCAAGACTGTAAAGCAAACTAGCCGTTGAGCGAAGCGGAATGCAATCGGGTGGCATTCGCTAAGCGCGGCGCTAGCCGGCGGCTGGCAAGGGGCAAAAATATACCCCTGCTGAGACAGGGGCCTGAAATCGGGCTCCCCCTTATCTCGCAGACACTTGGCCTGCCGGAGTTGGCACCTGGCGGAATAACCACTGGTTGCCGGGCTTCACAGGGCCGGTTCCCTCCACCTCTCTGGATAAGAGCTGGGCCTATTCAATTTGGCAAGAAGATATCAAATCCTATACGGCGATGTCAAGAATTCGGTCCCGAGTGGTGCATCTCTGGTGCTGGCGACCTTAATCGCCGGTTGTTGGGACAGCAATGACCGATGGATCCGCCGGTGGGAGGACGACGAAGAGATCCTGGGCAAACTTAGCTTGAGTCCAGCGTAAGGGTCGGAGAGCGGTTCCCGGTTAGGATGGGTTGTTGCGAGGCTATTGACTTGCGGCTCCGGGCATCCTTAGAATCAAACGCGTTGATGCTCGGATATTCTGCACCCCGAATGCGCCGTTAGATGAAATTCTGTCCCAGGTGCGCTAACCCTCTCATTGAGCGACTAATCGAGAGGCATTTGCGACCCCATTGCAACTCTTGTGGGTTCATTCACTATACCGGTCCGAAAGTAGCCGTCGGCGTCATTATTTCGCAGAGAGGTGCGATTCTACTGAACCGGCGCGATATTGAGCCCGGCCGCGGTCGGTGGAGTTTCCCATCGGGATATGTCGATGTCGGCGAGGCACTGACGGAAGCGGCTCGCCGCGAAGTGCGAGAAGAGACCGGCCTAGAGGTGGAGATTGGGCCGTTGATTGGCGTTTACGATAACCCGAAGAGGCCGGTGGTCTTCATCGTTTACGCGGCGTCGGCAGTGACTGGGGAACCGATGGCCGGACAAGAGGTCCAAGAGGTCGGATACTTCTTGCCGAACGAACTCCCTGAAATGGCGTTCGATCACGACGAGAAGATTATCTCCGACTGGCAAGAAACCATCTGAGCGGAGGCGTCGGCTCTGGGCCGCAAGGCAGCTCCGGCTGTTCGCCGGCGCACCAAACCAAGCCTGACCCAACGTCTGGGCGCACGACGATGAGATCAGGGGGGCCGGAAAGGGTGAGACACGAACGCGACCACTTTCCAAGTTTCGACGCAGGTTAAATGGGGTTCCGTTTTAATTCTCAGGTAGGCATTCGTATCAGCAGTTAACGCGCCACCAAGGCGATCTAACTTCCGAGAGGAGCCGAATGATAACTGTCCAGAAACCGAAGATCGAGGGAGCAAGGTATCAAGCGGACGTACCAGATACTCTAGACTTGGCTGACCGTGCCGAGCTTGCGCTGAATGGCATCGGGGGATCATTGGATCCCGACCTGGACTACGAGATGTACTTCTTCATTCGCTACTGTACTAACCCGCCCTATATGTTTCATTGGGGGTACGATCCGACCAACGAACCCAAGTTTGCCGAGTCGTTTCCGCTATTGCGAGTCGCCTGCGGCAGCGATCTTTATGCCGATGCGGAGCACGGTCTGATGGAGGCGTTGGTGGGCCGCCTCTCGGCGGACGACGGCCTATACTACGCTTCCTTCAGTGAGAGCCGGCCCTGGCACGCGTTGGGTCATCGTGGGTATGAGCAGTCAACCGAAGATTTCGCCAATGTAGCGGGAAATGGTCGCATGCTCCGGGCACTGGTGACTTGGCTTGAACGGGACGGCGGCCCCGGATGGGAAGATCGAATTCGGGCGTTGGTTCGAGGGTTGGACAAGATCGCCATTCACAAGGAGGACTATGCCTACTATCCCGATGGAGGCTACGGCGAGGCGTTCACGTACCCAAAGTCAGGCTGGCGCAGCACCGACGAGCCATTGGCCGAGGACGAGGGGGGCGAGGGATCGGCAACAGCGTACCAGGGTCATCAGATACAGGGGTTGTCCCGTTGGTACGCGATGAGTGGAGACGAACTTGCATTGGAGTTGGCCGGCAAGCTGACCAAATTCGCTACCAAACCGAGGTTCTGGCAGGGCGATCCGGATCCGGTGCTCGTTGCCGGCGGAGAGCAGGGCCACTTCGACTCTCATTTTCACGCGAGAGCAATCGTGCTGCGAGGTGTGCTGGAGTACGCAACCCACACAAACGACGAGCGTCTGAAGGAGTTCGTGCGTCGTAGCTATGAGTATTCCCGTATGTTCGCGATTCCCCGCATAGGCTGGGCGCCTACCTCAGGTCCAAAGTCATTTGAAATCGGCTTTGGTGGGACCGAGGGCTGCTACCTAGGGGACTGGGTTGCGCTGGGCATCCGGCTGAGCGACGCCGGCGTCGGCGACTTCTGGGACGATGTCGACTGTGTAGTCAGAAACCACCTGATCGAGGCGCAGTTCAGCGATGCGGAGTTGCTGACCAAGGCATCGGAAGCCGGTCCCGCGCGACCGCCTGGCGCGCAATGGGATATGCACCATATCGCCGGATATGAGCCAACCACCATTTTCCCCGGTCAAGAGGTTTCGGAGAACGTCATCGAGCGGACTCTGGGGACATTCGCCGGCTGGACAGGCGTGACCTCGATCCACCGTCCCTGGGTGATGCAGTGTTGCACAGGCAACGGCACCCAGGGTTTGTACTACGCCTGGGAGGGGATTGTTCGCTGCAGTGACGGCAAGAACGCACAGGTGAATCTATTGTTGAACCGCGCCTCGCCCTGGTTGGACGTAGACAGCTATCTGCCCTTCGAGGGCAAAACAGTTATCAAGAACAAGACCGCTCAGCGGGTTTCTATCCGAATCTCGTCTTGGATCGATCGGCGCGAACTGCGTCTGGATGTCAACGACCAAACGAGAAGGCCGTTCTGGGCTGGGAACTATGTGGTCGTAGACGAACTGAAGCCGGGCGATCGGATTACGCTTCAGTTCCCGGTAGCGGAAGAGACCATTAGCTACACGGCACTCGCCCGGGCCTGGCGTTCCGAGACAACATATTCGTGCCGCTTCCGGGGCAATACCCTGGTGGACATTTCACCGCGCGACGATTCACCGGGCATATACCCGATCTATCGGCGGAATCATCTTAAGAATGCTGGCCCAGCTCCTATGAAGACCATCCAGCGATTCTCGGCCGCGCCGTTGGTTCTTTGGTAATCTCCATGGAGTGGATCCTGCTCTGCAGGCCGAGTGGGTCTAGAATCAGACGCGACTGAAGCGGGAGACTCGGCCGTAACCAGACCGAAAGCACCAGGAGGCAGGAATATGAGTTCGTGGCGCAAAACGTTAGCAGTCTTGGGCGGGATCACCGCAGGCGTCGTCCTGCTCAATGAGCTCTACTATCCGTACAACAAAGAGGCAAGCCAGTTCATCTGGGACTACTTCGCCGATCCTCTGGCGTTGATTGTTATCGGCCTCAATATCCTGGTCAATGTGGCTGATTCATTGCGGATCCGCGGAGGAGGCGGCAGTCACCTCGCCCAGTGGCCGCGCGACGTCGTAACCGGTGTAGTGGCCGTCATATGGGTGCGCTTCCTGATGCAATACGCGGACAAGATGGCCCCGGACCATGACGCCACGGCCGGATTGTGGGGGCACCTGACTGCCTTGGCGATCGTGATTCTGGCTTTTGAAGCCATCGCGCTGTGGCGGTCCGGCCGGCAGGAGGCCTGACCGGGCACCAGGGTGGTTCAGGGCATGTGCGGGTGACGATCCGGCGGCGCCGGCGCAAGACTCAGACGCTAATCCGCGCGGAAGAGACCGATGCCCGTGGGCCGGTTAGGCCTTGTACTCTTCTCGCACCGGCGAAAAGATGTCAATCGCTACGGAGTCTTCCAGTACACGCACGGCGTGCGTCACGTTGCCAGGAATGGAGTAGCCGTCGCCGGCGCTCAGAATCGTGGTCTTACCGTCGACCGTCCACTCGAGCCGGCCGCTCGCGACGTACCCTACCTGCTCGTGCATGTGGGAGTGAGCCGGAACTTCCGAGCCCTTGGCCAGGGTGATCTCTGCCACCAGCATTCGGTCTCCCCAACACATTGTGCGTCTGAGCACACCGGGCCATAGCTCAATCTGCTGACATTCTGATGAGGTTACTAGCTTGGGTTGTTCAGACATTGAGTGATACCACCTTTTCTAGTAATGATTCATCCCGGTGTCCACTGCTACACCGGCGCATGAAAACTGGCACCGCCCCCTCCTCCGCTCCTGGATTCCGGCTTTCGCCGGAATGACGAATTTGGTAGTCGGCACGACTGGTGCCTGCTATTTCGGTACCGATCGCTACGCGCTAGCCGGCCGATCGCTCAACTGAGCGCCTTCGATCACCTGGCCGGCGTGACTCACGAGTAGCGGCTGCTGATTGTTGCGAATGGTCTCGGCGTTGATAATGCACTTCTGAACGTCGTCGCGTGATGGGATGTAGAACATGACGTCAAGCAACCGTTCCTCGATCACTGTCCGCAACCCTCGGGCCCCGGTTTTGAAATCGAGAGCTCGTTCGGCGGCCGCCTCCAAGGCGTCATCGGTAAAGACCAACTCAACGGCGTCGAGCGACATTAGTTTCTGATACTGACGTACGAGCGAGTTCTTGGGTTCTGTCAGTATTCGGACCAACGCCGACTTATCCAAGGGATCGATATTCACCACCACGGGTAATCGTCCGATGAACTCGGGTATGAGACCGTACTTGAGGAGATCGTCTCCGCTAACCGAGTGCAGAATCTCCGCGGACGCCTTTTCGGGATCTAGAGATGAATGAGAACTGGACCGGAACCCCATGGACGACTTGGCGCCTATGCGATCTCCAACAATCTTGTCCAAATTCTCAAATGCGCCGCCACAGATGAACAGGACGTTGCTGGTGTTTATCTGGATAAATTCCTGGTGAGGATGCTTGCGTCCGCCCTGGGGGGGAACATTGGCTGTTGTGCCTTCGATGATCTTGAGCAGCGCCTGCTGCACGCCCTCGCCGGATACGTCCCTTGTGATCGACGGGTTGTCACCTTTGCGCGAGATCTTGTCGATCTCGTCGATGTACACGATACCGTGCTCGGCCCGGCTGACGTCGAACTCGGCCGCCTGGATCAGACGCAAGAGAATATTTTCAACGTCCTCGCCGACGTAGCCGGCCTCTGTCAAAGCCGTAGCGTCGGCAATGCAGAATGGCACGTCTAGAATCCGGGCAAGGGTTTGGGCGAGCAGTGTCTTGCCGCAGCCGGTAGGGCCAATCATCATGATATTGCTTTTTTCCAGATCGACCCCGTCGAGCCGGTTGCCGGCATTAACCCGCTTGTAGTGGTTATAGACGGCGACCGCCAGGACCTTCTTCGCCCGCTCTTGTCCAACCACGTATTGGTTGAGCAGCGAGACTATGCGTTCCGGTGAGGGCACCTTGGAAATGCGCGGTTTGGTCTTGGCGGATGGGGTTTGCTCGGCCTGCTCTTCGTCGATGATCTCGCGGCACAACTCGACGCACCCGTCGCAGATATAGACCGAACCGGGGCCGGCGATCAGGCGCTTAACACTCTCTTGGTCTTTGCCACAGAACGAGCAGTTGTACTCGCCTTGACCGCTTCCACCACCACGCGACCGAGCCATTAAGAGTCAGTCCTCTCCTGTGCCTATCCTACGGATCCGACTGTCGACTTAGGTGCAGTCGCCAGGACCTCGTCTATTAGTCCGTATTCCAGCGCTTGGTTTGCGTCCAAGAAGAAGTCCCGGTCCGCATCCTGACCGATCTTCTCTACGGATTGGCCAGTGTTGTCCGCCAAGATGCGGTTGAGCAGACCGCGGAGCCGCAAGATTTCTCGCGCGTGAATTTCAATGTCCGTAGCCTGTCCACGCGCACCTCCGAGAGGTTGGTGCATGTGCACTGTTGAGTGTGGAAGGGCGAATCGCTTTCCCTTAGTGCCGGAGGACAGGATTATGGTCGCGAAGCTAGCGGCCACACCAAGGCAAATTGTCACGATGTCTGTACCAACGTATTTCATCGTGTCGTATACGGCGAGGCCGGCCGAGATGACGCCACCAGGTGAATTGATGTAGAGATAGATTTCCTTGTCCGGATCCTCCCTGTAGAGATAAAGGAGCTGCGCGACGATCAGATTGGCCACCTGATCGTCGATCGGGGTTCCAAGAAAGATGATCCGCTCTCGCAGCAATAGGGAATAAATGTCGAATGCGCGCTCGACTCGACCAGTGTTCTCTATGACCATCGGTACGATGTTTTCGGGTGGAAGGGCTAGACCCATTTCAAACTCCTGGCGGCGCGTTCTTATTATCTGACTACTTGGAATCCTTGGATCCGATGTTACTCCGTGCGACTACAGACTGGCTTAACGGCAAAGACCTTGAAAGTAAGCTTATAGTTATTGATTCGGGCGGACAGCCAGTCTCGACAAATGGACCGATCGTGGACCGCGTCGTCGACGCGCCGGGAGCATAATTCCAGATCATCCGATGCTCATTCGTCCCGTTCCTCAGGCTCATCGTCAACGGCAATCTTTGGCGCGGGCTCGGAATCCAAGCCCGTTGCGATCTCGGCCAGCCTATCGACTCCCTTTTCGATCCTGAGTCGGAAGGAGATGTCGCTGCGCCCATCGCCACGGTTCATGCGATCTTCGAAATACTCGCGAAGCCTTTCCGGATATCGGCTGGCCTGCCTTTTGATTTCTGCGTCAACTTCGTCCTCGCTGACCTCGATATTCTCCGCCTCGGCGAGCGATTCGAGCGCAAGTGAAGACTTCAACATATGGTCTGCCCGTTCTCGGGCATCCTTTCGAACGTTGTCATCGGTGCGCTGAGATTCTGAAAGGTACTTGTCGTAGGATTGGCCTCTGCTACGAAGAGCCTCCTTGAAGGACTCCAACTCGCGATCGGTCTGACGCTCTACCATAGAAGGGGGCACTTCGACAACCGAAGTCTCAATCAAGGCATCGACCAGGGAGTTACGGTAGGATTCCCGAGCCTCCGCTTCAATTCGAGCCTGGCTCCCCTCCCTGATCTGCTCACGCAACTCGTCCAAACTCTCTACCCCAGGAAATTGGCTTGCGAATTCGTCATTCAACTCGGGCATTGTTCTTTCACTAACTTCGTGGAGATTTACCTCGAAGTCGATAGCCTTTGAAGCCAACTCCTTGTCCTCATGATCCTCTGGAAGAGACAGCTGGAATCGCTTGGACGAGCCGGCCTTCATCCCGATCAGTTCGGCATAGAATCCAGGTGCGAACTCGTCACGAACCCTCTTCCGCAGCGGGTGCATATGATTCTTCTCGTCGTAGACCACCCGGCCCTCGCCGGTTTGCACCAGGGACTCACCTTGGGGACCAAATAGGCGAGTCACCTGTCCTACGGTTCCCCTGACGTCAAATCTTACAAAATCGTCCTCTTTGGCCTCTCGGTCAAGCGTCTCGAATTTCGAGTAGCCTTCTCGAAGCCGCTCGAGGGACTCATCAACCTGTTGATCGGTGACCCCGACGGCAACGGGGGGCAGGCGGATACCATCATAGTCGCCCAACTCGACCTTGGGCTCGACTTCAATGGTGGTGCTGATAGTCAATGGAGAACCTGTCTCGTAGTTGGGATCGTACGAGAACTCCGGCCGGAAAATAGGCGATACGCCAGCCTGTTCCACGGCCTCTACGAAAACCTCGCTGGCGAGCCGGTCGAAGCTGTCGCGCCGGACTACATCACCGCCGACGTAGCGTTCCAGCAGCACACGGGGCGCCTTACCGCGTCGAAAACCAGGCACATTAATTGAGTTGGACATTTGTCGAAAACTAGCGTCAAATGACTTCCGCACGCGCTCCGGCTCAACCTCGATTGTAAGTTGAACTTGGCAGTCCGGCAGGTTTTCGGCCGTGACTTTTACCATCTCTTGCTCCCGCTAGGTCGTTACCCAAAGAGTGCGTGATTGGGATGTAGGCTTCCTCGAACGGTGGCGAGTCCCCAAAAACGCCGTGCCTCCAGGGCCCATGGTCCGCCCCATTCTCGTTTCAACGGAGCTTCAGCGCCGAATTCCATCTCGCCCGGTTGTGGGATCCGGATATTAACGACGGACCCATTAATTCCTCAACCAGACTCAAATCGCCCATACAAGCAATTTGCACGACAGGATGATAGTGAGCCGGCCGGCGTTGGTCAAGACTGACGGTCCTTTTGCCGGAAGAAGGGCAAGGGGAGTCCCGGCACGGGGCAACTCAACTCTAGATGAGCAAGACGGTGTGTTCAGACGAAGCCGGCTACTTGGTCATGGGAGAAGTTATGGCAGTTCACGAAACGACAAACGGCACCGGGCCACGTTAGAGGCGCGAATGACGTTACCGTAGGACTGGTCGCAACGGGTAGCCGGCGACTGAACCCGCAGAGCAACCTGGAGTCGTAATTTGCGCCAATTTAGTGGCCCGAGGACACTTGCAAGTCCAGATGACCGCACGGAGATCTACACCAGGTTCTTGGAGGAACGAAACAGGCCAAGAGAATGGTGGCTATTGACTTGGAATTGCAGATTGATTAGGGTAATGCCCGGCGGGCGGTGCGGCTCGGATAGGGATAGTTCGTCGTCATCCGTAGTTGAGAGAGATAGGAGACAGGCGTATACACTTGATTTGCGGTTGATAGTTGGGGCCATGTAGGAGTCCTGTACGAATACGGTTCTGATAAATCATGCACATCTCAAAAAGAGGGGGGGTTTCGAATGTCGAAGAGTCTCAAGAGTAGGTTTACCCGACGCTCGTTCCTGTTGGGGCTGGGCGCCACAGCCGCTCTGCCTATTCTCGCAGCCTGTGAAGCACAGGTGGTTGAGAAGACGGTGGAGGTGCCGGTCGTAGTCAAAGAGACCGTCATCGTCGAGAAAATCGTCGAGATGGAAAAGGTAGTCGAGAAGCCAGTCGAAGTAGAAAAAGAAGTAATCGTAGAGAAGGAAGTCGAGAAGGTGGTAATGGTCGAGCCGACCGCTCTGCCACCGGTTGAGATGAACTTCTGGTACGGTAAGCCGGAGTTCCGCGTCCCGCTGCAGAACATCATGAAGCTGTTCCGTCTGTCGGAAGGCGCCAGCCACATCAACATCACCGTATCGACATTCCCCAATGACGTGGCCGAGGCAAAGCTGAAGACCGCCCTCGCCGCCGGCGTTGGTCAGGCACCTGACTTTTGGGCGGACCAGGGTCGCCCGATCTTGGACGAGCGGTCGAAAGAAGGCAACTACCTAGAGTTGACCGGTAAGGTCGACCAGAGCCTGATGCTCCCGATCGCAAGGGACCAGATGACGGTTGACGGCAAGCTATGGGGCATAGCCGCCGGTACGTTCGCGGTTGGATTGGGCTACGATGTGGAACTGTTCGACAATAACGGTTTCGAGGTGCCGACGACTTGGGCTGCATTCGACGAGCTTTGCCAAGCCGTCCAAGACATTGGCCATCAGCCAATGATCGCGGCCGGCAAAGACCTGGCCCACACCTACTGGTATTTCCTTGGAATGACCGCGTCGGCTCTGGGCAATGACGGCTACGTCGAGCTCACAGAGGGCACCCGCAAGTTGACCGACGATGAGAACATCGACGCTTGGTCAAGAATCGTCAGCTGGGCCGACAAGGGCTGGATTCAGAAGGGATTCCTCGGAACGGGATACGAAGAGGCGAAGGCGCTATTTGCCAACAATCAGTGCGCATTCGCTTCGGCGGGTCCGGACGACTTCAAGGGATACCTACAGGTGAATCCCAACGGGCACTGGTTGTGGTTCCCATATCCGGCATCGCCGTATACCAATAAATCGGCTCACGTTAGCGGCACAGACCCTAACTGGTTCGCATACTCTAAGACCAAGTACCCGGACGAGGCAGTAATGTTCCTCGATTGGGCAGTCCACGTCGAAGGCCAAACCGCGTTCATGGATCTGTACGGTGGATTGCCGGCGATCAAGAACATGGAGATCGACGACCCGATCCGCTTGACGATGAACCGAACGCCCGAGACGATGCCGGGTTGGTGGCAGCGGAAGGAGACTGTCAACACCGGTGGCCCGATGGGTAAGAATCAGGCAGCCCTCTTTGGCGGTCAGATGAGCGTCGAGGACTATGCCGGAGAGGTTCAAGCGACGATCGACGAGCTGCGAAAGATGTAGCTCTGCCCCTTGTGGCATGCCGCGCGCGGTTAGGTCCGCGCGTGGCCAAGACCAGGGGACCGGTGCAGGTCGCGTCCCCTGGCAATCTTCTCTTTTGGCCGATACATTTGGTCAGCACTTATCCATACCGGCCAGCCACACAGAAACGGCGGTAACGCCGGTAGCACCAATCCGACCTAGTTGGTGTAGGGGTGTAATGTGGTCAGCGTAACTGGTTCCGCCGCGAAGCGACGGTGGCAGTCTGCCATCCCGATTTGGCTGGCCGGCACACCAGCGGCGATCACGTTTGTCGCTCTCCTTGTTGCTTCAACTAGGACGGAACCTCCCCTCCCGGCTTATCTTGCGGCTGCATACGCGGCCTCTCTTGTCCTTTTCATAGTGCTCACCTACCACCGGGTACCTGACCTGTCTTTCATTCTGCCCGGCGCCTCGCTATTTACGTACTTCGTGATCTTTCCGTCAATCGACGCGTTCCGGCTGAGTCTATTCAACTTCAGTGGCTACGTACCGCCGACGGAATACGTTGGTTTCAAATGGTACGAGCAGATTATCACCACCGATGAGGTCTACAACGCGCTTTGGCACGGTTTCGCACTTTTCGGCCTGATGTTCGTGCTCCACAACACGATCAGCCTCGCCTTAGCCGTGCTATTGGACACGCGCTTGCGGTTCTATGAGTTCTATCGGGCCCTCTTCTTCCTGCCGGTTATAGTCTCCGGAGTCGCGACGGGATTCATCTGGCAGATCATATTTGGCAGCAATATCGGATTGGTGAATCCATTGCTCGCCGATCTGGGATTGAGCGACTGGCAACAGGACTGGCAAGGCGGAGTGCCGTGGGCCTGGTGGGTGGTAGTGCTGGTATCTTTCTGGAAAGGGAACGGCATACCGGTGGTTTTCTACCTGGCCGGCCTCCAGGGAGTCCCAAACGAGTTGAGGGAGGCAGCCCGGATCGACGGCGCGAACTCGTTCCAAGTGTTTCTGAACATCGTCTTCCCTTTGATCGCGCCGATGTTCACGATCGTTACCGGCCTGACGTTTCTCGGCGCGATGACGGCCCTGGAGATCCCGCTGCTGATCGGCGGGTTGAACGGCGGCTCGTTTGGTTCGACCGACTTCCTGAACCTTGTAATTATCCGCAACGCATTCGGAGGGGGCTTCTCGACCTTCGACGTGATCCGCAACCCAGGCTACGCCGTGGCGGTTGGAGTAGTCATGTTCTTGCTCATCCTGGTTGTGCTGAGCGTCCAGCTATTCTTCTTGCGGCGGCGTGAGGTGAGATTGTGAGCGCGCAAAGGCGTGCGGCTACGTGGCGTTGGTCAATCGACAAGGAGCAGTTGCTGTCGCATGCGCTCTTGGTGGCATTCTCGATCTTCGTAATCATCCCTATGCTCTATGCATTGTTCGCTTCGCTAAAGAGCACGCCGGAGTTTTACCGCAATCTTCTAGGGCTACCGGAAGTGTGGCGCTGGCAAAACTACATCGAAGTGTTGGATGAGGCGAAGACAATAGAGTATGGGATAAATAGTCTTAGACTCGTGCTGGTGGCTGTGCCGTTGCAGTTGGTCGTGGCAATAGCAGCCTCCTATGGGATCGCGCGCTACCGCACGAGGCGGGCGACCATCTTTTATATCTACTTTGTCGCCGGCCTGATTGTTCCCATTCAGCTGACAATTATGCCGATGGTGCTGGCGGTAAACTCACTGGGCATACTTGAGACTTATTGGGGCTTGATTCTCCCCTACATCGCACTTGGACAGCCGTTCGCCGTTTTCGTGATATCCGGCTTCATGCGGACGTTGCCGAACGAGTTGGAAGACGCCGCCCGGATCGACGGATGCAGCGATTGGCAAATCCTGTTATACGTCCTCTTGCCCCTTACACGTCCGGCCATTGCGGCCGTGGCTATCTTCAACGGCGTGTTCATGTGGAACGACTTCTTCCTGCCGCTGATCATGGCCGGCAATTATCCGACCGTTCAGCTGGGAATCCTCAATCTTCGCGGGCAGTACGGAACTCAGTGGGGTCTGCTGTTCGCCGGCGTGTTCCTGGCCGCTCTGCCGTTGCTGCTGCTGTATGTATTCATGACCAAGCAGTTCATCGCCGGGTTGACCTCAGGCGCATTGAAGGGCTAGGCTGCGCGGCGGGCCGCGGAAGCGCCGACTAAGAGCCCAACACCTCGGGATTACGGACCATGCCTGGCTCCGGCAGATCGCCGTTCAGGATTGCGACCACATTGCGGACACTGGTGTAGTTCACGACCTGTGTCGCCTCCGGACTCAAGCCGGCCAGGTGCGGAGTTAGCACGACATTTTCGAGTTCGATCAGAGGTGTACCGACGGGAGGTTCGTTTACGAATACGTCGAGACCGGCGCCAGCTATCCGCCGGTCGACCAACGCCTGGTAAAGGGCAGGTTCGTCGACAACACCTCCGCGAGACGTATTGATCAAGTACGCTGTTGGCTTCATCAAGCTGATCGCTTTGACGTCTACGATGTTGCTCGTCTCGGAGTTCAGAGGTGTGTGGAGCGTTATGAAATCCGACTCCGCGAGCAACTGCTCCTTGCTGACATAGGTGATCCCGTGGCACTCGGCAAATTCCGAATCCTGGACGATGTCGCAGGCTAAGATTCGCATGTTGAATCCAGTTGCACGAAGCGCAACGCCTTTTCCAATGTTGCCCAGACCAATGATGCCCAAAGTCTTGTCCCAGACCTCAGGGCCCATCCGTGAGGGATCCCGCCATCCACCCGTCCGCATGTTCTTGTCATTTCGAACAACATCGCGCGCCACGGCCAACATGAGGGCCATGGCGGTATCAGCAACGGCATTTGAGTTCAGGCCCGGAGTGGTCAATACCAAGATCCCGTGCCGTGTCGCAGCCGGAACATCGATCTCGTCGTAGCCTACGCCGGTGCGGGCGATGACTCTTAGCGAACTTGCCGACGCAATCACCTCAGGCGTAAACGGATCGACACTGACGATTGCTGCAGACACTCCTTCCAACAATCCCGCCAGCTCATCGGGAGTGCGCTGTGGGTGATAGGTCCTGAAGAGTACCTCGTGTCCGGCGTCCTCCATAATCGCTAACAACTCTCGATCATCGCGATCGAAGACGGCTGAAGTAATAACTATCTTGGCCATTTTTGAGTGTGCCTCCCCTGGTTGCTAGCTTGTACCGCTGGCGGTCGAATCGTACCACACACTCCCATTCGGTTTTGTTGTCCTGACGATTGGACTAGAATCTGTCGTGAGAGATGACAACAGTTATTGAAGTCAATCGCCTGACCAAGAGATACAAGGGCGCCGAGGTCAATGCGGTCGACGACATCTCGTTCTCCGTACAAGGAGGCGAGCTGTTCGCGCTACTTGGGCCGAACGGCGCCGGCAAGACCACTACTATCTCGATCTTAACGACAACCCTGTTGCCCACATCGGGAGCGGCGCTCATCGCCGGCAATGATGTAGTAACCGACGCCAGCGCGGTCAGACAGAATGTTGGCATCATATTTCAGAAACCGAGCCTCGACCTGAATCTGACCGCTGAAGAAAACGTGCGGTTCCACGCCGTCCTGTACGGGTTGTACCCGTTTCGCCCCACCTTTTCGAGCATGCCGAGAGACTACCGCGAACAGGTCGATGAGTTGGCGACCGTTCTGGGCATCGAAGCAGACATGGGGATGTCGGTGAAGAAATTCTCTGGCGGAATGAAACGTAAGCTCGAGATCGTTCGGGGGCTGATGCATCGCCCTAAGGTTCTCTTTCTAGATGAGCCGACCCTGGGTTTGGATCCGGCGAGCCGGAGGACTCTTTGGGCTTATATGAAGCGAGTCAGGGCCGAGAGTGGAACCACATTGTTCTTAACGACTCACTACCTCGAGGAAGCTGAAGAAGCCGACACTATTTGCATTATCAACCATGGGAAGATCGTGTCCTTCGGAAACGCGGCCGAGGTGAAAGCAGATCTAATCGAAGAATTCCTGTTGATTGACGCAGAGGACCGATCGGCGCTCGGAGCGGAGTTGGCCGGCCTTGGCGTACAGTTCAGCGCAACTCACCCATTCCGAGTGAACCTGAACGGTCGGTCGATCCATCAGATCCTCAAGTCGATCAACACGCCACTGACTACCGTAATCATTCACACGCCGTCTCTTGAAGACGCTTATCTCGAAATAGTAGGGCAATCGTGAAGGAAGTCAACGCGGTCCTCACGATCTCGTATCGAGATCTGATGAAATTTGTGCGCGATCGTCCGAGGTTGATAGCCACCTTCATATTCCCGTTCATATTCATCGCAGTGTTGGGAGGCAGCTTACAGGCAAATCTTGGAAGCACCGCCGGATATGATTTCCTGGTCTTTACGTTCACAGGAGTGTACGCCCAAACATTATTCCAGTCCTCAACGTTAGGAGTCGTCTCCCTGATCGAAGATCGAGAGAACGACTTTAGCCAAGAAATCTTCGTCTCACCTATTTCTCGCTACTCGATAATCATCGGAAAGATGGGAGGGGAGTCCCTGGTAGCAATTGCCCAAGGCGCCGCAATTATGGCTTTTGGGTTCGCAATTGGAGTGCCGATCTCCTGGGCACAGGTGATGGGATTAGCGATAGTTGGTGTAGTGATTTGCCTCTTCGGGGCATCGTTCGGAGTGGTTGTGCTGGGGAATATTGGCAGCCAACGTGCCGCCAACCAGATATTCCCCTTCGTGATGCTGCCTCAATTCTTCCTGGCCGGCGTCTTCAATCCCATACGGATACTTCCCCTGCCCCTTGACATTCTGTCCCGGATTTCGCCGATGAGGTACGCGGTCGATCTTTCGCGAGGGGTCTTTTACTACGGGCAGCCGGAGTATGCAAAGGTGGTTTTAGCGTCTCCTTTGTTTAACCTCTTGCTGATGGTCGCACTGTTCTCAGCTTTTCTGGTTATCGGCACCTGGCTGTTCGTGCGCAGCGAGAGAAACCGCTAGCGGAACCGGCCGCGACATGCTGGGGCCAGTCTTGGTGGGAGATTAGTTGTGCGGATCGGCGTCTTGTCGGACATCCACGCGAACCTGACGGCATTCGAGGGGGTGTTGGAGGCGCTAGGGGACGTGGATGAGTATTGGTGTCTCGGCGATGTCGTGGGATACGGGCCGGAGCCCAACGAGTGCATCGAACGACTCGCCGGGTTGAAGCATCGTTGCGTACTGGGCAACCATGACGAGGCGGCGATCGGACGCGCGGACATCAGGTTCTTCAACGAGATGGCCGCGTTCGCCGTGAAGTGGACGTCAAGCCGGCTGACACCGGATTCGCAATCCTATCTCTCATCTCTGCCTCGCAGGTTTGAAGAGGGCGTCCTTACCGTTGTGCATGGGTCGCCTCGCGATCCGACCAATGAGTATCTGATGGACGAATGGTCGGCTCGGCAGAACTTCGCCTATTTTTCGACGCCGTATTGCCTGGTAGGCCACACCCACGTTCCGGTGATATTGGGGGAGACACGAACAATTTGGACGCCGGATGGGTCGCCAAAAGCTTACGAGCTGGGGCCTGAGAGAACCATAGTGAACCCTGGCAGCGTGGGGCAACCGAGAGACGGCAATCCGAACTCCCGTTGCGCGACGATAGATACCGATGAGATGACGTTGCGTTACCTGGAGGTGCCTTATGACATCGCCAGGACACAAAGAGCTATGCAGAAGGCCGGCCTGCCGGACATGCTTTGGATCAGGCTCAGCTACGGGCGCTGAACAGTTCGGTAGAGCGCATCTATCGTCCAACACGATCTGATACAATTAGCCGGGCCGAGGCATAGGCGGCCCCAATTCGGCACCCCAATAGAGGTCCTCTCGCCATTGCCCAAGCATGTGTTCGTCACAGGTGGCGTTGTTTCCGGTCTAGGGAAGGGTGTCACCGCCGCTTCGATGGGACGACTCCTCAAAGACCGCGGACTGTCGGTCGCGCCTATGAAATTCGATCCTTACTTAAACGTGGACCCCGGGACGATGAACCCATATCAACACGGGGAATGCTACGTCACTGAAGACGGCGCCGAGACCGACCTGGATCTGGGGCACTACGAGCGTTTCGTCGACACCGATGTAACGCGACACTCCAATGTCACGACCGGACAAGTCTATTCGTCGATCATTAACAACGAACGTAAGGGCAAGTATCTCGGCGGCACCATCCAAGTAATCCCGCACATCACTAACGAATTGAAGTCCACGATGCGCAGAGTCGGTGAAGACACGGGCGCAGACGTCGTGATCGTTGAGGTCGGCGGAGTGGTTGGTGATATCGAGAGCTTACCGTTTCTGGAGGCGATTCGACAGCTCCACCAAGAATTCGGACACGGCAACGCGCTGTTTGTGCACGTCACCCTGCTACCCTACATCGGCGCGACCGACGAGCTCAAGACGAAGCCGACACAACACAGCGTAAAGGAGTTGCGTTCCATCGGGATACAGCCGGACGTAATAGTCTGTCGATCCGACCATCCAGTGGAAGATGACATAAAAAGCAAGATATCCTTGTTTTGCAGCGTGGCCCAGAATGCAGTGATTCCCCTGCCAACAGTCGATACCATATACGAGGTGCCGCTGATCCTCGAGGAGGCGGGCCTCGGCGATTACCTGGTGAGACTACTTCAACTTCCTACACAACCGGTGGACCTCCGAGCCTGGGAAGAGTTAGTCCAAGCCATCAGAGAACCAAAGGGTCGAGTTCGGATCGGCGTCGTCGGCAAATACGTTGAACTGCGCGACGCTTACCTTTCGGTCCAAGAGGCACTGCGACACGCCGGAGTACGCCACAACCGCGAAGTCGAGATAGATTGGATTGACGCCGGCTCGCTGCCCGATGCAGACGTCGAGGAGTATTTGGGCCATGTTAACGGGATAGTTGTTCCAGGCGGGTTCGGGCATCGTGGTATCGAGGGAAAGATCCTCGCGGCGAAGTACGCGCGCGAGAACAAGATTCCCTACATAGGATTGTGCCTGGGCATGCAGGTAATGGTGATAGAGTTGGCCCGCCACGCCGGGATGACTGACGCTCATAGCACCGAGTTCGATCCTGACACGTCACACCCGGTCATCGATATGATGGACCACCAGAGAGGGATCGTAGATAAGGGGGGAACGATGCGCTTGGGAGCATACCCCTGTCAACTCATACCTGGAACCAAGGCGGCCGAGGCGTATGGCGCCTTGCGCGTGGCCGAGCGTCACCGGCACCGGTTCGAGTTCAACAATGACTTCCGCGAGCCTCTTGAGAAGGCAGGCTTGATCGTCAGCGGGATGTCGCCGGACGGACGGTTGGTCGAGATCGTGGAGTTTCGGGACCATCCTTGGATGCTGGGATTTCAGTTTCATCCGGAGCTCAAATCCCGTCCGACAAAGCCGCACCCGCTCTTCGACAGCTTCGTGCGGGCGGCGATTCGAACGCCACGTGAGGGCGACCAGCCGGCGCTGCCCTTGGATTGAACGGCGGTCTACGTCGACTAACCGGTGAAACATAGGCTGCACGGCCAAGTCTCCGAAGGGCTCATCGGATTGTATTGCCATCAATTGCGCTGCAGAAATGCCACCCGGACATGCAACCTTGACAACAAAGCGGAGTAGGTAATAGATTAGCTACTGCCGGCCCATTGCTTGGCAGGTTTCACGTCTCGGATGAAGCCATCTGGGGCGTTTGTTTGTCCTTGGGTCGCTACCGGCTCCTTCCGCGAGCCGGTCGAGAGCACTTTAACAATCGGATAGTGGCAGTGAGTGCAATGAAGCCCCATAGATTTTGGGGGCCGGGATCGCTTCTGGACATCCTCAGGATGTCCTTCTCAAGCTTTCAGCAGAACTTGCATTTTGTGGAGAGTTTGATCCTGGCTCAGGATAAACGCTGGCGGCGTGCATTAGACATGCAAGTCGAACGGACCGACTTCGGTCGGTCAGTGGCAAACGGCTGAGTAATACACGAGTAACCTGCCCACAAGTGGGGAATAACCCGTCGAAAGCCGGGCTAATACCGCATAAGCTGCGTGAATGACTTTTGCGCAGTAAAGCCTCGTATCTTCGCGGCGCTTGTGGAGGGGCTCGTGCCCCATCAGGTAGTTGGTGAGGTAAGGGCTCACCAAGCCTTTGACGGGTAGCTGGTCTGAGAGGATGATCAGCCAGACTGGGACTGAGACACGGCCCAGACTCCTACGGGAGGCAGCAGTTAGGAATTTTGCGCAATGGGCGAAAGCCTGACGCAGCAACGCCGCGTGTGGGATGAAGGCCCTCGGGTTGTAAACCACTTTTATCGGGGAAGAATACTGACGGTACCCGTTGAATAAGCCCCGGCTAACTACGTGCCAGCAGCCGCGGTAACACGTAGGGGGCAAGCGTTATCCGGATTTACTGGGCGTAAAGCGCGCGTAGGCGGCTGCCATAGTTGGCTGTGAAAGCCCCCGGCTCAACTGGGGAGGGTCAGCCAATACTGGGCAGCTATGAGGGCAGTAGAGGAAGGTGGAATTCCCGGTGTAGTGGTGGAATGCGTAGATATCGGGAGGAACACCAGTGGCGAAGGCGACCTTCTGGGCTGCTTCTGACGCTGAGGCGCGAAAGCGTGGGTAGCGAACTGAATTAGATACTCAGGTAGTCCACGCCCTAAACGATGGACACTAGGTGTGGGGGGCATCGACCCCTCCTGTGCCGAAGCTAACGCATTAAGTGTCCCGCCTGGGAAGTACGGCCGCAAGGCTAAAACCCAAAGGAATTGACGGGGGCCCGCACAAGCAGCGGAGCGTGTGGTTTAATTCGACGATACGCGAAGAACCTTACCAGGCCTTGACATTGGCCGAACCGCGCCAGAGATGGCGCCTTCCCGCAAGGGATCTGCTAACAGATGCTGCATGGCTGTCGTCAGCTCGTGCCGTGAGGTGTTGGGTTAAGTCCCGCAACGAGCGCAACCCTCGTCGTCAGTTGCCTATCTGGCGAGACTGCCGAGTCTAACTCGGAGGAAGGTGGGGATGACGTCAAGTCCGCACGGCTCTTACGGCCTGGGCTACACACACGCTACAATGGGCGGTACAATGGGTCGCCAAGCCGCGAGGCGGAGCTAATCCCACCAAAGCCGTCCTCAGTTCAGATCGCAGTCTGCAACTCGACTGCGTGAAGGTGGAGTTGCTAGTAACCGCAGGTCAGCATACTGCGGTGAATACGTTCTCGGGCCTTGTACACACCGCCCGTCAAGTCACGAAAGCCTACAACACCTGAAGCCGCCGGGCTAACCCCCTCTGGGGAGGCAGGCGTCGAAGGTGGGGTCGGTGATTGGGACTAAGTCGTAACAAGGTAGCCGTACGGGAACGTGCGGCTGGATCACCTCCTTTCTAGGTTGCAACTGCCCCTCTGGACCTGCGCCGGCTTACCCCGGCCCACAGGTCCTCTCGGGCACAGCTTCCAAGGTCGATCCGCCTCGGACCTCAGCGTCCGCGACGGCCATCCAAGTCCCTCAGCCCCTCTACTCTCGAAGGCTTCCCAAGCCCTCGCTGCCACTATCCGATAGTTAAAGGCTCAACCGGGCCTCACCCCTCCCAGCCGGCGGCTGCTCACATCCCGGTACAATCCCGAGAATCGACTATACTTATCCTCACATTTGGGCCTTTAGCTCAGTTGGTTAGAGCGCAGTCCTGATAAGGCTGAGGTCTCTGGTTCGAGTCCAGAAAGGCCCACCTTTTCCGACCCAGCAAGACTGAATTCACAAGACTCTGCCCCACCATCTACGCAAGCTAGGGGCCGATAGCGGCGAGTTGGCCTCGTAGACAGCTTTCTGGCCGATCGATCTCCCTCTACCATTTCACCCGGCGGCAGGACCCTGTGAAAGTTGCCTGAGGGCGACCTCTCATGGGCAGTCGTTCGCCCCCAGCCCGTGTTCCAGATCGAGAGGAAGGTGAAGACCTGCCGCGCTACTTATCCACGCGACAACTGACAATGTCTAAGCCGTAGTATTTGCGGTGGTGTACCGATGAGGCGTAGTGACGCAAGATGCGGACGGATAATTGCTGTTCGTCTTCCAGCGCCTGGTCCTGACCCAGATACGCCATGCGATCCTCGATATTTCCCTGGATGACGTCGCCCGAAGCGACCACGATTTCAAGCTCGGCCGAGCCACTATCAGGGCGAATTGTAGCGACCAACCTACGATTCTCCTCCGCAGGGCCGCCGTTCTCTTCATTGACCAAGCTCAACATGACCTCTTCTCCTACAAGGCGCAGGCGATTTTTCCCTTCATCCGGCCAGGAGTGTCTGTCGGCGAACTGGCAGAGAAAATCGTCAACGGCAGATAAAGAAGACTGAGACAAGTCAATCCGTAGCTTACTAGCGCGAAAGCCCGATAATTCGGTGAATACAGTCATGGCTATGGCCGCCATACCGCCCATGACAATGGTGTTGCCGACCAGATGAATGGTTATCCCTTCGAAGAATCCGCTGAAAGTCCCAGCGGACAGGCCCAATACTATAGAAACTCCGGTGATGGTAGCCTTCTTCTGGTCAAACTGGCCGGTAAAGACTGTCTTCGCACCCTCGACAAAAAGCATTCCGAAGATAATGACGTACACCGCGCTAACCACCGGGCTGGGAATGGCGACCAATACGGCGAGCAACTTTGAAAAAGAGGCGACAAGTATGGTCAACACTCCCAGGTATATCCCAACACTCCTGGCGGCGACGCCCGTAAAGCCGATGTACACCACGGTGGCCGCCCAAGGCGCGGCGACCGGCAAGGTTCCCAGGAGGCCGGAAAGGAGGGTGCCCACGCCGAAGACGCTCAGGCCCCCCTGCACCGTGCGGAAGTCAACGGCCGTTTGATTCCGATAGGAAGCTCGGTAAATTACCGACAGGTCTCCCACCGCCTTCATGAAGGCCGTGAGATTCACAAACACGAACACCGGAAGCAGCGTCCAGAAATCCGCGCCAAAGGTCAGATCCAGCCCCGGCCACCCGAAATCCGGCAGGCGCAGCCATGGGGTGTCAACAATAATGTCGGCGTCGTAAAGGCCCAGTGGCACGGCCACAATCAGCCCTACGGCTACGGTGGCCGGCAATATCCATACACGCCAGACCGGCGCGTCTTGCAGGGATATAAAGACCCCAGCGGCCAGAGCAGCCATACCCGGCGCCAAGAACAGCGCCGTCGATTCGCCTTCCGGCGGAATAACTGCTCTGCTGATGATGAAGGGCAAGGCCGAAACCGCCACCAGCATTACCACTACTCCGCTCACCGTCTGTGTAAATATCCGCCGGAAGGAGGCAAGGCGCAGGGTCAAAACAGACTGAACCAGGGTGGAAACCACTATCAAGCTGGCCAGCAATCCAGGCCCGCCTACATGAAGCGCCAAGGCGCTGACGGCCAAGAATGGAACGTTGAAGTTTGAGACGATGAGGTGCCCCGAACCTAAATGCCGCAGCCGGAGGGTCTGCAGGATCATGCCAGCGCCGGTGACTACCAGCACGGTAAATGTCACCCATGACAGGTAGGAGTCGGACTCGCCGGAGGCCCGCACCACCAGCGTCGCCAGCATGACGAGGCTGATAGTGTTGGGTATGAATATCTGTAAAGCCGAGGATATCGCCAGTGGCGGCGGACACTTCTCATCCGGTTCGTACTGGATTTCGTGTCGCCCCTGGGCTCTTCTAAACATTTAGGTGAAACCCCTGGTCGCAACAGCCAGCCGGGAAATCGCCACTGCCCGCGGGCGGCCCTCCATAGTTTCGTCGAGTTCGGGGCGGGATGTTATCGTATTGCCAGCCCCCGCGCCGTACGTGGAGGCTTCCGCCTTTTCCTCCCTCTTCTCTTTGACAGGCGAAGGAATTGAGGATCGTACTCAACCGACGCCACGGAGCGGTCTGCGAACAGTAAACCGCTTATTCAACCCTAATGAGACAATGTATATAGCAGTATATGCGTTAATGCATTCGGACGTGTGAAACCAGATTTTATCTCCTGACATACTTGAGGGTACACTTCTTTGCCAAAGGCATTTCGGCCACAGTAAAATCTGCGTCACGAACCGAGGGGGACAACTCATGTTGAAAACCGAGCAAATGGGCAAACCGCAGGCGAACGGGACAGGATGGAAAGTAACTGTTCAGATTTGAGGGGAAAGTAGGAGTTTCTGAACTTCAAGGAAGGGATTGAGTTCCCGTACTCTCCAAGTGTCCATCAGAGTAGCACGGCGCATGGCGTCAATCGATCCCTGCTTGGATCGTGTGCCTCCCCATGCCTTCCTTGCGATCACGAGCGGGCGCAGTGAACGTTCTGCCGAACTTCGGGCAGGAATAGCTCTAGCCGCGCGGTAAAGACGTTTCAGACTGTGTGCCCAGCGCGCCAATGAGCGGTCCTCGGGATTCTGACCTACCAACTCTCGGACGTCGCGTAGTAGGTGTGCCCAACAACGTCGGTGCTCTCCAAACAAGTGGTCATAGGCTCTAGCGTTTAAGATATCTAAGCAACCCAACCCCCAAAAAGTCATCCACCCAATTCTGAACAGTTACGTTACCAATTCAGTATTGACGCAGACCCGGCCAGTCTGTTACCGTTTCTTGTGCCCGCCTCGTTCAAGGGTTCATTGCAAATCGACTTCTCACCGTCGTAGTCTGCGGGAGCGCATCCTAGCTCAGGGGAGCAGCGCGAGCAGAGCCGGCCGCATCGCTGGGATGACTCGTAGCATTCCCCCACGCACCGTCCGGCCTGCGGAAGATCGTGTTCCTCATGCTTACGTACAGGGAGAAACCCAACGTGAAACGCACCCTTGCCCTCGTATTATTATCGCTCACTCTGACCCTCTCCGGCGCAAATTTCGCGGATTACGGCGGCCCGGTCCAGGCCCCGACGCCCGTTGCAACCAAAGCCCCAGAACCCACACCGGAAGCAGCTACATTCGATGACGACGCCATAACGCGAGCCTTCGTCGCAACGGCCATTGAATACTATGGTGACAACGGACTGGACGCCACCGTTGAGTTCTACAAGTCCGAGGAGGGCATCCAAAGCGGGCGGACGCTGATCCTTCTGGACAAAGACGAAAGCCTGTTGCTGGTATACCGCAGCATACCCACTCTGGAAGGCCAATATGTTGGCCCGGGCTCACGATATTCCGCTTTCACGCGGTTGATGGAAGCTGCTACCGAAGAGGGTCAGTGGACCATGACTCGGGGCATCAACCCCGTCACCAAACAGGAAGAACCACGGCGAGTCCTAATTGTTCTTCATGACGGCCTGGTGTTCTCTGCCAGCCATTCGGTCTTGGTGGAAGACGTAGCGGATTCCGTTAAAGAATACGTAGGCAAGGCCGTAGCCAAATATGAAAAGGACGGTCTCGACGCTGTCATAACTCACTACAACGGCCAGGACAGCCTGGACGGACAGTTTTACTTGTTCCTCATCGGCGAGGATGACCTCTACCTGGCTCATCCCATCTTTCCTCACCTCATCGGCACCGACATCAAGGATGTGGTCGGCTCCGACGGGCAGGAGCTGGGTAAGGAGATAGCCCAAGCCACGAAGGAAGGGGTGTGGGTGGAATACCTGTGGCCCCACCCCGTTTCCCGGAAGGAACAGCAAAAGGTCACTTGGGCCATCCGCCACGATGGGCTGATCTTCGCCTCAGGCTATTACGCCGGCGAGCCCGAGTCCGGCCCACCGGCTTGGCGGGACGCCGATCCGAGGGAATACACGATCCAGTACGTTAACCAGGCCATAGAGCGTTACGAGCGCGACGGCTTGGAGTCCATGCTCAACTACTACAACAGCGTCGCCAGTTTCGAGGGCGAATGGTACCTCTTCGCCACCGACGACCAGGACATATACCACGTCCACCCTCTGTTGCCGCGGCTCCTAGGGACGGACATCAAGGACGTGATAGGTTCTGACGGCTACGAACTGGGTAAGGAGTTGGCCAAGGCCACGGAGGAGGGAGTCTGGGTGGAATACCTGTGGCCTCACCCGGTAACGCTGAAGGAAGTTCCCAAGGTTTCCTACGCCGTGCGCCGCGACGGAATGCTCTTCGCCTCAGGCTACTACGTGCGCGTTGAAGATCCCGCGGGCCGGACCACCGCGTACGTGCAGGAGGCCATCGAGTACTACAAGAGCAATGGATTGGAGGCCACAATCACCCGGTACAGCAGCCAGGACAGTCTTGATGGCCAATGGGGACTGACCTTGGCCGACGAGAACGATATTCTCCTTGTCGCTCCCCTTGGTAAACATCTCATAGGCACCGACCTAAAGGACATTGCCATTGGCAGGCGGGCGATTGGAAAAGAGATGGCTGCGGCCACGGAGGAAGGAATCTGGATCAACTACATCTTCCCCAACATCAGGTCCTCGGAGACCTTGTATGCGCATACGTGGGCCGTGCGCTATGACGGACTACTGTTCATGTCGCGCTACTACGACGACCAGCCTGACGTTCCCGATACTCCTTAGGGGAGATTAGACTGGGTACTCCTTCCCGCTGGTGAATCTGCCGGCAAACGACAGGGTGCGCAAGGGCTCTTCTCCCAAGCCCCCGGCCTTCCCCTCCGGAAAGTTCGCAGTCGGGACACGCTAGCCCCCCAAGAGTACCGAAGAACTTCGTCGCGGCTTTGCGCCCGCCGTGAAAGGTGACGGGAACGCAATCGCAAGCCCTTGGCATCCGATAGGTCAGTAACGCGTCAACGACGGGCTCGGACTATCCAGAATAGGTTCAAAGCAACCATGGCTGCAGCAGCAACCCATAGTAAGGGCGCCCAGGGAGGATTGAACTGCATCTGCTCCAACTAATTGGGTTTCAGGGTGTTTGCGGTGCGCTTGGAGCATTTGCGGTTAGCGTATCGAGGGGTGCGAATGAGGGCCAATGTAATTCTCTCCTTACTCACGTCCGACAATGCGGCGTAATTGGGGGGCGCATGAGGTAAACCAACTAGGAAATCCAGAGGCGTAGCAGCGATAAACTTCCCACCCACCAACGAAACGCGCCGGCGACGAACACCGGCCGGCCGACACAACGCCTGCATCTCACGAACCGCCGGCCGCCCCAGGCGGGGGACAAGCCCCCGCCCTACATTGGCCCCTTCCTCATGGCCGACCGTACGAATTAGTTGGAGCGAATGGGATTGAACTGTAGCCCCAACCCCAGCCCGAAGTAGGAAGCGACAACCGCAACCAGGTAGAGTCAGGGATCGGCGAATGGCTGTAGGCCAGCTAATGGTTCTGCGGGAACGATTGTTCTTCGGTCTTCGCTTTCGGCGATTCAATGGATGCGAGTTGAGGGTGCTTGGGACTAGCTCCAAGAGCTAGCCGCTCCGCTGCGGCATGGCGTAGACGAGCATGGAGACGAGTAGCGTATGGGCAACGTTTGGGTGATATTCGGGTTTGCCGTGTACTTTGGCATGCTGATCGGCATCGCGGTCGTGGGGGCGCGCCGGATGCGGAACATGGCAGACTACACGCTAGGCGGGCGGCGACTGAGCAGTTTCACAGCGGCGCTGAGTACCGGGTCGTCAACGACGAGCGCGTGGACGATGCTGGCACTGCCGGCACTGGCCTTTACGGGAGGGCTGGTAGAGTTGTGGGTGCCAGTCTGCGCAGCCATAGGTGTCTGGCTGAGCTGGACGCTGTTGGCGAAGCGGTTGCGGCGATTCACGATAGCGGCGGACAACGCGGTGACCATTCCGGAGTTCATGGAGCGTAGGTTTGGAGATACAACCGGAATGCTACGGTCGGTATCCGGGCTGATCACCATTCTGTTTGTAATCTTCTACGTGAGCTCCGGGCTTGTCGGTGGGTCAAAGCTGCTGGAGGAGATATTTGGACTCGACCTCACCTTAGGCGTCATCTTGACGCTCTTTGCGGTCGCGACATACACGTTGATCGGCGGTTTCATGGCGGTCTCCAGGACGGATGTGTCGCAGGCGCTGCTAATGCTCGCGAGCCTGGCGGTGCTGGTGGTCGTGTTGCTCACCGTTACGTCTCAACCGCTGTCGCACACCGGGCCTGAGGCCGTTGGGTTCTTTGACCCCTTCACTCTCACGGACGGCTCGTTCATCACGCTGAGCTTCGCGCTCTCGGCATCAGGATGGGCGATCGGTGGGCTGGGTGCACACAGGATATTGCAGCGGTTTATGGCGATTGAACGTGAGGATAAGATCCTTCAGGGACGCAACATTGCCGTCGGGTGGCTGGTGACTGTGTACCTGTTGGCGTTTGGCGTTGGTGTCATCGCACGCCCTGCCCTGATTGAAGCTGGCATGCTGGGAGCGGTCGTGGATTCGGAGCGGGTCTACTTCGTGGTCTCTGAAATCTTCTTCCACCCCTTGGTCTTAGGGGCGCTGCTCACAGCGGTCATCGCGGCGGTAATGAGTACGGCGGACTCGCAGCTTCTCCTGGCATCGGCGATTGGGACGGAGGACGTGCCCGTGCTCAAGCGGGTAGCTATGGGACTGGCGTCGAACGCCAAGCTGTGGATGGGCCGAGGGATGCTGCTGGTCATAGGCCTTGTCTCGGCGATATTCTCGGTCTGGTTCCCAGACTCCATATTCGACTTGGTGAGCTTTGCCTGGGGCGGCATGGGGGCCGCGTTCGGGCCAGTGATGGTCCTTGGCTTGTATTGGCGCAGATTCAACGCCTGGGGCGCGGGAACGGCCGTTATGGCTGGGACGCTCGCGGCGACGTTGTGGCAGTTCCTGAGCGGCGGTCCGGGCGGCATGTGGGACATCCAGCCGGCAACGCCCGCCTTCATCATCTCGATGGCATCGGCGATAGGGACCACGCTGCTGACGCCGCCCCCAGCGCAGCCGGTAGTGGATCTGTTCGACAGGGTGAACGCTACGTAGCGTATCGGGGGTCTTTTACGTATCCCCAGTGTGGTCGGGACGCGTACGGGAGACCTAGCGACCAGTCTGGTAACAACGCAGATGCTAACTACGATTGCGGTCAGTAGAGGCTCCAGCGACCACCGTGATGTACGAGCTGCTTTCACGAAAAGGACTCTCAGACGGGGCTCTTTGCCTGAATGAGACTAACAGTACGAATATCCCGCTTGCGGCCAGGGTCCAAACCTATGTGAGGACCTCCCTGCGGAAAGTTCGCAATTCAGTCTTACACGGCCCACCAATTTGGACAAGATCAAGAGTCTTCACGCGGGGACTAGTTTTGGACCGGTAGTCACGCCCCAGCACCACGCCGGCGAGTGACAGCCGGCCGCAAGTGGTCCTCGTCCCGTCGTCTCGGTCCTATGACCCCACTAGTGAGAAGCGCTCCCACTCAATTCGCGTTCAATCCCCCGGCCGAGGCCAGGTGGACCCCGTCCCGGGTGGCCTCCTCGTTGCGCTGGAAGGCCCACAGGGCAGGTTTCCGCAAGCTGCAGCCACCGCCCTTAACCTCAGGACGGCCGCCTACAAGCCTTGGAGTCTGTCTATTGCCACAGGTCCGGATCGGGTCGCTTCATCAGTCCGAATCCCAGATATCCATACCAGATAACCAGTAGCACGTAGAAGCTCCGGGCCAGGCTGATGAACGCGTCGCGGCCGGCGTTGTCGAGCACGGCCATCATGAAGAAGACCATTACTGCCAGACTGACAAGCGCAGCCAACAGGGAGATTAGCCGGTTGAAGTCGTCTCTCGTGGAGAGGCCCAACGCAAAAATGAAGCCGCCAAACCCAAGCGCAATCCCGCCGGCGTAGAGAAATGCCGAGCCGGCGTTGTAGACGGGAACGCTTGCGCTGATCTGGTCGCTGGTCTGGGCATCGGCCAGAATGAAGTCCATGCCGCCGGCTAGAATCCAACCGGTCAGTCCGACGAAGATCATGAAGAAGCCCATCTGAACAAGAGCCTTGCCGTTGCCCTGCAAGGTTACGTTCCGCATCAGCGCATAGAGGCCCGAGACGATTAGGGCCAAGGCTAGGATTATCGCGATGTTGGTTACTTTGGTCAGCGCCCCGTTGGCGCCCTTGGCCGTTATGGAGCCAACAGCATCTGACACGTCGGCGCTGTCTATCAGTAGGCCACCCGGCTCTATGAGAAAGAACACGAAGGCGATTATCGGGCCGAATATGAGGGACAGACCCGCAACCCGGTTCACTGATATTGTGCCCATGTTTGAACCTCCCTTATGTGGCGTCATGAGAATGATCCATCGGCTTTAATCGTTCCAGCATATATTCTGACACCAGAGTTGTGGCATTACAATAGGAAAGTGAACTAACCCTGATAGTTGTACCACCCGCTATGTTGGTCTCGTGGAGCGTCCGTGTCCGCAAGCATCCTGACGATTAAGGGTGCAGCGGACAGGGAACATGGAGGGGCGCGAACTACCGTGTGACGTCAGGTAGAAGTTTCCGGTCTGGAATAGTCCGCTTCTGTTATGCCTTTCAAGCGAGCACGTCACAAAGGGAGAGTGGGAGACGCTACGTATTCATATCTGGACCTCCTACCGAAGAGTTCGCAAATCGGTAGGCCTTGGCCCACCATTTCCGGCCGAATTGTACTTTAGGACAAAGTGGGTCAAGGATGGTTACCTGTGCGGCTGCCGTCTTCTATAAGGTTATCGGTCCAACATTGGTATGCGGTGGAAAATGAACTTTGAATCTTTGGTTGAACGCCTGGCAGAAAACCATAACGTGGATGGCCTGTTGTTCTTGGGCTCAACCGGCCAGTCGACCCTCAATGCCTATAGTGATCGCGACCTTCTGATCGTTGTGGATGAGTGCCATCTAGCGGTCACCAACGGCACCGTGTTTTGCGACGACATTCTGATTGATCTGGTCATTGTGACCCGACAAGCAGTCGAAGACTTGATCACAGCCGAACTAGGCTCGATCTCCCTTTCAGACTCCAGGGCGGTCTACTTCAACTGGGTCTTGTCCGGGGTCATTGCCCTGGACAGATGTGGATGCCTCGAGCGACTACGCAACACCCTGGAGCGAAGTGAATCGCGGCCTAAACTCACCGAAGGCGAGGTGGTTAGTCGGGCGAATCATGCGCTCTACAATCTTGCGCAGACTCGACGCATGTCCGGTTCACCAGATTCGGTTTATCAACAGGCCGTAGACCTGAGAATGCTGTACCAGCTTTCCGACCTCATGGTCGACTACTTTAATCTTCGTGGGCTGCCATGGCGGGGCGAAAAAGAAGCCATCCGATATTGGCGGTGTTTTGACCCAGGCTATATCGACCTGTTCATGTGCTGTTACTGGGAGAGGGACCGCGTCCAACGTGTCCGTCTGTACACCGAACTTGTCAGCGCAACAATCGAGCCAGCTGGCTTCCGATGGGATAGTGATGGCGCCAATTTCGTGCTGGCGGCCCCGAAGGATATGACGCGGGAGAATCTTCGCAGAGCGCAGCAGTTTTGGCAGTCACTGGTGAGTAGGAAACGGTAGTCCGGGACTCCACATCCCGCGCTGGTAGGCACTGAGAGGGCGTATCCGGGACAACGGGAGTTGTCTCTCGGCAGCCTGGAGCCTGGGCGGTGGGTATGAAGCAGCTTGGATCGACCTCATGGTCGAATTGAATGCTGGTCAGGACGTTGACTCGCGATACACGAGATTTGAACCTCCCAGCGAAAAGTTCGCGATTCAGTCTTGGCAGTCCCACCAATTTGGGCAGAATCAAGAACCTTCACGCGGAGACTCGTTCCGGACTTGTAGTCACGCCCCGGCGCCACTCCGGCGGGTGACAGCCGGCCGCGTGTAGTCCTTGTCCGGCCGTCTCGGCCCTATGACCCTACTGGTGAGAAGCACTCCCACTGGATTCGCGAACGATCCCCGGTTCAGAGGCCTTTGTACAACTCAGTTTCCGGGTAGAACTGGAACCACGCGAACCAGAACGCCATGTGCGTGGGTATCCGCGCAAGCTTCTCCGATTCGTCTGCGGTGTTGACCAGAAACTCCGGGGTCACTTGCCACGTCCCACCGTCAGCGTCCACTATCACGGAAGGGATTCCGCGGTGACCGCCCTCGGCATCCGGCGGCAACTCGAACGACCTGCCGCCGCGATGGTAGACCCTGGCGCCCTGACTTGTGGAGGACCCCAGCACCAATATCTCTTCACCCCCCACCACGTCATTAACTATTCGGACCTGCTGCAACGCTTCGGAGGAGTAGGCCTTGGAGCCGTCCTTCAGTTGGACCCCCAGCACAACGTCCTTCGCTTTTAGCGAATCATTCCGGTCAGGGACCGGGAACATCGTCTCAGGACTATTGAAGTAGTCGTAGTAGATGGCGCGCGGGTCATCCTCCGGCACGTAGAATGCGGCGTTATACAGACCTGCCTCTCGGGTCAGCACCGTGGTGTCGGGATGAAGCTCCAGCCATTCCTCCCACGTTGTGAGGACGACAGGGAAAAAGTCGAGCTGTATCCCCGAGTCCCACATCGGCCCAATGAGGAGCTTGCCAGTTAGTTGGTCCCAGAGCGAGTTGGTCAGCCGGTCGTACATGAGCTTGTTGCTGCGGTACAGCATCCCCGACGTACCGAAGGTGGTTGCCTCTCCGTTGACTTTGGCGGAATACACGATTCCGCTGCCGCAGAGGGTTCAGTAGGCCAGGGCGATGGGTTCGCCCCCCAACGTGTCGTTGGCCATCTCGTGTGCGTTCACGATGCGGAGCGGATACGCCCTGTGCTCCCCGTTGATGGACACCCCGAAGACGCGGTCGCTCGGCAGCAGGTAGTCCTGCTGGTCCGCCGAAACGACGGGGGCATTCTGAAGGTCCGGGATTCCGTCCGGCCGGACGCCTCCCCACGTGATCTCGACAACGTTAATCTGCGAGCCCTGCTTCGCCGGGGCCAGGAACTCGCCGTACCTGCGGTCAATCTGGTTCATGAGATCGATCTTCCACTGTAGGTACCCGTCAGGGGGACCGTACTCGTCGACGTTCCGGCCCAGCCACGCCATCCACCCATGCCAGCCGCGCGAAGGGCCCGTGAACTCCTGACCGGTTATCGCTGAGAGGGCCTCTTGGGTATCATTCAACACGCCGCTGTTCCCGAAGTAGCGGAGCATCTCGATCATCACCGGGACCATCGACTTGTCGTTGTTGGCGACGGCGAGTGCGACAGCCTCCTGGGACTCGCTCGGGTCGTGGCCCCGGCCCGAGTAGAACAGGTACATGTTCGCTATGGAGTCGTAGTCCGTCGCGGAAGCAGGCCCGGCTGCCGCGGCCTGTGTCGCTGCAGCCGCCGGAGCGCTGTCCGCCGTTCCGACCGGCTCTTCCAATCCCGAGCAGGCCAAGGACGCGGCAGCGATGAGTCCGGTCGCCAGCGCTCCGAAATGACGCATTAGCCTGCTCACAGGAGTCCTTTCCGGGACATTCCAGCCTACCCCGACAGTTCTAACACCTCTTATTTTACACCCACGTCGGCACGGAGACGGGGTTTGAGGCAAGGACTTGCCACGCGCTGGAGCCGTGACGATGTTGACCGCCGGCTGTAGAAGTTCAGATACATGACGTACACCGCACACGATAATGGAGAGACGTTATGATGGCCACTCAATGTCTGTTTACGGAGCAATTCTACCGGGGGCTGCTCGCTTAGCCCGGCTCTCGTTAGAGCTCCCCTCTGAGGCTAAGCTCAGACTACGCTGGATCGAGTGGTACGAGATCCATGGAGGCAATGCCCGCAAGACCTGCCGGCATTTTGGGATAAGCCCTGATACGTTTTATCGATGGTGGCGACGGAGCAGATCAAAGCAGTGCAGAAGCTACGTGAGGACCATCCGAGGTGAGGAAAGGAGAAGCTAACACGGCTACTACCGACTGAGCTTGCCACCTCTGTATCGACAGTGGGACGAATCTTGAGTTGCCTACGAGGCCGAGGAGTGCTGAAAGAGCCGCAGACCAGACGAACGAGGTCAGACCTCACCAGGCCCTGGGCTACCTGAAACCCGCCCAGTTCATCAGCAACTGGAGAATTGATCATCCCCCGAACGAAGAAAAGGGAACAGCGGATCTGACTCCAACTGTTCCCTCGCCCTCTTAGCGAATACCATTCGTACTCATCAGTGGAAGGAGGCATGTGTCCTGCATGTACTGAACCCATACAGAGATTTGACGACTAAGTCCTTCGAGACTAGAATTGATGCGTGTGACGACGCGGGGTGGAGCAGCGGAAGCTCGTCGGGCTCATAACCCGAAGGTCGTTGGTTCGAATCCAACCCCCGCTACCAAGAGCCGGCACCGCATTTGAGGGTGGTGCCGGTTTTTTTGTCGACCTGCCGATCCAAGGGCGCTTCTCTTTGACGCCCGATCGGCGCTCCTCTCTCTAATCAGTCAGGGCTCTGTTATTCTTGTAATTGGATTAGCAAGCGGGACGAGAATTCTGCCCGCCCACGTGTGATGGCGCAATGACTCTCGATGAAGATGTGACCGAGTCTGTATTGGGTGATTTACGCTCGGTGCTGAAGCGAGCCGGCGTCACCAGTGGCACTAGAGTTCTGCTAGCTTGCTCGGGCGGACAGGACTCGTCCGCCCTGTTGCATGCCATGAATCGGATGGCCCTCGAAACAGGGATCCGTCTAACAGTTGCTCACTTCAATCACATGCTCCGGAACGGAGAGTCAGATTCTGATGAGGCGCACGTGCGCGATCAGGCGGCGGGGCTTGGATTGCCGGTTGTAGTCGGGCGTCCGGCGGCTCCTCTGGCGGGCGACGAGGCGTCGGCCCGTCAAGCTAGACTTCGATTCCTGGCCGAGACGGCCATCGAACGCCAAATCGGATGGGTCGCTACCGGCCACACACTCAGCGATCAGGTGGAGACTGTATTGCTACGACTCACGCGGGGCAGCGGAGTGCGGGGCGCAGGAGGCATGACCGTAGTCGGCGCTTTTCCGTTGGAAGGTTACAGAGACCAATTGCGGATCATAAGGCCATTGCTCAGGCAGCCGAGAGAGGCAACGGAGCGGTACTGCGTGGCAAACGAATGGTCATATACGGTAGACCGTACGAACCTGGCGGAGGATTACTCACGAAGTCGGATTCGTCACAGGGTATTGCCAATCTTGGCCGAAGTGAACTCGGACGCGCTTGCGGCAATCGACCGGTTCGCCGACATCGCCCGAGAGCAAGATGGGTTTGTCGAAGCCAAGGCGCGCGATTGGCTCGATCAAAACGCGACTGTTTGCGGTGGCCTGAGGTCTTTGCCACTAGATGAACTGGCCGGCGTTAACCGAGGCTTGCAACGAGTGATAGTTCGCCTCGCCGTCCAGAGCGTTCGGGGCGACCTGAACGACGTCAGCCTTTCTGAAGTAGATCGGGTCCTTGAGGTTGTTGCGGACAGACAGACCTCATCGGCCAACCTTTCGGGTGGGATCAGGGCGATCAGATTCTACGAACGATTGTGGTTCGAGCCAAATGGTTGGATGCCGGTCAAGTTGCCGGAAGTTGAGGTGAAAGTGCCAGGTCATGCCGAGTTGGCAAATGGGGATGGGACTCTGCACGCGAACTGGCACTCGCGTCAATGCGGCCGGCCGAACGATCTTTCCCGCCACGTCTGTGTTCAATTGGACAGACCGCCTTTGATGTTGACAATACGGGGCCGCGCACCGGGCGACCGAATCAGATTGGAAGGCGTTGGATCCAAGAAGGTACAGGACATATTCGTGGATGCGAAGGTACCGAGACCTCTACGCGATCTGATCCCACTGGTCTTGGCAGGCAGACAGTTGGTCTGGATTGTTGGTCACCGCGCGGGCTTTTCTTGTACGGGCGAGAACTGGCTGTGTCTCAGGATTGAACCATGACAAGTAATCCTCCACCTGCGGCGGAAGAGCTGCCGGGTGAGGTTCTGATCACAGGCCGGAAAGTCCAGTCGCGCATCAATGAGTTGGGCCGGCGAATAACGGATGACTATCTAGGCGGATCTCCGCTGCTCATTTGCGTTCTTAACGGGGCAGCGCCTTTTGTAACAGATCTTGTCCAAGCGATCCGCTTGCCCACGGAAATCGACTACGTGATGGCCGAAAGCTATGGGCAGGGCACCCAATCATCTGGAACGGTTCGGCTAACCCGCGATGTCTCAGTCCCTCTGCTTGGACGAGATATTGTCCTGGTCGAGGACATTGTCGATACGGGGTTGACCGTGCACTTCCTGTTGCAGCGCTTTGCCCGGCTCGAGCCCAAGTCTTTGAGAGTTTGCTCGCTGCTTAGCAAGCGAAAGACTAGGCTCTACCCCGTAGTAGTCGACTACATCGGCTTTGAGATACCTGATCGGTTTGTGTTCGGCTACGGACTGGACTGGTCCGGAAATTATCGAGACTTGAGAGAGATTCGAGTCTTGGAGTAGTCGTTGGCCGATGCGGCACAGGCCCTGATGTGGCGTCTACCTGTCGTTGCGAGTGGCGACAAAACAAGGATGCCCAGGTGATGCGGTCGCCTGTTTTCAATGCGAAATCGATGCGGGGTCTGGTATAATCCGGGTGGATTCGCGGCAACTATCCCACTAATTCTGGGGGTGGCGGCGGTTTGTTATGCTGGTTGCGAACGGCTCATTGTGTCGGATTCGTGCAAAATGTTCGAGCTTGGTGAGTCTTGAAGCCGGAGTAGCATCGTTATTTACTTGGGGGTTCTCGCCTTCTGATGGACAGCAAGTGGTTGCGAAATAGCTTTATATATCTGCTGATACTAGTCGTGGCCGTTGCCCTGATCGTCTCAATCTTCCGAGGCGGCGGGAATGGCAGTGTCGAAGACGTCGCGATAAGCGATGTCGTGAGATTGGCGAAGCAGGGCATGATTCAAAACATCGTCGTTGACGGTAGAACGTTGACCGCTGAGAGATTCGACGGGAAGCCATCCGCCCGGGCGACGATGCCGCCCGACACCGATTTGTACCAGATCTTTGCGGCGGCAGACGTTCCTCAAGAGCGGCTGGACAACATCCGAATCGAGTATGAACAGCCATCCGAGTTCGGCGGATGGCTACTACTGATTGGCAACTTTTTGCCGTTCATCCTGCTTGCTGGTTTCATCCTGTTTATGATGAGGCAGGCACAGGGAACCAACAATCAGGCAATGTCGTTCGGCAAGAGCCGGGCGCGGATGTTTGTGGGCAACAAGCCCACCGTGACGTTCTTGGACGTCGCCGGTGTCGAGGAAGCCAAGCAGGAGTTGCAGGAAGTAGTCGAGTTCCTAAAATATCCGGACAAGTTCGCCGCACTTGGCGCTCGCATTCCGCACGGCGTTTTGCTTTTGGGCCCTCCCGGCACGGGTAAGACGTTGATTTCGCGGGCTGTGGCTGGCGAGGCGGGGGTACCCTTCTTCTCGATCAGCGGTTCGGAGTTCGTGGAGATGTTCGTCGGTGTGGGCGCGTCTCGGGTGCGCGACCTGTTCGATCAGGCCAAGCGAAACGCTCCCTGCATCGTGTTCGTGGATGAGATTGACGCGGTTGGTCGCCAGCGTGGAGCAGGTCTTGGTGGAAGCCATGACGAGCGTGAGCAAACTTTGAATCAGATCCTTGTGGAGATGGATGGTTTCGACACGAACACGAACGTTATCGTGATCGCCGCCACCAACAGGCCCGACGTTCTAGACCCGGCACTACTGAGGCCGGGACGGTTCGACCGCCAGGTGGTGCTCGAGCGGCCGGACATCAGTGGTCGCAAGGCGGTATTGGAAGTACACATCAAGGGTAAGCCGCTCGACCAGGACTTGGACCTGAGCATACTTGCCAAGCAGACGGCCGGGTTCTCCGGCGCGGATCTTGCAAACCTGGTTAACGAAGCCGCGATTTTGGCTGCCCGGCGGGATCGCAAGACGATTGGACTGCTTGAATTCGAAGAAGCGATTGACAGGGTGATCGCGGGTCCGGAGCGCAAGAGCCGCATAATCTCTGAGAAGGAGAAGCGCGTCACAGCGTATCACGAGGCCGGTCACGCCGTGGTGGCGAGGATGGTGGAAAACGCCGACCCGGTCCACAAGGTGTCCATCGTGGCCCGCGGTATGATGGGCGGGTACACTCGACTGCTGCCGGAGCAAGACCGCTCGATGTGGGCCAGGTCTCAGTTCCAGGACATGCTGGCATACATGCTTGGCGGCCGCGTGGCCGAGGAGATCGTTTTCGACGAAATGACGACAGGCGCTGAGAACGATATTGAGCGGGCAACCAACGTCGCGCGCAAAATGGTAACCGAATACGGTATGAGCGACCGGATCGGCCCAATCGCAATGGGGCACAAAGAAGAACTCGTCTTCCTCGGACGTGAGATCGGCGAGCAAAAGAACTACAGCGAGAAGAGCGCCGAGGCAATCGACGAGGAGATCAAGAGAATAATCAATACCGGGTACGAACTGGCCAGAGAAAAACTGACCAATCATCGCAACATGCTCGATGCGTTGGCCAATCGGCTGATACAAGAGGAGACTCTGGAAGGGGCCGAATTGGAGAACTGCTTCCGCGAAGCAGAGCCATCATTGGAGCCGGTCCCCGCCCAATAAGTGCCAGAGGTCCACACGACGGCGCACACACGATACATCCTGTCACCAGGTAGGAGCAACGATGCCTCCATTAAGACTGTCTGAAGCCCAAGTCGAGCAGTTTCACCGTGAGGGATTCTTGCTCGTAGAAAACGTGTTGGATCCAAAGGCCGACATCCAGCCAGTAATCGATGAGTATTCCGAGTTGCTGGATTGGTTGTGCAACAAGTGGTATGCGGAAGGAAGGATCGGCTCTACCTACCGCGAATTGCCATTCGGTGACCGATTAGCCAGGTTAGTGGCCGAAAGCGATCAAGCTTACTATCAGTATTTTGACATCACTTTGCCCCAGAAGGACGTCACGATAGACACGCCCATGCATTTGGGCAAAGCGATATTTGACTTTTTGCGGAACCCACGTTTGCTCGATGTGGTCGAGCACTTTGTCGGACCGGAGATTTATTCGAACCCGGTGCAGCACGTCAGGATAAAGGTACCTGAGCGGTTGGTTCCCGAGTATCAACGGAACGGTATCACCTCCAGGACTGGGTGGCATCAAGATCAGGGAGTCGTTCTTCCAGAGGCGGACGACACCAATATGGTATCGGCGTGGATACCAATGTTCGATACGGACATGGAAAATGGCTGCTTGGCGATGGTGCCGAAGAGCCACATTCCCGGCATGGTTGCGCACTGCGAAGATCCGATCACCAAGCAGGGCAATCGCATACCAGATAAATTAATCCGGCTCGAAGAGGCGGTGCCGGTGCCAATGAAGGCGGGAAGTGTGCTCGTCTTCACACGCACCACGATGCATCAGTCGTACCAGAATCTGAGCGATAGGATACGTTGGAGCTTTGACATCCGCTATCAGCCAACCGGCCAACCAACGGGCCGACCTATGTTCCCCGGATTCGTAGCCCGAAGCAGGGGCAACGCTGACGCGGAGTTAAGTGACCACGCGGTGTGGGCGGATAACTGGCGCCGAGCGCGCGCTGAACTCGCAAAGACTACCACACCGAACTTTACCCGCTGGAACACCGAGCTACCGGTGTGCGGTTAGGTTCGAGGAGCTTCTACCAGGGCCTTCTCCATCAGCCTTAGGGCGGCCACCGCGAACGCATTCATATTTGATTCCCGATCTGATTGCCCGGTCTCGATCGTCGTACTGAGGTCGATTGGGCCAGCGACCGCGATACAGGTGTGTCCAGGCGGGTCGCCGTACCGGTTGCCGGTGGGGCCGGCTGCACCGGTTTCGCCGAGGCCCCACGTCGCTTCCAGGGTGTCTCTGGCGCACCTGGCAAGATCAATTGCGTGACGTTGGGTTGCCGGGCGGTAGCTGTCGCTTGTGGTCTTGTCGAGACCGACAAAGATCCGTTTTGCTTCGCCGGTATACACAACTGCTCCGCCCGAAAAGTAGCTCGACGCGCCAGGTACTGCCAGCAGCGCCGCGCTGATCAAGCCGCCGGAGGACGATTCCGCTACGCTGATGGTGTGTTTCCGTTCAGAGAGTAATTTCGCGATCTTGGTGGCTAGTGCGGCTATTTCGGACATTTTTTCCTCCTGATGGTTGACGAATCATAGCAAGAACAAGTCCTTAGGGCTCCGAAGTCGCGTTCTTGGATGCTTGTGTAATCGTGCCCAATCAAGGGCATGGCGTTTTGGTGTTGGTAGAAGCGGGTTTGAAGCCCGCCTCTACGGCAATCGTCAGGCGTGGGCTGCCGGAAATCGTCCAGAGTTGCTCCGGAATTCGAATAAGTACGCCCACGCCCCCATAATCCGCCTTGACGGACGCCCATATGGAATCGGAATCCCTGAATCTGAACATTTGGGGAAGTCTGATCCGTCGTGAGGCGAAGGCCGGGCTATGTTATATTTGCCGCACGCTTGAAGATTCGATCCCCGCAACAGCGGTCGGCGAGGAGGTCCCGTTGGATCCCAAGAACAAGGTTGCTCTAGTTACCGGAGGCGGCACCGGACTGGGTAAGGAAATAAGTCTGAAGCTGGCGGCGGCCGGCGCGTCCGTGGCCGTCAACTACTCTAGGTCCGCCGAAGAAGCTGCCGAGACGGCTTCCGAGATTGAGTCAGTAGGCGCAGAGGCGATGACAGTCAGGGCGGACGTCTCCAAGTCATCCGATGTCCGGCGGATGGTTGATGAGGTTGTCGAACGGTTCGGCGGCATCGACATTCTGATCAACAACGCAGGAACGACTGTTTTCGTACCCTTCAGCGACTTGGACGGCATGACCGAGGAAGATTGGGACAACATCATGGCTGTCAATCTTCGTGGGCCATTCTTGTGCTCCAAAGCGGTCGCGCCGATTATGAAGGATCGCGGGGCCGGAAAAATAATAAACGTGACTTCCTCTGGAGGCATCAGACCTAGTGGAAGCTGCATTGCCTACTCGGTGTCGAAGGCTGCGGAAAACATGCTGGGTCGATGTATGGCAACGGCACTTGCCCCGCAGATTCAGGTCAACAACATCGCGCCGGGGCTGTTGGACACGCGTTGGGGAAGAATTTGGGGCGACAAAGCGACAAACGACTATAAGGACCGGGCGTTGCTGGGACGACTGCCGGAGTTGGACGATGTGGCGGACGCCGCGATGTACCTGGTGCGCAACGACTCAGTGACCTCACAGACGTTGGTAATTGATGCGGGGGTTTTGACCTACTGATGAGCGAGAGTGACGGAAGGAAACTGGTCCTGATAACTGGTGCGGCCGGGATGATCGGACGCGATATTCAAGGCTTACTTCGAGACCGCTATCGGCTGCGAGTGATGTACCGCAACACCGTGCTGCCGGCGGAACATGGCGAGGAGGTTGTCAGGGGAGACATCTCGGACTTGGACACGCTGCTGAGGGCGGTTGAAGGCGTCGACGCCGTGTTGCACCTGGCTGCGGCCGTAGAGGTGGAGACGCCGTGGGAGTTGGCCCTGAAGGACAACATTGTCGGATGCTATAACTGCTACGAAGCCTGCCGCCAGGCCGGCGTCAAGAAAGTGGTATTCGCCAGCACGAACCACGTGGCGGGGTACTACGAGCTATTTGGGGAGTTGCCGGTTACGCCGGAGATGACGGTCCGGCCGGATGGATATTACGGTGCTAGCAAGGCATTTGGCGAGGCATTGGGTCGGTACTACTCCGATGCATTCGGCCTGTCCGTGATCTGCCTTCGAATCGGCTCCTACCTGGCGAAGCCGGAGGTGCCGCGCAACCTGGCGACCTGGCTGAGCCCCAGGGACATGGCGCAAGCCGCCTCCCTGGCAATCGAAACCAACATCAAGTATGGCATCTACTACACGATCTCGAACAACAAGCGCCGTTACTGGGATATCAGCAGCGCGCAGCTCGAGCTGGGGTACGCGCCTGAGGACAACGCCGAAGACTATGCATCGGAGCTGGGGATGGCCGGCCCGGATAGTTGAGTAGAGTCCTCATTCGATGAGAGTGGTCGAATGGTCCAGGGACATTCTAATCGCCTCCATCAGCCGGGGGAGCCTCGCGGTTTCGGGTTTGTTGCTCGGTTGCTATGCTCTGCTCGCGCTGGCAGTGGGGAGTGGCCGGCTGGCTACGGCCGATTCTCAGTTTATTCAAACCTCTCAAGGTCTGGCTGGGACAGCGCTTGACTATCTTCTGACCGCATTGACACCGCTTGCCACCGCAGAGTTCAGTGTTGGGTGGCTGGCGGTCGGGATTTGGCTGCTCTGGAGATCAGGGTTCGGCGTTCGCTGCTTGTCGCTCGGTTGGATCGGCGGCACCTTGCCTGTGGAGATCCTGAGCAAATTCGTTGTTTACCAACCGCCAGTGGGCGGCGACTGGGTCAGGCCTCTCTACGATTTCCCGCTACTTTGGGTAAAGACCACCTACACTTTTCCCAGCGGACATGCGGCGCGGACGACGTTTTTCTGTTTACTGATCAGTTGGGCCATCTGGCGATTTGTCCGACGCAGTCCGAGTTTGGTCGTCTTCCAGGTGCTAGTGGCAGCGTTAGCCCTATTGATGTGGTTTAGCCGTTTCTACTTTGGGCACCACTGGCCGACCGACGTTCTGGGCGGGATTCTGCTGGGCGCTGCGTTCGCGGCGCCGGCCATTACCGCTCTGGGGAAACCTCCGGCGGACCCGCGGTGACTACGACCATCTTATCTGGATCCAGATGCCGTCGCGCCGCTTCGAGAACCTCGTCGTCGGTCAGGGAGTTTACGATGTCGGGAAAGCGGTCCAGATAGTCGAGACCCAGATCGTAGCTTTCGATTCGATTGAGAATTGCGGCGACGCCGTTGTTTGTCTCGGTGGACAAAGGAAGCGCGCCGGTTACGTAGCTCTTGCCATTGGCCAACTCGTCCGGCGCTACCTTCTCGCTGGTGAGCACGCCGATCTCGTGTCGGATGCTCTCTATGGCTTGTTCCACGGTTTACCGGATTCACCCCCGCACGCACCGTCCATGCACCTGGGCCGTGCGATACTCCGAGGCTGGAATACACGTAGTAGGCGAGACCTTGCTCATCACGAACGCTTGCGCCCAGCCGGCCCATCAGGCCCAGTCCGCCGAGTATGAGATCGGCCATGTTGAGCGCATAGAAGTCGGAATCGCGGCGAGAGATGACCGGGAGACCCACGATGACGTCAGTCTGGGTCTTGCCTTCGACGACCAGATGCCGGCGGACAGGCTCAGCCGGCGGGCGCGCCGGCGGAACGTCCCACTTATCCGGGGCGGCACGGCTCGATTCCCAGCCGGGAAACATCGAGTCCAGCAGGCTGGAAAGGCGATCAAAGCTGACGGCTCCAGTGGCGATGGCGGTGGCGCCGGCCGGCCCCACGAGCGAGCGATGGAAATCGACGAGATCGGACCGCGTGAAGCTATTAACGGTCTCTTCGGTGCCCATTTGCCAGGAGGAGTAAGGATGCCCCTCACCGTAGATCATCGGATAGAACGCGCGGCGCGCGACCGAGCGAGTATCGTTCCGCAGCTCGCGCAGTGAGGTCAGAACCTCTCCGCGCACCTTCTCTATCTCGCTCTCCGGGAAGGTGGGTCTGAGTACCAGATCAGCGGCCAAGTCGGCCAGGAGGTCCAAGTCTTCGCGCAGGCACTTGATGCTGACCACGAGGCCGCGTTCGCCGGCGGAAGCCCCCAACGACGCGCCGATGGAGTCGGTGATTTTGTTGAGCTTCTGGAAGCCTGTGCCGGGAAGTTCCGCGTTGCAGCATTCGGCCATGGAAGTAGGCCAATCCCATCTTGTCCGCCGGCTCGTAGATCGATCCGGCCGGGATGCTGATCCTAACGATGGCGACCGGGTTCACGGCGTTCTCGCTGGTCAGAACGGCCATACCATTATCCAGAACCCGACGCTTGACGTTCGGTAGAGCGGCCGCCTTGGCTTTGACGCCGTCGCTGAAGAATCTGGGACGGAAGCGGCTGTGGCGGACCGCTGCCGGCGTTGTAGCGGCGGCCTCGCCCGATCCTTCGGTGGTCGGAATGAACCAGCCGACCGTGCGCTTGTCTTGGGTGAGGTAGGACTGTGCTACCCTGCGCACGTCTTCGGCTTGGACCTCCTCGAACTCGGTCGAGCAGTGAATCAAAGGTCTTATAGCTGTCCACGGTCTCAAGGGAACCCAGCCAATACCCCTGATTGGTGACACCTTCAGACGCGTAGGCCAACTGGGCCCGCACCTGCTTCTTTGCGATCACCACCTCGGGCTCGGATACTCCGTCCTGGAGCACTTGGTCGATCTCCTCATCGACAGCAGTTTCAACGCTCTGAAGTTCTACGCCGGGCCTGAGGACGGCCGAGATACTGAAGAGGTAAGGATCCAACGTAAGACCAAATCCGGAACTGGCTCCGGCTGGCGAGCTCGGCATCGACCAGCCGTCGGTACAGCCGGGCGGATCGGCCCATCGCGGTGTCCCCGGCCGCCGAAAAGACCCATGGGTTTGGCACCGGAAAGTATCGCGTCCAGAACTATCATCGGGTAGAGGTCCGGGTTGGAAGCGGCCGGCGCATGATAGGCGATTTCGAGGTACGGGTTGGCACCGGGACGCCTGACTTCGACCCTGCGCTCACCGTGCGGTGCGGGCTCAACGGACCTGACCGGCCGAATCGGCGGGCCGGCAGGGATGTCCCCAAAGCTGTCCTGGATGCGCCCCAAGAGCTGGTCGGTGTCAAAATCGCCGGCGGTGACTACGATGGCATTGTTCGGGGCGTAGTATGTCTTGTAGTGGCCAAATAGCTCATCGCGGGTCATGGACTGGAGATCACATTTCCAACCGATCACACCGTTTCCGTAAGGATGAACCTTGAATGCGGCGGCGTTTACCTCTTCATCAAGGTGAAAGGTGGGGTGGTTCTCGCTCCCTTCGCGCTCCGAGATGATGACCGTGCGCTCACTTTCGAACTCTTCGGGATCGAAGATCGAGTTCACCATTCGGTCGGATTCGATTTCTACGGCCAGATCGAGTCGATCGCTGGGCAGTGTTTCGAAGTAGGCGGTGAAGTCGATCCAGGTGAAGCCATTGAGCATGCCGCCATTCTTCGAGATCTGCCGGAATATTTCGCCCTTGCCCAGCGTCGGTGTGCCCTTGAAGAGCATGTGCTCGACCCAATGGGAGATTCCGGTGATGCCAGGACCCTCATTTCGCGATCCGACGCGGTACCATACCCAGAAGGTGGCGACTGGAGCATGGTGAATTTCGCGTTGTGAGTACAGTTAGTCCGTTATCCAGCCTGGTCTCTATGATCGGATTCGTAGCCACAAAACCCTCCGGATGGCAGTTCACCAATAGTTGCTTGCCCAGTCATTAGGTGGTGCGCCCATCCCTAT
Organism: Chloroflexota bacterium; assembly: GCA_963664835.2. Taxonomy (GTDB): domain Bacteria; phylum Chloroflexota; class UBA6077; order FW602-bin22; family JBCLEL01. Next base: position 82,183 of record CAXXUG010000012.1, on the reverse strand, counting down.
GTGGGCGGCTCTTGGTACATTCTATTACAGTCGAGATTGCGCCAGCTTGTTTTGGATTGCAGGTCCGATTGATATCAGGTCGGATGCCGGATATGATGTTTGACCGCCCGATGCAATTGGACGAGTCGCTTCGGGTCGCGGCGACACGGGTAGTCCTTCTGACCCAACTAGTGTCGCGATTTGGTGATAAGGGAGGACGCGATTGGTCCGCTACAGGGTCCCATACGGGCACGAATCGATAACGTTCCAGCTTCCGAGTGGTTGCCATGGAGAGCTCCTGGAGTCGAACCCTATGCCGCCTCTGCCGGATCCCGGAAAAGCGATCGACGAGGCAATTCGCAATCCCGTCGGATCGGCGCCGCTCAGCGAGTTGGCCGAGCCCGGCATGAGCGTAGTTGTGGTGGTCACAGACGCCACGCGAGCTTGTCCGGATGAGTTGCTGGTGCCGCCGATCTTGAATGAGTTGAACGCAGCCGGCGTCCCGGACGAGGACATCACCGTCATGGTCGGCATTGGGATGCACAGGCCGGCCACGCCGTCCGAGATGTCGGAAAAGCTGGGCGCCAGCGTGGTCGACCGGGTCAGGGTCGTCAATCCGACTCCGGGGGACGCGGATTCGCTGATCGATCTGGGGCCGGTTTCGCACGGAGTGCCGTGCCGCGTGAATCGGACGGTATATGAGGCGGACCTCCTGGTGGCGACCGGAGTCGTCGAACCCCATCAGTACGCCGGCTTCAGCGGTGGACGCAAGACGGTAGCGATCGGCTGTTCCAGCGCCGAGACGATCCAGTATTCGCACGGGCCGGCGATGCTGGACCATCCGAAGGTACGGCTGGCGCAGCTAGCGGGCAATCCGTTCCACGAAGCTATCACCGAGATCGCCGAGAGGGTTGGACTGTCGTTCGCTTTGAATGTCGTCGCCGACGAGGACCACAGGCTGGTGGCAGTAGGGGCCGGCAGGCCGGACGCAGTATTGGACGAGTTGGTGCGGGTAGCCTCGCCGATGTATACGGTCCGAATCGACGGGCAGTTCGACATCGCGGTTGCCGGCGTCGGCCATCCGAAAGACTCCAATTTCTACCAGGCGTCGAGGGCCTCGAGCTATCTGCAGTTCGCGCCTTGCCCGGTGGTACGCCAAGGAGGCGTCATCATTATTCCGGCAAGAGCCGAGGAAGGCGTCGGAGAAGGAGCCGGCGAACAAGCCTATCTCGACGCGATGCGCGGGGCCGCGAGCCCGGCGGAGATAATCGCCGACGCACGAGCGAATGGGTACCAAGCCGGCGGCCAGCGCGCCTACGTGATGGCCCAGGTACTGGCCGGCTGCACGGTGATAATGGTTGGCTCGGAGCACCCTGACATCGCCAAGCAGCTGAAGTTCCGGCACGCGGGAAACATAGACGACGCGTTGGCTATGGCCGCTCAATTGGTGGGCGATTCCGCCAACGTCGCTGTTATTCCTCACGCGCTTATGACGTTGCCGGTGGTGCACGAAGAGTTGCCGGCCCTGGCCTGACGAACGGCTATACTATGCCGGCGGCGATTTTCGAGATCGGAATCACCCTGGCCCTGAAAAGGCCACATAAGGGGACGAGAATGGTTAACCCGAGGCGGACGGAGACTTGGCTGCGAATTGGCGCCGGCACACAAAGTTATGAAAATTGAGGTGCACTGGTTTGCGGCTCTCCTACACGAGCTCGGGACTAGGGTTGGTTGCCGGACTGCCGGGAGCGGGGGACAAGCCCCCGCGCTACATTCTCCCATCCCCGCCACTCTGGATTCCGGCCTGCGCCGGAATGACGAAGTGGGGGCCGGAACGACGAGTGCGGGAGCCGGGACGACGAGTGCGGGAGCCGTGGAACGCGGGCACACTCGAGGCCGCGAAACGTCATTTTCCTACCAACGATGATCCGATGAGAAACCGCGACCACACACAGGAAGCCTTAAAGTGACGCTGATAGTTCAGAAATATGGCGGCTCGTCTCTCTCGACGGCCGAACGAATAATGGCGGTGGCGGACCGCATAATCCGCAGCCACCGTGAGGGCGCCCAGATAGTTGCCGCGGTTTCGGCAATGGGCAATACGACCGATAATCTCATCGACCTGGCTCATCAAGTGACCGACGACCCGGACGATCGAGAGATGGACCTGCTCATGTCGACCGGGGAGATGGTGTCGTGCACGCTGATGGCGATGGCACTGCGAGCTAAGGGACAGCCGGCGGTGTCGCTGACCGGAGCGCAGGCCGGCATCCAGACTACGAGCGCGTTCAGGCAGGCCCGCATTGTGTCGGTCGATCCCAGCCGGGTCCATCGAGAGCTGGACAACGGAAGGATTGTGATAGTCGCCGGGTTCCAGGGGATCACGGAGGAGCTTGACATTACCACGCTGGGTCGAGGAGGCGGCGATATCACGCCGGTGGCGATGGCGATCATACTCGGCGCCGACCGCTGCGAGATCAACACGGACGTGGACGGGATCTTCACGGCGGACCCCCGCGTAGTCCCGAATGCGCGGAAACTCGACGAGATAAGCTATGATGAGATGCTGGAGTTGGCCAATCTCGGCGCGCGGGTGATGCATCCGCGTGCGGTTGAGTTGGGTAGCCTCCACCAGATTCCGATTGTCGTGCGATCGACGTTCAACGACCGAGAGGGGACGGCGATCGTGGAGGGAAGCAAGATGGAAGTTTCTAACAAGGTCAGAGGCATAGCTCACGATACCGACGTGGCTAAGCTGACGGTCTTGGGTGTTCCGGACCGCCCGGGCGTCGCCTATACGCTGTTCCAACCGCTGGCCGACGCCGGCGTCAGCGTGGATGTGATAGTGCAGAACACCGGGCACGACCAGCTCACCGACCTTTCGTTTACAGTTGGGCGTCAGGATATGAGGAAGGCTCTCGCGGTGGTCAGGGAGCTGATTCCGACGATCTCGGCCAGAGGCGTTGAAAGCGCCGACAATATGGCCAAGGTGTCAATAGTGGGAACAGGCATGCAAAATGCGCCGGGATTTGCGGCCGGGATGTTCAAGGCGCTGTTCGAGGCCGGCATAAACATCCAGATGATTACTACGTCGGACATTCGGATCACCTGCCTGATCGACGCCGACCAGACCGAGGATGCGGTCCGTGCGTTGCACGAGGCGTTCGAACTGGACCAAGAGGAACCGGTGGTCTCCATCTAGGTTCGATCGAGCGACGTATCTGTAGGAGCAATCTATATTGGCACTTCAATTCGCAAGCGCGGCGCTGATCCGGATGGTCACCGAGAAGGTGATGGACGCGGTAATGCAGAAGATTGCCGAGTATCAGCAGCAGGCGGTCGCGAATGCCCAGGCCAAGGGCGAGACGACTGTAGACGTCACCGCGGTGGTGGCGCTAAACATGGAGATCAACAGACTAACCGAGCAGATCTCCGATCTGAAGGGCGAGGTCGCCGCGCTCCAACAACGTACTGTCGAGGTAGAGAGGCGCTACGGTTGGAGATTCCTGGTGAAGGTTCTGGTCGTGATGGTAGTGACCATCGTGATCGGCTTCGCTCTCGGCTGGCTTGCCCATTTGGGCGGTTGGTTCTAGCTAGACTATCACCGCGGCTCCCGCTCGCGCGCCGCGCTTCTCGGCCCAGGCCTTCAGCGGGACGTTATCCCAGTTCGTGGGGATCCAGTACTCTGAAGCAGGACGGAAGGTCCGGTCTTCGCCCATGGGATGGTCATCGGTGGCGAGCGCTCCGAGCAACTGCCGGCGGATCGGCGAGCTTCGGGCGACGAGATCGGGGTCCTGTTGGGCGTAGTCGGTGGGCCTCAGCCACCGGTAGTGGTAGCCAACGTGCATTATCTTGCGGACTCGATTCGACAGATTGGGGCCGACGCAATGCCAGGTAGCGGTGCGCCACAGGACCGCGGAGCCGGGCGGTAGTTTCAACTCGACTACCTCGTTTGGATCGACACTCCGATCCGAGTCTCGCAGCTCCTGGGGCCTGCGTTTGTGGCTGCCGGGCACGACCCAGAGGTTGCCGGAGTTGGACTCGGTGAGGTCCGACAGCACGTAGAAGACCTTGATCTCCATGAAGGGCAAACGGCCATCGAGTGACGGCCCCTCGAAGAGGTAGTCGCCGGCGAGATCGGGATGCCAGAGTACGTTGCCGTAGCCGGCCTGGTGATCCTCGCCCTTGCCGGTGCCGACGGCGCCGTGTTGCATTTCCCGCGGATAGGGCGGCCGGTAGTCGAGGTGGGTGGTGCGTATCTGGATGTTCCAGCCGATGGCATCCACGACCAGTGGCAGCATGCGCGAATGATCGATGAGGTCGAGAAAGGCCTCGTGGTGGGCGAGCGCGTTGCGGATGGCGAAGGGTTCGTCTGGGCCCAACCCCTTGGCTTGCCGGATGTTGCCGGCGGTTTCGTCGACCGCGGCTAGGAGCCGGTCCAGCTCTTCTTTGGTCAAGAAGTCCCGCAGGACTACGTATCCCTTGTCTTCGAAGTCGTCTCTTTGCTGGTCGGTCATCGCGATGGACATCTACGCTCTCCGGGCATTTGTTTTGTAAAAAAGGCTAGCCTTTTCCGGTGGGTATGGGCCGTTAGTTGTATGCTAGGCATTTGTTTTGCAAAAAAGCTAGTTTTTTCCTGTGGGTAAGGGCCATTCCCCGTACGCTGGCGAGTTTGTTTTGCAAATTGTGGATTGTTGATGGCTGGTCTATCCTCGCGCATAGTGCTTCGGGTAGATTAAAATGAAAGTTCGCTATTATCGGTGATTGATCTCCGTTTTGGTGGGCTATTATGGGCTTGACATAAGTCGTCGCCTTTGCTTGGCAGGGTGCGGGGGCGGCCTGAGAGGTGCTCGACAAGGTTACGCTTGGGAGGGTCCTAAGGCATCTTCTGGATGTATGACCGCGACTCCAATTATCTGGAGAGATGAGCGTACCTGGCTTCTTTGCTCTATGTCGTCGATCTTGGATTGGGTCTCGGCTTCGATGCGCCGGCTCCAGCCGCGATACAGGTTGCGAATGTTCTGCTTGAGGTCGTTGCGGGTAAGCTGACGCTGGAGCCAATCGAGCTTGCGTTCAGCGTGAGACCTCACTGCCTGCCTTGCCTTGCTCGTCAGGAGTTCATTCCTCGAGTTGAAGGTGGCGGAAACTTGGGCGAACTGAGACAGTAGAGAATGTTCGGCGCGGTTCATCAGATCCTCGGTAACGGCATGGGTCTCGCGCACACCATGCGGTGCCGGCGACAACGAACGCAACCATTCCTGAGCTTGAGCGACGGCGATAGGGCTAACTGACCGAGTGGCGCAATCGACCGTTGCGCAGAGAAGCTCGGCGCGGTTGGTGTAGCCTTCGAGCGAGCCAACGGCCCATACCAACACGGTCGGCATCTCCATTACGCTGGTCGGTGCCACGCCGACGCAATATGGGACGTCGAAAAGCGGCTCTGGGGCTAAATGACGCGCGAGAAGCACCAAGGGATGACGAGCATGGGCGAACTCTAGACCGTCTCCGTGTCCCACAAATGAGACTCGTGTTCTCCTCTGCTGGTCCAAGCGAGTGCGGAAACGGGTAATCTCGGTCCGGGCATGATGAGAAGCCGGATAGGATCGTAGCAACCCCTGTACCGCATCTTTCACCCCCTGCGTACCGATGACCTCGAACTCACAACTGACGGACCTTTGCCCAATCCCGTTTGGCAGATGGCTATCAAGAGTGGAATGGACGAATTCGGTCACCTCTTCCGGGGATAAGAATCCGGATTCCGCGTCCTTTATCTCTTGTTGATCTGACTCAATCAACTGGAGACCGTGAACGGATATCACGTTCGACTCGGTGATGGATTGCCGCTGCCGTTCCCTGTTTTCTATTGCCTGTGCGACTCTTTCGAGGCGCTCTTCCTGTTGCTGTGGGGACAGCCGGCGCGTAAAGACCTCCCTCTCGAACGCGGCTACCTGTTCTCCCAATATGACCTCCAAATCGCCAAGGGCTTGCTCGAAGATGCGCAGCCTTTGGTAAAGCGTCGACAGAATCCTTTCCTCGATCGTTCCGACACTGGCGAGGCTCCTGACATGGACTTTTTCGGATCGCTGCCCGAGCCGGTCGCAGCGGCCTATCCTTTGTTCTACGCGCATCGGGTTCCACGGTAAGTCGTAGTTGATGAGGACGTGGCAATGCTCGAAGTCGAGACCCTCGCCGGCAACCTCACTGGCGAGGAGTATCTGGAATTCGCCCCGTCGGAACTCCGCACCGATTCGCTCTCGGCTTTTCTCACCCATGCGGCAATCTTCGTCTCTGGCGGGTGTGGGTCCATACATCAACTCCAGCGAATAACCTCTGTCTCGGAGCTGCCGTTCGAGGTAATGGAGGGTGCCCCTAAACGTGGAGAAGATCATCACCCGGTCGGCGTTGAGATCGCCGAAAGCGGACTCCAGTATCTTGCAGAGTGCCTCCAGCTTCAGATCTTGCGACGCGAGGGCTGCTCGTGCGAATGGCTCCAGTGCACGGACTTCGTCAGGCGAGAATCGTGCTCTATGCTCTCTGTCCTCATCCTCGGTTGCGTATCTGATGATCTCCGAGGCTACGGCAGGAACACAGCTAGCGGTCCGTCTCTCCGGCATCTGGGTTATGAATCCCGGCGGTACGTCAGCAGCGTCGGCACGTGCTAGGCAGATTTCATAGACTTCATCATATAAGGCCTGTTCTTCGGTACTGAATGTCACGGTTCTGGTGATGGCTTCTCTCGTTGGCCTATCCTCATCAACATCCGAGCGAAGCGTTCTTGTCATAAATGGACTAAGTATTTGCAGGTCGCGAGCCGCTTCGACGACGATGGTCCGTTGCCCCCTGTCGAGAAGATCCGATTTTGATACGAGATGTCGGAATTCCTTCCAGCCGGGCCTGCCCCCTTCTATGAACAATTCCAGATTGTCCAATAAATTCTCCGATTGTTGGCTCCAACCGAGTGGCCGACGCCTCAGCAGGCAAATCCAATGGTTCAAGACCCTGTCTCCGAGTAACTGGTCTTCGAGCAGGACCGGATCCTCCGCCACGTCCACACCCAGCGCTTCCATCAAATGAACGATATCTAAGATGCTGGTTTGGAGCGGAGTGGCGGTGAGGAAGACGGCGGCCTTGGAGCGCTCGCAGACGAGTCTTGCCAGCGAATGCGAGAGCGTTTCCGGATTGCGCAGGTGGTGCGCTTCGTCAAAAATCACAAGATCCCAGGCTATGGACGATTGGTCCAATTTTGCTATACGGTCCCCCGCCCGGATCAACTCCAGGTTGACTACGGACTTGGCAAAGGTAGGAGGTAAAACACCGTCCCTTTCCAGTGAATCGAGCGTCTTGCTGAGACCTTGGGGCGAAAGCTGTTCGAGTTGGAGATCAAATCTCTGGAGCATCTCCTCCTGCCATTTCCCAACAAGTGACTTGGGGCAGATTACCCAGACGTTTTCAAGGCCTTGTATTGCCCTAGATTCGAGCTCGGCCCAGATCAGGCCGGCCTCTATGGTCTTTCCGGTTCCCACCTCGTCGGCAATCAGAAGGCGCTGATCCGGCGACTCCAACATCTTCTTGACTGGCAGGAACTGATGGTAGTAAAGATCGGTTTTTGAGGCCCTGTAAGAGAGAAGCTGGTTCGTGAGGGGATTCTCCAGCCTGCGCCGGGTTAAGGCAATCCTGAGCTCGTGGGGACTCCTCTCAGTAAGGCCAGGAGCCGGCTCGAGCTCGCAGAGCGGAACCAGCTTTGTGTAGCCGTCTATGAATACCCTGGCGCTCTCGCCGGAGATGTCGATTACCCAGCCGGCGGTAGCCGGATCTGCCTTGTACCTGATCCTGGAATTTTGTTGGATTTTAGTCATGGATGAGCCACTTGCGTCGCGAAGAGTTCGCGGAGATTCTTGAAATGCGGGATGCTGGAGTGTGTCTCTGCGTCAATTGTCTCCGGATTGGATCTCCGTTCTCGATATGCGTTCCAGAATGCGACGTGTCTGTCAATCTCATGGCCGAGGGGGCTGAAGACCTCCTCATGGGCGGCAAGCAGCGAGTCGCGCAAATCTTCTTCGGCGTTCAGAGCGGTTGGAAACTGTACGATCGGATCTCCGGGCTTACGGTCACGTGGAGCCCATTGACCATGAGTTATGAAAGTATAGTGCCATCTCCAAAGGCTGAGAAGATTTCCAAAGTGATTCGTGCTGCTGCCCTTGGACGGAGCGACTATGTGGTCGGCGAATCCCTGCGCCACCCCGACCCCAGCGGGGGACAAGCCCCCCGCCTCGCGCAGTCTTCGACCGCGCTACATTCTTCTTTTCCGTCTAGAAACGAGTACGAGTTAGAGGAAGTTAGCTGGTAGGGTCATTTTCGTACGAGTGACAAATGGGAGGCCGGCGTGCTGTTGTTGGGAGGCAATCCCACGCTCTAGGTTATCCTTCCCGTGCTTGATTCCGGCGCGCCGGTCGTCCGCCAACGTGGCCACAAGTGGTTGGGTGTTTGGCGAAGGAGGTGGCATAGTGCGGGTATTAATGGCAAAATGCTGTCATGCCAGTACAGATCACGATAAGGGGGGTGCCCGAGGAGGTCAGGGATGAGCTCGCGGTACGGGCGGCGCTTCAGCGCCAGTCTATGCAGGAGTTCCTGAGGGGCGAACTGGAGCGTATCGCGTCGCGACCGTCCGTTGGCGTGCTGTTGCAACGCGTGCGCGCCCGCAAGTCAGTGGCGGAGACTCGGGTACGGCCGGCGGATATTCTGAGGGCCCGCGACGCGGACAGGAAGTGACTACGGTAGTCGACGCATCGGTGCTGGTCGCCGCCCTGGTCGACTCAGGTAACGAGGGCAGGTGGGCGGAATCGGCGGTCACTGCAGACGTCCTAGCCGGCCCTGAGTTGGTTCTGGCCGAGGCGAGCAATATTCTGCGCCGGCTGGAACTGGCCGAGCACATATCGCGCATAGAGGCGACGAGCGCCCATCACGACCTGGTACTTCTCGACCTCGAGCTGTTTCCGTTCGCTCCGTTCTCCGAGCGGGTATGGGAGTTGCGGAGCAATCTGACGAGCTACGACGCATGGTACGTCGCGCTGGCGGAGGCGCTGGACTGCCGGCTGGTGACGCTTGACCGTAGGTTGAGTGGCGCTGCCGGCGTCGCGTGTGAGGTTGTTACTCCGCCCCGGCGGTAGGGTACGGGAGGGCTTCGACGGCGGCGTACGCCAGGTTGTGGGGATGTGCCGGAGCTAGGTCATGGGCGAAGGGGGTTTGTGCCGGCGCGGCGGTCGCCGGTTGTTCGCGGGATATCGGTTCGTGGATTCCCGTGTTCACAGGAATGGCGAATGGGAGGGCGGCCGGTGCGCTCATGGCCTGGGACAAGCCAGCGGCGCGGGTTGGTTGGCGGGTCTTCTCTAGGGTGGCTCGGGACTAGAGATGGATGCCGGACTGCCGGGAGCGGGGGACAAGCCCCTCGCCTCGCGTAGTCTTCGACCGCGCTACATTCCCTCTCCTCCCCTCCCTTACGCCCTCATGCCGGCGACCGCCGACACACCACGGCACGAAACCAAGGGAGCAGGTCGGTGGAAGAGTTCGAACGTCATTGGCGCTGGGCCTGCCAGGTCTTCGAAGGCAATCTTGTGGTTTAGAGTGACAATGCCCCGGCGCGACTGCCCACTGCAGACCTCTCCGGCAGTCGCTAATGAGTTGGCCTTACCACTAGGCCGGCTCACCAGAGCGTATACGTGGAATTGGAGCAAGGCTGCCCATTTCCCACATGGGTATAGTATCACGCTTGCCACATATGCTGATCGCAAGAGGCTTTGGCAACGAGGTATCGCGTCCCAATCTGTTCGTCCTCACCCTGTATCAGCGTGCGGGGACAAGACCCCACAATTCTGCCGTTTTGTGGGGTTTTCGCAACATACAATTGGCAAGTTGGCCGGCCGGCGATGGTTCGTCGATCGCCTCCACAGAGAGTTTAGTCGTTGCTACGCGTCGAAGAGGAAGCGGCCGGCGCGCATGAGGGGGCGGCCGTCGACGTCGATGTCGCAGCCGGTTGGGATGGTGTCGACGTGGACGCTTGATCGCCAGGTCGCGCCGGTCTCGTCGGGGTAGGGGTTGCCGAAGGCGACGTGGACGCCGGGGAATTTCTCGTCCTGGAGAAGATTGCCGACTAGGCGGGTCAGCGCGGTGTTGGTGCCGATGGCGAACTCTCCGACCCGCCGGCCGTTCTCGGAGCTGTCGAGGTAGCCGGCAATCTCGTTCGCCAGAGCGGCGTTCTCAGAGGTGATTTCGACGGCGATTGAGTCCTCGATGCGGAAGGTGACCGGCTGGTCGAGGACTCCGTACTGCTCGGAGAAGTAGTCGCCAAGCTCATCTACGACAAGCAGGCCGTCGACGCGGGCCGGCGAGGTGAAGACCTCTCCTTCGGGCAGGTTGCCCCAGGTGCCCTGCCGGCGATAGAGGCCGGGACAGGGTACCCATCGCAGCTCTGGGCTGAACTGGGCGACTATGTCGGAGCCCTTGGTCGAGCGTACGCGAATCTGGCGGGCCGGCCGGACTAAATCGGCTACGCGCGAGGTCACTCTGCTGATCTCGTCGTAGTCGGCGAGCATGCCCTCGGTCATCAGGTCGGTGGTGATGCCGGGCATGTGGCCGTGGCGGGCTTTCAGCGTGTGTACCAACCAGGGCAGTAACTGAATCCGAAAGCTGATCTCACCTTTCTTGGCTGCGGCAGCGTAGAAGGAGCAGGTGGGCCCGATGCGTTCGATCGCTGCCCGCAGCCTGTCGGGTAGGCTGGTCAGGGGGCGCCGGCCGAAGCCCTCGAGCAAAAGCGTCTCGACGGCTGCGCCGGCACGCCGGCTTGCATCGGCCAGAGCGTGACCTACCGCTTGGGTTTCCTGGTCGGTTATGACGCACACGCGGTCAGTGGGCTGGACGGCGAGGCAGGTCTCGACGGCGTTGCGGGCTCCTTGTTGGAGGAGCGCGGCGTGGGTTTCACTCACTGTGATGGCCGGGACAAAGGAGAGACCGCGTGGCGTGAGAGAGCGTCATCGGCCGGAGATTCCGCTCTTGCGGAACCGGTCCGCGCGGGCGCGGTAGCCGTCGGCTGACCGCCGGATGCCGGCGACCTGTTCGGGTGTCGTGCTGCGGACGACCTTGGCCGGAATCCCCACGACCAGCGAGTTGGGCGGAATGGTGGCACCTTCCGGCACGAGGGCGCCGGCGCCGACAATCGATCCCTGTCCGATCGTTGCGCCGGTCAGGACGGTTGAATGCATACCGATCAGTACATCGTCTTCGATCGTTGCGCCGTGAACGATGGCGTTGTGTCCGATTATGACATTCTTGCCTACGGTGACGGGATATCCCGGGTCGATGTGCAGAGTGGCATTGTCCTGGACGTTGCTGTTTTCGCCGACGGTGATTGGCTCGTCGTCACCTCGGAGCACGGCGTTGAACCAGACGCTGGATCCGGTCTCTAACCTCACGCGGCCCATTATTTGGGCGCCGGGTGCTATATAGGCGTCGGCGGCGATGGCCGGATCGTTGCCCTCGAATCGCAGGATCAATGTTCGTCCTCATTCAAAATGGTAGGATGAGCGGGCGGTGGTCGCTGGAAGATAGCACGATGCCGGCCGCTGGTCAAAGGCGCGAGGCGCCGGGAGGGAAATTGTCCAAAGCAGGCGTGCTGGTCAGGAGCGAAGGGTCGATAGCGACGGTAACTCTGAACCAACCGAGTCGACATAACGCGATAAACCGGGCGATGTGGGCCAGGTTGATCGACCTCTTCAGCGAGATCGAAAACGACGAGTCGATCCGGGTGGTCGTGCTGAAGGGAGCGGGGGAGCGGGCATTCAGTGCTGGAGCGGACATCAGCGAGTTCGAGGAGAGCCGGAGCACCGCGGAGCGGGCACGGGGATACAACGCGTTGGTCGCCGGCGCGATGGATGCTCTCTACAGCCTGTCGAAGCCGGTGGTTGCCCATATTCACGGCTACTGTATCGGTGGAGGGTGTGAGCTGGCGAGCTGCTGCGACCTGCGCTATTGCGACCGGGAAGCGCTGTTCGGTGTTCCGATGGTGAAGCTGGGTATCGGAATGGGGCTTGACGAGATCAGGCGGTTCGTTCAACTGGTAGGGCCGGCGAACGCGAACGAGATCCTGCAGCTGGGCCGGCGGATAGATGCGCAGCGCGCCCTGGAGATGGGACTGGTTAATGGAGTGCTGGAGCGCGGGGAGTTAGAGAGCCACGTCGCCGGCGTGGCGAGGGAGTTGGAGGAGAACGCGCCGTTGTCAGTGAGATATGCGAAGAGGGCGATTCGGTTGGCGGCCGACAGTGTCGATCCGAGCCGGGTTGCCGGTGCGGACTCGATGGGCGATGCGCTGTTCGATACGGAGGACGCGCGGGAAGGGGTACGGGCATTCATGGAGAAGCGGGCTCCGCGGTTCGCCGGCAGGTAGTTGAGAAGGCGCCGGAGAATACCATTCCGGCGTTTCAGATGGCGATCGAGCTTGGGGCAGATGGGATTGAGTTCGATCTCCACTTCTGCAAGGACTGGGGAATTGTCGTCCATCACGACGCCTATCTGGGACGAACGAACGATGGTGAGGGTCTGATTGCCGAGCGCACGCTGTCCGAGCTTGCGTCCTTGGATGCGGGCAGTTGGTACGGGGCCGAATATGCCGGAGCCAAGATTCCCCAACTGCACGAGGTGCTCAGTATCGCGGATGGGAACTGCGAACTCGAGGTAGAGTTGAAAGCAATATCCGAGCGCTTCATCCGATCAGTGCTGGACACGATAGAGGATCACGGGTTGGCTGAACAGGTTGAGATTACGTCTTCCTTCCTGCACGTTTTGATGAAGGTTCGCGCACTTCATTCGTCGATCAAGATAGGGGTCTTGTTGGAGCAACCTCCGCCCTGGATGGGCGCCCACCTTTGGGTGAAGCGGTCGATAGACTCGATGGAGCTTATTGAAGCCCAGTTGGCGCACGTTCCCAGTGGGCGAGTCGATGGCGAGACGGTTCGAGCATTTCAAGAGCGCGGGTTTCTTGTCCATGCGGCTGATTGCAACACTGAGGCGGAGATCCTGAATGCGATTTCGGCAGGCGCGGACCAACTTACTACGGACGAACTGTCGCTCGCACTGGAAATACGGTCGAGGCTGAGCGGCTCCTGATTGGGCAACCTCTGCTGCGCCGGCCTCATAACCTCCGTTATTGCGCGCGGCGATGGTTGGTGGATTCTCGCATTCGCGATCGGTGGCCTCTGAACGAGTTCAATGGCGCAGTTGTCTGATTGCCGCGGGCGTGTGCTTGTTGATAATCTGGGGCATCTAGGTGTTCTGGTACTTGTGGTAGACTGGAGAGGTGGAGATTAGATTGCCCTGTGAGGTTCTAATAGCCACTCGCCCCGGCTATGTGCTACTCATAGAGTGACATTAGCACATACGCAAGCTGGCTCAGGTCACGGGCCAGCTTTACCGGGGCATCGTCATTCTAGCAATCCCTGAATCCAGACCATCCGCCACTCAGGTTGCTGGGTGGGGGTTGGTGGTTTCCGCCGGACCCTCCACGCCCCCTCTCGAGACAAGACCCAGCGCTAGGTGCGTTGCTCTTCTTTGGATCCTGCCAGACAAATCCAGAAAAGGATCACCATCCGGTACTGGACCGAAAATCCACTCCACTCAGATCATTACTGTACAGCGTGGCACACGGGCATGCTTTCGTGCCGGTGAAGACGTGATTGGAGCGTGAACGGCAATCGGTAGCCTCGCCGGCCAGCTAACAACTTTCCTTAGGCGTCCTAAATCCCTAAAGCCATTATGTTACCCACGTTTTCAACTAAGAGCATTAGCGAAGTTGGCCAAATGAGCCATACACCCATACATATGATATGGTTAACCATATGAAGACGACGTTGAACATCGACGATACTGTGATGCGGCGGTTAAGGGAAGAGGCTGCCCGGCGGGGGACGACGATGTCGGCACTTGTGGAAGCGGGCATCCGGCGGATTCTGGAGGAGGGACGGCCGGCGGCGGCTGATAGGGAATCGCTTCCGGCGCTTCCGAAGTGGCGTAGTGGTGGGATGAGGGTAGACCTAGCGGATCGCGCCGATTTGTACAGAGCCATGGAAGAAGAGTGAAGCAGTGGTCTTCGATACAGACGTACTGATCTACGCTTCGGACGAGGACTCGGAATTCCACGACGTATGTCTCCGGCGATTGGAGAAGGCACGTCGGGACTCGTTCCCCAACTTTCTCACCTGGGACATCAGCTACGATTTTGTGCGGGTCGTTACTCGCCGGCGCGGACTTCAGCCGGGGTGGGACCCACAAGACTCCTGGGGGTTTTTAGAGACGCTGCTGGCGTCGCCGGGGTTTGAGATGTTGCGACCGACGGAGCGTCACGCGGCGGTGCTGGGGCAGACGTTGTTGGAGCTGCCGGATGTTCGGGGCGGGCTGGTCGGCAACCTCCAGACGGCGGTGTTGATGCGGGAGCATGGCGTCGGCCGGATTTGCACGCGGGACATGGATTTTCATCGGTTTCCGTTCTTGACGGTGGTGGATCCGCTGCGCTAGACGGCCGGCGTGGGAGTGCAGGGTCCCATACCCAGGACGGGTTTGAAACCCGTCCCTACGGCGTCATTCAGGATGAATGCGGTGCGGGAGAGCCCCACCCCAAGGGCGACGCGTGCGTCGCCCCTACGAAGTAGCGATTGTATGACCTCGACACACCGCCCTGGGAGCCAGTGTGATGTCCTAGCGTGACGAGATTCTGATCGATGACTCGTTCAGAGGGTCCTTGGGGAGGCAATGAAGCTCCTGAATTTCACCCAAATTTGGCCCGGAAGTGGAATCGGTTGGCCCAAATGCCACAAGGGACGCCGGCCGGCGCAGATTGCTGCGTGACCGCAACCCGCGGGCGTCCACAAGGGCATCTGCTCCAACTAATTGGGTTTCAGGGTGTTTGCGGTGCGGTTAGCGTATCGAGGGGTGCGAATGAGGGCCAATGTATTTCTCTCCTTACTCACGTCCGACAATGCGGCGTAATTGGGGGGCGCATGAGGTAAACCAACTAGGAAATCCAGAGGCGTAGCAGCGATAAACTTCCCACCCACCAACGAAACGCGCCGGCGACGAACACCGGCCGGCCAACACAACGCCTGCATCTCACGAACCGCCGGCCGCCCCAGGCGGGGGACAAGCCCCCGCCCTACATTGGCCCCTTCCTCATGGCCGACCGTACGAATTAGTTGGAGCGAATGTCCACAAGGGGCGCCCCTACGGAGATTTCCGTGTTTGCGTGTGCGTCCCCACGGAACCATCGGTGGATGGTGGGATGTCGGAGAACTCACGGATGGGAATGCCGGCCGGCGCTACACGGTTGGCGGGTGAACGGGTTATCATTTTGGCTCGGTGAATGATTCGAACCGAGGTTTCGGCAATTGACGTTCTACGCCCTACACCGGTGGTGTGAAATGATCGATCAGGACTCATGTCTGCAGGCGCTTTAGAGGGGCTGCGTGTAGTAGAGCTGGGGAATTTCCTGGCGGCTCCCTACTGCACGATGATCCTGGCGGATTTCGGCGCCGAGGTGATCAAGATCGAGCCGCCCGGCGGGGGCGACAGCGGCAGGAGAACGCCACCCTTCGTAAATGGCGAGTCGGCCGGTTTCATGGCGGTGAATCGCAACAAGCTGGGCGTAACGGCGAACCTGAAGACTGACGCCGGCGTCGAGATCGTGCGCCGGCTTGCGGCGAGCGCGGACGTGTTGGTGGAGAACCTGAGGCTGGGGACGCTGGCCGGCTTTGGCCTCGGCTACGAGGACCTGTCGGAGCTGAACGGGGGACTGGTTTACTGCTCCTGCTCGGGCTTCGGCCAGGAGGGTTCAGGGCGGGATCGGGCCGGCCTCGACCTGATAGGCCAGGGGATGTCGGGGATCATCAGCGTTACCGGCGAGCCGGGAGGAGCGCCGATGCGGCCGGGCATACCGGTCGTCGATCTGATGACCGGCACGTTCGCGGCTTGCTCGATTCTAGCGGCGTTGCAGGCGCGTTCTGCCAGGGGCAAGGGCCAGTATATCGACATCGATCTGTTCTCGAGCGGATTGGCGGCCTCGCCCTGGGAGACAGCCCAGTATCTGACGACCGGGGAGATGCCGGGGCCCCTAGGCACCGCTCACCGGCTTCTGGCGCCCTACCAGGTTTTTTCCGCGTCGGACGGGCACTTTACGGTCGGCGTGGTCAGCCAGAGGCTTTGGTTGAAGTTCTGCCGGATTGCCGGATTGGAGCAGCTGGTCGACGACCCGCGTTTCGCCGATAACGCGGCGCGCAAGGCCAATGAGTCCGAGTTGGCCGGAATTATCGAAGCGGTGACTAGAAAGCGTCCGCTGGCGGAATGGATTGCTGAGCTCGAAAAGGAGGGAATTCCGGCCGGCCCGATCAACGACTACGGCCGTGCGCTGGCCGATCCGCAGGTGAAGGCCAATCGGCTAGTACAGGAGGTGGATTCGCCGGTATCCGGCCGGCAGAGGGTGGTTGGGCCGCCGTACCGGCTGTCGGAGACGCCGGCAACCGTTCGGCGGGCGGCGCCTGGCCTGGGAGAGCACACCGCAGAGGTGTTGGGATCGCTGGGGTATGAGCCGGCGGAGATCGAGGCGCTGCGCCGGCAGGGCGCGATCTGAGATGTCAGGGATGACGGATCGCCGGCTGAAAGCGGTTATCTTCGACCTGTTCGGGACGTTGGTCTTTCCTTTCTCGCGGAGCCTGCATGAACAGGTGATCACGAACATGGCGGCGGCGGTTTCGGTTGACCGCGACGAATTTGCGCGAGTGTGGGCTGCGGGCTCATCAGTGGAACGGGTAACCGGAGTTTTTGCGACGATTGACGAGAATATCGAGCACATTTGCCGGAGTCTAGGGGTCACAGTTGACGAGGAATCGCTGAGCGTGGCCGTTCGGGTTCGAGTTGATCACACCCGGCGGACTCTGGAGCCGCGACCTGATGCGGTTGCGACGCTGAATCAACTGAGGAATTCGGGATATAAGCTGGGATTACTTAGCAACTGCTCAGCAGACGTTCCGCTGGTGTGGCCCGAGACTGAGTTCGCACCTTTGATCGAGAGTCCGGTCTTCTCCTGCTCGGTGGGATTGAAGAAGCCGGATCCCAGGATTTACCAGGTTGCCTGCGGAAAGTTGAATGTCGAGCCGGCGGATTGCCTCTACGTCGGCGACGGGAGTGATCGAGAGTTGACCGGCGCGCTTGAGGCCGGAGTATCTGTGTTGGATGTAAAGGGTTTTCAGGTGCCCGGGGCGTATTCCTCCGTCCAAGGTGTGCCCCGTTGTGCTACCGAGTGCAGCTGCAACAGCAGCTTGCGCATCACCGCCACCAATGCCACCTTCCCCGGCTTCCCCCGCTTGCGCAGCTGCTGGTGAAACCTCCCCAGGCTGCTGTCCCGCCGCCTTACTGCACTCATCGCTGCCATGTACAACGCCCGTCTCACCACCCCTCGCCCTCCCTGGATCGCTCTATATCCCCTCTGCCGGCCGCTGTCCCGCGACCAGGGCGCAAGTCCCACCAGTGACGTCACTCTCCTGCCTTCCCCTTGACCCAATTCCGGCAATTCAGCCACCAGCGTCGCCGCCGTCAGTTGCCCGACTCCACGCACACTCTGGTACAGCTTCGCCCGCTCCGACAAGGCACTGCTGCTTTTCAATGCCCTCTCGTACTCCCTGTCCATCCGCTTTATTGCCTTGTCCAGATACTCTATGTGCTCTTCGATACTCTCTCGTACCCCTGGGCTCACCGGCTTGTCCAGCCGATTCAGTTCCTGGACCTTCTGGCTCACCAACTGTCGCCGGCGCCTCAGTTTCTCCCGTATTTCCTCCCTTTCCGGGCTATCCTCTATCTCCCCTTCCTCCCTTTCGCTGAATACCTCCCCGTACCTCCTCAGCACCTTCGCGTCCACTCCGTCCGTCTTGGCCTGTTTGCCCCACGCTCGTGCCAATCCCCGCACCTTGTTCGGGTGCACACGTCGTGCCTTTATCCCTTTCTCTCTCAGCCTTCGTCCCACATCCAGCTCGTACCCGCCGGTGGGCTCGTACACCGCCTGGTTAACTCCATGGCGTGCCAGCCATTTCACCAGCGCCCCGATCCCCTTCTCGTTGTTGAAAAATCGTCGCGCAGGGCCGGCCTCCACCCACACTTCCAGTCCGGCTTTACTCACATCGATGCCGGCTACCCTTTTGTTGTGTTGCTCTTCCATTGAGTTGTCCCTTTCCTCTATGATTGAACTTGCCGGCCTCCACACTTGCAAATGCGGGCCATTACGCCCCGGTATCTGTTCGGAGGATCCGGTATTGAGGTGAGGGGTGTCCTACTCCGGCCCGGCGCCACCGTGCAACTGCCCGGCCCGCCAAATGACTAGCGACACCTCCCTCACCCATACCCCACAATTTGGCCCCATTTGTGAGGCATTCTCAACATACAAATGACGACGGTTCTGCTTCGAGTGCCGTTGGAAGATACCTACGATGCTAGCCGGCCGGACGTGGAGCAATGGCAGGGGTTGGCGGTTTCGAGTTTGAGTGAGGTGCCGGGTCTTCTCAGGTGAGTCGTGACGCCGGCGCGTGAAGGAATGAGAATCGGTGCACCGGCCGGCGGATCTTCTCTGCTGTGGTTCGGGACTTGGGTTGGTTGGCGGGCCGCCGTGAGCGGGGGACAAGCCCCCGCGCTACATTTCGCATCCCTGCCCCTTCTGTATTCCGGCCTTCGACGGAATGACTAATGGGGGGCCGGAACGATGCGTGCGGGAGCCGCGGAGTGCGGACACACTGAGGGCCTCGTTGTCGATGGCCAGCGAAAATGTCCGCCCAAGTGGCCAGCATAAATGTCACCCGTACTGCTAGTGATGGTATCAGATCATCCCCTCTTCAACGCGGAGCGCTTCATGGGCGGACTCTCAGCCTCCATGTACTTCTTCGCCGTGTCCCGGTGGATGCCCACTTCCCTGGCGACAGCTCGAATCGACAATCCCCCGCGCTTCGCCTTCTGCACAGCGTTCCACCTTGCTTTCTGGAGTGGGGTGGGCTTCCTATGTCGCATGGCAACGGCTTTGCGGACTCTGATTGCACCGTTTGCTTCTACCGTGTCGATCCCGGCGTCGAGTCCTGCCAGGGTCGCCTCCCAGCGCCTGCCCAGTCCGTTGAGGCCGCGATATGGGGGTAGCTCGTGTGAGGAAGAGCCGTTGAATCTTCTGAGTATGCCTGGGCGGGGTGGCGCCTCCTGGCTAGGGATTATCGCTCCCTGGTAACGGACAGCCAGTTGGCCATCCAAGCCTTCCAAGACCTCAACCACCGTTCCGGCGTAGCTGGGTCGTTCCATACCTGGCAGCAGCTGAAGCGTGCGCCAGCGATACTTCACCGTGTTGTCCCTGGCCACTCTGCGGTTGTGTTTGAAGCAGAGCACCGTATCGATGCACACTCCCGATCCCAACGGGCGGTAGGCAGCCTCAGGGTGCTGCGCCGGCACTCCGAAGCGAGCGTTGAAGCGGACAAGGAAGTCCTTCAGCACGACGTTGGCCTCCTCGATGGTGGTTCCGCCTGCAAGCCGAAGCTCTGCCACCAGCCTGTCCTGGAGGGTTCCGGCAGTCCGCTCCACTCTGCCCTTCGCCTGAGGTGACAGCGCGAACACCATCTGTATTCCCAACTCGTCCATCGCGCGGCTGAACTGCGTCGGTGCACCGACGAGCCCGGCCCCGGACACATTCTTGAAGACGGAGTGTCGGTCGGTGTAGAGGGCAATGGGTATTCCGTAGCGCTGTATCAGACCCCTCATCAGGCGGAAGTAATCGCGGGTGTTCTCCTGCTCGCAGAACAGGGCATTAACCACGATGCCCGTGGCGTCGTCCACCGCCAGCAGCAGCGCGAAGGCCGAACCATCCTCTCCCAACCATCGGTGATGGCTGCCGTCGATCTGTATCAGCATGCCCTTGCGCGGCATCCGCTGCCGGCGGACACGGTGTCGCGGTGGCCGGCGCCGGCGCGGGCTCTTCAGGCCGGCTCCAACCAGTATGCGCCGCAGCGTAGTTCTGCCTATATCTATGCCTTCGCGCTCCCTGAGTAACTCGCTCAGGTGAGTGTGGTTCGTCTTCGGGTACCGGGTCTGAGCAAGGCGCACTACCTCCGCCCTTGTCGCCTCCGATGTCAGGTTGGGTGCTCGGCGTCCACGATGTCCGTGAGCGAGTGCGGCTGCGCCCTCCTCCCTGTACGCCGCCAGGATGCGCCTGGTGTGGCGCGTGCTCACTCCCATCAGAGTCGCCGCTTGGTCCAGAGTCATATGCTCTGCCAATAAGCTGTTGAGTACCTGAAGCCTTGCCTGCTCTCTCTGGTTCAATGTCACATTCTCCATAATGTGACATTCTTGCTGGCCAGTTAGTGAGGACGTTTATGCTGGCCATCAACATAGCAACATCATCATTTTGGTGCCAATCGCTCATCCCGGCTTGCGCCGGCACACCAAGATATGAAAACCCGGAGTTGCCGTTTCATGCGGCGAATTCGCACAGTGGATTCTGCCATGCCCCGCCCCCAGCCCCAGCGGGGGACAAGCCCCCGCGCTACATTTCCCATCCCCGCCCCTCTGGACTCCGGCTTGCGCCGGCATGACGAAGTGGGTGTTGGGTACGACGGGGCCCTTCCGGTCTCGTACCGAAGCCGGATTTGGTAGGCGGCACGACGGTGACCTGATATTCTCGTGCCAATGCATTGGGACCGTCAGCGGAAAGGTGGTGCGAGCATGCTTAGTGAGTCAGCGAAGCGAAGAGGCGAGTCGACCGCAGTATTGACGCCGGAGGACAAGCGGAAGTTCGACATCATGGGATTTCACGTTTTCCGGCAGCTATTGTCTCCCGGTGAGATGGCCGAGCTAGAAGCCGCTTTCATGCGGGTGATGGGCCCAGCCGCATCGGAAGCCGGCTACGATGGCACCAAGGCTCTGCATATATATCCAATAACCGAAGGGGACGCGTGGTTCGATCAGTTGATTGACGATCCCCGGATAAACGATATCGCCGAGGGGTTGATCGGCGAGGAGTGCAACTACCACAGCTCTGGGGGCCATTTCTACGTCGGTAACTCCAGATGGCACAGTGACGGCGGAAATCCCTTCCCCAGCATACATATGGCCTTTTATCTTGATCCGGTCACGGCGGATACCGGCTGCCTGAACGTCATCCCCGGCAGCCACCATCTCCCGTTTCATGACACCTTAGATAAGGCAAGAAGAGATTGGCTCTACGACTTCGAATCGCCCGACGTTCCCGGCAAGTATCCGCTCGAGAGCCAGCCCGGCGACGTCTGTGTTTTCCGCCACTCGATCTTTCACTCG
This sequence comes from Chloroflexota bacterium, assembly GCA_963664835.2. Classification (GTDB taxonomy): domain Bacteria; phylum Chloroflexota; class UBA6077; order FW602-bin22; family JBCLEL01. The sequence continues at coordinate 60,838 of CAXXUG010000012.1, read as the reverse complement.
TCCTTTGGCGGTTGGGTCGGTCGGCGGATGCTGAGCGTACACTACTTCAATCCAACCGCTGATTGGCATAATTCTTCGGTGGTAGGGTCAACCGAGGGACGTCTGCACTACATGAAGGCCGGGCACAGGGTCTACTCCGACTACCTGGTCAAGACCGCCGGCCCGCGCCGGATGAAGAGGTTACGCAGGTATATCGATAAGGGATATTGCGATGAGTCGAGAAAGCCGCTCACCAATCTCTTTTATCAATACACCGGTACCACGACCTACGGAGAGGTAGAGTCTGGTCCACTCGCGACCGTGACCGTTCGTTCCTAGTTCACCGCATCAAAGCGCCGGCGGCCGCGTCGGAGACGTTGGTGAGCAGGGCAGGGGCTATGAACAGCAGCGCCAGGCCGGCTACGGCTGCGGCCATCACCAGACCCATAGCGAACTCGCCCTTCAGCGGGGTCTCGTCCGCGGGCGGCCGGAGGAACATGGAGTGGACGATCTTAAGGTAGTAGTAGACCGAAATGGCGGTGTTGAGAAGCCCAACCAGGACTAGCCAGAGCAGGTCCGACTGGAAGACCGAGTAGAACAGGTACACCTTGGCCCAGAAGCCGGCGGCAGGCGGCATCCCTACCAGCGAGATCAAGCAGAATGCCAGCACCAGCGCCGGTGCCATCGCCCTGCGGGCGAGGCCGGAGTAGGCGGAGATTTCGTCGCTCTCCAGTCGATTCGAAAAGTAGATGATGCAGGCGAAGGCGCCGAGATTGGTGAATGCGTAGACGACCAGGAAGAAGATAAGGGCCGAAGTCGTCTGGCTGTTAGAGGCGGCCAGCGCCATGAGGGCGAAGCCGGCCTGGGCTATAGAGGAATACCCCATCAGCCTCTTGATGTTGGTCTGGTTCAGCGCTGCGAGGTTGCCCAGGGTCATTGTTATTGCCGCGAGGGCGGCGAAAACCGTCGGCCAGAACTGGTCCAGCGGGGCCAATCCAACCGCGAATACGCGCAGGACAATCACGAAACCGGCCGCTTTTGACGCGACCGAGAGGAACGCGGCGACCGGGGTGGGCGCGCCGTGGTAAACATCCGGCACCCACATGTGGAACGGTACCGCGGCGATCTTGAAACCAAGGCCGGCGGTCATGAGGATGGCAGCCAGGGCTACCACCGGCGTGACTTCCGTCAGCCGGGCGGCGATTTCTGGGAGCACTGTGGTGCCGGTCGTGCCGTAGATCAGCGCCATTCCGTAGAGCAGGGTCGCGGAAGATACAGCGCCGAGGACGAGGTACTTCATTCCGGCTTCGGTGGAGAGCTTGTCGGTCTTGTGAAGGCCGGCGAGCAGATAGAGCGAGATGCTGGTCAGTTCCAGGCCTATGTATAGGGTCACCAGTTCGTTGCCGCTGGCCATCATGAACATGCCGAGGGTGGACGCGACGAGCAGGGCGTAGTACTCGCCGGCGCTGATGGCCCGGTCCGTCACATACGAGGCCGAGACCAGCGCGACGACGATCGCGGCGAGGAGGAATATGAGCTTGAAAATGGTCGCCGGCTCATCGAGGATGAATGTGCCGAAAAACGAAGTTTGCCTGGACCCTGATACCACGAAGACGAGGACCGCCGGCACGAGGAGAGCGGCGGCGGTCAGGTAGGGCAGTATTGCCTTACGGTCCGCCGGCAGGAACAGATCGATGACAACCAGCGCCAGCGCTATGACCAGTAGGGCCAACTCAGGCGAGATCAGTCCGAAATCCAAAGCCGGCCCTCCACTAACGAACACTTGGATGCGGTTTTGTTTGGCTTATGGGATTCTCGCTTGAAAAGCTCTCGGAAACCGTCCCTGCGATCGGTGCAAGCGGCATCTTGCGAATTAGTCGCATCGTTCACTCTCATTGTCCGGTGACTCCGGCCGCGAGCGGGGCTACGCCGGCTTCGATCAGATCAGTCAGGATGGCCGGGTAGACGCCTATGAGTACGATCAGCGCTGCCAACGAAACGAGGGGTACCGCCTCGCGGAACGAGACGTCGCCGAGGCCCTGCCATCGCTCGTCGGATGGGCCGAACAGGACCCTTTGCAAGGTCCAGAGAATATAGCCGGCGGTTATCACGATACCGAAAGCGGCGAGGATAGTCGCCCAGGCCAGGGTATTGAACGCGCCGACGAATACCGTGAACTCAGCGATGAATCCGCTCAATCCGGGGAGGCCGAGCGAGGCCAAGCCGGCGATGACGAATACGGTGGCCACCACCGGCATACGAGGCGCGAGGCCGCGCAGGGCCGGAATGTCGCGAGTGTGGGCCCGGTCATATATCGCCCCGACGACCAGGAACAACAGGCCGGTGATTGTGCCGTGGGTGAACATCTGGATCGCGGCGCCGTTGAGGCTGATCCCATTCAGGGCGGCGATTCCCAACATGACATAACCCATATGGCTTATCGAAGAGAAGGCGACCATGGCCTTAAGATCGCGCTGCACCATCGAGACTACCGCGCCGTAGAGTACGCTGACGACCGCGAGGACCGCGAGAAGCAGGGCGAAGTGTTTAGTCGCGTCCGGCAATATACCGACGTTCAGGCGTAGGAGACCGTAGCCACCCATCTTCAGGAGGACGCCGGCCAGAATGACGCTGACCGCGGTTGGCGCCTCGACGTGGGCATCCGGCAGCCAGGTGTGGAAAGGGAACGATGGGAGCTTTACCGAGAAGCCGAACAGTAAGAGTAAGAATGCCAAGTTGGCGACAGCTGGGGCGTAGCTGTACTGGCCGAGCGCGGCGATCTCGAAGGTGCGCGGCTCTGGACCGTTGAAGTAGAGCAAGAGGATGCCGAATAGCATCAGCGCCGATCCGAGCAACGTATAGACGACAAACTTTATCGCGGCATACTCCCGGCGGCGTCCGCCCCAGATGCCTATCAACAGGTACATCGGGATTATCTCGACTTCCCAGAAGAGGAAGAAGAGCAGGAGATCGCCGGCGGAGAATACGCCGATCACGCCGGCCTCGAGGATCAGCAGGTAGGCGAAATACTCCTTGACGCGAGTCTCGATATTCCACGAGGCGATGCAGGCCAGGAACGTGAGGAGCGCGGTGAGCACGATCAGGGGAAGGCTCAGCCCGTCGGCCGCCAGCAGGTAGGAGACACCGACGCTGGGGATCCAATCGACGCGGTCGACTAGCTGGAGGCCGCCGGTCGCCTGGTCGTAGCTGAAATAGGCGTAAAGCGCGAGCAGCAGGGCAGCCGCCGAGAAAAAGGCGGCCAGCAGGCGAGTTAGCGGACGTTTATCCGACGGGCTCAGGGCGATAACAATCGCGCCGGCGACCGGCAGGGCGATCAAGATCGTCAGGATCCAGCTCATGAGGCGTTTCTAACCATTTCTAACTTCATAGCCCGGCCGCCAGCACGATCGCGGTGATGGCAACAACGCCGGCGAAGATCGCGAGACCGTAGTTGGGCAGGAGGCCGGTCTGAGTACGGGTCAGGCGGACGCCCAGCGCGTAGGACTGTCTTGCCAGGCCATTGACGGCGCCGTCGATGAATGCAAGATCGAAGCGGGCGAGCAGTTGGGAGGCGCCGACAAAGGGCCGGTTTACGAGCCAGTCGTAGAGATCGTCGAGGTAGTACTTGCGGGTTAGCAGATTGTGCGGAGACTGGAACCTCGACGTCAACTCGGCCGCGGTTGTCGAAGCGCGTCCGTAGAGTCGCCAGGCGAATCCAATTCCGATGAGTGCCAGGAGGGTCGAGCCTGCCATGACGCCGAGGTCGACCTCCAGATGCGCGTCGCCGTGGATGAACTGGCCGAAGGCGTTGCCGGCAAGGGGCGAACCGAGAAAGCCGGCGAGCACGCTTGGTATCGCAAGGACTATCAGCGGGACGGTCATCACCGCCGGCGACTCGTGCGCTTGTTCCTCGGCTCCCCGGTCGTCGCCCCAGAATGCGAGCAGCCAGGCACGCGAGATATAGAACGCGGTCAACGCGGTGGTCAGCAGCGCGACGACGAAGAGCAACCAGTGGCCGGAGTGAAGTGTCGCGGTGAGGATCTCGTCCTTGCTCCAGAAGCCGCTCAGGGGCGGGATGCCGGCCAAAGCGAGTCCGCCGATCAGGAAGGTGATCGCGGTTATCTTCATCCTGCCGGCGAGTCGTCCGAGCTTGAAGAGGTCCTGCTCGCCGGCGCCGTGAATCACGCTGCCGGCGGCGAGGAACAGCAGTGCTTTGAATGCGGCGTGGTTGAAGAGGTGCAGCGTGCCGGCCGAGAATGCGCCCACGCCCAAGCCGAGCATCATGTATCCGAGCTGGCTGACGGTGGAGTAGGCCAACACTCGCTTGATGTCGCGGGCGACGACGGCATGTGTCGCGGCGAAGAGGGCGGTGAAAGCGCCGATCGCCGCGACCACGAGCATGGAGTCCGGCGCGGCTTTGAACAGCTCGAACAGGCGGGCGACGAGATAGACGCCGGCCGCGACCATAGTGGCGGCGTGGATCAGCGCGCTGACGGGCGTGGGTCCTTCCATCGCGTCCGGCAGCCACACGTGCAGCGGGAACTGTGCCGACTTGCCGACCGCGCCGCTGAAGACCAGGACCATCACGAGCGTCAGGAGGCTAATTCCAATCAGGCCGGCCTTGGCGGCTTGCTCGATCTCGTGGAAGTCGAATGAGCCGGTCTGGTTGAAGAGGATCAGGATGGCGATCAGGAAGCCGAAGTCGCCGATCCTGGTGATCAGAAACGCCTTCTTGGCTGCCGCTGCGGCCTCCGGCTTGTAGTACCAGAAGCCGATCAGGAGATAGGAGCAGAGTCCGACCAACTCCCAGAATACGAACATCTGGAAGAAGTTGTTGGCGATCACCAGGCCGAGCATCGAGGCGGTGAAAAGGGACATGAAGGCGAAGTAGCGGCCGTAGCCGGAATCGCCGGCCATGTAGCCCTGAGAGTAGATTTGAACGAGCAAGCTGACTACGGTAACTGCCAGCAACATTATTGCCGCGAGCGGGTCGAGAATGACTCCCAATTCGAACGTTGCGCCGGCGACTGAGAACAGGGGGAAGGACTCCCGGTGGGTCACCTCGTGGGTGCCGGCGGTCAGGACCGTGTTCAGCGCCGATAGCGACAGGACTGCGCTGGCGGCGACGGCCAGGATGCTGACGTAGCCGGAGAGGCGCTTGCTATGCCGGATTCCAAGGCCTATGACGAGGAAGGCAGCCAGCGGGGCGGCAACGATGAGCCAGAGGAGTAGCGAGGTGCTCACGATTGCCTCCGCCGGCGGGTGGTTTTTGTGTAGGGTCGTGTCGACTCGACACATTTCAGAGGCCGGAGCGTACGGACCGGGGACTCGGCCGGTGCCGCCATTGACTTGCCCCTCCCCACCCTTCCTGGATTCCCGCCTGCGCGGGAATGACGGATGGCGCTACTAGGGCCACAAGAGGGGATAAGAGTGGGGGCACGGGATTCTGCCGCCTGTAAGGAGGTGCCTGTCCACCTGTCCCCTCTGGATTCCGGCCTTCGCCGGAATGACGAATGGGGGGCCGTGGAATGCGGGCGCACTCGAGGCCGAGTAACACCACTTTCGTACCAATACCTCATCCCGGCTTTCGCCGGCACACCAAGGTATGAAAAGCCGGAGATTGTGGAATGGCACTGCGGATTGTGCCACGCCCCACCGCCACCCCAGCGGGGGACAAGCCCCCGCGCTACATTTCCCCTCCCCTCCCCTCGTGGATTCTGGCCTCCGCCATAATGACAAGTTGGGGGCCGGAATGATGAAGCGCGGAGCGGGAGTGACGAAGAGGGGGGCTGAAACGACGAATTGAACAGGACGGACCGAGTCACCATTTCAGCAGGTTCACCTCTTCGACGTTTACCGACCGGCGTAAGCGGTAGATTGCCAGTATCAGTGCAAGGGCTACCGCTGCCTCGGCGGCGGCTACCGCGATGACGAACAGGGCGAATACCTGGCCGGTAAGGACCGCGTTCGCGGCCGCATCTGCCGGCGGGTACCGGGAGAAAGCGATTAACGCGACGTTGACCGAGTTGAACATCAGCTCGACCGACATCAGGATGGCGACGACGTTTCGCTTCGCCAGGACCCCGTAGAGTCCGATGCAAAACAGTACCGCGCTGAGCACTATGAAGTGAGTGAGTGTTACGTGCATACCGTCACCTCATCGCTCCTTGGCTATCACTATCGCGCCGATCATAGCTATCAACAGGAGTACGGCGGCAATCTCGAACGGTAGGATGAACTCGTTCAGCAGGAGCTGGCCGAGCGACTCGGTCGTGTATTGAGGCGGTTCGCCGGCGGCCGGCCACTGCGTCCCGGTCAGGACGACCAGGAATACGAACAGCAACGCCGCGGATGTAATGCCGGCGATGGCCCACTGGCGGTTGGTCGGGTTGCTGTCCGGCAGGTAGCTGCGGCTGGTGAGCATGATGGCGAAAAGGAACAGCACGGCGACCGCGCCGACGTAGATTATCACCTGCACAGCGGCTATGAACTCGGCGTTGAGGAGGACGTAGAGGGCGGCTACGTTGAGGAAGAAGAATATCAACGCGAGCGCGCTGTGAACTATACGGGGCAGGGTCACGACCGCGAACGCCGAGACGATCAACAGGCCGGCGATGACATAGAACGCAATGTCAAACCAGGTTTGCTCCGACATCTATGCCGCTCCCATCAGGCACCACCCAACAGGTGGAGTGCGAGGCCGGTCACGAGCATGTTCGCCAAGCTGAGAGGCAACAGAAACTTCCAGGCGAAGGACATGAGCTGGTCAGCCCGGACTCTGGGCAGGGTCGCGCGTATCCAGAAGAATATGAAGAAAATTGCGTAGGTCTTGATCAGGAACCAGATCCAGGGCGGCAGAATCGGGCCGTGCCAACCCCCAAGGAATAGGGTAGATGCCAGGGCGGCGACTGCAAACGCATTCAGATACTCGGCCAGATAAAAGAGGGCGAACCGCATTCCGCTGTACTCGACGTGGTAGCCGGCGACGATCTCGGACTCGGCCTCCATGATGTCGAATGGCGTTCGGTTCAGCTCGGCGGTTGCAGCTACAAAGAAGATAATGAAACCGAGTGGCTGAATCAGGATGTTCCACCTGAAACCACCCCAGGCGGTCTGTGATTCGACGATGTCTATGGTCGACAGCGAGCCTGCGATCATCGCGACCCCGATGATCGAAAAGACCAACGGAATCTCGTAGCTGATTATCTGGGCGACTGCCCGCATGGCGCCCAACAGGGCGAACTTGTTGTTCGATCCCCATCCGGCCATCAAGATACCCACCGCGCTGGTCGACGAGATCGCGACCAGGTAGAGGATACCTATGTTGAGGTCGGCGATGATCATCTTTTCGCTGAATGGGATGACTGCGTAGATGAGCAGGGCCGGCACGAGGACGATGACGGTGGCGAGCTTATAGACCGGCGCGTCCGCCGCCGAAGGGACGAGGTCTTCCTTGCCGAGTAGCTTAATCACATCGGCGATGGGTTGGAGGATTCCGAGGGGCCCGACCCTATTGGGTCCTAATCGGTCCTGCATCAGGGCCACAATGCGCCGTTCGAGGTAGACCAGGCTCATTACGATGCCAGGGAGAACCAGGGCCAGGAAGCTGATCGCGATCACGATCATCAGGATGTCGACCAGCCAGGCCGGCAGGACCGGCGCCAGCAGCGACCTTATGGCTTCGTGGATGTTGGGAAACAGGTCGTTGATCATGCTTTAAGGCGAAGAGATCGTCGGAGCGGGCGTGGGGATAATTGTACGGGCAGGGCAGTCGCCGCAAACTGGCAGAATCCTGGATGAATTGCCGGGCAATGGAGCGTCGATAGGGCTATTGCCACTCGAGGGCTTTCTTGCGCCAGGCGTACACGAGGCCCAGCGCCAGGATTCCGATGAAAATGAACATCTCGATCAGGGCGAACAGTCCCAGTTTTCCGTAGGCGACGGCCCAGGGATAAAGGAATACGGTCTCAACGTCGAATATGACGAACAGAAGGGCGTACACGTAGAAGCCGGCGTAGTAGCGGATCCAAGAGGTGCCGGTTGTCTCGATACCACACTCGTAGGAGGACTGCTTGATCGCGTTTGGATTGTTTGGACGCAACAGCCGGGCTATCACGAGGGGCGCAACGGCAAAACCGATAGCTATTACAAGGAATATCGCTATGGGGCCATAGTCAGCAACCAACGATGCGGCCTCGTCTCGGTGGCTTGTTTGAGGAAGCTAGAGCCGGTATGACCAGCCGGCGGCGATTATATCACAGTGGGTGCGATGGGCTGGTTCGTGGGGATGCCGGACGAGGTGTTGGTGCTTCCGTATGCTCAGGTCAAGAGTACGACAATAGTGTGGTGCCGACTAGTGCAACTCGGGCGGTAGCCATTAGCGCAATTGCACACGGAATTGGGCCGGATCCTGATCGAATTTTTCGACCAGCAGGTGGCAAAGTTGAGCTATTGCCTTGGATGACCAATTGCGCTCCAAATATAGGCCATTCGACAATCGTGTTCGGTTCATAAACTCCCGTCCACTTGGATGCTTGGGTGATACATGAATCAAGTATCGGCCTGTTCCCTTCGCTGAGGACTCTCGGTCGAGAGCTTTGACGTTTCGGATTACATAAATAAAATGCCCGGTCGCCGCGCTCCCAATGGTGACCACGGTGGTATCATTGGCAATCGATCCTTCCCGTATCAACCACTCAACTGTTTCTGAGAGGAGCTTGGCCCAGTTACTGACAGATAATTCCTGTCCGCGCGGATCCATTAACCTCCAAGGTTCAGTAGAAGTTCCTTTGGTTGGCTCCACCTTACCCCAAGCTCCGAGTTGGGCGAACGTCATCCGTGCACTTGGATCGAGTGAACTGGAGTTGGACGGTCCCTCCCTTTTTGACGCCGGTTCGACTTCACCTACGATTCGCTCTGAAACGCGCGGTTGAGGTTTCGTTGGTGACCCCTCCACGTACTGATCGGGTAGATTGCCCTTGGCGCGTTCTGGAGCCGCTGTTGAACTGGGCTTTCGTGGCGGCGTCAATACCGTCGATCCCTCGGAGTCGGCAACAGAAGGATTATTCTTGGTCATTTGCGTTGCCAATTCGCCGACAATTCGATTTGAATTCGGCGGCTGGGCAGGCTGTGCCTGAACTTCATCTTGTGAAAGGAAACCAGCCTCTCTCGCTTCTGCCTCGAGCAGCCGTAACAGCCGATCTTTGGCGTTTTCATAGGCGAGACGCTTGTCAAGTGGCTTGGTTTCCAGTTCGGCCAACTCTTTCCGCCATTGCGTGAGTTCTCGCCGAAACCCGTCCTCCCAGTTAATGAAGGCCCGATGCTCTTGGGGTCTGGACTGCGGGCGTTTCGCTGTAGGCAATCCGTCAACGTGATTCTGGAACAATTCCTCCAATACGTGATCGTCGCCGACTTGTGACTCTCTGATCCGGATAAGTGAGCGTATCTCGTCTTGGCGCTCCTTGGTGCTGACGCGACGGAGCTCGTCCTCCAGAATATTCTTGAGGAGTGGGTCCCGTCGCGGGGAGAGTTCGTCATCGTCTGCCAGATTTGCCAGCTCCTTCAATTCATCGGTAACAGGGAGCCGGGCCTTAATGTGGGCGTCGTAGTGGCATAGGTCACAGACCAACTCGTGCTCCTCGCCGCAATTGGTTTTCGCGCTCCATCTTTTCCAGGCCCGCCACGCGCCGCAACGGCCGCATTGCTCCCCGAAGGGCGCTCCACAATTACCGCATTGGTGACTGCCCGCATGGGATAGATGTTCACAATCCGCGCACCAGACCGTTGGGAACTCCCCAGGTGGTCGCTTCTCTTCCCGCGGTCGCAACGACCACGATCTATCTTCGTCAGGCAGCCCGTGTCGCAGGCTGTTTCCGGCCAAATCAAGAATGACGCAATCACCGTCGTTTTGCTTTGGACGCAACCCTCTGCCTACCATTTGAAGGTACAGGGACAGGCTCAACGTGGGTCGCATCAGCACCACGCAAGCGGCATCGGGCAAGTCGAATCCCTCAGTGGCTACAGCTACGTTAACCAACACTCTGATGGTCAGGTTCTGGAATTGGTCTATAAGTTCAGCCCGCGCCGCAGTAGGTGTATCGCCAAGCAATACCCCAGTCGGTATCCCGGCATCGTTGAACACGGCGTTAAGGTTCTGGGCATGCTTTACCGAAACGGCGTAGACGATGGTTTGCCTGTGCTCACCGTGCTCTTGCCAGAATCGCAGTACACCGGCGGTCCAAATGTCACGGTCCTCGTTAGCCAGTCGAATGCCGGATTCGCTATAGTCTCCAGTCCTATCAACTTGGCCGCCTCGGACTTGCTCTTCTTCCGGTGGCGAAAGCACACGCGCCTTGCACAACCAAGTGTTGGATTGCAAGTTCGCGACCTGTGGGCCACAGTGCAAATCTCGGAATAGATGGTCAAAACCTTCTTTGACGGAAAGACGCCACGGGGTAGCGGTCATACCCAGAACCGGTCCAGGCCATCGCCGTATGGCTCTCGCCCAACCGTCGGCAGTAGCGTGGTGGGCCTCGTCGATTATCATCAGGTCGTTGCGACGGTAGCCACCCCACACATTGCCCCTTGCGGTGCGGCGACTCACGGTCTGAGCCATTAGAATCACGACGCCATTTACCAGCACTGGGGCGCTAGCTCGGGGCACCCATCGCATGTTTGCCGTTGCTGATACTCCGGCCTCGGACAACATACCTTCCGTCTGGGTCGCCAGCTCCTTCCGATGTGTCATCCAGACCGCCTTGCGTCCATCTATCAGCCAACCAGACAGCAACTCCCCGGCGATGCGGGTTTTGCCGCCGCCAGTTGGAAGTTGCAACATTATCCTAGCTTGGGGCCCGTCCAGCGAAACCGGTAGGCTGGATGCGGTGGCGCTGGGGCACTCTAAGTTACCTGTAGAATTTGAAGAAACAGAAGTCGGACAACTTGCGGCCACAACATCGGAAGGAGTGAGAGATGAATAAGGAGTTTGCGACGAAGCAGATCGAGGCACAGCCGATCGTGGGAATTCGAACTACCACGACAATGGAGAAGATCACAGAAGTCATGGGGCCTCTCTTCGGGGAGGTGCACGGGTATGTCCAGCAGAGCGGACAGCAGCCGGCCGGCATGCCGTTCGCGATCTACTACTCGATGGAGGGCAGTACGCTGGATCTCGAGTGCGGGATGCCGGTGGCCGCGCCGATGGAGGGCGCCGGCCGGGTCAAGGCCGGCGAGCTTCCGGCGGGGAAAAGTCGCGACGGTCACTCACATGGGGCCGTATGACGACCTGCCGCAAAACGTGGTCCGCGTTGACCGGAGTGGATGGCTGAGCAGGGTCTCCAGCCGGCGGGGGGCGCCATGGGAGGTCTACGTCACGGATCCCGGCGCAGAGCCGGACCAGTCGAAGTGGCGCACGGATATTTTCTTTCCGGTGCGTTGAGGGCCGGAACTCTGGTGCGGGCCGGCGGGCGGGGGGCGGCGACGTCACGACGTTGGGTCGCAGTTTAGGGTCCACCTCATTTTGAGAGCGGTGGACGAGCCCGCAGTCTACATTCCCAACACCACACTCCTCTCGTTCCGGCTTGCGCCGGCACACCAAGGTATGAAAACCGGGGCACCGGTTGGCGGGTCCTCTATACGGTGCCTCGGGACTTGGGTTGGGTGCCGGACCGCCGGGAGCGGGGGACAAGCCCCCGCGCTACATTTTTCATCCCCGCCCCTCTTATGCGCTTCCACTTTCCATTTGATGTCCCGACGGTATAGTTAGTAGCCGGAGGGATATTTGGGAGTACAGCGCAAGCGAAGATCGGACAGGATCACACCTCGGATCGCCAGGAGCGGCCATTCCCAGCAGGCGGTAGGCGCCGTTGGGTCCGGCCGCGATTCTCTTCCGGCTGTTCGAGCTGCCTGGCGTGGTAGTACACGAGTTTGCCCACTACTTCTTCTGCCGGCTGGCCGGGAGCAAGATCCACGAGGTGGTGTTCTTCAGTCTGGGCAATCCGGCCGGGTACGTGGTCCATTCGGTGCCACGCCACATACGTCAGCACGCTCTGATCGTGCTGGGGCCGTTCCTGATCAACACGTCTTTCGCGTATGCGTTGTTCCGGCTGCAAGGAGAGACGGGGTTCGGTGCCGGCATCGCGGCAGAGCCGGCCAACCTGATTCGATCGTTGTTGGCTCTTTGGCTCGGCGTGTCGATCGCGATTCAGGCGATTCCGAGCAGGGCGGACATCGATAGCCTGCAGGACGTCGTCAAACATAAGCTGGCGAGACGCGAGTATCTTGCCGGCCTCGGTCTGGTCCTTGCGGTTCCCTTCAGCTTGGCCAACGTACTCCGGCCGATTTGGATCGAGTGGTTCTTCGCGGCGGGGCTAGCTTGCCTGGCGCTGGTGCCGGATTGGCAGGCGATTCTTGAGGGATTCTTAGACCTGCTGCCGTGACGCCGGTTACACGGGTTGTAAAGACCGAAGGGATGCTGCGGTGGGCTTGCCTACCACCTTACGTCTTGATTCCGGCCCGCCTGAGGCGGGTACGGGGCATTCTGTCGTAGCAATCGCCCATGCAGGCAGGGGCCGGCGCACCAAGATATGAAAATGAGTACGGTGGTTGGCGGGTCTCCTATACGGCGGCTCGGGACCGGGGTTGGTACTCGGACTGCCGGGAGCGGGGGACAAGCCCCTCGCCTCGCGGAGTCTTCGACCGCGCTACATTTCCAATCCCCGCCCCTCCGGGACTCCGGACCCGCATCGGCGTGCGGGGCATGCTTTTGACCGCCGGAGTAGCGAGTCGGGCGGCTGTTTTCATAGTAAGTCACTCCAAGAGTCCTAACCAATCGGGGGTAGAACAGTCCTGGGGCGGTACGGCCGGTTTCGTGCGGTGGTGGACCGGTCGGGTAGCGATGGTAGGACCGGCTATTCGGCTTGGAAGTAGCGCAAGGCCCGGATGATTCGCTGTTCCGGGTCCAAGTCCTGTGCTTGTTCGACCGAGGCGGCGGCCTTGAGCGAGTCCTCCCGCCGGTAGCCCAGGCTTATGAGGGCGTCCACTATGAGCTGATCGACCGCTGGCTCAGCGGCGACAGGCTTCATATCCAGCTTGCCGCGCAGCTCCAGGACGATGCGGCCGGCGAGCCGCTTGCCGACGCCGGAGACGGTGGCGAGTTGCTCCGGCTCGCCCTCGCCGATGATTCGCTCCAACTGATTCGGATCGAAGCGGGACAGGATGGCCAACGCTACCTTCGGGCCGACGCCGTTCACATTCAGCAGGCCGAGAAACGTCGTCAACTCCTCCTCGGTGGAGAAGCCAAATAGCGAGATGGCATCCTCGCGCAGGTGGAGATAGGTGTGCAGATAGACCGTCGCGCCGCGTTCGCCGGCGGCCTGTAGCGTTGATAAGGGCACGCCGATCTGCAACACGAATCCGCCGACTTCAAGCAGGATCGAGCTGGCCTGGCGACCTACTAGTTTGCCGCGAACTCCAGCGATCATGGCCCCGTCGATTTCCTCATCTCAGCCCAGCGGTTGGAACCGGCGCTGGGTCGAGTTGATGTGGCAGATTGCGATTGCGAGGGCGTCCGCCGCGTCCGGCGGTTCGGGAAGATGGTCCAAAGCCAGGAGCATTTGCACAGAGCGTTGGATCTGTGCCTTGCTCGCTCTCCCATAGTTTGTCACCGCCTGCTTCAGGACTGTGGCCGAATACTGAGAGACGGTCAGGCCGGCGTTTGCCAGGGTGAGCAGGACCACGCCGCGGGCCTGGCCCAAGAGCAATGCGCTCCTGACGTTCACGCTAAAGAAGACCTCTTCGACCGCGGCCTCGTCGGGTCGATACCTGTCCAGGATTTCGATCAACTGCTGATTCAAGCTGAGAAGCTTGAGTTCGACCGGGTCCTTGGGTTTGGTCCAGACGGCGCCGTGGTCCACGAGCGAGATTCGGCTGCCCTCTTCTCTCACGACTCCGTAGCCCATCACGCGGCTGCCGGGATCCAATCCGATCACGGTGCGGGGCCCCTTCGGGAGAAACCAACCGGTGGTCGGCCGACGCGATCGATCTAGCCTCGATAGCTTTCCACCATCTCTTGAGTCAGATCTATGTTTGTGTGGACGTTTCGAACGTCGTCAAGCTCCTCGAGATTCTCTACCAAACGCATCACCTGATGGGTGGTCTGTCGATCCAAGCTGATGCTGCTCTTGGGAGATAGCGAGCGTTCCGAGGAGATCACTTTGAGTTGTTCTGATTCGAATGCACTGCGCACGGACTCGAGGCGACCGGGGGTGCACTGGACTTCAACGGTGCCATCGACGGACTCGACGTCGTCCGCTTCGGCGTCGATCGCGATCATCGCGACATCGTCCGGATCGTTATCGCCGACTTCGACGGTCACCATGCCGCGAGGTTCGAACAGCCAGGTGACGCTGCCGCTCTCACCGAGAGAACCGCCGGCACTTTGGACGACGTTGCGCACCGCGGCGCTGGTCCGATTGCGATTATCGGTAACGACCTCAATGTATAGCGCGGCGCCTCCGGGCCCATACCCTTCGTAGACAAGCTCCTCGATGGACTCGCCGGCCGCGCTGCCGCTGGCCCGCTTGATCGCGCGCTGGATGTTGTCCGCCGGCATGTTCGCGTCGCGCGCGCGGGCGATAGCGAGCCGAAGCCTGAAGTTCGAGTTGGGATCGGGGCCGTCGCGCGCGGCAATAGTGATCTCGCGACCCAGCTTGGTGAAGGCCTGGCCTCGCTTGGCGTCGGTCGCCGCCTTTTGCCGCTTTATCGTTGCCCATTTGCTATGACCGGACATCTGGGATTCGCTCCTGCCGGCGGTTGAGTACGTGAATCGACGTGTCGTCGGGAAGGTTCGTGACGGGCTCGGTCTGGAGGAGACCTGCCCGCGAATTGCGATGAAACGACCGCCGTGAAGGAATTATATCACGCGTTCGTGGGACCAAATCGGCCGTCAGTTGACAGTTGCTTTACCGGCATATGGACGCGGGAGCGTCGCAGGTTACTATGTAAGTATGTACCAATGGTTCATGACGGCTCGCGCCGGTGCGCCAGAGTATGAAGAATCGGAGTTATGATTTGGCACAGCAGATTGGCACTGCGGATTCTGCCACGCCCGATCACGGCCCCAGCGGGGGACGAGCCCCCGCGCTACATTGTCCCTCGCCCACGCACGGCGATTTCGTCGGCTCTCGGGTTTTTTGCAACATACGAGTGACCAGGTCGCAATTTCCTAGAAGTCCCTTAATCGTAACCATGACTAGGTGTTCGTCGGATGCCACACCCCCAAGGCGATTCGCGAATCGCCCCTACAGGAATGCGGGCGCTTGGTGGCTTGGCCGGCTTGTCCTTAGCGGGGGACAAGTCCCCGCGTTACATTGCACGTGTCGGCCATAGCAACTGGCAATGAGGTCGGTTCGCCGGCGGATGGGTGAAATAGTGTATGGGCTAATCGTCCGGCTGATTCTGCTTGGACTGTTGGTTCTGATTGTGGTTGCCGTTCCGGCGGGCGATCCGGCGGGTAGGCGAGACTGGAGGGCGTTTCAGGCGGCGGAAGGCAATACTCTGGACTTGCTTGACCGACAGCTAGAGTTGCTGTTTCCCCCACAGGAAGCAGTAGGTGGCGATCCGGAAGACCTGGAGTTGTTGGTCCGCTACTTCGAGGCGGTGCGAATGGTTGACGAGCTTCGGCGCGACGCCATTCGGCGGGCAGCGTTCGGTGAATCGCGGTCGGTGAATGAGAGAGCCTTGCAGGAGGCTGTCCGAGAGGAGGCGTCGCTGAGGCCGGCGGCGATGGAGACGCTCAGGCAAATCGTAGAGCGGGAGCTGGTCTCGGCCGGCTTTGACAGGCCCGGATTGCAGTTCGACGTCGGGATCGGTCGCGTTCACGTCGTGGTGCGGCCTCCGGTCAATTTCCAGATCGGACAGGTCCCGCAGGTATTGCTGGTTGCACCGCGCGCCGGCATCAGGCTGGATACGTCGCTTCTGCTTAGAGATGGTCTGGACCTGGAAACCGTCGAGGCGATCGAGCGGCGGTTCGAATCGGAAGAGACAGGATACGTAGCCTTGGTGGAGAGAATCGGCGGTATAGCCCTGTTTCCACCGCTGATCTCATCGCGCAGGGACCTGGGCAGCGCGGTATTCACGATAGCGCACGAGTGGACTCACCACTTCCTGCTGATCCACCCGCTGGGCCGGGAGTATTTTTTCAGCGATGAGACGAGGTCGATCAACGAGACCGCCGCCGATATTGTCGGAGCCGAGATCAGGGACTCGGTGCTTGCCCGTCTTGACACATCCGAGCTTCACGACGGTGGGTCATCTGCCGATGATGAGACGGATTTCGACGCACTCTTGCGCGAGACTCGGGAGGCGGTGGAAGCGTTTCTAGAAAAAGGGGAAGTCGAGCAGGCGGAGCGGTACATGGCGGCACGGCAGCGTGAGCTGGCCGATCTGGGTTACCCGATTCGAAGGTTGAACACCGCCTATCTGGCCTGGCATGGCGGCTACGCCGGCACCGGAAACCGCTACGAGGAGCCGTTGAGGAGGCTGCGCGCTGATTCCGCGAATCTGCACGACTTCCTTGACAGGGCAAAGGACATAACCACCTACGACCAACTGGTTGGAACGGTCGAGGCCCTGCGTTGACCTCGGAATGAGCGGCAAAGGGAGCAAAAAATGGTGGAAAAGGGAGACCAGAGTCCCGCGCTAACTAAAATTAACTCCCAAGCTGGCCGAAAGCTCGTCCGGTGAGATCGCGCCGGCCCTCAATACCCTGGGAGGAGACACCGAGAAATCCACGACGCTGGAGTGAGCGCTGATCGGGCACCTGCCCCCGTCGACTGCCAAGTCTACAGCGGTCACGATTGCGGGGTCGACCTCGTCGAATGCGGCCGGGCTCGGTTGGCCGGAGATGTTGGCGCTGGTGGCGGCTATCGGCCGGCCGAAGCTGGCTATGACTTGCTGGGTGAATGAGTGGTCAGGCGAGCGCAATCCGACCGTCGGGGCGCCGGCGGCGACCGCGTCCAAGTGACCCGGCCTGCGACGGAGGACAATCGTCAGACGCCCGCCGGCCCAAATCGGTCCTCCTATGCGACTTAACGCGGCCGGGACTTCCTCGGCGACCTGGTCGAGTGGAAAGTCCGGACTGACCAGGACGGCAATCGGTTGGCTCTCCGGCCGGCCCTTGATCTCGAAGATGCGGTCCACCGCGGCGGCGTTTTCGGGATCTGCCGCCAATCCGTAGACCGTGTCGGTGGGGATAAGAGCGACGCCGCCGGCCGAGAGGACGGCCGCGACCCTCCTGGCCGCTTCGATGGTCGGAGCAATTGCCGTGGTCATAGTGCCAGCCTGCTCTCCAGCAGGGAGACAAATCCATCGCCCTTGACGTGGCCGGCGACCTCGTCGGCCATCTGCCGGATTTCTTCAGGCGCGTTCGCCATCGCGACCGAGTGTCCGGCCGCTGCAAACATGGGCAGGTCGTTCTGGCCGTCGCCGATGGCCATTGTCTCTTCCATCTCGACACCGCAAGACTCTGCAAGCGCGCGCAAAGCGGTGCCCTTGTTTGCTTCTCTGTCGTTGATCTCAATATAGATGGGCAAGGACGGAGTTACGACGAGATCGACAGGCTCCAACCTCTCTCTGGCCATCGCAACTACGGCCGCAGTTTGGTGGGGTTCGACCGAGAGCGAAAGCTTGGTGGCGCCGGAATGCAGGTGCGGTTCCAGGTCGTTTACCTCACGGTGAGGGACGTTGAAGTCGGACAGCCAGCCCGCCAACTGCGGGCGACTATCAAGCTGTTCGAGGACGATTTCGTCGTCGACGTAGGCATTCAGATGGATGTCGGCCTCTCGGGCGAAACGCAACGCGACCAGGGCCCCTTCGGCGGAGACGGGCCTATGGAGATGGATCGCGTCGTCGCGGTGGTCGCGAATCATGGCGCCGTTGTAGCAGATCACTGGAGCGCTGGCGTCGATTTTTCGGGCATAGTGGGCCGCGCTGTGGTACATCCTGCCGGTAGAGATAGTGACGAAAGTGCCTCGGCCGGCGATCTGCCGCAGGAGTTGGACGATTCGCGCATCCACCCTGTCCTCCTCAGCGAACAGGGTGCCGTCCAAGTCGATGGCCAAAAGTCTAAAGGGCAGCTCGGCCATCATTATGGCTCCACCAATTCTAAGCTCAGCGACCGCGCGGCCTCAGTGACCGGCATCCCCATAGGCGCAGCTATGAGAAAGCGATTTCGGCCGAACTGGTCGGTGAATACAGAGACCGGCCTAGTCGGCAACAGGTCCCGTAAGAGCGAAGCGCCGGTGGCTACGTTCGATTCGTCCATCTCGAAAGCCAGCACGCCGTCGTCGGCAAACAGGACTGGCAGGTCCGAGAACACGCGGCGATAGATCTCCAGGCCATCGGGCCCTCCGTTCAGCGCGAGCGGCGGCTCATGCCGGATAACCTCGGGCGAAAGACCGGACAATCGGGAATCTGGAACATAGGGCAGATTGGCGGCGACCAGATCGAAACTGGTCCTGAACGGCGCCAGACAATCGCCGGCGACGAGATGTAGGTTCCGCATGCGGGCCCGCGCCAGGTTCTCTTGAGCTAGCGACAGTGCGGCGGGGCTGAGATCGCTGGCAATAACGGTGCAGTGCGGAAACCAACCGGCGAGAGCCAGCGCCAGGCAGCCGCTGCCGGTCCCCAGGTCGATGGCAAGGCGCGGGGTCGCATCGGCGAATGAGTAGATCCGGCGCACTAGCTCGGCCATCAGCTCGGTCTCCGGCCGGGGGATCAGTGCCCGCCGATCCACGCTCAACCCGATGCCGCAGAACTCGACGCGCCCGATCACATAGGCCAACGGCTCGCCGGCCAGCCGGCGCATCACCATCGTTTCAGCCCGCTCAGTGGACTCCTCGGTGAGCCGGAGCTGTGGGCGGGACAATATCCGCGCCCAACTCAGGCCGGCGGCGTGCTCAAGAATAGTCCGGGCCTCTTGGGCCGGGGCATCGGAGATCGGAGACAACCGGCTCTGAAGGTCAACGAGCGCTTCCTCAACTGTCGGGGATTTGAGGTGCTGGACTTGGAGAGTCATGGAACTGGGATCGAGTTTATTCTGCCGGCGTCAGCGGCAGATGGGGATTCGGTGGGAAGCGTCAAGATGCTGACAGCGCAATCGCGTTTTCCGCCTCGCGCCGCTGTTGATCCTCCAGGGAAAGAGCCTCGACTACGTTGTCGAGCTCCCCATCGAGAATGCGAGGCAGGCCGTGAGTGGTCAGCCCGATACGGTGGTCGGTCAGCCGGTCATGGGGGAAGTTATAGGTACGAATCTTCTCGCTCCGATCGCCGCTTTTTACCTGGGAGCGGCGTTCCTTCTCGATCTCCGAGGTCTGCTTTTCCTGTTCCATGGCGAAAAGCTTGGCTCTCAGGTGGGCCATCGCTCTCACCCGATTCTTTTGCTGCGAGCGTTCGTCTTGACAGGTGACGACTATGCCGGTTGGTAGGTGAGTGATGCGAACGGCCGAGTTTACCTTATTGACGTGCTGACCGCCGGCGCCGCTCGCGCGGTAGATATCGATACGCAGATCGTCGGGGTCGATCTCCAACTCCACCTCTTCTACTTCCGGAAGGACGGCGACCGTCGCCGCCGAGGTGTGGAGCCGGCCGCTGGCCTCGGTTGTCGGCACTCTCTGGACGCGGTGGACTCCGCTCTCAAACTTCAGATGCGAGTAGGCGCCGCGTCCGCGGATCTCGAACACGACCTCTTTGAAGCCTCCCAAGCCGGTGTCGTGGGCGTCGATGACCTCGGACACCCAGCCCTGGCGCTCGGCGTAGCGCGAGTACATCCGATACAGGTCCGCGGCGAACAGGGCGGCCTCCTGACCGCCGGTGCCGGCGCGTATCTCGACGATCGTGTTCTTCTCGTCGTTGGGATCCTTAGGCACCAGCAGTCCCCGGAGCTCGCTCAGCGCTAGCTCGTACTGCGATTGCAGGTCTTCCAGCTCGGCTTGGGCCAACTCGACAAGCTCGGCGTCTTCGTCCTGGTCGATCAACTCTTTCGTCTGCTCAATTGAGTTCTCGATCGACCTGCGCCGCTGATCGCAGTAAACCAGTGGCTCCAAGGATGCGCGCTCGCGGCCGTATTTTTGCAACAGCTCGACGTTGGAAACGACCTCAGGCGAGCCCAGTAGATCGGCCAGCTCATCGTATCGCTGGTTGATGCTGGCCAGACGATCTATCATTGTGTTCATCTCTCCAGGATGTAAGCCGGCCGAAGGTTTCGGTTGATTCTGCCGGCTTCAAAACGCAATTATATCTCGATAGCGCGTACGACGGTCGCGAGCCATCCCGGCGCGACGGACGCAGGCCACGGCCAACCAAGTTAGCAAAAGTTAATCAGGAGGAATAACATCGAGCGCCTCGACATAATCTTTGCCAATTCGCCGGATTTGGTCTGCGTGGGCATTGCGTGATGCCGGTACTGCTATTCGACCTCGACGGGACCCTGATCGACGTATCCGGCTCTTACGACTTTGCCGTGACGCAGACGGTCAGGTTGTATTGCGAGAAGGTGGCCGGTCTGACCGTGGAGGGGGGCCTTGCCACATACCGCGAGCTAGCGGCGTTACGGTCGGCCGGGGGGTTCAACAACGACTGGGACCTGGCGACCGGGTTGACGATTTGGGCGTTGTACAAGGCGGGGGACAGAGGCACGCGCGCCACTATCGACGGTGGAGTCTACAGGGACCTGCCATCGGTAATCGACCGTATACGAGCGGCCGGCGGCGGATTGGCCGGCTTGGCCGAGTGTGTCGCACCAACCACCATGCGGCAGGTCGAGCACGACGGGTCTACCATCGAAACGAGCCGGATAGTCCGAATATTTCAAGAGGTGTACCTGGGGGAGCAGTTTCAGTCGGTCTATGACGTCCCGAACGAGTACTGGGACGGGCCGGCGGCCCGCCGGCGGGAGAGGCCGCTGGTGAGTGGGGCAGTGTTGGCGGAGCTGGGCCGGCTCGGCGCGCAGGGTGTGGTGACGGGCCGGCCCGGTCTGGAGGCCAAGCTGGCAGTGTCGATGCTGAGCGAGTGGCTGAGTCCCACGGTGGTGGTGAGCGACGACGACCTGGTCGATTCCGATGGGCGGCACCGGCCCGATTGGCGCAAGCCGGCCGGAGAGCCGCTGCGGATGGCGCTCGAACAGATTGACGGCGCCGATGGAAAGGTCGCGATCTATATTGGCGATCTGCCGGATGACGTGGTGGCGGTGCAGAACGCGCGAAGGTTGACCGGCCGGCGGATCTACTCGATCGGCTGCGCCTACGGGGCGGCGGATTCGCCGGCGCGGGCGGAGCTGCTGCGGTCGGTGGGGGCGGACCGGGTTGTCTTGGTGCCGGATGAGTTGCCGGCGGTCGTGGACCGCCTGCTGGCGCAGGGGGCCGGTGGCCCGTGATTCGGGTGCGGTGCGATAATGATTTGGCCGGGGCAATTAGCTCAGTTGACTAGAGCACACAGCTTACATCCGTGAGGTCAGAGGTTCGAGTCCTCCATTGCCCACCAAGCCGGACAGAATCAAGAACCTTCGTATTGAGGTTCAAGTTGCCACGGTAGCAACCTTGGCTTGTTCCATGCCAGAACGCGTGTTTCGCTAGGCCATCGCTTGTCTTTCAAGGCTGAACACCCCTGTCGATAACGCTCTAAGCTTGCACAGAGACGGGGTATGGTTCGTTGAGCAAGTATCTTACGATCATAGCCAAAGGCTCTAAAGCGTTTCGCGTAACCCCTATTCAGGTTAAAAGGCACACTCACAGAACGGTGAACTTGATGTGAGCCATTGGGGCATGGGTATTCATTCTGGCGATAGCAGCCCTGATCGTCGGGTGCGAGTAGAGTGCCCCACCTGTAGGCATCAGAACCGTTGCTGGATCCAAGAGATTGAAGCCCAGGGGAGCAACGTATATGTTATGTGCGTCGAATGCTGCGGGAGTGCTTCCAGAATCGAAGGAGAGCGGCCATGTCCTCGTCGGAAGATTGGCGCTCCAAGCTGCTTGCGGCGCTCCGAAAGTCGAGGCCGGCCGACACGCTGGGATCGGCCGGGGTGGTGATTGGAATCATCCTGGTTGCTGTCGGAATGATCCTAGAGGAGAATCTCGGTGTGGGTATCGGCGCAGCGATCAGGGCGCTGGGCGGAGTGCTTCTCCTTGGTGGGCTTGCGGCAGTCCTGTTTGGGGAATCCCGCCGACGGACTGCCATCATTGGCGCGGCGCGGCGCATCGCCGAAAGGTACGTTGCTGCGACGGCCGATTGGCGCTGGCCGGACAGAATGGGCTTGGCAGCCGTTGCTATTGGACTTATCCTTGTCGTTCCCGCCCTGGTCCTACAGATTCTCTTTAGAGCCGGCGCGGCAATCGCACTACCCGTCGTTGTCCTTTTTTGGAGCGGAGTAGGCCTTCTCATCTACGGGAGGTTCTACCGAAGGGACGACGAGCGGACCTCACACCACCCAAAATAGTCATCGCGTTCAACTAGAGAAGGGCCTGACAGAGGCCGCACGCGACAATGACGTTAAGGGTCGGTCGCTGAGCCTCTGATCTCTCGCAAGCATCAGAAAAAGGGGCGGACGTGAAGACACAGAGGACTGCTGGGGCCGGTGTGAAAGCTCCTGACAAAGGGTCGGGGCTGGCGTACAAGATAGGTGTGGCAGTGATGGTGGCTGGCGCCATCATTGCCATGGCCAGCGGACTGCTCGGAGGAGTAGTCTTCGCGTCTCTCATGAGACTTCTGTCCCTCTTGGACGCCCCCGAAGACCGATACTTTCTTCCACCCAGTCAACCCCAAGCGGGCTCGGAAATCCTTGGCTTCCTGGGCATCTTGGTCTTTTTGTGCGGAGCCTGGATGTTCTGTCTCCGACTGGTCATTGAACTGCTGGGACTCGCCACCAAGCCGGCTCTGACCGGCAGGCTGGGGACGGGGGGAAAGCTGCGTTTGGGCATCGTAGCGGTGGGGTTGCTCCTCGGAATCTCGGCCGATTTGCCAAGGACTCTCCTCTTTGAGTTTATCGGTTACGAAGAGTCCGGGCCGTTCGAAACGATCTCCACCGTGGGCGGATTCATCGTGCTGTGTGGGCTTGTCATGCTCATTCCCAGTGGAGTTAGGCTCCTGAAGGCGTTCCTAAGTTGGACGAACAGGGTAGGATGGGGCAAACTAGGTTTGGGCAGGATCAACCAGTTGGGATTGGGTCTCATAGCGCTAGCGATCATCATCGGCTCAATTTTTGGGTTGAGTGATATAATCACCGTCATCGCTGCGGCAGGGATTGGCATCATCCTTGTGGGAATCGTACCGCATCTCCTCGTCGACGGGAGGCCGTAGGATGAGCGGGCGTGTCTATTAGCCATCAGGCGATTCAGATGGAAGAGCGTGACGCCCCACTACCATCCGGCCTGCGAAACAGCCCAAGCTGCCGCTGCTACCATAACCACAATGACCGCAACAATCGTGGCAACGACTCCCAGCAGAATCTTCCCGATCTCCCCGGAAGCTGCGCTGTGTCTGAGCGCGACTGCCGCGTTGTTCGCGGCTTCCCTCAATCGATTCAGAGTGGCCCCAGGGAACGCAGCGGGCGCGGGAGAGCTGGAACTCGTTCTGGAAGCAGGTCCGTAGACGGCCCCTTGCGCAGCGGGCTGGGCTGTCGGTCCCGGACCGGGGGCTCGTTGCCGAATGGGTCGCGTCACTGGTGGTTGCGTCGGGATTGTGTGTCCTGTTTTGCTCTGAGGCGGAGGCGATGGACTGACCGATGGGGCCGTTGCCGGAGAAGGGCCTGAGCTGGGTGGGATGCCTTGCAAGATGGCCTCCAGATTCGGCACATCCTTCACCGGAAGCGTACAGCACTCCTCCAAGCGCTCGGTCAGTCTCGCCACGGTCGGGTCGGGCGACTTCTTCAACAGTTCGAAGAGTGGGGACCTTCCGGGGTCGGCGTAATCGTTCCAGGTAAATATCAGGTTGTCGTCGTTGTAGAAGGACCACAGGCCGGGGTCGGAGGCTATGGCGAGCAGGCTGAGATAGATGACGAGGGAAGGGAAGTTGTCCACGTAGGCGTCATAGTCTTCCGCTGTCCTGAGGGGGTGCTGGAAGTTCTTGTGTCCCAGTTCCGGGCTACGCTCCCCGCGAAACCTGGGCAGGAATATGCCGTCGTAGTCCACCAGCCGGATTCTGCCATCCGCCTGCACCATCACGTTTCCGTGTTGCAGGTCGTTGTGGGCGATGCCCAGCCCGCGCAGACTGGCGGCCGGACCCCCGCGCCACTGGGCAGCAACTCGGCGAAGCGTATCCGAGTCACCGAGGTTCGAGCCGACGAAACTGCTCAGCGACTCGCCCTCCACCCACTCCATCATAACGACCGGATACCAGTTGCCTCTCAAGCTGACCCCCTGCTCCAGGTACTCAAAGTGCACGAAGGAGGGGGGAAGGACGTTGATCAGATATTCGCTCAGCTGGTTGTAACGCGTCTGCTGGTCCTTGACCTCGCGGGTGAAACAGCGCACCGCCAACTTACGGCCTCCGACCGATACCCGATAGACGCAGGCGAAGGCGCCGGAGAACACCAAGGGCATTCCCCGCTGGTTGACCGACACCGTCCCGGCCTCGTACGTCGTGCCCCTGAAGCACAGCCGGGGATTCTGGATAGCCTCGCTAAAGTCGGTTATTCCCGGCCAAGCCATAGCCTTGCTTCACTTCGAGGCCCTAGAGGACCTCGATCATCATCAACGTAGTGTCGTCGTTGCGCAACAGCTTCTCGCGGCGTTTCTCTTCGACCCAGGCATCCCAGCCCGACGAGTCCAACGCCGCGAGGGACTCCCAGGGCTTCTCTCCGGCAGCGCTGCTTGCCAGGAACCAGCAGGCCAGAGCGTCGGAGGCCAGGATGAAGAGGCCCCCATCCGCACACTCGCCGCTGTACAGGCTTACCCCCTCCCACAGATCTCCGACGTTGTCAGGGTTGCTGCAAATCAGGATGGGACTGTTGTCGAACTGGGAGGCGTCGTCCAGGGGGAAGGACATCCACAGCCGGTCGTCACGAACAACGAAGAGGCAGCTATCTCCGACTGCCAACGCCTGCCAGGAGAGTCTCCCGGAGTCATCCGAAGCAGTCCCGATGGTGAGTCCCAACAGGGTCGCGAAAGCCCCGGCCCGTGTCTTGGCCTCTCCGTGCCAGGGGAGACGGTCCCATGGCACGGCTGCGTGCCATTCCTCTTGCGCCGGCAGCAGCCATGCGTTTAGGGAGTCCTCGGTCAGGCCGCATAGCTCTGGGGGCCGGGTCACGAAGGCGTCGGCCAGTGCGTTCGCCCACTCCCGGGCAAAGGCGGACTCACTTGCGCCATCCGAGATGGCTATCCGCGCCAAACCGCTGCTGGACGCCCCAATCTCTTGGGGGTACGCGACACGGAAGGCGTCCTCGTACTCCTCGGGATCGTTGCCCGCCTTCTGTAGCCAGAGCCCTGTTGGAGGCAGAGGTCGAAGCTGCACCTTCGCTCTCCTGGAATCAGTGCAGGTCAGAAGCGGCGCGCGTCCCTATGTCCAGGAACTGCACGAGAGCTACCATGTCGGCGTTGTAGACGTAACCGCGAGAACCCCCTTTGACCGGCAGGCCCATGCCGGCTGCCAGGTCGACCACTGGAGCGGGAAACTCGGAAGACATGCGAAACATCTGTGCCGCGTACTCGTCCGGAGGCACCTCGCTCTCGTCGGAAGGGTACTGGACCGGAGTCGCGGACATTTCCGATAGATGGGCGTTGTAGATCAGCACGTTGCCGTCGTTGGTCTCCATGGCCATGATCTCTTCGGCCAGGCGCACCGGATCCCCGTCCGTGGCGGCGCCGTCGGTGACGCTGATCACCATAGGCGGATAGGAGCTCGGATGATCGGCTATCCAGCCGTGGAGCGCCTTGGAAGCTAGGGACAACCCGTTGCACATCGGCGTTCCCCACTTGGCTTCGGCGCGCAGCCACACCGGAAACTTTCGGGTCACTTCCACCAGGCCCCCCGCGCCGTCCGGCTCCTTCACCTGCCTGTCCTCCACGGTGGCGGCGTCGACAACCTGACTGATGGCGAGGAAGGGTTCCTCGGGAGAGGTCCCTGGAAGGGCGGACCGCACGTCCGGATTCCCCGAGCCGTCCGTGGTGTACGTGATTACGCCGACGTAGAAGTAGTCACGAACGTCCATACCCTGGGAGCAGCGTTGGGAGATGGCGTCGAGGATGCGGTTTACGGCATCGGCGGCCCCGTCCATCTTCCTCAGTCCCGGCTGACCGCCCAGCGCACCGGACATCGAACCCGACTGGTCGATCAGGAATAGAAAGCAGCCGGGGTTGTTTCTGCTGATATCCGCCGCGTATGGCATACGGATGGCCTCCTTAGCAGGATTTAGAAGCTGTGTGGTCTGCACCATTGTAGTCCTCTGCGGGCGAAGATGCTACCAGTCGGAAAGATAATCGTCGGGGCCTCCACATACCGTTCTACTTCGCTGCGGATATACGACAAGGGAAGCGTCTCCGTATTCTTCCGCGCAGTTGCCCGCCTTAGGCAGCCAGAACCTACTTGGGAGGTCAAGGAACACCTCGTTCTTCAAACTAATCAGCGCAGGTCCGAAGCGGCGCGCGTCCCTATGTCCAGAAACTGCACCGGAGACACCATGTCGGCGTTGTAGACGTAACCGCGAGAACCCTTTGTGGCCGGCAGGCCCATGCCGGCGGCCAGATCCACCACCGGATCAGGAAGCTCGGAAGACAAGCGAAACATCTGCGCCGCGTACTCGTCCGGAGGCACTTCGCTCTCGTCGGACGGGTACTGGACCGGCATGACGGACATGCTCGAAAGATGGACGTTGTAGATCAGCACGTTGCCGTCATTGGTCTTCATCGCCATGATCTCTTTGGCCCAGGGCTCCGGGTCTCCGTCTGTGGCTGCCCCGTCGGTGACTCTGATCACCATAGGGGGATAAGAGCTCGGGTGATCGGCTATCCAGTCGCGGAGCGCCCCGAAAGCCAGGGACAACGTGTGCACGTCGGCGTTCCCCCACTTGGCTCTGGGGCGCAGCCATACCGGGAACTTTCGAGTCACTTCCACCAGCCCGCGCTCACCGTCCGGCTCCTTCACCTGCCTATCCTCCACAGTGGCGGCGTCAACAACCTGGCTGATGGTGAGGAAGGGCGCCTTGGGAGAAGTTCCCGGAAGGACGGACTGCACGTCCGGCTTCCCTGAAAGGCTCGTGGTATACGTGATCAGGCCGACGTGGAAGTAGTCGCGAACCTCCATGCCCTGTGAGCAGCATTGGGAGATGGCGTCGAGGATGCGGTTTACGGGCATCAGCCGCCCCGTCCTTCTTCCGCAGTTCCGGCTGACCGCCCAGCGGACCGGACATCGAACCCGAATGGTCGATCAAGAACAGGAAGCAGTCGGGGTTGTTTCTGCTGATGTCCGCCGCGTATGCCATACAGATTACCAGCCTGGCAGGATTGGAAGTGGCGAGGTGGGAACTAACTGTATATGCTCTGTGAGCAAAGACGCAACCAGTCCGTAGATGTAGCATGGGTGGCAGAGCGTGGCCCAACGTGAGGTTCCCAGATCCTATGCACTGGCACTTCAAGTGACGGTTGCCCGCCGCGCCTGGACTTCATTACGCTCGGACTATGGCTCTTATCCACCGACAGCCACTCCACTCCCTTGCCAGGATGCCGTTCATCGATTCGCCGGAACTGGCTCTCATCCTGGGTGAGCCGCACTCGACCGTCCACCGCGTCCTGACCGACCTGTCGGCCGATGGCATCGTCGGAAGAGTGAGCCACGGCACCGATGGTGAGGTCGCGATCTATATTGGCGATCTGCCGGATGACGTGGTCGCGGTGCAGAACGCGCGGAGACTTACTGGAAGGCGGATCCACTCGATCTGCTGCGCCTAAGGTGCGGCGGAGCCGCTGCGGTTGGTGGGGGCGGACCGGGTTGTCTTGACGCCGGATGAGTTGCCGGCGGTGGTGGACGAATTGCTGGCGTCTGGCGCCGGTGGCCCGTTATTCGGGTGCGGTGCTATACTGATTTGGTCGGGGCAATTAGCTCAGTTGGCTAGAGCACACGGCTTACATCCGTGAGGTCGGAGGTTCGAGTCCTCCATTGCCCACCACGCTGAGAAAGACCGAGAGAATTCGCGGCTAGGTTCGTTCTGGACCAAGTGCTTGACCCTGCTCCCCGCCCAATGGTGCTTTAGTTCGCGGCAGACAACGGGATGGTCATTGACGTCAGGCTCTTGCTGTAACTACAGTTGTGTAGTGACGTGAAGGGTAGTCACGCCTGCGATGGACTTGGGATCAGGCCACGAAATGGGGCGGATAATTTCAGCACGGGAAGCCGACGAGAGATGAGAGTGATGAGAGGGAGGCTTATGAAGAAGGACATCACTGAGCTGCCGACGGACGTTCAGGAGCAGATTAGGGCGTTGGAGGCTCTCCCCGACGACCAGATCGACACGAGCGACGCGCCGGAGGTTCTCGATTGGACCGATGCCAGGCGCGGGGTATTCTACCGGCCGGTGAAGAAGCAGATCACACTGAGGCTCGACGCGGACATCATTGCATGGTTCAAGGCGCATGCGCGTGACGGTCGTGGATACCAAACGGACATCAATGGAGCGCTCCGCGAGCACGTCCGGAGGGCCGGGAGGTAAAGGACACACTCAGGCGTCTAGCCGGCGCAGTCGCCTTGGCGTTTGAGGTGTCGATGGGTTGCCGCCTCCAACGTCAACTCTCCTCGCGTCACCCTTTGGTGGAGTGCGTTGGTCACTTCCACAGGCATCAGGTACGGCGCCGAGATTCGGGTTCCCTGACTGTTCCATAATCGGCCAAGATCGTTGGCCCTGTCGGTGTAGATCTCCCTTACCAGCCACTTGAACGCTAGACTCGCATCCACCACGACGTGACCATTCAATAGATGCTCCTGGATTCCCGCGCCTCCCGGATGAACTCAACTCCGTCTCCCGGTAGAATCTTGTCTCCGAATGCTTCGTCTTGAAGAGCTACGAGGCCCTCTATATTGAAGCTGCCGGCAAACGCACCATTGGCCTCGTCTCTCGCCAGCTCCCTGTCTATGGCAGCCAGACAATAACGTCTCATGCTGACGCCTTTTAGTGCAGCTACCGCCTTCAGTCGCCGCTCCACCGGAGGGTCGAGGTCCAGTATGAGTCTCTTCTTCTTGGCCTGCATCGCTGTACCCTCCTTACATGGTTGCCAAAATCGAGAATAGCCCAAATACGGTAAAGTATCAACGCGAAGACTAAACCGGTAACAGGGAAGGTGGGCGACTCAGACAGTCCCCAACCAAGTGTCAAAGACGGTTCTGTCTACCATCCACTTCGGCCCACAAAGGCGGACAGAATTGAGTGACTTAAACGTTGAGGTTCAGGCTGGAAGTGTGGTGCCGTAGGGGTCCACAAACTTGCCCTTCGGTCTGAGCGGTCAGAAGAACTGGGGCTATTGAGCCTCTCCGGTCGTTCGTGCCGATGGGTTCTTGTATATGTTTTTGCGACGTTACTGAACGTACCCCTGGTTCGCCGGCTGGGTTTCATCCGCGTCCACGCGGAACAGGTATCGCTGACAATCCACACTCTCGGGTATGTCGCAGGATGCAGTGGTTTCCACTGGCCCGTTGGCTTCGTAGCGCGCTATCACCCCTTGATGCAAAGGTACACCTTCTTTCGTGATGGTTTCGACATGACGATGGTGTCGCCCTGTGTAGTACCATCTCAAAGGCCAAACGCTGGCCGGCAGTTGAGAACGGATCAGGGGAAAGGAGTCGTCTTGACTAATTTCGCTTCCGCATTATTTGCAGCCACGATCAAACCGCTGGCAATACGGACACTGCTCGCCTTGGAGTGGTTGGAGTCGGGGGTGGTCTACAACCCGCTCTCCCGGAAACTGAGGGACGATCCCTACCCAACCTATGAGGAGTTGCGTAACAAAGACCCGGTGCACAAGCTCCGACTGCGAGAGGCAACGTGGGTATTGACACGATTCGAGGATGTGGACGCTATCCTCCGAGACCACCAACGATACGGTGTCGTTGGCCGAGAATATGGCTACATACCGTACATAAGTATGCTGGACCTAGACCCACCGGAACACACTCGCATACGGAGCTTGGTTTCCAAGGCATTCACCCCTCGCTCGGTGGCGGACCTGGAGATACGAATCCAGAAGACGGTAGATGAGCTATTGGAAGGCCTGAAGGGCCGGAAACGCTTCGACCTCATCCGTGAACTGGCATACCCTCTTCCGGTAATCGTCATTGCCGAGATGTTGGGTGTGCCTCCTGAAGACCGGGAGCAGTTCAACGAATGGTCCAACGTAGCCTCCCTGATAGTTGATCCGCTGCTCAACCCTGAACAGATAAGCCGAGTACAGCAGACCGTTGAAGAGTTGTTCGATTACTTCGAGGGAATGGTTACGGCGCGGCGAGAGCATCCAAAGAATGACCTGATAAGCGCGTTGGTAGCCGCAGAAGTGGACGGGCAGCATCTAACCCGAGAAGACTTGCTGATTAACCTGACCCTGCTGCTGGTGGCGGGAAACGAGACCACTCGCAACCTCATAGGAAACGGTACTCTAGCCCTACTGCGCAATCCTGAACAGTTGCAGCGCCTGCGGGACGAACCGGCTCTGCTGGATTCGGCCATCGATGAGCTGCTACGGTACGACAGCCCGGTGCAACTGGACGCCAGGATTTGCAGGGAGACAGCGAAGATCGGGACCAAGGTGATCCCCGAGGGCAGCACGATTTTTTGCTCGTTGGGGGCTGCGAACCGGGACCCGGATGTCTTTCCCAATCCTGATGTGCTGGACATCGGGCGGAGCGAGCGTAACCACCTGGCCTTTGGCCGGGGCATTCACTACTGTCTAGGATCTCCTCTGGCCCGCTTGGAGGGACGAGTCGCCTTTGCGTCCATGCTGTCCCGGTTCAACTCCATAGATCTGGTCGCCGAGCCTCGATACCGAGACCAGATAGTGTTGCGGGGTCTGGAGGAGTTGTGGATCGAGGTGGCGTAGGCCACCGGATAGGCGGGGGAAGGCGACACAAACACAGCGGTGGAACACGCGGTGGTTCTGTCAGAGACGTGGACCGCGCCCGAGGCGTTGGGGGCGGCACCACACCCAACAGGGCCGATTAACCCGGCCTCCCAGCGAAGCGGTCGCGGTACGGTCTGGTTGGGTCCACCAACGCGACTCTAATCTCCTGGTCGCCGCACTCGTCTTTCATGGATTCGGTTCACTACCCCGTTCAGTACTGTTGTCTGGGCTTCAGCCCTCCGCTCCCGAGCACACGCCCTCGTCCGCTGGTGTACCGACGACAGAACACTGATTGCGCTCTGGACCGAGGAGACAACCCTCTTCAGAACTACGATAGGCGGGGCAAAAGCAGATGAGAGGCGGTTACGTTCTCTACGTCTTGGCCCGTATTACGACGCGTCCGCCACTCTCGACGTCGATGTTCAGGTTGTGCCCGTCGAGCAACAACATACCCACCAGCGGGGTAGTGTTCGCTTCGTCGATCAATACAACTATCGGGTCGCCTTCCCAGAACACTGTGGTGTCATAGGCGTCAAACGACACTCCGCTTCCGTCAGCCAGAGTCGCCTCACCTGTGCCCCTGAAGACCAATCCCAACTCCGCCACGAGCGAAGGCGGCAGCGTCAGGAATCCGGTGAACCCGGTGTCTATCACGGCCTCAACCTGCTGCGTCTGACCCGCTGGGCCTTGCAGAGAAATGGGTATGACGGCTTCGTAGGCGGAGTTTACGGCTCCCTCTATCACTCTGCTCTCCGCCAGGGCCGGCCACCGAAGTGATGCAACGCGCGGTACCCGACTCGAAGCAGATAGACGTCTATTGCGTCAGGATGCTGCGCGCTCAGAAGCTCCGCTGCGGCGAGAACATCATCGGACATGGCCCAGTCCCCGGTCTCGACATCAATGGCGACGTATTCTCCATGGTGGTTGGTTTCCACCTGCGCCTTGATGTCCCGCGTGTATATCTCCCTGCCGAGCTGTGTGGTCTCTTCCTTGGGCCTGCGCTGGCGAGCCGGAGTTCCTGCGTTTGTCATCCCTCCCCCTTATAAGATAAGGGATCTGTTCTACAGGGATCATTTTACGACGATCGGCAATTTCAGGACAATCGCGAAGGGCCTGCACGCGGGGCCTGGAAAAGGAACGTCGAGGGAGCCGCTGGCCGGGGCTTCCCGCTGGCGCGGTGGCTGGACTGACTCCTCGGCTTGCGCCCCTCCGCCCTATTTAGCCATACTGCTTGGGCCGAGGGCCTTAGTAGGCTTACAGTTGCCCCAGCCACATCTCGAAGACGGTTCTACCTACCGTGCACTCTGGCCCACCAAAATGTACAAGACCAAGGGCCTTCGCGGTGAGGCTCAACTGGCACTACAAGCCTTTCGACTCTGTGGACCTGTGTGGACACGCACATTGCTTTGAATTCTCAGCCCATTCGCCGTTGCCGGCGGCAGCCGGCGCGCCAGGGGATGGAACTAGGGCGACTGGTTCGTGGAACAGTTGAAGGCGTCATTGGCCCGCCCCTGGCTCCCCTAGTGGATTTCGGCTTTCGCCCAGATCGCCTTCGGCCTTGTGCAGGCCGCCCTTGGGTGGCCCGAACGCTACAGGATCGATACGACGGGACTGTCGGTTGGGGAGACTCTGAAGTTGGTTGATGCTGCGGTAGGTCGTGGCCGGGCCCGGCAATAGTCTGAAACGCCGGTAGGAACCGCCCTCAGAAGACCACGGGCAGTGATCGAAGGCTGCGCAGCGACATGTTCGCCCACCAGTCGACCTTGTCGCTTGCCAGTCGCATGTTGGGTAAGCGATCCAGCAGAGTCTCTATCGCGATGCTGGCTTCGACTCGCGCCAGTGGGGCGCCCAGGCAGAAATGGATGCCCCACCCGAACGCAACGTGGCGATTGTTCTGCCGGCCCACGTCGAACCGATCGGGATCGGGAAACTGGGCCGGGTCCCGGTTGGCCGCACCCCGCACCATCATCACGGCTTGCCCCTTTCGGAAACTCCTTCCCCGGAAATCAACGTTGTCGGCGACCAGGCGGGTATCGAGCTGTATCGGGCTCTCGTAACGAAGGAACTCCTCGACAGCGGTTCCCATTAAGGATGGATCGCTCCTGAGCCTTTCCATCTCGCCGCGATTCTGGAGCAGAAGCAACATCCCGTTCGAGATCAGGCTCACGGTGGTCTCGAAGCCGGCTACGAACAAGAAGACGCAGAGTCCCAACAGCTCCTGCTCGGTCAGACCTTCCTCCTCGCCCTCCTTGGCTGCGAGCGCGGTTATGAGGTCCTCGCGCGGTTCGCGGCGCCGCTGGAGTGTGAGCTCTCGGAACATGCCGGTAAGGTTCTTTCGGCTCTCCTCGGCGCGTTCGGCGGCCCGGGCCGCATAGGAGCCGGTGCCACCGACGAACGCGGCGATATCGTCGGCCCAAGTCTTGAACTGCCGCTGGGCACCGTCCGGAACGCCCAATATCTCGCAGATCACCGTGGCCGGCAGAGGGTAGGCAAGATCTCCGACAAGGTCCATGCGGCCGGTGTGCTCGACGCGATCGATGAGGTCGTCGACGATTTCCTGGGTGCGTCCCCGCATATTCTCGGCGAGCTCGGGAGTGAAGACACCGCTAATGAGCCCTCGCATGCGCGTGTGCTTGGGAGGATCGGTGAATCCCAGCCAGTTCGATACGTGCTCTCCCAGGGCCCTGAATCTCGTCCGATTCGGCTCCGAAAGAGCGCTCATGTTCACGGAGACTCGGTCGCTGGAGAACCGCCGGTCGCGACTGGCCGCAAGCACGTCATCGTAGCGAGTGAGCAGCCAGCTATTGAGCCGCTCGCTGCGATGTACAGGGTCCTCCGTTCGCAGCCGGTGGAAGAATGGATAGGGGTCAGCCAGCCTGCCGTCGCAGAACAGGTCGTACTCTTCCAGCGTCTGAATTTCATCCACCGACATGAGTTCTCCTGCTGTCCAAAGGCCCACTCGCGAGGTCGGTTGGGTGCCGGCCTTCGCGTCCACGAGTGCCTGGATCGCCTGCAGGCCCGTCGCGTTCAGTTGGGTCCCAGCCGGCAGGTACCAGAATACGCCCCATACACCGAGGATTTCAAGGGGTGACTTGCCACGACAGGGAGACGCCCGTGGGCCACTTTCGCCGATCTCAGCATAGGGCCTACTTTCGGCGGACTCAGCACCGGTTTGTTGGCAGAGAAATCGAAATCCGTTACTCGCCCCGTCGGTCCAAGAATGCTCCGCCGATCGCCCTTGCAACCCATCTTTGGCGTCCGCCGATGAGAGGGCCTCGCCGGCAATGGACCCTGATCGGGGTGAAAGCGTTCCTAAACGGAGCGGGCACCCCTGAATCAGAACACTTACCATTGGGCCGCCACACCGACAACGAAGGGCCGTTCGGCCAGGCTACTCGGTTGGTGTCCAAAAAGGGGTATTCCTAACAATCGCAGTTCGGTAGGTGTAGGCTCACGATACGCGGCTATGCTAGAGGCCGACTGCGTCACGGGATAGGATGCCCGCTGGAGAGGTGTCATGATTACGCTGTGCCGATCAATGCAGCCATATGTGATCGTCTTCACCGCCAGCGGATGCACGCTCATAATCGAGATCGTCGCCGGACGGATTCTGGCGCCCACGATTGGCGTATCGCTGTACACTTGGACGAGCGTGATTGGGATCGTGCTCGCTGGGATCAGCATCGGCAACTACATAGGCGGTCGGGTCGCCGACAAATATCCCTCACCCTCCACGTTGGGTCTGATACTGCTCGCCGGGGGCGTCGCAAGTATCTGGATCCTGCCCATGGAGCACTTCGTGTCCGGCGTGTTCCTCGCTCTGCCAGTCATCCCGCGCCTTGTGATGTTGAACGTAGCGCTGTTCCTGGCGCCAAGTGTAATTCTGGGCATGGTGACGCCGGTGGTCATCAAGCTGCGTTTGGCCGACCTTGCGGAGACTGGCAACGTGGTGGGCAAGATGTACGCGGCGTCCACGGCCGGCAGCATTTTGGGCACCTTTCTCACCGGATTCGTTCTGGTGCAACTATTCGGGACGCGGCTCGTCATCCTGATTGTCTCACTGGTTCTGGTGGCGATGGCGGCGGCAATGGGTGACCTATGGCGGGTGCGAACCCCTGGTATCGTCCTGGGAGCAGTGTTCGTCGCGACGATCGTCGGGAGCGTTGCCGGAGGTGCGCTGAGCAGCGGCTGCATCAGGGAGAGCAACTACTACTGCATCGATGTCAGGACGCGCGACATCCAAGGCCGGGAGGTCAGGATGCTGTTCCTGGACGCGCTTGTTCACAGCTATGTTGACACTGATGACCCGCGTTTCTTTTACTACCCCTATGAGAAAGTCTTCGCGGACATTGCCACCACGGTCGCGCACAGCGACCCGGAGTTGGATACGCTGTTCATCGGAGGTGGAGGCTACACGATGCCCAGGTTCATGGAGGTGCTGTTTCCCGGCGCTCGCCTTGAGGTGGTGGAGATAGACCCCGAGGTTACGGAGGTGGCCTTCATGTACCTGGCGCTACCGCTCGACACGAGAATCGTGACCCATGCCGAAGACGCAAGGACCAAGCTGCAGGAGTTGCCGAAAGGCAAGTACGAGTTCATAGTCGGCGACGCGTTCAACGACATGTCGGTGCCGTACCATCTGACCACGCTGGAGTTCAACGAGATGATCCGGGGTCTGTTGACCGACGACGGCGTGTACGCGATCAACGTGGTTGACAG
This sequence comes from Chloroflexota bacterium, assembly GCA_963664835.2. GTDB lineage: Bacteria > Chloroflexota > UBA6077 > FW602-bin22 > JBCLEL01. Next base: position 25,055 of record CAXXUG010000012.1, on the reverse strand, counting down.
AATGCACTCCGGCCGATTCCTGCGGTCGATCGTACACACACTCCAACGTTCGTTCCCATTCGTCTACGTCATGCGTGACGACTCCAAGTGGGACGACGACGTCCGCTACACGTTCGTAGTAACGGCGGCCATGAGACCGATCACCGCCGTCGAGATTTCGAGTGCCAATCGGCTCGCGGGGAGGGGGACTCCGGTAACGCAATTCATGCCCGACGACGCCTTCGCGTCCTGGATCGCCGACGACCGGAAGGTGGTGCTGACGGATGACTTCGTACCGGTGGACGGAATGCTCGCGCCGTTGTACCTGCAGAGCAGAACGGGAGGGATTCGCGCTGATTGAGCGAATAAGAAGACGCAGAGTCCCAGCAGTTCCTGCTCGGTCAGTCCTTCCTCTTCGCCCCCCTTTGCGGCGAGTGCGGTAATGAGGTCCTCGCGCGTTTCGAGGCGCCTCTGGAACGTGAGGTCGCGGAAAATGCCGGTCTGGCAAGATGTCCAACAATGTCCATTTGGCCGGTGTGCTCGACGCGATCGATGAGCTCGTCGACGATTTGCTGGGTGTGTCCCCGCATGTTCTCGGCGAACTCAGGGGTAAAGACGCCGTTAATGAGGCTTCGAATGCGCGTGTGCTTGGTAGGATCGGTGCTCCAAGGGAGCGCGCCGCGACCCCAGCATGGGGCCGGCTTCCGGCAGCCCCAGGACCGCGATGAGGGCAATGAAATCGGCATCCTGAGGTCGCCTTGTCGGTCATTATGCTCTGTCGGTCGCAATCCCGAGCGGCCTGATTCTGCGAACCCACCGCCACGTTAACATTGGCGGAATGTACAATAGAGATTCGGGATGGAAGTGAGCCTTTGGCGCGCGTGCCCGGGAGTGTCCGGCTCGTGGACGGTTGGGTGATGGAAGGGCCGGCGCGCTTAGCCGACCCTCGTCACTCTAGAGGTAAGCTTACATCTCCGAGAATACGGCGTAGGAGTGTCGATCGAATGTCATCCCGAGCCAGGGCGCCGGCGAGCGCCCCGTTACCTTCCCCGTTCCCCGAAGGCTGGTACTTTGTCGCGAGCAGGCGGGAGCTGTTGCGAGCCAGGCTCATCGAAAAGACCTGGATGGGAGAGAATATCGTCGCCTGGTGTGACGAGAACGGGGGCGTCTGCGTCGCCGAGGCCGTTTGCCCGCACTTGGGCTCGGATCTAGGACCCGCCGTGGGAGGACGCGTTCGCGGTGGCCGGCTAGTCTGCCCCTTCCATGGATTTGAGTACGACGCGACCGGCCAATGCGTCGCCACTCCGTTTGCAAATCCGCCCAAGTCCGCGAGGCTGCGAGTCTTTGAGACAAGGGAAGTTCTCGGGTTGATCTTCGCGTGGTGGGGAATCCAGGACCGACCTCCGCAATGGAGCCTACCGCCCGATCCGCCGGACCAAGAGCAGTGGACCGAGTTCGAGATCAGGACCACGCGCTTTCCCGGGCATCCCCAGGAGACAACGGAAAACTCGGTAGACCTGGGCCACCTGCGCTACGTCCACGGCTACGACAACGTGAACAGAATAGGAAGCCTCCTGGTGGACGGGGCCTACCTTGAGAGCGTTTTCGACTTCAAGAGGTCCCGCACACTCGCAAGAATCGCAACTCTCGAATTTGACATCTCCGCCACCACCCGAATATATGGACTGGGTTACTCGTTCGTCGAGATCCGCGAGCACAGCATCGGAATGGACTTGCGACTGTGGGTACTGGCGACGCCCGTCGACGGCACGCTCATCGATATGACGCTGGTTTCTCAAGTGCGGGAGATACGAAAGCCAAAGCGATGGTTTGTCGGCCTGGGATTTCTCCCGATCCGGCTGCGCGCGCCCATTTTGAACAAGTTCATGTCGGCACAGCAACACGGCGACGTATTGCAGGATGTTGTGATCTGGAGCCGCAAACAGTACCGACACCGCCCGCGCCTTTGCCGTTCCGACGGCGAGATTGTTCCCTTTAGAGCGTATTGCGTCCAGTTCTATCCCGATCAGGACGAATAAGCGATCCCGTTTCCTGGCAGGGCCGGCAGAGCTGCCAAATGAAAGTTGCCAACTAGAATAGTTAGACAGACCAGTTCGGGACCGAGGCTAGTGGTGCATTGGCAAGAACAGTCCCTCATCGCGGTTTGTACCCGGCCCATGCCAGAATCCTCAGACCCCGCTCCAGTTCTCATGCCCATCTTGAGAAGGACCACGAAGCGACCGAACCAGATTCGCGCCCGCCTCGAGCTCACGGAGTTTCCTTTGAGAGTTTCCAGGTTGATGAATTGACATTGACACGATCAACCGGGAAAATTGCTCTACCATCGAACCTCGCGGCGTGAAATTGGACCGATACGGGAGGCAGTCGGGTGTCTGAATCCAGGACCGCTGAACGAACCGAGGCGGCTGCGATGACCTTCCCGTCAATATCGGATCCCATCCTTGGCCTGCCCTGCGGCGCCCGGCCGGCACGCTCGACTTCTGCGAGTCACCGCGCGCCATGAGCCGATTGCTTGCCGGATTTAGCTGGCTGGTCACGGTTCGACCGTACATCACGATCCTAATTCTCCTCTTGGTCACAGTTGGGATGACCGCGGGTTCTACGCTGCGTGCGCCGCCCACCGAGGGGGCCAGCGTGGCATTCCTTCCTCCCGGGCACCCCATCGCCAATGCGGTGGAAGAAATAGACGAGCTCTTCGGGGACTCAGGCGAGGTTAGCGTAGTAACTCTCCTCTTCCGGGGAGAGGCGCTCAGGCCCGAGGGCCTGTCCCAGATGGACGGACTGATAGATGAAATCGCCAGCGATCCGAGTGTGGATGGGCTGTTGACGCCCACCGATCCAATTATCGCGCCCTCATTGCTGATCAAGTCCGTGCTCCGAGTGCAGAACTTCGAATCGGTCACGCAGGCGGAAATCGACTCCGCCGGCAGCGTCCCGGGGATCCAAGAGGCGCTTGACGCGATGACTGGAACCGACGAGGACGGCACGCCGGTCGCGATCGCCAACATCCGGCTGACCGACACAGGCGACGAGAGAATTCAGGACGCTGAACGCAGGATCAATGAGTTGGCGGCCGAAGATGAGGGCCCGCTGAGTGCGAGCAGCCTTTCGCCGGTGGTTGTCGAGGATGAATACAAGGAGGCCACCGAGTCGGGGATGGGACCGCTGATAGGGCTGGCCCTGCTGCTGATCGCGGTGCTGCTCCTGCTCTTCACGCGCACGTTTTCGGATATGCTGCTGGCGCTGACGGGACTTATCTTCTCAATAATGTGGGTTGTCGGAGCGGAGGGTTGGCTCGGGCCGAACGGATTGGGGATTATAGGACCTCCGAGCTCTCTAACCGCGATGGTGCCAGTGATCATTATCAGCCTGACGGTGGACTACGCGATCCAGACAATCTCGCACTACCGTGAGCAGCGGGTTGCCGGCGAACGGGTTGTGGAGGCGGTACGGATAGGACTGCGGCACGTCACGATCCCTCTGACATTGGCCGCCGTCACTACAATCGTGAGCCTGCTGGCTAGCCTGTTCTCCCCTATCGGCGTTATAGGCGACTTCGGCGTCGTCGCGGGGTTGGGCGTGGGGTTGAGCCTGATAGTGATGCTGACGCTGATCCCGGCCGGCCGGACGATCATCGACCGCCGGCGCGAGTCACGCGGCAAGTTGGGGGAGGCGAGGCTGATCTCAAACGCATTGCCTGGGATCAGAGCGGCTGCTGGTGTTCTGGGGAGATCGGTTACACGTTGGCCGGCGCCCTATCTCGTCGCCGTGATCGCGGTGACGATCGGGCTGGGTTTCGCAGCCACTGGGCTGAAGTCTGAGTTCAGCATCCGCGACATTCTGCCTCGAGATGGGAGCGTGTTGGCAGACATGGATACGCTCGAGGCTGCCGTCGGCGGCTCGACGGAGGTCGCCAGCATACTGGTGAAGGCCGAGGCCACCGAGACCCGCACGCTTCTGAATCTCCAAGACCTCACTACCGCCTTCAACGTCGAACTGCGCCGCCCGCGGGCGGCGGCGGGGCCAATTCGCGCATCGTACTATTCTTACCTGGTCGACTGGATCGACGACTCCGGACAGCCCGGCGACAAATACGACCCCGAGCTCGCGGCGCTCTTTGGGGAAGCCTCCGCCGGGGTGGAACTCGATTCAGAGCTGATGCAGGAGCTCCTCGACAAGCTTGTCGCAAGGGAACCCGACCTGGCGCGATCTCTGGTCAATGACCCAGATGGTATCGATGCAATGCTTCTGCAGTTTCCGACCTACCTGGGCGACGCCGAGCGAACGAGGATGATGCAGGAGGAAACCGAGGCGCTCTGGTTCGGTGACGACAGCGCTATCACAGTTACGTCGGGCAGTGTCATCTCGACGGCTGTCACAGACCAGATCACGGAACGGCAGACGGAGGCGATCAGCACGACCGTTGCTGTCGCATTGGGAATCCTCGCGATCTTCTTCTGGCTGACACTGCGCCAACCCGCGTTCGGGTTCATCGCGGTGGGGCCTATCGTCCTGGTCCTAATCAGCGTATTGGGAACGATGGCGCTGCTGGATATTCCCTACAATCTCCTCACTTCGATCATCACCGCGCTATCGATCGGAATCGGTGTGGACTACACCATACACGTAATTCATCGCTACCGGGACGAGTTCTCCCGACTACGCAACCCGGAGAAGGCGGCGATTCGGACCCTTTCTACTACCGGTTCGGCGCTGTTGGGCTCGGCGCTGACTACAGCGCTCGGATTCGGAGTACTGATAGCCTCGCCGCTGACCGGATCCGCCCAGTTCGGCGTCACGGCGACCATCACGATCGTCTACTCCCTGGTAGTGTCCATCACGGTCGTGTTGCCGGCGATGGTGGTCTGGGGCGCGTACCAGAACATGCGGCTGCGCTCCTCGGTGGAGCGAATGTGGGACGATCTCGACGTGGCCATCGAGGACGTGCACCGGCGCCACGAGCGCGGTTCGGAGGCGTAGGAAGCGACGCGGTGGGCAATGTCCAAGAGACCGCCACGGTTCCGTAATGGTGCGGTCAGTCTCGGCAGTGGCGTGATGGACGCTGATGACAGGCCCGCTGCCGTCCTGGATGGGACGGACGATGGCGAAGGTGAGTCAGACGGGTAGCTTGCACCTCTGCTCGGCGATGCGGAACTTCAGCTTCTTGCTCGGTTTCATCGACGGAAACGGGCTGAACCGGAGCTTATAGTTCGCCGGTGACACCTCAATCGTGAAGTGATGCGCGATCATCAGCACGTTGACAGCTAGTTGCAACTCCAACTGCCTGGAGCCGAGACACGTGTGCGTGCCCAGCCCGTATGGCGCGTAGCCGGGACTGAGATGCTCATTGCGCGTAGGCAGGTAGCGGTCGATATCGAATGACATGGGATCCGGGAACACGTCGTCCATGAAATGCGCGGCTGTCTGGGCAACGTAGACCCGCGATCCCAGCGGCAGTTCGTAGTCCTCGACCATACATGCATTCATCACGTTTCGAATGGACATCGGGACAATCGGGTACATACGCAGGCACTCCATGAGGAAGCGGTGAGTGACGTCGATTGCTGATCGGGTGAAGTTCTCGGCATTTGGATCGCCGTTATCGAACAGGGCATCGGCTTCACTCTGGATCTTGCCGTATAACTCAGGCTGTGACGCCATGGCGTAGAGCGCGAAGCTGAGCGCGTCGCCGAGGTATACGCTGGCAATCACCGGCGCGGTAAGAACGAAAGCCAGATTCGACTCCGGCAGGAACTGCGGATCGCTCGCGTGCAGGCTTAGAACGTCATCGGCAAAATCCCGAGGAGCTCCGGCCCGCTGTGCAGCGGTATGGACACTCTGGACCCGTTCCAGCAATGTATCGATTGCCTTTGCCCTGCTTTTCATTCCCGGCGTATGCAGCAAGAATTTGGGTAGGGCATTTACGACGTGGGTGGTGAGCGCTCGTTCCTTGAACTTCATCAAATCGTCGACGATATCCTGGGTTTCAACGCTGATCATATGCGGCGAAATTTGCGCATTGATCATTAGCCGGCACATGGTCGTTGCAGAGAGCGTGGACCCGACCGTCCACTCAGCCATATGAGACCGAGCATTATGAAATAGTTGATCCAACTTCCCTGCTAGTCGACTGCGAGAATAGGCCGACCGCAAGGCCTTGCGAAATCGGAAATGATCGGCGCCATCCAAGGCGGGCAGGATCCCAGAGGCGCCATAGACTTTTTCGAAGTCTGCAAGATAGTCCTTGGCTCTCAAGTACATTCGCCCGTGCCGATGCACCCAGCGGTTCGTCTGTGGTCCAGCGAGGAAGATCATCGGCTTCGAAAAAGGCGGGCGGATCTGAAACACTGGGCCATACTCTTGTGCAAGGTCGGCAAAGAGCGCGGGAATGTTGCCGTCACGAACATGTGGATTGAACAGCAACTTAGGCAATGAAACAGCCGGAATCTTCTTGGCCAAGGCGGAATGTCGAAGCAACGGGCCGGCGAGGTTTTGGGTGACCGCGTCGGCGATGGACCGGCCGATCAAATCCATCTTGGAGATGAACTTGATACGCTCCTCTGACTCGTCATCAAGTTCAAATATGAAGCGAAAGACGTCGCATGTGTCGATGAGACAGATAATGATGACATCTCTCGGGTCGGGTATCTCGTTGTCGAAGATAGCCTTGCTGATACGCGTCTTGACGAACTGTACCTCAGTGCCTTCTGAAAAGCTGTTGAAAAGGTCCATCTGCCCCGTAGTGTGAGCCAGAGTCCAGAAATCACCGTCGTGATGTTTCAATATCTTCAAGTCGACCAAGTGATCCAAAGTCAAATCGATGATCGACTCCGCTCGGGGAGCGAGGCGTTCGATCCAATATTGGGCGTTGCTCTGAACCGGTTCGGCCACAATCTCCCTCAGGATGGGGTCCAGAGCGGGGTCGCCCGTTTCCGTCTCGTCCACGATGAACAGGGATTCCTTGTCAGTGTCAATGCGAGACAGGAGTGAAAGTTCCGCGAGTACGGCGCCGACGATAGCGCAGTTCAAATTCCAGCCCGGCACCTGGTGAAAGTAGCCGCTCTCCTCGTTGAGTAGCATCAGGATGAGCTCTTCGAGCAAACTTAGCTGCTGGGTAGTTGTACTTCCCGTTGCCATAGTCGTTAGTTCCAGCCTCCTTCAGTCCTCAACATACACCAAGACCAATCGGGCCTAAAGGGGTTTACGAGCCAGAAAACAATACAGTGGCGTGAAGATACCCGCTCTACCCCCCGCGACATAAGCGCCCGCAGTCTGATCCAAGAGTCGGACGACTTCCGTGGAGCCCTTCGGAAACAGCCGCAACACTTCGGCCAGCTTCGATCCCGCGATGGTCGCTTTGCGGCCCCATGGAAGTCTGTGCAAGGCGTTCCCTAACGTCCCACGGCGACTCTCCAGGGGTTGATACCAAGGTGTGGATGGTCCTTTCTGGACGTCTCTGTCCATCCCTTCGATGACGTGGAATCCCACCGCTTCGAGCGCGCGTTTCACCTCCCCGAAGGTCGCGATATGGTTCAGCGCAATCCCGCGCATGAGGTCCTGCTTGATGGCCCGGTGCCGGTTGTCGCTCGGATCGAACTTGTCCGTCAGACACATTTCCTGACCCCAGAACATGGCCCCGGGTCTCAGCACGCGGAAAATCTCTGCGAACGCGCGCTGCTTGTCTGGCGCATAGCACGTTGACTCTATAGCGTAACCCCGGTCGAACGTGTCGTCCTTGATTGCACTCATATCCATGAAGCTGCACGCCTCGTAGTCGACCATGTGGCCGATCCCCGCTTCAGCGCTCAATCTTTTCGCCTTTTCTAACTGGAGTCTATTGTTGTTGACTCCAACAACCCTGACGCCTGCCTCCCGGACGACGCGGCCCATCGGGCCGCCGATACCACAACCAACATCGATCACCGTCATACCCTGTTGCAGCTCCAATTTAGAGATCATCAACCGTTGATGCCGGGCTTTCGATTCCTCTAGACTCTCATGAGGCGCGAGGGGAGCGAAGTGCAGGGATTCGCCCCACCCCCACACCATGAACCCGCTGCAGAGGTCATAGTGATCTTTCACCGTTTCGGTGTGGTCGTACACGCTCGCGCCATCGGCAGCTGCCGTCGCCCGGTCGATCCAACTGTCGAGGTGTTGCACACGACGTATGACGTCCGATCCCCGGTACGCCTCTCTCAGCTCTCTCGATAGTTTGCCTAGCTGCATTTCTCGGTGTTTTCCCTCGGTCTCTCGTGTACAGCGAAGTCAGCAGCAACGGTCATCCGCGCTAGCCTCCGCACGTCATCTCAATATCCCAAGTCTCCCAAGACTATCAAGAACAGTATACGGACTGCCGGGGGAGGGATCAATTATCGATCAGACGCATCTTTTCCACGGGCGGCAGGTGGTTTTCAGCCATTCACTTCCCTGAATCGCCGTCCGTACATGATGCTCCCGTAATAGTTGAACGTCCGCCTTGCCCCAGGATCGTCGAAGGGATAATCCGCACCGATCTGTCTTGCCGTCGCGAGTCCACTAACGAGACAGGTTTCCTGGCTATTGATCAGAGTATGGGCTCCACAGTGCCAGGTCCGTTTCTTTCCCTGAATGAAGCGGAACAGGTTGACGAGGAATGCGACGTGACGGACGTCATGGACGATATGCTGAAACCACCATTTCTTGATGATCTTTCGTTCATCGATCGGGCTGATTGGGTTATAGGTCACCAGGCAAGGCTTGTCAGACCCATTGGCCCACGGCTGCTGGTTGTGCATGATGTAGGTAATCTCGTAGTTGTCCGGTCTGGAACCGTATTGCTCGATATGATTGGACCGTGTGCTCAGGGGCTTGGCTTCGTTGTCGGGCAGGACTGAGGGGTCGGAGTGGACGACCGTGTGGTTGTGGAGTTCGCTCTCGTATCGGATCGACGAGAGGATATAGCGCTCGAGTATCGTGGGTTTGTCGAGGATCATCAGCGTCTGGTTCGCATTGCACGCGAAAATCACTTCGTCGAACGTCTCCCGTAAACCATCCTCGTCCTCGACCACGACGCCGGACGCCAGTCGATACACTTTTCGGACAGGCCGGCTGAGGTGGATCTTGTCCCGAAAGTCGGCCGACAGGTTTTCGTAGATGCGCCGCGTTCCCTGGTCCCAAGTCTGCATGGGCGTAGCGGTTTCGATATCGAAGAACTCGAGATATCTCGAGAAGAGAGCCGCCGGCATGTCGAATACGTTTGTGGCCATCAGAAAATTGACGAACATGGGCTTCAGAATCTTGTACCTGAAGTCCCCCGAAAATCCTCCCAGGTTCAAGACGGTACCCATGCTGATGTAGTTGAATGGGTTGAGGGCATTAAGCAACTTCGACTGGGAACGGGTCAGCCAGCCAAACCTATGCAGACGTCTCAACGTCCGTTGGAACTTCACGATCTCGAATTGCAGCTGCTCCCTGATTTTGGAGTCGAAATCGTGGGCGTAGATCTGTCCGCGGTATTTCACGCTGTAGCTGAATCTGGTATCGATGAGTTCAATGCCGAACCTTTCCATCAACAGCGTGATGTGGTGATAAACGGATGGGATACAGGCGGTGACGGAAATGTCGAAGGGAATTGAACCGCCGTCATCCTGCGGCATATCGGCTGTGATCGCGTTACCGCCAATCTGCTCGTGAGCTTCGAACAGCCGAAAATCGAAACGGTCCGGGTGTTGATTTAGAGCCCATGCCGCGCCCAGCCCGGAAACGCCACCGCCTACAATAGCAATTCGTCGCGGCCTTGCCCCTGTCTCTCCGATTGCCATAGCGTTCGCTGCTTCCTTCGGGGTTTGGTTGCCGGTTAGTGAGTAATGGAGTCCTGGAGGGGGCGGCGCTGAGCCGGCCGTTCCCCGAGCGTGGGCGCGGAGACCGAGCGTGCCGGCCCCGATGCGGGCTTTCCTCGCCAGGTAGTTGATGTCCTTTTCCAGGCATGGCGCACCCGCCACGCAGACGGCCTTGGAAAACGCGACCGCCATTCCGACGCGGCAGGCGGTACTGATGGTGTCATCGGATCCCTCGCAGAGGCGATCTGCATTGCCGTGTTGACGCGCGAAGTCTCGCGAACTCCGTTGCATGAGCCGTGGGCAGACCACAGAACGTAATCTGCGTGCCGGGCCGGGCCATCGCCGGCGTTAGCGCTCCAGATCCTGCGTGCAAATCGCTCCTCGTGTTGCGTTCTAAGATGGCTACTGTGAGCGGGAATCGCTTGTGAGTTCGCCCTATTGTCCCTCTAGCTCGGGCGAATTCCAGTTCATTTATCGTTAAATGCGATGAACCTATCGGTTAACCGAAAGTGCCCGATGGTCCAGGGGCTTGGTATCGGGCATTCCGCGTCCCTGTTGGGCCGGGGGTGTTCGACCCAAATGAATTGCGAAGGCTCTGTCGGTCGCGCACGATTTCAGGGTTGATGCTCCAGGTTCGTTTACGCGCCGGCCGATTGGCCCGTACAATCTGGGAAAACGTTTCGCCAAGGAATCGAACTATGACTGGCAGATCAGCGAACGTGGTGGTCATTGGAGGCGGCGTCAACGGGACCAGCATCGCGATGCAGCTTGCCCGAATGGGGGCCGGCAAGGTCCTTCTGCTGGAAAAGGGCCACCTGGCCGGCGGCGCGACCGGCAGGTCAGGGGCGATGGTGCGGGAACATTACCTGCATCCGACGCTTGTCAAGATGGCGATGGAGGCCAGCGACATATTCCACAACTTCGGTGACGCGGTGGGCGGAGACGCGCGGTTCATAGAAACCGGAAGGCTGCTGCTGTTCGGAGAGCAGGACGCGGCGGCGGCGCGGGCGAATGTCGAAATGAACCGGGCACTCGGAGTCGATATCCATATCCTCACTCCGGCCGAGGTCTCGAAGAGGGTGCCGCAGTTACGCATGGACGGTATTGTCCTCGGGGTACATGAGCCAAACTCGGGGTATGCCGACCCGATGGCCACGACCTACGCATTCGCGGAGCAGGCGAGCAAACGCGGAGCGGAGATTCTGACCGGGTGCGCGGTTACCGGCATCAAGATCGCGGGCGGGCGCGTCGCCGGCGTGGAGACGCAGGATGGGCTGATAGAGACGGACGCTGTTGTGGCGGCGACCGGACCCTGGTCCAACCAACTGGCCGCGCCGCTCGGCGAGACTCTTCCGATTTCGCCTCTCAGGGTGCAGACCATACACCTTCGGCGCCCGCCGTCGTTGGAATCGCTGAGGACCATCATAATCGACCGTACGACCGGCACGTATTTGCGGGTGAACTCGGGATTCAAGACGCTGGTAGGTGGTGAGGCGTTCGAAGACCTGAAGGAGGTCGTGAATCCGGACGCGTTCGGCCTGAATGCCGACCACGACACTATCACGCGATTCTGGGACCGGGCCAAGTCCCGGGTTCCCGAATTCCGAGCGGCGACGCCGTTGGGCGGATACGGCTCCTTGTACGACATGACGCCGGACGGCAACCCGATCCTGGACGCTTCCGGCGTAGTCGAGGGGCTGTACTGGGCGGTCGGCTTCAGCGGACACGGGTTCAAGCTGTCCCCGGTGGTGGGCCGGATGGTGGCGGAGCTGGTGTTGCACGGCGAGTGCAGGGACCATCCGATTCGCGCTTTCAGGGCGAGTCGTTTTGTGGAGGGCGACCCCCTGGACGCTGAGCACCCTTATCAAGGAACTTCGCATCAGTGATCGACTGGGGTGGATACGCGACTGCCGCGCAAGGAGCACGTTCGTTCAGCCGGGCGCGCCGCAGCCGTAGCGAATTGGTATAAGTTGACGAAGATAATCTGCTGGAATATTGCTCATCGCCACGCCGCTTGGCGTGCTTTGGCAGGCGCCGACGCGGATATCGCGCTGGTGCAGGAGGCTCGGTTGCCGCCCGAGGATGTGACTGAGCAGATAGATGTGGATCCGGCGCCGTTTCGTGATGCTCAAGGGAATGGGATTTCTCGAACGGCTATCGTGAAGCTCTCGGACCGGGTTCAGGTGGAATGGCTGGAGCCCGTGCCCCTTGCCGATGCCAGGGCCGGCGATTTTGTCGTCAGCCAACCAGGCTGCATCTCCGCAGCCAAGATTACCCAATCCAATGGACCACCATTTATTGCGGTTTCAATCTGTGGGGATTATGAGAAACCCCATCGTTCCACAGGCAAAATGTCCTGGAACATAGTCGACGCCTCTGTTCATCGAGTAATCTCCGATCTCTCCTTGCTTATTGGCAGGCAGCGGGGACACCGGATCATCGCCGCCGGCGACCTCACTGTGTGGTATGGCTACGGTGCGAACGAATATTGGAAGCGGCGCAACGACACGGTGTTCAGCCGCATGGCGGCAATTGGACTGTCCTTCGTCGGACCACAGTATCCCAACGGCCGGCAGGCCGATCCGTGGCCTGGCTGGTTGCCGAAGAATAGCTTGAACGTTCCCACCTACCACAGCCCACGCGCGTCGCCCGCCACGGCGACCGGGCAGCTCGATTTCGTATTCGCGTCCGAGAGCATGGCGGAGTCGGTGCAGGTACGGGCGCTGAATCGCCCGGAGGAGTGGGGGCCCAGCGACCACTGTAGACTGGAGATAGTGGTCCGATGACGGGCATGTATTTGCCGGCTACTGGAACGGAGCCGGGCCCCATCGATCGAATCCGGCTCTAGTCTAGGCCGGCGTTTTCCAGAAAGGCGACCAGCATCTCCCTGGTCTGAGCCTCGTAAATTGGAGAGTAGGCGGCGAACTCGCGAAGGTTGGTCTCGGCCTCCAGAGCGGGATCGAAGTGCGGCCCCATCTTGTCATAATCTCCGGCTAACTCTCGGTTCCAGACGCGAAGCTCGTCGAGTGTGAGCTGAGGTTCGAACTGAAACGCGTAGGAGTTGCCGAATCGAAAGGAGAGGCTCTGCCTCCGAAACCGCCCGTCGCGGCACAGCATGTAGCCGAAGGCCAGCTCGGTTGCGCCAGGAGGGATGGTGAATGCCTCGCCGTGGAGAGTTGGCACCAGGGGCACGCGTAGCTTGCAGAATACTGGATCCCGGCTGCCGGCCGGAGTGATCCACATCTTGCGAAGACCGAACTCGTATCCGCCGGTGGGTCCGACTTCCCCGCCAAGGGCCCGGGCCATGAGTTGAGCGCCCAGGCAGACTCCTATTACCGGTACTCCAGCGGCCATCGCATCTGGGAAATATCTGCGCTCTGACGCCAGCGCCGGGTAGCCGTCGTTCGCCGACTGGGGCCCGCCAAGGGCGATGATGAGGTCGACTTCGTCCACGGCCGGCGGGTCGAACTTATCAAACTCCGGTGCGCTTTCGAAGACGTTGAGCGGACGAAGCTCGAAACCGTGTTCGACAAGGGTCGACGCATAGTTTTCGGCCAGAGTCTCCGGTTCGGCGTGGCGTATTATGAGGGCGAGCTTACGCATACTGAATATAGTTTAAGCTACGAGCGACCGGGCAGCGTCGCCGGAGGCTCTCGTATTCTGACACCAAGGTTTCTTTATCGGCCGGACAGGCCTAACAAGCAAGGGCGTTCTTATTCTCTAATAGCCGTGGTCAACCAAAGGTTGGTGGTGGTCTCGCCTTCCCCCACCCCTCTGGATCCCGGCCCCGTATCGGGGTACGGGGCAGGCTCTGCGCCGGAATCACCATGGCCTTGCGAAGGCCGCATAAGAGGATGAAAATCGCGACACGAGTTAGCAGAAGTTAGCAGATTCATCTAATTTTTCATAGCAATCCCCCATGCCGGCAGGGGCCGGCACACCAAGGTATGAAAAATGGCGATGCGAGTTGGGGGAGGTGTTCGTGTGTCATTCGCGCCACACGCCTCCCCAGGCAGGGGACAAGCCCCTGCCCTACAGGGTTCTCACACGATTATCCGCGGTCGCTGTTATTCATTGAGTCGTTGGTCACGCAAGTTGGCGCCAGAAATCCATTTTCGTACCAATGACGAATGGGGGGCCGGAACGACGAGTGTGGAAGCCGTGGAATTCGGACACACTCGGGGCCGCGTGACACCGTTTTCGTACCGATGACGAATTCGGCTATAGGCGCGACGGGCCCGTTCTGTTTTCGTTCTGACGACGACATGCGGTTTGCGGACTATCGAAATGGCCTTGGCAGGTTGTTTGTTTCGACCAACTCCTTGTCGGCTTGGCAAAACACTCTAGAAGTCCTGAACATTAGAGATTAGAAGAGCCCCAGGCTACCCAGGAATGCGAATGTCGCCAGCGGTCAAATCTGTTAACATCGCGGATTGTGTCCGACGACATCTACTCTCAATTACGACGACAGACGTATCTGTTCGCATTGACACAGGTCGAGTCCGCGAGGACGAATCCCGAGAGACGAGGCAGATGAGCAAGTTTCTGAATTCATCGACAATCGTTTTCTGTATAGCGGTCATCTTGTCGGCATTCGTGGGGTGCGATGTGCAACCCGCGCCGGCCACGCCCGCCGCTGTGGCTGTGGTGGATGCCCCGACCGAGATTCCGGAACCTACTGCCACCGCGACGGACACCGCGACACCCACTGCAACGTCCACGGCGACCGCTTCCGACACCGCGACTCCCACGGCGACTGCGACTGCTACCGCCACGCCGGTTCCGCCGACCAGCACACCTACGGCGACTGCCACCGCCACGCCGGTACCGCCGACCAGCACCCCCACCAGCACACCGACGGCGACTCCGGAACCCACCGACACTCCGACAGCGACGGCTACCGCTACCGCCACCGCCACCGCCACCGAAACTCCGGAACCCACCGCTACGGTTGAGCCGGAATCCGAGGCCGGCGCTCCCCTGGACTTCGATCCCGCAGTGGTGCGCGGTACGCTATCCAATGGGATGGCCTACTACGTTAGGCACAATGAGGAACCGCGCAACCGGGCCCATCTATCGATAGTGGTAAAGGCCGGCTCCATCCTCGAAGAGGAGGACCAGCGCGGGCTGGCGCACTTCGTGGAACACATGGCTTTCAATGGAACTGAGCGCTTCGAGAAGCAGCAGATAGTCGAGTACCTTGAGTCGATCGGCAGCACGTTCGGTTCCCACCTGAACGCCGGAACCAGTTTCGATTACACGACGTATTTCTTGGAGGTCCCGACCGACGATCCTGAGATTCTCGAGACTGCGTTTCAGATTCTCAGTGATTGGGCCTATGCCATTACCCTGTCACCTGAGGAGGTGGATCTAGAGCGCGGCGTGATTCTCGAAGAGTGGCGCGGACGACAAGGGTTCTCATCGCGTTTCCAGGAGAACTGGTTCCCACTGATTTTTGGCACCTCCCTCTACACGGACCGGAGTCCTATTGGCTTGCCCGAGGTGATCGAGACAGCGCCGCCAGAGCGCCTGAGGGATTTCTACGAGCGCTGGTACAGGCCTAATCTGATGGCGGTCATAGCGGTTGGTGACTTCGATACCGACCTGATAGAGGCGAAGGTAAAGCAACACTTCGCACCACCTCCCGAAGGCGAGGCAGGCCAGGAACGTGCCGCGGTTGGGCCGGCCACCGAGCGGCCTCGCTTCGAGGTGTCCGGCCATGACGAGCCGAGCATCAACGTGTTCACCGATCCGGAAGCGCCTGGCACCCAGATGTTCCTGATCCGCAAGTTCTCTCCCGACGCCGGCCAAGATCTTGCGGCATACCGGCGCATCATTGTGGAAAGGCTGGCCTTCATGATGGTGAACGCGCGCCTGTTTGAGCGCAGCCAGGTCGCCGATCCCCCCTATCTGTGGGCAGGAGGAGAACGCGTCCCGTTTGTGGATACACTCGACATCTCGATCTTCACGATATGGATCGAGCAGGACGGGGAAGAGGCTGGGCTTGCCGCTGTTTTGGAGGAGTTACAGCGAGTCAGGCAGCATGGCTTTACCGCGGCCGAGCTCGCCCGAGAGAAGGCAACCCTGTTGAGCGCGATCGAAAGCGTGTACAAGGAACGCGACCAACGGGAGTCGGGCAATTTTGCCCAGGAATACGAGGACCACTTTCTCAACGGAACGATGGCTCCCGGCATAGAGGCCGAGTGGGAGCTGTACCAGGAGCTGCTGCCTCAGATCTCGTTGAAGGAGGTTGATGACCTGGCCGATTCTTGGACGCCTCTGCCTAACACTGTGCTGTTGGTTATGCGACCCGGCGAGGCGGACGCCGCTGCGGACGGTGAACTGTCTGCCGCATTGCAGACACAGCTAGAGGATGCCGACACGCTCGAGGTAGAGCCATACGCCGAGGAGTTGGAGGACGTACCGCTGATGGCTACGCTCCCGACTCCAGGCAGCATCACCAGCGAAGAGCAGATCGAGTCTATCGATGCTGTGCGGTGGACGCTTTCGAACGGCATCACCGTGATCGCAAAACAGACCGATTTCCGCAACGACGAGGTGGTATTCAGCGCCTTCAGTCCGGGTGGGCACTCGTTGGTAGCGGACGAGGACTTTGTCTCCGCAACCTACGCGGCGCAACTGGTTGCCGGAAGCGGCGTCGGGGCGCACGACAACGTGGCCTTGGACAAGCTTCTGGCCGGCAAGAGGGTTTCGGTGTCTCCGTTTATAGATGAGCTATTTGAAGGTTTCAGTGGCAGTGCCTCGCCGGAAGACTTGGAGACGCTGTTCCAACTGATCGCGCTGTACGCGACCGAGCCTCGGCTGGATGAGGTCTACTTCGACGGATACGAGTCAAGTCTGCGCAGTCTCGCGGAGACACGCGCCGACCAGCCGGACGCGGTGCTTTACGACACCGCCAATACCGTACTGGCCCAGAACCACTTCCGCCGGCGGCCACTTACCCTTGAGGTGCTCGACGAGCTCGACATGGAGCGGGCGAAAGCGGTCTACGATGACCGGTTCGCGGACCTGGGCGACTCGACCTTCGTATTCGTCGGTGCCTTCGAGTGGGAGAATCTGCGGTCGCTGACCGCCACCTATCTCGCCAGCCTGCCAACCACGGGCCGCAGCGAGGAGTGGCGGGACGTCGGAATCGACCCACCGACGGGGCTGGAGGACCACGTCGTCCGCATCGGCATCGAGCCGCGCAGCACCACGATCCTGGTATTCGCCGGAGACGCTGAGTGGACACCCGAAGACGCGTTGGCTCTGAGGGCGATGGGCGAGATACTTCAAATCCGCCTGCGCGAGCGGGTGCGGGAGCAGTTGGGCGGCACCTACAGCATCGGTGTGAACACCCGCGCCAGGACTCTGCCGGACACCGAGTACCAGGTCTCTATCATTTTCGGCAGTGATCCGGCCCGTGCGGAAGAGCTCTTCGAAGAGGTGTTCCTCGAGTTGGCGTGGCTGCGCGAAGGCGGGGAGCAGGAGTACCTCGACACAGTCAAGGAGCTTCTGAGCACTCCACGCGAGGAGCAGCTCCGGGACAACGGTTTCTGGCTCGGTCAGATCCGGGCTTCGGTCCAGCGCGATGAATCGTTCGCCGAGGTCTATCGCTTCGACGAACGGTTGGAAGCGTTGACTCTGGAGGAAGTCGTGGCCGCAGCCCAGCGCTACCTCACAGAGGACATCTACACCAAGGTGGTCCTGCTGCCGGAAGAGGAGTAGCCTTCGAAGGGGCCTATTCGCGCTTTCCGGCCGGCCGGCCGGCTGTTCAACGAACGCGACGGTGCATCAATGGTGCGCCAGAGGAGGTTGGCGATGCGCGTGATGGTACTGGTGAAGGCGACGAAGGACAGCGAAGCCGGCTTGATGCCTTCGACCGACCTCCTCGAGGCGATGGGCAAATACAACGAAGAGTTGGTCGATGCCGGCGTGCTCCTGGCCGGCGAGGGACTCCAGCCATCGTCCGAGGGCAAGCGGGTGGCGTTCGACGGCCCCGCCCGTACGGTCATCGAGGGGCCCTTTGCGAATACCGAGGAGTTAGTCGCCGGCTTTTGGCTGTGGCAGGTCAAGGACATGGCCGAGGCGGTCGAGTGGGTGAAGCGTTGCCCCAATCCGATGCCAGGTCCCAGTGAAATCGAGATTCGGCCGGTGGTAGAGATACTCGACTTTGGCGAAGCGATGACGCCGGAGTTCGCAGAGCAAGAGGAGCGACTCAGGAAGGAGTTGTCGGGCGACTAGAGCGCGTGTAACTTCCTTTAGGAAAGACTTGATCGCAACTTCATTGAGCAATTGACAATTCGCCAACCACAATGCTAACGTTTGGCTAAGTTCTTCCCCGCCCGCTGGATATTGGTTTGGTTCATGTCCCTGGGCGGGTGTTTCTTTATATGCGCACAATCGTACTCATCGACGGCCAGAACCTCTATCATCTGGCACGGAGAGCTTGGCTCAGCTACGACGTCGAGAAGCTGTCACGGGTTCTGGTCTCCAAAACGGCTGGCCGCACTAATGCAGAGACTCGGTTCTACACGGGGTTCCCCGATCCCAGGACCGGCCCTTCAGCGTTTTTCTGGCACGGCTTCTGGTCCTACAAGCTCAGACACCTGAGGACCCGGCCGGCGACCTGGTATCCCTGGGCAACGGCCACCGGAATACCTTGAATCTTCGAATGAGAATGGACGGTAGCGTGCATCAAAGCGACGATAGGGCAATGAGCGCCGGCGAGACACCGCGGCCTGAAATAGATTTCCAGGCGATTCCGAGACGACAGGTGGTCCTAACGATGGGCGGGCTCATGCTCGCGCTGTTTCTGGCGGCACTCGATCAAACCGTCGTTAGCACCGCAATGCCCCGAATCGTCACCGACTTGGGCGGTTTCGACCGGTTCACCTGGGTTACGACGGCATACCTCGTCGCCTCGACGACCACGGTACCGATAGTCGGCCGGCTGTCAGACCTGTATGGCCGGAAGGCATTCTTCATCGGCGGCATCGTCGTTTTCCTGGTTGGTTCGGTGCTGGCCGGCGCCAGCCAGACGATGGACCAGTTGATAATGCTCCGAGCCGTCCAGGGGATCGGTGGCGGGAGTATAATGGCGCTCTCCTTCACCGCGATCGCCGATCTGTTTCCGCCGGCGGAGCGCGGAAAATATCAGGGCATATTCGCCGCCGTATTCGGCATGGCTTCGGTAATCGGCCCACGCTTGGAGGATTCATCACCGATAGCCTGACTTGGAACTGGATTTTCTACGTGAATCTGCCCTTGGGACTTCCGGTGTTACTCCTATTCATTCGATTCTCCCGAACTTGAAGACCGGGCGCGGGACCCATCGCCTGGACTACGCTGGGATGGTGTTGCTTGTCCTGGTGGTAGTGCCTCTGCTGGTCGGCTTGTCGCTTGGTGGTGTGGAGTACGACTGGCTGTCCCCGGAAATTATCGGTCTTCTGTCCTTTGCCGCGGTAATGGCCATCGTATTCGTCCTGGTCGAGCGGAGGGCGGACGAACCCATCATTCCCCTGAGCATCTACACCAACCGAATCGTTAGCATCTCGCTAGTCGTAGTGTTTCTCACGGGATTCGGGATGTTCGGCGCCATAATTTTTGTTCCTTTGTTCTTCAAGGAGTGCTCGGCGCGTCGGCTACGAGCAGCGGCTCGTTCCTCACACCAATGATGCTCAGCATGGTCGTCGCAGCGGCGTTGTCCGGCCAGGCGCTGTCACGGATGGGAGGTCACTACCGAATTCAGGGGATGATCGGGATCGCGATTATGGCGGCCGGCATGGTGTTGATGTCCCGAATGACCGCGGATACGTCGTTCGAGCAGGCGGTCGCCAGCATCGTCGTCGCAGGCCTTGGCCTGGGCATGACCTTTCCAAGCTTCACAATCTCTGTGCAGAATGCGGATCCCGCCAACCTGCTTGGAGCGGCGACCTCGGCGACGCAGTTCTATCGCTCCGTGGGGGGGCGCCTTGGGCTTGGCCGTGCTGGGCTCGCACATGGCGAACCGTTTCTCCGCCGGATTGAAGGATTCCTTGCCGCCGGAGATCAGGCAGAGGATGCCGGAGGACAGGCTTGCCGAAATGGGGAATAATCCCCAGGCCCTTGTGAATCCGGAGGCGCTGGATGAACTGAGAGCCGGCTTCGCGTTCGCGGGGGGACGGGGAGAGAAGATAGCGGCGCAAATCATCGAATCGCTGAGGGAGGCGCTCGCTTCGGCAATCAGCGAGGTATTCCTCCTCGTGGCCGGGGCGCTGGCTGTCGCGTTCGTCGTGACGATCTTTCTGAAGGAAGTCCCGCTCAGGCGGGGGTCCGGCCGGGCCGGTGCGTACCGAAGGCTAGGGTGGCGATTGTCGATAGTCGAGCCGGTGGAGCACGCAACCAGGTGAACGCGAGTTATTTCAATCTTATGAGAGGTGCGCAACATGGAGCTAGGTGCATTTTCGGTTAGTCTTGCAGTCCAGGACCTGGAGGCTTCCAGGGATTTCTACGAGAAGTTCGGATTCGAGGTAGTGGGGTGGTGATCCGTCGCAGAATTGGCAGATCATGAGAAACGGAAATCACACGATAGGACTGTTCAAGGGGATGTTCGAGCGGAACATCCTGACTTTCAATCCGGGATGGGACGCTCACGCGAATCCAATCGATAAGTTTACGGACGTGCGCGAACTGCAGCGCCAACTGAAGGCGAGCGGTGTGCAATTGGTGAACGAAGCGGACGAGAACAGCACTGGACCGGCCAGCTTTGTCGCGGTGGACCCGGACGGCAACCCGATACTGGTGGACCAACACGTATGACCGTAAGCTCTGTCCGTCCGGGAATGCGTATGGTTTGGAGTCAGATGTCCGCACTCTGACCGGAGGACAAGCGATGGCAGTCGACGATAGAGTCAGGAACTCGATGGAGCTCTACGACCGGGCCGGCTGGAGTTGGAAAGGCAATGTGACATAACGATGAGCGGGGGAGAAGAAGTCGTCGAGCAATTGGACATTCGCACTTGCTGGCAGCATGAGGCACGTGATTTCACTCCCTGGCTCGCCCGTAACCTCGACCTCTTGGGCAAAGAGCTTGGCACTAAGCTGGAATTCGTTGATAGAGAGAAGCTGATCGGTCCTTTTTCCCTCGATATACTCGCACGAGACGCCGATACGGGCGTGTTGGTCGCGATTGAAAACCAGTTGGAGGAGACCGACCTCAGCCATCTCGGCCAACTGCTCACCTATGCGACGGGATGCGATGCGAAGGTGGCAGTATGGGTCGCGTCCGAGTTTCGGCACGAGTGCGCCAACGCATTGCACCGGCTTAACGAATGGACGAAGGATGAGATCAAGTTCTACGGCGTCAAAATCTCGGTCATCAAGCAAGGCGACTCGCCCCCGGAACTGAGACTTCAGAAGGTGGTGTACCCAGGTGGCTGGGACGAGGACCTCACCGAACCACATGGGGCAACGATGTCTCCGCAAAGCCAGCGGCACCGCGACTTCTTCGAGCCGGTGATTGCCGAGCTGGTCCGGACCGGTTTCGCTGATAAAAGGCCCGTCCATCACTTCGATCACACCGGCCGGTTCTTTCGCTCCCGAGTCGACGGGGCCCTAGGGTATGCGATAACTCTCGAGGCGAAGACCGATGCCTGGGTTACCTTTCATATTCAGAAGGAAGACAATGATCTGACTAAGCGGATATTCGACGAGTTGCAGGCTAATCGCGAGGATATCGAATCGAGTTTAGGCGCCGTCCCTGGCTCGGAATGGGATTGGCGCAGGTGGGACAAAAAGACGTTCTCAAGCATTAACATAAGAAGAGATGGGTCCATCGACGATCCAGTGGAGAAGCTCGAAGAGATCAAGGTCTGGATGCTCGATCTCCTACCCAGGCTCAGGGAAGTCTTCGATCCGCGGGTGGCTGAGATCCTGGGTGAGTCGAGAGTGACGGACGATCGGTGATCATGAATCCAACGCGGCGCAACGGTAGGCTTGCGGCGAGGAGATTGGGCAATGCGAATAGACGATAGAGTCAGGACCTCGATGGAGCTGTACGACCGGGCCGGCGAGCTAATTTCCCGGCCGGGTCCAGCTGGTGAGCCGGGCGGGCGAGCCTGTTCGCCGAGGGCGTCAGCCCGGCCTATGCCCAGCACGCTTGGGGATCCCGCTTCATCGACGTGGACGGGCACGAATACATAGACTGGGTCAACTGCGTCAGTGCGGTGATCCTGGGCCACGCGGACCCGGTGGTAAACGGCGTGGTGAAAGGGCAGATCGACCGGGGCAGCCTCTTTACCGTCAACAGCCCGATGGAGATCGAGTTGGCCGAGCTACTCGTCGACACGATCCCGAGCGCGGAGATGGTCCGCTACTGCAAGGGTGGCGGCGAGGCGTGCGCGATGGCGGTGAGGATCGCCAGAGGCACCAACCGGACGGGACAAGATACTGTTCTCCGGCTACCACGGATGGCACGACTGGTACCAATCGGTGAACTACCTGGCGGACCCGGAGACCGGCGCGTTTCCGATGACCGGCATCGAGCCGATCGGCGTGCCCAGGGCCCTTGCCGGCACGGCTCTCCCATTCACCTACGGAAGTCTCGATAGCCTCGATAAATTGTTCGCGGAGAATCGGGGCGAAGTGGCCGCGGTGATCATGGAGCCGGGCGCGCAGCGATGAGCCGCCGGAGGGGTACCTGGAGGGCGTCAAAGAGATCACCAATGCCAACGGCGCGCTCTTAATATTCGACGAGGTGTCCTGCGGGTGGCGGACGCGGATTGGCGGTATCCAGGAATACACCGGCGTTACGCCGGATATGTCCAGTCTTCGCCAAGGCGATGAGCAACGGCTACCCGATGGGCGTCGTCGTCCGGCTCCCGTGACGCGATGGAGCCGGGCCGGCCGGATGTTCATCTCAAGCTCATATTGGAGCGATAACGTCGGGCTGGCCGCCTCGCTGGCTACGATTCACGAGCTGCGGCGCGTGGATTCGCCGGCGTGGTTTGAGACAATGGGGGAGAAGATCCGCGCGGCAATGCGGGGCGCAATCGCCTCGGCCGGCGTTTCCGCGACGGTCACCGGCTGGCACTACCGGTGCGACTTGACCTTCGACGCCCCTGATGAGGAAACGCGGGCCAAGGTCAACACCCTCTTCATCCAGGAGATGGCTCGCAGAGGCATACATACGACAACTTCGTTGATGCCGACGTTGGCCCATACCGACGAGGACATTCTGCAAACCGCCGAGGCGGCCGAGGAGGTCTTCCGCGTGATAGCCCGTGCCCCGGAGGGTGAGCTCGACGAGTTGCTGGAGGTGGAGACGAAGCGCGAGCCTTTCCGTCGGCTGGTCAGATAGTGGCCGGCGGCGGGCAAGCGCGACTTACGTAGCAATCGCTCATGCCGGCAAGGGTCGGCACACCAAGGGATGAAAATCGCGACACGAGTTAGCAGAAGTTAGCGGATTCATCTAATTTTCATAGCAATCGCCCATCCCGGCTTGCGCCGGCACACCGAGATATGAAAATCGTGGCACAGGTTCGCAGGTCTTTTCTACGGTGGCTTGGGACTAGGCTCGGCTACTGACCTGCCTGCGGCTGGGGACAAGCCCCAGCCCTACAATGTCCTCTTCCGGCTGGAAACGAAGTCCCAGTTAAGAGGAAGTTAGCTAGTCCGGCCATTTTCGTACCAATCCATTCAATCTTCTCCGTGCTGGCGATGCTCTGTTCGGCTGATAGTGTTTTGACGGAGGAGCTTCGTAGGTGATACCGTGACTGATATGTTATTCTGCCCGCCGGCCGATTGCGTTTGGCTACGGTCTGGGACGGGTGTTTCCTGTGCCGCAGGCAACGCTCCACCCGCCGGTTCGATCTCCAACGAAGCAATCGAGTCGGCTCTAGGCTTGGGGCGTCGGCGCGTCAATCAAGTCTGAACACTGAAAAAGTCTGATGAAATCTGGTAGGTGAACCGTGGCCAAAATGAGTGGGGGCGAAGCCTTAGCGAAATCGCTGGTGAATGAAGGTGTCGACGTCATCTTTGGAATCCCAGGAATCCAGATTTATGGCTTTGTTGCCGCGATTCGGGACGAGCCGGCGCTCCGCATGATTACAACTCGTCACGAACAGGCCACCACCTACATGGCCGACGGCTACTACCGGGCATCAGGGAAACCTGGCGTCGCGGTCGTTGTTCCAGGCGCGGGACTATATAATGCCGCCGCCGGCTTGTCAACCGCCTACTCCCGCTCGTCGGCCGTGCTCCTCATTGCAGGTCAGATCCCGCGGGCCGCAATCGGAAAGAACCTGGGGGCGGTTCACGAAATCGCCGACCAGGCGGGCACGGTTAGGTCCGTGACCAAGTGGCATAGGCAAACGCTGAGACCCCGGGAAATCCCGGATGCCGTTTTCGAAGCATTCAGACAGATGCGTACCGACCGTCCCCGTCCTGTTCTAATTGAGGTCCCGCCGGAGGTTGGAGTAGAACGAGAGGAAATCCGATTGCGCAATCCCGCGCGAATCGCGCGAATTGTGCCAAGGCAGGAAGACCTCCGCGAAGCGGCCGAGGTGATCGCACGATCTCGCTCCCCGCTGATATATGCCGGCGGCGGCGTTGCGCGCTCCGACGCGGAGGGCGCACTCGTCAGGCTGGCCGAGGCAACCGAAATCCCCGTCGTCACCTCCAGCGGCGGCAAGGGAACGATTTCGGACGGTCATCCCCTCTCCTACGGCTCCTGTTTCAGTCCCCGCAGCGAGCGACAGGAGATGAACCAGCTCTACGACGTGATGCAATCCGCCGACGTCATAATAGGAATCGGCGCACGATTCTCGTTGGGCAATCCTGCGGGCGATTCATCCACCTTGATTAACATCAACATAGACGACACTGAGCTGACAAGAGTCCAGGCCAACACAATCCCGTTACGTGGCGACGCCAGAGCCACCATCGAAGCACTGCTGCCGTTCCTCGAAGAGGCCGGCGCCGGACAGCGCCCGTCGCCAGTTGAGGCGGTGACAGCCGCGCGGCGCTTGATCGCCTACTATGACATACAGCGCCAGGAGCCGCAGTACGCCGTGTTGGAGGCAATTCAACGCGGCATTCCGAAGGATGCTCTTATCGTTTGGGACGTAACCCAGTTCGGCTATTATGCCCGCACCCATTACCAGGTGAACCATCCGAAGACCTACATCGACTCTGGCTACTCGTTCAACCTCGGCTACGCATTTCCGACCGCGCTTGGTGCAAAGGTGGCTAAACCGG